>NZ_JBMUZU010000005.1:0-14137 GCF_049542095.1 Streptomyces sp. G45 | reverse complement strand
TTTCCCGGCCCCGGCCACCGCGCCGTCACCTACGTGACGGACAGTGGCTGCGAGGCTCCGCCTCGCTGGGCCGCGAAGCGGGCCATGCCGTGACGGAACGTCACGGCCCTCGCTGCATAGGGGTGCCATCGACGGATTCGTGTCGGCCCGGTCGGCCCGGTCGGCCCGCCGCAGGTCAGAGGCGGTTTTGGCTGGGCCGACATCGGTCGGCCCGTGTCGGCCCGGGGGCGGATTCTGTCGGCCCGGTGTCGGCCCGGGGGTGCCGGCCACGCTCCGCGCGGCCTGGGCTGTGGCCAACGCTCACAGTGTGTAGGGGTTCTGAGCGGGCGTCAAGAGGGGTGCGGGGGGCGGTGGTTGTCACGGTACGTGATCCGACCCCGGTCCGGCAAGTGGTCTATACCACGCGGCGCATTCCGGAATTGGAAAGCGGCCCGATAGGGACCGACAAAGCGAAAGTGGCCGACGCGGTTATTCCCGCGCCGACCACTTCCACCCGTTTACTGCTGTGATACCCGCTGAACCTCGGATTAACCGTGGATTAGGCGGAGAATCCCACCGCGCTCACGTAGTGGTATTCACCCCAGTCGGTGCCGATGTCCATGAGCCAGTCGCACCATTCGTCTTCCAGGCCGTCCATGTCGTCCTCGGCCCAGCACGCCACGATTTCATCCCAGCGCCGGACGTTCAGGGACCGGTGGGTGATATCGCGCTGGCGTGTGGCGCGCACGCCGGACTGATCGAGGGGTGAGAGTTCCACCCGAGTGCCGCCATTGGCGTTGAGCCGCTTCAGGAGATCCTTGGCGACGTTCCGGCGCCGGTAGTCCCAATAGGCGTCATCGATCTTCGCTAGATTGGCCCTGTTGGGCGTCTGCGTCTCCGCCAGCCACCCGATGAGGGTTCGGGCGCTGACGGAGATTCCGGCGCGCTCCATGGCCTCGTAGCCGCCCGCCGAGGCGGTGAGGTAGCGGAGGCGGGCGGCCAGGCCGCGCTCGCTGTCCACGGGGGACGCGATGCCGGCGGCCAGGATGTCGAGCTGGATGGCGACGGCCAAGCTGGACTTGAGGCCGCGGGCGCCGTACTTCCCGAAGTCGTGAACCCTGCCCGGCATTACTCACCCTCCCCGATCTCGTATTCGTCCTTCACCTTCACCTGGGAAACTCCCCGGCCCTCGGGAAAGACCTGACGCCAGTCACCGACGACGTGCAATTCGTCGGTGCCCGCCATCTTAACAATCGTCAGCCCGGAATTGTGGGCCTTCATTGCCTTCATCCAGAGGTTCGAGAAAGCCTGGGAACGGATGATGTGCATCCAGTCCGGACGGCGGATATCGTGATTGGCGTTCGACTCCCCGATGGTGGAAACGAACTTGGAGTACATCGACTTCACGTATTCCAGGGTCACTTCGTCGCCGGAAGCGATAGCGGCCTCTCGTGCGTCCCTCAGCGTGCGCCGGAACTTCTCCAACAGATTCTCGCTCGCACCCGAGGTGTACGACTCGTGGATAACCGGTGCTTCACACAGCCGACCGTACTTCTCCGTCGAAAGGCGGAGCAGCAGACGCAGCGTCGCTTCGGTAATCCAGACCTCGCCCGGTTCCTCACGGTCGCCAAGGGGGTTGGGAAGGTCCGGGTGATTCCACTCCGGCGGCGTGACGAGGTGGACTCCGGAACGGCGCGGATTGTGCGTGCCGTCGGTGCTGTGCTGCAACGCACCAATAGGCAGATGGGTCTTGAGCGCGGAGAGGTAAGCGCCGTTCATATCCAGCGCGGTAACCGTCTGCCGGGGACCCTTGCGAATCAGGTCCTTGCGGATGAACTTCGGGCGGGCCTCCCAGATTTGGTCACTGCCCTTGGACGACTTCTTGCGCAGGACATCGAGCATGGGCAGGTACGAGGTGTGCTCGTACCGGGCGCCCGTCCGGCAGACGTCCAGCAGCTTCATGGCGTCCGGGATGGCGCGCTTCACCAGAGCCGCGGTGGCCGCCTCGACGTCGCCGCCGTGCGCCCCCAGGGCCTCGCTGACGGCCTGGCCGATGAGGTTCGGGACCTCGGCCAGCGGCTGCACCGGACGCCGCTCCTCACGCTGTCCAGGCACCGCCCTGCCTTGCTGCTCCTGGGCTGCAAGGTTCCTGGAATCCTGGGATTCCTGATTCCTCCGATCCTGGGACACCTGGATGTCGGCCGCCTCCAACAGGGCCTGGAACGTTCCCTGTGCGCCGCCGGGTGCGGCTGCGGTCTGCTCCTCCTGGCCCTCGGTGTGGTCCTGGCCGTGGTCGGCCTGCTGCTGCTCCTGGCGCTCGTCCTCGTTCTCCTCGGTGCTCCCGTATTCCTCCTCGGCCTTGTCGATGAGGAAGCAATACATGCGCTGGGGAATCCTGTTGGTGAACTTCCGAAGCGTCTGGGAAATGCGGCGCCGGTCATTACGACCATCACCGACTTTGAGAACCCCTCGCTGCTTCATGTCCTGGATGCACGCAGAGACGTTCTCAATCTCTGCTTTGCGTCCGATGGCTTCCAAACAGGCGGGGATAACCCACAGTTCATTGGTGGTGGTAAAGCCTTGGATCTGCGACCGCATTTCGCCTTCGAGAAGTGCCGGAACCCGATCAATGGTCGGGAACTCCGAAGGGGCGACCCTGGCCGCGTCGAGTGCGTCCCACAGCAGTTGGCCCGCCGGGAGGTGCGCGGCGACCGCCGAGACTGTGGCCGCGTCGAGCAGCTCGCGCGCGGCCTTGTCGGCAGCCTGGGCGAGTTCGGGAATCTCGATGACCTCACCGAGGATGTGCGCGCCGACCACCCAGGCCGCGTGCATCCCGGCGATGGTGCCGGCCACACCGCCGACGTGCGCGCCGTACGCGTTGGCCAGACGCCGGTGCAGTCGCCGCCACTTGGCCAGGGACTCCGCCGAGTACACCCCGGCCTGGATCGCCCACTCGAACGGCCAGCCCGCGAACTCGACCGCCTTGCGCTTGAGCCACTGCGACAGGTGCTCAGCCTCGGCGCTGGGCTCCACCACCTGGCCGTCGGCATCCACGAACGCGTTCAGCCAGAACGGCCCGGAGACCTCGTACAGGCGGCTGGCCAAGTCCTCGGTTTGCCCGGGACGGCGCAGGGGCCGGTTGGAGCTGGAGCCCAGCAGCGAGCAGAAGCGCCCGTTGCCCGGCATCACGGTGCCGTCCTTGCCGCCGGTGGTGCGGGTGGCCCCGGCGACGATGACGGACAGCAGCTGCTCGGCCGCCGCCAGGTTCAGGGCGAGGCTGGAGAACTCCTCGCGGAAGATGGGCAGGAACCGCGCTTCGCGCAGGACTTGGGGCAGGCCCTGCTTGGAGGTGTCCCACCCTCGGAAGAGCTGCTGGGTGTCGCCGCGGATCGAGCCGTACGCGCAGGCCTGGACGACTTGGGTGGTGGACTTGCCGCACTGGCCGTCGCCCACGAGGTTCAGGATGCAGGCCGGCAGGCCCAGCATCTCCAGCAGCGGCGCGACGAACGCGGCGCCGAGCACGAGGGCGGTCGGGCCGTGCTGGTAGGCGTAGTAGCCGGCCATCGCCCAGAAGTCGCGGGCGGCCTCTTCCTCGCCGCAGGTGACGCGATAGCCGATGTCCTGGGCGGTCGCCTCCGGCATCACCAGCGAGCCGTCAGCGGCTCGGGAGGCTCGGGAGGGAACCTCGGGGGTGTCGAGTGACTGCTTGCGGATCATGGTGGCGAACGCCTGGATCGCGTCGCGGCCGGACGGCTTCTGCATACCGATCTTCCCGGCCCACGATCCGGTGTCCAGCTCGTCCTCGGTCACCAGCCTGGGTCCCTCGATCGTGTCGATCAGGTAGCGGATGCCGTTGTGCTTGCCGTCCTCGGATCGGGCCGTGACCAGACCGATGACCTGGGGCACGAAACCGATCACCAGCGGCTCGCCGCCGCGAGCGGGGCTGTGCATGATCGCCCGGTCAACACGGTTGTAGTACCACCCGGCGCGCATCCCACCGATCGGCTCAAGTACGCCGAACGTGGTCGATGGCGGCTGCTGCGGTGGGGCGTCACCCTCGTCTGCGGGGGTGGGACGCTTTTGCATCTATCGGGCCTTCCTGACAATGCAGTAGCCCGCTGCTGTGGTGGTGGGGAGAAATCTCCCCTACACTCGACAGCGAGCTATGGACTCAGGCGAGGCCCTTTCGGGATAGGTGCGGGAACACCGATGACCCCGGAGGGTCCTCGCCATTTTTGGGATCAAGTAGCGGTGAGCCTACGCCCTGTAGAGGACAGCTCTGCCGCAGGTTCTCATTCGCAGGCGGTCAAGCCCTTGACCAACTTCGATTCCTAGGCGGTCAAGGGGTCAGAGCCTTCGACAGCCAAGAGGATCTGAGGTACCCGCACGCCGACGTAGCGGTCATGCTCCTCGTGGATCTGGCGCCGCTCAGCGGCCCACGGGTCCCAGTCGGGATGCTTCCGGACGAACTCCTGTGAGGCCCGCACGTGGGCGCGGTGCCGGGCGTTGTACGTCTCCTCAGTCACGGTCTTCCCCTTCTTCTTCCTGGGTGCCGGACGCTTGGGGCGCACCGGGACCCCTTCGTCTTCCAGCCAGCCGTAGAGGGTGCTGGGGCCGACCCCCGCCAACTCCCGGGTCCGGTTGCGGCCGGCACCGAGGCGTACGGCCTCGATAGCGCGGGGCCGTACTTCGTCGTGAAGGATGCGGTCGGCTTCTTTGAGCAGTTCCGCGCGGCGAGCACCTGCCTCAGCGACTGCGCGCAGGGCGGCTGCCTGCTTCTCCTCGGGAATCTCGGTCACGGGCCGAGCATACCCAAAACAACAGTCGATGTCTTCCATTGCACACCATGTTGTTTTGTGTCATGGTGGTGATGCCCCCGGAAACGAGGGCGGCCCCCGGCGGTGTCGGAAGCACCGTGTGTCCGGAGGCCTGAGACCACCCCACCTACGTACATAGGAGGGCGATCCTGTGATGGATCGTATCCGTCGGCGTCAGCCGACCGAGAGCCGCATGGTCCCGGTGACCATGCACGGCAAGACGCACCACATCCCCCAGGACGTACCGGTGCCGGCCGCGCCGCGCATCCCGGCTGACTGGGAGCAGCGGGCCCTGGCCGCCGCCCTGGCGGTGACCGGAGCGCTGACGCTGGCCTCGATCGTGTGGTCCACGGTGAGCATCGGGAACCTGCTGCACGGCGGGGTCGGGTACGCCGCCGCGGCGGTGTTCGACGCCTCGTGGGTCGTGGTGCTGCTGATGGAGTACCTGGGCCGCTACGACAAGCAGCGCCGCAAGCGGGCGCGGGTCCTGGGCTGGATGCTGCTGGCGTTCACCATGGGCGCGATCGCCGGGGACGGCATCAAGCAGGATGACATCGGCCTCGCGATCTGCGGCGCGGCCGTGAGCCTCGTGGCCAAGTTGCTGTGGCTGGGCGTGCTCGGGTACGTCCACCGTGACCTGTCGCCGCACGCCGCCGGGTGGGTCGCGGCTGAGCAGGACGCCGCCGCCGCCGAGCTGGCCATCGCCGGAGTTGACCGCCGTGTCGCCCGTTCCCGGGCCAAGGCGACCGCGCACCGCCTGGCCATTGAGCACCTGTACGGCCCCGGCGCCACCCACGAGGTCAGCCGCGCGTCGCACGGCCAGGAGGTCATCGACGTCCAGGCCGAGCCGGACGAGGACGTACTGCGGCGCGCGGTTGCCGACCAGCTCCGGGCACGGGCGATCGTCGCCGCCGAGGGCTATGGCCCGGCCTGGCACGAGGCGTCGGCACAGGCGGACGAGTCGATGCAGGAAGCGATGGACGCGGGGTTCCCCGCCCGCCAGGTCCTGGAACAGGTTGAGCGCTACCGGCCTTCCGCGCCCCGCCGGAACGTTCCGGAAGCTCCGGAAGCCCCGGTATCCGTGCTGGTCAACGCTGCGGAACCGCGCGGGACGTTCCGCCCGGAGCCGGAGGAGGGTCCGGAACCGGTGCACGAGCGGCCGGAGCCGGAGGAGGGTGAGCGGGTGCCGGAGCAGCGGCCGGCGAACCTGCGGGCCGGGGTGCACGCGCTGTACGGATTGGGCATCACCGAGCCGGACGCGATCACGCGTCACCTGGCGTCGGTTCTGGGCTCCAAGCCCAACGCGGCCAGCATCGACCGGTACTTGCGTGAGGCGAAGAAGGCGGCCAGCGCCAAGGGGCCGGACCTGCCGCACGACGGAGACGGAACGGGGTTCTACCGATGAGGCGCTGGGCACGCCTGCCGAACGGCCTTCGCGGAGCACTCATCGTCATCCCCGCCGCGCTGATCACGCTCAACGGCTCGGTCTGGCTCGGGTGCAACAAGGGCGTCGCCATCATCGCGGCCTTGGCCGTGGGCGGCATCGCCACCGAGCTGGTGACGCGCCACGAGAGGCGGCAGGCCGCCCGCAGCGGACGGAACGGCCAGTGAGCGGGCACGACCACGACGGCCGGTTGACGATCGTCGTCCTCGACCCGGATCAGCCGGACGAGCACAGCCCGCTGCGCCGCGCGCTGAAGGGGGTGTCCGGTCTGGTGGTTACGGTCTCGCCGGAAGCCACGGATGACCGTGAACTCCCCAGCGGTTCCTAGTCCCACGACCTGCAAGGGCCTGTGATCTGCATATCGCTGGATCGGTGTCCGACCCGGCACCTACGCTCACGGGACGTACTCGTTCCGTGACGGACCCGGCGGGACGTATCCCCGCCGGGTCCACCTCCCACCACTCAGTCAGGCACTAGGAGGTACGGCAAGCATGACGACTCCAGAGGCCCAGGCACAAACCCTCACCCCGCCAACAGGGGCCGGAATCGCCCCGATGACACAGGCCGGGGCGGACGCTACGGCCACCGCCCCTACGGCGACCGTTCCCGAGCAGCGCACCAC
Organism: Streptomyces sp. G45; assembly: GCF_049542095.1. NCBI lineage: Bacteria > Bacillati > Actinomycetota > Actinomycetes > Kitasatosporales > Streptomycetaceae > Streptomyces > Streptomyces sp. G45. The sequence continues at coordinate 7,275 of NZ_JBMUZU010000005.1, read as the reverse complement.
GCCCGAGACCGTGCCGACCACGCCGGGCGGGGTCCCCGGAATCCCGCTGCTGACCATCGGCGCCACCAGCACGGTGACCGCCGTCTCCCTCGGCGGTCTGACCGCCGGCCCCCTCGGCGCGATCCTTGTCGGCGGTGGCCTGGCCGCCACCGCCGCCGTCACCGCCGTGGCCCGCGCCGAGCGCACCCCGGCCAAGTCCTCATCGGGCACCAGGAGCAAGGGCACCAACCGCGCGTCGGGCGCCGGGCGGACCACGGGCGGACGCCACGCCGCTGGATCGGGACGGCTGGGCGCGTTCCGCCCCGGCCGCCTCGGCGGAGGCCGCTCCGCCGGGGGCGCGACGGGCGGTCGCCGGGGCTCCTCGGCGGGGCTGCGCTCCGGTGCGGCCTCCGGCATCCGCGCCGCCCAGAAGCGGGCGGGGCAGCTCCGTTCGTCCCGCGCTGCTGCGGCGGCCTCGCCCATGTCGCGGCGGCAGAAGCGCGAGCAACTGACCGCCGACCGCCGCCGGGTGGCCGACGCCCGCCGCAACGCCCGCGCACAGGCGCGTGCGGACCGCAAAGCGTCGGCAGGCTCCGGACGGACACCCGCCGCGCACAAGGCCGTTGCGGGCGGCTCCACGGGCCGTGGCCGGGGCTTTGCGTCGCGCGCCGGGCGGACGCTCGCCGCGATGCGTCCGGGCCGCTCCGGGGGCGCTGGGCGGTCCGGTGGCGGCGTGAACCTGCGCAAGGGACGGGGCGGTTCGGCCGGCACCGCGGGCGGCAGCTCGTCGCGTCCGCGCGTCGGGCGCATCCAGGCCCGGCGCCAGGCCCGTGATGAGGCCCGCAACCGGCGGGTGGCCGCCGAGCGGGCGCACGTTGAAAAGCGCGCCCGGGAACGCGCCCGCAAGTCCGCGCTGCGCCGCTCTGCAGCCCGCTTCCAGGCCCGCCGGATCGCCGCCGGACTGCTGGCCACGCCCCTGGGGCTGCTGTCCCTGCTGATGTGGCTCCCGGCCAAGTTCCTGCGCCTGCGCCCGCCGCAGTGGGGCCGCCGCCTGTACCGGCACCTCGTCCTGGCCGCCACCGACGCCCGGGTGCGGCGCGACGTCGCCGCGTACGACCAGCACGACCAGGAGCAGGCCGAGGCCGAGGCCAACAACCTCAAGCGGCTTCCCGATGTCGAGGAAGCCGACGACTCCGCCACCGCCCCGACCACGACCACCAGCACCACCACCACCGAGGAGATGAACCCCATGGCTTTCGACTTCCGCGCCGCCGCCGAGGAGATGCTGCGTCAGGCCCAGACCGCCGAGCCCGGCGGCATGATGAACGTCTTGGCCGCCTTCCAGACGCTGCCCGAGGCCATCGGGATGATCGCAGAGACCTTCGGCGTCGTCGCCGGACGCGCCTCGGAGGACATGCCGCTGGAGCCGCCCGTGGCGGAGGCCCTGATGGACCTCCACAAGCAGCTCATCGCCTGCGTGGAGACCGCCTCGGAGGTCTCCACCGTGTTCGAGACCACCCATGAGGCGGACATCCGCCGGCACACCGAGCCCCGTCCGGGCGAGGAGCAGTGGGACACCAGCGCCAACCAGGAGTAGCCACCAACGACCGCTGCGGGCCCGGGACTCATCCCGGGCCCGCCCCAACCGGAAGGGGAGGAACCCACCATGACGGGTGAAGCCGTCAGCAAGCCCCGCAAGGTGGCCAGCCAGCAGACCCACATGGCGATCGACTGGATGGCCGGCCACGGCAGCGTCACCGCCCCGGTGGCGATGGCCACCACCGCGACCGCCGTCGCCAGCCTCGGCGCCTGGGCTGAGATGCCCAGCGGCTGGCCGCTCGCGGTCGGCGTGGTCGGCGCCGCCGCGCACGGCATCGGCGTGGGCATCCGCCGCCGCCTGAGCAAGACCAGCATGGGCGTGCGCGCCGCCGCCTGGCTCGCCGCGGGCGGCTGGAGCAGCACGGTCATCGCCAGCGACCCCACCACCTGGGGCGCCGCCGGATGGTGGTCCGCCCTCGGCACCCTCACCGCCATCGCGCTGGGCGCCGGCGCCGGTCTCGTCCGGGCCGACATCCACGAGGAAGCCCTGGACGAGTCCCGCCGCGCCATGGAGGCCGCCATGGTCGAAGCGCAGCTCGCCCGCGCCGACTGGGCCGTCATCACCCGATGGGTGGACATCATCCGCGCCGTCGCGAACGTGGAAGTCACCCCGGCCGCGTTCACCGCACGCGAGAACGGCTCCGGCTTCGCACTCGAGGTCGGCCTGCCCATCGGCTACGGCGCCGACCGCTTCCAGGGCTACGCCACCATGTTCGCGGAGGCCGCCCGCCTCCCCACCGGCTGCCTGGTCAGCATCAAGAAGGCCAAGCAGCAGGGGCACGTCATCCTCGACGTGGACACCGTGGACACCTCGGCGGTCACCACCGAGTACCCCGGCGACTTCTCCCCGCTCAGCGTCCTCGGCGGCCTGCCCTGGGGCCTGGACCGCCGCGGCAAGCAGGTCGAGGTCTACATGCGCGAGGCGTGCGCGCTGATCCTCGGCCCGCCCGGAACCGGCAAGACGACGCTGCTGGACACGATCATCACCCAGTTCACCCGGTGCACCGACACCCTGGTGTTCGGCATCGACACGGGCAAGAAGGGCGACGCGTTCGTCCCGTGGCTGGCCCCCTGGATGGAAGGCCAGGGCATGGCCTCACCGCCGCCGCACACCGCGCGCCTGCCCAAGACCACCCGGCCCGGCGTGGACTGGGTGGCCGCCACCATCGAGGAGGCGGACCTGATGCTGGACGCCCTCATCGACATCGCGGAAGCCCGCCTGACCGACTATCGCGAGCTTATGCAGCGGATGGACACCAAGCTGCTGCCCGTGAGCGCACAAGTCCCCATGATTTTCTGCATCGTGGACGAGGGCGCGGAAATGCTCGCCTACACGGGAATGGACCCGCTGCGAAAGCGAGTCAAGGAAAAGCTCGTCAAGGTCATGCGCACCACTCGCGCGATGGGAATCCGCCTGATTCTCACGGCGACCGACGGAAATCTGTCCAGCCTCGGCGACAGTGCCATTCGCAAGTACAGCCCGGTACGTATCTCACTCACCTGCACCGACCCGGAAGGCGCCGGTACGGCAAAGCTCTTCGGCCACGTCAAGGGACTGGACGCGCGGCAACTCCGAGCGAAAGGCGCGGGCGTTATCGGCGCTTCCACCGAACCCCCCACTGGCTTCTCCCCGAAGCCGTTCCGCACCTGGGTGACCGCGCCGTCCCTCGCCCGCGACGCCTGCCTGGCCACCGAGGCGACCCGGCCCGTCCTGGACGAGCCGTCCGTCCGCGCGGCCGGCGACGTCTACCGCGAGCGGTGGTCGCCCGAGCGCATCGCTTGGCTCACCGGCGGCACGCCGACCGCCCCGGCCCCTGCCTCCGGCCGCCCGAACCTTCCGGGCGTCACCACCACCGACCTCCGCTCGAAGCTGCGCATCCGAGGGCAGGAAGCACCCCCGGCTGCCGCCGACCATGAGAAGGAGGTGGAGAAGTTCCTCGCGGAGCTGGAGAAGCTGCCCGAGGCCGAGGAGCCCCGCCGCGACGAGAAGCCCGGCGGCTTCCGACCCAGCGAGCTGAAGCTGAACATCCGGGGCCAGCAGACGCCGCCCGCCGACGACGCCCAGGCCGCCGCGCCCGGCGACAGCGGCGACTGGAAGCAGGCCGCGCTCCGGGTCGTCCAGGAGGCCGGGGCGGACGTGTGGCTGAGCACGTCGGAGATCCGGGCCCGCCTGGAGGCGGACGGCATCGAGGTGAACCGTTCGACCCTCGCCACTGAGCTGAGCGAGATGGCCCGCCGGGGGCAGATCAGCAAGCGCGGCACCGGTCCGCAGACCCGCTACGGCAGCAACGGACAGTGATTGTTGTCGTTGTTGTTGTCGTCGGCCCGCCCGAGGAAACCCGCGCTCTGGGCCTCGGGCGGGCCGTTGACCAGGACTGACAAGCCCGACAACAACAACGACAACAACAAGAGGCCCGCCACCGACCACAGAACGTGACCACCACCCAAGGGGAACACATGATCCGCGACGCCATCACCTGCGACCGGGACGACTGCATGGCGCTCTACCTCGAACCCGTTGCCGACCCGACCGCCGCGCCCGGCTTCGACCGCCGGCCCACCCGCGCCCAGGACGTCCTCGACTTCGAACAGCTCGTGGACCTCGCCGGGTGGGTGCGCGACGACAAGGCCGGCCACTCCTGCCCGGCCTGCGTCGCCGGACGCGGCCCGGTCCTGGAACGCGGCGAGTGCCCGACCTGTACCGGCCGGACCGTGGACATCGCTGAGGGCGCCCGCTGCCACTACTGCGCCACCGTCACGCCGCACCCCGCCGACGACCTTCTCTGACGCCACAGGCGAGAAGCTGAGGCCCTGCTCCGGACAGCCGCGGAGCGGGGCCTCACGCGTTCGGGCAGCCGCAGCAGACGGCGGCACGGGTCTGACTTCGCCCAGACCAGTTGTAGGAGAAGTAGTCGGCGGCGCTAGCACGCGTTGTCATGCCCGGTGAGCTGCGGTTTCCCCCACTGGGCGCGGAGAGCCGAAGCAACCTGGGCGGCCACCTGGCCGACAACCTGGGAAGCCACCTGGTGGGCGACCTGGGACACAACCTGGGAAGCAACAGCCGCAGTGGGGCGTCGGCATCGGGTCTCAACTTCCTCAGACCCCTCTATAGGAAGTAGTCGGCGTCCGACCGGGCACCTCGCCTACCCCTTGACATGCAGGTCAGACCCCTTGACGACGACTCCCTGCGCCCGGTCTGGGGGCAAGTTGTAGGGCAATTTGAAAGGCAACTTGTAGGGCAATTTGAAAAGCAACTTGTAGGGCAAGTTGTAGGGCAACCTCGCCAGGAAGCTTCGAAGCTTGCTTGCAGGGATGCTTGCCTGCCACTGTCTGGCCTGACGAACGTCCCCTTCCACCCCCGGAAGCAGGCAGGCATGACCTCACCCCCACCCCACGTCGCCGTCTCCAACTACAAGGGCGGTGTCGGCAAGACCTCCCTCGCTCAGGGCCTCACGGTCGCCGCGGCCGAGGCCGGCGACCGCGTTCTGGTCATCGACATGGACGCCCAGGGAAACCTCACCCGGCGTCTGCGTGCCCCGCTCAGCCCCAACCCGGACGAACGCTTCGGCGCCAGCCTCGCGGACGTCCTACAGCGCCCGGCCAAGGGCGAGATCGAGCGAATCCTCGTCCCCTGCGGGTACGGCGGCATCTACAGCGAGCGCATCAGCGTCGCTCCCACCCACTTCGATCTGGAGCTGCTGGCCCGTACCGCCGGACAGGCCGCGAGCGAACGCCGGCTGCTGCGCGCCCTGGCGGGCGTGACCGACGACTTCGACCTCGTCGTCATCGACACCCCACCAAGGCTGTTCTGCCATCTGATCGATATCGCGTGGACCGCGAGCGACGTCATTCTCATGCCGTGTGAGGGTGAATACGAAGCCGTAGAGGCCGCCCGGCGAGTCAAGGAAAGAGTGCTGGAAGACCGCCACACCCTGAACCCTGATCTGGAAATCGCGGGGATGGTCGTCAGCCGGTACCGGAGCAACCTCACGCTGCATAAGCAGCGCGCGAAGGAGATGGAGAAGATCGTGGGTGCGGAAGGTATCTGCCCCACCCGTCTTCCTGAACTCGTCGCTTTCAAGAACATGTCGGAGAAGGCTCTGCCCATCGTGGAATGTGGTTCCGAAGGAAGGCACATGGCATCACTCTATCGGGATGTCTACAAGTGGAGTCGCGACCGCATCAACACTGTAATGAAGGGTGCCGCCTGATGCCTGCCTATGAAGAAGTCTCCGAGGAACGCCAACTTCCCTCCCGCAAGCCGAAAGCACCGGTCGCCGGACTGACAGACGAGGTGGCCATCACCACCACCATTCCGACGCCGCTGCGCCGGAAACTGACGCTCGCACTCGCCATCCATGAGGTGAAACTCAAAGACGCCGTAGCCCAGGCAATTGAAGCGTGGGTGGAGAAACACCCGCCGCGGCTTTGACGGCCCCTTGCGCGTTGCGCACGCCCTGTGCCACAGTCAGGGGGTGCGCAACGCGCACACCACCGAACCGGGGAGGACCCACCATGCCCGTGACCGTGAACCGCACCGAAGGCTGCCGCGCCGAGATCACCTGGGAGCCCCAGGACGACATGCAGGGCTACCTCGTGCAGTCCATCGACAACGAGCGCCTGGCCTACGCGCTCGAATCGCTCGGCGCCAGCCAGGCCGGACTCAACGAGCCCACCGCGAGCGAGGACTACGCCCTGTCTCAGGCGTCCGCCACCGCCTACCTCGCGCAGCTCCTGGAGCGCCGCGCCGCCGTCCAGGTCGTGCAGCTCCGCGAGCACTACGGCCTGTCCTGGCGCCGCATCGCCGTCCACCTCTTCGACGACGCCGCCAAGCAATCCAGCGTCCGGCGGATGTACGAGGCCGGCCGCCGCCACCTCGGCACCTGAGCGCCCTCAGGCCCCAAGGAACAAGGCTTGCAAGGGTCCAAGCATCACAGGAAGCCTGGACCCTTGTTCACTGGCAAACCAGCATCCCAGGGAGCACATGATGGCCAAGAAGGTCACCATCACGGACACCTACGGCGCCACCATCGAGACCATCGTCAGCGACGACGAGACCGCCCGCGAATACGAACAACTGCCCTTCCAGGTAGGTCACATCACCACCGTCACCGTCACCAATGCATCGGACGACGAAGCATGAGGTTCATCAAATTCATTCTGTTTTTCGTGGTCCCACTCGGAATCATCGTCGGCTCATGTAATCCGAATCCCCACTGAGTTGACGTCAGAAAGTATCCTTGTGGCCGACGTGGCAAATCAGCGTCGGCCACAATTCGCTTCCAAGCCCCTTTCACCGCTCATTTCCTTTCCGGAATATGCCCGCTGGTGTAGACCACTTGCCGGACCGGGGTTGGATCACGTACCGTGACAACCACCGCCCCCCGCACCCCTCTTGACGCCCGCTCAGAACCCCTACACACTGTGAGCGTTGCGGCTGGCCTGCTCGGCCGCCGCCTGAGGGTTTCCCCGGGTTCGTCCAGCCGTGGACGTCCGCGCGGATCAGGGCGCCGATCCACTCGCGGTACGGGTTGCGGTGGCGGGCCGTGCGGGGTGGGGCGACGCCGTTGAGGAGGTTGCGGTAGGCGACATAGGCGGTGAAGGTGCGGGCCGCGGGCAGCTCCTCCAGCCAAGCGTAGCCACGTCCGCGGTGGTGAAGGCGGGGCCGTGGCGCTGCAGGAGGAGCAAAGCAATCAT
>NZ_JBMUZU010000004.1:0-51353 GCF_049542095.1 Streptomyces sp. G45 | reverse complement strand
GACCACGGGTAGGCGGGCGCTCCGCGCCCACCAGAGACGGCGGGCCGCGCTGCGGCCCGCTGGGCTGATCTACGATGCAAACTAGAAACGAGCCGGTCAGCTGGGGTTCAAACAAAGCAGCGACGCGGGGAAGGGGTCGGGCCGCTCGCTCGGAATTCCGGCTTTCGCGATTTTCTTTTCCGGTTTTCAATCCCGCTTCGCGGAATTGAATTCTGCTGGTCGCTTGTTTTCTGCGACTTTCCCGGATTGCCTGATCGCTCCGCGATCCTGGCCAACAATGCGATTGTTGCACCGCTTTGATTGGGCGTCAACAGTTGTTATCTGTCGCGTTTTTGGTAATGCGTTTCTGGCCCTCGGGTCAGTGTATCTCGAATTGCCGCTAAGGCGTTGGCTGGTGTGTGTGAGTCATTCATCAGGAGTGGCTTGGGGCCATCTCTCAGTGAATGATCTGAGTTGTTCTCGTTGCCGTTCTTCCTCCGCGATGCGCTCGCTGAGTACGGCCTGATCGATATAGGGCGCGGCTGCGTCGAGGACCAGGCGCTGAAGCTCGGTTGGTTCGAGTGCTTCGACTTCCCATTGCACTGGGTGGTTGGGATCAAGTCCGTATCGGCGTGCGAACCCGGCCCACCGTGGGTCGCCGGCCTTCCCGGCGGCTGCGGGCAGCTCGTGCTCGCGCACTTGGTCGTGCGTGAGCAGGACCCGCTCTACGTGGCTCCAGCAGGAGGTCCGGGTCACCCAGTCGCGTTCGATGTCGGCGCCCGAGGCGTCGAAGTCTCCGGCGATTCTCCGGGGCTCCGCGAGCGTGCGATTGGGGTTCTAGCAGCTCAGAAGCGGTCTGGGTGATCATATCCAGTGCAACACGTGTAGTGCACGGAAGCTGAGTCACCCCGGGCCGTTCAGGCGGTCGATGATGGCCTGCCGTTCCGCTGGCTCCCGTTCGATCGCCTGCCGGAGGACGTCCATGTCGCGGCGGGCCACGATCGCCTCGCGGACGATCGCGGCCAGGACGTCAGGCGTCAGCGCCTCGGCCTGGGTGGTGGTGGAGCCGGAGAACGAGCGGCGGTCGGTGACGCTCGGTGGGGCAGTCGGTAGGTGGTAGGTCTCGACCTGCTCGGGGGTGACCGCGACGCGTACGAACTCGACTTCGGCGCCGGCCGCCGCGGCGAACGCGGTGACGTCCTCGGCGAGCGCGGTGAGGATCCATTCACCGCTCGCGTCGTAGTCGCCTATGTGAAGAATGCACGTCTTCTTGCCTCCGGCGATGGCCCGCTCGGCGGCATCGTGCTTGCCGGCGAGGCCGTCGAAGCCTCCTCCGGAGTAGCAAGAGATGCCGAACTCCTCTCCGACGCGGGCGAGTTGGGGGACCATTCCTTCGGTCTCCGACCACAGCTCAAGCCGGACGAGCTGGCCGTCTTGGCGGTCGACCCGGTAGTCGCGGGCGATCGCGTCCACGGTCCGCCAGAAGTGCCCGGGGCCGGTGAAGGACGGCGGTGCCTCAGCGGCGACCTGTTTGTCGTCCCGGATGGCAGACCACGGGATCCGGCCGGAGCGGCGGGCCATGCCGACGTACTCGCCCAGCCGCTTGTAGTCACGAAGCGTCTTGGCGAGCACGCCTTCACCGGTGAGGACGTAGAAGATCTGCCGGAGGGTGACCGGCAGGTAGTCGGCGTAGAGGTCCAGGACAGCGTCGACGGCGGCGAGCACTCGCTGTGTCTCGCGTTTGGGCCGCCAGTTCGGCTGCGGTCCGCGAGGACGCTTGTCGGGCATGCCCAGGACCTCCTTGCTCCCTTCCAGAGTGCGCCTAGGCGTCCTTTTGGTTCAAGAGGCGCGAAGTGGGTGCTTGACCTGCGCTTTCACTCCTCTCTGCGTGCCGGATCGCGGTTGATCTGGGCCATGAGCTCACGGTTGGCGCCGCGGGCGGCGGCGAGGTCGTCGTCGCGATCCTGGAGCTTGAGTTCCAGGTCGACGACCTGCTGTTCGAGGGTGGTGATCCGCGCCTTGAGCTGCTCGGTGTCCTCGGGACCGCCGATGCCGGACTCACGCCAGACCTGGTCGCCCAGGGCCTCGCTGAGTCGAGCTTCGAGGCGTCTGACCTGGGTGGCGAGGCGGGCGGTGCGGGCATCAGCCGCGGCCAGGTCGGCTTGGAGGGAGGCCCGGCTGACGGCCGGGCCTCGGCCGCCGACGAGTGCGGCCGGCTCGGCGGCCTGGGCGTGGATCTGGCCGAGCAGGTCGCGGTGGCGGTAGAGGAAGGTGCGGTCGACGCCGGCGCGGCGGGCGATCGCCGTGACGCTGACCTCGGTGCCGGTCTTCGCGGCGTCGGCCAAGGCGGCGAGCACGCGCTGACGACGCCGTCCGGTGTCGGCCCGGCGGCCCTCGATCATCGCCTGGACCGTCGGTTCAGGTGCGGTCATGCCGGTCGCTCCACTCGCAGATCGGGCAGGGGCTGACGGATGCGGGGCATGCCGAGGAAGTTCTGCCGCATCTGGCGGACGATCTGGGATGCCTTCTGGATTTCGGCACGTTCGGCCTCGGTGAGCGTGTCGACGTCGTCGGTGACGCGCTGGATCAGACGCCGGATGCGGGTGATCTCCGCGTCGGACGGGGTGGCCTCGGCGCGGGCCCAGTCGTCGGCCTCAGACATCGACCTCAGCTTCTCCCGCTGCCGAAGCAGGTCGTCAAGGTAGGTGCGGAGGTCGGGAAGGTAGGAGATGTCGGTGGAGAAGTGATCACAGCCCACGCAGCGGAAGCGGAGCGGGCAGGCTCCGCCGCCGGCCGCCACGTTGGTGGGCTCGGAGCAGGTGCCGAAGGGGACGACGACCGCGCCGATGGCCCGGCGGGCGCGTTCGGCGTCGAGCACGCTGGTGACCGCGCCCCAGATGCGGGCGCCGTGTCGGTCGAACTGCAGCTGAGTGACGCGCTCAACCGCCTCCCGCAGGCGTACTTCCTTGACCCGGTAGTACGACCTCGTGGTCTCGTAGCTGTCGTGGTCCATGAGCTCGGCCAGGACGTCGATGGGGACGCCGGCGTCCGCGTGGCGCTGGGCGAAGGAGTGCCGGTAGGCGTAGGGGAAGATCTTCTCCTTGTCGAAGACGGTGCCGTCGTCGAGGAGGAAGTCGGGCAGGGTCTCGACCCACTCGCGGTGCATGCCGCTGAGGTGGTTCGCGTCGATCGAGCGGTCCCCGCGGAGGTTCAGGTTCAGCGCGGGCAGCAGGACCAGCTGGGACGGTGGCCGGTCGGGGAAGCGTTCGCGCACGCGTTTCTGCTGCGCGATGATCAGCTCGGCGGTCGGCTCGTGGATGGGCAACTGGCGGCCGATCCGCTGCTCCTTCCAGTTGTTGTAGAGCAGTACCGGCTTCTTCTGGCCGTCGCGGGTGAGGCAGTTCAGATCCAGACGGCAGATCTCTTCGGGCCGGCGGCCCGTGTCCATCAACAGCTCGACGCTCAGCCGTATCTCGTAGCAGGTCATCGCCTCGAAGGAGTCCAGGTGAGCGCCGAGCTGGCGCATCACCTCGGCCGGGAGATCCTGGCCTTCCTCCGAGGGCTCCGGCGGCTTGGGGACATCGTGGCGGGTGATGACGAAGTCGTCCGGCAGTCCCGCCAACGGCCCGTCCGGGCGGGTCAGGCCCATGGCCCGTCCCTCCCGGAGCACGTTGCGGGCCTTGCTGATGTAGGCGATGCGCGTGAGCGCGCTCATCTGGCCGTTGGCTTCGAGAAACGACATCCTGTTCAGGAAGTTCTCGATGTCAGCGCGGGCCAGCGCGGCCTTGTCCATGCCGCGGTCGGGCCGGGCTCGCAGGGTGTCCGAGAGCTTGGCCAGGCCGTGAAGGTGCTGTTGCGCGTGCGAGGAAGCACTCTTGGAGCGGACCTTGGACAGGTAGTCACGGGCCCAGCGCTTCGCCGTCTCGCGCAGCCAGGGCTGGTGAATCGCGGTGAAGACCAGCGAGCCGCGGTGCCCGAAGGCGACCAGGTCCCACTCGTCCTTGGCGTACTCGCCCTCGGGGGTCTTCACGGCCCGGATCGCGTAGATGCGGGTCCGGTTCAGCAGGATCAGGGCCTCGCTGTTCGCGGCGGGGTCTGGGACGTCCTCCAGCCGTGTGGCGCCGGAGGGACGGATGGTCCGGTCGATCAGGGCCCGGAAGTTGCCGATCTCGGTGCGGGCGCCTCTGTGGCAGCGGTGCTGGAGTCCGAACAGCAGCTGGGCGACGACGAGTGCGGGCAGTCCCCGGAAGCTGACCTCGGCGGCGAAAGCGCCCGACGGCGCGGTCCGCAGCCACGTCTCCTCGTCGAATCCAGGATCCTTGCGCAGCGTCCAGATCCGCTTTTCGTGCGCATGGCACAACCGGGTCTCGCCGGCGCTGACCGCCCGTCGGTTGCAGGCGAGGACCGCGCAGTCCCCCAGGCCGGGCAGGCCCTTGATGGAGGGGTCGGCGAGGAACTCCTCAAGCGTGCCGCCGTGTTTTTGCAGCTGCCACCAGTGCGACCGGCATACCGGCCGCGTACCCGAGTCGGTCCACGGCCGCTCGCAGCCGGCGACGCGGCAGTCGCCCACCGGCAGATGCATGTACGGCGCCGTGCGCGGAACCTGGACGAACTCCTCATAGGAAAATGAAGAGGCGCGAAACCGGGTGTTGCAGGTGCTGCAGAGCTTGAGGCCCTTCACCGGTGAGATGCAGCCGGGCACCGGGCACCGTCGCCCGCCCAGAGTGGGATGGCCGATCGGCGGGTCCAGTACGCAGCGCTCGGCGTTCCAGCCGGCCTCGGTCAGGAAGTCCTTGCTGATCAGTGACCACAGGAAGGCCGTCAGCTCGGCATCGGAAGCCTCCGGCCCCGGGGCAGGAGCGGTGACGGTCGGCGTGAGCAAGGTCTTCACCGGGCACCGCCGGTGAGCTCCCGCGGCGATGGCACCGACTCCACCGCGTCTCTCAGCCGGTCCGGGGCCGGCGTCAGGTACGGCTCCGCGCTGGACAGCCGGGAGTGGTCCAAGAACGCGGCGATCTCGTCCTGGCCGCCGCCCGCGTCCGCGAGGTTGCTGCCCGCCGCCCGCCGCAGCATCCGCGGCGTGACGTTCCTGCTCAGCCCGGCGCGCTTCGACAGCCGCCCGAGCAGCTCGGTGATGCCATCCGTGGTCATCGGGGCACCCAGCGGTTCGGCGAACAGGTTCACCAACACGAAGTCGCTGTCCGGCCCGTGCGGCAGCGCCATCCGTTCCATCACGTACTGGTCGTGGGCGAGAACCACCAGGTGGTCGACGGGCTTCCAGCGGCCCGGCGCCGCGGTCGGCTGCCGCTTCGCCCAGGCCCCATTCGGATTGTCCCGGCGCAGCGTGTGCAGGTGGGAGCCCTTCTTCGGGCAGCCCAGCGGCGTCGAGTCGGGCATGAAATGCATGTCCTCGCGCCGCAGGCCGGCCGCACCTCCCGGGCGCAGCCCGGCCCGGCCCAGCAGCAGCACGATGAACCGGTCCCGCGCGTTGTGGCAGGCCAGGAACAGGGCGACGATCTCCTCGTCGGTGGCCCGCTCACCCTTCTTGCGCGGGACCTGCACTCGGTGCCTGGGCCGCATCCGGTAGCCGGTCACCTCCTCACCACGGGCTTGCTCCGGCAAGTCCCAGTTCTCCGCCACCTCGTACAGCTGGGCCATCACCGACGAGGCCACCACCTTCGCCGTGATGCCGTGCAGCAGGAACTGCCGCACCCCGGTCAGGACATTCTGGATCCGGGCCGGCTCGCGTACTGCCTCGGCGCCCGGCCCCGGGTACACCAGCCCGCTGCCCACCGGACGCTCGATGCCCGTGACCGCCTTCGAGCCGAACTTCAGCCAGACGACGAACAGCCCGAACTCCTCGGCCGCCACCCGCCAGTCACGGCCCGTCCGTATGCACCACCGCAGATAGAGCGCGATGTGCCCCGCGTACGTACGGGTCGTCAGCTCAGCCTGGTCCTTGCCGAACCGCACGTGGCGCAGGAACGCGTCCGCCTCCGGGACCACGGCCAGGTCGTCGTCCACCACGGTCCAGTAGCGGACACCAGATGGGAGTTGTACAGGAAAGGCCCGCAAGGGTCTCCTCCGATCTCTCGTGCAACGTGTCGCAACATTCGCGACAGCCCCAGAGATGCTAGAGAAAACCCCAGGTCACACAGCTAGTGCATCGTCACACCACAGTCGAGGAAGCCCAGGAGAACGACGTAGAGCAGCACGGCCGGGCGGGGGTCGCGGGCGGTGCGCTCGCGTACGACCTGTACGTAGCTCTGGCTACCGAAGCCGCGGACGACGAGTACGGGGATGCCTGGACGTTCCAGCCAGCCGGTGAGTTGAGCCCGAAGGGTGTCCTTCTCGCAGGCGACGTACAGGGCTGAGGTCTGGCCGGCGGTCCGGTCCAGGGCGAACCAGTCGGGCGCGGCTCGGAGGAACGTGCTGGCGTCCGGCCAGGCTGGCGGGACGTGGACCTCTCGCAGCGGGTCGATGAGGTCGGGGAATCGCTCCTCCCGGCGGGCCTGGGCGAGGCGGGAGGACAGTCGCCGGTATGTCGGTGCGGTGTGGGGGATGAGCCCTTCGGAGACGAGCCGGTAGTAGGCCTGGCGGAGGGTGCAGCCGCCGACCGCGTTGTAGCCGGTGACGATGTCGGCGGCGCGGTCCACGATGCGTGGCCACTGGAGTCTGCTCACACCGGTACATGTACCCGTCGAGATCACCGGTCCCTCGGGGGTGCTGGCCGCGGGTGTCACGCGAGGGTGTCACGTTGGGCTCTGGGGTGGGGGTTTTGGGGTATTGGCGCAGGTCAGAGGGTGCGTGACACTCCGGCGTGACAGGGGGCGTGACACCCGACGTGACACCTCGCGTGACAGCCGTGGGCGGTCGTGGGCTCAGGCCCCGCGGGTGCCGGCGGTCCGCCAGGGCGTGCGGGAGCGCGTCGGCGAGGGGCGCGGTCGACGGTGTGGAGCAGCGGCCGGCCTCTCTATCACAGCACCCCTTGTCCGCGGTCTGACGGAGGGCGGTAGCGGGGTTGTGCAAGGGGTGGCTCTGCCCCTTGCACAACTGTTTTGCGTATTTTTGTCGTCAAGTGCGGTGCCTGGCGCGGACGTTGGTCCGCGTCGCGTCTCCCTATGGCGCTCAGCGGCGCTGGCGGTCCTTGTCAGCGGCTGCGGGGACCGGCACGGCGGTGGGCGCAGAAAGGCCCTCAGCGGCCGTTGTGCGGCTGCTGAGGGCCTTCTCTTGGGTGTTCAGGCTTCGACGTACGCGACCACGATGACGCTGCGCAAAGCCGTCACGTAGAAGATCACGGTGACGTCTTCGACGTCGTCGTCGTAGCGCCAGAGTTCGGGGTTGGAGCCGGGGATCGGCTCGCCCATCGTCGGGTCCACGGAGAGCGCGGCGAGGGCGCGGTCGAGGGCGTGGATCTCCGTCTCGTTGAGCTTGTTGATCTGGGTGATGGCGCTGTCGGTGAAGCCGATCCGGGCGCGGCGGCCGGAGTGCTTGCCCATCAGGCGACGTGTCCGCGCTGCGCGGCGAGTTCGGCGAGGCGGCGATCTCGGACTTCTTCCCAGGGGGTGGTGTGCTCCGGGGAGGGGAGGCCGTTGGTGGCGACGTCCTCGAGGAAGGCGGCGAGCTCGTTGGCGCTGGTGCGTGTACGGGCGGCGTAGGCCCGGAGCGCGTCGGCTCCTTCGGGGGTGACCGGCTGGCGGTCGGCGGCCGGCTGCTGCTCGTGGTCGCTCATGGCGGGCTCCTGGGCGTCGTGTGGCGTCGCCTCCACGGTAGCGCCGGGCCGGTGCGGGGCGCTGCCCCTTCCCGGCCTCTCAGCCGGGTGTGTGCAGCGTCGCTGCGGTCGCGGGAGAGAGGTTTTGTGGAGGCCGCAGCAGACGCCGGATACGGGTCTGAACTTCTCCAGACCCCTCTGTAGAGAAGTAGTCGGCGTGGATGCATCCCCTTGACCGAGGCTGTGATCTGCGGCTTTGCGCCTTGGCGGCCGGGGGATGAGGCGCCTCGTAGGGCGTCTCGTGCGGCGCCTCGTAGGGCACCTCGTAGAGCGCCTCGTAAGGCGCCTCGTAGGGCGCCCTCCCCGGGACGACCTTTGGGGTCGGCCTTCGCGGGGTCCGCGGCTGCGGTGATGTGAGCTGAGTGAGGCCGCGGCGGGCGTCGGCACGGGTCCGGCTTCGCCCAGACATCTCTGGAGGGAAGTAGTCGGCGTACTGCGGCGCTCTCGATCCCTGTGTTGAGCTGGGAATTCGTGGGGTCGCGTGTTGGTGTCCGATGCGACCCAGGGCGGGACTTAGGGCGCGACTCAGGGCGCGACCCAGGATGGGACTCAGGGCGCGACCTAGGGTGCGACCTGCTCGCCGGGTGCCGTTCTGTGGAGATCGACGGTCGAGCGGCAGGAACAGCTCGCCCACGGTGCACGACGCCGACCAGATCCTGGTCTCTGCCCCCGTACGAACGCCACCGCTGCCACCCATGAGGCCAGCACAGTCCCGCACGTACCGTCACGGCAACGGCCAAGCACAGCCTTCAGGTGGTACAGAGCCGAACCGCTCACCTCGCCACGCTTGGCCAACTACGCTGAAATCTTTGGCCATCTACGGAGCACAGTCACCACGGTGTTCGTGACGCAGCGGCGGCCTTCGGGGAGTGTTCCCGAGGGGCCGCCGCTGGAGTGGGTGGTGCTAGTCGATGGTGAAGTCCATGTAATCCAGGTCGGCGAGTTTCACGTCGACGTTCCCGTGCGTGCCGCCCTCATTGATGTATTCGTTCTGGATGTAGGCCTGCAGGATCTCCTGAGCCCTTGCGTCATCTCCGTGTTCCAGGGCATCCCAAAGGGGGGTGGCGTAGGAGGCGGGGAGTGTTGCTGCGATATTGCGCCAGCGGTCATCCGGGGTCGTTGTAACTCCGGGCTGTGAGGGAGTTCCGTATCCGAATTTGGCGCGGCTCTGGATTCGGATGGACTTTCCCCGTGCTTCCTTGACGACCTTCTTCTTCAGCCCGGGCTTAGCCCTGTCACGGACTTCCTTGTCGAGCTTTTCGGCGATCGCCTTCGGCGGGTTCTTCCGCTTGCCGGAGAGATAGCGGTACACGGAGTCGACCTTGACTCCGAGGCGGGCGGCGAGGCTCTTCTTCGCGGCGGCCTCTCGCTTCTTGGGGTCGGTCTCGGTGCTGCGCTTCATCTCGTCCCTCAGCAGCGCGCTGGCCTTGCCCTTGGTGGTCTTGGGCAGGTCGCGCTGCTTGGGGGTGAGCTTGTCGTGGACGGCCTTGCGCATGCCGTCGAGGATGCGCTCGCGGTGGTTGTTGTCTTCGGGCATCGGTTACCTCACTCCCCTTCGTCGACGCGCTCGCCGTCGCGGGGCGCGATCTTCTTGGCTGCGTTGAGGCCGTCGGCCTGCATCTGGCGGTACCAGTCGAAATCGCGGATGCCTTCCAACTTGGCGTAGCCGGGGCGTACACCGAAGTTGAAGGCGCCCTTGATGACGGTGGGCGCGGCGTCGGACCGGATGACTTCGAGCGGGTTGGTGGTGTGCGCCGGGTAGACGACGCAGTCGGAGTACGTGGCGAGCGGGGCCCGGCCGGTGAGCGCCAGCGTCTTGACGATCTTGCGGTGCTGGACGATGCGGGCGGTGGAGATGACAGCGGCCCGGATGTCGGGGCGCCACCAGAACTTCGTCATCTCCGACCAAGGCTCGCCGGGCCGGTAGCCGGGGATGTAGCTGGGGGTCTGGGCGAGCTTGCCGACGCCCGACTTCACGGTCTGCTTGATCGCCTTGAGGACAGTGCGCTCGATCGGGTCGCCCTCGCCCGCGGCGAGGCGCTCCATGGCGGCGAGGAAGTCCTCCATAGGCATGTCCTCGGTGAGGCCGAGGCCGAGGTTGGCCATGGTCGTCTTGTAGGCGGTGGCGAGGCGCTCGTTCCACGGGTCGAGCCAGCCAGAGCCGAGGGGCTCGCGCAGCCAGGCCTCAATGGGCTCCACCTTGATGCCCATCTTGCGTGCGTAGTCGCAGGTCTGGGTGGTGTACCAGCGGGGGCCGGCGGGCGGCTCACCGGTGTTGGTGAAGGGGCTGGGCAGACGCGGGTCAAGCGGGTTCGGCTTGCCGTCGGGCACCTCGATGTCGAGGTGGGCACGGGAGAAGTCGACCTTCCATGCTCCGGGGATCTTCGGGTTGAAGGCCGGGGCGACGTGGTGCACGGGGTCGGCGTTGCCGCCGACCAGGAGGCGGGAGGAGGAGGACAGGAAGCTGGTGTTGGTGTCGATGCCGATGACGTACGCGAAGGTGGCGGCTTCTTCGGCGGTGGCGTCGCGGTGCCAGCTCCAGGCCTCTTCCCTCATGAACTCTTCGGCCGGGCGCTCGCCGTTGGGCCACGTCTCGAAGACGACCGGGTGGTTCCCGTTCGCCTCGCAGGGCACTGCCTTCACCGTGCGGTGCAGGTGCTCCTCGATCTTGCCGGGGACCCACTTCTGCTCTTCCTCGCTCCACACCGGCTTCGTGGCCGGGCGCAGCTGGAGCATCAGCTCCAGGCCGCTGCTGCCCATCGTGCCGCGCGGCGAGATGACGCGCTGGGTGTAGATGCCGAGGGTGCGGGCGATGTCGGCGGCCGGGGTGTCCTCATCGATGTACCAGCCGGACTTCGCGCCGAGGGCGTCCCAGGGGACGATGCCGATCTGGACGCAGGCTCGGTCGCCGCCCTTCTCCTTGTCGATCGGCTTGTAGATGCGGGTCCAGGGGCTGAAGCCGCGCTTGGTGAGCTCGAAGCCGGACTTCGCGATGGCCTTGACGACCTTGTGGTTGTCGGGGAGGCGCTGATGGCGGACGTCTTCGAGAGTGTCAGGCAGGCCGAACTTCTTGGTGGCGGCCGCGGTGAGGATGACCATCGGGTCACCGTCGGTGCCCCACTTGTGGAGCCGCTTCGCTCCGAGTCCGGCGTTCAGCGCCCACTTCACGAGGGTGGTGATGCTGCGGGCCGGGCAGTCCATAGTCCGGCCGTCGACGAGGTGGGCGAGCACCTGGCCGTCGCCGGTGACGTCGAGGACGGCGAGCGGGCCGTTGGGGTACGTGGCGTCGGTGGCCGGCGCCTCCGTAGTCCGGCCGTCGACGAGGTGGGCGAGCACCTGGCCGTCGCCGGTGACGTCGAGGACGGCGAGCGGGCCGTTGGGGTACGTGGCGTCGGTGGCCGGCGCCTCCGTCGTCTCGGTCGTCTCGGTCTTCGTGTCTGTCGGCCTCGCGGGTTCGGTCGACTCGGGAGCAGGACGCGGGGAGGGGGTCGGCGCGGGCTCGGGGCGCTCGGTGAGGCGGGCGCAGGCGAGGTCGGCGTGCAACTGCACGCTCGCCGGTTCGCCGTCGCGCTGCTTGATGGCGACGGCGACGTCCTGGCCGTCACGGGTCACGGTGAGGGTGAGGTCGGCGGCCAGGGTGTCGAGCACGGCGGGGTCGTCGGTGTCGACGACCAGGAGCACCGGGACGCCCAGGCGTTCGGCCGTGGCCGACAGGGCGCGGGCCGCGTCGGGCAGGGCGTCGCCGGACAGCGGGAGGTGGTCGGCGTGCTCGTGCTGGAGGCGGTCGACGACCACGAGGGCCAGGCCGTCGCTGTTGATGTCGGCGGCGAGGTCGCTGATGTCCTGGGCGGTCAGGTTCGCGCTGGAGTCGACGAGGAGCGGCCAGCCGAGGCCGGCGGCGGTCTGCTGGGCTGCGGTCTGCTGGTCGAGCGGCAGCGTCCCGGCGCGCAGCTGCTGGTAATCGAGGCCGGCCTGCGCGGCGACCATGCGGCCGATCACGTCGTCGCGGGTCGGGCCGGACGCCGCGTACAGGACGGGCCGCTGGTGGGTGAGGACCGTCGTACGGGCCATGGCGAGGGCCAGGAGGCTCGCGCCGGCGCCGGGTGCGCCCGCGATGACGGTGGTGGTGCCGCCGGTGAGGCGGGGCGCGGCGGTGTCGAGGGACGGCAGTCCGAAGGACAGCGTCACCGGTTCGGTGCTGAGTGCCATGTCTTCCTCCGGTCCGTTGGCGGGCGGAACGGTGACAGTGCTGGTCAGAGCGTTGTCACCGGTGGAGAGCTGGGCGGGGGCGGTGCTGCCGGGAACGGTGACAGTGCTGGTCAGCGCGTTGTCACCGTTCGGCGCGGCGGCGAGCGTGTCACCGTTCCTGTCCCCGTTGGCGGGGGTGGGAACGGTGACAACGGTGACAGTGCTGGTCAGCGCGTTGTCACCGTTCGGCGCGGCGGTCTGCCCGGGGATGGAAAACCGGCTCTGACCTGCACTGTCACCGTTCTTGGCGGCGATGACCTCGAAGAGAGCGGCGGCAGGGCTCTGACCTGCACTGTCACCGTTGTCACCGTTGTCACCGTTCTTTTCGGCATAGTTCGCGAGGGAGTTTCCGGGAGAGCTCGTGCCCTCGCTGTCGCCGGGGCCGGTGGAGGGCGGGGTGCCGCCGTCTCCACCTCCGGGACCGCCGTCGGTGCCGCCGGTCTCCGGGGGCGTGTCGAGGTCCCACACGAGGTGGGCCTTCATCAGCAGCAGGCGGGGCCGGTCCTCGCCCACCCGGATCTGGTGGACGGCGACGCGGTCCTTCTGCCGGTCGTTGCGGAAGGTCAGCCCGGCCTGCAGGAGGGCGTCGGGCAGCGTGCGCTGGCTGAGGCCCTGGACGCGCGGGTCGGAGCTGGCCTTGAGGAGGGTGTGGAGTTCGGGGTGCGTACGGCGAAGGCGGGGCCCTTCTCCGGGAGCCAGTAGAAGGCGGGGCCCTTGCCCTCCCAGGTGCCGGAGCCGTCCTTGTTGGCGGTGACGCCCTGGGCCTGCTCGACTTCGCCCGGGATGGCCGGGCTGATGGTGCCCTTGTCGTCGCGGACGTGCGCGCGGCCGGTGGACAGGGCCTGGCGTACGACCTCCACCACGGCGGTGCTCAGGTCGTCCTGGGCGACGTGCTGGTCGTCCATCTTGGCGGCCTGCCGGGCGAGCGACTTCGCGAGCGGCGCGGCGACGACGTCGATGAGCGGTTCCATCTCCAGGCCGGTGACGGCGGCGAGGAGGCCGAACCCGGCGAGCATCTGGGCGGCCGCGGTGATGACGCCGTCCATGGTGCCGCTGGCCTCGGGGAGTTCGGCCTCCGCGTACGGGGCGAACTGCTTGAGGGCCCTGGCTTCGAGGTCGGTGAGGTAGGCGTCGGCGTCCTCCAGGCCGTGGAGGAAGCGGATGATCCGCTCGCCGATGGTGCGCAGCGGGACGGCGAGGCTGTCGCCGCCGCCGTCGCGGTACCAGCGCCAGTCGAGTTCGCCGCCCTCGCGGGAGAGGTAGGCGACGACCGAGCGGCGGTAGAGGGACTCCTGCATGGAGACCGGCAGCATCTGGGCGGCGATGACCGGGACGGCGCGCACCCGGTTGCCGGGCTTGGCCGTCAGGTCGCGGTTGCGGCGGCCGCGGATGTCGGTCATGTTGCCCGCCGCGCGCAGGACGAACTCGAGCTTCTTCTCCATGTCCCGCACTTCCACGGCGGACGAGGCGCGGGTGAGGGCGACGTCGTCCAGGAGCAGCGGGGTGTCGCCCTCGAAGTCGACGGCGCACTCGATGTCGGTGACCGTGCTGTTGAAGCCCTTGGTCACCACGGGCGGCCAGGGCTTGGGGCGCGAGGTGAAGAGCAGGCTGCGGCCGGTGTTGGCCGCGGCGGTCTTACCCGAGTTGGGTTCGGCGTCGAAGAGGAAGGAGGCCGGCACCGGGCGCAGGGTGTAGGCGAGCGAGCGGGCGCCGACGGCCAGGCCCATGAAGCCTGCCCAGCCGTGTACGGCGATCTCACCGAGCGCCTGGCGGCATTCGCGGTCGTCAGCGGTGCGGTCCAGGGGTTCGGCGGCGCGGCGCAGCTGCTCGGGTGCGCCGATGAGCCGTACGAAGCGGCCCTCGGGGTAGGTGCGGCCGTCGGCGTAGACGTAGGTGAGGCCGAGGTCGGGGAGGGTGTGCCAGCCGGTGCGGGTCACCACGGGGGTGCGGGGCAGCTTCTGGGCCTGGGTCTCCACGCAGTTGAGGAGGGCCTCCTTGACCGGCTTGGAGCCGGTGCCGACGGCGTCGGGGAAGGAGTCCCAGGCCTCGCCGGTGCGCAGGTCCATCACCGCGACGGTGTGGACGTCCTCGCCTACTCGGATGGTGAAGTGCTTGGACCCGGCGGTGCCGTCCTCGTTCATCACCACCAGGCGCTCTTCGGTGACGGGCGCCCAGTTGAGCTCGCGCTCGAAGGTGCGGTTCTCGCCGCGTCCGGAGGCGCGCCACATCGCGCCGCGGCGGCCGACGGTGGTGTCGTAGCGCCAGCCGGTGGAGCCTTCCACTGGGTGGCCGGGCGGGGTGGCGCCGGGCTCGCCGTTGTCGTCGCGGTCCTCCAGGGCGTCGTCGGCGTCGTCCTGGTCGTCGGCGCCCTGCTCCTTGGCGGCGGCCGGGTCGGTGGTGGCCAGGCCTTCCAGGCCGGTGGAGGCGAGGTCGGCGGTGGGGACGGTGACGACGTCGTCGACCGTGTGCCCGGCAGCGAAGTGGTCGCTGGCGTCGGCCTTCGCCGTAGTGACGGCTGGATAGACGATGCGCAGGTCGATGGTGACGCCGTAGCCGTCCGGGGTCGGCTCCGCGTGCACGACTCCGGCGGCGAGCAGCTGGTTGGCGATGTATCCGGCGTGCATCAGCCCGGCCGGGTCGCGGTCGGCCCAGATGACGATGGAGCGGGCGCCGCGCAGCTGCTCGGTGTGCATCGCCAGCCACTTGTCGCCGGTGCCGGAGTCGGCGCCGAACGGCGCGGAGACCGCAATCTCTCCGGCGGCGGTCAGCGCCTCCTGGTCGCCCTCGCCCTCGCAGATGTGGATGGTGCGCCCGGCCTCGATGGCGGCGGCGAGCTCGGGGGTGCCGTACAGCGGGACGCCGTCGTCGGGCTTGCCGTTGGGGTAGGCGGTGCGGAACGTCTTCTCGCGGCAGCCGTCGACCTTGCAGCGCTTGCGGTGGATGCGGGCGACGATCGTGCCCTGGGCGTCGGCGTAGGTGTGGGTGCGTTCGTGCGCGAAGTCGTGGTCGTGGTCGGCCTTGGGCTTCTTCTCACCGGTCGCGCGCCGCGGCCTGGCCGGGGTGGTCTTCACCGGCTTGGCGGGGCGACGCGGGGAAGGGGTGGTGGTGCCGCGGCGTTCGGCGAACTCCGGGGAGAGGCCGTCGAACATGTCGGCCCGGGTCAGCCCGAGGGCGTCGAGGATGGTGTCGAAGGTGCAGCCGGACGCGGCGTGGCACTTCAGGAACATCGCGCCGGAGCGCGTACCGTTGGCGGGCTTCCAGTCGCCCGAGAGGCTTGCGTCGGTGTCGTCGTGGGACGGGCAGCAGGCGTCCAGTCCCGACTCGCCCCGGGCACGCGGCTTGCAGCCGGCCTCTTCGAGCGCGGCGAACGCGCGCTCGAAAGAGGAACGGTCGGCTGCGGCCGGACGGGGGACGAGAGTGAGCGCCGTCACTGAGCACCACCGCCGGAGATCCACACGGACGGGGTGACATTCAGGACATAAGAACGGTGCAAGTAGTGGATGGCCGAAGCCATGGGTACCCTTCCAACAAGCGATTGGGTCGCTCCCTGGACCCACAACGGTTGATAAGGCCGTCGTCCGGGACTGATAACCCCGGCGGGGAACAGGAAGCGATGTAGCGAGATGGCACGTGAGTGCCGCGATGCGGGCCCGGAATTCTCTTGGCGGGGAAGCCGGGCCTCTGTCGTACCTGGGGTCAGGCCACCGCTATCACCCCGGAGTCCTCGTCCCTGGCGCGCATGATCTCGCGCACTAGCTCCTGCAGCTCGTACGTGGCGTTCAAGAACTTCTGCGGGTCCTCCGCGAGCGCCCGCGCGGAACGCTCGGACAGCAGACCCACCGACAACGCGTTCGCCATCCTGCGCGCGTTGTCCGGGGAGATCCCGCGCCGGACGTGATGCCCGGGTACGCCCGCTCTCGCAGCGATCGAGGCGGCGGTCGGGCGTGTGACGGCTCCGGACATGCGCGCGATCTCGGCTGCGGTCACCCCCTGCCGCTGATCCGGCCCGCGGTGAGTTGAGCTCATCAGTCTCTCCCCATCGTTCATGAGAAAAATGATCAGACATCAAGCTACACCACTGAGCGGGCTTCTGGATCACAACACGCCACCCCAAACAACATTTGTCACATCGATACGAGCGGTGCGGGCCCGGCCTGTTGGTGCTGACCGGGCCCGCCTGGTGGAAGGGTCAGTTCGCTGAGGTCACGTCATGGGGCGGCGCTCCCCTCGCAGTTGGAACGACGCGGGAGCGAGGACGTGGCGGCCTTGACCCGGGCACGCAGCTGGTCGTCGGGGACCCACAAGCGGCGAGCGCCGGTGACACGGACCGGCTCGGTGAGCGCCTGGACGTCGGTCAACTCCCAGTGCCACACGCCCGGTTCGGCCCACCGGCTGCACTCGCCGTCGCAGCGGTGGCAGCCGGTCAGGCGGGCGGTCGCGATGACCGCACCCCGTACGCCGGGGAGTCCGGCCGGCGCCTGCTTGGCGGCCTCCTTATCGACGCCCAGCCCGGCGTGGATGAGGAGCGGGCCGGTGTACGTCGTGCGCCAGGTGCGGTTCTCGATGGTCTTGCCGAGGTACGCCACGGCGTCCGCCCAGGGCTGCCTGATGGTCAGCCCCCGCAGGGCGTTCGTCTCCAGGATCTCGACGGCCATCATGCGGCGCCCCTTCCGGCCGGGGTGCCGGCGTCCTCGAGGAGCTCGAGCTCGCCGGGCATCAGGCGGGCGAGGGCGCGGCCGCGGTAGACGAGGACACCGTCGTCGTCGACGTCCAGGAGCACCGGGGCGCCCCGAGGTCGAGCCGGTCGGCGTCCTTCGCGTCGACGGGCAGGTAGATCGCGGCGGTGTCCAGGCGGCGGCCGTCGACCAGGAGGCCGTGGTGGTCGCAGCGGATGGTGTGGCCGGCCGTGTAGAGGACGAGGGCCTGGGCGTTGGCGGCCTTGTCCTCGCGGTCCCACCGCCAGGCGCGGAACTGGTCGTCGCTCATGCCGCCGCTCCCGTCTTCTGCAGACGGCGGCCGCGGCGTCCGTGGCCCTTGACTGCGTACATCCCGTCGTCGGCAGCGCCCAGGGCGGCAGAGGCCGACGGCTGCTCGAGGTCGGCGGTGCGCACCGTGCCGATGGAGGCCGTCACGCGCAGCGGCCCGCCCGGCCACGGGACCGGACGGGCGAGCTCACGGGCGAGGTCGGCGACGAACGACGGCGCGTCGGCGGTGTCGAGGGCGAGCGCGAACTCGTCTCCCCGAGCCGGGTGATGGCCGCGTGCGGGCCGCAGGCCTCGGTGAGCCGGGCGGCGGTGGCGACCAGGACGGCGTCGCCCGCCTGGTGGCCGAAGGTGTCGTTGACGGGCTTGAAGTCGTCCAGGTCCAGCAGCAGCACGGTGTTCGCGCGGCCGCGCCGGATCATCCGGTCCGTGACGCGCATCCAGGTGCGGCGGTCGGTGAGGCCGGTGAGCGGGTCGCGGCGCTCCGCGCGCAGCTGCCGGTGGAGCCATCCGGCGTGCAGCGCCCAGGCCAGGACCAGGGCGGCGACCACGAGGGCGGGTATCGGGCCGGCCATCACCGCTCACCACCGGTCGCGGTGCGCCGCGTGTAGTCGAGGGCGGTATCGCTGTCGAGGAACTGGTGGCGCTGCTCCGCGAGTTCGGGGCCGGTCTGCTTGGTGCGCAGGTCGGCGATCAGCTTGTCGAGGGCCACGCGGTCCAGGACCGGGGCCGGACTTGCCGTGCGGGTGGTCGGTGTGGTCATCTCGATCTGCTCCTTCGGGAGTGGTTGGGGCGTGCCCTTCGTGCTTGCTGGCGAGGAGGGCGCGCCCCGCTTGTGTGCGGGGTCAGTTCGTGCGCGTGGTGAGGTCAGCGGGAAGAACCGCAGGCGGTGCTCGCCGGTGGAGGCGAGCAGCACGGCGCGGTCTTCGTGGGTGGCGGCGTCGGGCTGCTGCAGAAGCGCGGGGAACGCAGCGCGCAGCTGGGCGCGGCCGGGAAAGTGCGCGAGCCGCGGCGTCCAGTCGTTGGCGATCACGTGGTGACCGGTGCGGTGCCCGCTGACGAGGACCTGGAGCAGCAGCTCGTCCACGGCCGTCGCCAGGCGGGTGTTCTCCCGGGCCTTGGCGCGCAGCCAGTTGAGGCCATCGATCAGCAGGAAGCGGTGGTCGGCCGGGCGGCGCGGGGTGCGCGCGGTCTGCATGCTCGCGTGAAAGCCCTCGATCGCGGCGGCCGCGTGGGCGTGCGTGACGCAGGTGAGGTCCGGGTGGGCGGACAGCGGAGGGTCCATGAAGCCGGGGATGATCGCGGTGAGCGCCGCTTCGTGGTCGAAGATCCGCCGGGTCAGTGCCTCGATGACACCCCCGACCGGCCAGGTGAACGTCGCGCCCTCCAGCAGCAGGTGCGCGTCGCGGGCGAAGTCGAGGTGGGCCGGCTGGCCGCTGACGGTGTCGAGCCCGAGCAGCACGCTCCAGCCCTGCGGGGCGAGCGGCGACGCGGGAGAGGGGTGCAGGCGGGCCTGGCCGGGGAAGGCGGGCGCGGGCAGCGTGCCGGAGGCGGCCGCGGGGCGGCGCGGGGCACGGCGCATCCAGTTGGGGAGGCGGGTGCGGTTCTTGCCGGTGCTGCGGGCCATTTCGTCGTGCCTCTCGTCTCGGGCGCCCGGGGCCGGGAAGGCCCCGGGCGCTGAATGATCAGCTAGTTCGCCTGTGGACAGAGATCGCGGTCAGTCGGCGATCGGCGCCCGGCTGGCGACGGTGCGGGCCTGCTCGGGGGTGAGGAAGGAGAGCGCGATCTGGCGGCCGGTCGTGCCCGGGGTCTTCAGCACCGCGGCACCGGGGTACGTGCGGCGCAGCTGCGGGTCGACGCCCAGGTGCTGCGCGGTCATCCGGGTGGTTCGGCCCAGGAGCAGCACCGTGACGGCGTCCTGGAGGGCCGCGTCGCCCATGCGGCGGAGCGTGCCGCGGTCGACCCGGCCCAGGGCCAGGTGCATCCCGGCGGCGCGGCCGGCGAACGCGACCTCACCCAGCAGTCGCACCGTGTTCCGCAGGGCGGGGCCCTCGGAGCGGCGGAGCCACGCGAGCGAGGCCGTCAGGTCGTCGACGGCCAGGATGCGGCGCGGGCCGCTCGCGGACTGCTCGAAGCGGCGCTGCATTTCCGCGTGGAAGGCCTCGATCTGCGCGGCGAATGCGGCGGGGTCCTTGGTGATGCGGACGCCGGGCACGTCCTCGAACTCGGCAAGGCTGACGCGCCGGGGGTCGATGACGTCGACCGTGCCGCCGACCGCCACGGTGTGGGCGGTGATCAGGCGCAGCGCCGACGAGACACCGCTGCCGGTGCCGCCCGCGATGAGCAGGTGCGGGTACAGGTCGAGGTCGAGGGTGATCGGGCGGCTGTTGGACGGGTCGACGCCCAGCGGGAGCAGCTGGTTGTTGTGCGGGTCGGGGATGTACGGGACGGCCATGGTGGTCCTCTTCTCGTCTCGGTTCGAGCGGGTCGCGGTGATGTTCTGCGGGGAAGCGGACACCTCAGTCGCCGGCCTTTTCGGCGAGGGCGGCGGCGGTCTCCATCAGCTCCAGGACGGCGCCGAGGGAGGCGGCGAACAGGTCGTTGTGCGTGGCGATGTCGATCTGGCGGCGCACCGTGCTCACGTCGGCGCCGGCGCGGCGGCACCGGGTGGCCAGGTCCTGCTCCCAGTCGTCCGAGCGGGTCGGCAGGCCGGTGGTCATCGCGGCGCGGATGTGGGTGTGGGAGCGCAGCACGGTGTCGGCGTCGGCGTCGACGGCCTGGAGCGCGCCGAGGATGCAGTGCCGTCCGGCGGCGTCGGTGAGGTGGGTGCGCGACCATCCGGCGGTCGCCATGACGGCGGCGGCGCGGCGGATGTGGAGGCTGGCGCGGGCGGCCGGGCGGCGGTGGGTGCGGGCGAGGCGCTCCAGCAGGCTCGGACGGGCCAGGGTGCGGGCCGTCTGGCTGGCGCGGTCGGTGCGCTCGATCTCCGCGAGGCCGGCCGCGGCGAGGGCCTTGATGTCGAACGGGGAGGTGTCCGTCGACGCGGGAGAGGGGTCGGCGGCCGGGGCCGCTTCGGTGATCGACTTCAGCCACTCCTCCACCTCGGTGGCGAGAAGACGGGAGCTGGTCTCGATCTCGATCAGGGTTGCGGTCATGATGGGGGTCTCCAGTTCTCTTCTGGATTGCTGGGGGCCCGGGGCGGCCGGTCGCCTTAGCCGGTGCAGACGGCCGCCCCGGGGCGAAGTCAGCCGAGCGACACGTCGATGACGTTGATCGGCCGGGTGGGGTCGTTGAGGACAAGGACCGCGTCACGGCGGTGCCGGGTGGCGGCCATCCCGCCGGCCTCCAGGAGCGCGAGCGAACGGGCCTCGCGCGTGACCGTCGCGTCGACCACCACGCACTGCCAGCCCTTCGCGCCGGTGGCCTTGTTCTGGATCGGAATGTCGACTCGGTACTTCATCTCCGGGTTCTCCTTCTTCTCGCTCAGGCCGCGACGGGTTCGCCGGCCTGGTCCTGGTCGCCGTCCTCCTGGCCCTCGTCCTCGCCCGCGTCGTCGTCCTGGTCGGTGGTGGCGGGCAGGGTGCCGTGCGCGGCACGGGCCAGGTAGATCAGCAAGTCGTCGGCGGTCTCCGCGGCCGCGCCTAGGAGCTGGGCGAGGTCGGTCTGGCCGTTGGCCTGCGCGGCGGTGACCATCGCCTCGAGCACCACCGCGACGTCGGCGATCTGGCCGCGGCCGGTGAGGATCGGCGCCTGGTAGTCGGCCGTCTCCTGCAGCTGGCGGGTGGCCTGGATCGAGGCGGTCTCCATGAGCGTGAACGCGCGGTCGGTCTGCGCGTCCAGGTGCCGGATCAGGTCGTACTGGTCGCTGTACGTCATGCCGGTGAGCAGCTGCTCGATGTTCATTCGGATCTCTCCTTCGCGGGGGTGTCGATGGGGAGTTGGGCGGTCAGCGGCTGCGGCAGGAGCCGTCCTCGGGGCACGGCATCGGCGGCCCGTCCAGGGCGTCGAGTAGCCCCGCGGTGGCGACCAGGTCCTCCCACCGGGTGACCTCGCGGTCGTGGTAGCCGTCGCCGCACTCGCACGGCGCCAGTAGCCGCAGCTCCCGGGACTCGCCGTTGGAGGTGAGGCCGAAGTACAGCCACACGCCGGAACCCAGGTGCGCAGCAGCACTCTGGTGGAGGCGGTTCTCCTTGAGCGACGGCGAACCGTTCCACTCCAGGCCGGAGAGGGCCTCGCACAGTTCCTGGGGGAGGTAGCTGATGAAGTCCCTGGCCGCGGCGGCCACGCCCCGGATCTCCTGCTCTCGTTCGGCTTGCGGGCTGAAGTGGCGCTGGTACGCCTCGCGCAGCCGCATCAGCGGAAGCGACGCGGTCTCCTGGGCTTTCTGCTCGGTCACAGTCGTGGTCATCTGTTCCTTCTCCTTGAGGTGGGTTGCGAACTGCACTGGTCAGTCGAGGGACTTGAGGGCGCGGCCGTTGATCTCCACACGCTTGACGACCGGCGCGGGGACGTTGACCTGGGGCTTGGTCTCGGGCGCGACGTTGTTGCTGACGGTGTTGGTGATGCCGACGCGGAAACCGCGCAGCGCCACGATCGACAGCAGCGCCCAGGCGATGGCGGTGAGGCCGGCGGCGACCTCGCGGCCGGCCTCCGGGGCGCCATGCCAGACCATCCAGCCGGTGGCCGCGCCCGCCAGGCCCCAGGCGAAGCGGGCGCCGAAGCTCTTGGTGACGCACGACAGAACGCCGCTGCCGAGGACGACAAGCAGCCAGGCCGCGTACGCGGTGCGGGCGTCGACGGCCAGGCCTTGGGTGTGGGAGCGCAGGTACGCCCAGACCGGCGAGGTGATCGAGGCGAGCAAGCCGGTGCGGCGGGCGGAGCCGCCCGGGACGGCGCCAGCCGCGGCGTCCACCGCACCCGCGATGCCCTGGACCGTGAAGGCGAGCAGGGTGCCGCCAACGGCCGCGACGCCCACGAGCGCCACGCCGCCGAGGGTCGCCTTGATCCAGCGGTCGGTCTCGCTCCAGCCTCCGGCGACGGCGTGGCGTACATCGTCGGCTCGGTCGGACAGCCACTCCCCTGCGGCGTCGGCCAGGTCGCGCAGCACGGAGGACGGGCGGGGCAGGTCCTGGGCGAGACGCGTGGTGGTAGCGGCCGGGCTGTCGATCTGGCGCGGTTCGTCGATGCCCCGGTCGGGGGTGTTGTTGTGGTCGGTCATCGCGGGTTCTCCGTTCGGTTCATCTGCTACAGGCCGGTTCGCCGGGCTCGGTGTGACAGTCGGCGCAGACTTCTTCTCCGGCTCAGGCCCCGCGGGCGGCCTCGCGCTCTTCCGCCTGGGCGACGATCCGGTCGATCTTTCGCTTCTGCGCGGGCGTCAGGTGGCCGCGGCGCAGGGCCGCGAAGAGCGCGGTGCCGAGGATCCGGGCCAGTTCGGTGTGGTTGATGGCGTCGCGGTCGTTGATGCGCATCGGGCTTCTTCCTCGGGTTGGTGCCGGGTTCGGGTCAGTGGGCGCAGGTCGGGAAGGTGCGGCCGACGGTGCACTGGGCGACGTCGACCGGGGTGGTGTCGACGGTGTGCCGCTCGCCATCGCCGGTGCGGACGGTGACCTGGGTGCCGGTGTTGGTGACCACAACGCCCAGCGGGCGCGGCTTGTCCGGGGACGCGTCTTCCTCGGGCGTGAGGACCGTGATGGCGAAGACGACGACCCCCAGGGCGAGGAACGCCTTACGGGCCGGGCTCGGGAGGCTGGAGAACAACATCGGTCGGGCTCCTTGATCGCGGTTGTCGGGACGGGTCCGGTCGAGGACGCCGATGCCCGGGCGGGTGCACCGGGGATCAGCGACGGCGGCCGGGTCAGAAGCTGAGTGAGCCGAACCAGTCGAAGAAATTGGTGAGGCCTGCGCCGATCGCGGGGCCGATAGAGGAAGAGGCAAGGTAGTAACCCCATGCTCCGGCAACTACGGGCTGCCAGAGCTTCATGGCTCCGAACTTGACAAGGGCCGCAACGAGGAGGGTCAGAACAACGACGATTGAGCCGGTAACCATTTTTCGTTTCCCCGCTTTCGCTGATTTTTGAGATAGAGCTGTCCCGTCGGGTGTGTTCAACGGGGGTTTTGCTATCCGGGTGGGGCGGCCCGGCCTGGAATTTATCCGGGCCGCCCCATCAGGGGCCTACTTTCCGGCTGCCTGCTTGGTGAGTTCCTTTACTCCGGCGCGCGGGAGTTTCGCGTGCCAGCGCTTGAGGTCCTTCGGCCACCAGGCGGGGCTGTTTCCGACCTTGAAGGTGCCGGGGATGTCTTCGCCTTCGCTGTTCTTGTAGCGCTGGCGGGCCTTGATGAAGGCCTGGACTCCCTTGTCTCCGTCGTAGCCGAGGAACTCCGCGGCCGCCGCGTTGCCGACGATCGCCTCGGGCTCCCGGGGGGCTTCACCAGCGGGACGACGTTGTTCGAACCCTCGTGGACATCACTTTCCGTCACCGTCTGGTCTGCCCCGTTACGTACGGTTTCGTCCATGGACTGTCCATGGACATTCCCCAGGTGATCGCTAAGCGTGGACACTTCCTCCTTGACCATGGACACGGGGTCCGGAAGAGCCTCAGCTTCACGCTCCGCAATCGGAACGTAGACCGGCGGAGCCAGCGGCTCGCGACCGTTGAGCGCCCACTCGCGGGCCTCGTCATCCGACATGAACAGCATCTGGCACTGCCGCTCCGAGCCGCCGATGACGACGATGGCGCGGCCGTTGTGGCGGCTCGACTTCGGCCTCGGAGTCGTCCCGACCAGGGAATTCCAAGCCTGCGGAGAGAACCGGGCGAGAATCTTTGCGCCGTACTGGTCACGCAATTCCGTGCCGCCCGCCGCACGCGCCGTAAGACGCTGGTAGACGGAAATCACGTTCATGTTGGCCTGACGGCCCTTGAAAAGGGTCCGGGCAATGTCGCCGAATACCGGAGGCTTGGCCGGGTCCTTCTTGTCCTTGACCTCGCTCCAGTACTGGTACGACTCCTCGGCGAAGTCGTTCTGCTCCTCGCAGACGAGAATCCAGCGCGGGAACTCGACTTCCTTGTTGAACTTCTTGATCTGGTAGCGGCGCTCCATTTCCCGCTTGAACTCTGCGACGGCCTCCCACTGTTCGGCGAGGTCCGTGTAGATCTCAATTCCAGGAACGCCCTCGAAGCAGTCCAGGGAAATCAGCTTCGGGTCGATGATGATGACGCGCTCAGCGCCCTTGCGGACCATCTGGGCGATGATCGAGCGCAGCGTGGAGGACTTGCCGCCACCAGTGCCGATGCTCAGGCCGACGTGCGGGGTCTCCGCGTCGAAGTCGATGCAGATCTTCTCAGCGCGGGTGCCCAGGCCCAGCAGGGCCTTCGAGGCGTCGAGCGCCAGCAGCTCTTCGCGGACGTCGTCCAGGAGCACCTTGGCCGGCGGCTTCGGGGGCCGCTTGAACGTCACCTTGAAGTCCATGTGGTCCCAGCTCGGCTCCCACTCCCCGGGATACGGCGGGAGACCAGGCTCTTCAGCCGGGCCTGCTCGCCCTCACCGAGCTCCGCCTCCGGAGGCAGCTTGACCGTGAGCTGGGCGTTCTCCGCCGCGCGGGCCTGCCGCTCCGTGTACCAGGCGACCGGCCCCAGAGCGCGGAACCAGTCCATCGCCGCACGCGGCTTCTTCATGGCCTTTTCCCAGGTCAGCGTCATGCGGGCGACCCAGCCCCAGGACTCCACCCGCTCCACGAGCGACTCCGGGAGCCGGTCGCGCAGGGTGCGGATCTCCTGCGTGCCCATCAGGTGCACCGGGATCGTGACCCAGTCCCTGTGCGAGGCATCGTCCGGGATGTCGCTGAGGATCTTCCGGGTGGCCGCGAAGAACGGCTTCACGACCTTCTCGCGGTGACGGCGGGCCACCCGGCCGCGCCGCCACACCCACACCGACAGCACGCAAAGCAGCAGGCCAGCGGCGGTGAAGTAGCCCTGGTAGTTGGTCCACAGCCACCACACGCCGACCGCGAGCGCGCCCACCAGGAGCACGAACACGACGATCGCCCAGCGCGGCACGAGGCTCATCCAGTGCCGCTTCTTGCCGTGCGCCCAGGTCCCGGGCATCCAGCCCGGCGCGTCGGCTGGCTGCATCGGCATCTGCACCCGGGACATCCGGCGCAAGAGCCGCCGCTCAGCGCGCGTACCGCGGTTCCCGAAGAGCAGGACCAGGACGAGGACGCCGGCCAGCACCATCCAGACCGGCATCACTGCTCACCCGCCTCACGGATGAACTCCATCGCCCACGGGCTCTTCGGGTCGATCACCCGGACCCTCGTACCGGGCTGCAGCGCAGCGAGGATCGCCGCCGCCGCACTGCTCTTGCCGCTGCCCGTGGTGCCGCCGAGCAGTACGTGACCCTCCTCGATCACGAACCGGACACTGCTTTCACTGCTGCTGAGTCCGATTTCGCCCTGCTCCGGCCCCTGCTCGGGCACTGCCAGAATGTCGCTCACGGTTTCCTCCACTGAGCTGGTGGGCCGTACCCGGTCGGCGGGGAATGCCGCCAAGCTCTTCATCCGCCGACCGGTCCACCCGTCCACTACGGGACTGATCAGGTATTTCGCTGCTTGATTCCTGCTGAGGGGGCCTGCCGCAGCCCTTCGACATCGCGGCGCCAGGCACGGAGAGCGACAGCGCGGGAACACTCGCCCCTGCCATCCACTGCACTCCGGCCTCCACGTCAGACCCCCGGAGTAGGGCGCAGCGGGCGGATGTTGCTCCGGCGCTGCTCCTCGAAGAACTTCTTTGCGACCCGGTAGGCATGACCCTCGTTCACGCCCTGCTTGCCGTGCTCCGCGAGCCACCGCACGAGCTGCCCGGCCACTGCGCTGCCGGTCTCCTGTGCCGCGTACCGGATGGAGTCGGCGTTGTTCAGCGGCTCCAGCGCGGCCACATGCCGGGCGTGCTCCTGGTCCGCCTCGCTGAGCACCGGCTCCGGCTCGCCCTCACGGTCGACATCGCTTTCGGTGTCCTGCGCCCAGACCGTGGCGTTGGCGACGGCTTCTGCGTCACCGCCCGGCTGCTCCGGGATCGGGGCGCCGCCGGGGCCCTTCGGACCGTCGTCGTCCGGGCCGTCCTCGTCAGTGGCCTCGGTCGCCTCGATGATCTGCTTCCACTCCTCGTCCAGGTCGGCCTCCTTCGTCAGGGAGACCTTCGGGAGCCCCGGGAGTTCAGACGACGCGGGAAGGGGGTGCGCCTCAGCGGCCGGGGCGGAGACCTGCGGGACCGTCGTGGTCCACGGCGACTCCAGCTCGATCTTCACCAGGCCGCGGGTGTGCTGGGAGACCGCGCGCAGCGCTAGGAGCTGCTGCTTCTGCTCGGGGCTGGACGCGACACCGGCCTTGCGCAACTGCTTCTGCAGGGACCGCGCCGTGCGGCGGGCCCGCAGGCCGTCCTTGCCGTCCTCCGAGGTCCGGGCCGCGTACTTCTCCGCGAGCGCCGCGGCCTTGACCGTCGCACGGTCTCGGGCGATCTGATCGGCGTCACGGTCGCGCTCCACCAGGCCGAGGCGGGCGAGTGTCCGCTCCCGCAGCTGGCCAGTCAGCAGCGCCCACATGCTGTTGTCACGGGCCTTCGGGTTGGTCTGCCGCAGCTCGATCCCCATGGCCAGGTGCCACAGGAACGCCGAGGCCAGTGGGCCCATCACCGTACGGAACAGCGCAGCCGCCAGGCTGTCGGACTCCGCGAAGGCCGGCACCGCCAGGAAGCCCGAGACGGCCCTGACCGCGATGCCCGGAGCACCGGTCCGGTTCTTCTCCTCGTCCCGGAGGTTCGCACGGGCCGCCAGCGCCAGGGAGAACAGCGCGATCTCACCGACCCCGAACAGGAAAGCCCGCTCGACCTCGTTGGTGATCCCGAGGGAACTGCCGACGAACCGCCAGGCCGTGTCCATCGAAACGCCCGTCGCGAGGACCGCCGCGATCGTCAGCATCACAACAGCGGCACCGCGCTTCTGCTCCGGCTCCCCAGCCTCCTCCAGCAGCACGCGCCGCTCTACCAGCAGCCGCTGCACCTGCTTGGTGACGATCAGCAGCAGGGCCAGCGCGAGGACACCCCCTGCCGTCACCACGATCCAGGGGTCCGCGTGGAAGCGATCCCCGATCCAGTTGGTCATTTCGTCTCCCAGTCTCTGAGCGTGTGCATAGCTGAGCCGCAAGGTCTGTGAAAGCCCCCTGCTTCCCCTAACGCTAGCTCACTGCAAGGAGGATGCATAGTTCTCTGCTAAGAGCTTTGCTAAGTTACCTGTCGGTCGGCTACAACGCGGTCATGCTGCTGCGGGAAGCGGGCGGGCAGGTTCGACACGGGAGGGGAGTCGGGGTAGAGGCGCGGCTGGCGCTTCCTACGAGAGGAGCGCGGCGACGCGGCGCTGCTGCACGGGGAGCAGGCCGCCGTGGATGGTGTCGCGGGTGTCGCCGGTGAGGATCGCGAGGGAGAGGCAGCGGTCCCGGACGGGGCAGCCGTCGCAGATGCTGTGCTCCTGCTCGGTGCGCACGAGGTCGCGGGCGAGGGAGCGGGTGCCGGTCGTGTCCATGAGCCAGCGTTCGGCGTCGAAGCGCCGGCACTCCCCCAGCTCGTTCACCGCGGCCGCCAGGTCGTCCATGGGGATGGAGTCGCGGACCAGGGTGACGCGGCGGGCGAGTTCGGTAGCGGTGTCGAGCGGCAGAACGTTCATCGGTGCCCCCTCCAAGCTGCGGTGATCGGTGAGACAAGCCAACCGTTCAGCGGGGCGCGGCAGTATCACGATGCGCTGCGGTTCTCCTTCAACTCGGTCTTCATCGCGGTGAAGGAGCGAGTTGAAAGCTCGTGTAGGTGCCTGGTGTTGGCGCTGCATCCGGAGGTCCTCCCGCTCGGTCCGTGCCGCCTGTCAGCAGCGGTCGATAGGCTGGGAACTGCCTGTGATCCGGTTGTAGCTGTGAGGCAAGGCGGTTCGACAGGCGCAGCATGTGGCCGCCGTTGGTTGGCCACGTGGGCCACATCGGGGAGGACGGCGTGGGGCAGCGGCCGAATGAACTGACACCGCACAAGAGCCCGCAGCACTACCTGGGCGCGGAGATGCGTGCCTGGCGTACCCAACGCAAGTTGTCCTTGGCCAAGTTGAAGGCCCTGATCAGGTACGACTACAGCTACATGGGGCGTGTCGAGCGCGGGGAGCAGGCGCCGTCTGCCGCGTTGGTCCGGGCGTACGACGACGCACTGGGGGCCAGCGGGGCGTTGGTGCGGCTCCACGAGATGATCCTGAGCGGCGCCGGCATGGACGTTTTGTCCCGGACTCATGTGGCCAAAGCGGGGTCCCATGTGGCCAACGGGTCGGTGGATCTGGCTGACAATCCGGACGTACATGCACTGTCGGATGCGGAGGGGATCTCTGTCCCTGCCGGACCTCTGACGGAAGGATCATCTTCGTGTCTGTACCTCGAAGGGCGTTTCTGGGAGGCCTGGGTGCCGCGGCTGCGGGCATCGTGGGCGCTCCGCTGGCACAGGCCAGTTCGTCGACGCCCCCGCGGGTGGTGGCGCCGGACCGCAACCCGATCGAGCACCTGCAGGCGGTCCGCCGGGTGCTCATCGACTCGGACAACCTGTTCGGCCCGCACCAGTTGATCCCCAAGGTGCAGGAGCAGATCAACGCCATCACCGCGCTGCGGGAGCAGGTGGGCGGAGCTGATCGTCGGCGGCTTCTTCAGATCCGGACGCAGTTCGCGGAGCTGTGCGGCTGGTTCCACCAGGACGCCGGTGATCACCGGGCGGCGCAGTATTGGACGGACCGTGCGCTTCAGTGGTCGCACGGGGCCGGTGATCCGGATCTGACCGCCTACATCCTGGCGCGCAAGAGTCAGCTGGCCGGGGACATGAAAGACCCGATCGAGGCCATCGACGTCGCGGAGGCGGCGGAGGAGACGGCCCGTCCGGGCACGCGGCTCGCGGCGGTCGCGGCGACGTACGCCGCGCACGGGTACGCGCTGCGGGGTGACGGGCGGGGGACGCTTCGGGCGTACGACCACGCCCAGGAGCTGCTGCATCAGATGGACCCCGACCCCTCGTCCAGCTGGGGTGTCTGGCTGGACGACGCGTACATCGACGTCCATCGGGCGCGCAGCCTGTCGGCTCTTGGGGACCACAAGGCGGCGGCCGAGGGGTTCCGTACGGCGATTGACGCGCTGCCCTCCGGCTACCACCGTGACCGTGGGGTGTACCTGGCCCGCGAGGCGTTGGCGTACGCCGGGAGCCGTGAAGCAGAGCAGGCCGCCACCGTCGGACTCGAGGCGCTGTCCATCGGCAACGAGACGGGATCGGCGCGGATCATGACGGAGCTGGCGCAGCTCGACACCGACCTGCAGCAGTGGCGTACGGTCCCGTCCGTGCGTGAGTTCCAGGACGCGCTCAACGCGTCGGTGCTCCATGAGGCCTGACGGCCGCGCTCTGCTGTCCATTGCTGCTTTGACCAGGGAGATGACCTTGCCCCGCCCGTACGTTCTGCTGAGTGTTGCCACCTCCGTCGATGGCTACATCGACGACGCGAGCCCCGACCGGCTCCTTCTGAGCAACAGCGAAGACTTCGACCGCGTCGACCAGGTCCGCGCTGAGTCCGACGCGATCCTCATCGGCGCCGGCACCATCCGCGCCGACAATCCGCGGCTGCTGGTGAACAGCGAGCAGCGACGCGCTGACCGCATCGCCCGTGGCCTTCCTGAGTACCCGCTGAAGGTCACCATCTCCGGCAGCGGCGACCTCGATCCCGATGCGAAGTTCTGGCACCACGGCGGCGAGAAGGTCGCGTACACCACCGACGCGGGAGAGGAGAAGCTCCGGGCCCGGCTCGAAGGCCTGGCTGACGTCGTCTCGCTCGGACCCTCCATCGACTTCGCCGCGCTCCTGGACGACTTGGGCGAGCGCGGCATCAAGCAGCTCATGGTCGAAGGCGGCGGCAGCATCCACACCGCCTTCCTCTCCCAGGGCCTCGCCGACGAGATCCACCTCGCCATCGCGCCTCTCGTGGTCGGCGACGCCGAGGCTCCGCGGTTCCTCAGCCCGGCCGCCTACCCGGGGGCTCCACGCGGCGGATGACGCTGGCGGAGGCCAAGACGATTGGCGACGTGGTGCTGCTGCGCTACCTGCCCAAGCAGGAGAGCAGCCAGTGACCGAGAAGCCATGGACTGACGCGGACGAGATGTGGATGCGCATGGCGGTCGAGCTAGCGCACCACTGCCCGCCGGCCGAAGGCGCCTTCAGCGTCGGTGCGGTCATCGTCGACTCCCACGGAGACGAGGTCGCCTGCGGCTACTCCCGCGAGGGCGGTGATCCTCACATCCACGCGGAGGCCGCGGCCCTGGCCAAGGTGACCGACCCCGAGAAGCTGCGCGGCGGCACGATCTACAGCTCGTTGGAGCCGTGCAGCCAACGCCGCCAGCCGGTGGCCACCTGCACGCAGCGCATCCTCGAGTCGGGTCTCGCCCGCGTGGTCATCGCCTGGCGCGAGCCGAGCCTGTTCGTCGACGACTGCCAGGGTTTCGAGATGCTCGAGGCCGCGGGGCTGACCGTCGTGGAGATCCCGCTGTACGCCAGCGACGCCCGCGAGGCCAATGCCCACCTCCGAGGGATCAACTTCTGAGCCCCCTCCCCAAGAAGCCCGGGTCCAGGACCCGGGCTTTCTGCTTCCTTCCGAATCCCCGACCGAGTTGACACACCTGGGCGCTATGGTGCAGTTCACAGGAATGTATTCGTGCAGCTCAGGGGGTGTTTTCAACTTCCTCTTCAACTCGGCAGTGATACCGGCGTCCCGCGAGGCGGATCTAGCCTCCGGGCCATGGAGACGATCGGCGGGAACGACGTGGCACCGAAGGAACGGCCTGGGTGGGAGCCCAGGAAGTTGCGGGAGCATCGCGAGGCTCACTCGCTGACCTTGGAACAGGCCGGTGAGGAGCTGCGGAAGATCTCGGAGGTCCTGAAGCTCAAGCCGTCGGTGCAGGGCAACTTCCAGACCGTCTTCAACCACGAGATGGGCAAGGCGTACCCGGACCCGCGGTACCAGCGGGCGTATTGCGCGCTCTACGGGGCCACGCCCTGGGAGCTGGGGTTCCGGCACAAGCTGCCGCACGAGGAGGAGTCCCACCTCCCGAAGATCACACCGCAGCAGGACATGGTGACCGGCGCGCACGTCCAGGCGGTGGAGTCGGCGCTGCTGCAGATCGACGCGGGAGGGGAAGTCGACCAGCACGGTCTGCGGCACCGGATCATGGATGCCTGGCGTCGGCGGCACACCGGTGGTGACCCGCACCGGCCGCACATGGTGCTGGTCGGCGGGTACGCGGGCAGCGGGAAGTCCGAGCTCGCGGAGTTCATCTCGTACTTGACCGGCTGGCCGCGGCTCGACAAGGACTCGTTGACCCGGCCGCTCGTGGAGGCGCTGCTGATCGCGCACGGCGGTGACCCGCATGACCGGCACACGCCGCTGTACCTGGAGAAGGCGCGGGAGGCGGAGTACCAGTGCCTGATGGAGTCGGCGTACGACAACATCCGCGCCGGGATCTCCACGGTGCTCGATGCGCCGTTCCTCAAGGAGTTCTCGGACCCGGCCTGGATGCAGCGGCTGGCGAACAAGTGCCGGGCCTTCGGCGCGGAGACGGCCGTGATCTGGGTGCGCTGCGATCACGCGTCGATGAAGGAGTACATCACCTTCCGCAGCGCGGCCAGGGACGCCTGGAAGCTCGCGAACTGGGACGAGTACATCCGCGGCGTCGACGAGGGCTTCCGCCCGAAGGTGCCGCACTTCGTCGTCGACAACCGCCTCGGGAACGCCGTCTCCCTTACTGACCAGGCCAAGCTCGCCCTCGGAAGGATGTACGCATGACCAGCCCGCTCCCCCGCGCCGTGATCCTTTACGGCCCGCCCGCTGCCGGGAAGGACACCGTCACCCGGGCGTTGAGCGAGCTCGACTCCCGGTACGCGCTGTTTCAGCGCTTCAAGGTCGGCAGTGGGAAGACCGAGGGGTACCGGATGGGCACCGCGGAGCAGCTGGCCGCGCTCGAAGAGGCCGGCGATGTCATCTACGCCAACTCGAGGTACGGCAACACGTACGTGGTGGACCGGCCCGGCCTGGACGAGATGGTCGCCGCCGGCCTCGTGCCGGTGCTGCACCTGGGGCAGATCGAGGGGGTGCGCGCGGTGATGGAGGCGTACCCGGCGCGGTGGACGACCGTGCTGCTGTGGTGCACCCAGGAGGAGACCGAGGCGCGGTCGGTCGGGCGCGGCGATACCGACACCGAGGCCCGGATCAAGGCGTGGCAAGCGACACAGGACGATGTCGACGCCCACCCGGATCAGGTGTGGGACATGACCGTGCAGACCGGCGCCTACTCCCCCGCCGTGACCGCCGACCGTATCCGGCTGTCCTCGGACCCTGGGGCGGGCCCGGCGTAGCTCTCCGGTGATCGGCCGTGTTTCCCGCGGGAAACACGGCCTTCTGCTGTCTGGCCGGAGGCACTCTGGCCTGGCGCGTTCTGGTGATGCAGTGTCGAGGGTTCCGGGGCCTCGCGCCCAACATCCATCAGGGAGTGCCGAGTTGACCGACCTGCAGGGCGACCTGAACTTGACCGACCCGACGAAGGGGTATTTGCACTTCGTCGTCTACACCGAGCAGCGGCTGGGCATCGCTTCCGCGTCACGGAATGGCGAGGTGACCATCCGTAAGGAGTCTCCGTACGCCCGGGAGTGGCTGGACCGGCTGGAGCGCTGCAAGCCCAACGCGCTGCACTGCATGCTCGTGGAGCCAACCAAGATCCCGGCGTTGTTCGATCCGTGCGTGAAGGAGGACAAGGACAGCCCGTCGGCTGTCAGAGGGTCGGGCTGTGTGTGCCAGCGTCCCTTCTACGACCCGGTGTTCGGGCTGCCTGTCGTAGGCGACCATTTCAAGCATGTGGGTGACGGTGGCACCGACGAGTGGACGTACGAGACGTTCGCTCCGCTCGCTCTGCTTCCGGGCGACAGGGTCAGCAGGTTCATGGTCGACTACGGGGTGTTCTGGGTCCGGAGTGAGAAGGGGGTTCTGTCCCTTCTGCCGCAGCGGCACGGCTCCGGCTACAACATCGGCTACGGCGGTGGCGGGCCGCACGCTCTCGCCGCCTACCTCTCCCAGATTGCTGCCACCGACGGGGAGAACACGGTCGCCGGCACCCCGTACGAGAAGGCGGCCCCGGGGATCCTCGCCTGGACGGAAAGCCCCGCGGCAGAGCGGGGGACGAACGAACTGACCCTGCGGGACCTCAAAGCGATGCAGCGAAGCTGACCCCCAGATCCCCAGGGAGCTGGGGATAGACCCCCTGTTTGCCCAGGTGGAAGCGTTTCGCCTCGGTGCTGGGGGATTGGGGGTGCTGGGGGATAGACCTCAGCCTGCAGGGTTCTTCAGCAGCTCCACGGCCTGGACTACCGAGAGGTCGCGGTCGTTCTTCGCTCCTGCCCAGCGGTCCAGGACGGCGGCCGCGGCCCGCAGCATGTCGTCCGGCAGCCCGGCCTCCTGGAGCATGTCGGCGGCCTCGGTCAGTTCCGGGCTCCACCTCCAGGCTCTCGCCGCTGTCTTCGGGATGTAGCCGGTCTCCGTCAGGTACGAGCCGGGTCGCTTGCCCGCGATGGCGAGCAGCTCCTGGTCGACGCCGTGGTCTGCGGCGAGGCCGTACGAGACCGCGGCCAGGACACGGCTGGCCTTCTGGTACGCGCTGTACGACAGCTTCAGCGCGCTCGCCTGCCCGATCCGCTCCCCCAGGACGTGAATCACGACGTCCGTCCCGGCGAACAGCTCCTCCAGCAGCGTGGTCCCGGCCGGGCCGGAGAGGTAGAGGGTAGGTCGCTTCCCGCCGACCGGCGGGGAGCCGACGATCCCGCCGTCGACGACCGTGGACGCGGGGAGGAGGTCGGCGATCCTGCGGGTTCGCTGCGGTGTGATCGCATTCGCCTCCAGCCATGTCCCGGCGTACGCGGCCGCGCTGCGGGCGACGTCTTCGGCCGCGGTCGGCGGGCAGATGCTGAGCACGACCTCCGCCTCGTCCAGGAGCGCCGTGAGGTCGTCGACCGACGTGAGTCCCTCCGCGGCCGCACGCTCCGTGGTCGTCGCCGACCGCCCCTGCGGACTCCAGAGCACGCGGTGGCCGGCGCGCACGAGCTGGCCACCG
This sequence comes from Streptomyces sp. G45, assembly GCF_049542095.1. NCBI lineage: Bacteria > Bacillati > Actinomycetota > Actinomycetes > Kitasatosporales > Streptomycetaceae > Streptomyces > Streptomyces sp. G45. Next base: position 17,176 of record NZ_JBMUZU010000004.1, on the reverse strand, counting down.
ACGGCGGCGCCCATCGCTCCGGGGTGCAGCAACCCGACCGTGCTCATTGGGCGCCGCCCTGGAGGAGGAGGGCGATCGCGTCGGCGGCGGTGTCGACGGTGTGGTGCGGTGCGGGCGTGCCGTCGGGCCAGGGCCGACCGCGTAGCCAGATGGTGCTCAGCCCGGCCGCGTCTGCCCCGCCGATGTCTCCGGCCGGGTTGTCGCCAATGTAGTAGACGGCGCGGGACGGGGCGCCGCCGCAGCGTGCGACGGCCACCTCAAAGGCCTCACGCTCCGGCTTCCACGCCGCGATCTCCTCCGAGATCGTGACCGCGTCGACAAGGTTCGCGAGCCCCGCGGAGCGGATCTTCGCACGCTGGATGTCCACGGCGCCGTTGGTGAGGATGCCCAGGCTCCAGCCCGCAGCACGGAGCTGCGCCAGGCCGTCGGTGACGCCCGGGTTCGCGGTGACGCCCGCAGCGATCCCGTCGACGTACCCGGCCCATAGCCGGTCGGCCGGCTCCTCGAGGACGAGCTCCTGACGGAGCCGCTCGAAGGTGTGCGGGTAGGCCCGCTCATTGAGCGCGTCAATGAGGTGCTGTTGCGCTCCTCCGTCCAGGCCGCGTTCCCTGCAGAAGCGGGACGCCCACTCCTGCAGAGCCCACTGGCGGTTGATGAGCGTGTTGTCGAGGTCAAAGAGGGCGATCGTCACGCCGCCCGACCTTAGCCCCGGGTTCTGGATGTCAAGCAGACGCGGGGAAGGGGTGCCGTTTCGGTCCGGTGCCGCCTGGGCTGGGTCTGGTGACCGCTAGGGTTCGGTGCAGTCGGAACCAGCACCACCTTGGAGGACCTCCATGTCGACGCCAGCGCGCCGTAGGCCCAAGCGGAACAAGGGCGGCGGGAAGCTCAACGACGCGCGCACCGAGGCCGGCGTCGATAACCCGGAGCCCGGCCCCACGGGGATTCACACGCTGGAGCCGGAGGACGGCGAGCTCTTCGAGCACGACCCGGCCGACGTTGGCCCCAACCCCATGAACCGTCGCCTCGCGCTGCGGAACATGGACGACATGATCGACAGCGTGAAGCGGCAGGGCGTCCACACGCCCGGTGCGGCCATGCACACCAAGTTGTTCATGGAGCAGTACCCGGAGTGGGCCGACCAGGTCCAGCACCCGGAGCGCACCTACATCCTGGGCCCGGGGCACCGGCGGCATGCCGCGGCGCTCGCTGCGGGCAGGCCGATGCTGTTGATCCTGCGCGACCAGTGGGCCAAGGACCGCACGGTCGAAGAGAACCTGATCTCCGAGAACAACGACCGCGACGACCTCTCCCCCATCGAGCAAGCCCTCCAGCTCGATCTGCTGCGCAAGCGCGGGATGACCGGTGAGCAGATCGCGGAGCGCTCCGGCTACGGCAACCGCGGCACGGTCAGCAAGTTCCTGAACCTGCTGGATCTGCCCCAGGAGATCCAGACCGAGCTCCACGAGCGCAGGATGTCGCACGGCGATGGCTACACGCTGTCGACGATCCGGGACGCGGACAAGAAGAACGACACCGAGGCCGCGCACGAGCTCCAGCTGCGGGCCTTCGGCTGGATGCGGGACGAGGGCATCACCGCAGAGGCCGCGAAGAGCCGCCTCAAGGTCCAGGCGACCGTGTTTCCCGCGGGAAACACGAAGCCCGAGGCACCTGGCGAAGCCGAGCGCGATGAGGGCGGCCAGCTCGACTCCGGCGATGTTTCCCGCGGGAAACACGACGCGGACGATACGGATGCCTCGGACCGGTCCGACGAAGAAGGCTCCACGGCCGGAGCTCCGGCAGCGTCGATCCCCCATCAGGGCACAGGGGACGGCGACGACCAGGAGCAGCAAGACCCCGAAGGTGAGGCCGCGGGCGCCGGCGGGGACGAGGACCAGGCGGAGCGGGACCGGCTCGCGGCGGCCGCGGAGTCGGCGGAGCGCCGCAGCCTCGCCTGCCAGCTGCTTCTCTCCCAGGAGAAGTACGCCACCGCACCGGACCTGTCCGCCCTGTTGGTCAACGCCGTCCTCAACCCGATCGAGTGGAAGAACGCGGCCACCCTCGCTCACACCTGGCTGCGTGAGCTGGGCAAGGGACCGAAGAGCCAGCGGCCCTCCACCTACTTCACCGAGGTCTCGGAGGGCAGCGACGCTAACCTCAAGCGCCGGGCAGCGTTCGCCATCGCCCTGGCCGCGAACGAGGTTCACGCCACCGAGAACGACCCCAACTGGGACGACCGCGATCGGGCCCACCTGCAGTTCCTCATCGCCAACAAGGCCGTCGCGTACGAGCCCACCGAGTACGAGCAGGAGCTCCTCGGGCTGGTCTCCTCCGAGGCGCAGTGACCGCCGCTCCCCTTCCTCCGGAGAATCCCATGACAACCAGCACGGCACTCGCCCGTACCCGGATCCTCGAGAAGACCCGCGTCCTGGTCTTCGCCCTGAAGGCCGGCGGCACGGCCAAGACCAGCTCCTGCACCAGCCTCGCCGCGATCCTCGGCGCCCGCGGCTACAAGGTCCTCGTCATCGACCTGGACCCCCAGTGCAACTCCAGCCAGGTCCTCGGGTACGGCAAATTCCGACCCGGGCAAAGGGCATCACCGACGTGATGAAGGAAGAAGTCGAGCTCAAGGACGCCGTCGTCCAGGCCCGCTACCTGGCCGACGACATCGACCCCGCCAACCCGGACGAGGCGTACGACCCGATCGAGAACGTGTACATCGTGCCCGGCAACGTCGACGACCCTGACGTCGACGAAACCGAGCGGCTCCTCAACGACCCCAAGTACGCCGACTCCTACTGGATCCGCGACGGCCTGGCCGACATGGACGGCCAGTGGGACGCCGTCCTCATCGACTGCCCCGCCACCTACGGCCGCGCCACTGTCACCGCGTTCGTCGCGCTCGACAAGAACGTCGACGGAGAGGTCGTCCCGCCGATCCTGTGCACCTTCAAGGAGGGCGGCGCCCTGGTCCGCCTCGAGAAGAAGCTCCAGGAGATCAGGGACCTGCGGAAGTACGCGGTCAAGGGCATCCAGCCCGAGATGCGGCACGTCCTGGTCTGCTGCGCCCCCAACTCCTCCTTCGGAACAGCGGAACACCGCCGGACACTGGGCGAGATCGAAGAGGCCTACGCCGACGTCCTGCTGCCGCTGGTCCACTGGTCCGGCGAAGTCCCCAAGATCTACAGGGACGAATGCCCTGTCCCGATCCTGGCGCCGAACAGCATGCCCGCCCAGGAGTACAACAAGGTCGCCACCGCACTCGGCTTCCCCAACGAGCAGCCTGACCTCTCGACACATCGACATGTTTCCCACGGGAAACACGAAGGGGGGCGGAACCCGATCCGATCGGGTCCCGCCCCCTTCAGCGTGTGTTCCTATGTGGTGCTTCGCGCTGCTCCCCGTGGTGGCTTTCGCAGAGCCTCAGCCATCGCGATGAGCTCTTCAGTCGTCCGCGGCGGTCGATCGTCATGCTTCCTTTGCCGGGGAGGCTGCCCCTGCTTCTTTCGCGGCGGCTTTCGCAGGGCCTCAGCCATCGCGATCAGTTCTTCCGTCGTCCGGCCGGAGCCCTCACCGCGGCGCCGACGCCGGGGCCACTCCCGAACGGCCACGTTGCCCAGCACGTTGTACCGGGGCCCTTCTTCCTCGATGGCGAGGGCCTCCGCCGTCTCCGCTTCTTCTCGAGAAGGGAGCCATTCGATCTCGCGAATGCAGACCTCCGGCCACCACGGCTTCTCCCTGGCGTGAGCTTTCCATCTCGTCCGCGGGTCGAAAGCGATGCCGACGTAGAGCAGCTGCTCGCCGTCGTCGTACAGCCGGTATAAGGCGGTCTGCCCCTCACGCATCGCTCTGCTCCTCCGGCGTCTCGCTCTCAGACCAGGGAATCCCAAGCGTGTCGACGATGTGCCGCAGGACCTTCATGTAGCTGGCTCTGTTCTTGCCGGTCGGCTCCGTCTTGCCCAGCTCCCACATGCTGACGCTCAGCCGGGAAACGCCGATGGCCTTGCCGAAGTCGGTCTGGCTGATGCCCGCTGCCTTCCTGATGCGCACGCGATCGGCGGGTGCCGGCAGGTCTTCCTGCTGCACAGGGCGCATCAGGGCGTTGATCGCCTCGATCATGTCGTCCCCTCTCTCGTTCTTAGCAGACATTAGCGCACCTCTATGCAATCGTCTATGCAATGCTCTATGCTTCTTCTTAGCAGGGCAACGGATAGCCGCTCTGCAGTAGCTATGCACAGCGTCTCAGCACCGATCACCCCGGACAACAACCAGGGCTACACGGCCGCACTACATGGGAGCGATCACGATGGCAGCAGTTCCGCGTCAGGTCCGTACGTTCGTCCACCGCGTCTCGCTCACCGTGGCCGGTGTGCTCAGCCTCCTCATGGTGTGGGCGCTGGGCCAGCCGCTGCTTCCGGTGGTGACGTTCCTGGTCGTCGGGTTCATCGCGTACGGCTCGTGCCAGTGGATGGCGCAGCGGCTGCTGGGCGCGACGAAGTCCCGCCAGCGCCCGGCGCGCGCTCGCTGATGCTCCCGGGCCCGGCACGCGGCCGGGCCTCCCACTGATCGACTCCGCACTGCTTTCCCGTTGGGGGATCTCATGGACATCGACCGTCCGACTCTGACCTTCATCACCGTGATCGCCGCGCTGGTCGGCGGGTGGGCCGCCTGGTCGGCCGCCAAGGCCGGGAACGACGCCGCCTCGGTGGGCGGGGCCGTCTACGCCCTGGTCGCCGGGGTGCTGGCGAAGGTCTTCGGCGGCAGCGCGTTCGCGGTCGTCTTCCGCTCGGTCTTCTTGATCGTGGGCGGGGTGTTCGCGCTCGTTGCCTCGGTGCTGCTGGGCAGTTGCGCCGGGATCCGCCTCACTCCGACCGCCTACTGAGCCAGAGAGGAAGTGCTGACCATGGCGTTCGGTCGCAACCGACGCGCGGAGGCCGACAAGGCCCGCACGGGCCGCCTGCTGGACCACGTGGACCAGGCCTTCGACAACGACGCGGGTGAGATGGCCCTCCAGGACGACGACTCGTTCGAGAGCATCGTCCTGTTCGGAGTGGCCGGCGACCCGGCGCAGCAGTACCCGCCGCCCAGCCACGACTACCCGCGTGGGCGGTGAGCGCTCCGATGGTCACCTCCATGCTGGAGCCGCACATCACCTGGCGGTTCTCCGACCCGGCCGGGGCCTCGGTGAAGTACCCGGATCAGACGACATACGGGTGGGGTTGCGAGGCCCTGCCCGGGTGCCACGCCGGGCGGAGTCACTACCTCGATGAGCGTGACGCGCAGCGCGACGCGGATGAGCACGAGCGCCAGGAGGCGGTGAAGCTGTTCGCGCCGGGGAGCCTGGTGGCCCTGATCGGCCCGGGTGGTTCGGGCAAGTCCCGCTTCTCCGCCGCGTTTCCTGCCAGCTGGGTGGTGAGCCTGGACGAGCTGCGCGGGCGCCTGGCGGACGACGCGGGGGAGCAGTCGGTGACGCCGCAGGCCGTGCAGTTGCAGGACGTTCTCGTGGCGACGCGGATGGAGCGCGGGCTCACCGTGATCGCCGATAGCACCAACGTGGAGGCCTCCGTGCGCGCCGGCCTGGTGGCCAAGGCCCGTGCTTTCGACCGGCCGTTGGTCGCGGTCGTGTTCCTGACCGGCCTGGGTCACTGCCTCTCGCGCAACGACCGGAGGCCGGCCAGCCGACGGGTGCCCGGCGACATCGTGCGCTGGCAGTACGAGCAGACGCGCGCCGCGCTCGGGCTGCTGCCCGGCGAGGGCTTCCACGACGTCCGGACCGTCGACGCGGACCGGACCTGACCACGTACGTACGGCACATCCCATCTGTGACAGGAAGGAAGACCATGGCGAGCGAGAAGGCCTTGAACCCGCCCAAGGGCGAGTGCAGGCAGTGCTGGTTCCACGCCTACGCCTCGAAGGAGGCGCACGCGCACCTCGGTCCCCGTGAGGACTGCCCGGAGTGCGTGGCCCACATGGGTGGTCGCCACCCCGAGCACATGATCGTGAGGTGATGGCGGTGACGCGGGAGAGGGGATCGCTGCTGGCCTCGGTCCGGCGGCCGGTCGCATTAGGCCTGGCGATCGTTGTGTTCCACGCGGACGTGGTGGTCGCGTGGGTGGCCGGGGTTGTGTTCACCATCGTCGCGTGCGGCGTGATGGGCCTGCCGCTGGTGATGGCGGCCGCCGTGGCGCTGGTGGTCGGCGTGGGAGTGTGGGCCGCCTCGGCTCCGCTGTGCGGCGGCTGGATGTCGGACTGGTCTGGGCGGATCAGGAGGTGGGGCGCGCCGGACACGGTGTACTTGCCTCCGGCGCCGGTGGATCACGTGGCCGCGCTGCTGGACCCGAAGCCGGTCCGGCCGATGCCTCCGCGCCCTTCGCAGTCGACCGAGCCGCGGCCGCTGAAGCCGTACGAGCTGATCGGCAAGGAGCCTTGCTGGCGGTGCGGTGAGCCTCCGGTGGAGGGCACGCACGCCTGGGACGACCGCGGTCCCTTCCAGTTGCTGTCCAACCACACCTTCCGGTGCGCGAACGGGCACGGCTGGACGCACAGCACGGACGGAGGCTGACATGCGGCTGCTGCTGATGCGGGTGCTGCCGAACTGGCTGACGGACTTCTTCGTGGAGCTGGCCGGGCACTGGCAGATCAGCCGGTCCATCGACCGGGCCTTCGCCGCCGGGGACCAGGAGGCGCTCGCCGTCTTCAAGACCGGCACCTTCGCGGCAGTCTTCACCCGGCGCGGCCTGTATGCCCGTGGGGACGAGTTCGTGGAGTACGCCCATCGCGTGTTCGAGGCGGACGGCAGCTGCTACCGCTTCCACCGCACCTTCGCCGACATCGACCGGCAGGACTGAATCCGAGATCGACCCCCGTCGGCAGGGTGCCGGTGGGAAGACTGAGCCGGGGCCGGATGGCCGGCCCCGGCCGGGAGGGGAACTGATGCTGGACAATCCATCGCTGCGCTGCCCGGAGTGCAGCTCGTACGAGCTGCGGGCGTCGTTCCTGGAGTACTCCGACGGGCGCCGGGATGTTTCCGGCTTCACCTGCAGCCGGTGCTCGTTCGACTGGGAGGTCTGGGAGACGCCGGCGTTCGCCGCGCCCGACTACGCGACCGCCTACGCCGGTGCGCCCGCGCTCGACGACGAGGACCTCGCCCTGGTGCTGCTCACCGCCGGGGTCAAGGAGCGCGCCACGCAGGCGCTCACCGGCAACGGCCAGCCGGTCGACAGCAGCGAGCACCGGATCGTGCTTCTGCGGAAGGCGGCCTGGCTGGACCGAGCGGCCCGCGAGCAGGAGGTCGACTGGTACCTCGGGCGCTACAGCGACGCCGACGTCAACGACGCGAGCGGCAAGGCAGTTCGGGCCGCGTTCGAGTTCCTGAAGTTCGACCTGGACCACGGCGGCGTCTACACCGAGGGCCCGATCGGCGTGAGCTCGCCAGAGTGGGACATCGCGGGCGGGACACGGGCGTACGTGCGCCAGGAGTACCGCGAGCTCCTGGACCAGGAGCAGCACGTCGACGCGGGGGAGGGGTCGGCGTGATGCGGCGCACCGATGCCCATATCTGGGGCGCGGCCCGCAGCTTCGAGGACCTGGCCCGGCTCACGGCCGACTGGCTGGAGGGCTCCCTGGTCTCGCACCCCAACGGCCACCACGACGGCCCGGACCGGGAGACCGGTCCGCTCGCACCGGTGCTGTGCGAGGCGAACCGCGGCGGGTTCCTCACCGAGGGCAGCCAGCCCGGCGAACTCGCCGAACTGCACGGCCAGCCGTGGCATCAGCGGGCCTTCGTCTCCGGGTTCGCCGGCCCCGGCCTCGCCGGTGTACTGGGTGAGGTGGCGCGGCAGGCCGGGCTCGTCACCCGCGTCTACCTGCCTGCCGGGCGGCCGATGCTGGACGGCGGCGCCGTCGACGTGACGCGCTGGGGCGAGCGGATCAACACCGGCGTCGGCCACTTCCTCAAGCCCCGCGCGGTGCGACAGATCTTCCTCAGCTGCCGTGCAGACGCCGTGCAGGACGTCGTCATGGCCTGGCAGGTCACCCTCGTTGATCCCGAGTGGGGTCGTGACGATCTGCTGTGGCCGACCGTGCGCCGCGCGCTCGCGGCCCACCAGGAGCTGAACCAGAAGGAAGGCGCGCAGTGAATCAGGACGTGGCATGGGGCGGGGAGTGGCGGCACGAAGAGTGCGGCGCCTCCGGCGATGCCGTGTGGGAGGACGAGGACACCGCGTACTCCGGGCACGAATGCGACCAGGACGGCGAGGTGACCTGGAGCGCGGAGTGGGAGTGCCACGGCTGCGGCGCGTCGGGCCTGGTCCAGTTCGAGGACGACACCACCACGTACGCCGATCACGACACCTGTGATGACGAGGACGAACAGGAATGGAAGGAACTGACGGCATGAACACCGCTGAGTCTCCCGTCGGACGGGACCTGACGCTGATCGCGACGGCCGGGGCCGTTGACTTGATGGCGGCCATCACCGACGGCTCGCCCGAGACCGTGCTGGGCCGCACGATCCCGACCGTGGATGTGGTCTTCACCTCTCGGTGCCGGGACTGTGGACAGGCTGAATGCCGCGACAGCGCCAACCTGTGGCGCGACAGCTGGGAGCTGGTGTCGGCCAGTCCGAACTTCGCGAGTACGGGGTGGGGCAAGTGGGCCCGCGAACACCCCGAGGAATGCCCTGAGCGGCTCCGGACGATCGCCCGCTACCTGACGGCCGGCGGGGCGGTCGTGACGGTGACCAACCGGCATGAGTCCAGCTGCGCAGGCTGCGGCCAGGGCGATGACGGTGACGGCGAGCCGGCCGCCCGCGCGTGGGCTCAAAGTCACGCTGAGCTGTGCCGCGCGATGCCCTTCGACGAGGGGAATGAGGCATGAGCGGCGCCACGGTGAGTGTGGTCTTCGAGCCCGCGTGGGAGGACAACCCGACGTGGGAGGGCAGCGAGCTGTACGCCGACCTCGCCCGCGCCCAGGTCCTCGCGGCCGATGCGTACGTGCGCGAGATGTACGAGCTCCTGGACGAAGGCGACGACGGGCCCGGCGAGCTCGTCTGGACGCCGACCGGCGGCAGTTGGGAGCTGACGGACGGCGGGAAGCCGACGCCGGTGTCGATCTGCCCGCGCACCGTCCAGGGCACCTCGCAGGCCTCGCCGACGCAGCTCGAAGCGCACGACATGACGCTGGGGATGCTGGTCGCAGTGCTGATGCACCTGGGCGGCTCGGTCGATCTGCCTGCCGACGCATTCGCCCCGGACGCACTGGGCACCGCGGACGGCCACCTGCACGCCGCGGCGCTCAAGCCCGTCGACGACAGGGTCCGCCTGTACGTCGTCCCGCGGCCCGCCGACTACGACGGCGGGATCGTCTTCCCCGACGACGCGGGGGAGGGGTGAGCCTCCCGCCCGCCGCCGTCCGCCCAACTACCACCGCACACCACGATCGAGAGAAGGCCGACCATGAACATCCTTCCCGAGCGCGTCGACCCCCGCGCCCTGGTCATCGCCCAGAACCGCCAGCGCATCGCGCACGAGTCCTACGGCTCCACCGCGAACTGGAACAGCCTCAAGCCGGACGAGCAGAAGCTCATGGTCGAAGAGGCCGCGACCTGGCTGCGCGCCGCCGTCGAGGCCGGCATCGTGCCGCTCGCCGAACGGCCCACTCGCGACCACTACGCCGTCTACCTCGATGAGGAGGGATTCCTCTGGGGCGAGTACGACGGCGACGACATCCTGCGCCTGGTCCAGGTCAGCGAGCAGGCACAGTCCAAGGAGCTCCTGGAGGAGCAGGGAGCCGAGTTCCGTCTCATCGGCTGGCATCAGTGATGAGCGGCGTGGACGAGCTGGAGCTGCTGCGCCAGCAGATGGCGCTGGTCTCGGAGTTCCGGGTGCCGGTCCCGGACCACGGGGCCGGCGGCTACGCGGAGGTCGTGGTGTGCCGCGAGCGCATCGACGTCGACCGGTGGGCGGTGACCGACGGGGCGCTGACGGGGCTGCGGGCCTGGGTGGCGGGCGAGGGCTGGAAGTACGTCAGCGACGTCGGGCGGAAGGTGGCGTACGCCCACGGGCGGAGCGAGGCGCTGGAACTGGCCCGGCAGGTCGCGGAGATCGAGGCGGCTTGCTACGGCGCGGAGATCGACGCGCTGCGCGCAGAGGATCAGGACGGCGAGCGGTAGCACGGCCGGATCACGCCGAAGGGCGCCCGACTCCACCTTGAGCGGGCGCCCTTCGGCGTACCGTCCCAAACACAGATGTGCGGAAGGAGTTGGCATGGCCTGGGTGAACAGCAAGGGCGTTGAGGTGGACCGGGAGTCGTACGACGACATCAGGGACGCGATGGTGGCGATCCTGCGCAATGAGCATGGGATCACCACGAGCCGGTATCACGGCCGTACCTACCGAGAGCCGTGTCACCTGATCCACCAGGACAACCTGGCCCGCCGGAAACCGCGGGGAAACTGCCAAAGTGCCACCCGAACTTCGGCAAGTCCGAGCGGGACTTCGAGGGCGAGTGGGACGAGTGCGACCTTGCCGAGGACATGCCGACAGCCCTGGACGCCGGAGTGGACCACAGCGATGCGTGGTGGCGCGAGGACCGGATGATCGCGTGGGTCTGGTACCCGTACGAGGTCCCACTGGACCGGCTCGGCGAAGCGCACGCGCGGGCCGCCAAGCATGGCCTGGAACTGACATTGGCGACCGGCTGGGGTGCGCACTACTACGGCAACACCCCGGCCGTGATCCTCGCTCTGTCGGATGCCCACATTCCTGAACACCCCCAGACCGAGGATCTGATCCGGGCAGCACGGAAGCTCCCGCACCGCTCCAAGTGGTGAGCCGGAGCTTCCCCGTTTCGTCTCCATGATCGGTGACACGGTGACAGTGCAGGTCAGCGGGCATATGACGGCTCCGGGCAGGACGCAGCGCAGGCCTTGGGCGAGTCCCTGACCTGCACTGTCACCGTTCTTTGGGCCGCCAGTCGCGTTGATCGTCTGATTCGGGCCGCTGACCTGCGCTGTCGCCGTTGTCACCGATGTCGCCGTTCGTTCGGCAGGTTCTCTATGGGTGTTGATCGCCAGTCGGTCGCTCGGGGCAGTCAGAGGAGGGCACCCAGCGGCAGGTCGGGGCGTGTCCGGCGCAGTGCGGGCAGAGCTCGGTGACGGAGGTGAGCGGCAGTCCGTACACCCAGCGCAGACATGAGTTGGAGCGCAGGGGTCCGGCTTCGGCGGGGCGGTGGTGAAGGTCGGGCAGGAGGCTCCAGCGGCGCTCCGGTTTCTTCGTGCCGCGCGGCGCGCGGTGGCCGGCCTTCGGGGCGTGGAGACCCAGCCAGTAGGTGAGCGGCTCGCCTTCGCGGCCGTCGACGATGCCCGGCGTCTTGAAGCGGTCGGCGACGGTGGCAAGCCAGTCGCGGGCGGAGACCTTGGAGCTGGTGGTGCGGCGGGTCTCCCAGTCGTTCATCGCGGCGGCCAGGCGGACGGCCTCGGGGTAGACGACAGCGGGCGCAGCTCTGCGGCGGTGCCGGGTGAAGCCGAGCGCGTCCTCGCGCTCGCGCCACTGCTCGTGGGCGACCTGGCGGCTGACCCACCACCACAGGGTGACCTGGTGGGCGTCGGCGACCAGGGCGTCCCCGGCCGGGCCGAGTTTGTGGTCGAAGGCCCGGTGGTCGCGCAGCGCGCGGCCGATCTCTGGCAGCGGCGTGGTGTCGATGAGGTAGCCGTGGTCGTCGCCGCACTGCCAGCGGCGGCCGCAGGTGCACGGCCGCCAACGGTGGCCGTCCGCGACCAGCCAGGCGCCGTCCTCCAGGCACAGCGGACAGGCCTTGAGCGGACCCTCGCCAACCGCGTCCGGCCAGCTGGTGATGTGGACCTGGGCTCCGGCGGTGCTCAGCAGATGGTCGGGGTGCAGGCCGGGCAGCGCGCGGCGCAGCTGGTCTTCGTCGCGTTCCACGAGCGCCGCGAGGCGGGCGACGGCCTTCGGGCTGAGCCGGGCCTCCTGGAGGTGCGGGCGGACGGCCGCGAAGGTGCCGCCGGGCAGTCGGCCCTGGTGGAGCGCCTTGAGAAGTCGGCCGGCCTCGATGCCGTTGGCGGCCGCGGTGCGCGCGAGGTACGAGGCGGTCGTCTCCCCGTGGATCATCGGGACGCGGATCGGCAGGTCGGTCTTCTTCAGCGGCTTGCTGGTGGTGCGGGGCTTCGGCGTGCCCTTGGTGCCCTGGGTCATGTGCAGACCGTTCCACACCCGTCCTGTGGACAACGGCCGAAGACCGCGCGGTGTTGACGCGGGAGGAGGTCCGGCTGCTCCCGTGCTCGTAGGCCTGCGTGCTTGGCCTCTGTCCACAGGGGGTGTCCGGGACTCTGCCGGACATGGTGAAGATGAAGAAGAACCCGGTGGTGTGCTGGTCCCACGCCTTCCTCGATGAGGAGCTGCAAGGAGAGTGCGAGCGTGGCCTTCCGGTGACGCTTGCGGAGCAGGCTGAGGCCGTTGTCCAGCATCACGCGGGGCGCATTTCGACGGCGGCGGGGCTGCTCGGGATACGGCCGTGTCTGCTGCGGTGGCTGCTGGGCGGACGCCTCGCTCCGAGCATCGCCATCACGTCACGTCAGCGCAAGCGTCTCGCGCTGCCCGCTCGAGTTGGCTCAGGTGGAGAAGGAGCGGCTGCGTGCGGAAGCCGCTCGAGCCCGTCGGAGCGCCGCTAAGTCCGCGGAATCCCGGGGGCAGCGTGAGGCGGCGCAGCAGGCCCAGGAGGTGGGCTGGGAGCAGGCCCGTGCGGCCAGGAACCGTCCAGGCCGGTAGCGAACTGGCCGGATGCCGACCGGAGTTGGCCGAAGATGACCCTAGCCACTGCTGTACGTATCTCGTACAGTTCTTGGTGTACGAGATACGTACAGCACATCGGAAGGGGAGACCCGTGGAGCACAAGCTCAGCACCACCGAGGACGGCCAGATGGAGCTCACGATCCGCTGGAACAAGGAGCAGGACGACCCGATGGGCTTCCTGTACGGCTGGGTCGCCAAGGGCTACCTCGAGTCGTTCCTGCGCACGTTCCCCAAGCCCGGCGAGGGCGGCAACCCGACCGACGCCGACGACGCGTACCACATGGCCCTCGGGCTGAACTGGCTCGCGGAGCACACCGACCGGCGCCTGGAGCTCCTCCTGCTGCTCCTGCGCGACCAGTACAAGGCCTCCTGGGGCACCCTGGCCGCCGCGCTGGACGCGCCCCGCTCCACCGCCAAGTCCCGCTACACCTCGGTCGCCAAGCAGTACGCGGAGCACGGCGACTACGTGGACGAGACCGGCATGCACTCCGGCCCGCCCGCGGAGGTCAAGAAGCTCATCGCCGACCGCCTCAGCTCCCGCGACCTGCAGGACAAGCTCAACGAGAAGGCGGTCCGCAACCTCACCGCCGGCGACCGCGTCAAGCACCGCCTCAACCCCGAGCGGCAGGGCACCGCGGTGAAGACCGCGCTCGGTCAGTGGGTCATCAACTGGGACGACGAGGGCGAGCTGCTGACCTCCGGCGAGGACATCATCCCCCTCGGCTGACCGGGCTCTGGGGCGGCCGGCTCTCTTGCCGGACAGCGGCCGCCCCGGCCCCTCCCACCTCCCGCATACGAGAAGAGGAGAACCCTCATGGTCTCGCACACCGAAACGATCGCCACGTTCGCCGCCGTCTTCGCCACGCTCTGGGTCGCCCACACCGTCGGGGACCACTGGGTGCAAAGCAGTGCGCAGAGCGCCGCCAAGGGCAAGCCCGGCTGGGTCGGACGGCTCGCCGACACCCGGCACGTCATCGGCCTGACCCTCACCAAGGCCGTGCTCCTGGTCCTGGCCGTGCTCGTCCTGGACCTGCACCTCACCGCCGTCGGCCTGACCATCGGCCTCGCTCTGGACGCGGCCTCACATTGGTGGGCGGACCGGCGCTCCACGCTCGCCTGGCTCGCCAAGGTCACGAACAAGACCGAGTTCTACAACCTCGGCACCGGCGCACACCCGCACCACCCGACCACCGCCGAAGGCAAGCCCGCCGCGCACATCGGCACCGGCGCCTATGCCCTTGACCAGGCATTTCACGCCCTGTTCCTCTTCTTCGCCGCCCTGATCATCGCCTCCGTCTGACACACCGAGCCCCGGAAGGACACCCACCTCATGAGCAGCACGCCGAAGATGACCCTGGACCAGGAGCTCGCCGCGGCCGTCGCCATCGTCCGCGTCGGCCTGGACCGGATCCGCGACACCGCGACCCGCACCGAGGACGTCGCCCCGCACATCGCCGCGCTGCGCGCCCTGTACGACCAGAGCGCGCCGGAGGCTGGCGTCCTGGCGGCCGTCGCCGACGTCATCGGCACCATCACCGTCTCGCTCACCGAGGTCGGACACGCCGACAGCGAGTCCGCCGTCGAGCTCCTGGACGAGGCACAGGCCTACGCCCAGGACAGCACCGGCGACCGCATCCACCGCGCCCTGGAGAAGCTCACTCCGCTCCTGGTCTGCAAGGAGTGCGGTCAGGCCAAGGACGACGTGAAGGTCATGCCCGACCCGTTCACCGAGGCCCTGGACCCGGACCGCGACGACCACGAGCTGATGCCACTGTGCTCCGGCTGCGCCACCGCCCGGTTCGAGGAGAGCTAGACCGGCCCCCCGGCAAAGAGGAAACGGGCAACACCGCGAACTCCCTGTCGCCGCGCGGCGGCGGCAGGGATCGTGAAAGCACCGCACCACCCGACGAACAAGGAGAGCTGCACCATGCGCGACTACAGCGACAGCGAGTTCCCCTGGATCCACATCCACACGTTCGGCTTCGACCACGGCGTCCCCGAAACCGCGATCGGCTGCCTCCTGGTCGACCTGCGCGGCGTCGACTTCGACGACCCCAACCTGCAGGACCACCTCAAGGGCCGGGGCGGGAAGGACGCGGACGTCATCGAGCACGTGATGGCCTCCCGCATGGCCTTCACCAAGCTCGAGCAGACCGTAGGCCAGGCCAAAGCGCTGCTCGACTTCAACGCGAAGAAGAACTTCACCGTGCGCGTCCTGATCGGCGACCACGACGGCCGCACCCGCTCCGTGGTCGTAGGCGACGCCGTGGCGGAGATCCTCAACGCCCGCGGCATCCCGGCCGAGGTGGAGCACCACCACCTCGCCACCGACGCCCAGAAGTGAACGTGTCCGGGACTGCAGCTATCAGCCCCGGACACTCCGCCCAGCACACCACACCCCGCGGGCCCCGCACCACGGCGGGGCCCGCGATCTTCCCGGAGGTCCACATGCCCGCAACGCCCCAGGTCGTCATCACCTCGTACGGCGCCCGCTGGAACGACCCGCCCCGCCACGACGGCCCGGTGCTCAAGCTCGATGTCTCCGGCACACTGTGGGACCCGGCCGCGACCGCCATCACCCAGGACCTGGTCCCGCACACCGGCCTCCACCCGGACGTCCGCAACCACGTGCTGTCCACCCCGGGCGCCGGCCAGCTCATCGGCGACACCGGCCGGGACGCGCTCGCCCTGGCCAAGCGCCGCGACGAGCCGGTCCACCTCGATGTGCACTGCTGGTACGGACGCCACCGCGCCGTCGCCGTGGCCGAAGAACTCGCCAACTGGCTGCGCGGCCGCGGAGCTGACGTCACGGTCGTCCACCGCCACATCGCCCGCCCGCTCGTCCACCGCGACCCGACCATCGGCGAGAAGTGCGTGTTCTGCCGGATCGTCGCGGGCACCGAGCCCGCCACCGTCGTACGCGAGTGGAACGACGCGCTCGCCATCAAGCCCCGCGGCGGCGTCAACGCCGGGCACACCCTGGTCATCCCACGCCGCCACGTCGACAACGCCGTCGTCGACCCGGCCATCACCGCGCTGACGATGGCCCGCGCCGCCGAGCTGGGCGCCGAACTCGGCTGCGACCTCAACGTCATCACCAGCGTCGGCGCCCTCGCGACACAGACCGTCTTCCATCTGCACGTGCACCTGGTGCCGCGCGAGGCAGGCGACGGGCTACCTCTGCCCTGGACACCCCAGCAGACCGCCCACGCCGCCGCTGCAGTCCTCAACTGACCCAGCCCGTACGCCAGAACGGCCAGGATCCTCACAGTTCGCCTGTGAGGCTCCTGGCCGTTCGTCGGACGTACGACGCGGGGAGAGGGTCAGCGCGCCACCGCGTCGGCGTCGACAGGCGCCCTCGGAGTGAGCTTGGCGAGCGGAGAAGGCCGGCCTTTCGGCGTGGCCTTGACCTCGTCCCAGTCGATGGCCGGATGGACGGCCAGCAGGTCCAGGTCGCCGACGCGGAAGAGCGGCACGGTGGGCGCGGCCCGGCGCGGATGCCGACTGTTGCGCACCCAGATGGTGGGCTCCAGCCACTTCGCGTTGATCAGATGCTCGATGTCCGAGGCCCGGATGCCCAAGTGGGCGGCAGCATCAGTGCGGGTCAGGAGTTTCCCGTCTCGCTGCGCCCTCTCCAGAGCTGCGCGGTCGTTGAAGTGCTCCAAGGCCTGGCCGTCGTAGAGGTCGTATCCCTTGTACTCGCCGACGCTTTCGATCAGGCCGACGCGGTCCAGCTCGATCAGAACCTCGGAGTGGACCTCGATGCCGAACCGCTCGCTGAGGACGTCAGCGGCGCGGCCGGCACCCATGTCCGGCAGGGTGCCGGTGGCTGCCCGGATCTCCTCCGCCCGCGCGGCCACCTCGTCGACGACGGCCGCGGACCAGCGGCAGCCGCCGACGTCGGCCGGAGGGATCAGCCCCTTCTTCAGCGCCCGCTCGAACCGCCACAGCGCGAACCCGATCCGGTCGGGGAACTGGATCGGCCCGTAGTCCTTCGGCGCCTTCTTGGCTGGCTTCTGGTCCTGCGTCAGCTTCTGCTCCGTCACGATGCGTCGCCTCCACGAGGGTTGGTCACGGCGCTCCCGCGCCGCCTCTCCTGTAAGGGAAGGTAGCCGTACACGGCCGGTCCCGCAACTCATGTAAGCCGCTGACCAGCCGGTTTCTAGTTTGCATACTTGGAGCGAAGTTCAGCGGCTGCGGCGATTCCGCGCTCCAGCCCACCCCGCCACACATCACCGACTGTGGTCACCCCACGGGCCAGGCGGACGTACTCCTTGAGCACCTCCTCATCGCTCGGCTCCATGAAAGGCCGTGGAGGCACCATCCCTGGGTTCCGGTCCCGCCAGTCCCGCAGCGCCTCGATCGACTTC
>NZ_JBMUZU010000003.1:0-3670 GCF_049542095.1 Streptomyces sp. G45 | reverse complement strand
CGGCCGGGGCGCTCCCCGAGAACGACATCCCCGACTGCTCCTCACGGACATCACGGGTACCGCGAGCACCGGCGTCGAAGCCGCCGCCGCGGCCCCGCCCCCGTGCGGGCCCGCGAACGCCGCCTACGTGATGTACACCTCCGGCTCGACCGGCACCCCGAAGGGCGTGACGGTCACCCACCGCGACGTGGTCAACGGCGTGCTCGCCCTCGCCCACAGCGTCGGCATCGGCCCGGGCACCCGGGTCCTCGCGGGCACCTCGGTCAACTTCGACGTGTCCGTCTTCGAGATCGTCACCACCCTCGCCCACGGCGGCGTCGTCGAAGTGGTCCAGGACGTGCTGGCACTCGCGGAGCGCGGCGGCTGGAGCGGCGGAGTGGTGAGCACCGTCCCGTCCGTGCTCGCCGGGATCCTCGACCAGGTCGGAGGGAAGATCCACGCTGACGCCGTCGTCTTCGCGGGCGAAGCCCTGCCCGCCGCGCTCGTCGACCGGGTCCGGGACGCCATCCCCGGCGTGCGCGTCATCAACGCGTACGGCCAGACGGAGTCGTTCTACGCCACCGCCTTCACCGCCGACGAGACCTGGACCGGCACCGCGGGCGCCCCCATCGGCACGCCGCTGCGCAATATGCGCACCCATGTGCTCGGCCCCGCCCTCCGGCCCGTGGCCCCGGGAGTCGTGGGTGAGCTGTACGTCGCGGGCAATGTGGCGCGCGGCTACCTCGGCCGCGGCGGACTGACGGCCGAACGGTTCGTGGCGGACCCCTTCGGCCCGCCCGGCGCCCGCATGTACCGCACCGGTGACCTGGCCCGCTGGAACGCCGAGGGCCAGCTGGAGTACGCGGGCCGCGGCGACGCCCAGGTGAAGGTGCGCGGCTTCCGCATCGAACCCGACGAGATCGAGGCCGCGCTCACCGCCCACCCGGCCGTCACGCAAGCGGTGGTGGTCACGCACGAGGAACGGGGCACCACCCGGCTCGTCGCCTACGTGGTGCCGGTGACCGCGGGAGAGTCGGGGCTCGGCACGGTCGACAGCCTGGGCGACCTGAACGTGGACCTGACGGCCGCGGTGTCCGCACGCGACCTGCGCGGGTTCGTCGCCGACCGGCTGCCCGCGTTCATGGTGCCCGCGGCGTACGTCATGCTGGACCGGCTCCCCCTGGCCCCGAACGGCAAGCTCGACCGGGCCGCACTCCCGGAACCCGAGCCCACCGGCGGCACCTACCGGGCCCCGCGCGGGCCGGTGGAGGAGACGCTCGCCGCCGCGTACGCCGAGGTCCTGGGCCTGGACCGGGTCGGCGTCGACGACGACTTCTTCGCCGTCGGCGGCGACTCCATCCGCTCCATCCAGGTCGTCTCCCGGGCCCGCGCCCACGGCGTGGACGTCACCCCCCGCCAGATCTTCGAGGCCCGCACGGTCGCCGAACTCGCCGAGAGCGTCAGCGGCGGCAGCCCGGCCCGGCCGGTCCTGGAGGAGCTGGACGGCGGCGGCACGGGCTTCCTGCCGCTGCCGCCGATGGGCCACTACCTGCTGGACCTGGGCACCGGCCTGAACCGTTTCAGCATGTCGATGACGGTGGACCTGCCCGTCGGCATCGACGCGCCCGGCCTCGCCGCGACACTCACGGCGGTCTTCGACCGGCACGACATGCTCCGCTCACGCCTGGTCACCGGGTCACCCGATGAGGAACCCGTCCTGGAGGTGGCCGCCCCCGGGACCGTCGACGTCCCCTCCCTGATCCAGCGCCTGACCTGCGACGGCGTCTGGGACGACGCCTGGCGCGCGCGGGCCGCCACCGCCCTGGACGCCGCCGCCGACCGCCTCGACGCCGCGGCCGGAGCCATGGCGCGGTTCGTCTGGTTCGACGCCGGTGCCGAACGCGCCGGACGCCTGATCGCCGTCCTGCACCACTTCGCCGTCGACGGCGTATCCTGGCGTGTGCTGCTGCCCGACCTCGTCGAGGCCTGGAAGCACGTCCGAGAGGGCCGCGAGGCGGTGCTCCCACCCGTGGGCACCTCCTTCCGACGCTGGTCGCACGCCCTGGCGCGGGAGGCCGCCACCGCGCGGGAGAGCGAGCTGGACCTGTGGCGCTCCATCGTCACCGGACCGGACCCCGAGCTGGGCAGCCGACCCTTCCACCCCGCCACCGACACCATGGCCACCGTCGGCCACGCGCACCTGGACCTGCCGGTACCGGCCACCGAAGCGCTCCTGACCAGTCTGCCCGCCGCCTACCGCGGCGGCGTCAACGACGGCCTCCTCACCGCCCTCGCCCTCGCCGTCGCCAAGTGGCGCGCCGCGCGCGGCGTGGACGAGTCCGCGCTCCTGCTGCGCCTCGAAGGCCACGGCCGCGAGGAAGCCGCAGCACCCGGCGCCGACCTCTCCCGCACCGTGGGCTGGTTCACCAGCATGTTCCCCGTACGCCTGGACGTGGCCGACGTCGACATCGACGACGCCCTCAACGGCGGCCCCGCCGCCGGGTCCGCCGTCAAGGCCGTCAAGGAACAACTGCTCTCCGTACCCGACAAGGGCATCGGCTACGGCCTGCTGCGTTATCTGAACCCGCGGACCGCGGCGATCCTCCGGCAGTACGCCACCGGCCAGGTGGCCTTCAACTACCTCGGCAGGTACGAGGGTTCCCCGCACCGGACCGACACGGCGACCGGCCTCGGCTTCACCCAGGCCGACGGCACCGTCGACCTGGTGGCGCGGCCCGCCCCGGACACGCCCGCGCTGGCCCCGCTCAACGTCACCGCCTACGTGTCCGACACCGAACAGGGCCCGCGCCTGGCCGCCCGCCTCGACTTCGCCACCGGGCTGTTCACGCAGACCGAGGCGGACGAGCTGGCCGGGCTGTGGCGCACCGCCCTGGAGGGCCTGGCCCGACACGCCGTCCGGCCGGACTCGGGCAGCCTCACACCGTCCGACGTACCGCTGGTGACGGTGAGCCAGAGCGAACTGGACGGCTGGTCGACGACGTACCCGGGTCTCACCGACGTGTGGCCCCTCACCGCCATGCAGCAGGGCCTGCTCTTCCACGCCGCCCTGGACGGCGCCACCTACGACACCTATCAGATGCAGTTCGTCTTCCACCTCGCCGGAGCGGTCGAACCGCGGCGGCTACGGGCCGCCGGACAGGCACTCCTGGACCGGCACGCCAACCTCAGGGCCGCGTTCGCCACCGACCACAGGGGCGACCGGGTCCAGATCATCCAGGACCACGTCGAACTGCCCTGGTACGAGGACGACTTGAGCGCCCTCACCGGGCAGGAGCGCGCGGAGCGGCGCACACGCTTCCTGGACGCGGACCACCGCACCTCCTTCGACCCGGCCCGCGGCCCGCTGCTGCGGCTGTCCCTGCTCCGCCAGACCGCCGACACCTGGGACCTGGTCCTCACCGTCCACCACGTCCTGTTCGACGGCTGGTCCGTCCCCCTGCTCGTCCAGGACCTGCTGCGCCTGTACGCCTCGCCCACGGACGCCGCCGCGCCGGGCCGGGCCCGCGCCTACCGCGACTTCCTGCTGTGGCTCTCCCGGCAGGACCAGCGGGCGGCGGCCGACGCCTGGGCACGAGAGCTGGACGGCCTCGACGAACCCACCCTGCTCGTGCCGCCAGCCTCCACGGAACGCGAGCCCACTGGCGTCGGCCAGGTGGATGTGCCCCTCACC
>NZ_JBMUZU010000002.1:0-371452 GCF_049542095.1 Streptomyces sp. G45 | reverse complement strand
TCTCCCTTTGCGCTACGCGCAAAGAAGCGAACCGTCCGCTTCGCGGACGACCGCTCCCGCTCCGCGGGAGCGAAGCGGCTCGCTTCGCTCCCCGCCAGACGGAGCCCGCTCCGCGAGCTCCGTCAACTACACTGCAAGCGCCTCGCGTTGCGAGGCGCGGCCGGGCTCCGCCCGGCCGGTGGCTTCCGCTGCGCTCCAGCCACCTGTGACGCTCCGCGTCACCAGGCGTGCCCCGCTCCGCGGGGCACGCTGAATCACGGGCCTTCGGCCCGGCTGTAGCGGGGTCGGCGGGCGCCCTTGACGTTCTGTCAGGCACAGGCTGGCGGCCTACCGGACCTCATTCACGGCGGGTGTGGCTTTTGCTTCACAATTATGTCCAGATGAATTCTGGACTGGACGGCTTCCGATGCTATGCCTGCCGCTACACACTCGGCCGTGAGGAGCACTCACGCTTCTGTCACGCCTTTCAGCACCAAACCAACACTACGAGTTCAGGAACCCGCCAGCAGAGCCCCCTGGAACGCAACGAGCATTCCAGCGAAGAACCGCCGTGCGGGACGGGCGTGTGCGGCCGAGCTGCACGGCTTCCGATAGGTGCCGTGTCCCTTGGTCGGCACCTTTGGGGTTGTGATGACGATGCTTCTCTCGGCTCTTCCACTGCCGCATGCAGGGTTTGTGGGACGCGATGTCAGCTCGTCAGTCGGGGTGATGGCGTTCGCCGTCATCAGGCAGGTGAGCAGGAGAAGTGCAGCAGCGGGGTGTTCGTCCCGGATGAGTAGTTCTTCGTGCCTAGGCGTAGGCGCCGGAGAGTGTCGGCTCGGGGGCAGTTGAGGTCGAAGGGTGGTTTCTTGTTTCTGGTGTGTGGGTGTGGGTGAGAATGAGGGGGAGTGAGGGGTCGTTTGGACCCGTCTGATATTTGGGGGTTTGTGTGATTTTCCTTGTTTGTATGCTGCTTGGGCTTGTGGCTGCGGTGGGGGTGTGTGTTGTTCTGCTGTGGCGGCGGGGTGGTTCGGGGAGCGGGGGGCTGTGGAGCGGGGGGCCGCTGGGCAGGGGTTTGCGGCTGCGTTGGGGACGGTGAACTCCGCGCGGCAGAACACTACGACCGGGCCGTGAGCGGCTGGTCGCTGGTGTGTGGTTCCAGGTGTTCGGTCACCATGTGGGGATGACTGGTGCGTCTGGTGTGTGCTGTTGCCAGGTGGTGTTGAGGCGGGTGAGGCGGTCGGGGGCGGCGATTCCATAGAGGGTGGCGATCTTGCCGCCGGTGACTTCCAGGGTCACTGCGCCTACTACCTGGGTGTTGACGACGGCGACGACGGCTGGGGAGCCGTTGAGCCGTGTGATGTGCAGGGACAGGGGGCCGCCTGCCAGGCGGCGTTTGGCGGGGGTGGGTTTGAAGCCCGCGCGGACGTAGGAGGCGATGCGTTCGCGGGTGGTGTGGTGCAGGAGGCGTTTGGCCAGTCCGGCGCCGTCGGAGGTGGCGGTCGCGTCGGCAGTGAGGAGCGCGACCAGGCGGTCGGTGCGGCCTGATGTGGCGGCGGTGAGGAACTCCTCGACGACGCGGCGCGCGGTGGCGGGGTCGACCTCGTCGCGGGTGCGGTGCTCGGCGGTGATGCGGCGGCGGGCGCGGTGGACGTGCTGCTGGCTGGCGGACTCGGTGATGTCGAGGATCGCGGCGATCTCGGCGTGGGGGTAAGAGAAGGCCTCCCGCAGGACGTAGGCGGCCCGTTCCGTCGGGGAGAGGCGCTCCATGAGGGTGAGCACGGCCAGGGACACCGATTCGCGTTGTTCGCAGGTGTCGGCGGGGCCGAGCATCGGGTCGCCTTCGAGGAGGGGTTCGGGCAGCCAGGCTCCGGCCGCGCGCTCGTGGCGTACCTGGGCTGAGCGGAGTCGGTCGAGGCAGAGGTTGGTGACGACCTTGGTCAGCCAGGCTTCGGGGGTGGCGATGTGGGTCCGGTCGGCGGTCTGCCAGCGCAGGAAGGCGTCCTGTACGGCGTCCTCGGCGTCGGTCGCCGAGCCGAGGAGGCGGTACGCGAGCGAGGCCAGCCGGTTCCGGCTGGCCTCGAACCGGTCGAGGGCCGCGCTGTCCATGGGGGCAGCCTAGGCGGCGGCGACCTTCGCTCGGGCCTGGTGGGGTGTGGTGGTGAGGCGGCGCCTGCGCTTGGGCAGGCCGAAGGTGGGGTGGGCGATGCCCCATCCGGCTCCGGCGAGGACGCCTGCCTTGAAGCGTGCGGCGGTGCGGCCGCTGAGGTGCCAGGACTTGGCCTGGGCGTCTCGGTCGACCATCTGGAAGATGGCGTCGCGGCGCCCGAGGCTGATGTGGTTGCCCTGGTACTTCAGTCCGACGGTCGGGACGTCGGTGCCGGTCAGGCGGGCGGTGATCGCGGCGGTCGCCTGCATGTTGGTGAATCCGGCGGAGGCGCAGGACATCGGCATGGGGCGGCCGTTGTCGCCGATCGCGTAGGCGCTGTCACCTGCGGCGTAGACGTTGGGGTGGGAGGTGGAACGCATGGTGCGGTCGACGGTGATCTGGCCGGTGCGGGCGACTTCCAGGCCGCTGGCGGCGGCGATGGGGTGGACGGCGAATCCGGCGGACCAGACGGTGATGTCGGCGGGGAGGGTGGTGCCGTCGGCGGTGGTCGCGTGGGTGGGTTCGACGGCTTCGACGCTGGTGTGTTCGTGGACGGTGATGCCGAACCGTTCGAAGGCCTGGCGGAGGTGGTCGCGGGCCTTGGGCGAGAGCCAGGCGCCGAGTTCGCCACGGGCGGCGAGCGCGATGGACAGGTCGGGGCGGGCTTCGGCGAGTTCGGTGGCGGCTTCGATGCCGGTGAGGCCTTCGCCGACGACCAGGACGGTGCCGCCCGTGTCGAGGGTGGCGAGGCGTTCGCGCAGGCGCAGCGCGGATGGCAGGCCGGTCACGTCGTGGGCGTGTTCGGCGGCGCCGGGGACGCCGTGGTGGGCGGCGGTGCTGCCGAGCGTGTACAGGAGGGTGTCGTAGGGGAGTTCGTCGTCGCCGTGGTCGTCGGTGATGGTGACGGTGTCCTGGTCGGGGTGTACGGCGGTGACGCGGGCCAGGCGCAGTCGGATGCCGGTGCCCGCGAAGATGTCGGTGAGTTTGCGGAAGCTGAGGTCCTGTCCGCTGGCGAGTTGGTGCAGCCGCATCCGCTCGACGAAGTCGGGCGCCGCGTTGACGACGGTGATCTCGGTGTCGGCCGGGGAGAGGCGACGGGCGAGGTTTCCGGCGGCGAAGGCCCCGGCGTAGCCAGCGCCGAGTACGACGATGCGGTGCTTCATGGCGTTGCTCCTGTCTCGTTCGCGTGCCTACTGAACGGGGTGGCGTGCGGTTTCCTGACAGGGGTGGGGTGTGACTCGGGTCACCCTTTTCTGGGGTGGGTGGGGTTCGGGAGTGGGGGTGCTGGTGATGGTGATGGTGCTGGTGGTCGTTGTGTTGGTTGTGCTGGTCGTGTTCGGGGGCGTCGTCGTGGGGTTGGTGCGCGTCGGGCGGCGTGAGGCGGTGGCGGAGCGGGTGCGGCTTGAGGAGGACGCGAGGCGTGCGGCCCGGCGTTCGTTGGAGGCGGTGTGGGCGATGGATGCCCGTGCCTTCGAGGAGTACGTGGCCGAGCTGTGCCAGCGCGATGGCTGTACCGGAGTGGAGCGGGTGGGGGCTCGGGCGATCTGGGGGCCGATGTGGTGGGCTGGTTGCCGGACGGCCGGAAGATCGTCGTACAGTGCAAGCGGTTCGCGAAGCACCGTTCGGTCGGCAGCCGTGAGTTGCAGACGTTCAACGGGACCGCCCGTGCCGAGCACGGTGCCGATGTTCCCGTCTTCGTCGCGTCGTGTGTGTTCACCGCTCCGGCCCGCAGGTTCGCCGCGCGGCACGGTCTGGTTCTCATCGACGTCGATCTGCTCGGTTTCTGGAACGGCGGCACCGCGCTCGGGGCGTTGGTGGAGTTGGACATCGGTCGGTCCGGCAGCCACCGCAGGCTCCGTCCTGACCTCGAGTGAGGTGGAGGGTGGAGGGCGGCTGACGGGGTGGTCTATCGGGCTAGCCAGGTCGCGCCCGCGAGCGGGCCCGTGATGGCGGCGGTGAGGGTGAGCAGGCGGTAGGGCACCCGTTGGATCGTCATGTGCATGCTGCCGATGCGGAGTTCGAAGAACGGTGGGGCGGGTCGTGTGGGCTGGGCGTTCATCGGGGTTCCTCTCTGGGTGTGGGACGTGGCGAAGCCCCGCCTGGGCGAGGCGGGGCTTCGGGTAGCAGGGGTTCCAAGGGTTCTCGGGTGTGCGGGTAGTGCGGGTTTTACGAGTTTTGCGGGTTGTACGGGTTGTGCGGGTTGTGCGGGTTGTGCGGGTTCTGGTCCGTGGGGCCTCCTGGGGGTGCTGGCCTGTGGGGGCCGTCTGCCGCGGTTCTGGGAGGGGCGCCGGGCTCGCGCTTGCGCGACCGCGAAGCGGCTTGGCCTGGTGCCCCTCCCAGGTTCGTGGCCTGATGGCCGCGCAGGCCAGCACCCCCCAGGAGGGTCCGGAGCCCGTTCCCGGCGCGTGGCCGTTCGCCGTCGTACGGCGGTGTCATCCGTGTCGTACGCGTACGAGGAGTGAGGTCTGGGCCTGGAGGGCTTCCCGTAGGTCCTGGCCCGCGCTGCTGTTCCGGAGCTGCTTGCGGAAGCGGTAGAGGCGTCCTTCGACGGCGCGCTCGGTGGTGTGGAGGCGGTCGGCGATCTCGCTGTGGGGGTAGCCCGCGGCGACCATCACCAGCAGGGCGTGGATCTCGGGTCCGCCGAGTCGCAGGGCCCGGCGGAGCGCGTCGCGGGCCAGGACGTCGAGTGCGGGGTCGGCCTGGGTGGTGCCGGGGGGCGGGGCGGTCGCGACGGTGCCGTGCGGGAGCAGGGGGTGCGGGTGGCGGTGGGTTCTCTGCCAGGTGCGGAAGGCCGCCGGGAAGTAGAGGGTGAGGGCGCCGACGAAGTACGTCTCGCGTGCTGCTCCCTTGCGGGCGTCCCAGGTGTCCCAGAGCTTGGGGAGGTCTTCGAGGACCTTGAGGAGGGTGTCGCCTGCCAGGGCGTGGCGCTCGTCGGGTGACCGGCGCAGCGTTTCGAGGTCGTCGGGGGTGGGGGTGATGGGGCGGCCTTGGGCCGCGCATCGTTCGTAGATGCGTTGTGATCGGATCAGGCTCAGGAGGGCGTCGTATCCGTAGGTCGCGAGGTGTTCGCGGTCTTCTGGGGGTGGGACGTCGGGGTGGGTGGTGGTGGCGGTGTGGGGGGTGTGGTCAGCCACGGTGGTGGTCCGGTGTCGCGGGTGTCGCTGTCGTCCCAGGTGTCTCTGTGTTTGAGGCTGTCACCACGTCAACGTTATATGTGGCGGGGAGGGCGGATCCCATGTGTTGGTCGGGCAATTCTGGTGTGGTGTAGCCCACTTGGGGTGCGTCGGGGTTCGGGTGTGGCGGGAGGGGTGGGGGTTTCTCGGGTGGGGGTCATCGTGTTGTTCGTTTTGTGAGGCGGCATTGACCACGCGGCGTCGGCGCGGTTGCATGCTTGTGGTCCTCCGGTGTGGGACTGGGGGAGATGGCGTGTGCCAACTGGGGGGAAAATGAGGGGTATTGGCGTGGGCGGGGGCATCGGCAGACGGGTGCGGGCCGCTCTGGGTGTGGTGGTCGCGGTGTGCGCGGTCACGGCGGTGTTGCCCGCGACCGCCTCGGCCGAGTCCGGGGACGGGGGCGGGGGCGGGGGCGGAGCGGGGAGCACGAGCGCGCGGGTGTCCAGCGTCGAGAGGATCAGCGTCGCGGGCGACGGCACGCAGGCCGACGGGGACTCCGCCGACGCCTCGCTCACGCCCGACGGCCGCCACGTGGTCTTCGCGTCGGCGGCGAACAACCTGACGTCCGACCGCCCGGAGCTGGGCGACGAGGTGTTCGTCCGCGACCAGCTGGCGGCGCAGACCCGGCGGATCGGGTACTACGACCCGCTCCAGCCCCCGGCGCTCAGCGGCGACGGGGCGTACCTGGCGTACCCGGTGCAGTGGATGCGCGACGTGAAGATCTACACGTGGCAGGTGCGGACGGGGGCGATCGCGGGCCTGGACTGCTGGCCGAACTGCTTCCAGCCGTCGCTGAACGCGGACGGCCGCTACGCCGCCTACTCCGTCACTGCGAGGCCACCGGCCGTCCACCAGCGTGTGGAGGTGCAGAACATGTGGACCGGCGCCAAGGAGGTCATCGCCGAGTTCGACCACACCTCCCCGTCCCGGCCGTCCCTCAGCGGCGACGCGCGCTATGTCGCCTACCAGGACGGCAAGGCGGGGGACGTCTTCGTACGGGACCGCACCGGCGGCACCACCTCGGGCCCCGTGGAGGGGCCGTCCCGGGCGGCGACGCTCGTGCAGCTCAGCGACGACGGCAGCAAGGTGGTCTACCGCTCGGGCTCCGACACCTATGTGCACGACGTGGCCGCGGGCACCGATCAGGTGGTGCCGAACGTGCGGGGCATCGCCATCGACCCCACGGGCCGCTATCTGCTGTACGCCCCGAACAGCTCGGACGGTACGAGCGGGCCGTCGCCGCTCACGCTGCGCGATCTGCTCACCGGCACCGACGAGGTCCTCTCGGAGCGGCCCGCTTCGGCCGGGGTCGACGCGGTCAGCGCGAACGGCCGCGATGTGGTGTTCACTTCGGCGGCCGATGACGTCGTGCCCGGTGACACCAATGGCAAGGCGGATGTGTTCGTGCGGCGGTTCGAGTGAGCGGAGCCAGCCGTGAGCGGAGCCAGCCGTGAGCGGGTCCGGGTGGCAGTGAGGTGGCGCTGAGGCGGTGCTGAGCCGGGGCTGAGCGTGTGGCGTCCCGGCTGCCGTGGCGGGCCCGACGTGGCTTCGGGCCCGCCGGAGCGCCGGGCCCCGCCGGGGTCTCGTGGCGCTGGGGCGGGCGGGGGCAGCCAAGGGGCAGCCAAGGGTCAGGCGGGTGTCAGGCAGGTGTCAGCAGGCCCATGGTCAGGTCGGCCGCGACGCCGTAGTGGTCGCTGGGCCAGACGTCGTCGGTCGGCTCGTGGAAGGCGAGGGCGGCGCGGCGTACGTGGGCGAAGCTGTGGGGGTGGGCGTGCGGGGAGCCGACGAAGACGTAGTCGAGGCGCCGGTGGTGGCGGGGCTGGCGGGCCAGCAGCTCGATGTCCTCGGTGGCGTTGGGGTTGTCGGTGGTCCAGGTGTGTCCGGGGCCGGTGCCCGCGACCTCCCACGCGTCGTGGAAGTGCGTGCTGCGGCCCGCGAGTGACTGCCGTCCGGTCAGGTAGCGGATGCTGGACGCGTCGGGGTCCGCGTTGAAGTCGCCAGCCATGAGGGTGGGCAGGGCCGTCCGGTGCCGGGCGTCGAGGTCGCACAGGGCCAGGACCTGGCGCTCGCGCTGTGCTTCCGCGTCGAGCCGGAACGACGTCGTGGGCGCGAGGAACAGCACCTCGCCCAGGCCGGGCAGGGGCACCAGCGCCGCCAGGGTGAGCCAGGGGACGTCGGGCGCGTCCGTGCCGCGCTGGTCGAGGGTCTCGACGACGCGGTGGGGCCAGCGCGTGGCGATCGCGGTGCCGCCGTACCGGTCCGCGTACGGCGGTTGTGTCTCGGCCGTCTGCGACTGGTGGGTGGCGTGCAGTCCGGTGCCCTCGACCAGGTCGGGCAGTTGGCCGGGCAGGACCTCCTGGAGGGCGACGAGGTCGGGGTTCAGGCGCCGCAGTTCGGCGTTGATCAGCGCTGTTCTCGCGGTGGCGTCGCCCCGGGTGTGCCATACGTTGAGCGTGACGACGCGCAGGTCCGTGGTCGTCGTGGGAGGCGTCATCGTCGGGGGCGTCATCGTGCGGGGGGTCATCGTTGGGGGTTTCTCCCTGGGTCTGCCGGGTTCGGGTGCGGTACGGGGGTTGTGCGGGGCCCGGGGCGGGCGGGGTGGTGGTGGCGGCCGGGCCCCGGGAGGCCGGGTGCCCAGCCGCCGTCGTTTCGGTCAGCCGAACTGGCCGGGCTGGTAGTCGCCCGCGGGCCGCTGGGTGATGACGTTCAGCCGGTTGAAGGCGTTGATGACGGCGATGACCGACACCAGGGCGCCGAGCTGGTCCTCGTCGTAGTGCTTGGCGGCGTTCGCCCAGACCTCGTCGGGGACGCCCCCGGCCGCGTCGGCGATCCGGGTGCCTTCCTCCGCCAGTTCCAGGGCGGCGCGTTCGGCGTCGGTGAAGACGGTGGCCTCCCGCCAGACCGCGACCAGGTTGAGGCGCGTCGCGGTCTCCCCGGCGTGCGTGGCGTCCTTGGTGTGCATGTCGACGCAGAAGCCGCAGCCGTTGATCTGGCTGGCGCGCAGCAGCACCAGTTCCCGCGTCGTGGCCGGGAGCGCGTCGGCGACCGCCCGGCCCGCCGCGGCGAGGTGCTTGAGGGACGTGGCGGCGACCGGGTTGGCGAGGAAGTCCAGACGGGTTTCCATGGTGGTTTCCCTTTCGTGTGTGGGTGCGTGTGTGTGGGTGGGTGTGTGGGTGTGTTGGTGTGTGTGGCTGTGCGTACGCGGGTGCCCGGGTGCGCGGGTGTTCGTATGTACGCATGTGTGCGTGCTGACCTGCGCTCGCATGGGCGGCGCGTACGTGTTCGTGGGGGGTTCGTACGGAGCTGCTGCGCCGCGAGGGCGGAACAGCCGCTTCCGGGACCGTGTTCGTCCCACCAGTACCGACGAGGCAGCCGTACGGGATGTCAGGCCGGGCGGCGGCCTGACGTTTTCGGCGGCTGTCTCGTCGTACCTGTGAGACCACGTGTCAGGTCACGGATCACGCGTCCGATGACGGACCACGCAGCCAAAGGGAGCGGCACGCCATGAGCACCCCCACCGGGCCGGAGGACGGCCAGCTCGATCCGGGCCTGAGCGCGATCGTGAGCGAGCGGCGCCATCTGATCAACCTCGCCTACCGGCTGCTCGGTTCGCTGGCCGACGCCGAGGACGTCGTACAGGAGACGTACGCCCGCTGGTACGCGCTGTCGCGGCGGCAGCAGGAGGCCATCGCGTCTCCCGGTGCCTGGCTGACGAGGGTGGCCAGCCGGGTGTGTCTGGATCTGCTGGGCTCGGCGCGGGTGCGGCGGGAGAGCTATGTGGGCGAGTGGATTCCGGAGCCGGTGCCGGATCGCAGCGAGTGGGGCGAGGGGCGGTCCGGGTCCGTCGGGGGCGATCCGGCTGACCGGGTCACGCTCGACGAGTCGGTCAGCATGGCCTTCCTCGTCGTGCTGGAGTCGATGACTCCGGCGGAGCGCGTCGCGTTCGTGCTGCACGATGTCTTCCGCTACCCCTTCGCCGAGGTCGCGGAGATCGTGGGCCGCACCCCGGCGGCCTGCCGCCAACTGGCCTCCTCCGCGCGGCGCCGGGTGCGCACCGCGCGGAACCCGGCGGGCCTGGACGTCCAACGTGCGGCTGTCGTACGGGACTTCAAGCAGGCGTGGGACGCCCGGGACATCGACGCCCTCATCGGTCTCCTGGCTCCGGACGTCACGGCGGTCGGCGACGGCGGCGGCCTGGTCAGCGCCGTGCCGCACCCCGTCGAGGGCGCCGGGCAGGTCGCGCGCCACCTGGTCGACGTCGCGCGCAGGGCGCCCGGGCTGGCGATCGTGGAGCGCACGGTCAACGGCCAGCCGGGGCTGGTGCTCCAGGTGGACGGGGTGACGGTGACCGTGGTCGCGTTCGACGTCGTGGGCGGGCGGGTCCGGCACATCTGGGCGGTGCGCAACCCGGACAAGCTGCGGCCCTGGGTCGCGCGGGGCTAGGGGGCCGCGGCGGTGAGGTAGCGCTGCACGGTCGGGGCGATCCAGGCGATGGCTTCCTCGCGGGTCATGTCGGTGGCCGGGGGAAGCGCAGGACGAAGCGGGCCAGGGCCAGGCCGAGGATCTGCGAGGTGACGAGGGCGGCGCGGCGCGGCACCTCGGCCGGGTCGGGGCACACGGGGGTGATCGCCGGACCGAGCTGCTGCCGGAAGATCTCCTGGATCCGCTCGGCTCCGGCCTGGTGGGTGACGCCGACGCGGAGCAGCGCGGTCAGTACGTCGTCGCCCTCCCAGCGGTCGAGGAAGTGCGCGACCAGGACCGCGCCGACGTCCTGGAGGGGCACCGCGGTGAGGTCCGGCAGCCGCAGGTCGGTGTCGGAGGCGGCGATGAACAGGCGTTCCTTGCTGCCGTAGTACCGCATCACCATCGACGGGTCGATGCCGACGGCGCGGGCGATGGCTCGGATCGTGGCGCGTTCGTACCCCTCGGCGGCGAAGCTCTCGCGTGCGGCTTGCAGGATCGCGGCGCGGGTGGCGTCGGAGCGGCGGGGCGCGGGCGCGGGCGCGGGAGAGGGGGAGGGGGAGGTCTGGGTCACGTCAACAACTGTAGGCCAACGAGTGTTGACCTACCAGGGGTCGGGTTCTATCGTCGTCAACAGGCGTTGGCCAACGAGCGTTGACAATCGAGCGTTGACCAACAGATGCCGACCAACGCCAGTCCACTTCTCCGGTACCACCCGCTGCGACACATGGAGGCCGCCGTGGCCAGCACGGACCGCACGGACCGCATGGACCAGTCAGCACGCACGGACCAGTCAGCACGCACGGTCCAGTCAGACCGCACCGCCCCCGGCGCCGCCTCGACCCCTGTGCCGACCGACACTGACACTGACACTGACGTGATCGTCGTAGGCGCGGGCCCCACCGGTCTGCTTCTCGCCGGGGACCTGGCCGCGGCGGGTCACCGGGTCGTCCTCGCCGAGCGCCGCCCGCACCAGATCTCCAACCTGACGCGCGCCTTCGCCGTCCACGCCCGCACCCTGGAGCTCCTGGACGCCCGGGGCCTGGCGGACGACCTGATCAAGACCGGGCACGCCACCCGCAGTCTGCGGGTCTTCGGCCGCGGTCAGATGGACCTCGCGGGCCTGCCCACCCGCTTCCCGTTCCTGCTGGCCACGCCGCAGTACGAGGTCGAGCGCCTGCTGGAGCGGCGGGCCGTCGAGGCCGGTGTCGACTTCCGCTACGAGCACGAACTCGTCGGCATCGAGCAGGACTCCCCCGCCGTGCCGGGCGCGGTGCGGGCCACGCTGCGCACCGATGAGGGCGCTACCGTCGTGTGCTCCGCCCGGTACCTCGTCGGCGCCGACGGCCATCGCAGCGGCGTGCGCGAGGCGTTGGGGATCCCCTTCCCCGGGGAGGCCGTACTGAAGTCGATCGTCCTCGCGGACGTGAAGCTGGCCCGCCCGCCGCGGGACGTGCCGCTGCTGCGCATCGCGCCCGGCGCCGCGTGCTTCGTGTTCATCGCGCCCTTCGGCGACGGCTACTACCGGGTCATCGGCTGGGACCGCGACCGCGTCGCCCCGCAGGGTACGCCCGTCGGGTTCGACGAGATCAGGGGCCTGCTCACGCGTACCACGGGGGACGACCTCGGCGCGCACGAGCCGCGCTGGCTCTCCCGCTTCCACAGCGACGAGCGGCAGGCGCCCCGCTACCGCGAGGGCCGCTGCTTCCTCGCGGGTGACGCCGCCCACGTGCACTCCCCCGCCGGTGGCCAGGGCATGAACACCGGTCTCCAGGACGCCGCGAACCTGTCCTGGAAGCTGTCCCGAGTTCTGCGCGGCGCCTCCCCCGACGCCCTCCTCGACACCTACCAGGCCGAACGCCACCCCGTCGGCGCCCGGGTGCTGCGCACCAGCGGCGCCCTCGTCCGCCTCGCCATGGCCCACCGCCCCGCGATGCGCGCCGTCCGCGCGCTCGCCGGGTCCGCGCTCGACCTGCTCGCGCCGGTGCGGCGCCGCGCCGCCGGGCAGATCTCCGGCATCGGCATCTCCTACGGGCCCGACGCCCGCCGCGTTCCCGACATCGCGCTCGACGGCGGCGGCCGCCTCTACGAGACGCTGCGGGGCGGCCGGTTCGTGCACATCAGCCCGGTGGGCTCGGGGAGCGTTCCGGCGGTGTCCGACGCGGTGCGCGTGCACTGGCGCGCGGGGTCGCCGCGCACGGACAGCCTCCTCGTACGGCCCGACGGGTACCTCGCGGGGCGGGGGCTGCCGGTGTAGGCGGGGCGGTGTCGTCAGCGCGCCCCGGGCCCCGCTGGCGGCGGGGTCCGGGGCGCGGTGGTGTGGGGCCGGGGCGGAGCGGTGGGGTCCCCGGCCCTGGGGCAGGCCCCGTGGGCCCTGGATGGAGTGGGCCCGTGAGCCCTGGAGTGGGCCCGTGGGCCCTGGAGTGGGTCAGAAGCGGACGTCGGAGCAGGCGTAGAAGGCGTTGCCGGTGTCCGCGATGGTCCAGACGCCGAGGATCAGGTGGCGGCCGGTCTTCTGGGGCAGGACGCCGGAGTGGGTGACGGTGGCGCCGGGCTGGCGGCCGCCGAAGGGGACCGCGAGGAACGGCTGCGGGTCAAGGTCGGCCCTGGTCAGCGGCTTGGTGGGGTCCCAGCCGTCCTTGGTGATGTAGTAGCGGAAGTCGGTGGTGGCGTGGCGGGCGGTGATCCGCCATACGAAGGTGTGGCTCTGGCCCGCGGTCAGCTTGGTGGCGGGCCAGTTGCCGCCGCGCGGGTCGTCCAGCTCGTGGAAGCGTCCGATGCCGCCGGAGCAGATGTGGCCGTCGGCCGGGCCGCGCGCGGGGAAGCCCTTGGGCCCCTCGACGCTCGGCGGCTCCCACTGGATCTGCCCGCAGTTGCGGACGGTGCCGTTGCCGCACAGCTGCTGGCGGCTGATGGGCGAGTCGGTGTAGCCGTGGCTCTGGGCGGTGCCGCTGGTGGCGAGCACGGCCGAGCCTGCGAGGCCGAGGCCGACGAGTAACGAGGTGAGCTTTCTGCGCATGGCGGGCTCCCGAGGTCCGAGGATGCGTGCGGGTGGGGGTGGACGCACGCCTCGGATGCGCTGCCGGGTCGTACGACGAGAAGCATGGGGGAAGGCAGGGCGGCAGCGCGGAATCAACCGGAGGGCACACGTCCGACGCGGTCTAGACCAAGTTCGAGACTAGCCCCGAGTCATAGTCATGTCCATACCAATGAAGGCCGTCCGGCGTGCGGGCGGCCTTCCCGGTGTCCGGTCCTCGGCGCGCGGTCAGCGCACCGGGAAGCCGAAGGTGTAGCCCCGCTGCTTGAGTTGGGGCAGCAGGCGGCGCAGGGCCTCGACGGTCTGGGTGCGGTCGCCGCCCGCGTCGTGGAAGAGGAGCGTGGGGCCGTTGGGCAGTTCGCGTTCGACGGTGGCGACGATGGCGTCCGTGCCCGGGCGTTCGAAGTCCTTGGTGTCCACGTTCCAGCCCAGGGGGCGCATGCCGCGGGAGGCGGCGAGCTTGCGGCTGTACGGGGTGAAGGCGCCGCCGGGCGCGCGGTAGTACATCGGGCGGACGCCGCCGGACGCCTTGGTGATCATGCGTTCGGCGTCGAGGATCTGCCGGGACTGGTAGGCCTCGGTGTTCTTGTCCATCGCGGTGTCGTGCGAGACGGAGTGGTCGCACAGGCGGTGCCCGGCCGCCACCACCTTCTTCACGAGGTCCGGGTGAGCCTGCGCCTGGGTGCCCACCATGCAGAACGTGGCCTTCACGTCGTACTGGCGGAGCAGGTCCAGGATCCGGGGCGTCCACACGGGGTCGGGGCCGTCGTCGATGGTGATGTTGACGCCGCGCTTCCCCTTCTCCGAGGCGTGCGCGATGGTCGCCGACACGGGCTTGACGGCGGCGCCACCCGGCTTGCCGGGCGCGGTCGCCTTCGGCGGGGCGTCCTCCACGCCACCGGCCTGCGCGGTCCACACCGACGCGCCGGTGGCCAGCATCATCACCCCGAGCGCCGCCCCGGCCACCTTGCCGTACCAGCCCCGCCCGCCGCCGTGCCGTGCCATGTCCGCCCCTCTCGCGCAGTCCCCCGCCAAGTCCCGGCCGCCCTCGCGGCCATCCGGATAGATGGGGGGTCCGCGCCGGGGGATGCGTCCGTTACGAACTGCGGACAGTTCCGGGAGGGTTCGCGGACAACTTCGGGTGGGGGGCTCCGGGCGGGGGACTCCGGGCCGGGGGACTCCGGGCCGGGGACTCCGGGCCGGGGGACTCCGGGCCGGGGGACTCGGCGTGGGCGGCTCCGCGTGTGCGGCGGGGGTGGGGGGCGCGGCTGGCTGTCTTGCGGACGGCGAACGCCAGCTCCCTCTCCGACTCGACGCCGACGGCCCGCAGGGCCCGGCGCCCGCCGCGTCGGCCGTGTGGACCGCGCCCGGGGGGTGCCGCTCGCCCTCCACCGCCACCGTGCGGGTCAGCAGGTCATGAGTCAGGCCCTGGTCAGCCTGGGGAGGGGCATCGTGCATCAGTGTGCGTGGCAGGGACGATCGACTAGCGGTGTGGGGCACCGGCGGCCCGACCGGTCAACAAGGCAGCACACCTGGCTGGAGGGCGAACCCGGGCGGATGGTCGAGGTGGGGCGGCACGTTCTGGGAGCCGGGCGGCGACGTCATCCACTACCAGGACGGCAACGCGCTCAGCGACGCGCGGACCCGGTTCGTGGTGACGATGACTTAAGTCCCAGGAGGGGGCGAGGGCTCAGGAGAGTTCGAGCCCCCCGTCGACGGTGAGGACCTGGCCGGTGACGAAGGCGCCCCGCGGGTCGGCGACGCGCACGATCCAGTCCGCGATGTCCTCGGGGACGGCGACGCGGCCCGTGGGGACGCGCTCGCGCTCGGCGGCCCGGACGCGGCGCACGTCCTCCGGGGGCAGCCCGGCGGCGGCCAGCGCCTCCGTCTCCGTGGGGCCGGGGGCGACGGCGTTCACCCGTACGCCCTCGGCGGCGAGTTCCAGCGCCCAGCTGCGCGTCAGCTGCTCCAAGGCGCTCTTGGTGGCCGCGTAGTGCGCCCCACCGGCGAGCGGGCGGTGCCCGTAGGTGCTGGAGACGTTGACGATGGCGCCGGAGGTCTCCCGCAGGTGGGGCAGGGCCGCGTGCGCGAGCAGGCTGGGCGCCGTCACGTTGAGGTCGAACAGGTCGGTGATCGTCGCGTGGTCGGTGTCCGCCAGGGACATCAGGGAGGCGGCACCGGCGTTGTTCACCAGCAGGTCGAGCCGCCCCCACCGCTGGACGGCGGTGGAGACGACTCGGCCTGCGGCGCCGTCCGCGCGCACGTCGACCGGCAGGACCGCGATCCCGTCGTGCGCGCGGGCGGTCTCCGCGAGGGCCGCCTGCCGCCGCCCGACGCCGAGGACGCGCGCCCCCGACTCCGCTAGGGCGACGGCCGTGGCCCGTCCGATGCCGGATCCCGCGCCGGTGACGATGGCGACGAGACCGGAGAAGTGCCGCGGTACAGAACTGGGCATGGCGCTCCGTGACGAGGTGAGGGGGTGGGCGGGGGAGGGGGCGGGGGCTGCGGGCAGCTGACCCAGGCTGGCCGGGCGGCTCAGCCGAACTGGCCGGGCTGGTAGCTCCCGGCGGGCTGCTGGTTGATGACGTTGACGCGGTTGTACGCGTTGATGACGGCGATCAGCGAGACCAGCGCGGCCAGTTGGTCCGCGTCGAAGTGCTTGGCGGCGTTCGCCCAGGCCTCGTCGCTGACGCCGCCGGAGGCGTCGGCGATCCGGGTGCCCTGCTCCGCGAGTTCGAGGGCGGCGCGCTCGGCGTCGGTGAAGACCGTGGCCTCCCGCCAGGTGGCCACGAGGTGGAGGCGCTTGGCGCTCTCGCCCGCGTGGGCGGCGTCGGTGGTGTGCATGTCGGTGCAGAAACCGCAGCCGTTGATCTGGCTCGCGCGGATCTTCACCAGCTCCTGTGTCGCGCGCGGCAGCGTCGAGTCGACGATCACCTTGTTCGCCGAGTTCAGGTGCTTCAGGACCCTGGCCCCCAGCGTGCTGCCGAAGTAGTCGAGACGGGCGTCCATGGTGTGTCCTCCTCGGGGCGTGGTGCCGTGTCACGAGTACTGACCGGGCTCCGCCCCGAGCTGTGACAGAACGAGGCGCTGTGACACCTCGTACGCGGCCTCGGCGCCCGGAGGCCCACGGCGGGTCGGTGTCACAAGAGCTGGGTGTCACAAGAGCTGGGTGTCACAAGTCCGGGGGCCGCCCGGTCTGGTAGGTGAGCCGCGCGGCAGCCGTGTCTCGTAGCCGCCCCCTGCTTCTCCCGTCCCCCTCCCCCGCACTCCCGTACTCCGAGAGGATTGCTCATGAAGGTCGTAGTCATCGGCGGCACCGGGCTCATCGGTGCGAAGCTGGTCGCCGAGCTGACGGCGGAGGGCCACGACGCGGTGGCCGCCGCGCCCAGTACCGGTGTCGACACGCTGACCGGTGAGGGCCTCGCCGGGGTGCTCGCGGGTGCCCGGGTCGTGGTCGACGTGTCCAACTCGCCGTCGTTCGCGGACAACGCCGTCATGGCGTTCTTCCGCACCTCGACCAGCAACGTCACGCTGCTGCCCGCCGGTGACGCGCACATCGCCGACACCCGCTTCGCCGACTGGCTCGCCCGGCAGGTGTGAGCCACGTCGTACGGACGGATCTGGGTAGCCATCACCACCGGCAAGCCGCTTTTCTTACACAACTGCGTTCTGCCCCACGGCAGTTGGCGTCCGCACGCGCCACCGAGACTCACCACCGCACTGGAGGGACCGTCATGCCCCACCTGTCACGCCTAGGCGCGTTCAGCGCCGCGCTCGCCGCCCTGGTCCTGCCCGCCGTCCTGCCCGCGGGGGCCGCCCACGCGACGCCGGGCGGCCCCGGGGTCACCGGCAGGGTCCTCGCCAGGACCACCGTCGGCGACCGGGACTACGTACTCCGCGAGGTCACCATTCCGCCAGGTCAGGCCACGGGATGGCACTACCACGACGGCACGCTGTACGGCCGGGTCAAGCAGGGCACCCTCAGCCACTTCGACTCCACCTGCGCCTCCGACGGGGTGTACCCGGCGGGCAGCGGCCTGAAGGAGCCGCCGGGCGCCGACTATGTGCACTTCGGGCAGAACCGCGGCACCACCGACCTCGTCCTTGAGGTCCTGTACGTGCTGCCGCACGGCGCGCCCTTCTCCCAGGACGCCCCCAACCCGGGCTGCCCCTTCGAGTAGCGGCGGGTTCACGCGGGTCCCGGCAGGTCGAGGGACGCGAGTCTCGCCGGGTCGACCACGATGGTGAGGGCGGTGATCCGGGCGTCGGCGACGGTGAACGCGACGAGGGAGAGGGGCGTGCCGTCGGCGCGCCGGGACAGGATGCCGGGGCGGCCGTTGACGAGCACCGGTCGGCCGTGCGCGGCGGCGCCCGCGGACAGCCGCGCGCCGGTGGCGACCCGGGTCGCGCCGAGGGTGATGAGCACGCCGTCGGCGGTGTCGACGCTCAGCCTCACGTCCGGGTCGAGCACCCGCAGCAGCCCCTCGAAGTCGCCGTGCCGGGCGGCGGCCAGGAACGCCTCGACCACCTCGCGCCGCTGGCGCGCGCCGCCCGTCGACCGCTCGGCCGCCCGCACCTTGGCGCGGGCGCGGCTGGCGAGCATCTTGGTGGCGTTGGTGGACCTGCCGAGGATCCGGCCGATGTCGTCGAACGGCACCGCGAACAGGTCGTGCAGCACGAACGCGAGCCGTTCGCCGGGCCGCAGCGAGTCCAGTACGACGAGGAGCGCGAGCCCGACGGAGTCGGCGAGCGCGGCGTCGTCCTCCGGCGCGGGCCCGTCGTCGGCCGTCACGACGAGTTCGGTCAGCTGGTCGTCGTACGACGCCTGCGGGCGGGCGCGGCGCGCGCGCAGGACGTCGAGGCTGATCCGGCCGACGACGGTGGTCAGCCAGGCGGGGAGGTTGTCGATGGCCGCCGGGTCCTGGCGGGTGAGCCGCAGCCAGGCCTCCTGGACGGCGTCCTCGGCGTCGGCGTGCGAGCCGAGCACGCGGTGGGCGACGGCGCGCAGCCGGTCGCGGTGGGCCTCGAAGGCGGCGGCCATCGGCTCCAGGTCGACCGCCGGGCACGTGGGGGCCGCCGGGGCCGCCGGGTTCTTCGGGCTGGTGCTTGGCATGGTGTTACCTTCCTCCGCGCTGCTCCGTCGTAGGGGTGACGTGCCGGGCCCGGCACAGGTAACCGGCGCGCCACCGGCGCGCACCTCCGACGAAGGGGCAGGACCGATGGAAGCACGTGTGACGAACCCGCCGACTCCCGAACTGACCACCGCGATCCAGCACTTGTTCAAGGCGGTCCACGCCGCTGGCGTCGACCCGCGCCTGCTGGACCTGGTCCACCTGCGGGCCAGCCAGATCAACGGCTGCAGCCCGTGCGTGTTCTCCGGGGTCGCGGCGGCGCGGAAGCACGGGGAGACCGAGGAGCGGCTGCACCACGTGGTGGCGTGGCGGGAGACACCGTTCTTCACGGAGGCGGAGCGGGCGGCGCTGGCGCTGACCGAGGCCGCCACGCGGATCCAGGACGGGGCGCCGGGGGTGACCGACGAGATCTGGGAGGCCGCCGCCGAGCACTTCGGCGCGGAGCAGCTGTCCGCGCTGACCCTGGAGATCGCGGTGACGAACTTCTTCAACCGGGTCAACCGCACCATCCGGGAGCAGGCCGGTCGGACCTGGTGAGCAGGCCGGTCGGACCTGGTGAGCAGGCCGGTCGGACCTGGTGAGCTGAGGGTGGAACCTGGTGAGCTGGCGGTCCGGGTCGCCGTGGGAATCACCGTCCGCGCGGCGGAGTTGTTCGCTGCGACGGCCGTGGCGACGGCGTACGACCCGGGGGGTGCCGATGAGCCTGCGTCAGTTCGAGTACGCGCTCGCCGTGGCCGATGAGGGCTCGGTGACGGCGGCGGCGGAGCGGCTGCGCGTCGCTCAGCCGTCGGTGTCCCAGCAGATCCGGGGCCTGGAGCGGGACCTCGGCGTGGAGCTGTTCGCCCGCACCCCGTCCGGGCTCGTGCCCACGGTGGTGGGGCGGGCGTTCCTGCGGGAGGCCCGGGCGGCGGTGCACGCGGCGCGGCGGGCGCGGGCGACGGCGCGGGCCGGGGCCGACGAGCTGGTGGGCGAGCTGGTGGTCGCGGTGCAGATGGGCTTCGGCACGCGGCAGTTGCCGGGCGCGCTCGGGGCACTGCGGCGCCGCTTCCCGCGCCTTGAGGTGACCGTCTTCGAGGAGCCGAGCGGCGCCGAGCTGGAGCGGCTCGGGCGCCGGGGCGTGCTGGACCTGGCGCTGATGGCAGCGTGCGAGCAGACCCCCGACGACGCCCACCACCTGGGCGACGAGGAGTTCGTCGTGGTGGTGGGCGCCGGGCACCGGCTGCTGGACTCGGAGCGGGTCGGGCTGCGGGCGCTGGAGGGCGAGCCGTGGGTGCGGTTCGACCGGGACGGCGCGCTGGACGCCGTACTGCTTGAGGTGCTGCGGGACAACGGCCTGGCCCCGGCCACGGCCGCGCGGGCGTCCCAGACGGCGACGGCCGTGCGCTGGGCCGCGCACGGGCTCGGGGTGACGCTGGTCCCGGCGTCGGCGGTGCCACGGGAGCACGCGGATCTCGTACGCCCGGTGTTCCCGGCCGTGACCCGGCCGGTCGTCGCGGTGCTGCGGCAGGGGGCGGGACCGGCGGAGACGGCGCTGCTGGAATTCCTGCGGCGGGAGGAGTGGGGCCAGCCGGTTCCCTTCTCGACGGGCACCACCGAGTTCTCCTGAACGTCCCTCGCGTGAACGTCCCTCGCGGGAATGCCCCTCGCGTGAACGCCCCCCGCGTGAATCCCCCTCGCGGGAATTCCCCTCGCGTGATTTCCTCTCGCGTGGGCGGCGGGGAATTCCCAGAACGCGTCGACGTCACGCCTTGGGGAATTCCCCGCCGTCGACCACGAGATTGCCGCCGGTCATCCAGCTCGCCCGGTCCGACACGAGGAACAGCACGGCGTGGGCGATGTCGTCGGGCCGCCCCTCGCGCCCCAGGGGCACGGTGACGTGCTCCTGACCCTGCGTCGGGTCGATGCGCGCCCACTGCTGCCGGGTGGCTTCGCCGCCGGGGGTGGCGACCCGGCCAGGGGTGACGGTGTTGACGCGGACGCCGAACGGGGCGAGTTCGGCGGCCAGGCCCCGGCTGTAGCTCTCCAGGGCCGCCTTCGCCGCCACGTAGTGCAGGAACGGCGGTGGCGTGAGGGGCAGCGCGGCCGAGGAGACGTGCACGATCGCCCCCGTACGGCGTTCCCGCATCGACGGGGTCAGAAGGGCGTCAAGCCGTACCGAGGCGAGGAAGTTCAGGTCCAGGGCGTCCTGCCACTCCTCGTCGGGGATGGTCGACGCGCTCGCGTGGGGCCGCGCGCCGCCCGCGTTGTGGACGAGGACGTCGACCGTGCCGAGCGTCTCCCGCGCGGCGTCGGCGAGCGCCCGCGCGCCGGTGCGCGTCCGCACGTCGGCGGTCACGAAGGCGGCTCCGTCCGGGACGGTGTCCGCCGCTGACCGGGCGGTCGTGAGCACCTCGGCGCCCGCGTCCAGGAGGTGGCGCACGACGGCGGCGCCGATCCCTCGGGTGCCGCCCGTGACCAGGGCCCGCTTTCCCGCGAGTTCCCGTGTTCCCGTGCCGTTCTCGATGGCGGTCATGCCAGTCACCGGCCCTTTCTCGATCGTGAAGTGATCTGCTCGACGGAGGAAGAGAGCGCACGCCTCCGCCGCATCTGGCGAATCCGGCCAGTTCAGCGAATTTGACGAACCCGGCGAACGCGGTTGATTCGTGGCGGGCGCTTCGTCGAGCGCTGTTTCACGGTACGTACGGAAATCCACGAGAGGCAAAGACGAAAGTGCAGCAGGTGCCATAGGAAACCCCTATGGCGGGCACTTCCAGCTTCCAGCTTCCGGCTTCCGGCTTCCGGCTTCCGCCTTCCGGGGGGCGTCAGGCGGTCTGCCAGGGGCGGAGCTTCTCGGGGTTGCGCACCGCCCAGATGCGGCGGATCCGGTCGCCCGCGATCTCGAACGCGAACACGGTCGCGAGGGCGCCGTCCTGCCAGGCCACCAGGCCGGGCAGGCCGTTGACCGTGCGCTCCTGGAACGTGGTGCGGTCGCCGGACACGCGGGCGATCTCGGCGTAGGCGCGGGCGATCCGCTCCCCGCCCACGATCGGGCGGGGGTGGGTGACGGCGAGGCCGCCGCCGTCGGCGGTCGCGACGGCGTCGGGGTCGAGCAGTCCGACCAGGGCCTCGATGTCCTTGGCCTGCCACGCCGTTCGGAACCGCCGGACGACGTCGGCCTGTCCGGCGCCCGGGCCCTTGGGGCCCGCCGGGCTCTGCGCGGCGCGGACGCGGCGGCGGGCGGAGGAGGCGAGCTGGCGGCAGGCCGCCGGGGTGCGGCCGACGATCTCGGCGACCTCGGCGAAGGGGTAGCGGAAGACGTCGTGCAGTACGAACGCGACGCGCTCGGCCGGGGTCATCGTGTCGAGGACGACGAGGAAGGCCATCGTCACCGACTCGTCGAGGGTGACCCGGTCGGCGGGGTCGGCCCCGCCGGTGCCGAGGCACCCGGTGGCCCACTCGGTGGGTTCCGGCAGCGGCTCGGGGATCCAGTCGCCCACGTACGTCTCGCGCCGGGCCCGCGCCGAGCCGAGCAGGTTCAGGCAGACGCGGCTGGCGACGGTCATCAGCCAGGCGCCGGGCGAGTCGATGGCCTCGCGCTCCCGCGGGGACAGGGCGTACCAGCGGGCGTAGGTCTCCTGGACGACGTCCTCGGCGTCGGCCAGCGAACCGAGCAGCCGGTAGCCGAGGTTGATGAGCTGGCGCCGCTCGCTCATGATCGCGCTCAGCCCCGGGTCGCCCTGCTCGGTTCCGCCCCCGGTCCCCGCGTGGCTGGTCATGGTCCGGCCGTCTCCCGCTCTCTCGCCGCTGTTCCGCCGCCCGGTACGGGCGCCTACACGTACGACAGGACAGCGCACCGGATTGTGAGGCGGCGCGGCGGCCTCACAATCCGGTGCGCTGTCCTGTCGTAACGGTGTCGAACCGTTGGGGGCGACGACAAGAGGCAGCGAGACGGCGGCGGGGTGGACCGCGCGCCGGAGAGGGGCTTTCGATGAACGACTTCCAGGCCGTCGCGGACCGCGTGGAGATCGAGGCGCTGCGCGCCGAGTTCACCGACGCGGCGATGATGCGCGACCGGCCCCGCCTGGCGTCGCTGTTCACGGCGGACGGTGTCCTGCGGATGCCGGACGTCCCCGTGGAGCTGACCGGCCGCGAGGAGATCCTCGCCGGGGGTGAGCGGCTGCAGAGCCGGTGGGACTTCTTCGTGCAGAACACCCACCCCGGCGCGGTCGAGCTGGACGGCGACACGGCGACCGGCCGGGCCTACATGCAGGAGATCGTGCGCACCCTCGACGGGTACGAGGGCGTCAACTACGCGGTGTACCACGACCGTTACCGGCGTACGGAGGAGGGCTGGCGGTTCGCGGAGCGGGTGTACGAGGTCCGGTACCTGGACACGTCCCCGCTGGCGGGCGCGGCGCCCCGGGCCGCTGCCGCCGCGTCCTTCACCGAACCGGCGTCG
This sequence comes from Streptomyces sp. G45, assembly GCF_049542095.1. Classification (NCBI taxonomy): domain Bacteria; kingdom Bacillati; phylum Actinomycetota; class Actinomycetes; order Kitasatosporales; family Streptomycetaceae; genus Streptomyces; species Streptomyces sp. G45. Next base: position 349,083 of record NZ_JBMUZU010000002.1, on the reverse strand, counting down.
GAGGAGCGGCTGGAGCGGGTGGCCGAGGCGCTGCGGGCGGGCGGCTTCGCCGCGGAGGTCCTCGACGACGCCGCGCAGGCGCGGGCCCGCGTGAAGGAGCTGATCCCCGAGGGCGCCAGCGTGCTCACCGGCGCCAGCGAGACCCTGCGCCTGTCCGGCATCGACGAGGACCTCAACGCCAGCGGCCAGTACGACGCCATCAGGCCGCGCGTCCTGGCCATCGACCGGGCCACCGGCGCCGACGAGATCCGGCGGCTCGTCGCCACGCCCGACTACGTCGTCAACAGCGTCGCCGCGGTCACCGAGTCCGGCGCGCTGGTCCTGGCCTCGGGCAGCGGCAGCCAGCTCCCGGCGAACGCGGGCGGCGCGGCCCACGCCGTGTGGGTCGTGGGCGCGCAGAAGGTGGTGCCGGACCTGGCCACCGCCCTGCGCCGCGTCGAGGAGCACGCCCTGCCGCTGGAGAACGTCCGCGCCCAGGCGGTGTACGGCATGCCGAGCGCCGTCAACCGCCTGCTGGTCCTGAACGCGGAGCCGCGCCCGGGCCGCGGGACGGTGCTGCTGCTGCGGGAGGCAGTGGGGTTCTGAGGGGGCCTGAGGGGTCCTGAGAGGTCCTGAGAGGTCCTGAGGGGGCTGCCGGGGCCCCTTGGGGACGGCTCCAGGGGGACTGGTGGCGGGCTCGGGGCGGCCCGGGGGCGTGGGGGGCGCTTGTCCCAGGTCAGGGCAGGCGTGCCGCGTACCGGCGGCGGAGGAGACGGACCGCGACCTGGTAGACGGCGACGAACACCACGATCGGCACGAAACCGGATACCTGCAGGATCCACGGGATCTCGTCACCCTCCCACCCCGCCCCGGACTCGGACCCGGACCCGGACCCGGACCCGGACCCGGACCCGGACCCGGACTCGGACTCGGACTCGGACTCGGCGAGGACGAACCCGGCCCCCGCCAGCACCAGGATGGAGCCCGTGGTCAGGAGAATGGCCCACACCACCGCGGACTCGCGTGCCGCGGCGCGGCACCGGGCCGCCAGGACGAAGGCGTCGGCCGGGGGCGTCCAGTCCTCGCCGCGCGACCGCTCCCATCGGTCCTTGATGGCCCGCACCTCGTGAGGCTGTGCCCCCACGCCCCCTGGCAGGGGGAACAGTCGGCCCTCCCGGTCGAGCACCAGCGTCCTGTTCGACGCCGGATTGGGGTCGCGCTCGATGCTCAGCACGTCGGACCACGCCGTGCTGCGGGTCCGGAAGAGCTGCCGTACCGCGAGGTGGTCCTCGTACACGAGGGTCGCCGCCCGCCAGAACCAGATGACGCCGAGATACACCGTGCCCATCAGCACGAGCAGGCCCGCCCTGAACGTCGGGGGCAGGTCGTGATCCTCCCGCAGGATCTGCCGCGCCAGCGGAAGGCCCGGCAGCCCGAGGACCAGGGTGACGAACAGCAACGGCCCCGCGCGCAGCCGGTAGCTGCGGATCACTCGGTCGCCGGACTCCGGTCCCATGTGCTCCTCCCGTCGAAGAGCGGCGTCTGGGAGCACAACGGTATCGCCGGACCTTGGCCAGGCGACCCTGGGCGTCCCCGGTCAGCTCAAGGGGGCGCCGCGGGGGGCGTGGATGGTCCGGTGAGTGCCGGATGAGGGGCTGCCGCCGGTCCGGCTGCCGTGCCTACGGCTCGGTGATCGTCGTCGTGACCGGGGTGCCGGTTTCGATGGTGCGGCTCACCGTGCACAGGCGGTCGTGGGAGGTCTTGACCGCGCGGGGCAGGATCGTCCGGGCGCGGTCGCCGGAGGGGCCGTCGGGGAAGGCGACGGAGAAGGTGACGTTGAGGTCCGTCAGGCGGTTGCCGAGTTCGTCGTCGACCTTGTGGCCGGTGACCGTGACGGTGAACGCGGTGGGCTCCGCGTGGCGGGCCGTGGCCACGTCCACGTCGGCCGCCGTGCAGCCGCCGATCGCGGCGAGGAGCAGTTCGACCGGGGTGAAGTCGTCACCGGACCCGGTGCCGAAGCTCACCGTGGCCCCGCGCGCGTTGGTCGCGGTGAACCGGCCGGTGGCGGTCCGCTCGACGGTGACGGAACGCAGCGAGGGCGCGGGCTCTTCGGGCTGTGTGGGCTGGGCGGGCTGTGCGGGCTGTGCGGGGTTGGCAGTCATGGTGCCGACAGTAGTGTTGGGGGGCTTTGGGGGCGTGGTGGGTGTGGTGTGTGGGTGTCGTCCCGTTCCGTTCGCGTCCGTACGGGGTGGCGTGCTGGGGGGCGTATGTCGGCTCGTACAGGGTGGCGTACGGGGGGCTCGTACAGGGTGGCGTACGGAGGGCTCGTACGCGGGTCTCGTACGGGGTGGCCGCGTGCCGGGGGTGCCGGTACGGTGCCGATCATGGCTTGTCGACTCTCCGAACTGATCGTTCCGGCCCAGGATCCGCAGCGTCTCGCGGAGTTCTGGTGCGAGGTCCTCGGCTTCACCGTGCTCGACCTCGACGACGGCGCGGTGGAGATCGGGCCGGAGAGCGGGTTCGGCGGGCTCCAGCCCACGCTGGTCTTCGTGCCCACCACGGAGCCCAAGACCGGCAAGCTGCGCATGCACTTCGACGTCAACGCCACCGACCGCGACCAGGACGCCGAGCTGGAGCGCCTGCTGAAGCTCGGGGCGCGCCGGGCCGACATCGGCCAGACCGGCGACGAGCCCTGGCACTGCCTGATGGACCCCGAGGGCAACGAGTTCTGCCTCCTGCGCGCCCGCCTGAACTGAGCGCGGCACCGTCGGCCCCTCCCCTTCCCCCCGCCAGGGGCTCGGCGGGCTCGGGGGCCCGCATGACGGGCTGACAGGTTCTTCAAAGGTTCTTCATCGTCCTCGTCCTACGGTCGGCCTGCCCGCCGCGCTCGCGGACGGGTCCCGGAGGAGAGCGGGAGAGAAACCGATGAAGACCACTCGGCTACTGCTGGCCGCCGCGGCCTCGGTCCTGGCCCTCGGGCTGGTCGGCTGCGGCAGCGACGGCGGGAACGACAGGGTTCCCACGGCGGCTGGCGCCGACGGCAGGTCCCAGGGCACGTCCGCGGGGGGCGGCCAGGACGGCGGGGACGACGTGGCCGCGTACGTGAAGTCCCAGCGGGAGTACGTGAAGTGCCTGCGGACGAACGGCATCGACGCGCCGGACCCGGACTCCCGGGGGACGATCGACTTCGGCGGCGGCGACGCGGTGCGCGACGTGAAGAAGAACCCGAAGTTCCGGACCGCCACGGAGAAGTGCGCCCAGTACGTGAAGGCGGTGCCCGAGAGCGTCGACCGGGGCAACCAGCCCAAGCTCTCCCCCGAGCAGATCAAGGTGAAGCGCGAGTACGCCGCGTGCATGCAGAAGAACGGCGCCGCCGACTTCCCCGACCCCGGGCCCGACGGGCTCCGACAGGGGGACTGGGACCAGAGCTCGGCCGGGGCGAAGCGGGCCGCGCGCGTCTGCGGGCCGATCGTCGGCGTCCCGGAGAACCCGGGCCCGGGCAAGGGCTGAGTCATGCCGGAGACGGTGACGCCTCTCGGTGACGGCCCCGGTAGCGAACCTGGTGGCACCCCCGGGGGCACCCCGCAGCCGCCGCGCGGTGGGCGCGGGCGGCGCACGGCGCTGATCGCCGCCGCCGTGGCCGTCGTGGCCGCCGTCGCCGTGGTCGGCGCCCTGGGGCTCGGCGGCGGCGACGGCGGCACGGGCGCGCCGCCCCGCTCCGGCTCCCTCGTCCCGGTCACGCGCACCACGCTGACCGAACGCACCGAGGTGGACGGGGAGTTGGGGTACGGCAAGGAGATTCCGCTGCCGGTCAGGGCCACGGGCACGGTGACCTGGCTGCCCCGGCCGGGCGCGGCAGCCGGGCGCGGCGACACACTGCTGCGGGTCGACGACCGCCCGGTGGTGCTGCTGTACGGGGCGCTGCCCATGTACCGGGACCTGGGGCTGACCGCCGCGAGGCCCGCAACGCCCGCGGAGTCCGCGCCGCCGCCTGCCGGGCCCGGCGCGCCCGCGAAGCCCTCGGGGACCGCCGCGCCGCGACAGTCGGCACCGGCGTCACCACGGCAGTCGGCGCGGGAGGTGAAGGGCATGGACGTCCTGCAGTTCGAGACCAATCTGGCCGCGCTCGGCCACACCGGCTTCACCGTGGACGAGACGTTCACGGCGCGCACCGCCGAGGCGGTCAAGCGCTGGCAGGGGTCGCTGGGCCTGCCCCGGACCGGCAGGGTCGGCGTCGGGGACGTCATCTACGCCGGGGGCCGGATACGCGTCGGCCACGCGGGCGTCCGGGTCGGCTCGGCCGCCGCCGAGAACGCCCTGACGTACACCTCCACCTCGCGGAAGGTCGTCGTCAACGCCTCGGCCGCGGACGCCTCCTGGGCCGTACGCGGCACCGCCGTGCGGGTCACGCTGCCCTCGGGGACGACGGTGAAGGGGGTGGTGGCGTCGGTGGGGAAGCAGGCGACCGCAGCGTCCGAGGGCGGCGGCAAGGACGGTTCGGAGCAGGGCGGCGCCGCCACGGTGCCGGTGACCGTCACCATCGGGGACCAGCGGGCTCTGGGGCGGCTGGAGAGCGGGCCCGTGACGGTCGCGTACGTGGGGCGCGAGGTGAAGGACGTCCTCGCGGTTCCCGTCGCCGCGCTGGTCGCGCTCGCGGAGGGCGGGCACGGCCTGGAGACCGCGGACGGCGCGTTCGTCGCGGTCAGGACCGGGCTGTTCGCGGACGGCAAGGTCGAGGTGAGCGGTCGTGGGGTCCGCGAGGGGTTGAGGGTGAGGATTCCGGAGTGACGGGGGTGACAGGGATGACGGGGATGACGGGGGCGGCGGGGGCGGCGGGTGTGCCTGGCGCGACTGGTGGGGGCCGCGGGGGCGGCGGTCCGGTCCTGGAGTTCGACGCGGTCTCCAAGACGTACGCGGGCGGAGTGACGGCGGTGCGTGATGTGAGCCTGCGCATCGGGCGCGGGGAACTGGTGGGGGTGGTCGGGCCGTCGGGCTCCGGCAAGTCCAGCGTGCTCCACCTCATGGGGAGCCTCGACCGGCCCTCCACGGGGCGCGTGCTGGTCGACGGCCACGACGTGGCGGCGCTGTCCGACCGGGAGGTCTCCGCGCTGCGGGCCACGCGGATCGGCTTCGTCTTCCAGCAGTTCCACCTGGCGGTCGGTGTTCCGGTGCTGGACTCGGTGGGTGACGGCCTGCTGTACGCGGGGGTTCCGCTGCGCCGCCGCCGGGCCAGGGCCGCGGCGGCGCTGGCGCGGGTGGGGCTCAGCCACCGGGTCCACCACCTGCCGCACCAGCTCTCCGGTGGGGAGCGGCAGCGGGTCGCGGTGGCCCGCGCGGTGGTCGGCGAGCCGTCGGTGCTGCTGGCGGACGAGCCGACCGGGAACCTCGACTCGGCGTCGGGCGCGGCCGTCCTGGACCTCCTGCGCGAGCTGCACGCCTCCGGCACCACCGTGGTGATCATCACCCACGACCGGGAGATCGCGGCGGGGCTTCCGCGCCGCGTCGAGATGCGCGACGGTGTGGTGGTCGGCGACACGGCGTGGAGTACGGGGATCGGGGTGCGCCGGTGACGGACGGCGTCGCCCCGGGGTCGCGCCGGGCGGAGGCCGACTCCCCTGGCCGGGGCCCGCGTTCCGGGGGCGGGGCGTTACCCGGGAGCGGGGCTTTACCCGGGAGCGGGGCGGCGTCCGAGTCCGGGACGGTGTCAGGGTCCGGGACGGCATCCGGGACCGGGACGGCATCCGGCTCCGGCCGTGGCCGGGCGCGGCTGCGGGCCGCGCGGCTGCGGCCCGCCGACGTCGTACGGCTCGGCGGCACCGGTCTGCGCACCCGCCCGCTGCGCGTCTTCCTCTCCGCGCTCGGCATCGCCATCGGTGTCGCCGCCATGATCGCGGTGGTCGGCATCTCCGGCTCCGGGCAGGCCGAGGTGGACCGTCGGCTGGACGCGCTCGGGACGAATCTGCTGCGGGTCGCCCCCGGCGAGTCCCTCGGGGGCGAGAAGGTGCGGCTGCCGCGCGAGGCCGTGGTGATGGTCCGCCGCATCCCGCCGGTGCGGCAGGTGGCGGCGACGGGCGCGACCGGCGCCAACGTGTACCGCAACGAGCGCATCGCCGTCGGTCACACCGGCTCCCTGAGCGTCCTCGCGGCCGGTCCCGACCTCCTCACCGCCGTCAGCGGTCGCGTCCGTACGGGGCGCTGGCTGGACTCCGCCACCGAGCGGTACCCGGCGGTCGTGCTCGGCGCCACCGCCGCCCAGCGGCTCGACGTGTACGCGCCGGGGACCCGGGTGTGGCTCGGCGGCCGCTGGTTCTCCCTGGTGGGGGTGCTCGATCCGGCGCCGCTCGCGCCGGAGTTGGACGGCGCCGCGCTGGTCGGGTGGTCGGCGGCCCGCACGTACCTGCGCTTCGACGGGCACCCGTCGACGGTGTACGTCCGTGCCGAGGACAGCCAGGTCGCCGCCGTACGGGGGGTGCTCCCGGCGACGGCGTACCCCGAGAAGCCGGGCGAGGTGCGGGTCTCGCGGCCCTCCGACGCGCTCGCGGCCCGCGAGGCCACCGAGTCGGCGCTGACGGGGCTGCTGCTCGGCCTCGGCGGGGTCGCCCTGCTCGTCGGCGGGGTGGGCGTGGGCAACACCATGGTCATCTCGGTCCTGGAGCGGCGCCCGGAGATCGGCCTGCGCCGTGCGCTCGGGGCGACCAGGGGACAGATACGGGCGCAGTTCGTGACGGAATCCCTGCTTCTGTCCCTCTTCGGCGGCCTGGGCGGGACGGTGCTCGGCACGCTGATCACCTCGGGGTACGCCCTCAGCCGGGACTGGCCGACGGTAGTGCCGGTGTGGGCGAGCGCGGCGGGCCTCACCGCGACCGTGCTCATCGGCGTGGCAGCCGGACTGTATCCAGCGGTCCGAGCGAGCAGGCTGGCCCCTACGGACGCACTGTCCGGCGGCTGAGCGGGGTGCTGCGCGCGACGCCGGAGGGGGGCGCTGGTCGGCGTGCCGACCGGAACAGGAACCGCGGGGCTGGGGCGCGCGACCCAGCGGCGTCGGCCCTCTCCGAGCCGGTCAGCGACGGTGCGTTAGCGACGGATGCGTTAGCAACGCCCGTACACCGGCGCCCCGCCTTTCACCACGGGTTGAGGTCTACCGGATTTCCACACGGAAGCAGGGGCGGCCCCCACCGGAACCGCCCCTCTCCATTCCGTTACTTCACCGCTTTCAGCTCCGATAGCGGAACGCTAGAAGCCGCAACTGTAGAGACTGCCACCGTCACTGAGGAGGTCGTCACGGACCCAGCCGCTGACCCCGGTGGAATCGTTCCGTAAGTACGTCCAGGTCTTTCCGTCGTTGCCGCTGGTGTAGCAGTGGTAGTCGAGCCGGTGGCTGTTGTAGGCGATGCCCGTGATGGCACAGCCAGTGCTGGAGCCGCTGCGCTCGTTGGCTCCGTTAGCCGTTCTGTTCCAGGAGCCCCCGTCCTTGTCCGAGGCGGTCTTGCCGCACGACGCGTGGGCGGCGGCCGGGGAGGCGAGGGACAGCGGCACGGCCACGGCGACGGCCGCGATCGCGGGAACCACGGCGGCGATTCGGCGCTTTATTCTGTTCACTTGAACCCCAAGGGACGATTCCGGATCACCGCTCTCGGACACTGAAAGGCACTCGGGCGAAAGCAGTGACCGCCGCATCAAGAGGACGCGACGAAAAGGAACACTGGCGGTCCGGCGTTCCTGAAGAAAGTATTCCGTCACCGACTGGCCACTTCTCTACCCTGGGAGTCTGAAACCTTCCCGAGCGCAAACACGCCACACTTGAGAAGTGGCGCGTGACACCCTTTGAAGATCACTGTTTTCTGTTCGACCATGCGATCCCACAGGCCAGGGAACCGACCGGAGGAGTCACGGTGATCGGACGCGTCGTGGTGGGTGGGGGCGGTGGGGTGCGATGAGTTTCCGGTTCCGGGTTCTGGGGTTGTTGATGCTGGTCGCGATGGCGGCGACCGCCGCCACCGCCTGGCTGACGCTGCGGCAGGCGAACCGGCAGGTCCAGCGGACCGTCACCGCGAGTCAGCAGGAGGTCTCGCGGATCACCGGGGAGCTGCGCGCGTACGGCTTCGCGCACGGCACCTGGAAGGGGCTGTCGGCCACGGTGCGCGCGCTCGCGGAGGACACCGGCCAGCGGATCCGGGTGGTCACGGAGGCCGACGAGTTGCTGGCCGACTCCGACCGCCTCGCCGGGCGCGAGCCCCGGCCGCTGAGCGGTCAGCCCCCGGTCGCGGTCGACCCGCGCCCCGCCCTGCGGTTCCCCGGCGGCCAGGTGCCGCGCCTGTCCGTGAAGCAGACCGCGCGGGCGATCGCCGACTACCGCGCCACGGTGGCGTACGCGGCCTGCCTGACGCGGGCGGGCACCGGCGTCACGGCCCGGCCGGACGCCCTCGGCATCCCCCAGGTCAGCGCGGATGGACGGCGCTCGCCGTGCGGGAATCCCCCGCGAGAGTCCGCCCCGCCGACCCAGCGGGACCTCGACGCGCTGCGGCCGTGCGAGTCGGCGCGGCGGCTCACCGCCTGCCTGCAGCGGGTGTTCAACCAGCGGACCGGCTCCGCCGCCCCGCCGCGTCTGGAGGTCCACCTCGGCGTACGGAACGAGGCGCCGCCCACCCTGGCGGCCGCCCCCACCGTGCTCGCCGCGGGCGGCGTCGCCCTCGCGGCCATCCTGGGCGCCCTGGTCCTGAGCCGGGCCGTACTGCGCCCCGTACGCGCCATGACGCACGCCGCGCAGGGGCTGGGCGAGGGCGATCTGACCCGGCGCGTACCCGTTTCCGGGCGCGACGAGATCGCCCGGCTCGGGGGCACCTTCAACCGCATGGCGGACTCCGTCCAGGCCGCCGAGGAGCGCCAGCGGCGCCTCACCGGCGACATCGCGCACGAGCTGCGCACCCCGCTGGCCAATCTGCGCGGCTATCTGGAGGCCCTGCGCGACGGGGTCATCGAGCCGACCCCCGACCTGCTCGCCGCCCTGCACGAGGAGACCCTCCTCCAGCAGCGGATCGTGAACGACCTTCAGGACCTGGCCCTGGCGGAGGCGGGCGCGCTCACCTACCACCGCACCGAGGTCGACCTGCGCGAACTCCTGGAGGCCAGCCGCCAGGCCCACCGCGCCCGGGCGCGGGCGGCGGGCGTCACCCTCGCGGTGGAGGCGCCGGGGACGGCATACGTGGACGCCGATCCCGACCGGCTGCGCCAGGTCGTCGGCAACCTCGTCAGCAACGCGCTGCGGGCGACCGAACCGGGCGGCGCCGTGACCCTGGCACTCCTCCCGCCCGGCGAGACCGGTGAAGGCGACCAGCACGGCGAACGCGACCAGCACGGCGAACGCGGCGATCTGGCCGTCATCGAGGTCCGGGACACGGGCGCGGGGATACCCGCGGAGCACCTGCCGCACCTCTTCGACCGCTTCTGGCGGGCGGACGCCTCGCGGGGCCGGGCCACGGGCGGCAGCGGCCTGGGGCTCGCCATCGCCCGTCAGATCGTCGCCGACCACGGGGGACGATCGAGGTGCGCAGCGCGGTCGGGTCGGGCACGACGTTCACGGTGGGCCTGGTCGCCGCGCGCGGCGGTGGCGGCGCGTCAGGAGGGCGCTGAGCCCGAGCCGTCCGCGAGGCGGTAGCCGCGCCCGTACACCGTCTCCAGGCGTCGCGGCCGCTTTGGGTCCGCCTCCAGTTTGCGCCGCAGGTTCATCACGTGGGCGTCGACGGTCCGCTCCAGGACGTGCTGGTCGAAGCCGAAGACGCGCTCGATGATCTGTGCTCGGGTGAAGACCCGGCCGGGTTCGCGGGCGAGGACCTCCAGGAGGGCGAACTCCTTCGCGGTCAGCGCCACCGGCCGCCCCGCGACGCGGACCTCGAAGCGCGCCGTGTCCAGTTCCACCTCGCCGACCCGCAGCACCACGGGTTCCGCGGGGCCGCCGGACTTCTTCGACCGGCGCAGCAACGCCCTGACGCGCGCGGTCAGTTCGCGGGGGCTGTACGGCTTGGTGAGGTAGTCGTCGGCGCCGAGGTCGAGCCCGAGGAGCATGTCCTCCTCGGTGGTGCGCGCGGTGAGCAGCAGGATCGGGACGTCCGACTCGGCGCGCAGGATGCGGCACACGTCGAGTCCGTCGACCAGCGGCAGCATCACGTCGAGGACGATGAGGTCCGGTTTCGCCGAGCGGGCCCGTTCCAGTGCGGCGCGGCCGTCGGCCACGACCTGCACCACGTTTCCCTCCCGCTCCAGATAGATCCGGACGAGCCGGGACTGCATGGCGTCGTCTTCGGCGACCAGTATCCGCGCGGCCAACGATTCCCCCAGTGAGCCCCTGCCCGTTCCGGCACCGTAGTACAAGCGGAGGGGAACTCCCGGCGGTTTCGCCAGCAGTGCTCATTCGCGTACGTGAAGTGGTGGCCGGTGTTCCGCATCCGTACGCCTGGAGGGGGTGATTCCGCAGTCCGGCGTCACTCCGGCGGCGTCCCGGCGGCGCCCCGGCATCGTTCCGGCGTTCCCGGCCCCGCTCGTGGCCGGAAGCTGCCAACTCCTGGAGAGGGAAGCCCTGTTGCGTCAGGATCAGGGGTGCTCAGTGAGGTCCGCGCGGCACGGTCGCAGCCAGCACGGTCACGCCCATCACGGTCACTCCGGGGAGAATGATGAGACGTACGCAGGGTGTCGCTCGGGTTCTGCTGTCGGCGGCGGTGCTGGTGGCGGCGGTCGGTGTCGTGGGGCCCGGCGCGGTCGCCGCTGAGGCGGGGGCGTGCGCGTGGCAGCCGTCCGTGTTGCCGATGCCCGCTGGCGCGCTCGCCGGGGCGGTGGACGCGACGGACGGCAGCGGCGGTTACGCGGGCACGATCTCGTACGGCGCGGACTCCGCGAAGGGCGGCCGCGCCGTGCTGTGGAAGGACGGGAAGCTCACCGACTACGGCAACCTGGCCGACCCCGCGTACCAGAACTGGGTCGGCGTCCACGGCGTCAACGACGCCGGGACCGTCGTCGGCGCCGCCTACCAGGAGAGCACCGGCTTCCCCAGCGCCATCCGCTCGCGCGACGGCAGGCTGGAGCGCCTGCCCGAGCTGCCCGGCGCCTTCTCCTCCCGGGCCGAGGGCATCAACGACCGCGGGGACATCGTCGGCGCCGTGGACACGGAGGTCGACGGCGCGCCGTACTCCCACCCCGTCATCTGGCCCGCCGACAGGCCCGGCACGGTCGTCGAGCTGACCGGGCTGCCCGCCACGTCGGCCAGCGCCACCGGCATCGACCAGGACGGCACCGTGACGGTCGAGGCGACGTACGACGTCAAGCAGGAGCTGTACCTGTGGAAGGGCGGCTCGGCGCGTCGGCTGCCCCTGCCCGACGGGGCCCGTGACGTGATCCCGCGCGGCATCTCCAACGGCCGCGTCATCGCCCAGGTCGGCGTGGGCGCCGACGCGCGCAGCGTGCTGTGGGACCGCGACGGCCAGCCGCGCGTGGTGGAGCGCGCCGACGACATCCGCGGCATCAACCGCGACGGGCGGATCGTCGGCCGCACCGACGACCCGAGCCGCCGCCAGTTCGGCGTGTGGCAGGGCACGGCCCTCGCCTCCACTCTGGCCTGGAGCTCCAACCGCGGGCTTGAGCTGACCGTCTCCAGCGACGACGGCACCCTCGCGGGCCGCAGCTGGACCTTCCCCGGCGGCCGGGACGAGCCGACCGTCTGGGCCTGCCGCTGAGCAGCCGCCCCGAACGGCCACCCCGAGTGGCCGCCCCGAACCGAAGGCCGCGCCCTCATCCCCCTGGGCGCGGCCTTCCGGCCGTCTGACGGGCGGCCGTCTGACGGGCGGTGGTCCGGAGCGCCGGGACGATGCGCCAGTTCCGTTGGAAGACGAGGTTGTGCAGGTCGGCGGCGACGATGGCGCGGAGGGTGGGCAGGAGTTCGGCGGCCTGGTCGGCGGTGGCCACGTTGAGCGGCCACTCGGCGACGGTCGCGCCGCGCAGGTGGGGGTGGTGGAAACCGGCGCCGAAGTGGGCGTGCAGGGTGAGGCCGGGGATACCGGCGCGGCGCTGCTCGGGCCAGGTCAGCCGCCAGGCCGCGGAGGAGCCGCCGTGCTGGTCGCGGCGCGGGCCGGTGGCGTGGAGCGTGCCCGTGCCGAGCAGCAGGTGGGTGTCGTACTCGGCCAGGACCTGCCGGGCGGGCGCGTCGAGCAGGTCGACCGCCGCGGTGAACGCCCGCTGCTTGGCGGGCCGGTCGGCGTGCCCGGCGTGGGTGCCGTCGCGCAGGTCGGTGAAGTGGCGTACGAGGGCGTCGATCGGGGCGGGGGCGGGGGCCGTCATGGTCGGGGCTCTCCTTCGGTGGGGGCGGCGGCGCGGCGCAGGTGGGCGGCGAGGCGGGGCAGGAGCTGGCTGCCCGGCCGGAGCAGGTCGCCGTGGGCGGCGCCGGGCGGGTGGATCAGCTCCACGGGTACGGCGGCGTCGCGGAGCCGGACGGCGTAGCCGAGGACGTCGTCGGCCACGGGGTCGCGGCCGCCGACCGCCAACGCCGTCGGCGGCAGGCCCGCCAGGTCGGGGGCGTCGGCCGGGGTGGAGTACAGGGAAGTGCCGTCGGGGGTACGGGCCGTGCGGCCGGTGCCCTGCCACAGGCGCCAGGCCCGGCGGAGTTCCGCGGGGCGGGGGAAGGCGCGCGGGTCGCGGTGGTGGCTCGGGGCGGCGCAGTCCGGGTCGAGCGGCGGGTACGCGAGGAGTTGGGCGGCCAGCGGCCGGGGGCGCGCCCGCGGTGGAAGGCGCCGGTCCCGGTCGCGTACGGCGAGCGCGGCGACCGCGGCGAGGGTGCCTCCGGCGCTGTCGCCGCCGACGGCGACCGGCGTGCCGTCGGCGACCGGCGTGCCGTCGGCGGCAGCCTGGGCGCGGGCCCAGGCGAGGGCGGTGAGGACGTCCTCCAGCGCCGCCGGGTGGCGGTGGGCGGGGGCGAGCCGGTAGTCGACGCTCAGCACGCGCCAGCCCGACAGCGCGGCCAGGCGGTGGGTGACGGGGTGCCAGTCGGCGGCCGAGCCGCGCTGCCAGCTGCCGCCGTGCGCCCACACCAGCCAGCCGCCGGGGGCGGCGGGGCCGGGCGGGGTGTGGAGGCGGGCGCGGACGGGGGTCGGTCCGGGAACGGTCACGGTGGTCACGGCGACCGTGCCGGTGGGCGCGGCGGTCGGGGCTGCGGTCTGCGGGGCGGCGGCGGTCATCGCGGGGTTCCTCGGGGTCGGGGCGGGCGGGCCCCAGGTGATCGGGGCGCACGGACTACTCGGCGGCGCGTGGTGCGCGGGACGGGTCAGGCGCCCTGCGCGCCAGTGCCCTTGGCGCGCAGGAGCACCGTCGCGATGACGACCCCGAGCAGGACGAGCGCGGCGTTGACCGCGATGGCGACGGTGATGCCGTGGTGGATGGCGGACGCGCTCACCGCACCGGCCGTGCTCGCGGTGACCACGGCGGACATGATCGGCGTACCCATGGTGATGCCGATCTGCTGGGACATCGAGGCGAGGCCGGTGGCGAGGCCCTGCTCCTCGTCGGGGAGCCCGCTGGTGGCGGTGACCATGAAGCCGACGATGACCAGCATGTTGCCGACGCCGCCGAAGAAGGTCGCGGGCAGCAGCAGGGCCATGGCCGCGCCGGTGGTCGTCCCCAGGAGGAGGAGGGCGGCGGTGAAGACGGTCTGGACGACACCGCCCGCGATCAGGGCGGTGCGGGTGGAGGTCCGGGCGATGACCCTGGGGGCGATCAGTCCGCCGACGACGGTGCCGACGCCGAGGACGCCGAAGGAGACACCGGCGGTCAGCGGGGAGAAGCCGAGGGTCTTCTGGAGGTAGAGGGTGAGGAGGTACACCAGGGAGGTCTCGGTGATGAAGGCGAGCGCGCCCAGCGCGTTGCCCCAGGCCACGGTGCGGCGGCCGAGCGTCCGCAGCGGGACGAGGGGCTCGGCGACCCTGCGCTCGATCAGGAGGAACGCGGCCAGGAGGACGGCACCGGCGACGAGTCCGGCCAGGGCGTGGCCGCTGGTCCAGCCGTGCTCACCGGCCTGGGTGAGGCCGTAGACCAGGCCGAGCAGGCCGAGGGTGACGGTGAGCGCGCCGGGCAGGTCGAGCTTCGGGCGTACGGCGGGCCGGGACTCCTTGATCACGGCCGGGGCGACGAGGACGACGGCCAGCGCGACGGGCACGTTGACGAAGAACGCCCAGCGCCAGGAGAGCAGGTCGGTCAGGACGCCGCCGAGGATCGCGCCAGCGGTGAACCCGGCGGACATCAGGGCGCCGTTGATGCCGAGCGCCTTCTGCCGCAGCGGTCCTTCGGGGAACGACGTGGTGAGCAGGGCGAGTCCGGCCGGGGTGGCGGCGGCGGTGGCCAGGCCTTGGGCGACGCGGGCGGCCAGCAGCACCTCCGGGGTGGTGGCGAGCCCGCCGACCAGGGAGGAGATCCCAAGGAGCGCGAGGCTGCCGATGAAGATCCTCTTACGGCCGATCAGGTCGCCGATCCGGCCGAAGAAGAGGGTGAACCCGGCGGCCGTCAGCGCGAAGGACGTCGCGATCCACTGCAGGTCGGACAGGGCGAAGCCGAGTCCGTCGCCGATGGCGGGGAGCGCCACGTTCAGGATCGAGAAGTCGACGGCCAGCATGAACTGGGCGACCAGGAGCACGGCCAGGACGAGCTTCAGCCGTCCGGTGAGGCGGGGGGCCGGGGCCGGGGCGGGCCGCTGCGGGTCGGTGGGCGGGGCGGGCCGCCGGTGCGGCCGCGCCGTGGCGCTCTTGGGCTCGGCGCCGGACTCCGGGCGCACGTTGGTCGTGGACATGACAGATACATCCTTTCGCAACCGCCGTTCGCCGACGCGCGGCGGGATGAGCGGGAGGAGTAGAGGGGTGAGAGGAGGGGGGGCGGGAGGAGGGGCGGGAGGAGGAAGGGGAGGGGGCGGGAGGCAAGGCGGAATGACCCCGGAGGTCCAGAGCCCCCCGCTAACGGGTTTGCAGTTCCGTTACGGCCATGAAGGTAGCACCCGAGTCACGTAATGGGAACCCGAGTACCGGTAAGCTGGCCGTGGCACCGCGAGGAGCCCCCGGAAGGAGCCCAGATGCCCACGCCCCCCGCCTCCCCGACCGCGGGCAAGCGCACCGCCCCGACCACCCCGGCGGCCCCCGAGGACCCAGCGGCCCCGGCAGCCCCGACCACCCCTGTGACCCCGGCGGCCCCGACCGCCCCCGCGGCCCCGACCGCCCCCGCCGGAACCATCCGCCCCGGCGGACGCACCGCCCGCGTCCGCGAAGCCGTCCTCAAGGCGGCTGGCGACACCCTCGCCACCGAGGGCTTCGCCGCCCTCGACCTGGCCGAGATCGCCCGCCGCGCCGACGTCGGCAAGACCACCGTCTACCGCCGCTGGGGCACCCCGGGAGCGCTGGCCGCCGACCTCCTCGCCGACATGGCCGCCACGTCCCTGCCCCGCGCCGACACCGGCACCCTCGACGGCGACCTCACCGCGAACGCCCGCCTCGTCGTGAAGACCCTCACCGACCCCCGCCAGGGCCCCCTCTTCAAGGCCCTGATCGCCGCCTCCCTCTGCGACGGTCAGGCCGCCGAGGCACTGCACCGCTTCTACGACGTCCGCATCGCCGAATGGTCCGGCTGTGTCACCGACGCGGTCGCCCGCGGTGAACTCCCCGCCGGTACCGACCCCCACGCGGTCATCGCCGCCGTCTCCGCCCCCCTCTACTACGCCCTCCTCAACACCGGCCGCCCCCTGACCGCGCGGGACGCGGACAGCGCCGCCAAGGCCGCCGCCCTGGCGGCCCGCGCCGGAACCTGGAGCACCGCCCCGTCGGCCTGAACCGAGGCGCCGGGGTGTGCCCGGCCGGTCAGGAGGCCCGGAACGTCCGCCGGTAGGCGCCCGGGGTCGTGCCGGTCGCGGCGCGGAAGCGGCGGCGGAGGTTGACCGCGGAGGACAGGCCGACGCGGGTGGCGATCGCGTCGACCGGGAGTTCCGTCCGCTCCAGCAGGGCGCGGGCCGCGGCCACGCGGCGGGAGAGCAGCCACGCGCCGGGGCTGGTGTGCAGCTGGTCGGCGAAGCGCCGGGCCAGGGTGCGGGGCGAGACGCCGAGGTGGGCGGCCAGGTCGGCCACCGACAGCGGTGTCCCGAGGCGTTCGTCGGCCCAGGCGAGCAGCCCGTCGAGCGCGTCGCCCGGCGGCGGGGGCGGCGCTTGGGCGGTCTCGTGGCGCGGCGGCAGCACCATGTGCCGCCTGAGGTCGGCGGCGTACGCCGTCCCGTGGTCCTCGCGTACGAGGTGCAGGCACAGGTCGAATCCCGCGCCCGCGCCCGCGCTGGTGGCGACGTCGCCGTGGTCCACGTAGAGCCGGTCCGGTTCCACGCGTATCCGGGGAACTCGCGGCGCAGTTGCTCGGCGCGCGCCCAGTGCGTGGTGGCCGTGCGGCCGTCCAGGAGTCCGGTGCGGGCGAGGGCGAAGACCCCGGAGCAGATCGTGACCAGCCGGGCTCCCCGGGCGTGGGCCCGCAGCAGGGCCCGGCGGACGGGGTCGGTCAGCGGTTCCTCCACCGGGAGCCAGCCGGGGATGATCACGGTGTCGGCGGTGTCCAGCGCCTCCAGGCCCCGGGGCACGGTCATCGCGTAGCCGCCCGTGGTCGGCACGGGGCCGGGCCGCTCCGTGCACGCCTCGAACGCGTAGCGCCGCGGCACCCCGGGCCGCTCCGTACCGAACACCTCGACGGCACAGCCCAGTTCGAAGACCGACTGCACCGGCCGTACCAGAGCCACCACGCGATGCATGGCAGAAAAGTACCCCAGGGTGTCATCACGGTCTCTGTCGGCCGCCGCCCGCGCACGGCACCGTTGCGGGCATGCACACCGAGATCCTCGCGCAGGAGGGCTACACCTCCGTCTCCGTCGACGAGTCCCCGGCCACCGAGCTGTTCCCCGGAATCCGCCTGCGCCGCCTGTGGCGCGGACCGTCCGGCGCGCACGCCCACGTCCTGGAGATGGACCCGGGCACCTCCTGGCCGCGCCGCGACGTCCACGAGCCCGGCCCGGAGGAGGTCTACGTGGTCGCGGGCACCTTCAACGACGGCGCCCGCGACTACCCCCGGGCACGTTCCTCCACGCCCCGGCCGGTTCCTGGCACATCCCCTCGACAACCACCGGCTGCACGCTGTTCGTCTTCTACCCCGAGGGCTAGGCGCGGCGCCCGCCGTCGACTGAAGGCGTCCCTCTCAGCGCAGTACCGAGAGGGGCCTTCTGTCATTTCCCCGGTCAACGAGAGCAGACGAGGATGCCGCCGAGACAAGTAATCGTGAAAGCTCCGTGCCGGGCGATGTGGTCTGTGACGATCGTGTGGGCCCTCGCGATCGTCTCGTCGAACGGCACTTCGTGCTGACTGGCCCAGGCGCGATATGAGGCCATGTGGGCGATCACGGGATCGGGTGTGGTCACGGCGATGGTGCCGAGTAGCGGGATCGTTTCGACCTTGGAGAATACCGCGCCAAGCATGTCGGGAGCCTTCTCCAACGAGAACCGTGCGCTCAGGGAGATCCGCGAAGGGCCCTTCTCGACTCCGAGTACGTCACCGGCGGCCTGTACCCACAGCTGGTCCAGCTCGGCTTTGTCCCGCTCACTATTGGTCGAGGCGACCACGATGCCCGGCTCAGTCAGCACTCGCCCCAGCTCCGCGCCCGCCGCCGGGATGTTCTCAACGTGGTAGAGCATGTGGAGCGCAAGCGCCGCGCCGAGGCTCGCTGTCCGTAGGGGCAGGCGTGCGGCATCAGCGACTGCAACGGGACGAGGCACGCCGTCGAGGATGCCGGGCGATACATCGAGGCCAAGAAGGCGCAGGTCAGGCCGATCCCGCATGAGGCGCTTGATGAACTTGCCGTTGCCGCAGCCGATATCGGCGACGCTGCCGCGCACGGAGTGGAGTTGCTCGGCGACGAGTGCCGGGAGATCGTAGCTCGGAGTCTGCCAGCGATAGAGCGACTGACGGGCGGCGAGGTCGCGCTCGGTCCTGTACGCGCTGCCCGCGAGAATGGCCCGATCTGTCATGGCGGGGTCGTGCGGGACAGGGTCAGTCACGTCGGCTCCGAGGGGTTGATGGAAGGCAGGGCCATCGGTCTCGCGGTCGTCATGATGCGTTCGCACAATTGAGCAACCTGCGACGATCCACGGTACTGCGCTGTTCCGAGTTCACCCGCGAGCTTCCCCAGCCGCTTCACGATGCTGGCCGAGAGCTGATCGACGGGCCCGCGCAGCACCACCACCTCAGGCCGCTTCATGCCTGCCCGCGATGCCGCCCGCACCTACCCCACGCCCCAGCGCCCGCAACGCGCCCCCGAAACCGAACCAGACCGTCACCTACGGCGGCGACCCGGAGCTGTGGAAGCAGGCCGAAGCCGCCTTGAACTGGTGGAACACTCACCACCGCCCCACCCACGACCAGTTCGGATACGTCCGCGAGGCAGACGGCGGTGCCTTCGTCTGGCACGTTCCCGACGGAACCCGCTGGCACCTCGCCGCCCGCTGAACCGTCGGGGGCGGCGTTCGGTGGAGACGTCGCGCTCGTGCGCCGCTATCTGCGGGGCCGCTCACAGCGCCGAGTGGGTCAGCCAGTGGGCGAAGAGGGTCTCGTCGCCCTCGGTCTTCGCGTGGTGGGTGGGGAGGCGGCGGGTGAGGATCAGGAGGAGGTCCTGGGCCGGGGCGGTCACGGTGACGTCCGCGTCGGCCGTGCCGGGGTGCCAGGTCACGCCGGTCGGGGTGCGGGTGATGGTCCAGGCGGGGAGGGCGGGCTCCGTGGGGCGCAGGGTGAGGGTGCCGGTGCCGTGGAGGGCCGCGAGGGCGGGCTTGAGGGTCGTGGCGGCCGGGGCGGACAGCAGTTCCAGGAGCTGGGTGACCGCGTCGGCGGCCAGGTCGGGTTCGATGGCGTACGGGGCTTTGGTCAGCAGGGCGGCGTCGACGGTGTGGACCGTGGCGTCGTGGGTGGCCTGGCGGAGCCAGAAGGACGCCGGGCCCGGTCCGGTGAGGGTCCACACCGGGGTGTCGGCGCCCACCTCCCGTACGGCGACGGCGAGTTCGACCGCGCCCGCGTGCAGCCAGGCCCGCCAGTCCCTCGGCGGCGTCTCGTCGCGGGGGTCGGGGACGCCGTCGGGGGCGCCGCCGCGGACGATGGCCGCCATCCAGCGCGGCGCCTGCCCGAGGTGGCCGACCAGGACGCGCAGCGGCCACTCGGGGCAGGTCGGGACGTGGGCGTCCCAGTCGGCGCCGTCCACGAGGTCCGCGAACGCCGTGGTCGTGTGCAGCAGGGCCGAGGCCAGTCGGCCGGTCTGTGGCTGTGTCATGCGGCGTACCGTAGGAGCTCCACCGGGGTGGAGGTTCAAGTGCGCGAGGAGACCCTGTCCATCGGCGAGTTGGCGCGGCGGACGGGGGTGCCGGTGCGCACGGTCCGCTTCTACTGCGACGAGGGGTTCGTGGAGTCCGTACGCAGCGGGGGCGGGCACCGGCGGTTCGGGCCCGAGGCCGTGGACCGGCTGACGCTGCTGCGGCGGCTGCGGGCGCTGGGCCTCGGGCTCGCGGCGATCGAGTCGGTGCTGGGCGGGCAGCGGTCCGTCGCCGAGGCCGCCGCCCGTGAACGCGCCCGCGTCGAGGGCGAGTTGGCGGCGCTGGCGTGGCGCAGGGCCTCGCTGAGCGCGGTGGAGCGGGCCGCGCCCGCCGAGCGCGCGGCGCGCCTGGAGCTGCTGGCGGCCGTGGGCGACGGGCGGGCCGCGCGGGACGCCCTGGAGTCGTTCTGGAGCCGCCTGGTCCTGCCGTCCCTGCCGGGCCGCGACGCCGACATGGTGATCTCCGTGAGCGTGCCCGCGCCACCGGAGGACCCCACTCCCGAGCAGGTCGTCGCGTACGCCGCGCTGGTCGCGATCGTCGGTGACGAGCGGCTGCGGCGCCTGGTGCGGGCGCGGTCGCGCGACCGGTCCGCGTCCGTCGCCTACCAACGCGCCCTGGTGGCGGACGGCTTCGGTGTCGCGCTCAAGCTGGCGCTGCCCCGTGTGCGGGCGGGCGAGCGGCCGGGGCCCGGGCCGCTGCTCGACCGGTTCGTCGCGGTGCACGCGGCGGCCCGCGGCACCGGCGACAGCCCGGTGTTCCGGCGCGAGCTGCTGCGCGCGGCCGCCGCCGACCGCGCGCCGGGGCTGCGCCGCTACTGGCGGCTCGTCGGTGACGTCACGGGCGAGGACGTCACGCTCGGCGAGGGCCACGCGTGGCTGCTGGACGCCCTGGACCGGGCGGTGGCGTAGGCGGCGCGCGCTTACCTCCGAGGTCATCGACGCCCGCGCTCCCCCGGTGCCAGGATCTCGGCGTACGGAGCCCGATCGCGGCCCGGTCACCCCGGATGTCTGGAGGACGCCATGCCCGCCTACGTCATAGCCAACCTGAAGGACGCCGCCCCGCACCCGGACATCGCCGACTACATCGAGCGGCTGCCCGGCACCTTCGCGCCGTACGGCGGGCGCTACCTGGTGCACATGAAGGAGCACGAGGTGAAGGAGGGCAGCTGGTCCGGGCACGTGGTGATGATCGGCTTCCCGGGGCTCGCCGAGGCCCGCGCGTGGTGGGACTCCCCCGCCTACCGGGCGATCGCGCCGCTGCGTTCGCGGCACATCGAGGGCGACATCATCCTGATCGAGGGGGTGGAGGAGGGGTACGAGCCGACGGCGGCGGTGGCCGCACTGCGGGCGGCGGCGACGGCTGGGGCCGAGGGGGACGCCGGGTAGTTCGCTCCCGTAAAGTTCCTCGGTGGATCAGGTGGTGGCCGGGCGGGGCTAGGGGGCTTGCGTGGAGGGGATCTCGGGGACCGGCGGGGCCGTCGGGGCGACGGCCGGGGCGGCCGGGGCAGTCGGGGGTGGGGAGGGCGGGCAGGCGCGGCCTCGGGTGCTCAACTCCCTGCTGTGGGCCCTGCTCGTACCGCTGCTGACCGTTGCCGGTACGTTCCTCGGCCTGTACGCCGGGGTCTGGCTCAGCGTGGTCGTCATCATGGGCGCGGCGGCCACCGCCGGGATCGTGGCCGGTGGCGTCTGGCACCGCGCGGGGGCGGCGCTGCTGGCGGTCGCGGCGGTGATGGGGCTGGGGTTCTTCTCGGGGCCGACGCTGCACGAGGCGTATCTGAAGCGGTTCGGGGACCGGGTGGACGCGCTGGTCGTCGACACGGCCGAGCGTGAGCGGGTGCGGGGCGGCGACCGGGACGTGTGCCGGGTGGTCGACACCTCGGGCGAGGTGCGGGACCTGGGTGAACGGCACAACTGCTACGGGCAGTTCGAGCCGAGGCAGCACGTGGTCCTGTTCAAGGATCCGGGCGGTGGTCTGGATCCGTGGATCGAGGCGAGCGGGGACCGGGGGCTCGACGTGGTCAGTCTGTCGTGGACCGGTGGGCTGTTCGCGGGTGCGGTCGGGGCGCTGGCGTACGGCGGGGTGCGGCGGCGTTCGGACGCGGAGAGGGAGGCGGTGAAGCGGCGGGCGTACGCGCGGGCGCGGGGTGTGCGGGGCTGACGCGTGCGGTGGGTCCGGGGCCCGGTGGTGGCAGCTTGCAGTCAGGGGCGTGGGGGTGGTTCCCGGGGGTGGGCGGGGGCGGTTGCCTGTTGTTGACAAAACGTAGCCCTGTGTCCACCTTCTCTGCCTACAGTCGGCCAGCAACTCGGTGAGAGAAAGGGATCGCTGGCATGACGAATCGCAAGCTGGGGCGCATGGGTGTCGTCGCCGCTGTGGTGACGGTGACGACGGGTCTGGCCGGTACGGCCAGTGCCTCCGCCCCCGCGGCTCCGCAGTCGGTGGCTCCGGCCGCCGCTGCCGCCTCGGTCGACTACGACGTCTGGGCGAAGGACGCGAAGGCGGCCGTCGACAAGGGCACGGCGTACGTCAAGGAGCGTGCGGCGAAGGCCAAGGAGGAGAAGCAGGCGATCGTCCTCGACATCGACAACACGTCGCTGGAGACGCACTTCCACCCGCTGCCCCCGACTCCCGCCGTGAAGCCGGTCCTCGACCTGGTGAAGTACGCGGACGCGCAGGGCGTGGACGTCTTCTTCGTGACCGCGCGGCCCGGGATCATCAACCCCGTCACCAAGTACAACCTGAAGGAGGTCGGCTACCCGGTCGACGGCCTGTACGAGCGGGGCATCGGTGACCTGTTCGGCTCGGTCGGCGAGTACAAGGCCGCCAAGCGCGCGGAGATCGAGGCCAAGGGCTACAAGATCATAGCCAACGTGGGCAACAACGACCACGACTTCGCGGGCGGTCACGCCGAGAGCACCATCAAGCTGCCGGACTACGACGGCCAGCTCTCCTAGTCCTTCCCAGGCCCTCCTGGTTCCGCCTCGCCCCTCTTCCCCTGTTCCACGGGGCGTGCAGGCCCCCGGCGCCCGGTGTCCGAGTGACACCGGGCGCCGGGGGTTTTCGTATGTGTACGAGGCGGGCGCGGCGGGTGGTCGAGAGGCGCTCAAGGACGCGTCCAGGGCCACCGGAAAGGAACCAGAAAGGAACCAGAAAGGAACTGGAAAAGCGCCGAAACCGTCTTTGAATTCCAACACAGAAACACCGTACACCGCGTGGAGAAAACTCCAATCGGGATCGGAGAGCGCTCAAGTTCGCGGGCAAAGCTTTTGACTGGCCGACAGCGGCCAGGTAGCTTCGATTGAGTCAGTCGAATTTATGTGCTACGCCAGGTTCCGGGAGGGCGGGGATCGCGTCCGCGGCTGCATGAGGACGAGCTCATCTCGTACGGGATCGCTTTTTCAGGGGAGGAAAGCGTCAGTCATGCCCACCATTGATTCCATCGAGTCCATCAAGTCCGTTGGTTCCGTTGCTTCCATCGAGCCCATGGAGTCCGTCGATTCCGTCGGTTCCGTCGTGCCGGTGGTCGACGTCATAAGACCCGGGGCCCCGGTGGTGCCCCCGTCCAACGACGAGGTGGAGCGGATCCTGTTGCAGGCCCGCTCTCTGGTCGAGACGGCCGTGTCGAAGCACCGCAGCGACGTGGACCAGCGGTCGGTGTCGTCGCTCGACGCCACGGACGCGGCGCTGAGCGCGACGGCGGAGCAGCTGGTCGACGGGGCGCGTTCGTGTGCGCTCGTGGTGCTGCCGGAGGACGGTGACCCGGAGGTGTTCGGGCCGCTCCTGGTGCATCTGGGCAAGGTGGCCGCCCGCGGGGTCGCCGTGCGGGTGCTGGCGACGGCGCGGCTCCTGGAGAGCGGGGAGCTGCTGCGGGACCTGGACAAGTTCGCCCGGCGCGTGGAGGTGCGCCTGGTGGAGGCGCCGCTTCAGGAGATGGTGCTCGTCGACGACACCGCGGCGCTGGTGCGCACGCGCGGGGACGCGACGGGGCGGCAGGCGCTCGTGGTGCGGGCGCCGGTGCTGCTGCGCCATCTGCGGATGTTCTTCGCCGCTTCGTGGCCGCGCAGCGTCGCGCTCGCGGATTACCGCAAGCTCAGCGACAGGTCGCGCAATGGAATGGCCCGGCGCATTCTGGTGGCGCTCAGCTCGGGCCGTACCGATGAGGCCGCGGCACGGGAACTGGGTATGTCCGTGCGGACCTACCGCCGTAATGTAGCAGAAATAGCACGAGAGTTGGGAGCGAACTCCCGGTTCCAGGCCGGGGTGCGGGCGGTTGAATTGGGCTTGTTGTCGCCCGTGAACCGGTCCCGTGAACTGAGTGAATCCCGCGCGTGACCAGCGGGACAACCATGGTTGATTCGATGATGGACGGCGACGGCGGTTTATCGGGCGGGGTGGATTCGGGGCGCCGGGTGCTGTTCGCGCCCGTGCCCGTCTCCCCCACCAAGCCGCTCACCTTCAGCCATGTGAAGGGGCTGTTGTGGAGCGATGTGCTGTTCCGGGCCACGGCGCTCCTGCACAAGACGGACTTCCTGTGGAGCTGGACGGTCGGCGTCGCCAACGCGCAGACGCACGGCTTCTGGGCGCATCTGGACGCCACCCGGCCCGGCATGGACTTCTCCGGGCTCGACGAGGAGGACATCGGCCTCCTGTACGTGGACTACCAGCGGCAGCGGCGGGAGCGGGGCGGGCCGCCGCCGGAGGTCGGCGCGCCGGGCGCGCTGCACCCGGCGGGCGCGCGCGTCCTCGAGCTGTGGGCCGAGCGGTGGGGCGAACTCGGCATTCCGGACCCGGGTTTGCGGGTGCGCACGCCGCCGCCGATGTCGTTCGACGCGCTGGTGGAGGTCCTGTCGGGGTACGGGCTGTGCCTGGACCACCGGCCGTTCGACGGGCCGGTGTACCTCGACGGCACCGCGCACGGGTTTCCGCTGCGGCGCCTGGCGGGGGCGGGCGGCGGGTCCGGCAACTATCTGGCGGGGCTGCTGCGGGAGCTGGTGCCGCTGGTGGACGCGTACGACGACGTGGTGCTCGCCTTCGACCGCGAGTCGCTGCCGGACTACGTCCTGGTACGGCACGTCCTGGCCCGGCTCGGCGCGCGCGTGAGCCTGGTCGGCGTGGGCCGGGTGCGCACCGGCGGCGGCCGCCCCGTCTCCAGCCGGTACGGCGGCTGGCGGGGGCACACGGCGGCGGCGCTCGCCGGGCGGTACCTGGACGTGGTGGGGCCGCGGGTGTACCGGCTCGGGGTGCGGCTGTACTTCATCGCCGTACTGGGCCAGGGGGATCGCGAGGTGTTCCGCGAGGAGCTGGTGGGGCGGTGCATGGCGCGGGCGGCGCGGCTGCTGGCGGCGGCGGACGCGGGCGCGGGCCTGGACCCCGGCGGCCCGGCGCCGCCGCCACCGGCCGACGACCCGGCGCCCCTGCTCCCGCGCCACGCCCGCCCCCACCCCCACGTCGACCCCTACCGGCTCACCACCGCCCTGCTGTCACGGAACCGGGTCCCCGCGAGCCGGGCGGCGGCCCTGCTGGAGGAGGTGTACGTCTGAGTGCTCACCCAACGACAGCTGCGCGCGGCCCTGGACGCCCGGGTCCGGGCCGCCGGTCCGCGCCCGGCGCACGGCCCGGCCGTGGCGGTGCTCCGCGCCTTCGACGCGGGCGCGTTCGCCCGGTCCGTCCTGGACTTCGCGTCCTGGCTGCCCCCGGCCGCCCGCGCCGACTGGCAGGGGGACTTCACCCGGACCGTGTTCCTCGCGGGCAACCCCCGGAACCTGGCGGCGCGGCTGCCGCCGTCGCTGGTGTCCGCCGACGGGCACATCGCCTGGTACGCGGGCGGGCCCCGGAGGGCGCGGCGGGAGCTGCGGCTGCTGCTGCGGGCGGTCGAGGGCGCGCTGCCCCCGGCGCTGCCCGCGGCGGTCACGCTGACCGTGCCGGGCGCCACGCGCCACCCCCGGCGGTGGCGGGCGGACATCGCCACCGGCGGCCTGTCCCTGCCCCAGTACCTGGTGCACGTCAACCACACCCTCGCCGAGTCCTTGCTCACCGGCGTCCTCGCCCCCGGCGACCGGCTGACCCTCCGCCACGCCCCCGCGCTGCCCGAACTGCCCCGCTCCCCGGCCTACTTGAGGGTCCACCAGGACCCCGGCGACCCGGGGCGGCTGCGGGCGTTCGCGGCGGTCACCGACGACCCCCGCCCCGAGGAGGGGAACCGTGGCTGACTTCTGGGTGCTGCTCGGCACCGACTACTGCGGCAAGTCCTCCGTCCTCGCCGACCTCACCGCCCGCGCCGGGCCCGTCGAGGCCGTGTCGTACGACCCGGAGCTGCTGACCGGCGACTACCGGGCGATCGCCGAGTTGCCCGCCGCGCTCGGCCGTGCGTACGCGGGCGGCCGGTCGCGCGCGTACGTCATGGCGCTGCTGAACGTCGCCGTCGCCTACCTTCACGACCGGGTGGTCACCGCGCCCGCCGGGCGCACCCCGCTCCTGGACTCCTACTACTACAAGATCCTCGTCAAGTGCCGTCTCCTCGGCCTGGACGACGGCCCCTGGCTGCCGTACTGGCGGTCCCTGCCCCGGCCCGCCGGGGTGGTGTTCCTGAACGTGCCGCCCGCCACCGCGTGGCGGCGCTCCGGCAACGGGGCCCGGCTCAACCCGCTGGAGCACTACGGCCCCGTACCGGATGAGGACGCCTTCACCCGCTTCCAGCGCGACCTGCGCGCGGGCCTCCTGGACGAGGTGAGCGACCTGCGGGTCGAGCACGTCCCCGCTGCCCCCGACATCACGGCCACCGTCGACCACGTGCTGCGCACGATGAAGGAGTGACCATGCCCGCTCTCGGCAGGACCTCGCTCGCGGCCCCCGGCCCGGCCCCGTACACCGACGACGATCTGCGCGGCGAGTTGGTCGCCGCCAAGGAGCGGCTTGCCGTGGCGATGGCGGATGGGGCGGTGGCGCAGCGGCGGGTGTTGGACGCGGTGCTGGAGCAGGTGGGGGGCAGCAAGTTCGGGGCGGCGCACGGGCTCGCGGGGGTGCGGTCGGTGGACGCGTTCCGGGACGCGGTGCCGTTGCGGGCGTACGGGGAGTACGACGCGTGGCTGGCGCGGGCGGCCGAGGGGGAGCCGGGGGTGCTGACGCGGCGGGAGCCGAAGCTGTTCTTCACGACCAGCGGCAGCACGGGGGCGCGGAAGCGGATTCCGGTGACGGAGGACTTCGTGCGGCAGGTGTACGTGCCGTACTTCCGGGCGGCGATGGGGGTGCCCGCGGCGTACTTCCCCGAGGTGTTCTCGCTGGGCGCGGCGACGTTGAACCTGCGGCACGACCGGTTGGCGCGGCCGGACACCACGGGGTCGGGGCGGCCGAGCCTCGGGCCGAGCCAGGCGGATCTGCGGGGCGGGTTCGGGGTGGCGCTGGTGGAGCCGGGCAGTCGGGCGCCGTGGGCCGAGCCGCCGGTGGAGCTGAACGAGCGGGCGTATCTGGACAAGCTGTACGTGCGGCTGCGGATGGCGGTGGAGCACGATGTGCGGTGCGTGATCGGGCACAATCCGGCGCTGGTGGCGATGGTGCCGGAGCTGCTGGCCGAGTGGTGGCCCCAGATCCTGCGGGATGTGCGGGACGGGACGTTCCGGGGGCTGCCGGGCGGGGTGGCGAATCCGGGGCGGGCGGCGGAGCTGGAGCGGTGCGGGCCCGAGCCGTCGGCGGTGTGGCCGCGCATGCGGCTGCTGTACTGCTGGACCAGTGGGGTGGCGTCGCTGTATCTGCCGCGGCTCGCGGAGCGGTACGGGGCGGGGGTGGCGGTGCTGCCCGCGCCCGCGGCGGCGTCGGAGGGGCCGGTGGGGGTGCCGGTGGACGACCATCCGGCGGCGGGGGTGCTCGCGGTGTCGTCGGCGCTGTACGAGTTCGTGGACGCGGCTGACGATGTGCGGCCGGACTCGCCGACGCTGCTGTGGCACGAGGTGGAGCCGGGGCGGGACTACCACGTGGTGTTCTCGCACGTGGGCGGCCTGTACCGGTATGTGCTGGGCGATGTGGCGCATGTGGTGGACCGGGTGGGCGGGGTGCCGCGGGTGACGTACGCGGGCCGGGCCGAGCCCTCGGACGCGGCGGGCGAGCGGCTGCGGGAGGCGCAGGTGGTGCGGGCGGTGGCCGAGGCGGCGCGGCGCACGGGCCTGGACGTGGTGAACGTGACGTGCCGGGCGGAGCCGGACGGGCCGGGGGCGTACCGGTATGCGGTGGCCGCCGCGTTCGGGCGTGCCGTGGCGTCCGGTGATCCGGTGGTGGCGGACTTCGCGGGCGTGGTGGACGCG
Organism: Streptomyces sp. G45; assembly: GCF_049542095.1. Classification (NCBI taxonomy): domain Bacteria; kingdom Bacillati; phylum Actinomycetota; class Actinomycetes; order Kitasatosporales; family Streptomycetaceae; genus Streptomyces; species Streptomyces sp. G45. The sequence goes on along the minus strand of NZ_JBMUZU010000002.1, from coordinate 321,420 downwards.
GAGTTGTGCCGTACGAGCCGGACGTACCGGGCGGCGCGGGCGGCGGGGCGGCTCGGGGCGGCGCGGCTGCTTCCCGTTCCGGCGGCGGCGTTCGTGGCGGACTGGCACCGGCGGGTGGCGGGCGGAATGCGGCCGCCGGAGGTGAAGGACCGGGTGTTCCAGCGGGATTCGGCGGGGTGGGAACTGCTCACGCGGAATGCGTGCGGTGACGGCGCGGGCTGACGGCAATTGTTTTGCCGGGAACCGTTAGCGGCGGTAAGAACCTGCCACCGGCGCGAGGGGCAATTACCGGTTCGTTACGCGCTTCCGGAAGTGTTGACAGCTTGCTGTTCCGCTCCTTGTGGCCGCTCGGGGCGGCCGAGTAGAAATTCGGTGCCCGCCGGGGCCCTTCAGCCGGTGCCCGACAGGGCCCTTCGTGGGGCTCAAGGGCGCGCCCGAACCACTGTCTGCGAGGAATGGCTAACCGTGAGCAGTGCGATGATTGAAGCGGTCAGGATAGGCAGGACTTTCGGTCGGGCCCATGCCCTTCGGGATGTGAGTTTCCGCGCCGGGAAAGGTGAAGTCCTCTGTCTTCTCGGGCACAACGGGGCCGGGAAGAGCACGCTGGTGAGCATTTTGACCACGCTGCTTCCGCCGACGTCGGGTCAGGCGCGGGTCGCCGGTTTCGACGTGGTCCGCGACGGCCACGAGGTGCGCAGCCGCATCGGCCTGACGGGGCAGTTCGCCTCGGTGGACGAGAGCCTGTCGGGCCGCGCCAATCTGGTGCTGGTGGCGCGGCTGCTGGGCGCGAACCGGCGCGAGGCCGTCGCGCGGGCCGATGAGCTGCTTGAGCGGTTCGCGCTGACCGACGCCGCCGACCGTGCGGCCCGTACGTACTCGGGCGGCATGCGGCGGCGCCTGGACCTGGCGAGCAGCATGGTGGGCCGTCCGCGGGTGCTGTTCCTCGACGAGCCGACCACGGGCCTGGACCCGGTGCGCCGCAACGAGCTGTGGGACGTGGTGCGGGACCTCGTCGCCGACGGCACCACCGTGCTGCTGACCACCCAGTACCTGGAGGAGGCGGACCAGTTGGCCGACCGGATCGTGGTGCTCGGGCAGGGGCGGACCATCGCCGAGGGCACCGCCGCCGAGCTGAAGAGCCAGGTGGGGGTGAGCACGGTCCACGCCGACCTGGCCGATCCCGGCGCGGTGGACCGGGCCGTGGCGGCGCTGCGGGCGGCGGGCCTCGCGCCGGTGCCCGCCGAGGAGCCGGGCGGCGTCAGCGCGCCCGTCGAGTCGTCGCTCGGCCTGTCGGACGTCGTGCGGGCCCTGGACGGGGCGGGCGTCGCGCTCAGCGGCCTCGCGCTGCGCGAACCCACCCTGGACGACGTCTACTTGGCGCTCACCGGCTCGCAGGCGTCGCGGGCGCCGGAGTCACCGGAGTCGCCGGAGTCGCCGGAGTCGCCAGAGTCACCGGAGCCTTCGAAGCCCTCGGAGTCCTCGAAGCCTTCGGAGTCCCCGGAGTCCCCGGAGTCCCCGGAGTCCTTGAAGCCCTCGGAGTCCTCGGAGCCCTCGGAGTCCTCGGAGTCCTCGGAGCCGGTCGGCGTCTAGAGCCCTGCCCGTTCCCGCCAGGCCCCCGCCAGGCCCTCCGCCGCGCGGCCGTCGGTCCGGCACCGGCTTCGCGGGTCGCGCGGGGGCCGGGGCCGGGGCGCGACGGCGCGCTCGTTGTCCGTCCCCCGAACCCAGGGAGCTGTCATGCCGGTCATCACACCCACGTTCCAGGAGGTCACGGAGGCGCAGATGCTGCCCCGTCTGATCCGCCTGGGCCCGAACCTGTACGGCGCGTCGTTCACGCTGATGAAGCTGCTGCCCGCGCGGTACATCCTGCGGCGGGCCCAGGAGCGCGGGGCGCTCGGGCCCGACACGTCGATCGTGGAGACCACGTCGGGCACGTTCGGCCTGGCCCTTGCCATGCAGGCCGCGCTGATGCGCCGCCAGCTGACGCTGATCAGCGACCCGGCGATCGACGCCAACCTGTACCGCAGGCTCACCGACCTGGGCGCCCGCGTGGAGATCTGCCCCGAGCCGGACCCGGTGGGCGGCTACCAGGCGGTGCGCCTGCGCCGCCTGGCGGAGGTGCGCGCCGAGCAGCCCGACAGCTTCTGCCCCGAGCAGTACACCAACCCCGACAACCCGGCCTCGTACCAGGTGGTCGCCGAGCAGCTGCACACCGCGCTCGGACAGGTCGACTGCGTGATCGGCCCGGTCGGCTCCGGCGGTTCGATGTGCGGCACGGTGCGGGGCCTGCGGGAGCGCACCCCGCACACGCGGGCCATCGGCGTGGACACGCACCGCAGCGTCCTGTTCGGGCAGCCGGACGGGCCGCGCGCGCTGCGCGGCCTCGGCAACAGCCTGTGGCCCGCGAACCTGGACCACACCGTCTTCGACGAGGTCCACTGGCTGTCGGCGACCGAGGCGTACGCCGCCACGCGCCGCCTGCACGCCCGGCACGCCCTGTTCCAGGGCCCGACGTCGGGGGCGGCGTTCCTGGCCGCCGAGTGGTACGCGCGCCAGCACCCCGACCAGGTGTGCGTGGTGATGCTGCCGGACGAGGGCTACCGCTACCAGGCCACGGTGTACGACGACGCGTGGCTGGCGGAGCACGGGCACGTGCTGGCGGAGCTGCCCAAGGAGCCGGTGGACGCCGACAGCGTCGACGCGGTGGACGGGCGCTGGTCGCGGCTTGAGTGGCGGCGGCGCGCCTACGAGGACGTTCCCGGGGTGTGGGCGAAGTCCGCCGGGGCTCCCGTCGCCGCCGCGCCGTCGGCGGGGACGGGTCGATGAGCGGCACCGGCAGGCTCACCGCGACGCTGGGTCCGCGCACCCGGCGCGTGGTGTACGGCGAGCCCGGCCCCGAGGACGTACGCAGGGAGCTGAACGGCACCAGCCTGGTGGACCTGGCGCACGTGGTGATGCTGACCGAGCGGGAGCTGCTGCCCGCATCGGCGGCGGCGCGGCTGCTCGACCACATCACGCGGCTGCGCGCGGACGGCTTCACCGACCTGCTGGAGCGGCCCGCGCCGCGCGGCCTGTACCTGATGTACGAGGGTCATCTGGTCGCCGAGCTGGGCGCGGACGTGGGCGGCAAGCTGCACACGGGCCGCTCCCGCAACGACATCAAGGCGACGCTGACGGCGCTGCGGCTGCGCGCCGACCTGGCGGACCTGCTGGGTGAGGCGCTGCGGTTGCAGGGGGTGCTGCTGGCTCGGGCGCGGGCGCACCGGGACACGGTGATGCCGGTGTACACGCACTTCCAGCCCGCGATGCCGGTGACGTACGGCTACTACCTGGCGGGGATCGCCGTCGCCCTCGACCGGGACGCGGCGGCGCTGCGGCACGCCCTGGCGGAGCTGGCGCGCTGTCCGCTGGGGGCGGGCGCGGTGTCCGGCACGGACCTGCCGCTCGACACGGCGCGCACGGCGGCGCTGCTCGGCTTCGACGGGCCGCCGCTGCACGCGATGGACTCGGTGGCGAGCCGGGACACGGTGCTGCGGGCGCTGGCGGCGGCGGGCGGGCTCGGCGTGACGCTGAGCCGTCTGGCGACGGACCTCCAGCTGTGGAGCACCCAGGAGTTCGGCTTCGTCGCGTTTCCCGAGCGGCTGGTCGGCGGCAGTTCGGCGATGCCGCAGAAACGCAACGCGTTCCTGCTGGAGCACGTCAAGGCGAAGGCGGGCGCGGCGATCGGCGCGTGGACGGGCGCGGCCAGCGCGATGAAGTCCACGCCGTTCACCAACTCCATCGAGGTCGGCACCGACGCCGTCGCCGGGACGTGGGCGGCGCTCGACGCCGTGCGCGACGCGGTGCTGCTGGCGCAGGTCCTGGTCAGCGGGGCGCGGCCGGTGGCGGAGCGGATGGCGGAGCGGGCCGACGAGGGCATGGTGACGGCGACGGTGGTCGCCAACCGGCTTGTGCGCCAGGGTGTGCCGTTCCGTACCGCGCACCACGTGGTGGGCGCGGCGGTGCGGCAGGCCGTGGAGGCGGGCGAGTCGCGGCTCACGCGGGTGCGCGGGCCCGAGGGAGTGGGCCGGGTGGCGGTGCCGTCGGCGGCGGAGGCCGTCTCGGAGCACCGGTACGGCGGCGGTCCGGGCGCGTTCGACGCCGCGTTCGAGGAGGCCCGGGCGCGCCTGGTGGAGCACTCCGCCTGGCTGCGCAGGCGCCGCGCCCGCTGGGCGGCGGCCGGGCGGGAGCTGGACGAGGCGGTCGCCGCGGTCATCCGCGGGGCGGGCGAGGCCCCCGAAAGGCCCGACAGTGACAACAGCGAAGGCAGGGCGGCATGAGCGGCGGAACACCCAGGTGGTTCGCGTTCCTGGAGAGCAACACCACCGGTACGGGGCGGCGGTTCTGCGCCGTGGCACGGGCGCGCGGGCTGCGTCCGGTGCTGCTGGCGCGGGATGTGGCCCGGTATCCGTACGCGGCTGAGGACGGCGTGGACACGCTGGTGCTCGACACCTCGGACCTGGGCGCGGTGGTGGACGCCTGTGCGCGGCTCGCCGACGCCGAGGGGCTTGCGGGGATCGCGTCCAGCTCGGAGTACTTCGTGGCGACGGCGGCGCTCGCGGCGGCCAAGCTGGGCCTGCCGGGCCCGGACGGCGAGGCGATCGCGCGCTGCCGGGACAAGGACGCGCAGCGCGCGGCGCTGGCGGCGGCCGGGGTGCCGGTGCCCGCGTTCCACGCCACCGGGCAGGTGGGTGAAGCGGTGCGGGCGGCCGGGGAGATCGGCGGGCCGGTGGTCCTGAAGCCGGTCAGCGGCTCGGGGTCGGTGGGCGTGAAGCTGTGCCTGACGCGGGACGAGGTGCGCCGCTGGGCGGTGGAGCTGCTGTCGCGGCTCACCGACGAGCGGGGCGCGCCGACGGCGGGCCGGATCCTCGTCGAGGAGGCCGTGACGGGCCCGGAGTTCTCGGTGGAGACCTTCGACGGCCGGGTGGTGGCGGTGGTCGCCAAGCACCTGACGCCGGAGCCGTTCTTCGTGGAGACGGGCCACGACCTTCCGGCGCCGGTCGCCGACGACGTCGCGGCGGCGCTCGGCGAGACGGCCGTGCGGGCGCTTGGGGCGCTCGGCCTCGGCTGGGGCGCCGCGCACACCGAGCTGCGCCTGACGGAGCGGGGCCCGGTCGTCATCGAGGTCAACCCGCGGCTCGCCGGGGGCATGATCCCGGCCGCGCTGGCCGCGGCCACCGGCGTCGACCTCATCGACCGGCTGATCGCGCGCGCGGCGGGCCTCGACCCGGCGCCCGCGCAGCCGGGGCCCGGGCATGCCGCGATCCGGTTCGTGGCCGCGCCGGGCGCGGGCACGGTCACGGCGGTCGGCGGGCTCGACGAGGCGCTGCGGGCGCCGGGCGTCGTGGACGCGGCGACCACGGCGGCCGTGGGCCGCCAGGTGCGCATCACGCACTCCTTCCAGGACCGCCTGGGCCACGTCGTGGCCGTCGGGGCGGACGCCGGGCAGGCAGCCGAGCGCGCGGCGGACGCCGCGCGCCTGATCAGGATCGAACTCGACGGGCCGACACGGTCCGCGGAAGCAATCGAAGGCGACGGGCCGACACGGTCCGCGGAAGCAGCCGAGCCGACGCGGTCGGCAGAACTGGACGAGCCGACGCGGTCGGCAGAAGGGGCCGGGGGACGATGACCGACAACGCGAACGACGGGGTGTTCACGCAGGTCCCCCGGTGGACCGCGCCGCGCCACAGCGCGAGCGGGCCGGGCGAGCACCACGAGGAACTGCCCGCGGAGCTGGTGCGGGACCTGGAGCGCGGTGCCGCCGCGCTCGGCGTGGCCCGCGCGGACCTGCTGCTCGCGGCGCACGCGCGGGTCGCGGCGACCCTCGCCACGGAGCGGGAGCTGCTGCTCGGCCTGGTGGCGCCGGGCCGCCAGGTGCCCGGGCCGCTGCGCGTGACGGTGGCCGCGTCGAGCTGGCGCGAGCTGGTGGCGCACGCCGCGGCGGTCGCCGCCGACCTGCCGGAGGGGCCCGCCCGCGCCGAACTCGTCCTGGACCTGGGCGTGCTGAACAGCCCCGACGGTCCGGGCAGTACGGACGCGCAGCTCGGCGACGGCGAGGTCATCCGCGTGGTGTGCGTGCCCGACGGCGCCGACGGCACCGGGCTTCGGCTGCGCGTCCTGTTCGACCGGGCCGCCGTCGACGAGGAGTACGCGGCGCGCGTCGCGGGCTACCACATGGCCGCGCTGCGCCTGCTCGCCGACGACCCGGACGCCGCCCACCACCGGCAGAGCCTGCTGTCCCCGCCGAGGTGGAGAAGCAGCTGTACGGCCTGTCGGGGCGCCGGGTGGCGCTGCCGGAGGGCACCTTCGTGGAGCTGTTCGAGGAGCAGGTGCGCGCGGGCGGCAACCGGGTGGCGGCGTCGCACGGCGGCACCGACTGGACGTACGACGAGCTGAACGCGCGCGCCAACCGGGTCGCGCACGCCCTGCTTGAGGCGGGGCTCGGCGCCGAGGACGTCGTGGCGGTCGTGATGGACCGCACCCTGGAGTGGGTGGCGGTGGCGCTCGGCGTGTTCAAGGCGGGTGGCGTGTACCTGCCGGTGCGGCCGGACTTCCCCGCCGACCGGGTGGCGGCGCAGCTGCGGCGCTCGGCGTGCCGGTTGGTGCTGCACGAGCCGGGCAGCGCGGAGCTGGCGCGGGAGGCGGTGGCGGACCTGGAGGGCGAGCCGCTGCTGCTGCCGGTGCCCGAGGTGCTGGCAGGGGGCCGCGAGGACGACCCGCGCGTGCCGCTGACCCACGGCCAGGCCGCGTACATCTACTTCACGTCGGGCTCCACGGGCGCCCCGAAGGGCGCGCTGTGCGAGCACGGCGGCTTCGTCAACCACCTGTTCATGAAGACCGAGGACATGGGGATGGAGCCGGGCGCCGGTGACGTGGTCACGCAGACCGCGTCGCAGTGCTTCGACATCTCCCTGTGGCAGTTCGCCGCGCCGCTGATCGTCGGCGGCAGCGTACGGATCGTGGACACCGACGCGCAGCTCGACGTGGCCGCGTTCGTCGACGAGATCGTCGAGGGCGGGGTGACGGTGGCGCAGATCGTGCCGTCGTACCTGGAGGTCATGCTGACCCACCTGGAGCAGCACCCGCGTCCGCTCGGCCGTCTGCGGGCCCTTTCGGTGACGGGTGAGGCGCTGAAGATGGAGCTGGTGCAGCGCTGGTTCGCCGCCTACCCGGGCGTGCGGCTCGTCAACGCGTACGGGGCGACGGAGGTGTCCGACGACACCATGCACGAGGTCCTGGACCGGGTGCCGGACCGGGACTTCGTGACCGTGGGCCGCTCGCTGCGCAATGTGCACACCTACGTCCTGGACGAGAACCTGGAGCTGGTGCCGCTGGGTTCGCCGGGTGAGATCGCGTTCTCCGGGGTGTGCGTGGGGCGCGGCTACATCAACGACGAGGAGCGCAGCCGTCAGGCGTTCGTGCCGGACCCGTTCCGCGCGGACACCCGCATGTACCGCACGGGTGACTTCGGGCGCTGGCTGCCGGAGGGCCGCATCGAGTTCCTGGGGCGGCGCGACGAGCAGGTGAAGATCCGCGGGTTCCGCATCGAGATCGGCGAGATCGAGAACAAGCTCCTGACGATGGCGGGGGTGCGCGAGGCGGCCGTCGTCATCGACGGCGGCACCGGCGACCTGCGCAACCTGGTGGCGTTCTACAGCGGCGCCGAGGACCGGCTCGCGGAGGACCCCCGGGAGTTCCTGGCGGGCCTGCTGCCCGCGTACATGGTCCCGACGTACTTCCACCGCCTGGAGAAGCTGCCGCTCACCGAGAACGGCAAGGTCGACAAGAAGGTCCTCAAGCGCCTCGCGGGCACCCTCGGCCACGGCGGCGCCACGTACGCGGCGCCGCGCACGCCCACCGAGCAGCGGCTGGCGCAGCGCTGGGCCGAGGTCCTCGGCGTACCCCTTGAGCGCATCGGCAGGGACGACAACTTCTTCGAGCTGGGCGGCACGTCCCTGGCCGCGGTGCGGCTGCTCGTCGGCATGGACCGGGCGCTGTCCCTCAAGCAGCTCGTGGGCGCCCCGAAGCTCAGCGCGCTGGCCGCGCTGCTCGACGGCGGCGCGGACGGCGGCGCCGAGGTGGCGCGCGCGGACGGTCTGCTCCAGCCGCTGTCGCGGGTGACGCGCCCGCACCACGCGCTGGTGTGCTTCCCGTACGCGGGCGGCAACGCCGTCAACTTCCGTTCCCTGGCGAAGGAGTTGGCGGGCGACGGGATCGCCGTGTACGGCGTGGAGCTGCCCGGGCACGACCTGGCGGGCGACGACGAGCCGATGGCGGACGTGGCCGAGGTGGCGCGCCGGGTGGCGGCGGAGATCGGTGAGCGGATCGACACGCCGGTGCTGCTGTGGGGCCACTGCGCGGGCGCCGCGCACGCGCTGGCGACGGCCCGTCTCCTTGAGGAGGCCGGGCGCGGTCCGCGCCGGGTGTTCGTCGGCGCGCTGCTCCTCGACGACGAGGAGGCGCTGCGGCGGGAGACGGCCGACGTCCAGGCCGTCGACAACCGGGAACTCCTCGACAAGCTGCGCGTGGACAGCGCGTACGTGGAGCTGGACGGGTTCAAGCCGGAGCGCGCCGACGTGGTGGGCTCGGCGTACCGCCACGACGTCGTGACGTCCAACGCGTTCCTGCTGGACGTGCACGCGAACCCGAAGGCGCACCGCGTCGACGCGGCCGTGGAGGTCGTCGTCGCGCACGACGACGCGTCGACGGCGGGCGCCGCGGACCGGCACCTGGCGTGGAAGGCGGTGGCGGACACCGTGGAGCTGCGGGAGCTGTCCCAGGGCGGCCACTACTTCGTGGGGGCGCGCCCCGGCGAGGCGGCGGCGGTGGTACGGGCCGCGTGCGGCACGGCCGTTGAGGAGGGCGCGGCATGACCGTCCTGGACGAGACGCCCGAGGCGGCGGGAGCCGCGGCGCTCGCCACTGGGCGGGCCCGGGCCGCCGGTACGGGGGTCAGTACGGCGTTCGGCACGTTCGGCGAGCTGCTTCAGGGGGTGCTGCCGGAGGACGACGGCGACTTCCTGGTGACGCTGCCGGTGGCCCGCTGGACGATGGCGAGCTTCCAGGCCGACCCGGGGTCGGACGAGGTGCGGGTGTGGCCGCCGCACAAGAAGAAGGCGCTGCGGCTCACCTCCATGATCCTGGAGGACTGCGGGATTTCCGTGGGCGGTCTGCTCAGCCTGGAGAGCACCCTGCCCGAGGGCAAGGGCCTCGCCTCGTCGTCCGCCGACCTGGTGGCGACGGCACGGGCCGTCGCCAACGCCCTGGACGAGCCGATGCCGCCGCGCCGCATCGAGTCGTACCTGGCGCGCATCGAGCCCACGGACGGCGTCCTGTACTCCTCCATCGTGGCGTTCCACCACCGCAGCGTGCGCCTGCGGGCGCTGCTCGGCTCGCTGCCGCCGATGGCGGTGGTCAGCATCGACGAGGGCGGCGCCGTCGACACCGTCGACTTCAACCGCATCCCGAAGCCGTTCACCGACAGCGACAAGCGGGAGTACGCGCGTCTCCTGGACCGCGTCACGCGGGCGATCGCCGACCGCGACCTGCCCGAGGTCGGCCGGGTCGCCACCCGCAGCGCCCGCATGAACCAGGTCCTGCGGCACAAGCGGCAGCTCGATCCGATGATCTCCATCTGCGAGGACGTCGGCGGCCTCGGCGTCGTCGTCGGCCACAGCGGCACCACGCTCGGCATCCTCCTCGACACCGCGGACCCGTCGTTCGTCAGCAAGCTGGCGTCGTCGGCGCAGGCGTGCGAGCGGCTGGCGGGCAATGTGACGGTGTATCGGACGCTGAGTTTCCACTAGGTGGGGGGTGCTGGGCGGGGGGCTTCCCTTGGGGGAGCCGTGCTCTGCGGGGCTTTCCCTCTGCCGGGGGGCTTCCCCTTGCCGGGGGCTTCCCCTTGCCGGGGGGCACCCCCTGCCGGGGGGCTTCCCCTGCGGGGGCCCTGCTCGGGCGCCCCTCTGCCGGAGGGGCACCCCTTGCCGGGAGCCTTCCGCTGAGGGATGCCCCGGCACTGCCCCGGACGGCCTCAGGGTGGCCGTCCGGGGCGGTGTGCGGACGCCAGGCGTCCAGCCCGCCCCCGGCGGGAGATCGTGGACGCCATCCGGATTCGTCGTGGACCCGGGCTGCCCAGGGCTGCCAGGGGGGTCGCTTCCCGCCGTCCAAGGCAGTCGGGGGCTTCGCCCCCTGGAGCACCGCTGATGTCTTCTACGGCGGAGAGGGCTGCGAGCAGCGTGATCGAGTTTGGCGGCGGCTTGGGCGCCCACTCGATCTTCACGTACTGGGCTTGCCGGAAGGCCGTGCCCTGCGTGACCGGCGGCGAGGCCGCTCAGGGGGCTGACGCATTTGCTCGGCACCCCCGCACGTGCGGGGACCACCAGTTGCTGGGCACTGCGGTGGGCCAGGCCCAGGGACCACCCCTGCACGCGCGGGGACCACGCTCGGAAACCTCCCGGACGATCTGCGACGTCGGGACCACCCCCGCACGCGCGGGGACCACCCGCAGTACGTCCGGGTCCGGGTCGGGGGAAGGGACCACCCCCGCACGCGCGGGGACCACACGAACCCGCCCGCGGTGGTGCTGTCGTTGCTGGGACCACCCCCGCACGCGCGGGGACCACCCAGGCCGCTAGCCGAGGAAAACCGTATGGCGGGGACCACCCCCGCACGCGCGGGGACCACTCACGGCGGATCATCTCGGGGTACGAGCGCACGGGACCACCCCCGCACGCGCGGGGACCACTCCTTGACGCACACCGGGACGGCGGTGAAGTCGGGACCACCCCCGCACGCGCGGGGACCACAGAGTGGCCTATGCCGCTCGTTCGGCCGATCGGGGACCACCCCCGCACGCGCGGGGACCACTGGTCCAGCTGCTGCTGGCGGCGGCGCTGCTCGGGACCACCCCCGCACGCGCGGGGACCACGCGATGGCGCGCAGCGCGGCGGCGCGGTCGATGGGACCACCCCCGCACGCGCGGGGACCACCCCTTTCCTTTCGTGCGAATAGCCCCATTCCCGGGACCACCCCCGCACGCGCGGGGACCACCTGTCGGGGGCGGCATCCGAAGTCCGTGACCTGGGACCACCCCCGCACGCGCGGGGACCACCCGGCGACTTCGCGGCCGTCGTGGTCGGGGTCGGGACCACCCCCGCACGCGCGGGGACCACGAATGGCGGACAAAAAAGACCGTTGTCGGCTCGGGACCACCCCCGCACGCGCGGGGACCACGAAACACCAAGAACCACGTAGGGGGGAAGTTCGGGACCACCCCCGCACGCGCGGGGACCACACCAGCCCATTGAGGTTCGTCGCTTTGGGGTGGGGACCACCCCCGCACGCGCGGGGACCACAGGTTGGCGAGCAGCTCGCGGGCGCCGGGGGTGGGACCACCCCCGCACGCGCGGGGACCACCTCCTGGAGGCCGAGCAGGTGGGCCGGGTGAAGGGACCACCCCCGCACGCGCGGGGACCACAGGTCGCGACCTGCGGCGTTACCCCGCTGCTGCCCGGTTTTCGCTTACTTCTTGAGATACCGGCATTTCGGGCAAGTAACCCCCAACCCCACTACCTCGGCCACAGTCCAACGGGCCGCTGCTGAGCGGAACTTCCTCAGCAGCTCGGGGTGCCTCACCCGACCACCGCCGTAGACGCATAGCGTACGCAGCGCCCGCTCGCGGCGGGAGCGCGAGCGGTGGCCGCTTCGTTGGGGTGGCTGGCGCGCCGGGCGTTCCGCTGGCCCGGTGAGTCGCTTCGCCCCCCTCCCGCAGCCGGGCGGAAGGGGCCTTCGTCGTGTCCTGGTCAGCGAAGGGCGTCGATCGCCTTGACGATCAGGGCCCGAGCGTCCGCGCCGTACACAGCGAGGGAACGCATCCGGTCGAACGCCTTCTCGTAGAGGGCGATCTCGCTCGGCTGTGTCACGCTCACGCGAGCGGACAGAAGCTCGATCGACACCAGGGTGTCGTCGTACATGTGGAACGTCTCCATGGGCCAGATGGCCCGCTCGGGCGACGACATCGGGATGATGCCGAGCGCCACGGAGGGGAAGGTGCCCGCAGTCAGCAGGTACCCCAACTGCGCGGCCATGGAGTCCGCGTCGCACACCTGGTGTCGCAGTGCCGCTTCCTCGACGAGCAGCACGAACCGGCGCCCGGGTTCATGCAGGATGCGCGAGCGCTCCAGGCGGGCGGCCACGGCTTCGACGACGTCGTTCGGGATCTCCCGGAAGCCCGTGATGGAGGACAGCAGCCCCAGCGCGTACCCCTCGGTCTGGAGGAGCCCGGGTACCAAGGTCGCAGAGTAGACGCGGAACTGCCGGGTCGACCTGAACAGGGGCACGTAGCTGTTCTGGAGCTGCTTCAACCCGGCGCGGGCCTTGCGACGCCATTCCACATACAGCGACTCGGCGTTGCGGGACTGGGCGATGATGTCAGCAGCCTGCTCGGGGACGCCACACGCGTCACACCAGCGGCGGATGTCGTCGGTGGACGGCGGCGTCCGCGCGTTCTCGATGCGGTAGGTCTTGGGGTGGGACCAGCCGCAGCGCGAGGCCAGCTCAGACCCGCTGATTCCCGCGTCGGCGCGCAGCTCGCGCAGACGGTGCGCGACGCTTTCGCGCGCCGCCCGCGCGGCGGACGACGGGGAGATGGACATGAACTGGCCCGCTCGCCTTCGCGCTAGTCGATCCGGAACTCGTCGTGCGGGATCGCCCGCGCCCACACCGCCTCGAAGGCGTCGGCACACAGCTTCGCGGCCGCCGGATCGGTGCTGATCTCCCCGCCAGCGGAAGCGCCGTCCCCGGTGAAGTGATTCCAGCGGATGAGCCGACCGTCGATCAACCAGAAGTCGTTGCCCGGCAGGGCCAGATCGGAGGCCTGGCGCCGGGGCAGCCACCGCACCTGCTCGCCCGCGGCCACGTTCGTGAACGTACCCGAGTGCTCGTACCGGATGTACTCGCTCACTGGCTGGGAGACGATCCGGGCGCGCCGCACGGCCACGCCACGTCCGACCGTCTCTTGGATGAGGTCCAGCCAGGGGCGCCACCACGAGGCCCGATCCGCTGGGTCGTGGCGGAACCCCTGACGCCAGCGGGCGAACGACTCCGACTCGTAGTCCACGGCGTAGCTGTCACGCATCTCCAGATGGACCGCCGACTCCGTGGCCCTGCCCAACAGGTCAGGGAACGTCGGCACGCTGCTCGACAACTCTGCACGCCTCCCTCAGCGTCGCGACCATGCGGGCCGGGATCCGTACTACGTGCTCGTGCTCCGGGATGCCCGTCGCGTGGCCCGGCACCTCGAACGCGGCGCATTGCGCGGTCAGTTCGGGTCCCGGCTTCCACCCTTGGTGATGATCTCACCTTTGTCTTGGTCGACCCACACGGTGGGGCTTTCCCCGTCGCCGGTATGGGGGTCGATCCCGATGAACCGTAACGCCATGGCTGCCTCCGCGGGTGGCGTGGTGTGCACCGATGAACACCACTGTTGGTCCTCGGAGTTAGGCAGCCAAGAGCCTCGATCGCCGGTGACGAGGCCAATGTCATCGGCGTGTACATCGGTGCACATTCATGGCAGTGGCTCATGTCCAGCTCCTAGCGTCGGTGGTTACGACAGAGCCCCGACGACCGTGCGAACGGTCCCGGGGGCGTGTCCGATCAGTAGGAGTCGACATGGCCGAGACCGCGACAACCTCCGTCGCCCTCACCTGGCTCGTGGAAGCGGGAGCGGATGTCCGCAGAGCGCTCGCCGCCTGGGATCGCGCCGAGCTGGCGGCTGTTCCCGTGGGGCGCGCATGGGACGTCGTACGGATCCCCCAGCGCCTGGGCTGGCGCACCATCCACCGGCTCCGGGGTGACGGCACCCCGCTCGGGCTCGTGCTGCACACCGCCACCCACGTGGAGGTCTTCGTGCCTGCCGGGACCGCCCGCTCCTGGTGCGTCGCGCAGACCAGCACCCTCGGCCCCGGTGACTTCGTCGCGGCCCCGGACCCGGCCGTCGTCGCGCCCCTGACCACCCGCGCCCGCTCCTGGATCGTCGCTCCCGGCACACCCCCCACCGACCCCGACGCCCTGCGCGCCGCCTGCGAGGCGATGAAGGGCGTGACGGCCACGTGAGCGACGCATCCCTCGAAACGGACGGGTACGCCGCCTACCGCCAACACCTCGACAACTGCCCCCACCGGCACTTCGGGATCCTCGCCACCTGCGGCGAAGCCGCCCGGCTCCGCCAGGCCTGGAGCGGCAACGGCAGGGACTTCGAACCCGCACGGCCCCGGGCGGGGGTCAGCGGCGATGCGTGAGGTGAACGAGGCGCTGCGGCTGTTCGTCGTCCCCGCGGGCAGCGCCCTCACCGCGCAGCAGCGGGCCGGTGCCGTGTGCGTCTGGTGCCCCCGTTGCCCCCTGCGCCCCTGCCCGCGCGGCCAGGTGCTCGAAGCCGAGCACCTGGCCGCGCGGGAGCAGGCCGGGAAGCCGAAGCCGTCGTGCGCGCACTGCCGGGCCGCCGTCGAACCCGGCGGCGAACGGGTGCGCCCGCACCTCTGGCTGGGCGGCAGCGGGCCCGTCCACGGCTACCTGCACACCCGCGTCTGCCCCGCCCCGCGCCAGCGGAATCAGGCGGCCGCCGGAGGCACCGTCGGGCGGCAGTCCGCGAGGGTCGTGGGGGCGCCGAGGCCGACGGCGATGTCGCGGTCGCCGCGGTAGGGCTCGCGGCTGTGGGCCATGCGGATGTTGTCGACCACCATGAGGTCGCCGGTCTGCCAGGGCTCGCGCAGGGTGTGCTTCTCGTAGACCTCGTTGATGAGGTCGACGGTCTCGCGGTCGAGGGGTTCGCCGTCGCCGTAGAAGGTGTTGAACGGCAGCCCCTCGGGGCCGAATTCGGCGATCAGGAACTCGCGGACCTCGGGGGCCATGGTCCACTCGTTGAGGAACGCGATCTGGTTGAACCAGCAGCGGTCGCCCGTCACGGGGTGGTGGACGACGGCGGCGCGGCGCTGGCTGGTGTTGAGGCCGCCGTAGATGTCCCAGGTGGCGAGGATGGCGTGCTGCTCGCAGTAGCGCTCGACGGCGTCGGTGTCGCCGGTGCCGAACGCCTTCTTCCAGTCCACGCCCACCAGCGGGTTGTAGCCGCGGGTCAGCTTCCAGCCGGTGGTCTCGAAGCGGGCCACCAGCTGGGCGGGCAGGTCGGCGAGGACGGCGCGGGTGTCGGCGAGCGCGGTGACGCCGCCGTCGGTGGGCGCGGTCAGGCAGGCGAAGGCCATCAGGCCGGGGAACTCGACGGCGTAGCTCAGCTCGTTGTGCATGCACATGGGCTGGTCGGGCGGCCACTCGGAGGACGAGTAGATGCCCTGGCCGTACGACTCGCGGGGCGCGAAGCCCTCGCGTTCGGTCATCGGCTCGCCGAGCACCGCGCGGATCGCGGCGCCCGCCGCGGCGCGGTCGGTGAGGCCGAGGCCGCGTACGCGCACGGCGCCGTGCTCGGCGACGCGCGCGCGGATCTCGTCGCGGTGCTCGGCCAGCCACCGGGCGGGCCCCGCGGCGGCGGCCTCCGGCCCGGTCTCAAGGAGGTCTATGGAGCTGGTGAGGAGGGAGGACGACACGGTCTTCTCCTGTTCTTCTTCGGTGACATATGTTCTTCTGCTGTGACATACGGGGACACGGTCACGGGCGGCGGAACGCCAGGACCGCGCAGGTCGAGCCGATGACCGCCACGGCGAGGCTCGCGCCGAGCGCCGCCCACACCTCGGCCGCGGCGGGCTGGTCGAGGGCCAGGCCGCGGGTGGCGTCCATCGCGTACGTCAGCGGGTTGACGGTGGCGAGGAGCTGGAGCCAGTCCGGCAGCCGGTCCTTGGGCACGAACGCGCTGGAGGCGAACATCAGCGGGAACGTGACGAGGTAGCCCGCGCTCTGCATGGTCTCGGCGTTGCGCAGCCACGCGGCGAGCGCCAGGAAGATCCAGGTCATGGCCCAGATGACGACGCACGTCAGGAGCAGGGCGGCGAGCAGGCCCAGCGCGCCGCCCGCCGGGTCGGCGCCGAGGAACAGCACCGCGCAGGCGATCAGGAGCAGCAACTGCATGGCCGTGCGCAGCAGATCGGAGATGCTGCGGGCGAACAGCAGCAGCGGCGCCCGGATCGGCAGGGTGCGAAGGCGGGCGATCGCGCCGTTGTCCATGTCGCGGACCAGGCCGATGCCGGACGCCACGGCGGGACCGATGCCGGTGGTCACCAGGACCGCGGGCAGCAGGTAGTCGATGTAGGCGACGTCGTCGGGCAGGTGGCCCCGGTCGACGATGCTGCCGAAGACCTGGCTGAGCAGCAGCAGCATGAACACCGGCTGGAGCATGCCGAGGAAGACGGCCTTGCGGTTGGCGAGCTGGGCCCGCACGGAGCGCGCCGTCAGGACGCGGAGCTGGGCGAACGCGGTGGTGCCGCGCCAGTCGGGAGCGGTCACCGCGGCCGGTGGCGAGCTGCTGGTCATGGGGATCCTTCGCGGTCGTAGGCCCGTTGGACGTGGGACAGCGCGGCGAGCAGGTCGGTGGACGTCAGCCGCCGCAGGGTGGGGGACGCCGCCGCGCCGAACGGCAGCGAACCGGTGTCGGACCAGCGCAGCCATCCGGCGTCGTCGACGTAGGACCGGGTGCGTCCCGCGTTGTCGGGGTGCAGGCAGAACGGGATGTCGAGGAGGCCGCGCGCGAAGGCGATCAGCAGCGCCTCGCCGGGGTCCTCGTGCAGGCCGAGCACGGTGTGGACGAGGGCGCGCGCCTCGGCGTACACCTCCGTGCCGGTCGGGTCGGTGACCCTGCGCCGGGCACCGGTCGCCGCGGTCGCCGCGGTCGCCGCGGTCTCCAGCGCCTCGACGTTGTCCGCGATCGTGGGGATGCGGTGCGCCTCGGCGGCGGTCTTCACGATGAGCCTGGCCGCGCCGGACTCCGCGGCCAGGCGCGCGGCGGCCGACAGCAGGCCGAGCGCCCCGTCGTGGGTGCGCGGGTACACGCCCATGTAGGCGTACAGGACGATGTGCCAGTCGACGCCGGGCAGCAGTTCCGCGGCGAGGTGGCGCAGGGCGGCGACGGCCTGCCGGTCCTGGGCGGGGCTGGTCTGCTGGGCGTAGCTGAGCGAGACGCTCTTCAGGCCGTGCCGGGCGAAGAAGACGCCCTCCAGGACGCTGATGGCCACCAGCATGCTGGGCGGGCACAGCTGGCCGAGCATGCAGCCGCCGAAGCTCTCCAGGTGCGGGGTGCCGCCGAGGTCCTCGGCGCGGGCGAGCAGCGCGCAGCTGGTGCGCCAGCTCGCCACGGCGTCCCGCAGCCGTACGCGGCCGTAGGGCAGGCAGTACGAGACGGGTCCGCCCTCGGTGGCGTCGAGGCCGAGCGCGACGAGGGAGTCGATGATGTGCTCGGGGCGCGCGGAGCCGTGCCGGACCTGGACGGGGAAGTCGTCGCCCCGGACGCCGTCCAGGACGCGCAGCGAGGTGGCGCGCGGGTGCGTGGCGATGGGGTAGCCGTTGAGGGCGACGCCGGCGGCCACGGCCTCGCGCGCGGAGTCCAGGTCGCGTACGCGGGTGTAGCTGTCCAAGGTGAGGGTGCCCACGGTGGTGGCGGCGGCCGCCTTGGTGGCGGCGAGCCCCTCGCGCATCAGCTCCGGGTCGCTGAACCCCATGCGGGGCTGCACGACCAGGGTGCCACGCGTGTGGGCGCGCGACACGAACTCCCCGAAGGGCAGCGTCACGACACGGCTCGGTGCGGCAGGCGGGACACAAGGGCGCGGAACGGGCCCAGCTCCCCGTTCTCGAAGACCGCGTCGTAGCCCGCGGCCTTGAGCTGCCGGGTGTAGCCGACGTTGCGCAGGCCGTCGGTGCTGAGCTTGCCGCCGATGACGACGGTGGTGTCGGCGAGGGCGTCCTCGGCGCGGATCGCCTTGATCAGGCGCAGGCCGTCGTTGAAGCCGTGGCCGTTGACGCTGCTGACGACGATGAGCGTGGGCCGGTGGGCGAGCGCCTCGGCCACCACCAGCTCGTCGGGCGGGGTCGGGCCGAGGTTGGCGACGGTGTGCCCCATCTCCTCCAGCATCAGCTGAAGGAATATGAGGTTCCAGGTGTGGGAGTCCGAGGACGTTCCGGTGATCAGCACGGAGGGCTTTTCCGGTACGCGGCCGGAATTGACCTGGGTCGGATTTCCGGGTGCGGGGTTGCCGTACGGGGCATTGCCTGAGGCCGGATTGCCTGATGCGGGATTTCCTGATGCGGGATTTCCTGATGCGGGGTTGCCTGATGCGTTGCCGTGTGTCGGATTGGCGTGCGGGGGATTGCCGTGCAGGGGATTGCCGTGCGCGGGCGTGCCGTGCGTGGAATTCATGAACGAGCCCCAAGTCGAGGAGTGGTGGACCGCCTTGCCCCGGAACGCGGGCGCGCGCGTGCGGGCACGGTGCGATGGCCACTCGGCGGCGGGAAGAGGACGAGGAAAGTCGGCGCCGCCCCGACTTTACTGTCCGCCGCGCCGCCCGGACGCCCTTCGCGGTGGCCGGAACTGTCCTTCCGGGGCCGCAAGCGGACTCCCCCGGACGGCATTTGATGCCGTCGCCGAAGGGGCCCGGGCCGCCGGGTGCAGTTTGCTGTCAGGCGCCTTCCGGACCGTCCGGGCCGACTGTAGAAAGTCACGGCGGTGCCGGAGACGGCGCGGCAAAAGCATCCGCGAACACGAAGGGCAGGGCTTCGAATATGGCGGCATTGGTCACCGCGCCCAGTGTCACAGCGTTGCTCAGGGAGCACGCCGGGAATCTGCCGGAACAGGGCGCCGCGGCATTCGTGACGGACCCCGACCGGGAGGACGGCGTTTCCTGGCTGACGTATGCCGAATTCGACGCGAGAGCCCGCCGGGTGGCGGTGTGGCTGCGCGGTCGAGTGGAACCGGGAGAGCGGGTGCTGCTGCTCTACCCGGCGGGGCTCGACTTCATGACGGCTTTCTTCGGCTGCCTGTACGCCGGTGCCGTCGCGGTGCCGTCGTCGCTGCCGGGGCGCTTTAGGCACGAGCGCTACCGGGTGGGGCGGATCGCGGGCGACTCGGGCGCCGCCGTCGTGCTCACCGACGCCGCAACCCTCGCCGACGTCGAGGCGTGGGCCGCCGAGGAGGAGCTGGCGGGCCTGCGCATTCTGGCGACGGACGCGCCCGGCGCCCTGGACGGGGCGGACGCCGACGCCTGGACGATGCCGCCCACCGGCCACGCGACGCTGGCCGTCCTCCAGTACACCTCGGGCTCCACCGGCGACCCCAAGGGCGTGATGATCACGCACGGCAATCTGCTGCGCAACGCGCAGTCGATCGCCACGGCCTTCGAGCTGGACGCCACCACCCGCTTCGGCGGCTGGATCCCGCACTTCCACGACATGGGCCTGATGGGCCTGATCATCCCGCCGCTCCTTCTCGGTTCGAGCACCGTCGTGATGAGCCCGTCGGCGTTCCTGAAGCGCCCGCACCACTGGCTGCGGATGATCGACAAGTTCGACGTGGTGTTCTCCGCCGCCCCGGACTTCGCGTACGAGCTGTGCCACCGCCGCGTCACCGACGCGCAGCTCGCCGACCTGGACCTGTCGCGCTGGCGGTGCGCGGGCGACGGCTCGGAGCCGGTGCGCGCCGCCGTCGTCGAGCGGTTCACCAAGCGCTTCGCCCCGGCCGGGTTCGCCGTGGAGGCCCTGAGCCCCTGCTACGGCATGGCCGAGGCCACCCTGTTCGTGGCGGGTTCGCCGAGCCTGGCGCCGCTGGTGCGGCGGGTGGACGCCGCCGCCCTGGAGCGGCACGAGTTCCGTCCCGTGGAGCCGGGCGAGGCCGGGGGCCGCGAGATGGTGAGCTGCGGTGTGCCCCAGGGCGTCGAGGTCATCGTCGTCGACCCGGCGACCCGCGAGGTGCGCCCCGAGGGCGGCGTCGGCGAGATCTGGCTGCGCGGCGACACCGTCGGCCAGGGCTACTGGCGGCGCGAGCAGGTCAACGAGGAGCAGTTCCGGGCCGTCACCTCCGACGGGGACGGCGGCTATCTGCGCACCGGCGACCTGGGCGTCCTGTACGAGGGCGACCTGTACGTCACCGGGCGCATCAAGGACACCCTGATCCTGCGCGGCCGCAACCTGTACCCGCAGGACATCGAGCACGAGGTCCGCGTGCACCACCCGCAGCTCGGCCAGCTGGCCGGTGCCTGCTTCGCGGTGCCCGCGCAGGGCCCGAACGGCGGCCAGGACGTCCTCGTCGTCACGCACGAGGTGCGCGGCGTGAAGGACCCCGAGCGGCAGCGGGAGCTGGCCGAGGCCGTGCGCCTGACCGTGGCCCGCGAGTTCGGCGCGCCGATCGGCGGGGTGCTGCTGCTGCGGCCGGGCGCGGTGCGCAAGACCACCAGCGGCAAGGTGCAGCGCTCGGCGATGCGGGAGCTGTTCACGACGGGCGCCCTTGAGCCGGTGTTCGCGCTGTACGACGAGCAGCTGCTGCCGGAGGCGAAGGAGCGCGCCGAAGCCGCGGCGAACGAGCGGGCCGAGGCCGCGGCGGCCGACCGCGCGAAGGCGGGCGCGTGACCGCCGCCGTCCAGGCCCCGGAAGCCACCGAGGACGCCCCGGAGCGGCGGATCGCCGCCGCCCTCGGCGCCCTCACCGGCCCCGGCCTGCCGTTCTCGGCCGCCGAACTGGCCGCCCTCGACCGGGCCGAGGCCTTCCCCGCCGAGGCCTGCGCGGTCCTGGACGCCCAGGGCCTGCCCGGCTTCTACGTGCCCGCCGAGCACGGCGGCGACCTCACCGACTTCCACGCGTTCACGCGGGTGCTGCGGGCGGTCGCCGCCCGGGACCTGACGGTCGCCCTCGCGCACGGCAAGACGTACCTGGGCGCCGTCTCCACCTGGCTCGCGGGCACGCCGGAGCAGGCCGCGGCGCTCGGCGGGCGGGTGGCGTCCGGCGCGGTCGTCTCCTGCGCCCTGACCGAGCGCCACCACGGCAGCGACCTGCTCGCCGGGGAGGTCACCGCCACCCGCGACGGCGAAGAGTGGGTGCTGCGCGGCGAGAAGTGGCTGATCAACAACGCCACCCGGGCCGACCTGGTGACGGTGCTGGCCCGCACCGCGCCCGAGGGCGGTCCGCGCGGCTTCAGCCTGCTGCTCGTCGACAAGGCCCGCCTGGCGCCGGGCACCTACCGCTGCGCGCCGAAGGTCCCCACGTACGGCATCCGCGGCATGGACATCAGCGGCATCTCCTTCGACGGGGCGCGCGTCCCGGCGGGCGCGCTGGTGGGCCGGGAGGGGCAGGGCGTCGAGATCATCCTGAAGGCGCTGCACCTGACGCGCACCGCCTGCGCGGGCCTGTCGCTCGGCGGCGGCGACCGCGCGCTCGGCCTCGCCACCCGCTTCGCCGCCACCACCCGGCACGAGGGCCGTCCGCTCGCCGAACTGCCGCACGTGCGGCGCCTGGTGGGCGAGGCCGTCGCGGCCCTGGCCCTGGCGGAGGCGGCGGGCACCGTCGCGGCCCGCTCGATCCAGGCGCTCACCGGCGAGATGAGCGTGGTGTCGGCGATCGCGAAGGCGTATGTGCCGTTCCAGGTGGACGAGGCGATCGCGCTGCTTGTGCGGGCGCTGGGCCCGTACGGGCTGCTGGCCGAGAACCCCGAGAACCCCGAGGGCTCTTTCGAGCACGGCGCGTTCGCGAAGGTCGAGCGGGACCACCGCATCATCGGCATCTTCGACGGCAGCAGCCTGGTCAACCGCAGTGCCCTGATCGACCAGTTCCCCAGGCTGGCCCGCGCCTACCGCACCGGCCGCGTCGACGAGCCGGGCCTGACCCGCGCCACCACCCTGACCGAGCCGCTGCCCCCGCTGGACCCGGCCGCCCTGAACCTGCTGTCGCGGCGCGGCTCCGCCGTCGTCACCGCGCTCCCCCAGGCTGTGACCGAGGTCGAGGAGCGCGCGGCCCGCGGCGAGGCCACGCCCGAACTGGCCGCCCTGGCACGCCAGTTGGGCGACCTGGCGGCGGAGCTGCACACGGACCTGGACGCCTACACGCCCTCGCCGCGCGCGGTGCCCGGCGTCGCGTTCACCTACGCCGAGCGGTACGAGCTGTGCTTCGCGGCGGCCTCGGCGCTGCACCTGTGGCTGCGCAACGCGCCCCGCCCCGGCGGCGAACTGCGGCTGCGGGGCGCCCTGGTGAAGGCGCTCACCGCGTGGGGCGCACCCGTCGACCCCGCGAGCGCCGACGCCCTCTACGACCGGCTCGCGGAGGCCGCGCTGACCGGCCCGTCCGAGGCGCCCCTGGCGCCGCTGACCCACGGGGAGCCCGCATGACGACCGCACCCATCGCCGCGCCGCCCCGCGCGGACCTGCTCGAAGAGCGCTTGGGCGACCCGTACGCGCCCGACAACCCCTACGGGTTCGCCGCCCTGCACGCCGCGCGGACCGCCGGGGTGCCGTTCACCGCCGGGCGCGACCTGCTCGACTCGCTCGGCCTGCTCGCCGGGCACCGCGCCGACGCGGAGCTGCTTGAGTCGCTGCGCGCGGTCACCCGGCGGGCGCCGCGCCTGGCCTGGGACCGGGTGCCGTCCGGCGCCGCCGCCGAGGCCGTGCGGATCGGCGCGGTCACCGGCGCCCTCGACTCGGGCCTGCGCATCGCGCTGCGCCATCTGCGCGCCCGCCGCCTGTACGGCGCGCCCGCCATCGAGATCCCGCAGCTGCGGGCGGTGCTCGCCGGGGTCTTCGCCGACCTGCTGCTGTGCGACGCGCTGACGTCGGCGGCGGCGCGCGGCGAGGATCTGCTGCCGGAGCGGGCGGGGCTGCACGCGGCGGCCGTCCGCTCGTTCGTGCCGCGCGCCGCGCAGGACGCCCTGGACCGCCTGTCGGTGGTGCTCGGCGCCTGGTTCTACATCCGGCAGGACGAGCGCGCCGCGTTCCAGGAGCTGCTGCGGGACAGCCAGCGCGGGCTGTTCGGCGCGGGCGCCGTGCCGGTCGGGCCCGAGCCCCCGGAGCTGGCGGAACTCGTGGGCGCGCCGGGCCTCGCCGGGGTGTGCGACCCGGCGTGGCTGGCCGCCGCGCCGAGCCTGCGGGCCCGGGCCTCGCTGCCGCGGGAGTCCGCGCTGCGGGAGCTGTACGGCGAGCTGGACCGGCGCTACCGGGCGCACCTGTCCTTCGGCCTGGCCTGCCGCCCCCTGCCCGACCGGCCCTGAACCCCCGTCCCCCTCTCTTTGCTTCGTTGGAGGAGCCCTTCATGACCACCGCCCCCGAGCACACCGTCGAGTCCCTGCGCACCTGGCTCGCCGCGTGCGTCGCCTCCCACCTGGACAAGCCCGCCGACGCCGTCGCCACGGACGTTCCCCTCACCAGTTACGGGCTCGACTCCGTCTATGTGCTGGCCATCGCCTCCGAGCTGGAGGACGAGTTCGACGTCTCGCTCGACCCGACGATCATGTGGGACAACCCCACGATTGACGCGTTGAGCGCGGCGCTTGTGGCCGAGCTGGCCAGCGCGTAAGCGCTCGGCTGCGTCTGCCGCGTTCGGCCGTCGCGAGTCTGCGGGGCTCGTTGTGGCTGAGCGCGCAGTTCCCCGCGCCCCTTCGGGGCGCTCCACCACCCGCGCGCTCCGCCTTCGGGGCGCTCCCCGCCCCCTCGCCACGCCCCCTTCGCTGAGAGGACCGCCCCTCCATGTCCGTCATCCGTCGACCGGTCACCGCTGCCCAGCTCGGCATCTGGGTGGCTCAGCAGCTCGCGCCGGACAGCACGCCGTTCAACTGCGGCGGGTACTTCGACATCGCCGGTGGCGTCGACCGGGACGTCCTCGCCCGGGCGGTGCGGCAGGCGCTCACGGAGACCGAGGCGCTGCGGTCGCGCTTCGCCGAGGAGGGCGACGAGCTGTGGCAGCTCGTCGACGAGGGCGCCCCCGACCCCCTGGTCGTCGTCGACGTGAGCGGCGCGGACGACCCCGAGGGCGCCGCGCTCGCCTACGTACGCGAGCGCATGGCGGACCGGATGGACCTGACGCGCGGGCCGCTGAGCCTCCAGGCGCTGATCGTCCTGGCGGACGACCGGAGCTGGTTCTTCCACCGCTACCACCACGCCGTCATGGACGGCCTGGGCTTCTCCACGCACGCCGCGCGCGTCGCGGAGGTCTACTCGGCGCTGCTCGCGGGCGAGGAGCCCGCGCCGCCCTCGTTCACGACCCTGGACGAGGTGGTGGCGGAGGAGGTCCCGTACCGCGGCTCGCGCCGTCAGGAGCGGGACCGGGAGTACTGGCTGACGGCGATGGCCGACCGGCCCGAACCGGCCGCGCTCGCCGGGCGGGCCACCGGCATGGTGCCGAGCCAGCTGCAGCGCATCGTGACGCTGCCGGGGCAGCGGGTGCGGGCGCTGATGGCGGCGGCCGAGGGGGCCGGGGTGCGGTGGCCGGAGTTCGCGATCGCCGCGACGGCCGCGTACTACCACCGCATGACGGGGCGTACGGAGTTCACGTTCTCCATGCCGCTGGCGGGCCGCACCGGGCGGGCGTCGCTGAGCACGCCGAGCGCGCTGACGAACGTGCTGCCGATGCGGGTGGAGGTGCGCCCGCGGGCGCCGTTCGCGGAGCTGGCCAAGGACGTGGGGCGGCGGCTCGCCCTGGCGGTGAAGCACCAGCGGTTCCGCGGCGAGCAGCTGATCCAGGAGCTGGGGCTCTCCGGTTCGGCGGCGTCGTTCGGGCCGACCGTGAACGTCATGGGCTTCACCAGCGAGCCGTCGTTCGGCCCGCACCCGTCGCGGGTGCGCCCGGTGTCGAGCGGACCCGTCACCGACCTGAAGATCAACTTCTGGGGTACGGCGGACCCGGGCGCCGGGCTCAGCCTGGAGTTCGACGCCGACCCCGCGCTGTACACCGAGGACGAACTCGCCGCGCACCAGGAGCGGTTCCTGCGCGTCCTGGACGCGGTCGCCGCCGAGCCGGACGCCCCGGTGGGCGCCGTGGAGCTGCTGGACGACGCCGAGCGCGCCCGGGTGATCGAGGAGTGGAACACCACCGCTCCGCTTCAGCGGGGCGCCGACCTGCCGGGCCTGTTCGCCGCGCAGGTGGCCCGCACCCCGGACGCGGTGGCCGTGGAGGCGCCGGGCACCACGCTGACGTACGCCGAGCTGGACGCCCGCTCCAACCGGGTCGCCCGCTGGCTGATCTCGCGCGGCGTGGGCCCGGAGCGGTTCGTGGGCGTGCTCCTTCCGCGCTCCCCTGAGCTGATGGTGACGCTGCTGGCGATCGCCAAGTCGGGCGGCGCGTACGTGCCGGTCGACCCGGACTACCCGGCCGAGCGCATCGCGTACATCCTCGACGACGCCAAGCCGGTGCTCGTCATCGACGACGTGGCGCGGCTCGCCGACGCCGACGGCTTCGCCGACGCCCCGATCACCGACGCCGACCGGCTCGAACCGCTGCGCCTGAACCACCCGGCGTACGCGATCTACACGTCGGGCTCCACGGGCCGCCCCAAGGGCGTCGTCGTCGAGCACGCCTCGCTCGGCGAGTTCATCGTGTGCTGCCGCGACCGCTACCCGCACGCGGCGGGCACGGGCCTGCTGCACTCCCCCGTCTCCTTCGACCTGACCGTGACGGTCCTGTACGTGCCGCTGGCCATGGGCGGCCGGGTGCGGATCGGCGATCTGAGCCTGGACGCCGTACCGGTGGCCGGGCAGGAGCCGCCGACGTTCGTGAAGGCCACCCCGAGCCACCTGGCGCTGTTCGAGGGCCCCGGCGACGCGGACTCCCCGAGCGGCGCCCTGGTCCTCGGCGGTGAGCAGCTGCTCGGCGAGGCGCTGGCCCCGTGGCGCGAGCGGCACCCCGACGCGTGGGTGTACAACGACTACGGGCCGACGGAGACCACCGTCAACTGCGCGGACTTCCTGCTGAAGCCGGGCGACGAGACGCCGTCGGGCCCGGTGCCGATCGGCCGTCCGCTGCCCGGCAACCGCCTGTACGTCCTGGACGCGGGCCTGCGCCCGGTGCCGCCGGGCGTCACCGGCGACCTGTACATCGGCGGCACGGGTCTGGCGCGCGGCTATCTGGGCCGCCCGGATCTGACCGGCTCCCGGTTCGTCGCCGACCCCTACGGCCCGGCGGGCAGCCGCATGTACCGCTCGGGCGATCTGGCGCGCTGGCGCGCGGACGGCGAGCTGGAGTACCTGGGGCGCGTCGACGACCAGGTGAAGGTGCGCGGCTACCGCATCGAGCCGGGCGAGATCGAGGCGGTCCTCGCCGCGCACGAGCGGGTGGCGCGCTGCGCGGTGATCGTCCGCGAGGACCGGCCCGGCGACCAGCGCCTGGTGGCGTACGTCGTGGCAGACACCGACGGGGCCGACGGTGTGGACGCGGCGGCGCTGACGGCGTTCATGGCGGCGCGCCTGCCCGCGTACATGGTGCCGTCGGCGGTCGTCGCCCTCGACGAGCTGCCGTGGACGCCCAACGGCAAGCTGGACCGGCGGGCGCTGCCCGCCCCGGCGGCGACGGGCGGCGACGGGGGCCGGGCGCCGCGCACCCCGGCCGAGGAGCTGCTGTGCTCGCTGTTCGCCGAGGTGCTGGGCGCCGAGCGGGTCGGCGTCGACGACAACTTCTTCGAGCTGGGCGGGCATTCGCTGCTGGCGACGCGCCTGGTGGCGCGGATCCGCACGGCTCTTTCGACGGAGCTACCGGTGGGGCAGCTCTTCGAGACGCCGACCGTGGCGGGGCTCGCGGCGGCCCTCGGGCACGCGGGGGCCGCCCGCGGCGGGGTGACCGCCCGGCCGCGGCCGGACCGCGTCCCGCTGTCGTACGCCCAGCAGCGGCTGCGCTTCCTTGACCTGCTGGAGGAGGACAGCACCGCCTACAACGCTCCGGGCGCGCTGCGGCTCACCGGCGACCTGGACCGCGAGGCGCTGCGCGCGGCCCTGGGCGATGTCCTCGCGCGGCACGAGAGCCTGCGCACGGTGTTCGGGCAGGACGCCGACGGCTTCCACCAGGTGGTCCTGGCGCCGGAGGCGGCGCGGCTGGAGCTGCCGGTGTGCGAGGTCGGCGACATCGACGAGGCTGCGCTCGGCGCGCGCCTCGCGGAGGCGTCCCGGTACGCCTTCGACCTGTCGCGGGAAGTGCCCCTGAAGGCGTGGCTGTTCGCGCTGGGTGAGCGCGAACACGTGCTGCTGCTCGTGCTGCACCACATCGCGGGTGACGGCTGGTCGATGCGCCCGCTGGTGCGGGACCTGTCCGAGGCGTACACGGCCCGCCTCCGGGGCGAGGCCCCCGCCTGGGAGCCGCTGCCGGTGCAGTACGCCGACTACACGCTCTGGCAGCGGGACCTGCTGGGCTCCGAGGACGACGCCGACAGTGAGATCTCCCGCCAGCTCGCCCACTGGACCAAGGCTTTGGAGGGTCTGCCGGAGGAGCTGGAGCTGCCCGTGGACCGGCCGCGCACCGAGGAGCACTCCGCGCGCGGCGGGCAGGTCGCCTTCGACGTCCCGGCGGCGCTGCACGCCCGGCTCGGCGAGGTCGCCAAGGACGGCGGCGCGAGCCTGTTCATGGTAGTGCAGGCCGCCCTCGCGACGCTGCTCACGCGGCTCGGCGCGGGCACCGACATCCCGATCGGCGGGCCCATCGCGGGCCGCACGGACGAGGCCGTGGACGAGCTGGTGGGCTTCTTCGCCAACACGCTGGTGCTGCGCACCGACACCTCCGGCGACCCCACCTTCACCGAGCTGCTGGGCCGGGTCCGCGCCACCAACCTCGCCGCGTACGCCCACCAGGACGTGCCGTTCGAGCGGCTGGTGGAGGTCCTCAACCCGGTGCGCTCCCTCGCCCGGCACCCGCTGTTCCAGGTGTGCCTGACGCTGCACCACGCCGACGCGCGGGCCGTGCTCGCCGACGTCGCGCGCCTGCCGGGCCTGGACCTGGACCTGGAGTCGGTGCCGATCGAGGACACCAAGTTCGACCTGAACCTGGAGATGACCGAGCGGTTCGCCGCCGACGGCTCCCCCGCGGGCATCCGCGCGGACCTGGAGTACAGCGCCGACCTGTTCGACGCGGCGACCGCGCGGGCGCTCGCGGACCGCTTCCTGCGCGTCCTCGCGGCCGTCGCCGCCGAGCCGGGCCGCCCGCTCGCGCAGGTCGACGTGCTGGCCGACGGCGAGCGCGCGGTGCTGCTCGACGAGTGGAGCGACGCCACCCGCCCGGCGACCGCCGCCGCCCTGGCCGCGCTCGCCCTGCCCGAGGCGGCCCGCGGACCGCGCGTGTACGTCCTCGACGAGGCGCTGCGCCCGGTGGCGCCGGGGGTGGCCGGGCGCCTGCACACCGCGGGCACCGGCGACGGCGAGCGCGCCGAGCCCGAGCGCTGGCTGCCGAGCCCGTTCCCGGGCGACGCCTGGCTGTACCGCACCGACGCGCGGGCCCGCTTCACCGCCGACGGCGACCTCGTGGTCCTGGACGCGCCGGAGGCCGACGCGTCCGGCCCGGCCGCCGCCGTCTCGCGCGGGCCGCGCGGTCCGCGCGAGGAGATCCTGTGCTCCCTGTTCGCGGAGATGCTGGGCGTGCCGAGCGTCGGCATCGACGACAACTTCTTCGACCGGGGCGGGCACTCGCTGTCCGCGGTGCGGCTGCTGAGCCGGGTGCGGTCGGTGCTCGGCGCGGAGCTGTCCATCCGCAAGCTGTTCGAGAACCCGACGGTGGCGGGCCTGTCCGCGGCCATCGACGAGGCGGCCGGGGCGCGCGGCGCGGTGACCGCCCGGCCGCGCCCGCCGCGGGTGCCGCTGTCGCCCGCGCAGGCCCGCCTGTGGTTCCTGGACCGCCTGGAGGGCCCGAGTTCCACGTACAACATCCCGGTGGCGCTGCGCCTGACCGGCGCCCTGGACCGGGAGGCGCTGCGGGCGGCGCTCGGTGACCTGACGGCCCGGCACGAGAGCCTGCGCACCCTGTTCGCCGAGGACTCCTCCGGCTCCCGCCAGGTGATCCTGCCCGCGCACGCCGCCCACCCGGACCTGACGGTCGTCGACACCACGCCGGACGCCGTCGCCGAGCAGGTGCTGGAGGCGGCGGGCCACACCTTCGACCTGGCGGCCGACCTGCCCCTGAAGTCCTGGCTGTTCGCGGTCGGCGAGCGCGAGCACGTGCTGCTGCTCGTGCTGCACCACATCGCAGGCGACGGCTGGTCGATGAACCCGCTGGCCCGTGACCTGTCCGAGGCGTACACGGCCCGCGTGCGCGGGACGGCCCCCGCCTGGGAGCCGCTGCCGGTGCAGTACGCCGACTACACGCTGTGGCAGCGGGAACTCCTCGGCTCCGAGGACGACCCCGACAGCGAGATCTCCCGCCAGCTCGCCCACTGGACCAAGGCCCTGGCCGGTCTGCCGGAGGAGCTGGAGCTGCCCACCGACCGGCCGCGTCCGGCGAAGCAGTCCTACCGGGGCGACCGGGTGGAGTTCGAGGTGCCCGAGCAGGTGCACGCCCAGCTGGTGGCGCTGGCCCGGCAGACGCACTCCAGCCTGTTCATGGTGGTGCAGGCCGCGCTCGCCACGCTGCTCACCCGGCTCGGCGCGGGCACCGACATCCCCATCGGCAGCCCCATCGCGGGCCGCACCGACGACGCCGTGGAGGAGCTGGTCGGCTTCTTCGCCAACACCCTGGTGCTGCGCACCGACACCTCCGGCGACCCCACGTTCACCGACTTGGTGGGCCGGGTCCGCGCCACCAACCTCGCCGCGTACGCCCACCAGGACGTGCCGTTCGAGCGGCTGGTCGACGTCCTCAACCCGGTGCGGTCCCTGGCCCGGCACCCGCTGTTCCAGGTCCTCCTCGGCTTCGACAAGAACCAGGACGCCGAGGCGGCCCTGAAGCTGCCGGGCCTGACCGTGGAGGCCGACGCCCCGGACACCGGCCGGTCCAAGTTCGACCTGTCGTTCTTCTTCGACGAGACGTACGGGCCCGACGGCGAGGCCACCGGTCTGCACGCGGCCGTCGAGTTCAGCACCGACCTGTTCGACCGGGCCACGGTCCTCGGCATGGCCGAGCGGCTGCTGCGGCTGTTCGAGGAGGCCACGGCCGCCCCCGACCGGCCGGTCAGCCAGCTGGAGATCCTGTCGCCCGCCGAGCGGTGGCAGGTCCTGGAGGAGTGGAACGACACCGCGCACGAGGTGCCGGACGCGCCCGTTCCCGCCCTGATCGAGCGGCAGGCCGCGGACGTGCCGCGGGCCACCGCGCTGATCGCCGGGGACACCGTGGTCAGCTACGGCGAACTCAACGCGCGCGCCAACCAATTGGCGCGCCTGCTGGTGGAGCGGGGCGTGGGCGGCGAGGACGTCGTCGCGCTGGCCCTGCCGCGCTCGCCGGAACTCGTCGTCGCGATCGTGGCGGTCCTGAAGTCCGGCGCCGCCTATCTGACGCTGGACACGGCGGCGCCCGAGCAGCGGCTGCGGGCCGTCATCGGCGACTGCGCGCCCGCCACCGTCATCACCGACACCGCGACGCTGCCGCGCCTCGGCCTCGACAGCGCGCTGGTCCTGGACGCGCCGGACACCGCCGCCGCGTGGGCGGCGGCCGACGCCGCCGACCTCGGCGACGCCGACCGGGTCCGCCCGCTCGACCCGCGCCACCCCGCGTACGTCGTGTACACCTCCGGCTCGACCGGCGCGCCCAAGGGCGTGGTGATGCCGATGAGTTCGCTGGTGAACATGCTGTCGTGGCACACCGGCAGCTACGGCGGCGGCGTCGGCACCCGCACCGCGCAGTTCCTCGCGCTGTCCTTCGACTTCGCGGTGCAGGAGATCCTCCAGGCGCTGATCGTCGGCAAGACCCTGGTCATCCCCGAGGAGCAGGTGCGGCGCGACGCGCACGAGCTGGCCGCGTGGATCGACCGCCACGGCGTCAACGAGCTGTTCGCGCCGACCCTGGTGATCGATGCGGTGCTCGCGGCCGCCGCCGACCGCAGCACGCCGCTGACGTCCCTGACGGACCTGTTCCAGGGCGGCGAGCAGTTCCGGCTCAGCGACGAGCTGCGCGCGTTCTGCGCCGCCGACTGGCGCCCCCTCGCCCACAACGTGTACGGGCCCGCCGAGACGCACGCCGCGACGACGACCACGCTGCCCGACGACATCGACGAGTGGCCGGGCTCGGCCTCCATCGGGCAGCCGCTGTGGAACGTGTCGGTGTACGTCCTCGACGACCGGCTGCGGCCGGTGCCGCCGGGCGTGCGCGGCGAGCTGTACATCGGCGGCGCGCAGCTCGCGCGCGGCTACCTCGGCAACCCGGGCCGCACCGCCGAGCGGTTCGTGGCCAGCCCGTTCACGGCGGGCGGGGCGCGCATGTACCGCACGGGCGACCTGGTGCGCTGGACGCGCTCCGGCGAGCTGGAGTTCCTGGGCCGCGCCGACCACCAGGTGAAGATCGGCGGGTTCCGCGTGGAGCCCGGCGAGGTGGAGGCCGTCCTCGGCGAGCACCCGGCGGTCGCGACGGCCGCGGTCATCACCCGCGAGGACACCCCGGGCCTGGTGCGCCTGGTCGGCTACGCGGTCCCGGCGGCCGACGCCGACCTCGGCGACGACGGCGCCCGGCTGCTGCGCGCCCACCTGGAGCAGCGGCTGCCGCACTACATGGTGCCGTCCGCGGTGGTGCTCCTGGACGAGCTGCCGCTGACCGCGAACGGCAAGCTGGACCGCCGTGCGCTGCCCGCGCCGGGCGCCGACGGCCTCCCGGGCGGCCGGGCGCCGCGCGGCGAGCGGGAGAAGGCGCTGTGCGCGCTGTTCGCCGAGGTGCTCGGGGTGCCGCAGGTCGGCGTCGACGACGGGTTCTTCGACCTGGGCGGCGACAGCATCATGTCGATCCAGCTGGTGGGCCGCGCCCGCCGCGTGGGCCTTGAGCTGTCGGTGCGGGACATCTTCGAGCACCGCACGGTGGCGGCGCTCGCGGAGGTCGTCACGGAGGCCCAGGCCCCGGCCGCGGAGGAGCCGGGCGCGGCGTACGGCACGGTGGAGCCGCTGCCGATCACGCGCTGGCTGGCGGGGCGCACCGCCGAGGTGGACGCGTTCAACATGTCGGCGGTCCTCCAGGTCCCGGCGGGCCTGGACCTGGCCGCGCTGACGGGCGCCGTGCAGGCGGTCCTGGACCACCACGACGCGCTGCGGGCCCGCGTGGACACCACCGTCTCGCCGGTGTGGCACGTGGAGGTGCGCGAGCCGGGCGCGGTGGCGGCGGCCGACGTGGTGCGCCGGGTGGACGCACGCGGCCTGGACGGCTCGGTCCTCGAAGCGCTGCTGCACACCGAGGGCGAGGCCGCGCGGGACCGCCTGGACGTGGCCGCGGGCTCGCTGGTGCAGGTCGTGTGGCTCGACCGGGGCGCCGACACGTCGGGGCTGCTGGCGGTCCTGGTGCACCACCTGGTGATGGACGGCGTGTCGTGGCGGGTGCTGCTTCCGGACCTGGCGGAGGCGTACGAGGCGTGTGCCGCGGGCCGGACGCCGGAACTCCAGCCGGTGGGCACGTCGTTGCGGCGCTGGTCGCAGCGGATGGCGGAGCTGGCGGCGGAGCCGGTGCGGGTCGCGGAGGCCGCCTGGTGGCAGGACGTCATCGGCGGCGCCGAGGAGCCGATCGGCTCCCGCCCGCTGGACGCGGCGAGGGACACGTACGGCACGGCGGGCGGGCTGACGCTGACGCTGCCGGTGGCGGTCACCGAGGCGGTCCTGACGAAGGTGCCGTCGGTGTTCCAGGCCGAGGTCAACGACGTGCTGCTGACGGCGTTCACGCTGGCGTGGGCGAAGTGGCGCGGCGGCGGCCTGCTCCTGGACCTGGAGGGCCACGGCCGTGAGGAGCAGCTGGTGCCGGGCGCGGACCTGTCGCGCACCATCGGCTGGTTCACGAACCTGTACCCGGTGCGCCTGGACGGCGGCTCGTTCGACGCGGCCGAGGCGTGGGCGGGCGGCCCGGCCGCCGGTCAGGTCCTCAAGCGCGTCAAGGAGCAGCTGCGGGCGGTGCCCGACAAGGGCATGGGCCACGGCATGGTCCGCTATCTCAACCCGGAGACGCGGGAGACCTTCGCCGAACTCCCGCACCCCCAGGTCGGCTTCAACTACCTGGGCCGCTTCACCACCGCCGACGCCGACGGCGGCGCCGACTGGACCCCGGTCGGCGATCTGGAGGCGGTCGCCGGGGACCACCCGGACATGCCGCTGGCGCACGCCCTGGAGCTGAACGCCCGCACCCACGACGGGCCCGGCGGCTCCGAACTGCACGCCATGTGGACCTGGGCGGGCGGTCTGCTCGCCGAGGAGCAGGTCCGTGAACTGGCCGAGCTGTGGTTCTCGGCCCTGGAGGCGCTCGTCGCGCACGCCGAGCGTCCTGACGCGGGAGGGCTCACGCCCTCCGACCTCTCGCACGCGTCGATCGCCCAGGAGGAGATCGACGCGTTCGAGGACGAGTTCAGTGACATCGGTGACTTCGATGAATTCGACGACGCGGCAGACGCGTTCGACGGTGAGGAAGAGGACCAGAAGTGAGTCGAGTGAGTCGTAACCCGCGGAAGATCGAGGACATCCTGCCGCTGGCGCCCCTCCAGGAAGGGCTGCTCTTCCACAGCGTCTACGACGAGGGGGAGCTCGACCCGTACGTCGTGCAGATCTCCTTCGGCATCGAGGGCGACCTGGACGCGGCGGCGCTGCGTACGGCCGCGCAGACCCTGCTCGACCGGCACGCGAACCTTCGGGTGGCGTTCCGGCAGCGCAAGAACGGCGAGTGGGCGCAGCTGGTGATGCGCCAGGTCAAGCTGCCGTGGGCGGAGCGGGACCTGAGCGGCCTGCCGGAGGCGGAGCGGGCGCGCGCCGCCGACGAGCTGGTGGCCGCGGACCGGGCCCGCCGCTTCGACGTGGCCCGGCCGCCGATGCTGCGCTTCACCCTGATCAAGCTGGCCGAGGGCGAGCACCGCCTGGTCCTCACCAACCACCACCTGCTGATGGACGGCTGGTCCCTGCCGGTCCTCATGGGTGAGCTGTTCGCGCTGTACGACGCGGGCGGCGACGCCTCGGTGCTGCCGCGGGTGCGCCCGTACGCGGACTATCTGCGCTGGCTTCAGGGGCAGGACCAGGACGCGGCGCGCGAGGCGTGGCGGGAGGCGTTCGCCGACCTCGCCGAGCCGACGCTGGTGGCGCCGGACGCGGGCCGCGCGGCGGTCGCGGGCGCCGAGGTCGAGGGCGCCCTCGGCCAGGAGGACACCGCGGCCCTCGCGGAGATCGCCCGCAGGCACGGCGTGACCCTGAACACCGTGGTGCAGGCGGCGTGGGGCATCACCCTGAGCAAGCTCACGGGCCGTGACGACGTGGTGTTCGGTACGACGGTGTCGGGCCGTCCGCCGCAGCTCGACGGCGTCGAGTCGATGGTGGGCCTGTTCATCAACACGCTGCCGTCGCGGGTGCGGCTGCGCCCGGCGGAGCCGCTGGTGGAGCTGCTGGCCCGGGTGCAGGGCGAGCAGGCCCGGCTGACCGGGCACCAGCACCTGGGGCTCGGTGAGATCCAGCGCGTGGCGGGGCACGGCGAGCTGTTCGACACGTCGATGGTGTTCCAGAACTATCCGGCGCCGAAGGCGGGCGCGCAGGGCTCCGGGCTCGGCGCCGCGATCAGTCTCGTACCGGGCAAGAACCGCGAGGCCACCCACTATCCGCTGCTGCTCATCGCGTCCGCGCGCGACACCATGGCGTTCCGTCTGAGCTACCGCCCGGACGTGTTCGACGCGGACGCCGCGCAGGGGGTCCTGGACCGCTTCGTGCGGGTGCTGCGTGCCCTGGTCGCCGACCCGTCGATGCCGGTGGGCCTGCTGGACCTGCTGTCGGACACCGAGCGCGCGCAGGTCCTCGTGGAGTGGAACGACTCCGCGCACGAGGTGCCCGACGCCGGTGTCCTGGACCTGTTCGCCGCGCAGGTGGCGGCGACGCCGGACGCCGTGGCCGTGCGGGACGCGGACAGCGTCCTGTCGTACGCCGAACTCGACGCCCGCTCCAGCCGGTTGGCGCACGCCCTCATCGCGCGGGGTGCGGCGCCTGAGCGGTTCGTGGGCATCGCCCTGCCCCGCACGGTGGACGTGGTCGTGGCGCTGCTCGCCGTGCTGAAGTCGGGGGCGGCGTATCTGCCGGTCGACCCGGACTACCCGGCGGAGCGCATCGCGTTCATGCTGGCCGACACCGAGCCCGCGCTGCTCGTCAGCACCGCCGAGCTGTCCGCCGCGCTGCCCGAGTCCGGCACGCCGCTGCTGCTCCTGGACGCCCCGGAGACCGCCGCCGAGGTGGCCGCCGCCCCCGCGTCCGCGCCCACGGACGCCGACCGGCACCTGCCGCTGTCGCTGGTCAACCCGGCGTACGTCATCTACACGTCGGGCTCCACGGGCCGCCCCAAGGGCGTCGTCATCGAGCATCGCACGCTCGGCGCCTACCTCCAGTGGGCGCGCGCCGCGTACCCGCCGATGGCGGGCACGTCGCTGCTGCACTCCCCTGTCTCCTTCGACCTGACGGTGACGGCCCTGTACACGACGCTGGTGTCCGGCGGTCAGGTGCGGGTCGCCGAGCTGGACGAGCGGGCCGCCGACGGTCCGACGCCGACGTTCCTGAAGGGCACGCCCAGCGTGCTGGCGCTCCTGGAGGCGCTGCCCGACGAGGTGTCGCCCAGCGAGCTGATCATGCTGGGCGGTGAGCTGCTGCTCGGCGAGGTCGTCTCGCGCTGGCGGGCCCGCCACCCGGGCGCGGACGTGCTGAACGTGTACGGCGCCACCGAGGCGACCGTCAACAGCGTCCAGTACCGCATCCCCGCCGACGCGCCCGCGCCGAGCGGCCCGGTGCCGGTGGGCCGCCCGTTCTGGAACACGCAGGTGTACGTCCTGGACTCGGGGCTGCGTCCGGTGCCGCCCGGGGTGCCGGGCGAGGCGTACATCGCGGGCACCGGTCTGGCGCGCGGCTACTGGCAGCGCCGCGGTCTGACGTCCGAGCGGTTCGTCGCCAACCCGTTCGGCCCGGCCGGGTCGCGCATGTACCGCACGGGTGACGTGCTGCGCTGGAACACCGACGGGCAGCTGGAGTTCGTGGGCCGCGGCGACGGCCAGGTGAAGCTGCGCGGCTACCGCATCGAGCTGGGCGAGATCGAGTCGGTCATCGCCGCGCACGAGCAGGTGGCGCACGCCGCCGTCCTCGTCCGCGAGGACCAGCCGGGCGACAAGCGGCTCGTCGCCTATGTGGTGCCGGGTGACCCCGCGCTGACCACCGCGTCCGTGGAGGCGTACGTGGCGGAGCGGGTGCCGGACTACATGGTGCCGTCGGCGTTCGTGACCATGGACGCGTTCCCGCTGACGCCCAACGGCAAGCTGGACCGGCGGGCCCTGCCGGTGCCGGACTACGGCACCCGCTCGGCGGGCCGCGCGCCGCGCTCGCCGCGCGAGGAGATCCTGTGCGGCCTGTTCGCGGAGGTCCTGGGCCTGGACGCGGTCTCCATCGACGACGACTTCTTCACCCTGGGCGGCCACTCGCTGCTCGCCACCCGCCTGGTCAGCCGCGTCCGTTCGGTGCTGGGCGCCGAGATGGCGATCCGGCAGCTCTTCGAGACGCCGACCGTCGCGGGCCTGTCGGGCGCGCTCGACACGTCGGGCGGCGCGGCCCGTACCGGTGTGACGGCCGTGGTGCCGCGCCCGGAGCGGCTGCCGGTGTCGTTCGCCCAGCAGCGCCTGTGGTTCCTCAACCGCTTCGAGGGCGCCAGCGCCGCCGCCTACAACTCCCCGGTCGTCCTTCGCCTGTCCGGCACGCTCGACCGTACGGCGATGGAGCGGGCCATCGGTGACGTGGTGGCCCGGCACGAGAGCCTGCGCACGGTGTTCGCGGAGGACGCCGACGGCCCCTACCAGGTGGTCCTGGACGCCGACCGGGCCCGCCCGGAGCTGACCGTCACCGCCACCGACGAGGCCCGCCTCGCCGACGACCTCGCCCGCGCGGCCGCCCACCGCTTCGACCTGGCGGCCGAACCCCCGCTGCGCACCGCCCTGTTCGACCTGGGCGGCGACGAGCACGTCCTGCTGCTGCTCACCCATCACATCGCCAGCGACGCCTGGTCGCGCGCCCCGCTGGCCCGCGACCTGACCACCGCGTACGCGGCGCGCGTCCAGGGCGCGGCGCCGTCCTGGCAGCCGCTGCCGGTGCAGTACGCCGACTACGCGCTGTGGCAGCGCGCCCTGCTCGGCGACGAGGCCACCGCCGACAGCGAGGCCGGGCGCCAGCTCGCCTACTGGAAGCGGACCCTGGCCGGTCTTCCGGAGGAGCTGGCGCTGCCCGCCGACCGGCCGCGCCCGGCGGTCGCCTCCTACGAGGGCGGCACCATCACCTTCGAGCTGTCCCCGAGCTGCACGAGCGCCTGGTCGCGCAGGCCCGCACCTCGCAGGCCAGCCTCTTCATGGTGCTCCAGGCCGCCCTCGCGACGCTGCTCACCCGGCTGGGCGCGGGCACGGACATCCCGCTGGGCACGCCCATCGCGGGCCGCACCGACGACGCCCTCGACGGCCTCATCGGCTTCTTCGTCAACACGCTCGTGCTGCGCACCGACGCCTCCGGCGACCCGACGTTCGCCGAGCTGGTCGCCCGCGTCCGCGAGACGGACCTGGGAGCGTACGCCCACCAGGACCTGCCGTTCGAGCGCCTGGTGGAGATCGTCAACCCGGAGCGGTCCCTCGCCCGCCACCCGCTGTTCCAGGTCATGCTGAACCTGAACAACGCCGGACTCGGTGAGGCCCTGGACGAGATCGCGAAGCTGCCGGGCCTGACGGTGCGGCACGACCCGTCCGAGACCGACCGCGTCAAGTTCGACCTGTCCTTCTCCTTCGCGGAGTCGCACAGCTCCACGGGCACGCCGGGCGGGCTCAGCGGCGCCCTCCAGTTCAGCACCGACCTGTTCGACCGGGAGACCGCCGAGGCGCTGGTGGCGCGGCTGGTGCGGGTCCTGGAGACGGTCGCCGCCGACCCGCAGGTGCGGGTCGGTTCGGTGGACGTCCTCGCGGACGAGGAGCGGTCCCGGATTCTCGGGGAGTGGATCGACACCGCGCGGGAGGTGCGTGCCGTATCGCTCCCGCAGCTCTTCGCGGAGCAGGCCGCGCGTACGCCGGACGCGGTCGCCGTCGAGGCCGACGGTCAGTCCCTGACGTACGCCGAGGTCGAGGCGCGCGCCAACCAGATCGCCCGCTGGCTCATCGCTCAGGGCGTCGGCCCGGAGCGGTTCGTGGCCGTGCAGCTGCCGCGTTCCGTGGAGCTGATCGTCACCCTCCTCGCCGTCGCCAAGTCCGGCGGCGCGTACGTGCCGATCGACCCGGAGTACCCGGCCGAGCGCATCGCCTACATCCACGAAGACGCCCGCCCGGTCCTGGTCATCGACGACACGTCGGTGCTCGCGCAGGCGGACGCCCTGTCCGACGCGCCCGTCACGGACGCCGACCGCCTGGCCCCGCTGTCGCTCAACCACCCGGTGTACGTGATCTACACCTCGGGTTCGACGGGCCGCCCCAAGGGCGTCGTCGTCGAGCACGCGTCGGTGGGCGCGTACCTGGAGCGGGCGCGGCACGTGTACCCGGACGCCTCCGGTACGGCGCTGCTGCACTCGTCGGTGGCCTTCGACCTGACCGTCACCGCCCTGTACACGCCGCTGGTGTCCGGCGGCCGGGTCGTGCTGACCGAGCTGGACGAGCACGCCGCCGCCAGCGGCCAGCCGACCTTCATGAAGGTCACCCCCTCCCACCTCGCGATGCTGGACGCCCTGCCGCGTGACGTGTCTCCTTCCGGCACCCTCATCACCGGCGGTGAAGCCCTCCTCGGCGACGTCCTGGACCGCTGGCGCGCCCAGCACCCGGACGTGCGGGTCATCAACGCGTACGGGCCCACCGAAGCCACGGTCAACTGCACCGACTTCGTCATCCCCGCCGGTACGGAGGTGGGCTCGGGCGCGGTGCCGATCGGGCGCCCGTTCTGGAACACCCGGGCGTATGTCCTGGACGCCCAGCTGCGGCCCGTACCCGTGGGCGTGACGGGTGAGCTGTACATCGCGGGCACCGTGCTCGCGCGCGGCTACTGGCAGCGCCCCGGCCTGACCGCCGAGCGGTTCATCGCCGACCCCCACGGCACCCCGGGCGCCCGTATGTACCGCACGGGCGACCTGGCCCGCTGGAACGCCGACGGCCAGCTCGTCTACGCCGGACGCGTCGACGACCAGGTCAAACTCCGCGGCTTCCGCATCGAGCTGGGCGAGATCCAGTCCGTCATCGCCTCGTACGACGGCGTCGACCAGGCCGCCGTGGTCGTCCGCGAGGACCAGCCCGGCGACAAGCGCCTCGTCGCCTACCTCGTCACCGACAGCGCGGACGGGGTGCGCGAGCACGCCGCCGACCGGCTGCCCGAGTACATGGTCCCGTCGGCGTTCGTCGTCCTCGACGAGCTGCCGCTGACCCCCAACGGCAAGCTCGACCGCCGTGCCCTGCCCGCGCCCGACTACGGTTCGCGGGAGGCGGGCCGGGCGCCGCGCGACGCCCGCGAGGAGGTCCTGTGCGGCCTGTTCGCGGAAGTCCTGGGCCTGGACCCCGTGTCGAGTGCCGTCTCCATCGACGACGACTTCTTCGCGCTGGGCGGGCACTCGCTGCTGGCCACCAAGCTCGTCAGCCGCGTCCGTACGGAACTGGGTGCCGAGCTTCCGCTGCGGCAGCTGTTCCAGACGCCGACGGTCGCGGGCCTGGCCGCGACGCTTGAGGGCGCGGCGGCGGCCCGGCGCGAGCTGACGGCCGGGGAGCGCCCGGAGCGGATTCCGCTGTCGTACGCGCAGCAGCGCCTGTGGTTCCTCAACCAGTTCGAGGGCCCCAGCGCCACCTACAACGCGCCGGTCGCGCTGCGCCTCGACGGTCCGCTGGACCGCGCGGCGCTCGGCGAGGCGATCGCCGACCTCGTCGCCCGGCACGAGAGCCTGCGCACGGTCTTCGCGGAGGACGCGCAGGGGCCGCGCCAGATCGTGCTGCCCGTGGCGGAGTCCCGTCCGGAGCTGCCGGTCGTGGAGACCGAGCGGGAGCACCTGGACGCGGCGCTGGCCGAGGCGGCGGGCGAGGCGTTCGACCTGGCCACCGAGATCCCGTTCCGGGCACGGCTCTTCGCGCTCTCACGGGACAGCCACGTCCTGCTGGTCTTGACGCACCACATCGTGAGCGACGCCTGGTCGCGCGGCCCGCTGGCCCGCGACCTGGCCACCGCGTACGCGGCCCGTGTGCGGGGCGAGGCCCCGGCCTGGCAGCCGCTGCCCGTGCAGTACGCCGACTACAGCCTCTGGCAGCGTGACGTCCTCGGCTCCGAGGACGACCCCGACAGCGAGATCTCCCGCCAGCTCACCTACTGGCGGCAGACCCTCGCGGACCTGCCCGACCAGCTCGAACTCCCCACCGACCGGCCGCGTCCCGCCACCGCGTCCTACCGTGGCGACCGCATCGCCTTCGAGGTCCCCGCCGACCTGTACGAGGGGATCTCCGCGCTCGCCCTGGAGACGCAGTCGAGCCCGTTCATGGTGCTCCAGGCGGGTCTCGCGGCCCTCCTGACGCGCCTCGGCGCGGGCACCGACATCCCCCTGGGCACGCCCATCGCGGGCCGCACCGACGACGCCCTCGACGATCTCATCGGCCTGTTCCTGAACACGCTGGTGCTGCGCACGGACACCTCGGGCGACCCGACCTTCCGCGACCTCGTCGAGCGCGTGCGGTCCGGCAACCTGTCGGCGTACGCCCACCAGGACCTGCCCTTCGAGCGCCTGGTGGAGGTCCTGAACCCGGAGCGGTCCCTCGCCCGGCACCCCCTGTTCCAGGTGCTGCTGACCTTCAACAACACCGACTACCGGGGCGCCCTGGAGTCCCTGGACGCGCTGCCCGGCCTGTCGGCGGCGCGCGAGACGGTCGACGTGTCCGTGGCCAAGTTCGACCTGGCCTTCGGCTTCGCCGAGAACCACGGCGAGGGCGGCGCGGCGGACGGCCTCGGCGGTGTCCTGGAGTACAGCACCGACCTGTTCGACCGGGCCACCGCGCAGTCCCTGGCCGACCGCCTGGTGAAGCTGCTGCGCGCCGCGGTCGCCGAACCGGGCCGCCCGGTCGGCACCATCGAACTCCTCGAACCGGCCGAGCGGGGCCGCATCCTGGAGATCTGGAACGACACCGCGTGCACGGTGCCTTCGGAGTCGGCCGTCGAGCTGTTCGAGCGGCAGGCGGCGCGTACTCCGGACGCGGTCGCGCTCGTCGCCGGTGACGTGGAGCTGTCGTACGGGGAGCTGAACGCCTGCGCCGACCGGCTCGCCCGCCTCCTGGCCGACCGGGGCGCCGCCCCCGAGCGGTTCGTGGCCGTCGCGCTGCCGAGGTCCGCCGACCTGATGGTCGCGCTCCTGGCCGTCCTCAAGTCCGGCGCTGCCTACCTGCCGCTGGACACCGAGTACCCGGCCGACCGGCTCGCCTACATGCTCCAGGACGCCACACCCGCGCTCACGCTCACCGGCACCGCGTCCGCCGCGCTGCTGCCGGACGACCCCACGCCCCGGCTGCTCCTTGACGACCCGGAGGTGGCGGCGGCGCTGGCGGACGCGAGCGTGACGGGTGGCCCGGGAGTGCCGGGCGACCCGCGCCGGTCGGCGTACGTCATCTACACCTCCGGTTCCACCGGCCGCCCCAAGGGCGTCGTCGTACCCGGCGGCCCACTGGTCAACTTCCTGACCGCCATGCAGAACCGCTTCCAGCTCACCGCCGGGGACCGGCTGCTGGCGGTGACCACGGTCGGCTTCGACATCGCCGGGCTGGAACTCTTCGTGCCCCTGCTCAACGGCGCCACCGTCGTCCTCGCCGAGCGCGAGACCGTCCGCGACCCGCAGGCCCTCTCCGCGCTGCTGACGTCCTGCGGCGCCTCGGTCATGCAGGCCACCCCGAGTCTGTGGCGTGCCGTCCTCGCGGAGGGCGTCTCCCTGGCCGGGCTGCGCGTGCTCGTCGGCGGCGAGGCCCTGCCCGCGGACCTGGCCAAGGAACTCGTCGCCCAGGCCGCCTCCGTCACCAACCTCTACGGGCCGACCGAGACCACCATCTGGTCCACGGCGTCGCGGATCGACGCGGCCTCCGCCAGCGCCCCGCGCATCGGCAAGCCCATCGCCAACACCCAGGTCTACGTCCTGGACGCCCAGTTGCGGCCCGTCCCGGCCGGAGTCCCCGGTGAGCTGTACATCGCCGGTGACGGCGTCGTACGCGGCTACCACGGCCGCCACGCCCTCACCGCCGAGCGGTTCACCGCCAACCCCTACGGCACTCCGGGCTCCCGGATGTACCGCACCGGCGACCTGGCGCGCTGGAACGCCAGCGGTGACCTGGAGTACCTGGCCCGTGTCGACGACCAGGTCAAGCTGCGCGGCTTCCGCATCGAGCTGGGCGAGATCGAGTCCGTCATCGCGTCCCACACCGGCGTCGCCCAGGCCGCCGTCCTCGTCCGCGAGGACCGCCCCGGCGACAAGCGCCTCGTCGGCTACGTCATCCCGGCCGAGGGCACCGCCGTCGGCGCGGCGGAGCTGCGGCAGCACGTGGGCGCCCAACTGCCGGACTACATGGTGCCGTCGGCGTTCGTGACCATGGACGTCTTCCCCCTGACCGCCAACGGCAAGCTCAACCGGCGCGCCCTGCCCGCACCCGACTACAGCACCGACACCGCCGTCGGCCGTGCGCCGCGCTCGCCCCGTGAAGAGATCCTCTGCGGCCTGTTCGCCGAAGTCCTGGGCCTGGAGTCCGTCTCCATCGACGACGACTTCTTCACCCTCGGCGGCCACTCCCTGCTCGCCACCAAGCTCGTCAGCCGCGTCCGTTCGGCGCTGAGCGTCGAGCTTCCCGTACGCCGTCTCTTCGAAGCGCCCACCGTGGCGCGCCTGAGCGGCGCCCTGGACGGGGCGGGCGCGGCCCGTGCGGCCGTGCGGGCCGTGTCGCCGCGTCCGGCGCGGCTGCCGCTGTCGCTCGCGCAGCGCCGCCTGTGGTTCCTGCACGAGTTCGAGGGCCCCAGCGCCGCGTACAACATCCCCGTCGCGCTGCGCCTGTCCGGCGCGCTCGACCGGGCGGCGATGGAGCAGGCCGTCGCGGACGTCGTGGCGCGGCACGAGTCGCTGCGCACGGTGTTCGCGGAGGACGCGGACGGCCCGTACCAGGTGATCCTGGACGCCGACCGGGCCCGCCCCGAGCTGACGGTGGTCGCCACCGACGAGGCGGGGCTCGGCGCCGAGCTGAGCCGCGCCGCGCGGACCGCGTTCGACCTGCGGGCCGATCTGCCGCTGCGCGCCTGGCTGTTCGAGCTGGGCGGCGACGAGTACGCGCTGCTCGTGGTCGCGCACCACATCGCGGGCGACGCCTGGTCGATGGGCCCGCTGGCCCGCGACCTGACCGCCGCGTACGCGGCGCGCGTCCAAGGTGAGGCCCCGGCCTGGCAGCCGCTGCCCGTGCAGTACGCCGACTACAGCCTCTGGCAGCACGACGTCCTCGGCTCCGAGGACGACGCCGACAGCGAGATCGCGCGCCAGCTCGGCTACTGGCGGCAGACCCTGGCCGGTCTTCCGGAGGAGCTGGCGCTGCCCGCCGACCGGCCGCGCCCGGCGGTCGCCTCCTACCAGGGCGACCGGGTCGAGTTCGAGGTCCCGGCGGCCGTCCACGAGCGGTTGCTCGGGCTCGCCCGGGAGGCGCAGGCCAGCCCGTTCATGGTGCTCCAGGCCGCGCTCGCGACGCTGCTCACCCGGCTGGGCGCGGGCACGGACATCCCGCTGGGCACGCCCATCGCGGGCCGCACGGACGACGCCCTCGACGGCCTGATCGGCTTCTTCGTCAACACGCTCGTGCTGCGCACGGACACGTCCGGCGACCCGACGTTCGCCGAGCTGGTCGCCCGGGTGCGGGAGGCGGACCTGGGGGCGTACGCGCACCAGGACCTGCCGTTCGAGCGTCTGGTGGAGGTCGTCAACCCGGAGCGGTCGCTGTCCCGGCACCCGCTGTTCCAGACCCTGCTGACCTTCAACAACACCGACCAGGGCGCGGCGGAGGCCGTCGCCTCGCTGCCGGGGCTCGCGGTGTCGGGCCAGTCGGTGGACGTGGGCGCGGCGAAGTTCGA
The DNA here is from genome assembly GCF_049542095.1 of Streptomyces sp. G45. NCBI lineage: Bacteria > Bacillati > Actinomycetota > Actinomycetes > Kitasatosporales > Streptomycetaceae > Streptomyces > Streptomyces sp. G45. Next base: position 277,274 of record NZ_JBMUZU010000002.1, on the reverse strand, counting down.
TCTGTCGTTCCGCTTCGCCGAGACGCGCGCGTCCCGTGCGGACGGCGACGCCCTGCTGAGCGGCGCGCTGGACTTCTCCACCGACCTGTTCGACCGCGCGACGGCCGAGGCGCTGGTGGCGCGGCTGATCAAGGTCCTGGAGACGGTCACGGCCGACCCGCAGGTGCGGGTCGGTGCGGTGGACGTCCTCGCGGACGAGGAGCGGTCCCGGATTCTCGGGGAGTGGATCGACACCGCGCGGGAGGTGCGGGAGGTCTCCCTGCCGCAGCTCTTCGCCGAGCAGGCCGCCCGCACCCCGGACGCGGTCGCCGTCGAGGCCGACGACCAGTCCCTCACGTACGCCGAGGTGGAGGCGCGCGCCAACCAGGTCGCCCGCTGGCTCATCGCCCAGGGCGTGGGCCCCGAGCGGTTCGTGGCCGTGCAGCTGCCGCGTTCCGTGGAGCTGATCGTCACCCTCCTCGCCGTCGCCAAGTCCGGCGGCGCGTACGTGCCGATCGACCCGGAGTACCCGGCCGAGCGCATCGCCTACATCCACGAAGACGCCCGCCCGGTCCTCGTCATCGACAGCCCCGTCTACGGAGAGGCGGCCGATCTGTCCGACGCTCCGGTGACGGACGCCGACCGCCTGGCGCCGCTGTCCCTGCACCACCCGGTGTACGTGATCTACACGTCCGGTTCGACGGGCCGCCCCAAGGGCGTCGTCGTCGAGCACGCCTCTGTCGGCGCCTACTTGGAGCGCGCCCGCCAGGTCTACCCCGACGCGTCGGGCACCGCCCTGCTGCACTCCTCGGTGGCCTTCGACCTGACCGTCACCGCCCTGTACACCCCGCTCGTCTCGGGTGGCCGGGTGGTCCTGACGGAGCTGGACGAGAACGCCGCCGCCAGCGGCCAGCCGACCTTCATGAAGGTCACCCCCTCCCACCTGGCGATGCTCGACGCCCTCCCCCAGGAGGTCTCCCCCTCGGGCACCCTCATCACCGGCGGCGAGGCCCTGCTCGGCGAAGTCCTGGACCGCTGGCGCGCCCAGCACCCGGATGTCAACGTCGTCAACGCGTACGGCCCCACCGAGGCGACCGTCAACTGCACCGACTTCCACCTGGCTCCGGGCACCCCCGTCCAGCCGGGCGCGGTGCCGATCGGCCGCCCGTTCTGGAACACCCGGGCGTATGTCCTGGACGCCCAGCTTCGGCCCGTACCCGTGGGCGTGACCGGCGAGCTGTACATCGCGGGCACGGTCCTGGCGCGCGGCTACTGGCAGCGCCCCGGCCTGACCGCCGAGCGGTTCATCGCCGACCCCCACGGGGCACCCGGCGCCCGCATGTACCGCACCGGCGACCTGGCCCGCTGGAACGCCGACGGCCAGCTCGTCTACGCCGGACGCGTCGACGACCAGGTCAAACTCCGCGGCTTCCGCATCGAACTCGGCGAGATCCAGTCCGTCATCGCCTCGTACGACGGCGTCGACCAGGCCGCCGTGGTCGTCCGCGAGGACCAGCCCGGCGACAAGCGCCTCGTCGCCTACCTGGTCGCCGACAGCGCGGACGGGGCACGCGAGCACGCCGCCGAGCGGCTGCCCGAGTACATGGTCCCGTCGGCGTTCGTCGTCCTCGACGAGCTGCCGCTGACCCCCAACGGCAAGCTCGACCGGCGTGCCCTGCCCGCGCCCGACTACGGCACGGACACCGCCGCCGGGCGCGCGCCGCGCTCGCCGCGCGAGGAGATCCTGTGCGGCCTGTTCGCCGACGTCCTGGGCCTCGGCTCGGTCACGATCGACGACGACTTCTTCGCGCTGGGCGGGCACTCGCTGCTGGCCACCAAGCTCGTCAGCCGCGTCCGGTCCGTGCTCGACGCCGAGCTGCCGGTCCGTCAGCTGTTCCGTACGCCGACCGTGGCGGGCCTGTCGGCCGCGCTCGACGGCGCCGGTGCGGCCCGGCGCGAGCTGACGGCCGGGGAGCGCCCCGCGCGGATCCCGCTGTCGTACGCGCAGCAGCGCCTGTGGTTCCTCAACCAGTTCGAGGGCCCCAGCGCCACCTACAACGTCCCGGTGTCGATCCGGCTGACCGGTCCGCTGGACCGGGAGGCGCTGCGGGCGGCGCTCGGGGACCTCACGGCCCGGCACGAGAGCCTGCGGACGGTGTTCGCCGAGGACGCGGACGGCTCGTACCAGGTGGTCCGGGACGCGGCGGACGCCGTGCCCGAGCTGGCTGTGGTGGAGGTGTCCCCGGAGGACGTCGACGAGCGGCTGCGCGCCGCCGCCCGGCGGGGCTTCGACCTGTCGGTGGAGGCGCCGCTGCGGGCCACGCTGTTCGCGGTGGGCGACGAGGAGCACGTCCTGCTGCTCCTGCTGCACCACATCGTGAGCGACGCCTGGTCGCGCGGCCCGCTGGCCCGCGACCTGGCCGCCGCCTACACCGCCCGCGTGCGGGGCGAGGCCCCGGCCTGGCAGCCGCTGCCGGTGCAGTACGCCGACTACAGCCTGTGGCAGCGTGACGTCCTCGGCTCCGAGGACGACCCCGACAGTGAGATCGCGCGTCAGCTCGGCTACTGGAAGCAGGCCCTCGCGGACCTGCCCGACCAGCTGGAGCTGCCCACCGACCGGCCGCGGCCCGCCGTCGCCTCCTACCGTGGCGACCGCATCCCGTTCGAGGTCCCGGCGGACCTGTACGAGCGGGTCACGGCGCTCGCCCGGGAGACGCAGGCCAGCCCGTTCATGGTGCTCCAGGCGGCGCTGGCGTCCCTGCTCACGCGGCTGGGCGCGGGCACGGACATCCCGCTGGGCACGCCCATCGCGGGCCGCACCGACGACGCCCTCGACGATCTCATCGGCGTGTTCATCAACACCCTGGTGCTGCGCACCGACACGTCCGGCGACCCGACGGCGCGCGCGCTGATCGAGCGCGTCCGCGAGACGGACCTCGCCGCGTACGCCCACCAGGACCTGCCCTTCGAGCGCCTGGTGGAGGTCCTGAACCCGGAGCGGTCCCTGTCCCGGCACCCCCTCTTCCAGGTGCTGCTCACCCTCAACAACACGGGCGCGGCGGACACCGACGAGACCGTCGCCCAGCTGCCCGGCCTGGCGGTCGAGCGGGCGGCGACGGACACCGGCGTCGGCAAGTTCGACCTGTCCTTCGCCTTCGCCGAGCGGCGCGGGACGGCGGACGGTCCCGGCGCGCTGCGGGGTGTCCTGGAGTACAGCACCGACCTGTTCGACCGGGCCACGGTCGAGGGCCTGGGCCGCCGCTTCCTGCGCGTCCTGACGGCCATGGTCAGCGCACCCGACGAGCCGATCGGCCGCGCGGAACTCCTCGAACCGGCCGAGCGGGGCCGCATCCTGGAGATCTGGAACGACACCGCGTGCACGGTGCCTTCGGAGTCGGCCGTCGAGCTGTTCGAGCAGCAGGCGGCCCGCACGCCGGACGCGGTCGCGCTCGTCGCGGGCGGTACCGAGCTGTCGTACGCGGAGCTGAACGCCCGCGCCGACCGGCTCGCCCGGCTCCTTGCCGACCGGGGCGCCGCCCCCGAGCGGTTCGTCGCGGTGGCCCTGCCGCGCACGGCGGAGCTGATGGTCGCCCTGCTCGCGGTCCTCAAGTCCGGCGCTGCCTACCTGCCGCTGGACACCGAGTACCCGGCCGACCGGCTCGCCTACATGCTCCAGGACGCCGCACCCGTCCTGGTGGTGACGTCGGCCGAGCTGAGCGCCGAGCTGCCGGAGACCGACGTGCCGAGCGTCCTCCTGGACGACCCGGAGGTGGCGGCGGCGCTGGCGGACGCGAGCGTGACCGGCGGCGTCCGGGTCCCGGGCGACCCGCGCCGGTCGGCGTACGTCATCTACACCTCCGGTTCCACGGGCCGCCCCAAGGGCGTCGTCGTACCCGGCGGTCCGCTGGTCAACTTCCTGACCGCCATGCAGAACCGCTTCCACCTGGCCGCCGGGGACCGGCTGCTGGCGGTGACCACGGTCGGCTTCGACATCGCCGGGCTTGAGCTGTTCACCCCGCTGCTCAACGGCGCCACCGTGGTCCTCGCCGAGCGCGAGACCGTCCGCGACCCGCAGGCCCTCTCCGCGCTGCTGACGTCCTGCGGCGCCTCGGTCATGCAGGCCACCCCGAGCCTCTGGCGCGCCCTGCTCGCCGAGGGCGCGGAGCTGGCCGGGCTGCGGGTCCTGGTGGGCGGCGAGGCCCTGCCCGCCGACCTCGCCAAGGAACTCGTCGCCCGCGCCGCCTCCGTCACCAACCTCTACGGGCCGACCGAGACCACCATCTGGTCCACGGCGTCGCGGATCGACGCGGCCTCCGCCAGTGCCCCGCGCATCGGCAAGCCCATCGCCAACACCCAGGTCTACGTCCTGGACGCCCAGTTGCGGCCCGTCCCGGCCGGGGTGCCCGGTGAGCTGTACATCGCCGGTGACGGCGTCGTACGCGGCTACCACGGCCGCCACGCGCTCACCGCCGAGCGGTTCGTCGCCGATCCGTTCGCGTCGAACGGCTCGCGGATGTACCGCACGGGCGACCTGGCGCGCTGGAACGCCAGCGGTGACCTGGAGTACCTGGCCCGCGTCGACGACCAGGTCAAGCTGCGCGGCTTCCGCATCGAGCTGGGCGAGATCGAGTCCGTGATCGCCGGGCACGACGGCGTCACGCAGGCCGCCGTCCTCGTCCGCGAGGACCGCCCCGGCGACAAGCGCCTCGTCGGCTACGTCATCCCGGCCGAGCAGGGGGCGCCCACCACGGCCGCCCTGCGCGAGCACGTGGCGGCCCAACTGCCCGACTACATGGTGCCGTCGGCGTTCGTGACAATGGCCGCCTTCCCCTGACCGCCAACGGCAAGCTGAACCGGCGCGCCCTGCCCGCGCCCGACTACAGCACCGACACCGCCACCGGTCGCGCCCCGCGCTCGCCGCGCGAAGAGATCCTGTGCGGCCTGTTCGCGGAGGTCCTGGGCCTGGAGTCCGTCTCCATCGACGACGACTTCTTCGCCCTCGGCGGGCACTCCCTGCTCGCCACCAAGCTCGTCAGCCGCGTCCGCACGGTGCTCGGTGTCGAGCTGGCGGTGCGGCAGCTGTTCGAGGCGCCCACGGTGGCGCGCCTGGGCGGCGCCCTGGACGGGGCGGCGCGGGCGCGCGGCGGTGTGGTGCCGGTGGTGCGGCCCGCGCGGGTGCCGCTGTCGCACGGGCAGCAGCGGCTGTGGTTCCTGAAGGAGCTGGAGGGTCCGAGCGACGCGTACAACGTGCCGGTCTCCCTCGACCTGACGGGCCCGGTGGACGCCGAGGCGCTGCGGGCGGCGCTCGCCGACGTGGCGGCGCGGCACGAGAGCCTGCGCACGGTGTTCGCGCAGGGCGCGGACGGCGCCGCGTTCCAGGTGGTCCTGGAGGCGGAGCGGGCGCGGCCCGAGCTGGTTGTGGAGAAGGTGGCGGCGGCCGACGTCGACCGGAGGCTGCGCCGCGCGGCGGGCTACGTCTTCGACCTGGAGTCGGAGATCCCGCTGCGGGCCTGGCTGTTCGACCAGAGCGACGACGAGCCCGACCGGTACGCCCTGCTGCTCCTGACGCACCACATCGCCAGCGACGCCTGGTCCCGCACCCTCCTGGTGCGCGATCTGACGGCGGCGTACGCGGCGCGCGTCCAGGGAGAGGCCCCGGCGTGGGCGCCGCTGCCGGTGCAGTACGCCGACTACAGCGTCTGGCAGCGCGAGACCCTCGGCGACGAGGAGAACTCCGGCAGCGAGGCGGCGCGTCAGCTCGAGTACTGGGAGCAGGCCCTGGCCGGGCTTCCGGAGGAGCTGGAGCTGCCCGTGGACCGGCCGCGCGGCTCGGAGCCGTCGTACGCGGGTGACCGGGTGCCGTTCGCGATCCCGGCGGATGTGCACCAGCGGCTGCTGCGGCTCGCCCGGGAGACGCAGGCCAGCCCGTTCATGGTGCTCCAGGCGGGCCTGGCGACGCTGCTGACGCGGCTCGGCGCGGGCACGGACATCCCGCTGGGCACGCCGATCGCGGGCCGTGGCGACGACGCGCTCGACGACCTCGTCGGGTTCTTCGTGAACACCCTCGTCCTGCGCACCGACACGTCCGGCGACCCGACGTTCACGGAGCTGATCGGCCGGGTGCGGGAGGCGGACCTGGGGGCGTACGCGCACCAGGACCTGCCGTTCGAGCGCCTGGTGGACCTGGTCAGCCCGGAGCGGTCGCTGGCCCGGCACCCGCTGTTCCAGACGATGCTGAGCTACGACAACGCCAGCCGCTCCACGGGCGGCGGGGCGCTCGCGGAGCTGCCCGGCCTGACGGTGACGGGGCGTCCGCTGGGCGCGCCGTCGGCGAAGTTCGACCTGTCCTTCGAGATCGCCGAGCGCGTCGACGCGTCGGGCGCTCCGGACGGGGTGAGCTGCGCCCTGGACTACAGCACGGACCTGTTCGACCGGGCGACCGCCGAGTCGCTCGCCGAGCGGTTCGTGCGGGTCCTTGAGGCGATGGCCGACGACCCGGAGCAGCGCGTCAGCGCCGTCGAGGTGCTGTCGGACGGCGAGCGGCGGCGGATGCTCGCCGACTGGAACGACACGGCGTCCGACCTCGCTTCGGCGGGCTCCATCCAGGCCCTGTTCGAGGAGTGGGCGGCCCGCACGCCGGACGCGGTCGCGCTCGTCGCGGGCGGTACCGAGCTGTCGTACGCGGAGCTGGACGCGCGCGCCAACCGGCTCGCGCACCATCTGATCGGGCTCGGCGTGCGGCCGGAGAGCCGGGTCGCCGTCCTCCAGGAGCGGACCGCCGACCTGGTGGTGTCGACGCTCGCGATCCTGAAGGCGGGCGGCGCCTATGTGCCGATCGACCCGAACCAGCCCGCGAGCCGCTCGGAGTTCATCCTCGCCGACACCGAGGCGGTGGCGCTGCTCACCGACCGGGAGCCCGACGCGGTCGGCTTCGCGGTGGCCGCGCCGGTGGTGCGCGTCGGCGCGGCCCTGGACCTGTCGGCGTACCCGGCGTCGGCGCCGGACGTGGTCACGCACCCCGAGCAGCTGGCGTACACGATGTACACGTCCGGTTCGACGGGCACTCCGAAGGGCGTGGGCAACACCCACCGCAACGTGGTGCACCTGGCGGCCGACCGGTACTGGACGGGCGGCCACCACGAGCGGGTCCTGATGCACTCGCCGTACGCGTTCGACGCGTCCACCTTCGAGATGTGGACGCCGCTGCTGACCGGCGGCCGGGTCGTGGTCGCCCCGGCGGGCCGCCTGGACGCGGCCGACCTGGCGGCGGTCATCGCCGAGCAGCGGGTGACGGGCCTGTTCGTCAGCGCCGGTCTGTTCCGGGTGCTCGCCGAGGAGCGGCCGGAGGCGTTCTCCGGAGTGCGGGAGATCTGGGCCGGTGGTGACGTGGTGTCGCCGGTCGCGGTCCGCCGGGTCCTGGAGGCCTGCCCCGACACGGTGGTGGCCAACGAGTACGGTCCTACGGAGACGACGGTGTTCTCCACCGTCAATCAGATGCGGGCGCACGAGACGCTGCCGGAGACGGTGGTGCCGATCGGCCGTCCGCTGTGGAACACCCGGGTGTACGTCCTGGACGAGCGGCTGCGGCCGGTCGCGCCGGGTGTCAGCGGTGAGCTGTACATCGCCGGTGCGGGTGTGGCGCGCGGCTACGCGGGCCGCCGGGGCCTGACGGCGCAGCGGTTCGTCGCCGACCCGTTCGGGGGCGACGGCGGGCGCATGTACCGCACGGGTGACGTGGTGCGCTGGCGGGCGGACGGGCGCCTTGAGTTCGTGGGGCGCGTCGACGACCAGGTGAAGCTGCGCGGCTTCCGCATCGAGCTGGGCGAGGTCGAGGCGGTGCTCGCCGCGCGCGCCGAGGTGGCGCAGGCCGCGGTGGTGCTGCGCGAGGACCGGCCGGGCGACAAGCGGCTCGTCGGCTACGTCGTGGCCGCCGCGGGCGCGCTGGTGGACCGCGAGGAGCTGCGCTCGCACGTGGCGGCGTCGCTGCCGGAGTACATGGTGCCGTCGGCGGTGGTGGTCCTCGACGAGCTGCCGCTGACGCTCAACGGCAAGCTGGACCGGCGGGCGCTGCCCGCCCCGGACTACGGGACGGCGTCCGCCGGGCGCGGGCCGCGCACGGAGCGCGAGAAGACCCTGGTGGGCCTGTTCGCGGACGTCCTGGGGCTCGCCGAGGTGGGGGTCGACGACGGGTTCTTCGACCTGGGCGGCGACAGCATCATGGCGATCCAGCTCGTCAGCCGGGCCCGCCGGGCCGGTCTCGAACTGTCCGTGCGGGACGTGTTCGAGCAGCGGACGGCGGCGGCGCTCGCGGAGACCGTCACCGAGGCCGGTGCCGGTGCCGTGGAGGAGCCGGGCGCCGGGGTGGGCGAGGTGCCGCTCACGCCGATCGTGCGCTGGTTCCTGGACCAGGGCGGCCCCGTCGGGCAGTTCAACCAGTCGCGGCTCGTGCAGGTGCCCGCGTCGCTGCGCCACGACGACCTGGTGACGGTCGTGCAGACGGTCCTGGACCACCACGACGCGCTGCGCGCCCGCCTCGCCGACGGCGCCTTCGGGCCCCGCCTGGTGATCGGTGAGCCCGGCTCGGTGGACGCCGCCGAGCGGGTGCTGCGCGTGGACGCCACGGGCCTGGACGAGGCGGCGCAGCAGGAGCTGGTGCGCGCCCACACCGAGGCGGCCCGTGAGCGCCTAGACGCGGCGGCGGGCTCCCTGGTGCAGGTGGTGTGGTTCGACCGGGGCCGCGAGCAGGCGGGCGTGCTGCTCGTCCTGGTGCACCACCTGGTGGTGGACGGCGTGTCCTGGCGCGTGCTCGTGCCGGACCTGGCGGAGGCGCACCGGGCCGTCGCGGCGGGCCGGACGCCCGAACTCCAGCCGGTGGGCACGTCGCTGCGCCGCTGGGCCGAGCGCCTGAACGAGGCGGCGGCGAAGCCCGTGCGGGCCGCGGAGGCCGCGTGGTGGCGTGCGGTGCTGCGCGACGGTGACGCGGCGCTCGGCGCCCGTCCGCTGGACGCGGCGAAGGACACGTACGCCACGGCCGGGCACGTCAGCGTGACGCTGCCGGTGGCGACCACGGAGGCGGTCCTGACGACGGTGCCGTCGGCGTTCCACGCCGAGGTCAACGACGTGCTGCTGGCCGCGTTCGCGCTGGCCTGGTCGACGTGGCGGGGCGGCGGTGTGCTGCTCGACCTGGAGGGCCACGGCCGTGAGGAGGACGTGGTCGACCACGCCGACCTGTCGCGCACCGTGGGCTGGTTCACGAACCTGTACCCGGTGCGCGTGGACGGCGGCTCCTTTGACGCGGGTGACGCGTGGGCGGGCGGCCCGGCCGCTGGTGAGGTCCTCAAGCGCGTCAAGGAGCAGCTGCGGGCGGTGCCCGACAAGGGCATGGGCCACGGCATGGTCCGCTACCTGAACCCGGAGACCCGGGAGTCGTTCGCGGACCTGCCGCACCCCCAGGTGGGCTTCAACTACCTGGGCCGCTTCACCACCGCCGACGCCGAGGACGCGGGCAGCGCGGCCGTGCCGGACTGGACGGTCCTCGGCACCGCGTCCGGCATCGGCGGCACCGACCCGCGGGTGCCGCTTGCGCACGGCCTGGAGCTGAACGCCCGTACCAACGACGGGCCGCGCGGCCCGGAGCTGAACGCGACGTGGACGTTCGCGCGGGGCCTGCTCTCCGAAGCGGAGGTGCGGGAGCTGGCGGACCTGTGGTTCAAGGCGCTGGAGGCGCTGGTCGCGCACGCCGAGCGCCCCGACGCGGGCGGCCTGACCGTGTCCGACGTGTCGCTGAGCCTGCTCAGCCAAGACGAAATCGACCTGCTTGAAGACGAGTGGAGGACGCTGTGACGGCGACCCGGTCCGGACTACAGGACATCCTGCCCCTGACGCCGCTACAGGAGGGCCTGCTCTTCCACAGCGTGTACGACGAGGGCGCCCCGGACGTCTACCTGGTGCAGCAGGCCATCGACCTGGAGGGCGACCTGGACGTGGCGGCGCTGCGCGCCGCCGGTCAGGGCCTGCTCGACCGGCACGCCAACCTGCGGGCGGCGTTCCGGTACTCCGGGGTGAAGCAGCCGGTGCAGCTCATCCCGCACCGCGCGGAGCTGCCCTGGCACGAGGTGGACCTGACGCACCTGCCCCAGGCGGAGCGCCAGGCGGCGGCCGACCGGGCCCTGGAGGAGGACCGGCTCACCCGGTTCGACGTGGGCCGCCCGCCGCTGCTGCGGTTCACGCTGATCCGCCTGGGCGGGCAGCGCTACCGCTTCGTCCTGACGAACCATCACATCCTGCTCGACGGCTGGTCCAAGCCCATGCTGGTGCGCGAACTGCTCGCGCTGTACGCGGCCAAGGGCGACGCCAGCGGCCTGCCCCGGGTGCGCCCCTACCGCGACTACCTGGGCTGGCTGGCCCGGCAGGACCGGGGCGCGGCGCTTGACGCCTGGCGCGGGGTGCTCGACGGGCTCGACGGGCCCACCCTGGTGGCGCCGGGCGCGGGCGAGCGCACGCCGCGGGTGCCGGGCCGCCTGGAGCGGGAGCTGGACTCCGCCGCGTACCAGGACCTGGCGGCTCTGGCGCGGGCCCGCGGGCTGACCCTCAACACCCTGGTGCAGGGCGCCTGGGCGGTCGTCCTCGGGCGGCTCACCGGCCGGGACGACGTGGTGTTCGGCACCACCGTGTCCGGGCGGCCGCCGGAGGTCGCGGGGATCGAGACGATGGTGGGCCTGTTCATCAACACCGTGCCGGTGCGGGTGCGGCTGCGCCCCGCCGAGCCGCTCCTGGAGACGCTGCGGCGCGTCCAGGACGAGCAGACCCGCCTCCAGGCGCACCAGCAGATCGGCCTCGCCGACATCCAGCGCCTCGCGGGCACCGGCGAACTCTTCGACACCACCATGGTGTTCGAGAACTATCCGCTGGACATCGGCGCCGAGGGCGACGACTCCCATGGCTTCGACGGCCTGAAGGTCCTCGGCACCCGCAACCGCGACGCCACGCACTACCCGCTCGCCCTGGTCGCCGTCGGCCGCGGCGGCCTGAGGCTCCGTCTGGACCACCAGCCCGACCTGGTGTCCGCCGAGGTCGCCCAGGCCGTCCTGGACCGCCTGGAGCGGGTCCTGAGGTCCCTGGCCGCCGAGCCGGGGCTGCCCACGGGCCGCCTCGACGCGCTGTCCGCCGACGAGCGGAGCGCGGCCCTGGCGCCGGGCGTGGGCGCCGCCCCGGCCGCGCTCGCGGGCACCTCGCTGCCCGCCGCGTTCCGCGCCCAGGCGGCCCGCACGCCCGGGGCGACGGCCGTCGTCCACGGCGGCACCGCTCTGGACTACGCCACACTCGACGCCGCCTCCGACCGCCTCGCCCACCGCCTGGTCGCGCTCGGCGTGCGCGCCGAGACCCCGGTGGCGCTGCTGATGGACCGCTCCGCCGACCTGGTCGTCGCGATCCTCGGCGCCCTGAAGGCGGGCGGCGCGTACACGCCGCTGCACCACAACGACCCTCCGGAGCGACTGCGGGCGGTCGTGGAGCGCACGGGCGCGCCCGTCGTCCTCACGGACGCGGCGAACGCGGAGCGGGCGGCCGGGCTCGGGGTGGCGGTGGTCGCCGTGGATGACGCTGAGTCCTCGTACGAGGATCTGGGGGCGTCGGCGGCCTTGGACGCGGCGGGCGCGGCGGGCGCGGCGGGCGTGCCGGGCTCCTTGGGCGCGTCGGCGGCCTCGGGCGCGTCGGCGGCCTTGGACGCGGCGGGCGCCCCGGGTGCCCCCGGTGGCGCCCCGCGCCCGGAGGCGCTGCCGGAGCCGCACGCCGACCAGCTCGCCTATGTGATGCACACCTCCGGCTCCACGGGCCTGCCCAAGGGCGTCGGCGTCACCCACCGGGCCGTGCTCGAACTGGCCGCCGACGCGTCGTTCGCGTCCGGCGCGCACGAGCGGGTCCTGGTGCACTCCCCGCACGCCTTCGACGCCTCCACGTACGAGCTGTGGGTGCCGCTGCTGCGCGGCGGCACCGCCGTGGTCGCCCCGGCGGGGAACCTGGACGCGCCGGGCCTCGGCAAGGTCGTCGCCGAGCACGGCGTCACCGGCCTGTGGCTGACGTCCGGCCTGTTCCAGCTGGTCGCCGACGAGGGCCCCGAGCACCTGGCGGGCGTCGCCGAGGTGTGGACCGGCGGCGACGTCGTCCCGGCCGCCGCGGTGCGCCGCGTCATGGACGCCTGCCCGGGCATCGCCGTCGTCGACGGCTACGGCCCTACGGAGACCACGACGTTCGCCCTGCACCACAAGGTCGCCCCGGGCACGCCCGTGCCTTCGGAGATGCCGATCGGCTCCCCCTGGACGGCACCCGGCTGCTCGTCCTGGACAGCGCGCTGCGCCCGGTCGCCCCCGGCCTGCCCGGGGAGCTGTACATCGCGGGCGCGGGCCTGGCCCGCGGCTACTGGCGGCGCCCCGGCCTGACCGCCGAGCGCTTCGTCGCCGACCCGCACGGACCCGCCGGGGCCCGCATGTACCGCACCGGTGACCTGGTGCGCTGGCAGGACGACGGCACCCTCGCCTACCTGGGCCGCGCCGACGCACAGGTCAAGCTGCGCGGGTTCCGCATCGAACTCGGCGAGATCGAGGCGGTCCTGGGCCGCCACCCGGAGGTGGCGCAGGTCGTCGTCACCGTGTGGGAGTCCAGACCCGGCGACAAGCGGATCGTCGCCCACCTGGTGCCCGCCGCGGACACGCCCGTCGCTACGGAGGCGCTGCGCGCGCACGCCGCCGCCGAACTGCCCGACTACATGGTGCCGTCGGCGTTCGTGGCCATGGACGCGCTGCCGCTGACCGGCAACGGCAAGGTGGACCGCAGGGCGCTGCCCGAGCCGGACCTGGGCGCGGCGTCGGCGGGCCGCGCGCCGCGCTCCCCGCACGAGGAGATCCTGTGCGGCCTGTTCGCGGAGACCCTCGGCCTGCCCTCGGTCACCATCGACGACAACTTCTTCGACCTGGGCGGCCACTCGCTGCTCGCCACCCGCCTGGTGAGCCGGGCGCGCGGCGTCCTCGGCGTGGAGCTGGCGATCCGGCAGCTCTTCGAGGCGCCGACCGTGGCGGCGCTCGCGCGGCTCGTCGGCGGCGCCGCCGGTGCCCGGCGCGCGGTCACCCCGGTGGTGCCGCGCCCGGAGCGGATCCCGGTGTCGTTCGCGCAGCGCCGCCTGTGGTTCCTGCACCGCTTCGAGGGCCCCAGCGCCACGTACAACATCCCCCTGGGGATGCGGCTGACCGGCGCCCTGGACCACGACGCGCTGCGGGCCGCGCTCGCCGACCTGGCGCAGCGGCACGAGACGCTGCGCACGGTGTTCGCCGAGGACGCCGAGGGCCCGTACCAGACGGTCCTGGACGGCGAGCGGGCCCGGCCCGTCCTCGACGTGCGGCACGTGCCGGAGGAGCGGGTGGCCGAGGAGGTCGCGGCGGCCGCGGCGTACGCGTTCGACCTGAGCGCCGAGCTGCCGCTGCGGGCCACGCTGTTCGCGACCGGCCAGGACGCGACGACCGGCCAGGACTCCCACGTCCTGCTGCTCCTGCTGCACCACATCGCGGGCGACGGCTGGTCGATGCCGCTGCTGGCCCGCGACCTGACCGCCGCGTACGCGGCGCGGGTGCGGGGCGAGGCGCCCGCCTGGTCGCCGCTGCCCGTCGCGTACGCCGACTACAGCATCTGGCAGCGCGAGCAGCTCGGCGACGAGAGCGACCCGGACAGCGCGCTCGCCCGCCAGCTCGCCTTCTGGAAGGACGCCCTGGCCGGGGCGCCGGACGAGCTGGCGCTGCCCACGGACCGGCCGCGGCCCGCCGCCGAGTCCCACCGGGGCGACCGGGTGCGCTACGAGGTGCCCAAGGAGCTGCACGAGCGGATCGTGAAGCTCGGCCGGTCCGCGCAGGCCAGCCCGTTCATGGTGCTCCAGGCCGCCGTCGCCGCCCTGTTGACGCGACTGGGCGCGGGCGCGGACATCCCGCTGGGCACGCCGGTCGCCGGGCGCACCGACGACGCCCTGGACGACCTCGTCGGCTTCTTCGTCAACACCCTGGTGCTGCGCACCGACACTTCCGGGAACCCCACGTTCGCGGAACTCCTCGGCCGGGTGCGCGAGACGGACCTGGCCGCGTACGCGCACCAGGACGTGCCGTTCGAGCGCCTGGTGGAGGAGATCCGGCCGAGCCGGTCCCTGTCGCGGCACCCGCTGTTCCAGACGATGCTGACGTACAACAACACCGACCAGGAGGCCGCTGCGGGCGCTTCCGGCGGCCCGGCGGCCGGTGCCGGGCGGCTCGGGGACCTGTCGGTCACGTCGGTGGAGGCCGACTCGGGCACCGCCAAGTTCGACCTGCTGTTCGCGTTCAGCGAGCGGCGTGACGGCGACGGCGCCGCGAACGGCCTGGGCGCGGCGCTGGAGTTCAGCACCGACCTGTTCGACCGGAGCACGGCGGAGTCGTTCGTGGCCCGGCTGCTGCGCCTCCTCGAGGCGGCGACCGCCGACCCGAAGCGCCGCGTCGGGGACATCGAGCTGCTGTCGGACGCCGAGCGGCGCCAGGTCCTGTCCGGCTGGGACGGGCCCGCGCTCGCGGTGGGCGGCGCCTCGCTGCCCGCGCGGTTCGAGGAGCAGGCGGCCCGCCACCCGGACGCCGTCGCCGTGGAGCACCCGGGCGGCGCGCTGGACTACGCGGCGCTCAACGCCCGCGCCAACCGGCTCGCGCGGGCCCTCATCGCCCGTGGCGTGGGCCCGGAGAGCCTGGTCGCGGTGGCCATGCCGCGCTCGGCGGAGCTGGTCACGGCGCTGCTCGCCGCCCTGAAGGCGGGCGCGGGCTATATGCCGCTGGACCCGGAGTACCCGGCGGAGCGCATCGCGTACATGCTGGCCGACGCCCGCCCGGCGTGCGTCCTGACGACGGCCGCGCACGCGTCGGTCCTGCCGCCGGACGTGGCCGCGGTGACGGTGACGGTCGACGCGCCCGCCACGGCGGCCGCCCTGGAGGCGCTGCCCGCCGGGGACGTCACCGACGCCGAGCGGACCGCCCCGCTGGACCCGTCGCACCCCGCGTACGTCATCTACACGTCCGGGTCGACGGGCCGCCCCAAGGGCGTCGTGATGCCCGCGGCGTCGACGGTCAACCTGCTGGAGTGGCACGAGGCCGCGCTGCCCGGCGGTCCGGGCACGCGCGTCGCCCAGTTCACCGCCGTCAGCTTCGACGTGTCGGTGCAGGAGACCCTGTCGGCGCTGCTGTCCGGCAAGACGCTGGTGGTGTGCGACGAGGACACCCGCCGGGACCCGGTGGCGCTCGCGGCGTGGCTTCAGAGCGCCGCGATCCACGAGCTGTACGCGCCGAACCTGGTCCTCGACGCGGTCGCCGAGGCCGCCGTGGCGCGCGGCCTCGCCCTGCCGGAGCTGACCGCGCTGGTGCAGGCCGGTGAGGCGCTCACCCCGCACGGCGCGCTGCGCACCCTGCTCGCCGACCGCCCGGGCCTGCGGCTGCACAACCACTACGGTCCCGCCGAGACCCATGTGGTGACGGGCCACCAGCTCCCGGCGGACACCGCCGCCTGGCCCGCGGTCCCGCCGATCGGCACGCCCGTCGCCAACACCGCGATCCGCGTCCTGGACGCGCGCCTGCGCCCGCTGCCCGCGGGTGTGCCCGGCGAGCTGTACATCGCGGGCCCGAGCCTGGCCCGCGGCTACGGCGGGCGGCCCGCGCTCACCGCGGACCGGTTCGTGGCGGACCCGTACGGGCCCGCCGGGGCCCGCATGTACCGCACGGGCGACCTGGCGCGGTGGACCGCGGACGGGCAGCTCGTCTACCTGGGCCGCGCCGACGGCCAGGTGAAGATCCGCGGCTTCCGCATCGAGCCGGGCGAGGTGGAGAAGGTCCTCACCGGCCACCCGGGCGTCGCGCAGGCCGCCGTGGTCGTCCGCGAGGACCGGCCCGGCGACAAGCGGCTCGTCGCGTACGTGGTGGCGGCCGAGGGCTCCGCCGCGCCGGACCGGGCGGCGCTGCGCGCCCACTGCGCCGGTGCGCTGCCCGACCACATGGTGCCGTCGGCGTTCGTCACGCTCGACGCGCTGCCGCTGACCGCCAACGGCAAGCTGGACCGGGCGGTGCTGCCCGCCCCCGAGCAGTCGTCCACGGCGCCCTCGCGGGAACCGGCGACGGCCCTGGAGCGGGCGCTGTGCGAGCTGTTCGCGGAGGTGCTCGGCCTGGACGCCGCCGGGGTGGAGGACGACTTCTTCGAACTGGGCGGCCACTCGTTCCTCGCGGCGCGCCTCGTCGGCCGCATCCGGGAGGAGTTGGGCGCCGAGGTGCCGGTGCGCCGCGTCTTCGAGGCGCCGACGGCCGAGGCCCTGGCGGCCTCGCTGGCGGGCGCCAAGGAGACGCGGGACTCCACGGCGGTGCTGCTGCCGCTGCGGGCGCGCGGCTCGTCGGCCCCGCTGTTCTGCCTGCACCCGGGCGGCGGCTACAGCTGGTGCTACGCGGGTCTGGTGCGGCACTTGGGCCCGGACGTGCCGGTGTACGGAATCCAGGCGCGCGGCCTCGACGGCAGCGGGCACCTCGCCGCCGACATGGACGAGATGGTCGAGGACTACCTCGCCCAGATCCGCTCCGTGCAGCCGCACGGCCCCTACCGCCTCGCGGGCTGGTCGTTCGGCGGCCTGTCCGCGCACGCCCTGGCGGTGCGGCTGCGCGCCGAGGGCGAGGACGTCGAACTGCTCGCGCTGCTCGACGCCTATCCCCCGGGCGAGGACGCCGAGAACCTGGAGGTCGTCGACCACGAGATCGTCGCGCACAACCTCCAGGCGATGGGCTTCGAATTCGACGAGGCGGACCTCATAGCAGACCAGGAGGCGGTGCTGCTGCGCTTCCGGGACTTCCTGCAAAATACCGACGAGTCCCTCGCCCACCTGGAAGCCTCTGACATCCTCGCTCTGAAGGACGTCTTCGTGAACAATGTCCGCATCATGCGGAAGTTCAAGCCGGGGTTCTTCGACGGCGACGTTCTTTTCTTCTCCGCGAACCGCATGTCAGAAGAGGACAGGGAATCCCGCCTGAATGTCAGCTTCTGGCAACCGTTCATCGGCGGTCGCGTCGAAGTGCACGCTATAGAATCGACGCACGGAAATCTGATGACGGATGCGCCGCACGTCGCCCGTATCGGCCGAGTCCTCGCGGACAGGCTGGACACCCCCTCCGGAATTGAAATCGTCTGAAGCAGGAGTCGCGAAATGAGCACCAATCCTTTCGAGGACCCCGAGGGCACCTATCTGGTTCTGGTCAACGACGAGGGCCAGCACTCGCTGTGGCCGTCGTTCGCCGAGGTCCCCGCGGGCTGGGAGACGGCTCTCGCCGAGACCACCCGCGAGGCGGCTCTTGAGTACATCGAGTCGAACTGGACCGACATGCGCCCGAAGAGCCTGATCAACGCGATGGAGGGCGCCGCCGCGAGCTGAGCCCGCGCCCTCGCACGACCGCCACGACTCCCCAATTGGGGAGTCGATACGCCCCAATTACCCCCACATGAGGCGTTGGCGCACAACCGCCACGGCCCGCCCACCGGCCCCCAACCGGTGGGCGGGCCGTGGCGGTGAACGGCCCGGTGAACGGGGTCGGCGAACGGGATCGACGAACAGGGTCGACAAACGGGGTCGACGAACGGGGTCGGCCGCGCCGGTGGGCCCGGCGGCGGCGAACCGGCAGCACGACCAGCGCACGACCAGCGCACGACCAGCGCACGACCAGCGACTGAACAGGCAGCACAGACGGAAGGGAGGGGCAGCGCCATGCCCGTCATAGCGGTGAACGGCATACGGCTGCACTACGAAGAGGCCGGATCGGGCGACCCGGTCGTGCTCATCCAGGGCACGGGCGGCGGCCACAGCGCGTGGGACCTGCACCAGGTCCCCGATCTGACCGCCGCGGGGTACCGCGTGATCACCTTCGACAACCGCGGTATCGCACCGAGTTCGGAGTGCGCCGACGGCTTCACGATCGACGACCTGGTCGGCGACGTCGCGGGCCTGATCACCCGGCTCGGCCTCGGCCCGTGCCGCGTCGTGGGCACGTCGATGGGCGCCTTCGTCGCCCAGGAACTCGCCCTCACCCGACCCGAGTTGGTCACCCAGGCCGTCTTCATGGCCACGCGCGGACGCACGGACGCGCTGCGCCGGGCGATGACCCTCGCGGAGATCGAGCTGTACGACTCCGGGGTGCAGCTCCCCGCGAAGTACGCGGCGGCGATGCGCGCCCTGAAGTCCCTCTCCCCCGCACCCTCAACGACGAGGCGAAGTTCGTCGACTGGCTCGACCTGTTCGAACTGTCCGCACCGCCCGGCCCGGGCCAGCGCGCCCAGTACGAGATCAGCAAACTGGACGACCGCCTCGCCGCCTACCGCGGCATCCAGGTCCCCTGCCACGTCATCGCCTTCGCCGACGACCTCGTCACCCCGCCCCACCTGTCCCGCGAGGTCGCCGACGCCATCCCCGACGCGACCTTCGAACTCGTCGCGGACTGCGGCCACTACGGCTACCTGGAGGACCCGGCGACGGTGAACAAGAGCATCCTGGACTTCTTCGCGAGGCACACCGCGTGACCCCCCACGGAAACGGAAAGCGCACCCGGCCGGACACGCCGGGTGCGCCGCCCTTCACGTCGATCCTCCTGAGGAACCTCCTCAGACACTGGTCCCGCACCAGAAGCCGCCCGAACCAGCGGGCCAACACCGCACCGCGCCGGGCGTAACGCCCGGCCCGACCGGTTCACCGCCTCCGCCCCGCGTACGCGCACCGCCCGCACGCGTGCAGCCGCGGTAGGCCGTCCACGCGTACCCCAGGCAGACCCACTCCGCCGGGACGAGCCGCGCTTCGATCGGCACGCGCGGTCTCCACCGGCTCCCAGGGTTTGACGGGCGGCAGCTGCTCCCTGCCGGGGCCATTCGTGTGCCCCAAGGGCCGCGTGCCGCTGCCCAAGCCGACGGGCGGCGTGCGGGAGGGGCAGCGAACCGGGTCATAGGGGCCAGGAGTTCGCGGGGTCGTCGAGCCAGGCCCGGGTGCCGTCGGGCGTCACGGTCAGACCGAAGCGGTCGTGTCCGGGGCGGTCGTTCTCCTCCCACCAGGTGTAGGCACCCTCGGCCTCGTCCCACAACCGGCGTGGCCCCGCCTGCCACACGACGGTCCGCTGCCCGTCGGTGAACCACAGGCAGGCCCACGACGTGTCGGTGAGGCCGTAGAGCCAGACGGGGCGGGAAGGGCCTCGCTTGTCCGCGACGGACAGGCGCACATCGCGCAGGCGCAGACCGGCGGCGAAGTGGATGACGTCGAACCTGCCCTGGGTGAACAGCTCCTCCCCCACAGCGGCGGCGCGCTTGTCCCCGTCATGGACACTGCCCACGTGGTCGCCGTGGACGATCGCGGGCTCACGCTGGGCGCGGGCCTTCATGAACTCCGCGGGCCGGGTGAAGCGGCCGGAGGCGATCCCGTCACCGGTCGCGGTCAGGCGTACGACAGCGTCGGCGTGGGTGTAGTGCGTGCCGAAGGGGGCGACGACGAGGCCGCCGGGCTTCACCGCGTCCAGGACGCCGCCGAAGGACCGGATGCCGCAGGTGACCAGCACGCGGTCGTACGGACCGCCGGGCACTCGACCGCTCAGGCCGTCCCCGACGACGGTGGTCGGATACAGGCCGCACTCCGCGAGCCCCGCCCGAGCCTCGCGGGACACCGCAGCATCGACCTCGACGGTGGTCACGTTGCCACCGCCGAGACGGTAGGAGAGGAGCCCGGCGGTCTCGCCTCTCCCGGTGCCGACGTCGAGGGCCGTCATGCCGTCGCTCACGTCCAGGTCGCCCAGGAGCCGGTAGACGACCGAGGGCATCGAACTGGACGACGTGGGGACCGTGCCGGGCTCTTCTCCGGAGTGACGGCCGTCGTCCCACTGCGTGACGATCGGCCAGTCCCGGTCGGCGTAGTCGTACCAGGCATCAGGGTCCTGCCCCTTCTCCACGGTGACCGCCCGCTTGGCATCCAGGTCGAAGGGCCACATCCGTTCGGGCAGGAACCGCGCCCGGTCGACGGCCGCGAAGGCGGGCGCCCAGTCCGAGGACAGGGCGCCGGATGCCATGAGGGCCCGCCCCAGCTCGCCACGCCCCGGCCGCTCCCCGCCCTCGCCCGCCATCACCGGGGGCCGCCGTCGGGCGTGGGGGGCTCCGGCGGCGGCGAGGGCTCCCCGGGGCCGGGGCCGTCGGGGGTGGGCGGGTTCGGCGGTCCTGGCCAGGGCTCGCCCGGAGTCCCGGCAGCGGCAGCGATCAGTCGCATCGTCTCGGTCCTTTCGAAGTCGGCGTGATGCCGATGGGCATGCCCGCAGGCAGGTTGGTACGGTCCAGGTCGCAGTGCGGGTCCCGCCCCATCGGAGGGGTGGGCTCGGTCGTACACACCCTCACCACTCACCCGCTTCTCCGAGCAGCCGGTAGGACGCGGCCATGCACCGCGTCTCCACAGCCAGCCGCCCCAGGTGCCCCAAGGCGCCTTCCAGAAACTCCGCCGCGCGCTGCAACTCGGCCTTCAAGGCCTGGTCCAACTCGGCCGCAGCGCGCAGCCGAGGCGTGTCGACCAGGAACGCCAGATCCCGCAGGAGCGCGCACGTCAGGTCCGGCAACCGGGGGTCGGCGGCCGTGACCAGGCCTAGCGCGTTCTTCACGTCGAAGTCTGTCCGACCGGCGTCGAACTCCCACCCGGGGCCGGTGCGGGAAGTGCCGCTCACCGCCAGCCCCCGCCCTGGCGCTCCCAGTCCCGGTACATGTACGCGATGGTCCGGGTCAGCCAGGCGAGCGCGCGCAGGTGGTCGTACGACGACTCGCCGAGGCGCGGGGCCCGGTGGCTCCCGAGGAACGCGTGGGCCTTGCGGATCTCGTCCAGGACGAGCCGGGACCGGTGCTCGCTCAGGCCGGAGCTGATGAGCGCGGCGAGGTCGGACAGCAGGGCCCGAACCAGCGCTTCAAGCGCGACCGGGTCGTACGGGTCCGGAAGGGCCAGAGCCTCGCCACAGCGGGTGATGACGGCCTCCACGCCGTCCTCGACAACGGCCGCCCTCACGATGCACCACCCATGGCGATCTCCCGCTCGTGGCTTCGCATCATGGTCAGCTCCCCACTTCCGTAAGGCATTTATCAGGTCGGTCCACTTGGCGCATGACGAACGTACGAGTACTCAGAGTCCGGTAGGACTGACTACGGGTACGTGTTGAGCCGAACTCGTCCGGGGGCGTCATGACGACCAGACCACCCGCACGCAGGCGTGCGGTGACCGGCACCATTGCCGGGTTCGTGCTGCGCCTGGCCCGTGAGTCCATCCCGCTCACTCAGGCCGACATGGCCGAAGTGCTGGGCGTCGACCTGGGCACGGTCCAAGGGCGCGAGTCCGGACGGCGCCCGCTTGCCCACATGCGCGCGGCCGACGTGCTCGACTTGCGTCGTCGGCTCCTCACGCTCGGGGCAGCAACCACCGTCCTCGGGTTCATCGACGCGGCGATGGATGCGGACCGGATCATCAGTGCCGCGCTCGAACCTCCTTCGGAGCTGGACCGGCACCCGCTGGCGGGCTGGGTTCACACCAGGTCGACCGCGCACATGATCGCCTGGGCCCTGAACGGCACCGCGCCTCCGTTGCTCCGGGACCGGCCAGCCCCCGTCCGGCGCGGTGCTGCTCCGGCAGCCCCCTGCTGTCGGTCGCGGAGCGGAACGCGTTCTTCGAGAACCTGCGTACGGCGGTCGATGCCGCCACCGGCGCCGGTGACCGTTTCGTGCTGCTGCGGCGGCAGGCGCTCTACCTCGCCTCCTACGATCACAGCGCCGAGGGAGCGTCGTGGACCGTCGACGCACTCCACCGTCGCCGTGACAGCCTGATCTCCCACGGCTGGACTCCGCGTTGGGCTGAGGCCCGCTCCACTGCAACCGCGCTGGTCCGCCAGGGCGATACCCGACCCCTGTCGGACTTCATCGCCCGAGCCGTGGTCGACGACGACACTGCGGAAGCCGCGAACCTCGCCTACTGGGCGTACTGGCTCGGTGCCTTGCCCGACGCCCAGCCCGACGACGCGTTCATGCGCGAACGAACCGACTGGGATCCGGTCACTGTCTTCCGCAGCCTGGTCCAGGGGCTCCACCAGGCCCCCGAGTACGTCGACCTTTACGCGCACACCCTGTGGGCACTCCTCACCACGCACTACTGGCTGCCGCGGGCCGCGCCCGGCCCCGCCGAACGACTCGGCGACCACGTCGTGCTGCTCCTGGACGGGGGACGGGTTTCCGCACAAGGCCGCCGTGACCTCGAAGCCGTGCACTACGTTCTACGCGATCACCGATGAATCCGGAGGGCACCACATGGCGGACATGACGACCCCGGAGCAGGCCAAGGGCACGGCGGGGTATCTGCTCGAACTGGGCATGCTGAAGCGTGCCAAGCGGTCCGGCTGGTGGATCGCGGGCGTGAAGGATCCCGAAACCATCGCGGAGCACTCCTTCCGCACGGCGGTGATCGGCTCCGTCCTCGCGATGATGGAGGGCGCCGACCCGGCCAAGGTCGCCCTTCTGTGCGTCTTCCACGACACCCAGGAGACCCGCGTATCCGACATCCCGCACATCGGCCGCCGCTACTTGGAAGCCGCGTCGAACGAGAAGGTCACCGCCGACCAACTCGCCGACGCGCACCCGGCCGTCGCCGCCGGGATCAGCCGCGTGGTCGCCGAGTACGAGAACGGCGACAGCCTCGAAGTGATCTGCGCACACGACGCCGACAAGCTCGAATGCCTCGTACAGGCAGTGGAGTACCGGGAACAGGGCTGCTCCAACGTTCAGAACTGGATCGACACGTCCCAGGCCAAGCTCAAGACCGCATCTGCGCAGGCTCTCGCCGAGGCCGCGCTCACCATGTCGTCGGTGGAGTGGCAGCAGACCTATCTGCGCTGACCGGGCCGTTACCCGCCCAGGAAGCATTCACCCATCCGTCCAGCTGTCCGGCGTCACGAAGGCCGCGCCGGGGGGCGGACACCAGGATGGGCCTGGCCCCGGCCAGCCCGTAAGGCCGTACGCCCGTGGGGAACGGGTCCACAGGGGGTGACGGCTGCGCCGGGTGCCGCGCCTGCGCAACAGCGGCGCGGTCGTGCAGGGTACGCGCTGTGGTGACCCAACCGGGGTCGCGGTGCAGACGGTTCAGACTCATCAGGGGGCTCCTAGGGGCATAGGAGGTGGAGGGGCGCGGGGCTCGCGTCACGGGCCGAAGTCGGGGGTGCGGCGTGCGTCCGGGGTGTCTGGGGGTGCACCACGGTCCACTCGTCAGACACCCCTCGGGCCGCCGTCTTCAGAGGCGGGCGGGGTGCGCGGCCCGGGCCAGGGCTCGCCCCGGGCTCCGTCCGCCCACGCACTCCGAAGACGCACGCCTTCGGAGCAGTCGGCCAGCAAGCCGAAGTGAAGGCGTCGGCAGGTGTCGAGGTGCGCGCGGTAGACCGCGTAAAGCTCTTCCGCTTGGTCCAGATCGGGGCCGGTCACGTCCTCACACCCTTCATCGCCTCGCGCGCGGCGGTGTACGCGACGCGCAGATCCCCGGGGGCCGTGAGGGTCAACGGCTCGGTAGGGGCGACGATCCACGACCGGGTGCGGGCAGTGAGCGGAGCGACGACGGCGGGGTCGGGCGCGGCGATGAAGTCCCCGGCGCCGAGCGTGCTGGTCTGCGGCGCGTCCCACGACCGCGCGGTGCCCGGCGGGACGAGCACCTCGACGTGGGTGGCGGTGTGCAGCACGGGCCCGAGCGGAGTCCCGTCGCCCCGGAGACGGTGGATGGTGCGCCAGCCGACGCGCTGGGGGATGCGTACGACGTCCCAGGCGCGGCCTGCGGGGACGGGCGCGAGCTCGGCGCGGTCCCACGCCGCGAGCACCTTGCGGACGTCGGCCCTCGCTTCCGTAAGCCAGGTGACGGCGCACCGGGTTGTCGTGGTCTCGGCCATGTCGGCTCCAGTGTGTACGGCCACGCCCCGAGGACGGTTCGCGCGGTCGCCGGAGCCTTGCTGTCTCACTGTCGTAGAAGGCACCTGGGACATTCGTCCCACTCGCGGGTATCCCCATCATGGGTAGACGTTCCTCGAAGTCGCTGCCGCAGGCTCTGGCCTCACGGAAGAGTTCTCCACATGACTGGATACGTTCCGTCAACCGCCCTTCCCTCATGGCTGCTGGATGATGCCCGGCTACGAGCCGCCGCCCAACGGCACGACTTCGGGACGGTATTCCGCCTGGCACGCCGACATGCGGGCATCAGCTACTCGCGCATCGCAGCCGAGTGCGACATCAAGCCGGACCGCGTCGGGACTCTGGCGCGCGGGCAGGGCAAGGTGGCAACCTTCGAGAAGATCGTTCAGATTTGCGACGCGCTGCGCATTCCTGGACGGCTGGTGGGGTTGACGGACCGCCCGTGGGAGGCGACACCAGGGAGCGGCAGGGCTGGGGCGGAGGTGGATGGAACAGTGCTGCGGCGCCGCTTCCTCCAAGCCGCCGGGCTGGCCACCACCATGCCGTCCATCTTGACGAACCCACCCGGCAGGATCGGTCAGCAGACGGTGACGTGTCTACGGGAACGCACAGCTCGCCTGCGGCGCCTGGACGATGTTCTGGGCGGAGGTGACACCTTCCGCGTGTACTCGGCCGAGTACCAGGCCACCAAAGCCCTGTTGCGCGAGGCGCGTTACAGCGAGGCGACAGGACGCGCGCTTCTGTCCGTCCTCGCCGAGCAAGCGCAGCAGGCCGGATGGGCTGCCTTCGATGGCGGCCGTGAGTCGGATGCGACCAGCCTGTACGAGGCGAGTCGGGTGGCCGCGCTCGACGCGGGCGATACCGCACTGGTGGGAAACGCGCTCGCGTTCCTCGCGTACCAGCGGCTTGGTAAGGACCGGCGGGCAGGGGCGGAGATCGCGAGTCGGTCGACGGAGACGATCGATGACGGCACTCCCGCCAGCGTACGCGCGCTGCTGCACGAAAGGCGGGCGTGGGCATGCGCTGTGGCCGATATGCCGGTTGAGGCGGAGAGGTCGCTGGTCGCCGCCAACGAGGCGTTGGCGAAGGCGAGTGAGTGGCCGCAGCCGGACTGGGCGGCATGGGTCGACCGCACGGAGGTGGACATCATGACAGGCCGGTGCTGGACAGAGCTGCGCCGCCCCCTGCGCGCGGTGACGGTGCTGGAGAGGGCCTTGTCCCAGTACGACGACGGTCACGCCCGGGACAAGGCCCTGTACTCCTCGTGGCTCGCTCAGGCCTACTTGATCGCTGGAGAGGCGGAGCAAGCGGCAGAGGTGACAAGTCGTGCTCTGGTCCTGGCGGACGGCGTGGCATCCGTGCGACCGCACAAGCGGCTACAGCCAGTCCTTGCGGAGTTGTCAGCCGCCAAGTACCGGACGCTGCCCGCTGTCGCGAGTGTGCTGGAGCAGGTCCGCGGCTAGTCAGCCGGGGCAGTGTGCTTCCTGATCCATTCAAGGCAAGGCGTGGCGCCGTCAACGATCGGAACGGCACACACCTCGGGATTCTGCCAGGGGTGGTGGTCGACCAAGTGCTTCTCAAGCAGTGGGTAACGGTCGGTGGTGGTCTTCAGGAGAAGCTGCCATTCCTCACCTGTGCCGAACTCTCCGTCGTGCCAGAACACGGACGTGACGGGGCCGATGATCTGAGCGCCCGCAGCGAGGCGTTCACGCACCGCCGTGCGCGCCAACTCGACGGCTTGCTCTCGGTGTTCAGTCGCTGTTGATACCTGCACGTAGTCAGCCATGCGATGAGCGTAGCCGGGCGCAGGTACGGTCCCGGGGGCGTCATGACGACCAGACCACCCGCACGCAGGCGTGCCGTGCCGGGGGCGGGCATCAGCCTTCGTCCTTCCGCCGAGAGGCGGAACGGGGCACGGTAGAGGGACGGTTGAACTGGTTGAACGCACCGGGGGTGCACCCATGAGCCGACGACAGCGCACGCCCAACACCGCGTTGGCGGAGCTGATGCGGGCGGGCGGGATCGGGAACTCCCAGCTCGCGCGGAGGGTCAACGCTACGGGCCGGGAGCTCGGGCTGACGCTGCACTACGACAAGACGTCCGTGTCGCACTGGCTGGCGGGCAGTGTTCCCAGGCCCCCGGTACGGGCCGCCGTGGCGGAAGCGCTCTCGCGGCTGCTCGCCCGGCCCGTGACGTGCGCGGACATCGGCTGGGACACCGAGGCCGAGGACCGGCGCGACACGGTCACCGAGGTGATCGATCTGACCCGGGCGGACATGGACCCGTCGCGTCGGGGAGTCCTCACGACGGGCGTGTACGCCGCCGCGATGGTCGTCCCGCGCTTCGACGAACTGACCGCGGGCGAGCGCGCCGAGCGCGCCGGGCGGGCCGGGCGGGCCGGGCGGGCCGAGCGCGCCGGGCGGGCGGAGAAGGCCGGGCGGACGGTCCGTGTCGGGGCCAGCGACGTGCGGACCGTCCGCACGATGACGGACAAGGTCGCTGACATTCTGGACCAGGTCGGCGCCGGGCACGCGCGGCCGATGGCCGCCGCGTTCATCGTCAACACCGTGGGCCCCTACCTGCGGGCCACGGCCACGGACCGCGTGGGCGGGACATGAAGTCCGCCGCTGCTGACCTGGTGTACCTGACGGGGTGGATGGCGATGTACGAGAACATGCAGCGGCTCGGTCAGCGGTACTACCGGCAGGCGCTGGAACTGGCCGGTGAGGCCGGAGACCACGTCACGTACTGCCGCACCCTGCGCGGCATGAGCTTGCAGGCCACGCATCTGGGCCATGGGGCGAAGGGCTTGCAGCTCGCGGACGCCGCCGCCGAGGCCACCCCCGGTGCGGGGCCGCGCCTGGTGGCGTTCCTGCGCGGGCAGCAGGCCGCCGCCGCCGCGATGACCGGAGACCGCCACACCGCGCTCACCCGCCTGAACGAGACCGAGGCGGCGCTGTCGAAGGCGGACAACCGCCGTGACGCGGTGGGCGGCTACGACCAGGCCGCGTACTTCTTCCACGAGGCGCACGTCCGCTGGCACCTGAGCGACCGTGACGGCTCGGTCAAGGCGTTGTACCGCTCCAACCAGGCGCGGTCCCCGCTGGAGCGCCAGGGGCGGCTGCACTGCCTGGGAGTGATCGCGGAGCGGCAGTTCCGGATGCGGCACGTCGAGGCCGCCTGCCGGACCTGGGGCCGGTTCCTGGACGAGTACATGGCCATCAGCAGCGCGCGCGGCGACGAACACCTGAAGACGATGGTCAGGTCCCTCCCGGCCCACCGGGGTCTCGCCGCGGCCCGCGACCTCGAAGAACGCGCGCGCAGCGTGGCCGCGCTCAAGCGGGCGTAGGGGCGCGACACTCACCGGCGACGTCCAGGAACTCCGCCAACGAACGCAACCCCGGCGGATGGTGAGGCAGCGCCCACAGGTCCCGCACGATGGCCACCGCCAGCGTGTGGTGGCGTATCCACGTCGGCGCGGCCCGGCGCAGCGACTCAAGGGTCCGCACCGCCCCGGCGGCGTCCCCGACGTCCGTGTGCGCCCGGGCCACGTCGAGCAGCAGCCACGTCCGCCACGACGGGGGCGTGTCCTTGGCCAGCCGCATGCCTTTGGCGAGCTTCAGCGCGTCTTCGGGGTGGCCGTACTGGACGGCGAGGCGGACGCGTTCGATGCGGACCGACGACGGGCTGAAGACGCTGACCATGCGGTCACGTCGACGGATACGTCGGAACGCTCGGCCAGCTCCTCTTGACTCAGCGAGGCCAAGCGACGCAGACGACGAAGGGCCCGCCCCAGGTCTTCGGTTGCCACGCTGCCACGGTACGCCGCTGAGGAGGACGCACATGACCAAGCACCCCGAACCAGACGTACGCCACTACGGGCACGCGCACGCGGCCTCGATCCGTGAACTCCTCCTGGACGTCCATGACGAGGTGTACGAGGGCGTCGATGACCCCCTCGCCCCAAGGGAGGCGTTCGCCCGGTTCGTCGACGGTTGGAGCGGCAAGGAAGGCTTCGCTTGCGTCGTCGCCTACGACGAGGACGAACCCGTCGGCTACGCCTATGGCGCTCCGCTCACGTCCGCCACGACGTGGTGGACGAAGGTCGTCCCCGCTCCGCCCCCGGAGTTCACGGCGGAGACGGGCCTGCGGACGTTCGCCTTGTCGGAACTGATGGTCCGTACTCCGTGGCGCGGCACGGGAGCCTCGCGGCTGATCCACGACGAGCTGCTGTGCGGGCGCCCGGAGGATCGAGTGACCCTGCTCGTGCACAAGGATCATGTGAAGGTGCGAGCCCTCTATGAGGGCTGGGGCTATGAACTCGTAGGCGAAGTGGTCCCGTTCGACGGCGCCCCCGTGCTGTGCACGATGGTGCTCGCCCTACACGGGGCGGATGAGAGTGCGAGGGCATAGGGGAAGGCCCCCTCCGCCCGAGGGCAGAGAGGGCCTTCTCCTAGGGGAGGGAGAGG
Organism: Streptomyces sp. G45; assembly: GCF_049542095.1. Lineage (NCBI taxonomy): Bacteria > Bacillati > Actinomycetota > Actinomycetes > Kitasatosporales > Streptomycetaceae > Streptomyces > Streptomyces sp. G45. Next base: position 248,814 of record NZ_JBMUZU010000002.1, on the reverse strand, counting down.
AGGGAGGGGCCCTCCGGGGGACAGGGGCCGCCTCCCTCCCGTACATGGGGGATCGGGGTCAGTACTCCGATCCGGGGCGGTCGCCGTAGGGCTGGTTCCGCGGGTCGTGCTGGGCGGACTGCTGCGGCCAGTACCCCTGCGGCTGCTGCTGGTACTGCGCCTGGTGCTGCTGGTACTGCTGCTGCGGCTGGTTGTAGGAGTACGACTGCTGCTCGGGGGTGTAGGGCGGCGCGTACTGCTGCTGGGCCTGGTGGGCCTGGTGCTGCGGCGCGTACGCCTCCTGGTGGGTGTCCGCCTGGCGCGGGGCGTACCCCGCGTGGCGCGCCTGACCGGCGTACGCGGGCTCCGGCGTCGCCGCCGAGGCGTGACCCGGGGCCGAGGCCGCCGCGCCGGGGCCCCGCTTGCGCAGCCCGCCCGGCCACCAGTTGCGGTCGCCGAGGACGGTCATCAGGGCGGGCAGGACGAAGATGCGGATGACGACCGCGTCGATGAGGATCGCGACGGCCAGGCCGACGCCGAGCTGCTTGAACTCGACCATGCTCAGCGTGCCGAAGATGGAGAAGACACCGACCATGACGACGGCCGCGCTGGTGACCACGCCCGCGGACTTCACGATGCCGTCGCGCACCGCGTCCTTGGTGGACATGCCGTTCTCGGCGGCCTCGCGGATCCGGCTGACGACGAAGACGTGGTAGTCCATCGACAGGCCGAACAGGACCACGAAGAGGAAGAGCGGCAGCCACGACACGACCGCGCCGCTGGACTGGAAGTCGAGCAGTTTCTCCGCCCAGGTGTGCTGGAAGACGGCGACCAGGACACCGAAGGAGGCGGCGGCGGAGAGCAGGTTGAGGCCGATGGCGGACAGGGCGATCGCGGCGGAGCGGAAGATCCCGGCCATCATGGCGAGGGTCAGCAGGAGGACGAAGCCGACCACCCAGGGCAGGCGTTCCTCCAGGTGCGCGGTGAAGTCCACGCTCTGCGCGACCTTGCCGGTCACACCGTGCTCGGCGCCGGGCACCTTGTCGAAGGCCTGCGGCACCCAGGCGCGCAGGGTGTCCAGGGACTCGCGGGCGCCGTCGCTCTTGGGCGTGTACGGGGTGCCGATGTCGAGGGTGTGGACGCGGTGGTCGGCGGACTCGCGGAGCTTGGGCTCCTGGTCGTGGGCGAACAGCTTGTCCTTCTCGGCGCGCTTGGCGAGGCCGTGCAGGGCGGCCTTGACCTCACCGGCCTGGTCGGCGGAGGCGCGCACCGCCACCTGGTGCACGGTGCCCTTGCTCGGGAAGGAGTGAGTGAGCCGGTCCATGGCGGCGACCACGGGGATGTCGCGGGACAGGTCGTCGGAGCCGGGCTGCTTGAGCTTCATGTCCAGGGCGGGCAGCGCGGCGAGCAGCAGCGCGCCGACGGAGAGGACCAGGGTGAGGGCGGGCCGTCCGAGGGCGGGGCGCAGCAGCGCGGGCCAGACGCGGGACTCGCCGGAGCGCATGGTCAGGCGCCACAGGAAGGGGACCTTGGGGCGGTCGACCCAGCGGCCGAGCTTGGCGAGCAGCGCGGGCAGCACGGTCAGCGAGGCGATCACGGCGACCGCGACGACGATGATGGAGCCGGTGGCGAGGGAGGCGAAGGTGGCCTCGTTGGCGAGGTAGAGACCGGCCATGGACACCATGACGGTGATGCCGGAGACGACGACGGTGTGGCCGGAGGTCTCGGCGGCGATCTCGATGGCGTCGTGGTGGGACTTGCCCTTCTGCCGCTCCTCGCGTTCCCGCTTGAGGTAGAAGAGCGAGTAGTCGACGCCGACGGCCATGCCCATCAGCAGGATCACGTTGCTGATGGCGCTGGTGGCGGGCAGCAGGTGGGAGGCGAGGGACGACAGGCCCATCGCGGCGCCGACGGCGGACAGCGCGAGCACCACGGGCACACCGGCCGCGATGAGGGCGCCGAACACCACGAGCAGGATGAGCAGGGTCATCGGCAGGCTGATGAACTCGGCCTTCTGGAAGTCCTTGCCGAGGGTTTCGGTGAGGCCCTTGGCGGTGGAGCCGGTGCCGACCTGTTCGACGCGCAGGCCCGGGTGGGCCTTCTCGACGGCCGCGCTCTCGTCGAGCAGCGGGTCGATGCGCTTGTCGGCGGTCTCCGGGTCGCCCTTCATGGTGACGGGCACGAGCATCGCGAGGCCGTCCTCGGAGCGGACGGGCGCGCCCACGGAGGCGACGCCGTCGAGGCCCTTCATGCGCCGCTGGACGTCCTCGGCGGCGGCCCGGGCGGCCTTGAGTTCGAGCTTGCCGCCCTCCTTGGCGGTGATCAGGACGCTTTCCTCGGGCTTCTCGCTGAAGTCGCCGTCGGCCACGATCTTGCCCGCGCGGCCCGACTCGCGGACACCCGACTCGTCGTCACTGATCTTGTTGGTTCCGGCCGCGCCGCCCAGGAAGAGGCACAGCACGACGAACGCGGTCCACAGACCGATCGCTGACCACGGGTGGTTGGCGCTCCACCGCGCGATCCGCACTGTCGCTGGATTTTTCCTCAACGCCGTTTTCCTTCCGTACACGGCTCGTCACCACTCAGTCGATGGGTTCGACACGTACGCCGATTGGCTCGGCGCGTGCGCCGATGGGTTCGGCACCCGCGCCGACGGCTTCGACGCGTGCGTTCGACGCCTGCGCCGATTCGTTCGACGCGTGCGCCGATTCGTTCGGCGAGGGCGCCGATTCGTTCGATGCGTACGCCGATTCGTTCGGCTCGGACATCGATCTGCTCGACGCTGACGCCGATTGGTTCGACGCGGACCACGCTAGTTTCCGGAGTTCGGCAAAGGACAGGCAGCAATCCGCCTGATGCCCCGGGAAAAACCCGATGCGGACCCTGAAGAAAACTTCCAGTCCGGCCTGGAAGCTTCCCGCCACCCTGGAATCGGGAAACCTTGACGTCTTCGAATCTGTCCAGCTACGTTTCTGGCGAGACGAAGCGCGGTGCCGTGCCTGGGGGAGCAATCCGCACGCTGCCTTCCCTACCCCTTTTCCGGCCCTCGTCAAGGCGCCTTTTCCTGCTCTTCCCGGCGTCGGCGAGAGCGTCCCAATTGTCGCGCAGATATACCCGTGAATACGCCGCGCCGCGTGGCAAGAAGATGCCAGATCTCGTTTATCGAAGAAGGGAAGAAAATGGAAACCCTGGTGCTGAACCAGCAGCATGTTGCCAAGCTCGTCGGCAACAGTGGCCGGGACCAGCTCATGGACCTGATGATCGAGAGGCTGCGGGCGGCCTTCACCGCCGACAGCCGGGGCAACACCCCTGCCCGTGAGGGCTTCGTGCGCTGCCCCGGCGACACCGGGGTGCTGGAGTGGATGCCCTTCCACCAGCCCGGCCAGTCGGTGACGATCAAGACGGTGGGCTACACCCCGTCGAACCCGACCGAGCGGCGCCTGCCGACCATCATCGGCTCGCTCGCCCGGTACGACGACGTCACGGGCAGCCTGGTGGCGATCAGCGACGGCATCCTGCCGACCGCGATCCGCACCGGCGCCGCCTCCGCGGTCGCCAGCTCCCTGCTGGCGAAGGCGGACAGTGAGGTCCTGGGCCTGGTGGGCGCGGGCGCGCAGGCGGTGACGCAGGCGCACGCCCTCAGCCGCGTGTTCCCGCTGAAGGAGATCCTCGTGTACGACGTCGAGCCCGCGCACGCCGCGTCGTTCGCGGACCGCGTGGAGTTCCTCGGCCTCGACGTACGCGTGGTGGAGCTGGCCGAGATCGAGGCCAGGGCGGACATCATCTGCACGGTCACGTCGGTCGGCGTGGGCGACGGCCCGGTCCTGTCGGGTGAGAACCTGAAGCCGCACGTGCACATCAACGCGATCGGCGCCGACCTGATCGGCAAGTTCGAACTGCCGCAGGCGCTTTTGAAGTCCGCGTTCGTCACGGTCGACCACGTCGAGCAGTCGCTGCGCGAGGGCGAGGGCCAGCAGCTCACCAAGGACGACCTCGGGCCCGAGCTGATGGACCTGTGCGCGCGCCCCGAGCTGGCCGACGGCCTGCGCGAGCGCGTCACGGTCTTCGACTCCACCGGTTTCGCCCTGGAGGACCACGTCGCCCTGGACGTCCTCATCGAACTCGCCGAGGAGGCGGGCATCGGCGACCGCGTCAGCCTGGAGCACCTCCCGGCGGACGCCTTGGACCCGTACTCCTTCCAGTAACCAGTACGGGTCTCGCCAGTAACCAGTACGGGTCTCGGTAACCAGTACGGGTCTCGGTAACCAGTACGGGTCTCGGTAACCAGTAAGGGGCTCGGTGACCAGTAAGGGTCCCGCTCCCCTCACGGGCCCACCCCCCACTCCCCCACGGGCCCACCCCCGAACCCCCCACATCCCCCCACGCCTCCCCGAAGCGCGGTGCTGCCCCCGGCCGACAGGTCGGGGGCAGCACCGCGCACCGGCGTGTGCCCTGAAGGAGTCAGGCGGCCCGGCAGAGCACCCCGGGGTCGGCCGAGGCGCGGGCCACGGGGGCGTACACCGGGCGGACGGCGGCGGTCCCCGACCGGCCGCGCGCGAAGACGACCAGGCGCAGCACCACGAACCGCGCGACCCCGGCGAGCGCGGACGCCGACAGGTACACGACCTGCTCCAGCACCGCGCCGGGCGCCGCCACGCACTGGTGGAGCAGGGCCATCGCCGCGCAGGTCACCACGTACGCGGCGGCCGCCGACCCGGCGGACTGCGCGTGCTGGCGCCAGGTGGCGCGCCCGCCCGCGCCGAAGGTGAAGCGGGCGTGCAGTTCGGTGGCGAGGAGCGTGGAGGCCACGGTGACCAGGGCGTTGGCGAGCGCCCAGGGGGTCCAGGCGGCGAGGCTCGCCACGGCGAAGCTGGAGGCGAGGCCCACGCCGCCGCCGCAGAGCACGAACCGGGCGAACGCGACGAAGGCGCCGGGTGCCGCCGCCTGCTGCTGGCCCTGCGTCTCCATGATCCGCCCCTTCGCTGACTCACCCGATGACTCACTCCGCGAGACGCGCATCCCTCGGCCATCGAAGCCCACGGGTGCGCGCCGTCCGTGATGCCATCATGGCACATCAATGGCGCCATGCGCGAGCCATTAATGGCACCAAGCACGCCAGGTATGACGCCAAGGGGTGGTGCCACCGGCGCCACCCTGGGGAGGAAGTCACGCAAAACGCCCCATGGCGCCGCCCTCTCCCGGCGGTTCCACGGGGCGCAGGGGTGCCCACGGGCACCCGTACGTCACGACACGCGGCTGCGAACCGCCTGGGACACCCCCAGTACGGCGATCACGGCGCCCAGGCACATGAGCACCACGCCGACCTTCGTCAGCGTGACGACGGGCGTCTCGACCCCGTCCGCGAACAGCCGCAGGGCCAAGCCGACCACAAAAGTGGCGACGCCTTCCACCAGATTCTTCGATGCCTTGCCCATGTGCGACCACTCTCCATCGGCGCTCCGCGCGCCCTTGCCGTCCTGATCGGCGGCAGCTGTCACCGACCGGCGGCCGCTGTGCCGATCGGCAGCTTAGGAACGCGGCCCGCCCGGCCTCTTCGCCCCGCGGAACGAGATGGCGTACGGGCAGTACATCGTTCGATGCAGCGGGCCCCGGAGTCCGGGATCCGTACCGCGCGTACGTACACGTACGTACGCCTCTACGGAGACCCGAGCACCGCCTGAGGAACCCGAGTACCGCCTTACGACCCCAGGTACCGCAGCACGGCCAGCACCCGGCGGCTGTAGCCCGTCGTGTGGGACAGGTCGAGCTTGTCGAAGATCGTATTGGCGTTCTTCTCCACCGTGCTCTGGGCGATGTTGAGCTTCTGGGCGATGGCCGCGTTGGTGTGGCCCTGGGCCATCTCCGCGAGGACCTCGCGCTCGCGGCGGGTGAGCTTGCTGAGCGGGTCGACGTGGGTGGTGCGGGCGAGGAGCTGGCGTACGACCTCGGGGTCGATGGCGGCGCCGCCCGCGTGCACCCGCTCCAGGGACTCCAGGAACTCCTCGACTTGGGCGACGCGGTCCTTCAACAGGTAGCCCACGCGCGCGGAGTCGGTGGTCAGGAGCTGGGCGGCGTAGTTCTTCTCCACGTGCTGGGACAGCACGAGCACGCCGATGTCGGGCCAGCGCCTGCGGATCTCCAGGGCGGCGCGGATGCCTTCGTCGGTGTGGGTGGGGGCATCCGGATGTCCGCCACGATCAGGTCGGGAGTGTGCTCCTCCACGGCCTTGAGGAGCGAGACGCCGTCGCCGACGGCCGCGACGACCTCGTGTCCCTCCTCGGTCAGCAGCCGCACGAGCCCTTCGCGCAGCAGGATCGAGTCTTCGGCGAGGACTATGCGCACGGAAGCTCCGCAGTGATCGTGGTGGGCCCGCCCAGGGGGCTGTGGACATGCAGGTCGCCGTCGAGCGCGGCGGTCCGGCGGCGCAGCCCGGACAGACCGCTGCCCTCCGGGTCGGCACCGCCGCGGCCATTGTCGCTGACGCGGATGACGACCCGGCCGCGCTCCAGGGCGACGGTGACGTCGATGCGGTCGGCCTCGGAGTGCTTCGCGGCGTTCGTCACGGACTCGGAGACGACGAAGTAGGTGGCCGTCTCGACGGTCTGGGGCAGCTTCTCGGTGAGCCGGAAGTCGATGTGGAGCGGGATGCTGCACCGCTCGGCGACGCCCGCGAGCGCCTCTTCGAGGCCGAGGCTGTCGAGCGCCGACGGGTAGGCCCGCCAGGCCACCTCGCGCAGCTCGCCGAGGACTTCGCGCGATTCGCTGTGCGCCTGCTGGAGCAGGTCGGGGGCCTTGTCGGGGTTGCGGCAGGCGCGGCCGAGCAGCATGGCGAGGGCCACCAGGCGCTGCTGGACGCCGTCGTGCAGGTCCCGTTCGATGCGGCGCCGCTCGACGTCGATGGCCTGGACGATTCCGGCGCGGCTGGCGGCGAGTTCCAGGATGCGCCGCTCCAGCAGCTCCCGTTCGGAGGGGCCGAAGCACTGCCGGGCGAGCCGCTCGTCGAGCCCGGCGAGGGAGACGAGGCCCTGCACGTCGAGGAAGAGCAGCACGCTGCCCAGCAGCACCTGGCCGAGCAGCTCCCCCGCGCTTATGGTCCCGCGCACCGCGCCGTACGCGAGCAGCCCCGCGAGCACCACGCCGACGCCGAGCAGCCCGACCACGACGGCGCTGACCGGGCCCATGGCGATGCGCGAGGCGAGGTAGGGCAGGTCCTTACGGGCGTCGTGCTCGGTGGGGTAGGTGTCTCCGAAGAACGCCGACCGCCGCCACCGCTCGATCGCGGTCAGGCGCGCGGCCCCGGCGCGCAGCAGACGCTGCGCGCCGGGCCGGGTGCGCGGCCACAGCAGGGCCGCGCCGAGTCCGAGCCCGGCGGTCAGGAAGTACAGCAGCGCCAGGAAGCTGGTGGCGATGCCGAGGAGCAGCCCGCCCGCCCTGCGGCCGAACGGCGCGGCGGCCTCCGGCTCGGGCCCCCCGCCGTGCGGGTTCATGGCCCGGGCGAGGGCGTCGGCGTAGGACGCGTCCTCTGACACGCTGCCCGACCCTAGCGGCGCGCTCCGCGCCCAGACAAGATCGCCCTGGACGGCGCCGACGGAGGCGGAGGGCGCGGGGCGCCTCGGTCCGCTGCCTCCTTGGCGTACCGGGTGGAGTCTTCGTACGGGGTGGAACCTCCGTACGCCGTAGAGCCTCCGTACGGCGTGGAGTCTCCGTACGCCGTGGACGCGGTGGGCGCTACGGACGCGCCGCCGGTGGCGGACGCGCCAGGCTTGGCGGACGCGCCGAACGCGCCGGGCTTGACCGGCGCGTCGGGCATCGTGTCGGGATCGACGGTCATTCACGACCTCCGGTGCTGGGCGGCGCGGCCGGCCCGCGCCTTGGTCAGGCGCCGTACGGCGAACGCGGCCACGGCGACCAGGACGAGCAGCAGGACGACCTTGGACAGCACACCCACGTAGTCCTCGACCAGCTCCCACTGGTCACCCAGCCAGTATCCGGCCATCACGAGGACCGCGTTCCAGATGAAGCTGCCCGCGGCGGTCAGCGCCAGGAACATCGGCATCCGCATCCGCTCGATCCCGGCGGGCACCGAGATCAGGCTGCGGAAGATCGGCACCATACGGCCGAAGAACACGGCCTTGGTGCCGTGCTTGGCGAACCAGGCCTCGGTCCGCTCCAGGTCCGCGACCTTCACGAGCGGCAGCCTGGCCCAGATCGCGTACATGCGCTCCCGGCCGATCAGCGCGCCGATCCAGTACAGCGCCACCGCGCCGACGACCGAGCCGAGCGTGGTCCAGAACAGGGCGGAGGCGAGGCTGAGGACGCCCTGCCCGGCGGCGAAGCCGGTCAGCGGCAGGATCACCTCGCTGGGCAGCGGCGGGAACAGGTTCTCCAGAGCGATGGCCGCTCCGGCTCCTATGCCGCCCATCTTGTCGACGAGGTCGGCCGCCCACCCGGCAATGCCGCCGGCGGGCTCTTGGGACAGGGCCAGGGTCGCGGTCGCGGACTGCATAGAACACCTCGGGAGGGCCGGAAGGGGAAGAGGCGGGCGGGCCGCCCCCTTAACTGCCTCCAACCCTAGAAACCGCAGATCAGCGCCACTACGAGGGAAACCACCGACCTTCTTCAAGCCGACCGCAGCCCGACCCCGAAGAAAACCACACCCCCACGGCGAAGAAGTCCCCTCCCCGCAGGCGCCGCCACCACCGCCGCCCCGGCGGAGGCGCCCAGCGGGATGCGGCCGCCGCCGCGCGGCGAGGGGAGCCCCGTGGCACACGGGCGCGGGAACGCACAGCACCCCACCCACGTACCGGACCCGCTCCTTCCGCTCACCCCCGGATCCAGTAGCGTTCATCCGTGCCACTGAGCCCCAACCTCCCCCCTGCGCAAGCCAGTTCACCGGTCATCACCCATGTCAACGAGACCACCCGCGTCACGGGCGCACACGTCCAGGCGTGCGCCCGCAGACGGACGGGGACCCCGTCCCCCGAGGGCCCCTGAGCGCTTCCGAGCGCCGCCGCCAGGAAACCATACCGGTAAGTCTGTTTACTCGCACGCACGGACGCCGGAACGACATCCAGACGACACCCTTAGGCCACTCTTCACCCGCCGGGCCGCCCCCCGCGGATTCAAGCCACCGTCCACCGCACCCCGTCTGCGTGACCGACCTGCGCACTTCGTCGACATGATCGCGGACTGACGTACGACAGAAGGCGTAAGAAATGGCCGTGATCCTTCTAAACCGCGTAGGCGGTTTGTTATTGTCGCGGCACATCGTCCTAGGGGGAGTTAATGGGGAGCTTTCGGGAATGAAGCAGGAGCGCGCCGTCCGGACCCGTCAGGCGCTCATCCACTCGGCCGCGGTGGCCTTCGAGCGGCGCGGATACGCGCAGACCAGGCTCGCGGAGATCAGTTCCAACGCCGGGGTCAGCCCCGGCGCGCTGCACTTCCACTTCGAGAACAAGGCGGCGGTGGCCGGCACGGTGGAGGCCACCGCGGCCGCGACGCTGCGCCGGACGACGACCCAGGCCCGGCAGGCGGGCGCCAACGCCCTTGAGCGGCTCACCGGCACGTCCCGGGCGCTCGCCGAGACGCTGTCCGACGACGTGGTGGCCCGCGCCGGGTACCACCTGAGCTGCGAGGCGAGCGACGGCACCAGCCTTGACCTGCGCGGCGAGTGGTACGGCTGCGTGCGGCGCCTCGTCGCGGAGGCGGCCGCGGAGAACCTGCTGGCCGACCACGTCGCCGAGGGGGACGCGGTGGCCTCGATCGTGGCCGCGACCGTCGGTTTCGAGGTGCTCGGCCGCGCGGATCCGCAGTGGCTGTCGGCCGAAGTGCTCGCCCGGTTCTGGCGCCTGGTCCTGCCGTCCCTGCTGACGGCCGAGGCCCTCGCCACGCTGGACGCCGTAGCCAACTTTGACTACGCGAACTCCCCGGAGACGGCCTCCCGGAAGACGAGCCCCGCGGAAACGGCGAGCGGCGTCCCGCAGGGCCACGACGTGACGGCCGTGACCCTGCGGGACGCCGGGCAGGAGCCGGTGTCCTTCCTGCCGCGCTGACCGGAGGCGCCCCCGTGGACGGTCAGGCGGCGGGGGCGCCGAGCAGCACCGGAAGCTCGGCGTAGCTGTTGATGATGAACGTGGGCATGGGGCGCAGCTCGTCCGCCGGGCTGGCGAGCGCCAGGTCCGGGTAGCGCGCGAAGAGCGCGGCGAGCGCGGTGGCCGCCTCCACCCGGGCCAGCGGCATCCCGAGGCACCGGTGCACCCCGTGGCCGTACCCCAGGGTGTCGCGGCCGGTGCGCAGGACGTCGAAGACATGGGCGTCGGGGCCGTGCCGGTCGGGGTCGAGGCCGGGCGCTGCGAAGGAGACGATGATGGGGTCGCCCTGCCGGATGAGGACGCCGTCCAGGTCGATGTCCTCGACCGCGAAGCGCAGCGGCGCGAACGCGCCCGGGTTGTCCATGCGTTCGGTCTCGGCGACGACGTCGTCCCAGGTGGCGCGGCCCTCGCGGACGTGGGCGAGCTGCTCGGGGTGGGTGAGCAGCTGCCGCACGGCGTTGGTGATGAGGGAGCCCGTGGTGTCCTGCCCGGCCGCGATCATCAGATAGAGGGTGCCGAGGAGTTCCTGCTCGCTCAGGCGCTCGTCCTGGTCGCGGGCGGCGATCAGCGAGGACGTCAGGTCGTCACCGGGGGCGAGGCGCTTGGCCGCGACGTGCTGGGCGAGCAGCTCGAAGGCGCGCTTGCGGGCCCACTCCATCTGCTCGGCGCTGGCCGCGGAGCAGAAGACAGTGTGCAGCGCCTCGTACAGGTCCTGGCGGCTGCCGTCGGCGGCCACGTCGTAGAGGTCGCAGATCACCTTCAGGGGCAGCTGCTCGGCGAACTGCTTGCGCAGGTCGACGGGTTGGCCGGGCGGCGTCGCGGCCAGCTCTTCGAGGAGTTCGGCGGTGAGGTCCTCGACGCTGGCGCGCAGGCTCTCGGTGCGGCGCGCGGTGAACGCCCCGGCGACCAGCCTGCGCAGCCGCGTGTGGTCCTGGCCGTACGAGGTGAGCATGTTGGTGTTGGCGACCCAGGGGTACAGCGGCCAGTCCGGGGATATCCGGCCCTCGATGAAGGCGGGCCAGTGCTTCTTGGCGTCCCGGGAGACACGCGGGTCGGCCAGCAGCCGCTCCACGTACTCCCCGCGGACGACCGCCCAGGCGACCACGCCGCCCGGCAGCTCCACCTCGACCGCGGGCCCCCGCTGTCTGAGCAGTGCCGCCTCCCCCGCGAGGTCACTGCCGGTGACGTCCAGGGCGTACGGGCAAAGCGCGCTTCCCATCAGTGCATGCACTCCGTTCGGTTCGTCATGAGGTCACGAGTTCTCATGGGCATGAGTCACGAGGTCATGAAGTAACGTTTCGGCACGTGCCTACGAGGGCGCTGTCCGCCCTCTCCCCCGTTGGCTGATGGTTCGTCAGCCGGATTCACCCGATCCGCGCGGGTTCGGGCTCCTCCTGTTCGCGGTGGAGTGCCATGGCGGCCTCGTACACACGCGCCGCCCGGTCCCGGGAGAAGTCCATGCGGACGAGGACTCCCGGAACCATGATCGACGCCAGGAGGTGCTGGAGCACCTCCGTCACGCATTCGACGATGTCCGCGTGATCCGTCATGATCTTCGACAGGACCTGGGCGCCGGTGAACGCCCCGATGAACATCCGGGCCGCGACGTCGACGTCCACGTGCGGCAGGAGTTCACCGGCGCTCTTGGCCCGGGTCAGCAGGGCGGCGTTGTGGCTGATCCACGCCTGCATGGGGACCCGCCGGTCCAGGACGTTCTGCAGGGCGCCCTGCTCGACCGTGAGGCGCACGCTGCCGCGCACCACCGGCTCGTGCAGATAGAGGAGATAAGCGAGGAGCAGGGAGGCGTCGAGCCCCTCCTGCATGATCAGCTCCTGCTCCGGCACCTGGGGCAGCGCGGTCATCTGATTGGCCAGGACCGCCTGGGCCAGCTCTTCCTTGGACGTGAAGTGGAAGTACAGGGCGCCCTTCGTCACTCCGGAGCGCTTGAGGATCTCGGAGATCGTGGCCGCGTCGTACCCGACCTGGTCGAACACCTCGGCCGCGGCGACCAGGATCTTCTGCCGCGTCCGAACAGCTCGTTCTTGTCGGGCCATCGCGCGCCTCCGCCCTGAGTCACATCAAAGCAAACCGTAAGGTTCGTATTCTAGCATCGATCACGCTCCGTATCCTCTACGGACTGTGAGCAGTCACCGCTCTTCATCGCCCAGTGGTGACGATTCCCCATCGCCGGGGATCGATCGGCGACAATAAAACCAGTCACCCGGTTTCTAACGCAAGGGGTTCCGTCACACGGCCCCCATGACGCGTCATATGCCACGTGGACCCCCGCCACCGTAGGTAAAGAGTCTTGAAAAGAAAACCGGTTGGTACGTATCTTGTCGTCGGACCCCCGACCTCGGGGTCCTCATCTACGGGGGAGGTCCCATGACCTTGCTGACTCTTGAGACAAAAGGCTCCCGGTGGACGACGCGGCCGGATCACACCCACAGATCCGACCGCGCCAGCGCCCCGCCCGCCCTCGATCCGGCCGTCACCGAGCTGACCGGCCTGCTCTTCGAAGAGGACGCCAGGGAACGCGTCCACACTCCGTGGCGGGAGCTGATCTCAAGTCCGGCCTTCGTGCCGCGCCCCGAGCTGCCCCCGCCGAGCGGGCCGCCCTCTCCTACCAGCGCCTGCGCCTGGTCAACGACACCCTGGAGAGCCCCAAGGAGCTGGCCCTCGACCCGCGCGGGCTCGCCGCCCTGCACGAGTGGACCGGCGTGGTCGACAGCGGTCTGACCACACTCGCCGGGATCCACTACAACCTCTTCCTCGGCAGCCTCCTCGACCACGACGGCCACCTGCGGGACGTCTCCCGCTACGCCTCCCTGAACCGCACCGGAACGTTCCTGTGCACGGAGCTGGAGCACGGCAACGACGCGGCGGCCCTGCAGACCACCGCGGTACTCGACCGGGCGACGGGCGGGTTCGTCCTGCACACCCCGCACCCCGGCGCCCAGAAGTTCATGCCCAACACCAGCACCGTCGGCGGCCCCAAGTCCGCGGTGGTCGCCGCCCGGCTGCTCGTCGACGACGAGGACCACGGCGTCTTCCTCTTCCTGACGCCGCTCAGCGACGACATGGGCATCCTGCCCGGCGTCACGGTCCGCCCGCTGCCGCCGCGCATCGGCAGCCCGGTCGACCACTGCCTCACGTCGTTCGACCACGTGTGGCTGCCGCGCACGGCACTCCTGGAGGCCGACCACGGGCGCCTCACGCCCGGCGGCGAGGTCCGCAGCGACCTGGGCAACCGGCGCAAGCGGTTCCTGCGCTCCATCTCCCGGGTCACCACGGGCAAGCTGTGCATGAGCGCCGCCGCCACCGGCGTCTCGCGCACCGCCCTGGCCATCGCGGTGCGCTTCGCCTACAGCCGCCACATCAGCGGCCCCAAGGCGGGCACGCGCATCCCCCTGGCCGCCCACCGCAGCCACCACGGCCGCCTCCTGTACGCCGTCGCGACCACGTACGCGATGACGTTCCTGCACCGTACGGCGGTCTCCCGGTGGGCGGAGCACCCTCCGGAGGAGCAGGCCGAGGCCGAGCGCCTGGTGGCCGTCGCCAAGGGGTGGAACACCTGGCAGGCCCGCGCCATCGCCACCGAGTGCCGCGAACGCTGCGGCGCCCGCGGCCTGTTCGCCGCCAACCGCCTGGCCGAGCTGGTCACGGACCTGGAGGGCACGATCACCGCCGAGGGGGACAACCTGGTGATCTGGCTCAAGGCCGCCGCCGAGATGATCTTCAACCACGAGGTGCCCCCGCACTCCGCGCCCGGCACCGCCCCCGCCGACCGGCACCTGAGCGATCTGGCGTTCCTGCGGGACCTGCTGTGCGACGTCGAGACGATCTGGCAGACCCGGGCCCGCACCGCCCTGCGGCAGGGCAGACCCGGCGACCCGGTGGCCCGCTGGAACACCGCCTCCCCCTACGCCCTGGAGCTCGTCGAGGCCCACGCACGCCGCCAGGCCGCCGACGCCTTCCTGGCCGCCGTCGAGCGCTCCGAAGGCACCGCCGCGCACCCGCTGCTGCACAGCCTGTGCCGCCTGTTCCTGCTCAAGCAGCTCACCGAGAGCAGCGGCGACCTGCTCGCCGAGCAGCACATGACGGTCGACCACGTCCGGGCGCTCTCCCCGGCGATCGAGCAGACCATCTGCGAACTCGCACCCCACCTGCGGACCCTGGTCGACGCCTTCGACATCCCCGAGAACCTCCTCGCCGAGATCCCGCTCGTCCACGGCGACGCCACGCACATGGACCACACCCTGGCGACGGTCGAGCCGATCAACCCGGCGGAGCCGGTGGGGTCGGTGGGATCTGTGGGATCAGTGGGACCGGTTGGATCTGTAGGGTCAGTGGGCCCTGTGGGACCCGCTGACGCCACGATGATGTCCGCGTAGGTCGCCGGGGCGACCCTGCCGTCCGGTGGGTCAGCCCGCGCTTGTGCCGCCGACCGGTGCCTCCCGCTGTGTACGTGGGGGGCACCGGTCGGCGTCGTGTTCACCCACGGTCTCCCAAGCCTCAGGGCTACTCCCCTGTCTCCCCCACCCCATATGAGACCGGACAGTCGCCTTCTTCTTAGCCGCGAGCGCTTCCCGAGGGCGTATCAAGGCGGCGTACGGCGCTCCTGTTGCGCATGTCGGGTACTTCACGATGGATTCTCCGGTCAATTCCGGCAAAAGGTCGCCTTGAACCGGAGCGGGCATGTTGACAAAACCGACCGCGCGGGTTTTTTATTGAGGGGTTCGTGGAGGCGTGCCGCAGTGCTCAGCTCAGCGCCTGCGGACACGGTGAGCACGGGCAACCCGTCTTGCGCTCGTCTAGGGGGAGCAGAATGGACATCCAGGTTCTGGGTTCGATGTCAGTGCGCGTGGGCGGACACTCCGTCGCCCCTTCCGCGCCGAAGCCGCGGCAGGTCCTCGCCCTGCTCGCGCTGCACGCCGACCAGATGGTCCCCGTGTCGACGCTGACGGAGGAGCTGTGGGGCCACAAGCCCCCGCGCAGCGCCCGTACGACGCTCCAGACGTACGTGCTCCAGCTGCGCGACCTCATCGGTGAGGCGCTCGCCCGCGAGGGCAAGGGGCGCGAGGGCGCCAAGGACATCCTGGTCACCCTCCCGGGGGGCTACCGCCTGGAGACCGGCGGCGGCAGCGTCGACTTCCGCGACTTCGAGCGCCGCGCGGCCGCCGGGTTCCGCGCCATGGACGCCGAGGACTACCAGGGCGCGACCCGCAAGCTGCGCGAGGCGCTCGCCCTGTGGTCCGGCGAGGGCGCGCTCGCCGACATCCAGGCGGGCAGCCAGATCACCATGGAGGTCGAGCGCCTCGAAGAGGCCCGCCTCTACGCCCTCGACCAGCGCATCGAGGCCGACCTGCGCCTCGGCCGCCACCGCGAGCTCGTGTCGGAGCTGACGTTCCTCGTCCACCGCCACCGCACGCACGAGGGCCTGCACGCCCAGTTCATGCTGGCGCTGCACCGCTCCGGGCGGCGCGGCGAGGCACTGCGCGCCTACCAGCGGCTGCACACCGCGCTCGTGGGCGAGTTGGGCCTGGAGCCCTCCGTGCCGCTCCAGCGCCTCCAGCGGTCCATCCGGACCCAGTCGGACACCGTCGACGCGGGCGGCCCGACCGCCTCCACCGGAGTGCGGGGCGTGACGCCGGGGCCGCGGGTCGCCGCCGCCCGCGTGTGCTGACGTACGCGTGTACTGAGTGCGCGGAGTACGCGGAGTACGCGGAGTACGCCGACGTACGCGGCCGACGGCCGTACGGCGGCCCGTGGCAGCGTTCCGGCGTTCCAGCGGCCCGGCGATCCGGCGTTCCGGCGTTCCACCAATCCATGACAGCGATCCATGACAGCGACTGAAGCGACGCAAGGTTTGGGTACATGACAGCGCTCGCCCGTGTGTGTGACGCGCCCGCGCGTGACGCCGCGCCCGGCCTGGTGCCCGACACCCTCTCCGACCGTGGCAACGCCAAGCTGTTCGTCCAGCGGTACGCCGACACCTACCGGCACGTGCCGGGCCTCGGCTGGTACCGGTGGGACCACCACCGCTGGCGGGCCGACGAGGACGACACCGTGCTGTGGGCGGCGGGCGACCTGGCGGAGAGCATCCCCGCCGACGACCCGAGCGGCGTCCACTCCGGCACCGCCCTCCAGCAGCACCGCCGCAGGGCGCTGTCCACCACCGGCATGAACGCGATGCTGGCCCAGGCCAAGTCCGCCCCGGGGATGGTGCTGAGCGCCGCCGTCCTGGACGCCGACCCGTACGCGCTGTGCACCCCGGCGGGAATCGTCGACCTGCGCACCGGTGGCGTCCGCGCGCCGGACCCGGCGACGGACTTCCACTCCCGCTCCACGTCGGTGGCGCCACGGCGTACGCCCACGCCCCGCTGGGACCGGTTCCTCACCGACACCTTCGGAGACGACGCCGAAGGCAAGGAGACCATCGCCTACCTCCAACTCCTCCTCGGCTACTCCGTCACCGGGGACGTCGGCGGGCAGGTGCTGCCGTTCCTCTTCGGCTCCGGAAGGAACGGCAAGTCCGTCCTCCTGGACGTGCTGATCAAACTGCTCGGTGACTACGCGGATGCCGCCCCGCCCGGTTTCCTGATGGCGCGTCCCTACGAAGGGCACCCCACCGACCTCGCCGAACTCCACGGCCGCCGCGTCATCGTGTGCTCGGAGATCAAGCCCGGTGACCGCTTCGACGAGGCGCGGGTGAAGCTGCTCACCGGCGGTGACCGGATCAAGGCGCGGCGGATGCGGCAGGACTTCTTCAGCTTCCAGCCCACCCACAAGCTGTGGCTGCTCGGCAACCACCGCCCCGAAGTGGGCACCGGGGGCTTCGCGTTCTGGCGCCGCATGCGCCTGATCCCCTTCGAACGCGTCGTCCCCGACGAGCGGCGGACCGACAACCTCGCCGACCTCCTGGTGACCGAGGAGGGCCCCGGCATCCTCACCTGGCTGATCGACGGCGCCCGCCGCTACCTGGGCGGCGAGAAGGACCTCACCGGCACCGAGCGCGTCCGCATCGCCACCACCGCCTACGCCGAGACCGAGGACCACATCGGACGCTTCCTCACGGAGGCCTGCGTCGTGCGGGCCGACGCGAGGGTGGAACAGACCCGCCTGCACAGCGCGTACCGGGCGTGGAGCCGCAGCGAGGGGGTGCCTCCGGTCTCCTCGCGGGCCTTCGCCGCCCGCGTGCGCGAGACGATCGGCATCGCGTCCCCCAAGGACATGATCCTGTCCAGCCAGCGCAAGCACTACCCCGGCATCGGACTGCTCGTCGACGAGGAGACAGCATGAGTGCCCTGATCGCGAAGGAAGAGATCGCCCACGAGTCCGAGATCGTCTGGTTGGAGGACATCGAGCGGCTCGACTACGTCCGCCAGAGCCTGGACCGGCTGCCCACCCGACGCGGCAAACCGGCCTACCACCGCGACGGCCGCATGGTCGGCTACGCGCGCCTCGCACCCGACGCGAAGCCGTCCCGCCCCTCGGGCACATTCCGCCGCCGCGTGTTCTGGCTCCTCCCCCACGACCGCGACTCGGTCCCCACCGGTCTGTACGCCAAGGGTGCCCCCGCCGAAGCGGTCGACCCCAGCACCCTCGCCCCCCGCTGCAAGGGCCGCCGAACGGAACGCTCGGAGGGGGACCACCGGGTGAGCCAGGAGACGGCGGGTGCGGGGCACCGGGGGCGGTAACTCGCCCCTGGGGGACGGCCTTTGCTCCCGGGGGCGCCTCCGCCTCCGGGCCCCCCGCTCCGGCGCCCTCTCCGGGGATGACCCTCCCCCGGGGGACGCCCCCCGGGGGACGCCCCCCGGGACGCCCCCCAGGGATGCCTGTCCCGGGGATGCCTCTCGTTGAGAACGTCTCTCCCTGGGAACGCCTCTCCCGGGAACGCCACTCCTCCGGAGGGAGGCCCCTCCCCCGGGAGGCGGCCCCCCTCCTAGGAGCGCCTGCGCCTCGCCCACGCCAGGCCCGCCCCGATCCCGGTGAACACCAGCCCGATCCCTCCGAGGATCAGCGGCCCCAGCCACAGCGAGAGGAAGCCCTTGATCCGCGCGTCCTCGGGCGAGTCCGCGCGGTACAGCACCTCGACCCGCTCCCCCACCTCGTACGCCGCCGGGTTGGAGCCCGTGGAGTCCCTGAACCTCGTCGGAGTGCCGTCCTCGGTCCTGAACTCGACCACCGGGTACGCCGTCGGCTCGTCGTCCCCGCGCGTCCTGCGCGACGTGCCGCCGTCGCTGTCGCCGCCGCTCGACCGCCACTCCAGGGCCACCACGGTGCCCTGGGCGCGCTCCGCGTCCACCAGGAACGAGACCGAGATCCCCGCGAGGACCAGCCCGACGACCAACGACACCGCGCCGACCGCGAGCATCCCGAACATGAGCCACCGGCGGGCCTTCTCCCCGCCCACCCGCGTCTGAATCTCCATGACATCCCCCGTTGACGTGTCCCTGGCGCGCCCAGTCTGGCCAACGCTCGTGCCCGCTGGCCAACCGGGCGCTCCGGTGCGCCGTGAAAGCCCCGTCGGGGCGCGGAGCCGCCAGGGCGTCGCTAGGGGCGGCTGAGCCGAAGCACGACAGGTGTCACGCGGGCGGGCTTGTGGCGGGACTCCGGGCCGCCGGAACCGGGGCTCTGAACGGCGGGTTCGTGGCGCGGCCGAAGCGGTGGAGGGCCGAGCTGGCTTACGGCGTCTGCCCCCATCGGCATCGTGCCCGTCAGACAGCAGCGGTATGGCTGCCTGTGTCCGTGAGGGCGGGGGCGTGCGAGGGGAGGGGATCAGTGGGCCGTGTCAGTTGGCTGAAGGGGTGAGGCTGGTGCGGTCGAACGGGCCACCGTGCGCGGCGGCGTACGTGATGGCGTCATTGACGGCATCGAGGCCGAACGACCGGACCCGTTCGGGGGCGAGATCCAATGTGCCCGAGGCGAGGAGCCGGATGATGCCGACATTGGCTGTGCGCGGGTACATCCACTGCCCGCGCACGGTGACCGAGTTGCGCATGATCCATGGGTACGGGAGCGCGAGGTCGTCGCCACCGAGCATGCCGACGCCGCCCATGAGGACGACGCGGCCGTACTCGCGCACGGTCATGGCCGCCGCACGCGAGGCCGAGCTGGGGGCGCTCGGCGGGAGCAGGTCGATCACCATGTCGATCGGGCCACCGGCCGCCGCGGACATCGCCGCGCGGTCGGTGGCCTCGTCCCCGGTCAGCGGGACCGGGCGCAGACGCGGGCCGAACCGGTCGGCGAGGAGGTCGAGCGCGGCCTCGTTGCGGCCGGGGGCGACCACGCGGCCCGCGCCCATCGCGAGCGCGACCGCGACCGCGCTGCTGCCCAGGTTGCCGGTGGCCCCGCTGACGAGCAGCGTCTCCCCGGCCGCGAGCCTGCCTGCCAGGAGCCCGCCGTAGGAGATGGTGTGCACGGTGAGCGCGGCCCAACGGGCCGGATCCTCCCCGGCCGCGGCGGGCAGCGGGTAGACGTTCTCGGTGGGGACCCGCATGAGCTCGGCGAACGCGCCGTCGCGCAGGTACTCGGCGAGCCGCGCGCCGCCCTCGCCGCGCGAACTCCAGCCCTGGAGCGTGATGTCGGGCGTCAGGGCGTCGTCCCGCGAGCGCACCGTCGAGTCGCACCACACCAGGTCGCCGACGTGCAGCCGGGTGGCGTCCGGGCCGACGTGGAGGATCCGCCCCACCGCGCCGACACCGGGTACGACAGGGGGACGAGGGGGTAGTTCCGTGCGCCGCTGAAGACCTCAGCCGCGTAGGGCGCCACGTTGGCGGCGAGGACCTCGACCACCACCTCACCGCCCCCGGCCTCGGGGTCCGGTACCTCCCGCACCGCGAGTGGGGCGCCGAACCGCGTCAGAACTGCTGCTCGCACGTGATGACCTCCGTGTTGTCCGTGCTCTTGAGATCGACACTAGGAGCGGGACGGAAATGCGGGAAGCGAGGATCCGTCATCTGTGGTATGCGTATCGCGCATGGACATCTCGAGCACGGGACTGCGGGTCCTGCGGCAGATCGCCGAGTCCGGCAGCTTCACCGCGGCGGCTGCCCGGCTCGGATACACGCAGTCGGCCGTCTCCCGCCAGGCCGCCGCCCTCGAACGCAGCGTCGGCACCGCCCTGTTCGAACGCCGCCCGGACGGTGTACGGCTCACTCCCGGCGGCTTGACCCTGCTGCGGCACGCCCACACGGTCCTCGCCTCGCTCGCGGCGGCCGAGCGTGAGCTCACCGGGAGCGCCCCACGGACCGAACCTGTACGGCTCGGGGCGGTTCTGAGCGCGGGTTCGGCGATCCTGCCCGCCGCACTCGTACACCTCGCGGCGGCCGACCCGCAGATCACGGTCACCACCCGCGAGGGCACCACACCCACCCTGATCCGGGCGCTGCGCGCGGGCTCGCTCGACCTCGCCGTGCTGACATCCCGCCCACCTCACCGTCCCTTCGACGGCGACTCGCCGCGTCTGCACCTCGAGGCCGTCGCGGACACCGAACTGGTCGTGGCGGTGCCTTCGACCGGAGAGTTCGCCGGGCGCACCACGGTGCACGTCGACGAGCTGGTCGATGCCGCGTGGATCGCCACCCCGTCATCAGGTGGCGAGCCGCTGCTCGGCGTCTGGCCCGGCCTGCCCGGACGGCCGCGCATCGTCCACTCGGCGCGCGATTGGCTGACCAAACTCCAGCTGGTCGCAGGCGGCTTCGGCGTGACCACAGTGCCCTCCCCCTCTCGCCGGTCCTGCCGCCGGGGGTAAGCCTGCTGCGCGTCGACGGCGCACCCCCCGAGATCCGTCGCGTACTCGTGGCGCGCCTCGGCGGCCACCCCACTCCGGCGATCACGGCCGTCACCCGAGCGATCACCGCGACCGTCTGAACCGCCGCCACGGCCGCCGCTATCGTGCGTCGGCTCAGCGGCGGCGCGCTCAACGCGTCGTCGACGCGCCCCTCAGAGCCCGAACTCCAGGTGCTCCAGGTCGGTGAACTCCACCAGGAGGCCCTGGGCGCGGCGGCCGTGGTCCTTGAAGTAGATCTCCTGTAGGCCCTCTGCGGTGATGTCGCGCAGGCGCTGCTCGCTGGCGCCCTGTTCCTGCGCTTCGAAGAGGCGGGCCGCGTACTGGGGCGGCAGTGCGACGGTGAGGTGGCGCAGGCGGGCGTCGTCGGTGCTTCCGGGGGCGGCGGTGTAGCCGAAGCGGGCGCGGGTGTCGACGACGAGGCCGCCGGTGTCGGCGGCGGCCTTGCGCGCGCGGGCCCGCACCTGCGGCTGCCACCTCCGGGTGACCTCCCGCTCGATGCGGTCCGCCAGGTCCCTGCGGGGCCGCTTGATCTGGTCGCGGACGTACCGCTCGACGGTGCGCTGCGAGACGCCGAGCAGCTGGGCGACGCGCTTGGTGCTGCCCTGGTGCTGCCGGACCAGGTACCGCACGCGCGCACCGGCCGACTTGGGGACGGGGCGGGTGAACGCCGCCCGCACCGCCTTGTCGAGGCCGTCTCCGACGATGCCCATGGGCCTGCCCTACTCCCCGTCGTCGGCGGCGGTGACCTCGCCGGACTTGATGTAGCGGGCCAGGTTGAGGCCCTGGCCGTGCTCCTCGCGGACGCCCTCGGCCCAGAGCGTGGTCTGGGTGCCTTCGTGCTTGACCATGCCGGGGCTCACGCCGAGCCGGAACCCGCCGGGCAGCGGCTTGCCGTCGCGGTAGGGCAGTACGTCCAGGGGGCTGGGCCCGTCGGCGGCGTACACGGCGCAGTCCGAGAGGATCGCCACCGGGTAGCGGCCCGTCGCCTGGGCGAGCTTGAGCATCTTGCGGTGCATGTTGACCCGGCACTTGGAGATGACGGCGGCGCGGATGTCGGGGCGCCACGTGGGCCGGTTGAGGGCGGGCCAGGGCTGCCCGGGGCGCCAGCCGCCGCCTCGGGGGCGCTCGCGGAGCTTGCCGATGCCGCCCTTGACGGTCGCCTTCACGGCGGCCAGGACGATCGCCATGTGCGGGTCGCGCTCCTTGTGGCCGTCCATCGCCGCGAGGAAGCCCTCGGGCGTCAGGTCGGCGGTCACGCCCAGGTCGGCCATGGTGGCGACGTACGCGTCCCGCAGCCGGTTGTACCAGGCGTCCAGGTAGCGCCCGCTGTCGGGCCGCACCCAGGCCTCCAACGGGGCGACGCCGTAGCCGAGTTCCACCGCGTACGCCACCGTGGGCGTCGCGTACCAGGCCGGTCCCTCAGGCCGGTCGCCCTTGGGAGTGAACGGTGACGGCAGGCGCGGATCCAGCTCCACGTGGGAGAGGTCCACGAGCCAGCTGCCGGGCAGCTTCGGGTCGAACTGCGGGTTCACCACGTGGGTGGGGGCGCCGAGGCCGACGACCGTACCGTTGGCGGCCGCTCCGAAGGCGAGGTTCACGTCGATGCCCACAACGTAGGGCTTGAGGCACTCCTCGTCGGTGAGGGGCCGCGACCAGTCGTACGCCTCCTCGAACAGCATCTCCGCCGGGCCCCGCTGGTGGAAGCGCGGCAGGTCGGCGAGGAGCGGATGCCCGTCGGGGGCCTCACAGGGGGCACAGGAGACGGGTTCGGTGCCCAGGGAGCCGGGGTTGTGCTCGCTGTGCCGCCTGCCGGTCTCGTCGGGGGCGCTCGCCCGCGTCGGCGGGTGCAGGGCGGTCATCAGCTCGAGTCCGGTGACGGCGGTGGAGCCGCGCGGCGTCATCACGCGCGTCGCGTACGTGCCCAGGAGCCGGACCAGCTCCGGGGGCGGCAGCTGCGCCGCGCCGCCCCAGTGCCGGGCGTCCAGCGCGTCCCACGACGGCACGCACAGCTGGACGCACTGGCGGCGGCCGCCCTGCGCGGGACGGTAGATCCGCGCCCACGGCCCGAACCCGCGCTGCGTCAGCTTCCACTCGGCCCGCGCCAACTGCTTGACGACCGGGTGCCCTTCGGGCAGCCGCCCGGCGAGCCGCTCCTCCTGGGAGAGCCGTACGGGAAGCCCGTACCGCTCGCACGCGGACGCGGTGAGCACGACCAGCGGGTCGGCGTCCTGCCCCGCCCCGTTCAACCGTGGCGCCCCGAGCCGCGCCTCCCGCAGCGTCCAGTCGACCAGCGCCGCGAGCGACTTGGCGGGCACGTCGAGGATCAGCCCGCCCAGGCAGTACGCCGACACGTGGCCGTCGGCGTCGGCGTCGAGGACGGCGAGGGGGCCGTTGGCGAAGCGGGGGTCGGGGGCGGAAGCGGCAGCGGGCCCGGCGGCCTTGGCGGAGGGCTTGCGGGCGCTGGGGCGTCGCGTGGCCCCTGCGGGGCGGGAGGCCCGTACGGAGGCCGCGGTGGCGTCGGGCGCCGACGCGGTGGACGGGGCTGCGGTCGCCGCAGGGGCGGAGGTGGCGGCCTCGGCGGCAGCGCCGGTCTCGGGGGCCTTGGCGGGGTGGCCAGCCGGGGGGTGGGGCGCGGGGGCAACGGGCGCCGGGGCCTCGGCGGGCGCGGGGGGCGCGACGACTTCGGTGGAGTGGCCAGCGGCTTCGGTGGTCTCCGGCGCAGCGGGGAAGCGTGCCGCCAGGCCTTCCAGGAGGCGGGCGTAGGCGGCGCGCTTGGGCGGGCGGGGCTCGGTGCGTCCGCTCTCCCAGTTGCCGACCGCTTCGCGGCGTGTGTCGAGCGCCGTGGCGATCTGCGCCTGGCTGAGCCCGGCGGCTTCGCGCAGCCGCCTGCGTTCGGCCGGGGACGGCAGGTCGTCCTGCGCCACCTGCTCCAACAGCGCGTCGACCGCGCCGAACAACTCATTCTCCGTGGCCACCGCGCACACCTCCAGCGAGCACTCTAACCACACCACTCACTGGACCACGCGCCGGATCACTCACTAATCGCACACACGGACCAGCCGTCAACCGGTTGGGGCACTGTGACCGCGCCAGGAGGCGGTGCAGTGCGACTCAAGGAAGGAGGGCTCCCCCAAGCCCTCCGCAACCCTCCGCCGACTCCCCAATTGGGGAGTTGCTTTAGCAGCAAAAGTAGCTAGTTGCCCGAATTGGTGGCTTGGTCTGGATTAAGGGCTTGTTATCGCCAGCGGTCACAGCGGCAGGGTTATGCCGAGCTCCTGCATGGCCGTCGACGGCGGCCCGCCCTCGGAGCGTTCCGTCTTGTACCCCTTGACGCGCGGGTCGAGGGTGCGCGGGTCGACGGCTTCGGCGGGGGCGCCCTTGGTGTACAGGCCGTCGGGCTTGGAGTCCCGGTCGTGGGGCAGCAGCCAGAACACGCGGCGGCGGAACGTGCCCGAGGAGCGCGACGCCTTGGCCGCCGGGCCGAGGCAGGCGTAGCCGACCATGCGGCCGTCGCGGTGGTAGGCCGGTTTGCCGCGTCGGGTGGGCAGCCGGTCCAGGCTCTGGCGGACGTAGTCGAGCCGCTCGATGTCCTCCAGCCAGACGAGCTCGGTCTCCTGGCTGATCTCGTCCTCGGTGATCAGGGAGCTCATGGGGTGGCTTCCCTTTCCTCGTCGGTGAGCAGTCCGATGCCCGGGTAGTGCTTGCGCTGGTTGGACAGGATCATCTCCTTGGGGGAGGCGAGGCCAACCAGTTCGCGGGTACGGGCCGCGAAGGCACGCGACGACATGGCGGGCGCCCCTTCATTCTGGCACCACGTCCGATACACGGCGTAGAGGGCGGTCTGCTCGGCTCTGAGGTCTGGGCCGAGTTTGCAGCACTCTTCGTAGAACCGTCCGGTGTGGTCTTCGGTCTCGGCGTAGGCGTTGGTGGCGATGCGAACGCGCTCGGGGCCGGTCAGGTCGCGGGCACCGGCCAGGTAGCGGCGGGCGCCGTCGATCAGCCAGCCGAGGATGCCGGGTCCCTCCTCGGTGACGAGGATGTCGGCGAGGTTGTCGATCTTGCGGTCGTCGGGGACGACGCGTTCGAACGGGATCAGGCGCATGCGGCGCCAGAACGCGAACCCGCCGGTGCCGACCTCCGGGCGGTGGTTGCCCAGCAGCCACAGCTTGTGCGTGGGCTGGAAGCTGAAGAAGTCCTGCCGCATCCGCCGCGCCTTGATCCGGTCACCACCCGTCAGCAGCTTCACCCGCGCCTCGTCGAACTTGTCCCCCGGCTTGACCTCGGAACAGACGATGACGCGGCGGCCGTGGAGTTCGGCGAGGTCGGTGGGGTGCCCTTCGTAGGGACGCGCCATCAGGAAGCCCGGCGGCGCGGCATCCGCGTAGTCACCGAGGAGCTTCATCAGCACGTCCAGGAGGACGGACTTGCCGTTCTTACCGGAGCCGAACAGGAATGGCAGCACCTGCCCGCCAACATCACCGGTGACGGAGTAGCCCAGCAGCAACTGGAGGAAGAAGATCATCTCCCGGCCTTCGGCGTCGGCGCCGAAGGTGTCGGTGAGGAACCGGTCCCAGCGGGGCGTGGGCATCTGCTGGGGCCCGACGGTGGTGGAGCGGGAGTGGAAGTCCTTGTTCGGGTCGGGGGTCTTCACCAGGCCGGTGCGCAGGTCGACGATGCCGTCGGGCGTGCACAGGGCGTAGGCGTCGGCGTCGAGGAGAGCGGCGTTCAGGACCATGCCGGGCGCGGACTTGGCCTGGGCGAGCATGGCGTTGATGCCGGTGGTGGACAGGGCTCGGCGGCGGTGCTGCTGGAGGGCCTGGGTGGGGAACATCGCACGGGGGTCGTGGGTGGCGATGTTCTCGGCGAGGTCACCGGCGGCCCACAGGACGGTGTCGTCCTCGTCGATCTGCCAGCGCGTGGTGTCCCAGCGGTACCAGCCGATCCCGGGCACGTGCCGGTAGTCGTTGGCGTACAGCTTGACGAACAGCTTGGCGTTGCCACGGTCGGAGAGGGTGTCGGGCAGCAGGCCGTCCGCCGTGGCTTCGCCGACCGATGCTCGCGTCGCGTCGGTCTGCGCAGGCAAGGATCCTCCACCCTGGTCACGGATCTGGGCGGCGACGGCTTCGGGGTCGAAGTCGAAGAGGGTCTCGTTACCGGGCGAGGTCACAGGCACCCCCTTGGGTGTGCAGGGGGCGTTCTTGGGCGTGCAGGGGACGCTTGAGGCCCGCGGTCAGGCCGCTGCGGATGATCTGCTCGGCGCGGCGCTCCTGCCCGGGGCGGGCGGCGGTCGCCGCGTCCTTCAGGGCCTGCTCGGCCTCCTCCTGGGGCAGCCGTCCGGCGGCGACCAGGCCGCCGATCGTGTACGCGGCCCGGTTCAAGGCGTCGGAGAAACCGGCTCCTTCGGAGACCCGGCCGCACTCGACGACCGGCGCGAGGACCGCCTCCAGGGTGCCGCGCACGCGGCCGCGGCCGCCGCCCGCCGCGAGGACCGCCTGCTGGGCACGGGGCGGAACCGGGCGTGGCGCTGGGATGTTGGGCGCGGGCAGGTGTCCGGTGCGTTCGAGCTCCTGAGCCAGCCAGGCGGGCAGCACGGCCGGTTCGCGGACATCGTCGACGGGCGTGTAGGTGCCGTCGCTGGTGGTGGTGCCCGGGGCGACGATGTAGCCGCCGTGGGCACGTACGTCGACCTGCCAGGCGAGCGCGCGGCCCTGGGTGGAGCCGGTGGAGCACTGCCAGCGGCGGTTGTCCCCCGCCCGGTACCAGACGTGCAGCCCGCCGGACGGCGTGCGGACGCGCAGCGTCGAGCCGTCGTCCGCGGGGCTCGGCCGACCCCGGAGCGCGGCCAGGACGGCCAGCGTGTGGAACCCGGTGGCCAGGCCGGTGAGGTCGACGTGGTCGGCGATGGGGATGCCCGGCAGGATCCGGTCGCGGCTGGGCGGCTCGGCGTGGTGCGCGTCGATGTCGATGACGACCAGGCGGGCCGGGCCGCACGCCACGCCGACGCCGAACTCGGGGTGCCTGCCCCACCATTGTTCGATCCGGCGCTGATCGAGCGTGGCGGCGTGGAAGCCGTGGCACCAGCGGCCTGCCGGGAGGCAGGGGCAGTGGGCGGGCGCGTGCTGTGCTCCCCGGCACTCCGCGCAGTTCGCGGCTGGGGTCTTGCGCCCGGCGGCGAGGGGATGCACGGGCCAGCCCCGGCGGGCGAACCAGCTGGCCGAGGCCAGCGAACGGCTGGCGGCTGACGTCTCACCGGCGGGCTGCCGTGAGTCGCTGCGAGAAAACCGCAGCTCAGCAGGCATCCACATCCCCTATCAGCGACCGAAGCGACTCAACGACGGACACAGCGTAGCGAACGTGGCCGGTGAGGGCGTGTAGCACATGCGCAGAAGCCCGGCGGGGTGTCGACGACGCGGCCATCCGGCCGAAGCCACCCGGACCCCGGGGCCGGTCCGGGGCACAGCGACTGAAGACCCCCCGGCAACAGCGACTCAACGCCCTTCAGTCGCTGCTCTGAGTCCCGAGATAAAACCGCAGGTCAGATGGGGTTCAAAAACCAAAACAGCGACTGAAGCGACTGAAGGCTTCTATATATGACGCACACGCGCACGCAGGAATGTCTTCATATATGGCAACCTTGAGTCGCTTCAGTCGCTGTGTCCCCTGCACCATGCCTCTGACCTGCGCTTTTATCCAGCGACTGAACAGCGACCGAAGCCGTCTTCAGTCGCTGAGCTTCAGTCGCTGCCCGGAAAAGGCCCTCAGAACCGCAGCGACTGAACAGCGACTGGAGCGACCGGAGCGACTGAAGCCGCGACCCCTCCCTCATCGGACGCCCCCTCGCTGGCTGTGCTTGGTGCTGTGCTGTGTCCGTCGTTGAGTCGCTTCGGTCGCTTGAGTAGCTGCCCTGACTCGTCGGCCTCCTCAGGCCGCCCCCCCTGCTCGGGCCGCTCGGCCTCGTTGCCTCGCCGCCCCTCCGCGTACCGCTCGCAGGCTTCTCGTGCGCGGCACACCACCGGTCCCGGACCTTCCCCACCGTCAAAAAGCCCTCTGGGCGCTTCTGAGAGCCTGGGAGGCGCCCCCACGAGGAAAGGGCCAGGAAGCACCTCTCAGGCCGTCAGGCGCCCCTGTAGCCCCTCTGTGACCCCTCGCCGCAGCTCTTTCCCACCTCGCACCGCTCCTGAGTCGCTGAGACCCACCCGCTCAACACCCCTCCCCCATCAGGCTCTTGGCGTGAACAGAGCGAACGCGGTGAGCATGCCGAACATACGTCAGGCAGTCGCACATATCTACGCCACGTCATGTCTCCTACCCACCGAACCCCAAGGTCACCGCCCTCGCGGGCGTCACAACCGGCGCGGTGAGGGGCGAACTGAGGGTGTGCCAGGATTCGTGCTGTGCCTGATCCGGGCGCCGTGTGTTTGAGGAGGCCCTTCCGGTGCTGAGCGATGCGATGGACTTCATCGAACCGCCCGAGCGGTCCGTCATGATCGGGACGGGCAAGGGCGGGGTCGGCAAGAGCACCATCGCCGCGCACAAGGCGGCCTGGCACGCGGCCCGGGGCGAACGGACGCTGCTGGTCTGCGTCACCAGCCAGGACGACGACGACCTCGGCATCGAGCGCTTCAACCGGGGCATCCACCCCGAAGGCCCCTCCGTGCTGAACGGCCAGGGCCTGTACCGCTCGGTCCACGACCGCGTCCCGCTGCTGCCCGTTCGGGAGGTACGCCCCAACCTGGATGTCGTCCCTGGGGGCGAAGCCGTCGGAGAACTCTTGACGCTGCTCACCGCGCGGATGGCCGTCGAAGGCGTCCAGGTCGTGCAGTCCCTCGCCCGCGCCCTGGCCCCCATAGCCCGCTGGTACGACCAGATCGTGTTCGACAGCGCCCCCGAACAGGACAGCCTGGAACAGCTCACCCTGGCCGCCACCCGCTGGCTGTTCGTCCCCACCCGCTCCGACGACACCTCGATCCGCGGAATGCGCCGCATAGCCCGCAACTTCAAGCTGGTACGCCGCCAGCTCAACCCGGCGCTCTCCGTAGCGGGCGCCTGCCTGTACGGCTCTAACCCGAACGCGAGGCAACTGCACGAAGAGGTACGCGGTGACGTCTTCGGAGTGCTCGGCCAGCACACCCCGATGCTCCACACCGTCGTCGGCTACCGCGAGATGCCAGCGGTCAACGCCCGCAAGAAGGGCCTGACCTTCGGGGAGTACGCCGCGCTGCTCCCCACCAGCGCCAAGAGCTACGACGTCGCCGCGGGCCGAGCCACGCGGGCCGACGTCGTACCGGAGTCCATCGCGCCGCTCGCCGCCGAGATGGACCGCCTCAACGCCGAAATCGACGCTCACTGCAGGAAGGCCTCCCTCTCATGACCGGCGCGTTCGACGACGACCAGCCCGCGGGCGCCCTCACCGGGGCGAAGGGCCTGCTGGGCGCCGGAGTGCCCGCGCTCTTCCAGGAAGCCACCGTCGTCGTCAAGGCACCCGTCGGCACCACTCTCGACTCGATTCCCCCGCCCCGCCCGCCTGCGGGCGACGGCGCACTCACCCCGGAAGAGGAGTCGGCCCTCGAAGCCTGCAAGGCGGGTCTGAACAACCTCCACGAGGCCTTCTGGATCGCCGGAAAGAGCCTGGAGACGATGCAGGTCGGCAACCTGCACCGCAACGAGGGCTTCCCCAGCTTCGCCGAGTACGTGTGGCACAACTGGGAGATCTCCGAGTCCCAGGTGTACCGCCTCATGGACGAGTGGCGCATCGGCGAGGCCCTCTCCCAGCTCGGCCACCGGCCGCGCGAGTCCCAGGTGCGCAAGCTGGCGGCCGTCAAGCGAGCCGCCGGTGACGAGGCGGCCGTCATCGTCTACGACACGGTGGCGCGTGCCGAGAAGCGCGTCACGGCCAAGCTCCTGCACGACGTCACACGGCAGCTCCCCCCGCTGAGCCCGGAGACGAGCCCGTTCGACATCCAGACCATGGTGCGCGAGGCGCTGTCGCCCACACGGGAGTCGGAGCGGGGCGCAGCGGGCTCCTCCCCCACCGGGCCGGGCAGCGGAAGCGACGAAACCGGCTTCGCGAATCGGACTAATGGCAATCTTTACGGCCATAGCGACTCCCCAATTGGGGAGTCGGGATGTGGGGAGCCGGGAGAGCAGCGGGCCCTGCTCGCTGGTGATCCCGCCGACTACGACGACGAGCAGTCGCCGGATGTGCGACGACTGCTGGAGGTGCGGACGCTGCTGTGGGAGGCCAGCCGTTCCCTCACCAGGGTCACGGTGCGGCAGGCCCTGAGGGATGCTCCGGACAAGGCACGCGCACTGGTGGATGAGATCGACGAGGTCCTAGGCGGTATCGGCGAGACCATGTCGGAGTACCGGGGCGGCTAGCCGGGGAACGGGTTCGCGCGGAGTGCGTTGGGGAGGGCGGTGCCACTGCTGGCATCGCCCTCCCCCGTTGTTGTTCCTCGCTTGCCTCACCGGGTCGGGCGCCGGGTGGGAGACAGCGGCGGCAGGAACTCGTCGAGGACGGCGTCCAGGAAGTCGGAGCGGTTGTCGAAGCCGTGGGTGTGGGCGTAGCTGTCGTACACCGCGAGCTCCTGAGGCGACGGGCGGAAGCTCTGCTGGACCCCGTGCTTGACTCCGCCCCGGTCCACGCGCCGGGCCGGGACCTCGCCGAACAGGCCGCTGGGATCGTCGTCGGCCTCACTGACGGGGTGCTGCCGATGGCGGACCGCCTCCCTGAGCCGCGCCCACAGCTCGTGCTTGTGCGCGTGCAGGAAGGCCCGCTTCACCACGACGGCGTTGGTGGGCTCGGAACCCGTCTCGGCGTTCACGGTGGCCTGGTAGCGCCTGAACCGCTCGCGCACCGTGCGGCGCACCATGATCGTGCACTGGGTGGGGTCGTTGCCCACCTCGGTGACGTAGGTCGTGGGGACGTCGACCGGGCGCGGTGCCGGTGCCGAGGGCGGTGTCGGGGCTGGAACTGGTGGGGGTGCGGCTCGGGCTTCGGTCTGCGGTGGAGCGGTGAGGGTCGAGGGTTCCGGCGCGGGAGGAGGTACGGGGGAGGTGGGCCGGGGGGCCTCCCCTCCCCCGGTGGCGGTCGTCTTCGGAGCGGGGGACTCGGGGGCGGCCGGGCGGGGGGCGCGGGGGGCGAAGGCGGCCAGGGCGGTGCCGCTGTCGAGGCCGAACGCGTCGAGGGCGTCGTCCTTGGGCAGCCCGCCCCCTACCTCGCGGCCACCGTTCTTGGCCGCCTTGGACGCGGTGCTCCTGGCTTTGGCGGGCGGCTTGGCGGAGGACTTGGACGGGGCTTTGGCGGGGGTCTTGGCGGGCGTCTTCGGGGTCGTGGTGCGCTTGGTCATGCTGCCTCCTCCGGGCGCGTGTCGGCGTGGTCAAGTTCTGCCTTGGCCTGGAGGACCTCCAGGGCGAGGGAGCGGTAGTCCCCTGCCAGGGCGTGCAGGGAGCGCCGGAGTGCCGGGTCGAGGTCCGGGTCGGCGGCCAGCTCCTGTGGCACCTTGCCGTGGGTGCGGCAGGCGACGGCGGCCGCCTCGACGTGCCGGATGGTCTGCTCCATGACCCCGGCCACCCCGTTGAGGTCCTCGGTCAGCTGGCTCTTGATCTTCTGTTGGACGCGGGTGGCCGATGACGCCGTCGCGAAGACCACCACGCCCAGGAGGCGCAGCAGCGGGTTCAGGGGCCTGGCCTGTCCGAAGCGGCGGGCGACGGTGCGCAGCCCCTTGCGGGACGAGGGGTCGGAGCGCGTGGGGACCAGGACCATGTCCCCGGCTACGAGCGCCTGCAACTGAAGGGGCTCCGACCCGGGAGCGACGTCCAGGAGGATCACGTCGTACAGGTGCCGTACGGCGTCGATGGCGGCGGTGTACATGCCCATCCAGGCGAGCTGGTCCTCCGCGTCGTCACTGAGCGCGGCGGCGCGCCGCTGGCAGTACAGCTCCTCCACGACGTCCTGGAGTTCGGTGCCGCCGGGAATGACGAACAGGTTCGGGCGCGCCTCGCCGACCGGGGCGAAGGGCTTGCCCTCGAGGATGGCCGCTGCCTGGGCCTGGCCGTCGTCGGCGAGTTCGCTGCCGGTGGTGCCGAGGTCCTCGTTGTGGTTGCCCTGTTCGTCGATCTCGACGAGCAGGACCTTCAGCCCCGTCTTGGCCAGCGCCACGGCCAGCGCGGCGGACAGGCTGGTCTTGCCGACTCCCCCTTGCCGTTCACGATCACCAGGACCTTGCGGTCGTGGATGCCCTCACTCACCAGTTGCAGCCGACGGCGCAGCGCGCCCTTCGCTGGCTCCAGGTCAACGATGTCGAGCCCCACCGTACGCAGAGGCATGAACATCACATCCCCTCACTTTATGGACATTATGTGATCTTCGACGTTACGGGTGAGGGGGTGCCCGTCCAGCGCGACACAGGGGTCCGTGTTCTCGTCCACCCGGTTGGCGGTGGCCCGGAGCGGGGGTCGTCAGACGTGTCGGCGTACGGCTCCAGGTGCCGGTCCGGGCACGGAGCCTGGCCCGGCTGGTGGTTGGGCGTGTAGTCGGGCTGCTGGCACGGCCGGTCGCGGAGCGCCTAGGACAGCGCCTAGCGCAGCTCATCGCGCGGGCGCTGTGATGCCTTCTCGTGTGCCGTATCGCGTACTAGGCGCTGTCCGAGTGGTCGGGCGTGGCGGGACAGCAGAAGGCCCTGAGGGCACCGGTGCGGGGGTGCCCCCAGGGCCGTGGGGGAGGGGCGGTCAGCTGGAGCGGCCGCGTGTCAGGGGGTGCAGAGGAGAAGCTCCGCGACCTTCCTGCGGAACTCGCGGTCTGTCCCCGCCACCAGGTCCTGGACGAATTCCTCCGGCGTGCCGAGCAGCTGGACGTAGCGGGCGATCGCCTTCTGCCGCTGGGCGGGGAGAGCTTCGCGAAGATGATGTCCATGCTGGCCACGCCGTCGGCCCAGGGCATCTTCACCGGCGGCTTCCGCTCCGGCGACACCACCGACGGGCCCGGCCGCTGGTCCGGCAGGGCCGCCCCCGAGCGCTGGGCCGCCGCCTCGCTGTGGGTCTCGCCGCTCGGCTTTACCGCGGTAAAGCCGTCGGAGCCGCCGACCGGGTCCTGGGCTGGCTCCTGCACCGGGTGGCGGGTCGCACCGTGGACCGCGTCCTGGGCATCGGAGGCGTTTCCGTCGTGGGAGGACGGCTCCGGCTTTACCGCGGTAAAGCTCCCCGGCTCTGTGTGGGCGTGCGGCTGCGGGGGCGCGAGCGGATCCGGCTGGGGCTCGGGCCTCGGGGCGTCGGCCGACGGCGTCGGGTCCTGTGCCGCCGGGGTCTGGCGGGTGCGGGGCGGCCGGGGCTGGGACTTCTCCTCCTCCCGCTCCACCTGCCGGGCCTGCCAGGCCGCCCACTGCTCGTCGGCCGGAAGCTTCACCAGGGACCGGGTCTCGCGGACCGGGAGTTCCCCGGAGCTGACCAGGACCTGGAGTTCGGGCACCAGGTTCAGCAGGTACATCTGCTGGGTGACCCAGCCGGGCGACTTGCCGTAGTACTCGGCGACCTTGGCCTTGCCGCCCAGTTCGTCGGCCATCGTCTTGATGCCGAGTGCCCGCTCGATGGGGTCGAGGTCCTCGCGGTCGTTGTTCTCCGACAGGACCGCGTCGAGGAAGTCGCCCCGGGAGCGCGCCACCTCGTCGTCCACGACGACTTCCAGGGTGGGAAGGCCCGCTGCCCGGCTCGCCCGGTAGCGGCGCTCGCCGCTGGCGATGACGTACTTGGCGTCGCCGACCGCGTCGGCCTCGTCCGGCCACAGCGCGAGGTACGCCGCCCGCGTGACGGCCACCGCGGGCTGGAGCTGCTTCTTGTCCAGGCGCCGCCCGAACTCGCGCAGGTCGTCCTCCGTGCCGAAGTTCCGCCGCGGATTGAAGCGGGTCGGCACGAGCTGGGCCAAAGGCAGGGTCCGCAGGCGGCTGTCCGGGGCGCCCGTCGTCGGGGCGCCGGTCGTCGCGGCGACGGCCTGCCGACGGGCGCTGACGCCCCCACGGGTCCGGGTGAAGGAAGCGCCGGTCCCCAACTGGTCGGCTACGCGGCCGCTCATGAGATCTCCCTTGCCAGTGCGCGCATCGTGGCCGCCTGCTCGCCGCGCGGGGCGAACGACAGCAGCGGCTGCTTCAGACGCACCGCCTTGCGCTGGTCGGTCAGGTCGCCGATGACGGCGACCACCTTCGGATCCTTTATGTCGATCCACGCTTCGAGCGACGAGGTCGCGATGTAGCCGCGGCGCGGGTCGTAGAGGTTGACGACGATGCCGAGGTAGTCGACCTCGACGCCCATGTCGCTGCGCAGGTCCTCGATCTGGGTGATGAGGAGGTCGTACGCGTCGGCGCTGCTGTCCTCGGCCTGCACCACGATGAGCGGACCGGAGCTGCCGGCGGCCTCGTCCTCGCGGCGCCGTCCGTAGTAGATCGCCGCGTCCATGCTCAGGCCGAGGCTCGGCGGGCAGTCGACGATGACCTCGTCGTACAGGGGCTCCAGGGGAGCGAGCGCCCGCTCCAGGGCCGCCTCCCGGAAGCGGACCTTGGAGAGCGCCACGTCGAGCAGGAAGCCGTCCTGGCAGCCGGGCAGCAGGTCCAGGCGGCCGCCGTAGCGGTCGTCGGAGATCGGTACGACGAGGTCGCGGATGTCCCCCTTGGCCTCACCCGTCATGTGCTTGCTGAGGCTGTCCACGCCGGAGTCCATGGGGATCTCGGCGAGGCCGAGCTGCTTGGTCAGGTGGCGCTGCGGGTCGTAGTCGACCAGGAGGGTGCGGCGGCCGAGCCCCGGCAGGTCCTCGACGTCGAGCGGGTCGCTCGGCTCGCCGCCGTTCAACTGCGCCGCCAGGTGGCGGGAGATCCGTACGGGGTGCAGGGCCTCGGACTCCTCGGCGAACGCCTCGCCGAGGCCCGCGGCGACAGCCGTCTTGCCGACGCCGCCCTTCTGGTTGCACACGATGCGTCGCCGCGGGTGCTTCGCGCGCCGCACACTGGGGGCGGGGTTCTTCTCCAGCCACAACTGAACCGACTGGGCGAGTCCCTGAGTGAGGGACACGCGCCGGTCCGTCGCCGTCTGCCGGAACCGGTCCCACTGGCCGTGGGGGAGAAAGGTGGAGAACGAGTCGGCACCCGCGGTGTCGACGGGGCCCGGCGTGGAGGCGAGCGCGATCCACGCTTCGAGGCCCTGCTCGACGGCCGCCTGGATCTCGATGCCGTGCTGAGCCGCTCTGATCTTCAGGTTCTGCCGGAGCCATCCCGGCAGTTTGGACACGACCTTCTCGCGGTCGTTCGAGGTGGCTGGAGAACTCATGGGCGCTACTTTACTAACGTCGTGGCGTGTTGAGGCCCGACGACACGTTAGAAAAGCGACTCTGTCAGGTGTTTGCTCCCTTCACAGGACGTCAGGGGCCTTTACCGGGGGCCCGGGGCTCGGCTGACATCAGGTGCGACCTGTTCTTCGTCGGGCGCCGCCGGGTGGGCTTTACCGCGGTAAAGCCGACGCGCCCCTGACCCGGACCGGGTTCTGTCGGGGCGCGGCGGGTTTCCTAGAGTCGCGGGGTGACTGAAGACCGCATAGCTGACGCCCATCTGCCCGCGCTCACCGTGGCGCAGGCGGACCGCCTGCGCCGTCTCGTGGCCGATCACGTCCAGGCCCGGGGCGGTTCGCGATCCGCCGTCGGGGGAGGGGGCGTGGAGATCGAGGGCGGCGTCAGGCCGTTGACGACGCTGGCGCAGCGGTGCCGCGTGGTGCCGGAGGAGCAGTGGCCCCGGCTGGTCGCCGAGCACTTCGCGCGCCTCGACGAGGTGTCCCAAGGAGGGGAGGGGGCGGAGGAACTGCTGCGGGGCGCGTACCCCCGGCTGCTGTCCTCCGATGCGCTCGCGGGGGAGGCGGCCGACCACTTCCGGTACGTGCGGCCGGTGGCCGAGGACCTGGTCGTGGCACTGGCCCTGGACGCGCCCACGTCCGTACGGATCCTCACCGACGCCGACGTGGCGCGCGCCGGCCTCGAGGAGCTGTGGGCGGCGGGCCGGGCGAACCTGCTGGGGGAGCCGGTCGAGCACGTGGAGGTGCGCGGCACCTCGGGGGCGCTGCTGCACTCGGTCAGCGGCGACTCCCACTTCGTCGCGAGCAAGGCCCTGGTCCTGTCCGACCTCGCGCTGGCCGTCACCGGACGCGAACTGCCGGACGCCGGGGCACTCGTCGTGGTGCCGACGCGGCATCTGCTGGTGTTCCATCCGATCGTCGACGGCACCGTGGTGGACGCCGCCAACGACCTGGCCGCCTACGGCCTGGGCGCCTACGAAGACGGACCTGGGTCGCTCACCCCGCGCGTGTACTGGTGGCACCAGGGGAACCTGGTCTGCCTGACCGTCTTCGACCCCGACAGCCGTGTCCTGTCACTGGCGCCGCCGCCGGAGCTGCTGGAGGTGATGCGCGCGCTGCACGGACAGCGGGACGGCGCCGACGCGGGCACGCCCGATGCCACGGGTGCGGGGGCCGACACCGGCGCCGCCACAGACATGGAGGCCACGCCTGGCGAGCGGTCCACTCCGGACGCGGGGGCCACGCCTGATGCGGGAGCCACGCCTGGCGAGGAGGTCACGTCACCCTCGTACGCCACCGAGCGCCCCGACCGTGACCAGCTCGCCTCCGCTCTGGCCGCGCTCACCGCTCGTGTCGAACAGGAACCGGGCGCCCTGCCCGACGCCTTCGCGACGGCCCTCGCCGAGGCTCTCGCCCTGTGCGCGAGCGACCCCAAGGCGAACCTGCTGGAGACCTGGGAGGCCTGGGTCGCCGCCATGCAGATCGGCTCCGCGCTGTTCGCCACCACCCTGGCCGGTGAGGGCACGGTGGAGTGCCGGATCGGTGACCGGGTGCTGGCCCTCCCCGTCACCGGGCCCGTGCCGGGCGCCGACGCCCGCGCCTGGCTTGACGCCTTCTGGCTCGCCCTGGTCTGCCGCGAGTACGACCGGGTGACGCGGCTGTGCCGGGTGCCGCTGGACGATCTGCGGCGGGCGGGCGAGCACGACGCGTACGTGTTCCACTGGATCGACACCCTCCAGAGCCACTGGCTACGGCGCCCCATGGACGACATCGTCCCCAAGCTGGTCACCACCATGGAGACCTCCCACCCCCACGTGGCCACGCGCACCCCGAGCGACTTCCTCAACCTGGTCGACTACCAGCCTGTCGCGCTCTTCCACCGGCTCATCACCAACGATCACGCCGCCTTCGCCCAGGCACTCACCGAGGCGCTCGCCCACCACGAGACCTACTGGCGGGACAGGCCGCACGACCCGCGCGGCCGCGTCGCCCTCGGCCCGCTCGCCCTGGCCTGCCTCGCCCGCGACTGGGACTTCCCCCTCGACGCCCGCACCGTCGGATCGCCGTATCTGCCGCTGGCCCTGTTCGACCGGGAGTGGGTCGGGGAGTTCCCTACGTAGGGGAGACCTCTCTACATAGGGCGGCCGTCCGCTACGGAGGGCGGCCGTCCGAGCAGGGCAGTTCCTCCGCAGGGGAGGAGGCCCGCGGTCGCTACGGAGGGCACGGTGGTGGGAACGCAACTCGCCTTGTGGGTACGGAAGATGGGCCTCCGCGCCTACCTTGATGGGCATGTCAAACGACCAGGGCGGGTGGCGGCCGCAGGGATATGACGGACCGGGCTGGGAACCGCCCAAGGAGCCGCCGAGGCGGCCCCGGGACGACGGCGGCGACCCGGGCGGGCGGTCCCGCTGGAGCCTGCCGGGCATCATCGCCGTGGTCGTGGCCGCCGTGTGGTCCCTCCTGGCGTACCAGTGGACCGAGCAGAACGACTGCGAACTGCCGGAGTCGTACGGCCTGGTCCTGTCCCACGGCACACCGGATCCGTGGGAGCGGTGCGGGGAGTAGCGCGGTGCGGGGAGTGGCCCTGCGCGCGGCAGGGGCGCCCAGCGCAGGCTCACGAGGAGACCGGCACAGGCTCACGAGGCGTCCGGAACGAAGTGGACCATGATGACCCGCGCCCCAGGAGCGGCGTGCGGCGTCGCGGCGACCGTGTGGGCGACGCCGTTGCCGTACAGGGCGTGGCGCAGCCGCCGCTTCGCTCCGTCCGTGGCCATCGCCGACATGCCACCGGCGGCGTACAGGGGCCCCGCCACCGGGTCGTCGTGCACGTCCGCGACGAGGCGGCGCAGCACCTCGTTGTCGGGGTTCTCGGCGACGGCGGCCCGCAGTTGGGTGACGAAGGACGGCACCCACTGCTGCTCCCAGTCGATCAGGGTGGCGCGGGCCTCCTCGCTCAGGAGCGCCCAGCGGGCGGTGTTCCGCGGGACGCGGCCACCGGTGAACATGTCCGCGAAGGGCTGGTTGTGCGCCAGCACGGTCCACGCCAGATCGGTCACGTACATCATGTCCCGGTGGCCGTCGCAGGCCTCCTGCCATCCGTCCGGTACGGAGAGGCCGACCGTGGGGTCGAGGGGGCGGGTGGGGCGCTGGCCCCGGGCGTGCAGCCACAGCAGCACGTACTCGTCGGGGGAGAGGCGCAGGATCCGGGCCACCGCCGCCAGGTAGTCGGCCGACGGTTTGGCCAGCTGGCCGCGCTCCAGGCGGTTGCAGGTGCGCTCCGCCCGTCCCGTCAGCGCGTCCATGTCGACCTGCCGGAGCCCCTCCTGCCGCGGGCCGCGCGTGGCCGCCGCGCGCGGCGGCAGGCCGACCCACTCGGGGCGGATCAGCTGTCGCTTCGGCGCCAGGAGCGCACCGATCGGATGCGGCCCCCGTGCCGTGCCGTGGGCCGTCCGAGCCACTGAACCTCCCTCCCGCGGGTGCCGTCACCGAAGTGCCCGAAAACAATTGTTGCAACGAACTCGCCATAGATTCCGGCCTTCTGCTTCGCAACCATGAATGGCCGAATCGAGGCCCCGCTCTGCGGACGCGCGCAGAAGCCGCCATCCGGCGGCGGGGGCGGGAGAGGGAGGACATGAGCCGTTCCGTACTGGTCACCGGTGGCAACCGGGGCATCGGCCAGGCCATCGCCGCGCGCTTCGCCCAGCAGGGCGACAAGGTCGCCGTGACCTACCGCAGCGGCCCGGCGCCGCGGGGCGTGCTCGCCGTACGGTGCGACGTCACCGACTCCGCGCAGATCGACGCCGCCTACCGGGAGGTCGAGGAGGCGCACGGTCCGGTCGACGTCGCGATTGCCAACGCGGGCATCACCCGCGACAACCTGCTGATGCGGATGGACGACGAGGCCTTCACCGGCGTCATCGACACCAACCTCGTCGGCGCCGCCTGGACGGCCCGGCGCGCGCTGAAGGGCATGCTGCGCAAGAAGAACGGACGGGTCATCTTCATCTCCTCCGCCTCCGCCCTCTTCGGGCAGGCCGGACAGGCCAACTACGCGGCGTCGAAGGCCGGTCTGATCGGCCTCGCCCGCGCGCTCACCCGTGAGGTCAGGGGCCGCGGCATCACCTTCAACGTGGTCTCGCCCGGCCTCACCGAAACCGACATGACGCGTCAGCTCCCCGAGAGCAAGCTCGCCGAACTCACCGCGCAGGTCCCGCTCCAGCGCATGGCCACCCCCGACGAGATCGCCGCGGCCGTGGCCTTCGTCGCCTCGCCCGAGGCCTCGTACATCACCGGCGCGGTCATCCCCGTCGACGGCGGCGCGGCGATGGGCCACTGACCGGCCACCGCCCGGGCCGTCGCCGCCCCCTCACACGTCACCGCCACACGCCACCCCCCCACATACGTCGCCCCCGCATACGTCACTCCCGCATGCGTCGCCCCCCCCGTGATCTGCCCCCACGTTGTGCCTCCCCCCCCACGCTGTGCCCCGCGTGAGCTGCCCCCACCACCACGTGAGTTGCCCCTCCATGACGTCTCCTGAGGGTGAGGACCGGTGCGAAGCAGTCCGTCGGGTACCGACCGTCGTCGCCGTGTGCGCGTGGACGCGGCGGGGACACGGGCGGGTGGGAGTGCCCTGAAGCGGCTGTGCGAGCGGCTGATCCTCACCTTGGAGGAGCAGGTCGGCACGCTGGGGGAGCAGGCCGACGCTCTGTATGGGCAGAGCGGTGCCCATGGGCAGGGCGTCGGCCCCGTGCAGGGCGTCGGCCCCGTGCAGGGCCGTGACCACGCGCGAGACGGCAGCCACGTGCCGCTGGTGCCGCGTGCCCTGTTTGGCTCCTGGTGCGGCGTGTTGAGCGCGGACCGTGCGCATCCCGTCATCTGTGAGCTGGTGGCCTTTCCACCCCACAGCGGCATCACCGGGCTCTGCCTCCCGGGCCGCGAGCGCGATCTGCTCGTCGTCGAGGCCGATGCCGCGCTGTGCCACCAGATCACGATCTTCGGGCACGAGGTGTACCACCTTTACCGCGGTAAAAAACCGGACGCCGATTCCGTCGCGGTGTGCTCCGGTCACGACGAACGCGTGGAGCGCCAAGCGGACAAGTTCGGCATCCAACTCGCGGCGGGGTGTTACCCGCTGCTTCCGCCGCACGCCCTCGTGCAACCTCCGCCATGGGCGTCCGCGTCGTCGCCGTGAGCGCGGCGGTTCCTCTTCCGCGCATGATGCCGGTGGGGTGTCCAGGGATCTCAGGAGGCTGCGCCGTGACAGCGCCGTACGACGCCGACGTGCTCATCGTGGGCGCGGGCCCGGCAGGCGGAGCCGCCGCGCTCATGGCCGCCAGCCTGCGCCTGCGCGTCACCGTGGTGGAGGCCGAGCGCGTCGGCGGCAGGCTCCAGGCGATCGGGGCGGTGGAGAACGTCCCTGGCTGGCACACGGGTCCGGGCCTCGCGCGTGCCCTGGACGCGGACCTGGCCGCGCTGCGGGAGGCGGGCCGGTGCCAGGTGCTGCGGGCCCGTGCCACGGCCGTGCGGGGGTACGAGGACCGGGCCGAGGTCACGCTCGCCGACGGCCGGGCCCTTACCGCGCCGGGCGTCGTGGTCGCCACCGGTGTCACACCGCTGACCGCCGCCGACGCGCCGTGGCTGACGGCGCCCGCGGGGCTGGTCGCGCCGCCGCTGTGGCGGGCGGTACCGGACGACGTGCGCGGAGCCGCGTATGTGCTGGGCGCCGACCGGCCGTTGGGGACGTGGCTGCGGTCGCACCCAGGGGCGCGGGTGACGCTACGGGTGCTGTGCCCTCCGGAGGACGACTACAAGGCGGCGGAGGTAGCAGGGGTGGCAGGGGAGGACCGGGTGCGGTTGATCCCGGTCTCTGGAGTGACGGTTCTCGAAGCCGACGCCTCCGGAGAGGCGGGGGACTCCGTCACCGCGAACACCGGTGAGGCGGCGGAAGCCGCCGTCCCCGGAGCGGCCGCCTGGTCCGTGGACGTCCGTGACCGCGCCGGACGGCGCACCACGCACACCGCGCACACACTCCTCACGAACCTCGGCAACACCCCCGCCGCGCTCCCCGGCCTCGCACGCGCCGACGACGGGTACTGCCCTCCCCAGGCCCAGCACCCCCGCGTACGCACCGCGGGTGACCTGCGGTCCGCGCGCTACCAGCGCATCCTCACCGCGCAGGGCTCCGGCGCCGAAGCCGTGCTGGGGCTCTACTACGCGAGTGTGCTCGGGCAGGGGTGACAGCAGGCGGGCAGGGGTGACAGGCGGGTCGGGTGACAGGCGGGCCGGGGGAGGGGGCCAGGAGCCAGCCAAGGGGCCCGAGCGCACCCCCCTGCACTGCCGCGGCGGCACGCGGTGCACCATGCTGCACACGTTCGGCACACCAGCGGGGCCGTCGGCACACCAGCGAAGCCAGCCGTGCCCATGGCTACCAGCAGGGCCAGCAGGGCCAGCAGGGCCAGCAGGAGCAGTACCAGTACCAGTACT
This sequence comes from Streptomyces sp. G45, assembly GCF_049542095.1. NCBI lineage: Bacteria > Bacillati > Actinomycetota > Actinomycetes > Kitasatosporales > Streptomycetaceae > Streptomyces > Streptomyces sp. G45. The sequence goes on along the minus strand of NZ_JBMUZU010000002.1, from coordinate 207,138 downwards.
AGGCAGAACCAGCAGCACCAGCAGAACCAGCAAGGGGGGACCGTGACCATCAGGGGACGGCTGGAAGGGGTCGGCGACGCCATCGGGCGCGCCGCCACCGCCGGGAGAACGGCCGCCGGACGGGCCGCCGCCGTGGGGCGGGGCGTCGCCGGGAGGTCGACGGCGGCCGGGCGCGCCGCGGCGGCGGCCGGGCGCAACCAGGCCGCCGCGGGCGGCGACTGGGTCATGGAGGCCCTGGAGCGCATCGACGTGCCCGACGCGCCCGCCACCGCGCCGTGGGAGATGTCCCTCGGCACGCTGATCAGCAGCCACCCCCGCGTACCGGACGCCCTGGGCAAGCCGCTCAAGCTGCTCAACCGCTTCGGTTCCGTACGCGTGGGCCCGGACTCCGTCGGCTTCGACGCCGATGACGTCCCCTGGGAGAAGGTCACCGAGATCCGGCTCGTCGGCGGCTACCGCTCGCTCACCAAGGAGGCGGTCGACGGGGCCTTCGACGGCATCCGGAACGTGCTCATCGCCGTACCCGGCCGCGACTGGGTCCTGGACCGGGTCGCGGAGGCCCTGACCTCGCTGCTGTTCCGCCACCTCAAGGCGGCGGACGAGTCCGGCACCGTCCAGGACGTCCTCGTACCCGGGGAGATCGTGTACCGGGGCGCGCTCGGGCGGGCGAAGTCGTGCGAGGCGGGCCTGTACCCGGTCGCGTTCCTGCTGGGCAGCCCCGCCGTGGTGCACAGCATCCTCACCACCGCCGAGCGGTACGGGGTCACGGTGACCCGTCCCGAGGGCGAACCGGACGCCGTGGAGGTCGCCGCGCTCAGGGAGCTGGGGGAGCGGGCCGGGGACACCCCGCCCCGCCTGCTCCAGCAGCCGCCGCCCCGTCTGCGCCCGCTCCCGCCACCGGCCCGCCCGCTCCCGCTACCGACCCGTCCGCTACCGTTCCCGACCCGTCCGCTCCCGTCCCCAGCCCGTCCGTCCCCAGCCCGTCCGTCCCCAGCCCGTCCGTCCCCAGCCCACCCGCCCCCGCTACCGACCCATCCGCCCCCGCTCCCCCCGCTCCCCCGCTCCCCCGCACCCCCCGCTCCCGCCCCCTGAGCCGTCGCCGCGCCTGCTTCACCGCCCGGTCGGCGGCCCACGCGTCCGCCACCGGGCCGAGGTGCCCCAGCTTGTCGGGGTTGCTCACCGAGCGGACGGTCTGGATCTGACCGTCGAGCACGTCGAGCGCCAGGGCGTTGAGGACCTTGCCGTCCCGGTCGCGGAAGAGGGCGCCGGGCTGGCCGTTGACCTCCACCGGCTCCGCCGTCACGTCGATCGCGGCCAGGTACGGGAAGACCGAGGCCAGCATCCGGGCCACCTTGTCCGCGCCGACGACGGCCCTGGCCAGCTGCGGCGCCTTGCCGCCGCCGTCGCCGACGAACTGCACGTCGGCGGCGAGCAGTTCCCGCAGCCCGCCCACGTCGCCGTCCTTCAGCGCGTCGAAGAACCGCGTGGCCAGCCGCTGCCGCGCCCGCCGGTCCGCCGCGAACCGGGGCCGCCCCTCCCGCATGTGCCGCCGCGCCCGCACCACCAGCTGACGGCAGGCCGCCTCCGAGCGGTCCACCGCCGCGGCGACCTCGTCGTACCCGAAGCCGAACACCTCCCGCAGCACGAACACCGCCCGCTCCAGCGGACTGAGCCGCTCCAGCAGCAGCAGCGCCGCCATCGACACCGAGTCGGCCAGCTCCACCGCCCGCGCCGGGTCCTCGTACGGGTCGCTGAGCAGCGGCTCGGGGAACCACGGGCCCACGTACTCCTCGCGCCGCGCCCGCGCCGAACGCAGTACGTCGATCGAGATCCGCGTCACCGTGGTCGACAGGAAGGCCTTGGCCGACGCGGGCCGGGTCGGCGAGCCGTCGAAGCGCAGCCAGGCCTCCTGCACCGCGTCCTCGGCCTCGCCGACGCTGCCCAGGATCCGGTAGGCGATCGAGAACAGCAGCGGCCGCAGCTCCTCGAACTCCTCGACCCTGCTCCCGCTCACACCGGTCTCCTTCCGCATCCTCGACCCCTCGCTCCCCAGCTCCCCAGTTACCCGGCTCCCCAACTCAGCGCGTACTAGTGGTGGAACGAGCCCGGCTCGTAGTCACCGGCCGGTGTCTGGGCGATGATGTTCATCCGGTTGGCCATGTTCATGAAGGAGACCATGAGCGACAAGGCGACGAGTTCCTCCTCGTCGTAGTGCTTGGCGGCCTGTGCCCACACCTCGTCGCTGACGCCGGTGCCCGCGTCGGCGACCCGGGTGCCCTCCTCCGCGAACGCCAGCGCGGCCCGCTCGGCGTCGGTGAAGACGGTCGCCTCCCGCCACGCGGCGACCAGGTTCAGCCGCACCGCGGACTCACCGGCGGCGGCCGCGTCCTTGGTGTGCATGTCGACGCAGAAGGCACAGCCGTTGATCTGGCTGACGCGCAGGGCGACCAGCTCCTGCGTCGCGGCGGGCACCGACGACTCCTTGACCGCCTTGCCCACCGACATGAACTGCTTCATGACCTTGGCGGCGAGGGGGCTGGCGAAGTAGTTCAGCCGTGCGTTCATGGTGTGTTCCTCCGTGCTCGTGAGGGGCTCAGTGGCTACACCCCTGAGACGAGGTGGTGCGCCGCCCTGTGACACGGAGGGATGTGACCTGCGTCTCCGCGTCAGCCGGGGTGGCGCAGCGACACGGTGGACCCGATCCTCGCGGTGCCGCCGACGCGGACGGCGGAACCGGCCTGCTCGGAGGTGGTGACGGCGGCGGTGATCGTGGCCGGGGCGCCCAGCGCGTCCCCCATGTCCACGGCGATGCCCGCCCCGCCGCCCGGGTGCGCCGCGTGCAGGTGGGCGGCCAGGCAGGCGGTGCTGTTGGCGTTGGCGATGTCCTCCGGCACGCCGATCGCGGGGGCGAACATGCGGCGAGGCGGGGTTCGCCGGGGCGCGGGACGGTGTGTACGTAGCAGCCGAGCAGGCCGAGGCGGAGGCAGGCGTCCCGCAGCGCGTCCAGATCCGGGCGCAGGGCGGCCAGGGCGGCGCGGTCGGGGACCGGGACCAGCATGCGGGGACGCCCCAGGGTCGCCACGCAGGCGCCGGGGGCGGGCAGGCGCCGGGCCGGGAGGCCGAGGGCGGACGGCACGAGCGCCGCCTCGTCGGCCGTCGGCGCGCGCCGCGCCACCTCCCCGGCCTCGAACTCCGCCTCCACCAGGCCGTCTTCCCGCCGGGAAGCCCGTCCTCGTACGCCGCCCGACAGGGTCTCGGCACGGTGGTCCGCCGCGTCGGGGACGCCATCAGCGAGGAAGGCGAACGCGGCGATCGTCCCGTGCCCGCACCCGGGCAACTCCCCCTCGCTGGTGAAGAACCGCAGCCGCGCCGCCGTCCCGCCCCCGCCCTCCACGAAGACGGCGTGCGAGGCACCGGCGCGCCCCGGCACCGCCCGCCGCTCATCGTCGGACAGCCAGGAGTGCCCGGCGACGACGGCCGTGGGGCTCCCGCCGCCTCCCTCCCGCAGGCAGGCCCGGACGAGCGTGACAGTGAGGGCCCCGCTGTCGCTGCCGGAGCCGGGTTTCCCGGGTACGTACGCCATGACGCGGGCCCCTTCCGAGTACGCCCCGCCAGGGCGTCCCGCCCCCGGGTGCTTCTGGACCCCGAAGCGTACGCGCCGACGCCCCGGCCCGCGCCGCCCAGCACTCCGCATCCCGCCCCACGCCGCCCAGCGCCCCGCGTCCCGCCCCACGCCCCGCGGCACCCCGCATCCCGCCCCGCTCCCCGCAGCGACCCAAGCGACCGAAGCGACCGGCGCCGTGACACCGATCCGGGTGCGCCACCCCACCCCCCATGGTTCCCTTGCGAAACCAGCAACCGCGAACGCCTCAGGACCTGCCCCCCCCTGACCCCGCGGCCCCCGTTCCCTTCGCCCGGCCCCCCGCGGACCCGTCCCCCCGCCCGGCATGCGACCATGCGTCGCGGTGTGCCCGTCGCCGCCGTCACCTCGTACGGCACGCCGCGCACGTCACCTCGTACGGCCCCACGCACGGCGGGGCGCGCCGCGTGTCACGCCGTCCGGTACGCCGTACGTCACCTCGTACGTGAGCCAAGGGAACAACAGGACCAGGGAGAAGGCGGCGACCTGCGGATGCCGATGACGGGGGGACCCCGCGAGGGGAGCGGGGCGCTGCGGCGGGCCGCCGGGCGGCTTCGGGCCGCCCGGCGCGGGCGGGCGGCGGAGCGGGAGCTGCACCGCCGACTGCGCCAGCAGCTCCAGGAACTGGGGGTGCAGCCGCCGCTGCGGATCGAGGACCTGTGCCGGGCGCTCGCGCGCCGACGCGGGCGCCGCATCGTCCTGCGGCCCCTGCCGCTGCCGACCCCCGGCCCGCAGGGCCTGTGGGTGGAGACCCCCGGCCTCGACCTGGTCGTCTACCAGCAGCACACCAGCCCGATGCACCAGGAGCACATCACCCTGCACGAGGTGATGGGGCACATCTGCGGCGACCACAGGCCCGACCCCGCCGCCCAGTGGGACCTGGCCGTGCCCGGCCTCGGCCCGCAGGCGGTGCGCCGGGTGACGGGCCTCGCCCGCTGCTCGTACGACGACCCCTCCGAGTGCGAGGCGGAGCGCGCGGCGGACATCGTCTCGGCCTGGCGGTACGTCCTGGACTCGGTGGCCACGGCCGCCCCCGCCGACCCCGAACTGCGCGCCGTGCAGCTCGCGTTCGGCGACCGGCAAGGGTGGCTGTAGGGGGTACGGGGATGTCCTACGCGCTGCTCTTCGTGGCCCTCGCCGCCGCGGCCGGATGGAAGCTCCACCAGCTCGCGCGCGCGCCCGAGCACCGGCCGCTGCGCTGGCTGACGGTATGTCTGCTGTGCGCCACGGGCGCCTACCCGCTGGCCGTGCCCGCCGTCCAGGACGCCGTCGACGGCCTGGGCGGCACCGGCACCGCCAAGGTCTTCTCGGATGTGCTGATCATGGTCATGGCGTACAGCCTCATGGCCTGCTACCTCAGCACCGCCGACGGCGCGGCGGCCCGCCGGGCGGCCCGGCGCCGCATCCGCCGTGAGGGCCTGGTCCTGCTGGCCGCCGCGGGCGGCGTGGTCACGGCGTCGGCCACGGCACCCCACCACGCGGTCGCGCACAGCACCTTCAGGGACGCCGACATGACGATCCCCCAGGTGCTCGCGTTCTACCTGGGCCTCGGCCTCTACCTCGGCTATGTGTTCGCGGTCTGCTGCCGCAGGACCCACGGCTACGCCCGCAGGGCCAGCGGCTCCGACGCGGCCGGGCTGTGGGTCGCCACCCTCGGCCTGCTGGCCTTCGTCGCCGCCACGGCGGTCCGCTGCGTCCTCGTCGTCGTCCGCGCGCTGGGCGGCACCGTGCCGCACTGGCTGACCGCTGGCTCCGGAGCGCTGCTCGTGACGGCGATCCCCGCGTTCGTCGCGGGCGTCACCTGGCCCGGCGCCCGGAGCCGCCTCGCGGCCTGGCGGGTCCGGCGCCACCACCGGCGCGTGCACGACCAACTCGAGCCCCTGTGGCGCCTGTTGTCCACGACGTTCCCGGACACCGTGCTGCGCGAGCCGGGCCGGGGCCGCCGGGCCCGCGGCGCCCACCGGCGCTACGCCCGCCGCGTCGTGGAGTGCCAGGACGGGCTGCTGCGCATCGGCCCCCACCTCGGCTCCGGGGAACCCGCAGCGCCCGCCCCGCCCTCCTGGGCGTCCGTCGCCCCCGAGGAGCTGGCGGTGCGGCTCAGGCGCGCGGCCGAGTCCGTGCGCGGCGGGCACGCCGGACCCCGGCGCGGAATCCCGCCCGCGCCGCCCCAGGACGACGACAGCGAGGCCGTCGTACGGCGGCTCGTCGCCGTCTCCCAGGCGCTGCGGGCACTGCCGGACGGGACGCCCTAGGTGCCCGCCCGTGGCTCGTCGGCTTCCTCGTCCTCGCTGGTCAGGCTGTCCACGAGGGCGTTCACCGCGTGCATCAGCTCCGGTGACAGGCCCTCAGGTCCCAGGCCGCGGGCGGCGATACGGCCGATGCGGCCCGTGCGGACCCGCTGGAGCGTCCGCAGCCCGGCCACGATGGCGTCGGCCATCCCCTCGTTGTCCCGGAAGAAGAACTCGTCGACCCCGAACACCTGGGCCAGCCCCTGCCGGATCGCCGGTGACGTCTCCGTCTCCGCGCTCAGGCGCAGCTCCGCCACACCCTGTACGGAGATCACGTGCGCGCCCGCGGAGAGGTTGATGCCATGAGCGATGTCCGCGTCGGACGGACGGCTGCGGGCGTCCGGATAGGCGTGCTCCAGAAGGTAGTTGACCTTCTCGGAGATCGTCGTCGGAACCGGCGGCGAGCCCGCCGCGCCGCTCGCTCCCGCCTCCGCGGCACCCTCGGCGCCCCTGGTGCCCCCGGCGCCTCCGGTCTCCCCGAAGCTCCGGTCCTCCGCTGCCCGCAGGCGCGCCTCCGTCACTCCGTACGCCGTCGCCAGGGCCGTCACCTGGGCGGGAGCCAGCCTCCGGACACCGCGTTCCGCCTTCAGTACGGCGTCCTTGGCGCCGATGAGCCGCTCGATCGCGTACTGGGCGAAGCCCGCGTCGCACCGCAGGTCGGCGAGGTCGGGCGCCCCGTACCGGGGGAAGAGCCGGTCGACGTCCCGGCCGAGCGCCGCCGCGACGGCCGGGAGGCGCTCGGGGTCGGGCCCCCTGCCCTTCTCCCAGAAGCCGACCGTCTGACGCGTGACGCCCAGCACCCGGGCCAGCTCGGCCTGGGTGAGTCCGGCAGCCAGGCGGGCGGTGCGCAGCAGCGGGCCATCGACATGGCGTGGGGACATCGGGGAACTCCCGTACGGCTGGCTGACACGGCAGGTGCATGGTAGCCAGGGGACCGGGGAACGGCGGGCGAAATTGGCCTGGGGTAAATTTGACCCGTCGGGGGCACGTCAACGGCCAGGGGGGCTCAGTGGGACCGGTAGCAACGGCAAGCCCGGTAAGAGACATGACGGCCGTGACGGCCACGCAGGTCGCCAGGGCCGTCCGGGCGGCGAGGCGGCGATGGCGCACACGGCTCGCCGCGCGCCGCCTGCGCCACCAACTGGTCAGTGCGCTCGGGGCACTTGACGCGCGGCGTGATGCGCTGGAGGTACGTCTGGACGTACGTGATGCGCTGGACGTACGTGATGCGCTGGACGTGCGTGACGTACGGGGCACCCTCGACGTGCGTGACGCCCTGGACGAGCACCCGGCGCCCGCCCCGTCCGCGCTGCCCACCCCCCACGACATCTTCCCGCTCTGGTGCGCCCTGCTCAGCCGGGACCGCGGCCGTGCCGTCGACTACGCGCTGGTGGCGTTCCCCGCCGGGACGTCCGTCACCGGTGTGTCCGTGCGGGGGCCCGACCGGGACCTGATCGTCGTCGAGGCCACGGCGCCGCTGTTCCAGCAGATCACGATCTTCGGGCACGAGGTGTTCCACCTGTACGCGGACGACGTCTTCGGCTGCGACCGCGTGGAGCGCCGGGCGGAGCGGTACGGCGTGCTCCTGGCCGCGCGGTCCCGGCAGCGCCTCGCCCCCGCCGCCGAGCCCGGCGGGTGCCCGCTCGCGCGGCACTTCACCGCCGCGCCGCACCCCTGTTGAGGCCCCCCTCGGCGCCGCCGCGGCGCCCGCGCGCCGCGGGGACGGACAGCGTCACGTACACCCCGAGCAGCACGACCGCGATGCCCGCGGCGACGGCGGGCGGCGGGGTCTGGCCGAGCCAGACGGCGGCCAGGAGCGCGGCGCCGGGGACTTCCAGGAGGGTGAGGGTGGCCACGCTGTGCCCGCTGAGCCGGGTCAGGGCCCGGTTGAACAGCGTGTGCCCGATGAGCTGCCCGCACACCGTGAGCGCGGCCAGCAGCAGCCAGGTGCGCCCGGAGTAGCCGAACAGGGCGCTGCCCGACACCAGGCAGGTCACGAGCAGCGCCACCGCTGCGGCGGCGTACGTCGTGGCGGCGTACGTCGCCGTGTCCACCGCGCTGCGCACGGACTCGCCGACGGCGAGGTACGCGGCCATGCACAGCGCCCCGGTCAGGGCGAGCGCGTCACCGGTCAGGGCCCTCGGCGAGGTCGTGAAGTCGGCCCCGCCGATGAGGAGTACGCCGCTCAGGGCGAGCGCCATCCCGGCCCACACCCGGCGGCCGAGCCGCGCCCCGCGCACGCGCGCCAGCAGGCCCGACCACAGCGGCGTGGCGCACACCAGCGCCGTCGACGCGGCCACCGACGTCATGGTCAGGCTGGGGATCCAGGTCGCGAAGTGCGCGGCGAGGAACACCCCGGACAGCAGCGAGAGCCGCGCCGCCCGCCCGCCCCTGCGGCGTTCGCCCCTGCGGCGTTCGCCTCTGCGGCGTTCGCCCCTGCGGAGGGCGAGCCCGCCGAGGAGGACGGCGCTCCCGGCGGCGTTGCGCCAGAACGCGATGGCCAGCGCCGGGGCCTGCGCGGACGCGGCGAGCGGCGCGGTGGCCGTGACGCCGAGCACGGCCAGCGCGAGCAGCCCGGTCTCCGCGACGGAGAGACGACCGCGTGAAGGGGGCGCGGCCCGGCCCGTCCGGGCGGCGTCGGATGTCTCGGCACCGGTCATGCCGCAGAAGCTAGCGGCTGACGGCGGCGCCGGGGGAGGTCTCGGGAACGGCGAAGGCCCCTCTCGCGGACGAGAGGGGCCTTGGCTGCTTGGAGCGCCCGGCAGGCCTTGCACCTGCATTTCCCATCGGATGATGGGCGTCTTTCCTTGGACCACAGACGCGTGACTCCCGTACGCGGCACCGGAGTTGGTGCCCCGCGCCGGAGTTACGTGATGATCATACACGCCCCGGCGGGGGTGCCTGACGCACTCGGCCTCCGCGCTGCGCGCCGCCCGGAAATTCGATGGAGCGGCGCCACCGCGTCCCCCTACTGTGCTCCCGGACCGAGTCGTCTAGGCAAGGACGTGCCGTTGTACACCCTGTGAGACCCCCCGAGCGCTGATTCGTCGCGCGCCGCGCACCGCGGAACCACCACCGCCCGCGCGCCGCGCTGCTTTTTGCTGCGGACTTCTCACTGAAACCGGTGTACACCTGTGCTCCACACCTGGGTCGTCATGCCCACCTGCCTTCCCACCGTCCTCCGCCGTTGCCACGACTGCGCCTCCGGGCGCTTCCGGGCCAACGGAAAGTTCCGCGTCAACGCCCACCACAAGGCCCTCGACGCCTGGCTCCTCGTCCTGTGCGCGGGGTGCGGCCAGACCGCGAAGCTCACGGTCCTGGAGCGGGTCACCGTACGCTCCGTACGGCCCGAACTCCTGGACCGCATGCACGCCAACGACCCTTCCCTGGCAGCCGAGTTGCTTCAGAATCCGGTCCTGCTGCGGCGCAATCGCGTCGCCCTCGACTGGGAGGGCGCCTGGCGCCTCGACACCGGCGGCTCGGACCACCTGGACGCCGAGGTCGTCGACGTGTCGGTCCGCTTCGCGGCGCGGATCCCCGTCCGGCCGGTGCGGCTGATCGCCGAGGGCTGCGGCCTGTCACGGGCCGAGGTCGAGCGGCTGATCGCGGAGGGCGGGCTCGTCTCCGCGGTCCGCCTGAACGGCAGGCTCACCGGCGACTTCACCTTCACGCTCAAGCGCTGAGCCCGCCAGCCCAAGGGGCCGGGGCCTGTCCGGCGGATGGCGCCGGACAGGCCCCGGTCGGTTGACCGGGCGCCGTCACTTCCAGGGGTCGGTGAAGGAGCGGCCCGGCACCGGCTTGGCGATGAGCGCCACCGGGATGAAGAAGTTCACCTGGCCGATCGCGAACATCAGCGTGGCGAGCGCCTTGGGCTCGTACTGCTCCGCGGCGAGCGCGTACAGCTCGTCCGGCACCCGCTCGCCCTCCGCCGACGGCTGGAGCACCGCCTCCACGAGCGCGAGCGCGGCCCGCTCGGCAGCGGTGAAGTACGGCGAGTCCCGCCACGACGCCACCGAGGTGATCCGCTCCTCCGACTCCCCGGCCTTGCGCAGGAACCCCGTGTGCAGCACGGTCAGATAGGTGCTGCCGACGATCTGCCCCGCCCGCAGCTGCACCAGGCTGATCGTGGACCGCGGCACCGAACCGTTGCCGGTGACCCTGAACAGCGCCGCCGAGACGTCCGCCAGCTCCGGCACCAGCTCCGCGGGGTCGTCGGACATCCGCGGCACCAGCGGAACCTCGGCCGTGATCGCGCGTGCTTCCATGACTGTCTCCTTCATCCACGTCATCTGGGTAGCGCGCCCCGCGCGGTGCGCCCTGTGGGGCGCCCCGCGCGGGGCGTTCACCGCTATGACGGCCACCGGGAGACAGATGTGACCGGTTGGCGGCACGAATTTCCCGCGGCGTCGCGCGGCGCTACCGCACGGCGCGGACCAGGGTCGCGAGGTGGTGTGCCGCCAGGCGCAGGGGGGTGTCGTCGCTGGAGACGCGGCTGATCAGTTCGGCGCCTTCGAGCGTCGACAGGATGGTGCAGGCGAGCGCCGCGGACTGCTCCGGGGGACGCCGCCGTCGCTCAGCTTGGCGGCGATCAGTTCGCGCCACTGGCGCAGCGCGTCGTCCGACGTCCGCTGGATCAGCGGGGAGCGCCCGATGATCTCCAGGGCCGTCGCGGCGACGGGGCACCCGTCGGTCCAGTCGGAGTCCCGCAGCGAGTCGGCCATCAGGTGGGCGCACCTCGCGACCGCGTCGGCGGTGTCGTCCGTGCTGGACAGGCCCTCGCGCAGCAGCGCGGTGAACTCCGCGGCGCCGAAGCGCAGCGCCTCGGCGGCCAACTCCTCCTTGCCCTGGGGGAAGTGGTGGTACAGCGAGCCGTAGGTGGCCGCGGCCTCCTTGAGGATCTGCTTGACGCTCGTGCCCTCGTACCCCTGGCGCTGGAGCAGGGTCGCCGTGGCCGCGACGAGCCGGGTGCGGGTGTCGCCCGGCGCCGCCCGCCCCGCTGTCGTCCGCTCGGCTGTCGTCCGCCCCGCGTGCTCCTCGGGGGCGGCGGAAGCTGCGGCGGCTGCGGCGTTCATGACGTCAGCGTACCCAACCATCCGGCTGGATAGATCGATCGATCTAGTCTGTTACGCTCCACTAGATCGATCGATCCAGTGGAGGCGTGATGAACGACGTATCCGTGCGCACCGCCCACCCGGGGTTCGGGCGCATGTTCGCTCCCGAGCGGCTGACGCTCGGTCTCTTCCTGCCGCTGTGGCCGTACGCGGGGGACATGCGGGCCATGGCCGGGCAGGCGGAGGCGATCGAGCGGGCCGACGGGTCGCCGTTCGCGGCGCTGTGGGTGCGCGACGTGCCGCTGTACGACCCGGGGTTCGGCGACGTCGGCCAGGTCTACGACCCCTGGACCTACCTCGCCTGGCTGGCCGCGCACACCCGGCGGCTCTCCCTGGCGGCGGGCAGCGCCGTCTTCACGCTGCGCCACCCCATCGACCTGGCCAAGCAGGCCGCGTCGATCGACCAGCTCAGCGGCGGACGCCTGGTCCTCGGAGCGGCGTCCGGCGACCGGGGCTCGGAGTTCCCCGCGTACGGAATCGACCACGCCGCCCGGGGCGAGCGGTACCGGGAGGCCTTCGCCTGGTTCCGCGAGCTGACGGAGACGGCGGCGCCGAGCATCTCCTCCGCGCTCGGCAGTTTCGGCGGCGGCCTCGACCTGCTGCCGAAGCCGGTCGCCGGGCGGATCCCGCTCCTGGTCACCGGATCGTCGCAGCAGAAGCCGGAGTGGATCGCCGAGCACGCCGACGGCTGGCTCGTCTACCCCGGGGGGCCGGACTCGATCGCGGCCACCGACGCGCTCGGCCGCAAGGCCGCCGCCTGGCGGGAGCTGATCCCGGGCGGCCGGTTCAAACCGGTGGCCACCAACGAGTGGATCGACCTCACGGAGGACCCGCGCACGCCGCCGACCCCGCTGCGTGGCGGCTTCGTGCTGCGGATCGGCACCCGGGCGCTGGTCGAGCAGCTGCACCGGTGGCAGGAGCGCGGCGTCAACCACGTCGCGCTCGGCGTGCAGCACGGCCGCAGGCCCGCCGCCGAGGTCGTCGCCCAGCTCGCCGAGGACGTCGCCCCGCGCTTCCCGGCCCTCGCGGGCCCCGAGCCGGAGGCACCCGCGTGGTGAACCCGCCCGCGACGGGCGCCGCCGTGCCGCCGCGGGGCGCGGCGGTGGAGGAGTTCCGCGCCGCCATGCGGCACTTCCCGACCGGCGTGACCGTCCTGACGACCACGGGCCCGGCCGGTCCGCACGGCATGACGGCCAACGCGGTCATGTCGGTCTCGCTGCGGCCGCCCACGGTGCTCGCCGCGGTGCACCACGACACGGTCACGCACGCGATCCTCGACGCCGCGACGAGCTTCACCGTCAACGTCCTCGCCGCCGACCAGGAGGACCTCGCCGTCCTGTTCGCCCGCTCCGGGCCCGACGAGGACCCCTTCCTCCACGTGCCGTGGCGGCCCTCCGAGCTGACGGGCAACCCGGTGCTCACCCAGAGCGTCGCCGTCCTCGACTGCCACCTGGACCGCCGGGTCGCCGTGGCCGACCACACCCTCGCCATCGGCGCCGTGGCCACCGCCCGCGTCCACCGTCCCGACGCCGCCCCGCTGGTGTTCGCCCGGCGCACCTTCCAGACGGTGACGCGCCCCTGACGGCCGCTCGGTTTCCGGGCGGGCCCCGGCGGGGGAGGGGGCAACTTCCGTACGGCTAGCCTCGGTAGGCCTCGTCCACGGGGGTGCGGGGCGGGGGCGCGTCGTCGGCGGCGGGCCGCACCCTCGGGCGGTCGCGGAACACCCAGGTGCGGTACGACCAGAAGCGGAAGGCGCTGGCGAGGCCGAGGCCGACGACGTTCTTCGCCACGTTGTCCCCCAGCGCGGAGGTGTAGCCGAAGCCGTAGTGGGACAGGGCGAGCACGCCGTTCTGGATCAGCATGCCGAGGACACTGAACAGGACGAAGAGCGTGGCCTCGCGGGTGTGGCCGCTCTTGTCGCGGTGGCGGTAGGTCCAGCAGCGGTTTCCGGCGTACGTGGTGGCGACGGCGACCGAACTGGCGAGGAGACCGGACCGCACGGTTTGCAACTGGAAGGCATGGAGGCACAGGTTGAACACGGTGGTGTCCACCACCCAGCCCACCGCGCCCACCGTGCCGAACCTGCTGACCTCGCCGCCGAGCCGCCGCGCCGTCCGCGCCTTCCGCGTGGTCAATTCACCGCGGATCAATGCCGCTTACCCCGTTCGTCGACGACTCTGCCCGCTCGCATGCTACCTGCGCCCGTCCGCCCGCGCCGCGCCGATTCCCTCCCGCCCGCGGTGCCGCCCCCGCCGAGCGCGGAGGGAGGGATGCGCTAGCGCGAATGTGCTGCCCGGCTTCCCGGCCGCCCGCCCGGTCTCCCGGCCGCTCGCCCGCCCGGCTGTTCGGGCGGTCCCGTGCCGGTGGGTGACGGGTGCTACTTCCCGGCCGTGCCGGGCTTGTTGTCGAGGGACTGCTGGTAGACGTCCGCGTGGGTGGGGGAGTCCTTGATGAGGTCGTCGCAGAACGCGGCGACGTCGTGACCGGTGACGTCCAGGACGCCCCTGCCGGAGGCCGCGCCCTCCTCGAAGAAGTCGACGATGCCCGGGAGCAGGGGCCCGTCGAGCAGGTCGACCGGGCCGACCTTGAAGAGGTACCGCTGCATCTCCTGGTAGACGATCCGGTAGTCCGGCGGCAGCGCCTGGACCCGTGCCCTGTGGGCCCGCCACTGCCTCTTGCCCTGGATCATGTCGTGGACGCTCATGTCAGCCTCCCAGCCGGGCCAGTTTCCTCGCGACGTTGTCGTTGAGCTGCTCGCGCCACCGGTCGCGGTGGGTGCGGGCGCGCTCCCCGCCAAGGAGGGCCGCGCAGAACCCCGCGATGTCGTCGCCGAGCACCTCGTGGACGCCCTGGCCGTCCGCCGCGGTCTCCTCAAGCAGCCCCAGGGCGCCGTCGAGGATCGGCGTCAGATTGCGGCCCGTGAAGTCCGCGTGCGGGGCGGTGCGCGCCTTGATCTCCTCCCAGGCCGCCCGGTGGTCGTCCGGCAGGGCCGCGGCCCTGGCCTCGAACGCCTGCCACTCCCTGGTGAGGTCGCTGCCCGTGAGGGTTTGCCAGAAGCTCATCGCCCGCTCTCCTTGAGCTTGTCGATGCGTGAGGAGAGGTACTCCCACTTCGCCCAGAACGTCGCCAGGTGCTCGCGCCCGGCGTCGTTGAGGGTGAAGAACTTGCGCGGCGGGCCCTGCCCGGAGGGCCGCTTGGTGACCTGGACGAGTCCGTTCCGCTCCAGCCGCACCAGGATGGTGTAGACCGTCCCCTCGACGACGTCGGTGAAGCCGAGTTCGTTCAACCGGCGCGTGATGGCGTACCCGTAGGTCTCCTCGCCGCTGATGATCTGGAGGACGCAGCCCTCAAGGGTGCCCTTCAGCATCTCCGTCAGATCGTCCATGTCTTTGCCAGGTCGTTCATCGCGGGCCCTCTTCGCTCCATCCGGTGCCGTCTGCCCAGTACTGCGTAGTACTGAGTACTAGTACACAGTATCACAGAGTACTGGGGTGTGCCGGGCGCGCGGAGGCGGCGGCGACCGGGGATGGTGACACATGAAACCGGCGGGGGTACAGGTTTCGGTCCGGGGGCCGGGCGGGGCGCTCCCGCCGCCCTTGTTGATGCCGTCAGGGCGGTCCTAGCGTGGCGTTTCAGTGATCGGGGGAACGACGGACGCCGACTGTCCCGGCGCCGGGACCGGTCCCCTTTGCCCCGGGATCGCCAGGGACGTGAGCTGTCCCGGCGCCGGGACCGGACGTTCCCGCACGCGAACCCATCCCCAGTCACTCCGTGACGGACAAGGACGGTGGCAGTTGAGCACGAACCCCTTCGACGACGAGGACGGCCGCTTCTACGTCGTGGTCAACGACGAGGAGCAGCACTCCCTGTGGCCGACGTTCGCCGAGGTGCCCGAGGGCTGGCGCGTCGTCTTCGGCGAGGCGGCCCGGGCCGAGTGCCTGGAGTACGTCGAGAAGAACTGGACCGACCTGCGCCCCAAGAGCCTGCGTGAGGCCATGGCGGCGCAGTGACACCGTCGGCCTCTCCCAGGGGGAGGCCGACCGAGCAGGCTGACCGAAGGAGAACGACGGTGATCACCGTCCGGGGGCTCGGTCGAGCGATCGTCGCCCAGGAGAACACTGTGGTGGGGAGATGAAGGCTGTGGGCGCGCGTCCTGTGCGAATCGCGAACGGATACAAGGCGGGGCCGACGGGCACACGCGGGGAACCCGCGCAGCGCGATGTGGTGCTGTCCTTCGTGGACAAGAAGGCAACGGTCCAGAAGTCGGGGATGATCCTGCCGCGGGACCTGTCGGAGCGCTCCTGGGAGCGGATCGGCTCCAGCCTGCGCGAGCTCACCAATTCCTCGGCGTGGTGGCTCGCCGACTGGCTGATCTTCGGCGAGGCCACCTACGGGTGGCGGCGCTACCGGGAGGCGATCGAGCGCACCGGGCTCGACTACCAGACCCTGCGCAACTACGCCTGGGTGGCCCGGCGGTTCGAGCACCACCGCAGGCGTGACAGCCTCAGCTTCGCCCACCACGCCGAGGTGACCCGGCTCTCGCCGCCGGAGCAGGACTACTGGCTGCGCAAGGCAGAGCAGCAGAAGTGGTCGCGCAACGAACTGCGCAAGGCGGTGCGCGCGAGCCTGGCGGAGCAGACCCGCGAGCTGTCGCCGTCGCAGTCGAACGGCGACGAGAAGCAGGAAGTGACCCAGCTGTCCGAGTCCGCCGGAGCGGACAAGCGCCGCAAGGTCGCGAGGCTCACCATCGAGCTGTCTCCCGGGCAGCTCGACTACTACTCGAAGGTGGCGGCCGCGCACGGGCTCTCCGTGGACAAGTGGGTGACCCAGGTGCTCGACGCCGCCGAGCGGCGCACCGCGTAGGCGGCGCACCGCGCAAGGCAGCCAGCGACCCGGGGGCCCGCGTCGTCGCGGCTCGGCGTGCTCGCTCGGCCCACCAGTCACGTGTGTCCCATCGGAGTCGGTTTCGGAGTCAGTTGATGATCCTTCAGGGAAAGCGGGTCGCCCTCCCCCGGTGCCCGTCGTGCACCGGCGGTTCGAGGAGCACGCGGCGGCGACGCCGGACGCCCCGGCCGTCGTGCACGCCGGGCAGCGGGTGACGTACGCGGAGCTGAACGCGCGGGCCAACCAGTTCGCGCACTTCCTCACCGCCCGGGGGCACGGCCGCGGCGCGAAGGTCGGGGTGTGCCTCGACTACTCGGTCGACATGGTCGTCGCGATCCTCGGCACGCTGAAGGCGGGCGCCGCCTACGTGCCGTTCGACCCGGCCTACCCGGCGGCCCGGCTGCGCCTGCTGCTCGGGCAGGTGCCCGACCTGGCCCTGATCGTGGCCTCCCCCGCGACGGCGGACCAGGTCGCGTCGGCGACCGCCGACGTCATCGACCTCGGCGAGCTGGCGGGCGAACTCGCGGGCCTCCCCGTGACCGGGCCCGACGCCGACGTCACCGGGGACGACGTGTGCTACGCGGTGTTCACCTCCGGCTCGACCGGCACCCCGAAGCTGACGGCGGTGCGGCACGAGGGCTGGTACAACCTCATGAACTGGCTGACCCTGGAGTACGGCCTGCACAGCGGGTCGCACAACCTGGTCGTCAGCGCCTTCGGGTTCGACCTCTCCCAGCGCAGCCTGATGACACCGCTGTTCTGCGGCGCCACCCAGTACCTGCTGGCGAGCCGGAACTTCGACGCCATGATGGCGTACCGCGTGCTGCGCGAGCACGACATCCGTACGGTGCACTGCGCCTCCAGCACGCTGTACCTGCTGGTCGACTGGGAGACCGCCCGCGGCGGCGACGCGCTCAGCCGCCTCGACTACGTGCTCTTCGGCGGCGAGCCGCTGAAGGTCGAGCGCATCGCCGACTGGGCCGGGCGCGAGGGCAACACCTGCACCCTGCTGCACCAGTACGGCGTCGCCGAGTGCACCGACGTCGCGACCTCCTTCGACCTCGCCCTGCACCGGCCCGGCGAACAGGACATCGCACCGGTCGGCAGGCCCGTCTACAACAACGACATCCACCTGCTCGACGAGCACCTGCGGCCCGTCGCGCCGGGGGAGTACGGCGAGGTCTGCATCTCCGGGGCCAGCGTCGGCGCGGGCTACGTCGGCGGCAGCGGCCCCGAGAACGAGAAGTTCGCCACCGTCGACGCCGACGGCACCCCGCGCAGGCTCTACCGCACCGGCGACCGCGGCTTCGTCAACGAGGACGGCGACCTCGTCGTCGTCGGCCGGATGGACGCCCAGGTGAAGGTGCGGGGCATGCGCATCGACCCCACCGACATCGAGCGGGCGCTCGGCAGGCTCGCCGCGGTCCGCGAGGCCGCCGTGGCGATCGCGCACCCCGCGTCCGGCGAGGCCGAGCTGATCGCGTTCGTCGTCCCGGCCGCGGGCGAACTCGCCGCCGACGAGGTGCGGGCCGCCCTGGCGGAGACACTGCCGCGGAACATGGTCCCCGCCCGGTTCGTCAGCGTCCCCGGAATTCCCCTGAGCCCGCACGGAAAAGTGGACCGCGCCGCCCTGCTCAAGGCCCACGGCAGCGAATACGCGGGCAGCGGCACCACGGCGTAATCGCGGACGAGAACCCGCGGAATTCGAGAGGACTGTGATGACTGCCGAACGAGTGCGCGCGATCTGGTGCCGGGAACTCCAGCGCGACGACATAGCGGCCGACGACGATTTCTTCGCCCTGGGCGGCCAATCCGTGATCATGGCCAGGATTCAGGGCGCGTACCTAGAGGAACTGGGCGTCGAAGTACCGATGGACCAGATGTTCCTCAACCCCACGGTGGCGTCCATTTCCGCCTACATCGAAACCCAGGGCGCGGTCACTCCCTAGCGTCCGCGCAGGTCGGTGCCGTGTGGGCGTCTCGCCGGCGAGACGCCCACACGGCACCCCTGTTGCTCTGTTCAGTCCGCGACTTCCGGCGGCTAGCATCACAGGCGTACGTGCCCGTGGATATCCGGCGGATAGGTCCATCCGCCCTTGCGGACGCGCGTTTCAGGACCCAAGACCCGTCATTTCCCTGACGATTCCGGCTGCGGCCGTTGGTACTCAGAAAACCACTCGGTAAGAGAGGCGCCATGTACGACGTGATTGTCATAGGTGCCCGTTGTGCGGGTTCGCCGACGGCCATGCTCTTCGCACAACAGGGTTATCGCGTGCTGCTCCTTGAGAAAGCGCGGTTCCCGCAGGACACGCTGTCCTCGCACTACATCCACCAGCCGGGCGTGGCCCTGCTCAACCGCTGGGGGCTGCTCGACCGGCTCCGCGCGGCGGGCTGCACGCCCATCAACCACCAGAGCTACGAGGCCCCCGGCGTGCGCCTCGACGGCTTCTCGCTGCCGGTCGACGGCCAGCGCACCACGTACGCGCCCCGGCGCTATGTGCTCGACCCGATCCTCGCGGACGGCGCCGTCGCGGCCGGAGTGGAGTTCCGGGACTCCTGCGCCGTCAACGACCTGGTGATCGAGGACGGCCGGGTCGTCGGCGTGCGGTACACCACGCCCGGCGGCGCCGAGGCCACCGACCGGGCGCGCCTGGTCGTCGGCGCCGACGGCATGCGCTCCCTGGTGGCCCGCAAGACCGGCGCCCCCTTCGTCGTCGAACACCCGCGGATGACCTGCACCTACTACAGCTACTGGGCGGGAGTGCCCGCGCACTTCGAGCTGTACGAGCGCCAGGGGCGCTGGGTCGGCGTCATCCCCACCAACGACGACCTCACGCTGATCATGACGTACTTCCCGCAGGACGAGTTCAACCAGGTGCGCACCGCGGTGGAGCCCGCCTATCTGGAGGCCGTCCGCAGCACCGCGCCCGAACTGCGCGAGCGGATGGCCGCGGGCGAGCGCGTGGAGCAGCTCTACGGCACCGGCCACCAGGAGAACTACTTCCGCAAGGCTTTCGGGCCCGGCTGGGCGCTGATCGGTGACGCCGTGCACCACAAGGACTCCATCACCGCCCGCGGCATCACCGACGCCTTCCTCCAGGCCGAGTCGCTCACCGGGCACATCGGCGAGGACCTGCACGACGAGGCGGCACTCCAGGAAGCCCTCGAAGCCTACGAGGAGGACCTCGACGAGGACTTCGCGAACTTCTACCAGAGCGCCCTCAACGTCGCCGAGCTGAAGCCCGAGGGGCGGGCCGACTTCCTCCGCAAGCTCGTCGGCCACCAGGACCTGATCGACCGCTACTTCGCGACGCTGTCCGGCGCCTGTTCCTTCGACGACTTCTACAACACCGAACTCTTGACGCTGCTCGACCAGAGCTGAGCGGCGGCCCGCCCCCACACGGGGCCCGTGGCGCGCGCCCCCTTTCTTTCGCGGCCCCGCCGAACTCCCTCGTGGTTTCGCCGATTTGGAGAAGCAATGATCCCGTTGTCGTTCGCGCAGCGCCGACTGTGGTTCGTGGACCGGTTCGAAGGTCCCTCGCCCACCTACAACGGGCCCCTCGGTCTGCGCCTGACCGGTGACCTGGACGCGGGCGCGCTTCAGGCGGCGCTCCGCGACGTCATCGACCGGCACGAGGCCCTGCGCACGGTCATCGCCGAGGACGACGACGGCGTCCCGCACCAGCGGGTGCTGCCCTCGGGGCAGTACCCGTTCGGCCTGCGCACCGTCGAGGCCGCGACGGAGGACGAGCGGGCCGCGGCCGTCGACGAGGCGGCCACCGAGACCTTCGACCTGGCCGCCGACCTGCCGATCCGCGCCACCCTGGTGCGGCGCGGACCGCGCGAGCACACCCTCGTCCTGGTGATGCACCACATCGCCGTGGACGGCGAGTCCTTCCGGCCGCTGTGCCGCGACCTCGTCACCGCCTACGAGGCCCGCCGCGAGAACCGCGCCCCGGCGTGGGAGCCGCTGCCCGTGCAGTACGCGGACTACACGCTCTGGCAGCGGGACGTCCTCGGCGACGACACCGACCCGGACAGCCTCGCCGCCAAGCAGCTCGCGTACTGGCGCGAAACCCTCGCCGACCTGTCGCAGCCCCTCGCGCTGCCCACCGACCGGCCGCGCCCCAAGGCCATGAGCCACCACGGCGACATGGTGCCCTTCGCCCTCGACGCCGAACTCCTCCGGGCCGTGGAGAAGCTCGCCGCGCAGGCCGACACCACTGTGTCGATGGTCATGCACTCCGCGCTCGCGGTACTCCTCCAGCACCTCGGCTGCGGCGACGACATCCCCATCGGCGCGCCCATCGCGGGCCGCACCGACGAGGACCTGCGCGAACTCGTCGGGTTCTTCGTCAACACCTGGGTGCTGCGCGTCGACCTCTCCGGAAACCCCACCTTCCGCGAACTGCTCCAGCGGGTGCGGGAGCGCGCCCTGGCCGCCTACGACCACCAGGAGCTGCCCTTCGAGCGGCTGGTGGAGCTGCTCAACCCCGACCGGTCCACCGCGTACAACCCGCTGTTCCAGGTGATGCTGGCCTGGCAGCCGTCCGTGCCGGTCGTGGACTTCCCCGGCGCCGAGGCCGTCTCCGAGCGCCTGGAGACCCGCACGGCCAAGTTCGACCTGTTCTTCGACCTGATCCCGGACGGCACCGGCGCGGCGCAGTGCCGCCTCGAATACCGCACCGACCTGTTCGACCGGTCCACCGCCGAAGGCCTCGCCCAGCGCTTCGTCCGCGTCCTGACCCGACTCGTCGCCGACGCCGAGGGCCGCATCGGCGGCGTCGACGCCCTCGACGCGGCCGAACGGCACCGGCTGCTCACCGAGTTCAACGCCACCGCGAGGGACCTGCCCGAGCTGACGGTCCCCGAGCTGTTCGAAGCCCAGGTCGCCAGGACGCCCGACGCCCCGGCGCTCGTCCACGGCGAGCGCACCCTCACCTACCGGCAGCTCGACGACCGGGCGAACGCCGTCGCCTGGGAGCTGCTGCGGCACGGCGCCGGACCCGAGGACCTGGTGGTCCTCGCGCTGCCGCGCACCGAGGACCTGGTCGCCGGGCTGCTCGGCGTCCTCAAGTCCGGCGCCGGATACCTGCCGATGGACCCGCAGTACCTCGCCGGGCGCGCCGAGAGCGTCCTGTCCGAGGCCCGCCCGCGCTTCGTCGTCACCGACACCGCGACCGCGCGCGAGCTGCCGCCGCACACCATGACGGCCGTCGACGTCGACGGCCGCGCCCACTGGGACACCCCCGACGGCGCCCCGGACGACACCGCCAGGACCGCGCCCCTCGCCCCGGACAACCTGGCGTACGTGATGTACACCTCCGGCTCCACGGGCAAGCCCAAGGGCGCCGCGATCAGCCACCGCGGCATCGTCAACGGCGTACGGGAGCTGGTGGACGTCCTCGGCCCGGACGCCACGCCGCCCGGCTGGCGGATGCTCGCCGGGACGTCCGTGAACTTCGACGTCTCCGTCTTCGAACTCCTCACCGCGCTGTCCACCGGCGGCACCGCCGAACTCGTCGACAACGCGCTGGCCCTCGCCGAGCGCGGCTCCTGGGACGGCCAGGTCGTCAGCGGCGTCCCCTCGGTGCTCTCCGAGCTGGTCGGCCACCTGGACAAGGCGCCCGACGTGCGCGCCGTCGTCTTCGCGGGCGACGTGCTGCCCGCCCGCCTGGTGCGCCAGGTGCGCGAGGCCCTGCCCGGCGCGCGCGTCGTCAACTCGTACGGACAGAGCGAGAGCTTCTACGTCAGCGCCTTCGCCCTCGCCCCGGGCGAGGAGTGGACCCAGAGCGAGGTCGCCCCCATCGGCACCCCGCTGGGCAACATGCGCGCCTACGTCCTCGGCCCCGGACTCGCCCCCGTCCCGCAGGGCGCCGTCGGCGAGCTGTACGTCGCCGGGACCTGCCTGGGCCGCGGCTACCACGACCGCCCCGGCCTGACCGCCGAGCGCTATGTGGCCAGCCCCTTCGGCCCGCCCGGCGAGCGCCTGTACCGCACCGGCGACCTGGCCCGCTGGAACGCGCGCGGCCAGCTGGAGTGCCTGGGCCGCGGCGACGGCCAGGTGAAGGTGCGCGGCTTCCGCATCGAGACCGCCGAGGTCGAGGCCGCCGTCTCCGCCTACCCCGGCATCAGCGAGGCCGTGGTGATCAGCCGCGAGGTGCCCTCGGGCGGGCGGCGGCTCGTCGCGTACGTCGTGCACGCCGGAGAGGGCGCCGTCGGCGACGACGGCGCCGGAGGCATCGGCGACGTCGACGTGCTCGCCGGGGCGTCCGCCGCCGAGCTGCGCACCTTCGTCGCGGCCCGGCTGCCCGACTACATGGTGCCGTCGGCCTTCGTGGCCCTCGACCGGCTGCCGCTCGGCCCCACCGGCAAGCTGGACCGCTCCGCGCTGCCCGAGCCGGAGTTCCTGGGCGAGACCTACCGCGAGCCGCGCACCGAGGCCGAGGAGATCATCACCGCTGCGTACGCCGACGTCCTCGGCGTCGAGCGGGTCGGCGCCGACGACGACTTCTTCACCGTGGGCGGCGACAGCCTGCGCTCCATCCAGGTGGTGGCCCGCGCCCGCGCCCGCGGCCTGGAGCTGACCACCCGGGAGATCTTCGAGTGCCGCACGGCGGCCCGGCTCGCCGAGGTGGCCTCCGCCCGCCGCGACCGGGCGCCCGTCCTCGCCGAGGACGAGGGCGGCGGCATCGGCACGATGCCGCTCCAGCCCGTGGCCCGGCAGGTGTTCGAACACGGCGGCGGCACGGACCGCTTCGCCATGGCGATGACCCTGGAGCTGCCCCAGGGCATCGACGCCGACGGCCTCGCCGCCACCCTGGACGCCGTGCTCGACCGGCACGACCTGCTGCGCGCCCGTCTCGTGCCCGGCGACGAGCCCGCCCTGGACGTGCGCCCCGTCGGCGGCGTCCGCGCCGCCGACCTGATCCGCCGGGTGCCCTGCGACGGCCGGTGGGACGAGCCGTCCGCCCTCGAGGCGGCGAAGGCGGAACTCGACGACGCCCTCGGGCGGCTCGACCCGCGGGCCGGGACCATGGCGGACTTCGTCTGGTTCGCCCCCGAGACGGGCGCGGGACGGCTGCTCGTGGTCCTGCACCACCTGGTGGTGGACGGCGTCTCCTGGCGGATCCTGATGTCGGACCTCGCCGAGGCCTGGCAGCGGGTCAGCACCGGCCGCACGCCCGAGCTGCCGCCGGTCGGCACCTCCGCCCGCCGCTGGGCCGCCGCCCTCGCCACCGAGGCGCTGTCCCCGAAGCGGGAGGCGGAGCTGCCCCACTGGCGCGACCTGCTCGAAGTGCCCGACCCGCCGCTCGGCGCGCGGGCCTTCGACCCGGCCGTCGACGTGATGGGCACCGTCGACACCGTGCGCACGCAACTGCCCGCCGACGTCACCGAGGCGGTGCTCACCACGCTGCCCGCCGCGTTCCGCGGCACCGGCACCGACGTACTGCTCGCCGCGCTCGCCCTCGCCGTGAACCGGTGGCGCGGCGCGGACCGCTCGACCCTGGTCCGCCTGGAGGGCCACGGGCGCGAGGAGGACGTCGTCCCCGGCGCCGACCTGTCCCGCACCGTCGGCTGGTTCACCAGCATGTACCCGGCCCGCGTCGACGTCAGCGGCATCGACGTCGCCGACGTCCTCGCGGGCGGCGCCGCGGCCGGAACGGCCGTCAAGCGGGTCAAGGAGCAGCTGCGCCAGGTCCCCGACAAGGGCATCGGATACGGCCTGCTTCGCTATCTGAACCCGGAGACCGCCGACCAGCTCGCGGATTACCCGGCGCCGCAGATCGGGTTCAACTACCTCGGCCGGATCTCCGACACCGACGTGCCCGAGCACCTGCGCGCGCACGGCTGGGGCCCCTCCCCGTGGTCCGCCGACCTCATCGCCATGCCCGACCCGGACCTGCCCGCCCTGTCCGCCCTCGAAGTCAACTCCTTCGCCACGGACACCGCCGAAGGCCCCCGGCTCCAGACGGCGTTCCTGTTCCCCACCGGGCTGCTCACCCGCGCCCAGGCGCAGGAACTGGCCGACGTGTGGGTCCAGGTGCTGCACGGCATGGCCGCGCACGCCGCCCGCCCCGACACCGGCGGCCTCACCCCCTCCGACGCCCCGCTGGTCACGGTCCGGCAGGACGAGATCGAGGCCTGGGAGGAGCGCTACGGACGCCTCACCGAGGTGTGGCCGCAGGCCCCCGGGCAGTCCGGCATCCAGTTCGAGGCCGCGCTCGCCGACGGCTCCTTCGACGTCTACCACATGCAGTTCGTGCTGCACCTGACCGGACCCGTCGACCCCGAGCGGATGCGCGCGGCCGGGCAGGCGCTGCTCGGCCGCTACCCGAACCTGCGCTCCGCGTTCCTCTCCGGAGCCGACGGCGACCCCGTGCAGGTCGTCGCCGAGCACGTCACCCTGCCCTGGCGGCACCTGGACCTGACCGGCCGCACCGAGGCCGAGCAGACCGCCGCCCTCGACCGGGCCCTCGCCGACGACCGCGCCGACCGGCTCGACCCCACCCGGCCGCCGCTGATGCGCCTGGCCCTGCTCACCTGCGGGCCGCGCCAGGCGAAGCTGATCATCACCGCGCACCACACCCTGTTCGACGGCTGGTCGTCACCGCTGGTCATCATGGACCTGATCCGGCTGTACGCCGCGACCGACGACCTCGGCCCGGTCCGCTCCTACGGCGACTACCTGGCCTGGCTCGCCACCCGCGACCGCGAGGCGTCGGCGGCCCGCTGGTCCGAGGAACTCGCCGGGTTCGACCAGCCGACCCTGGTCGCCCCGGGCGCCCCCGTCCAGGAGGCGGCGTCCGCGCTCGGCCGCGTCGAGGTGCCGCTCTCCATCGACAAGGGGCGCGAACTCGCCCGGCGCGCCGCGGAACTCGGCGTCACCCTCAACACCCTCCTCCAGGGCGCCTGGGGCATCCTCCTGTCGAAGCTCACCGGGCAGCGGGACGTGGTGTTCGGCGCCGCCGTCAACGGCCGCCCCGCCGAGCTGCCCGGCTCCGACTCCATGGTCGGCCTGTTCATCAACACCCTGCCGACCAGGGCCTCCTGCCGCCCCGAGCAGAGCGTCGCCGACGTCGTCACCGGGCTCCAGGAACGCCAGACCGCGCTGCTCGACCACCACTACTACGGGCTCGCCGACATCCAGCGCGACGTCGGCCTGCCCGCCCTGTTCGACACCATCGTCGTCTTCGAGAACTACCCGATCGACCGCGCGGGCATCGTCGACGCCAACACCGCGGCGGGCTTCACGATCGACGCCATCCGCCCGTACGCGGGCTCGCACTACCCGCTCACCCTCAACGCCTCCGACCCCTACCTGCGGACCTCGCTCGACTACCAGAACAACCTCTACACCCGCGAGGAGGCCGAGCTGATCGCCGCCCGGCTCGTCCGGGTCCTCGACCAGGTGCTCGCCGATCCGAGCATGCCCGTCGGCGCCGTCGACGTGCTGTCCCAGCAGGAGCGGGACCACCTGGTGCGGCAGGTCAACGACACCGCGCACCCCGTGGCCCCCGACACCCTGCCGGGCGCCTTCGAGGCCCAGGTGGCGCGCGACCCCGACCGGCTCGCGCTGATCGGGGACCAGGAGCGCCTCACCTACGCCGAGTTCAACCGGCGGGCGAACCAGCTCGCGCACTGGCTGCGCGCCCAGGGCGCGGGCCCCGAGCGGCTGGTGGCCGTGCGCGTGCCGCGCTCCGTCGACCTCATGGTGGCGATCTACGCCGTCGTCAAGTCCGGCGCCGCCTACGTGCCGGTCGACACCGAACTGCCCGAGGACCGGGTGCGGCACATCCTGGACGGCGCCAAACCGCTCCTCGTGCTCGACGGCACGCTCCCCGACGTCTCCGCCCACCCGACCACCGACCCCGAGCGGGAACTGTCCCCCGACCACGCCGCGTACGCCATCTTCACCTCCGGCTCCACCGGCGGACCGAAGGGCGTGCAGGTGTCCCACCGGTCGATCATGAACCGGCTGAAGTGGGGCCTGGCGCACTTCGGCGTGGGCGCCGACGACCGGGTGCTGCTGAGCACGTCGGCCAGCTTCGACGTGTCGGTGCCCGAGCTGTTCGCGCCGCTCCAGGTGGGCGCCGCCGTGGTCATCGCCCGCCCCGACGGGCGCCGCGACCCCTCCTACCTGGCCGAGCTGATCCAGCGGGAGAAGGTCACCGGCGCGGACTTCGTGCCCTCCCTGCTGGAGGCGTTCCTCGCCGAGCCCTCGGCGAAGCAGTGCGACAGCCTGCGCTGGATCGAGGTCGCGGGCGAGGCCTTCCCCGCCGCCCTGGCCAACAAGGCCGTCGGCGTCCTGCCGGACTGCGGGGTGCACAACCTGTACGGGCCCACCGAGGCCGCCGTGGAGGTCACCGCCCACCAGCACGTGCCCGGCGCGGACCAGGTGCCCATCGGCACCCCGGTCTGGAACACCCAGGTGTACGTCCTGGACGCCGCCCTGCGCCCGGTCCCGCCGGGAGTGGCGGGCGAGCTGTACCTCGCCGGGGCCGGACTCGCCCGCGGCTACCTCGGACAGACCGCCCTCACCGCGGGCCGCTTCGTGGCCTGCCCCTACGGCGAGCCCGGCACCCGCATGTACCGCACCGGCGACCTGGTCCGCTGGAACGACCACGGGCAGGTCGAGTACATCGGCCGCACCGACTTCCAGGTCAAGGTCCGCGGCTTCCGCATCGAACTCGCCGAGATCGAGTCGGCGCTGACCGCGCACCCCGACGTCGACAGCGCGGTGGTCGTCGTCCGCGAGGACCGCGCCGGGGACCAGCGCCTCGTCGCGTACGTCGTCCCCGGCGGCGGCACGCCCGACCCGGCCCGGCTGAACGTCACCGCCCTCACCGAGACCGCCCGCGGGCGCCTGCCCGAGTACATGGTCCCCTCCGCGATCGTGCCGCTCGCCGCGCTCCCCACCACACCGAGCGGGAAGCTCGACCGCAACGCCCTGCCCGCCCCGGACCACACCGAGGCGACGGCCGGACGCGGGCCGCGCGACCACCGCGAGGAAGTCCTCTGCCGCCTGTTCGCCGAACTCCTCGGCGTCGAGGAGATCGGCATCGACGTCGACTTCTTCGACGCCGGTGGCCACTCGCTGCTCGCCACCCGCCTGATCGGCCGCATCCGCACCGAACTCGACGCCGACGTGAAGGTCACGACGGTGTTCCGCAATCCGACGGTCGCCCAGCTCGCCAAGAAGATCGAGAAGCAGGCCACGTCGAAACGTCCCCGGCTTCGCCCGATGAACGTACAGGAGAACCGTCGATGATCCCGCTGTCCTTCGCCCAGAGCCGGATGTGGTTCCTGCACAAGCTGGAGGGCCCGTCCGCGACCTACAACGTCCCGTTCGTGCTGCGCCTGGACGGGGCCCTGGACACCACGGCCCTCGCCGCGGCGGTCACCGACGTCACCGACCGGCACGAGAGCCTGCGCACCCTGGTCGTCGAGGACGCGGGCGGCACACCGGAACAGCGGGTACTGCCGCCCGAGGAGGCCGAGTTCCCCTTCCGCGTCGTCGACGTGAGGGCCGACGCGGTGGACGCCGCCGTGCACGAGGCCGCCCGCGAGCCCTTCGACCTGGACACCGAACTGCCCCTGCGCACCACCGTGCTGCGCACCGGCCCCCAGGAGCACGTCCTGGTGTTCGTCTTCCACCACATCGCCGCCGACGGCGCGTCCGTCGCGCCGTTCGTCCGCGACCTGGTGTCGGCGTACACCGCCCGCCTGCGCGGCGAGGCACCAAAGTGGACGCCGCTGCCCGTGCAGTACAAGGACTACACGCTGTGGCAGCGCCAGCTCCTCGGCGACGAGGCCGACCCGGAGAGCACCGCCGCCGAGCAGATCGCGTACTGGAAGAAGGAGCTGGCCGAGGTCCCGCAGCCGCTCCAGCTGCCCCTGGACCGGCCCCGGCCCGCCACCGCCAGCCACCTCGGCGGCGAGGTGCCGTTCGTGCTGCCCCCCGAGACGCTGTCCGGGGTGCAGAAGCTGGCCGTGGACCACGGCGCCACCCCGCCCATGGTCGCCCAGGCCGTCCTCGCGGTGCTGCTGCACAAGCTGGGCGCGGGCGACGACATCCCCATCGGCAGCCCCATCGAGGGCCGCGGCGACGAACAGCTCGACGACCTCATCGGGTTCTTCGTCAACACCTGGGTGCTGCGCGCCGACCTCTCCCGCAACCCGACCTTCGCCGACCTCCTCGAACAGGTGCGGGACAAGGCCCTGGCCGCGTACGACCACCAGGACGTCCCCTTCGAGCGGCTCGTGGAACTGCTCAACCCGGACCGCACCACCGCGTACATGCCGCTGTTCCAGACCGCGCTCGGCTGGCAGTTCGTGTGGGGCGAGATCGAGATGCCGGGCCTGAAGGTCACCCCGCTGCCCGTCGGCACCGGCACCGCCAAGTTCGACCTGCTCTTCAACATCGTCCCGAACGCCTCCGGCGGCACCCACGGCCTCCTGGAGTACGCCACCGACCTGTTCGACCACGACACCGCCGAAGGCGTCGTACGGCGGTTCGTGCGCATCCTGGACCAGGTCCTGACCGACCCGGCGACACCGCTCAGCGCCATCGAGGTCCTGTCGGACGAGGAGCGCACCCAGGCCCTGGACGGCCCCGACGCCGCCGTCGCCGAGGTGCCCGAGCGGACCATCGACGCGATCTTCGCCGAGTGGGCCGCCACCACCCCCGACGCCGTCGCCGTGGAGCGCGGCGAGACGGCGCTCAGCTACCGCGAGGTCGACGAGCGGGCCAACCGGCTCGCGCGCGTGCTCATCGAACGCGGCGTGGGCCCGGAGTCCGTGGTGGCCGTGGCCGTGTCCCGCACACCCGAGTGGGCCGTCGCGATCCTCGGCGTGCTCAAGGCGGGCGGCGCCTACCTGCCCGTCGACCCAGCCTACCCGGCCGAGCGCGTCACCTTCATGGTCAGCGACTCCGGGGCGCGGCTCGTGCTCGGCGACGCGGCGGCCGCCAGGCAGCTGCCCGAACTGCCCGCGCCCGTGCTCCGCCTCGACGCCCCCGACGTCGTCGCCGCCCTCGCCGACGCCGACCCCGGCGCGGTGACCGACGCCGACCGGCACGGCCCGGTGACCGTCGCCCACACCGCGTACGTCATCTACACCTCCGGCTCCACCGGCACCCCCAAGGGCGTCGCCGTCACCCACACCGGCATGGCCAGCCTCGTCGCCGCGCAGGCGGACCGGCTCGGCGTGACCCCCGACAGCCGGGTCCTGCAGTTCGCCTCGCCGAGCTTCGACCAGTCGCTGTGGGAGTGGGGCATGGCCCTGTCGGCGGGTGCGCGCCTCGTCCTCGCCGACCCCGACGACCTCGGCGCGGGCGACCCCCTCATCGACACCGTCGCCACCCACCGCGTCACCCACGCGACGCTGCCGCCCGCCGTGCTCGCCGCGCTGCCCACCGGCTCCCTGCCGACCCTGGAGACCCTGGTCGTCGGCGGCTCCGCGTCCACCCCCGAGCTGGTCGCGCAGTGGTCCGACGGCCGCCGCATGATCAACGGCTACGGTCCGACCGAGATCACCGTGTGCGCCGCGATGAGCGAGCCCATGGTGGGCGACGGCCGCACCCCGCCCATCGGACGGCCCGTCACCAACACCCGCGCCTACGTCCTGGACTCGGCGCTGCGCCCCGTCGCCCCCGGCGTCGCCGGGGAGCTGTACCTCGCGGGCCCCGGCCTCGCCCGCGGCTACCTCGGCCGCCACGGCCTGACCGCGGGCCGCTTCGTGGCCTGCCCCTACGGGGAGCCCGGCACCCGCATGTACCGCTCCGGCGACCTGGTGCGCCGGGCCAGGGACGGGCAGCTCGAATACCTCGGCCGCACCGACTTCCAGGTCAAGATCCGCGGCTTCCGCATCGAGCTGGGCGAGATCGAGCACGCCCTGACCACCCACCCCGGCGTCGAACAGGCCGCGGTCGTGGTCCGCGACGGCCACCAGGGCGCCCAGCAGCTCGTCGGCTACGTCGTGCCCCGGGCGTACGAGGCCGCCGTCGCCGACGCCCAGGTCGACGAGTGGCGCGACCTGTACGACGACAGCTACGCCGACTCCAGCGACGGCCTGCTCGGCGAGGACTTCCAGGGCTGGAACTCCAGCTACACCGGCGAGCCCATCCCCCTTGAGGAGATGCGCGCCTGGCAGGACGCCGCCGTCGCCCAGGTGCTGCGGTACGCGCCCCGGCGGATCCTGGAACTCGGCGTGGGCTCCGGCCTGCTCCTGGCGAAGATCGTCGACCGGGTCGAGGAGTACTGGGGCACCGACATCTCCGCCACCGTCGTGGACCGCGTCCGCGCCCAGGCCGAACAGGCCGGGTACGGCGACCGGGTCCACGTCAGCGCCCAGGCCGCCGACGACCTGACCGGGCTGCCCCAGGGCCGCTTCGACACCGTCGTCCTCAACTCGGTCGTGCAGTACTTCCCGAACGCCGCCTACCTGGACCAGGTCCTGCGCCAGGCGATGGACCTGCTCGTGCCCGGCGGCCGGATCGTCGTCGGCGACGTCCGCAGCGCCGCCACCCGCGTCCTCATGCACACCGCCGTGCAGCGCACCGCCCACCCGCACGCCTCGCCCGACGAGCTGCGCACCCTGGTGAAGCGGGAACTGCTCGCCGAGCGCGAACTGACCCTCGCCCCCGAGTGGTTCACCGACTGGGCGGCCCGGTGCTCCGCCGTCGCCGACATCCGGCTCAAGCCCGGCGAGGCGCACAACGAGCTGACCCGGCACCGCTACGAGGTCGTCCTGCACAAGCAGCCCTCCGACGTCCTCGACGTGACCGACGCGCCGTCCCTGGCGTGGGGCGACGAGGACGGCGTCGAGGACCTGGACGAGCTGGCCGCCCTCGCCGACCGGGCCCGCGGCCCGCTGCGCGTGACCGGCATCCCCAACGCCCGCCTGACCGGGGAGGTCTCCCTCGCCGTGGCGACGGGCCTCCTCGACCCGGTGGCCACCGCCGGTGACCCCCTCGACCCGCAGGAACTCCTCCACTGGGCGGGCCGGCACGGCCGGGAGGCGCTGCTCACCTGGTCGGGCGCGGACACGCGGTACTACGACGCCGTGCTGCTGCCCGCGGGATCCCCCGGCGCGCACACCGTCGCGGGCGCCTTCGTGCCCAGCGGCGCCGCCGGACGCGTCCGCGCCAACGACCCCGCCCTGGCCCGGTCGATCGGCCCGCTCCTCCTCGAACTGCCCGCCTACCTCGGCGAGCGGCTGCCCGAGTACATGGTCCCGCCCGCGATCGTGCCCCTCGCGGAGCTGCCGCTGACCCCCAACGGCAAGCTCAACCAGCGCGAGCTGCCCGCGCCCGACCAGGGCCAGACGGTCACCGGCCGGGCCCCGCGCAACCAGACCGAGTCCGTCCTGAGCGGCCTGTTCGCCGAAGTCCTCGGCGTGGAGAGCGTCGGCATCGACACCGACTTCTTCGCCAGCGGCGGCGACAGCATCCGCTCCATCCAGATCGTCGCCCGCGCCAGGGCCCGCGGCATCGAGGTCTCCACCCGCGAGATCTTCGAGCACCGCACGGTCGCCCGCCTCGCGGAGCTGGTCGAGGGACGCGAGGACGAGCGCGTCACCCTGGCCGAACTGCCCGGCGGCGGCGTCGGTCCGATGCCGCTGCTGCCCACGGGCCAGCATGTGCTCGGCCTCGGCGGCGGCCTCGGCCGACTGTGCATGTCCATGATGCTGACCCTGCCCGAAGGCATCGACCGCGCGGGCCTCGTCGCCACCCTCCAGGCCGTCCTCGACCGGCACGACGCGCTCAGGTCCCGGCTCGACCGGGCCGAGCGCGGCCTGACGGTCGAGCCCCGCGGCAGCGTGTCCGCCGACGCGCTGCTGCGGGCCGTCCCCGCCGACGGCGCCGACGCGCACGCGGAACTGGACGCCGCCGCCGACCGGCTGGACCCGGACGCGGGCGTCATGGCGCAGTTCGTGTGGTTCACCTCGGGCGCGGACACGAGCGCGGCCCCGGCGGACACCGCCGCCCCCGACCGCCTCCTGATCGTGCTGCACCACCTCGTCGTCGACGGCGTCTCCTGGCGGCTGCTGCTGCCGGACCTGGGCGAGGCCTGGCAGCAGGTCAAGGGCGGCCGCACCCCCGAACTCGCCGCCCCCGGCACCTCGCTGCGCCGCTGGGCCCACGCCCTGGCCGAAGAGGCCACCCGCCCGGAGCGGGTCGCGGAACTCCCCGTGTGGCGGTCCGTCCTCGACGCCGACGAGCCGACGCTCGGCGCCCGCGAACTCGACCCCGCCCGGGACGTCGCCGCCACCGTGGACACCGTGCGCGTCCAGGTGCCCGCCGACGTCACCGGGACCGTCCTGACGACCCTGCCCGCGCTGTTCCGCGGCAGCGCCGACGACGGCCTCCTCGCCGCCCTGGCGCTCGCCCTCACCCGCTGGCGCGAGACCCGCGGCACGGCCGCCGCCTCCGCCCTCGTACGCCTCGAAGGGCACGGCCGGGAGGAGGAGGCGGTGCCCGGAGCGGACCTGTCGCGCACCGTCGGCTGGTTCACCGCGATGTACCCGGTGCGCCTCGACCTGGCCGGGGTGGACGTGGCGGACGCCTTCGCGGGCGGGCCCGCGGCGGGCCGCGCCGTCAAGGCCGTCAAGGAGCAGCTGCGGGCCGTCCCCGGCGACGGCATCGGCTACGGGCTGCTGCGCCACCTCAACCCCGAGACCGCCGCCGCCCTGGCCGCCGAGCGGGAGCCGCAGATCGGCTTCAACTACCTCGGCCGGGCGTCCGGCACCGACACCCCCGAGCACCTGCGCGGCCAGGGCTGGACCCCGGACACCACCCACCAGGACCTGATCGCCGCACCCGACGCGGACATGCCGGTGATGTCGGCCCTGGAGATCAACGCGGTGGCCACCGACACCGGCTCAGGCGACGAGCTGACCGCCTACTTCGGCTTCCCCACCGGCCTGCTCACCGCCGCCGAGGTCACCGAACTCGCCGAGCTGTGGGTCCAGGCGCTGACCGCGCTCGCCCGGCACGCCGCCACCCCCGGCGCCGGTGGCCTCACGCCGACGGACGCGCCCCTGGTGAGCGTGCGCCAGGAGGAGATCGACGCCTGGGAGTCCCGCTACGGCCGCCTGGCCGAGGTATGGCCGGTGACGCCCGCGCAGTCCGGCATCCTCTTCCACTCGCTGCTCGCCGGGTCGTCGTTCGACGCCTACCACGTGCAGCTGGTGTTCCACCTCTCCGGAGACCCCGACCCCGAGCGGATGCGCCGCGCCGGGCAGAAGCTCCTGGAGCGCCACACCAGCCTCCGCGCGGCCTTCGTCAACCGGGCCGACGGCGACCTCGTGCAGGTGGTGCCCGCGGCGGGCGTGACCCTGCCGTGGCGCCACCTCGACCTGACCGGGCTCGGCGACGCGGAGCGCACCGAGGCGTTCGAGCGGTTCCTCACCGAGGACCAGGCCGCCCACTTCGACGTGGCGGCACCGCCGCTGATCCGCCTCGCCCTGGCCACCCTGGAGCCCGGCCGGGCCGAACTGGTGCTGACCGTGCACCACGCGCTGGCCGACGGCTGGTCCTCGCCGGTGCTGCTCCAGGACCTGCTGACGCTGTACGCCGCCCACGGCGACGCGTCCGGGCTGCCCGCCACCCGCAGCTACGGCGAGTTCCTGGCCTGGCGCGCGCGCCAGGACGAGGAGGAGTCCGCCCGCGCCTGGGCCGCCGAGCTGGACGGCGTCGACGAGCCGACCCTGCTCGCCCCCGGCGCCGCGCCCGGCGACAGCCTCGACCAGCTGGACATCACCGTCCCGCCGGAGCTGTCCGCCGCCCTGCACCGGCGCGCCGCCGAGGTGGGCGTCACCATCAACACCCTCGTCCAGGGCGCCTGGGCGCTGCTGATCGGCCAGCTCACCGGCCGCCGGGACCTGGTGTTCGGCGCCACCGTCTCCGGCCGCCCGCCCGCCGTCGCGGGCGTCGAGACGATGGTCGGGATGTTCATCAACACCCTGCCCGTACGGGTGCGGTACGCGCCCGGCGACACCCTCGCCGACGTCCTCACCGGGCTCCAGGAACGGCAGGCGGCCCTGGTCGACCACCACTCCTACGGGCTCACCGAGATCCAGCAGTCCGTCGGCCTGAAGAACCTCTTCGACACGCTGGTGGTGTTCGAGTCCTACCCGGTCGACCGGGAGGGCCTGGGCTCCGCCACCGAGGCCACCGGCGGGCTCGCCATCACCGGCCTGCGCCCGACCAACGGCACCCACTACCCGCTGGCCCTGATGGCGGCGGTCGACACCCACCTGCAGTTCCTCCTCCAGTACGCGCCCGGCGTGTTCGACCGGGACACCGTCGAGGCGTACGCGGCCCGGTTCACCCGCGTCCTCGAACAGCTCGCCGCCGCCCCCGAGCGGAAGGTCGCGGGGCTCGACGTGCTGGCACCGGCCGAACGCGAGCGGCTGCTCGTCGCGTACAACGACACGGCCCTCACGATGCCGCGCGTCACGGTCACCCAGCTCATCGAGGCGCAGGCCGCGCGGACCCCGGACGACGTCGCCGTGGTGTCCGACGGCCGCTCGCTCACCTACCGCGAGCTGACCGCCCGGGTCGACCGGCTCGCGCACGCCCTCGCCGAGCGGGGCGTGGGCGCCGAGTCGATGGTCGGCGTGTCGCTGCCGCGCACGGCGGACCTGGTGGTCGCCCTGCTCGCGATCCTCAAGGCGGGCGGCACCTACCTGCCGGTCGACCCCAAGTACCCGAGCCACCGCCTCGCGGCCATCGTCGAGGAGGCCCGGCCGCGCCTGGTCCTCACCGACTCCGCGACGGTCGGCGTGCTGCCCGCGCACGACGCGCCGGACCTCCTGCTCGACGCGCTCGACCTCGACAAGGACGTCCCGCCCGACCAGGTCCCCGTCGGCCCCGTCGACCCGGGCCAGTTGGCGTACGTGATGTACACCTCCGGCTCCACCGGCAAGCCCAAGGGCGTCGCCATCACCCACGCGCACGTCGTCAACTGCGTACGGCAGCTCGCGCCCATCGTGGGCATGGGCCCGGGCAAGCGGATCCTCGCCGCCGCGTCCATCAACTTCGACATCTCCGCGTTCGAGTACTTCATGACCCTGTCCGTCGGCGGCGTCGTCGAGGTCGTCGAGGACGTCCTGGTCCTGGGCGACCGCAAGGACTGGAGCGGCTGCGTCATCCACACCGTGCCGTCCGTGTTCGCCGAACTCGTCGACGACATCGCCGGTCACACCAGCGTGGAGACCCTCGTCTTCGCCGGTGAGGCCCTGCCCGCCGCCCTCGTGGAGAAGACCCGCGAGGCCTTCCCCGGCGTGCGGATCGTCAACGCCTACGGGCAGACCGAGTCGTTCTACGCCACCACCCACACCATCCACGGCGACGACGCCCGCGTCCCGGAGGGCAGCGCGCCCGCCGGAGCGCCGCTCGGCAACCTGCGCGGCTACGTCCTCGGCCCCGGCCTCGCTCCGGTGCCGCCGGGCACGGTCGGCGAGATCTACATCGCCGGGTGCGTGGCCCGCGGCTACCACGGGCGGGCCGTGCTGACCGCCGAGCGCTTCCTGCCCGACCCGTTCGGCCCGGCCGGTGAGCGCATGTACCGCACCGGCGACCTGGGCCGCTTCACCGCCGACGGCGTCCTGGAGTACGCGGGCCGCGGCGACGCGCAGGTCAAGGTGCGCGGCTTCCGCATCGAGCCCGCCGAGGTCGAGGCCGCGCTCGCCGCGCACCCCGGCGTCGCGCAGACCGCCGTCATCGCCCGCGACGGGCGCGGCGCGGGCGCGGGCAAGCAGCTCGTCGCCTACGTGGTGCCCGTCGCCACCGCCGACGCCGACGCCGACGGCGCCCCGCAGACGCGGGAGCTGCACGCCTTCGTCGCCGAGCGGCTGCCGGACTTCATGGTGCCGTCGGCGTTCGTGCTCCTCGACAAGCTGCCGCTGGGCCCCAACGGCAAGCTGGCCCGGGCCGAGCTGCCCGAGCCGGAGTTCGGCGGCGCCGCCTACCGGGCGCCGCGCACCACCCGCGAGGACACCCTCGCCAAGCTGTTCGCCGAGGTGCTCGGCGTGGACCGGGTCGGCGTCGACGACAGCTTCTTCGAACTCGGCGGGCACTCCCTGCTCGCCACCCGGCTCATCAGCCGCGCCCGCGCCGAGCTGGGCATCGAGATACCCATCCGCAAGGTCTTCGACCTGCCGACAGTGGCCGCGCTCGCCGCGTGGTCGGAGGAATCGGCTGCTCCGCGTCGCCCCGGCCTGCGCAAGATGTTCGTAGAGGAGTAAGAAGCGATGATTCCGCTGTCCTTCGCACAACGCCGCATGTGGATCCTGCACCAGCTCGAGGGCGGGTCGGAGAACTGGAACATGCCCGCGGCCTTCCGCCTCACCGGGCCCCTGGACCGGGACGCGCTCACCGCCGCGCTGCGCGACGTGGTCGACCGGCACGAGATCCTGCGCACCGTCTACGGGGAGACCGGCGACGGCGAGCTGTACCAGCGCATCCTGCCGACCGCCGAGGCCGCGCCCGAGGTGCCGCTCATCGACGTGGCACCCGACGCGGTGTCCGCGGCGGTCGAGGAGGCCTTCGCCTACCGCTTCGACCTCGCCGCCGAACTCCCGCTCCAGGTACGGCTGTTCCGCTGCGCGCCCGAGGAGCACGTGCTCGCCCTGGTGATCCACCACATCGCCACCGACGGCAGCTCCGGCGCGCCCCTGGTGCGGGACCTGGCCACCGCGTACACCGCGCGCCTCGACGGCCGGGCCCCGGCGTGGGAGCCGCTGCCCGTGCAGTACAAGGACTACACGATGTGGCAGCGCGAGCTGCTGGGCGACGTGAACGACCCCGACAGCCTCGCCGCCCGGCAGGTCGCCTACTGGCGCACGGAGCTGTCCGGCGTCCCGCAGCCGCTGAACCTGCCCCTGGACCGCCCCCGGCCCGCCCGCGCCAGCGGGCGCGGCGCCACCGTCGGCCTCACCGTGGAGCCGGAGGTCGCCGCCGGGCTCCAGAAGCTGTCCGACGAGCGCGGCGCGACCCTGTCCATGGTGCTGCACGCCGCGCTCGCGGTGCTGCTGCGCAAGCTCGGCGGCGGCGACGACGTCACGATCGGCAGCTCCATCGCCGGGCGCAC
Source organism: Streptomyces sp. G45 (assembly GCF_049542095.1). Lineage (NCBI taxonomy): Bacteria > Bacillati > Actinomycetota > Actinomycetes > Kitasatosporales > Streptomycetaceae > Streptomyces > Streptomyces sp. G45. Next base: position 170,117 of record NZ_JBMUZU010000002.1, on the reverse strand, counting down.
CGACGAGGCCCTCGCCGACCTCGTCGGGTTCTTCGTCAACACCCAGGTGCTGCGCGTCGACCTGTCCGGCGATCCTTCCTTCACCGATCTGCTGACCCAGGTGCGCGACAAGTCCCTCGCCGCCTACGAGCACCAGGACGTGCCCTTCGACACGCTGGTGGAGGCCCTCAACCCCGAGCGGTCGGCCGCCTACCAGCCGCTGTTCCAGGTGATGCTCGGCTTCCAGAACTACGCCCGCCCCGACCTGGAGCTCGCCGGGCTCACCCTGGAGGTCGAGCAGACCGTCCCCACCACGTCCAAGGTCGACCTGTTCTTCAACATGGCCCTGGACGACGAGGGCGCCCTGCGCGGCGACATCTCGTACGCCACCGACGTGTTCGACCGGGACACCGTCCACACCATCGGCATCCGCTTCGCGCGCGTCCTGGAGCAGTTCGTCGCCGACCCGGGCATGTGCGTCGGGGACGTCGACGTGCTCAGCGCCGCCGAGCGCCGGCACCTCGTGGTGGACGTCAACGACACCGCCGAACCGACCCTGGACCTGATCGAGGCGGTGCGCCGCCAGGTCGCGGCCACCCCCGACGCCACGGCCGTCATCGGCGCCGAGGAGACGCTCACCTACCGGGAGCTCGAGGCCCGCTCCAACCGGCTCGCGCACTGGCTCGCCGGGCGCGGCGTCGCCGCGGAGTCACGGGTCGCCGTCCTCCTGCCGCGCACCGTGAACCTCGTCGTGGCGCTCCTCGCGGTCATCAAGTCCGGTGGCGCGTACGTCCCGATCGACCCCGACCACCCGCGCTCCCGCATCGACTACATCCTCGACCACGCCGACCCGCTGCTCGTCCTCGACGCCGAGACACTGGCGGGCGTCGACTGGACCGCCCACCCCGACACCCCGCCCGAGGTGACGGTCCGGCCCGAGAACGCCCAGTACGTCATCTACACGTCGGGCTCCACGGGCAGGCCCAAGGGCGTGACCATCCCGCGCGGCGCCGTCGCCAACTACCTGGCCGGGAACCAGCGCCGCTTCCCGATGTCCGCCGCCGACCGCGTCCTGTTCAGCACCACCGTGGCCTTCGACATGGCGAACACCGAGCTGTACCAGCCGTTCGTCTCCGGCGCCACCATGGTGGTGGCGGACAAGGACACCGTCACCGACCCGGCGGCCGTCCTCGACCTGATGCGCCGCCACGCGGTCACCGTCGTCCAGGCCACGCCCGCCTTCTGGCAGATGCTCCTGATGCACGACCCGAACGCCGCGAAGGACCTGCGGATCATCATCGGCGCGGAGGCCGTGCCGGTGCGCCTCGCCGACACCCTGGCCCGCCAGGCCGCCGAGGTGTTCAACATGTACGGCCCCACCGAGACCGTCACCTGGTGCACCGAGGCCCGCGTGGAGCCGGGCCGGGGCGCGCCCATCGGACGCCCCATGGGCAACCACCGGGTGTACGTCCTCGACGCGCGGCTGCGCCCGGTGCCGGGCGGGGTGCCGGGCGAGCTGTACATCGCCGGGGCCGGGATGGCCCGCGGCTACCAGGGGCGGCCGGAGCTGACCGCGGAGCGGTTCGTGGCCTGCCCGTTCGGCCCGGCGGGGGCACGCATGTACCGCACCGGGGACCTGGTGCGCTGGGACGCGGACGGCCAGCTGGAGTACCTGGAGCGCACCGACTTCCAGGTGAAGATCCGCGGCTTCCGCATCGAACTCGGCGAGATCGAGCACCTGCTGACCGGCCACCCCGGCGTCGCGCAGGCGGCGGCCGCGGTCCGTGAGAACCAGGAAGGGGACAAGCGCATCGTCGGCTACGTGGTGCCCGAGCCCGCCGCCGCCGCGGCCGACGGCGGCGTCCCGGCGCTGCTCGCCGAGCTGCCCGCCTACCTGCGCGGAAGCCTGCCCGACTACATGGTGCCCGCCGCGCTCATCCCGCTCACCGAGGTCCCGCTCACCCCCAACGGCAAGCTCGACCGCGCGGCCCTGCCCGCCGAGGACACGGCCGTCGAGGTCAGCCGGGAGCCCCGCAACTCCCACGAGGCGACGATGTGCGCCCTGTTCGCCGAACTCCTCGGCGTCGAGCGCGTCGGCGTCGACGACGACTTCTTCGAACTCGGCGGCCACTCCCTGCTCGCCACCCGGCTCAGCACCCGCATCCGCGCCGCGTTCGACATCGACATCCCGCTGCGCACGATCATCAAGTACCCCACGGCGGGCGAGCTGGCCGCGCTGCTGCTCGTCACCACGCCCGCTGAGTCCTCCGACCCGCTCGCGGTGGTCCTCGAACTCAACGCCGACCCCGGCAACGGCAAGCCCCCGCTGTGGTTCATCCACGGCGGCGGCGGCCTCGGCTGGACGTACTTCAGCTTTGTGGCGCACACCCCGGACCACCCCGCCTACGCCCTCCAGGCCCGCGGGTCCGACGGCGTGGACACGCTGGCGGCGTCCGTGGAGGAGATGGTCGAGGACTACGTCAGCGAGATGCTGAAGATCCAGCCGGAGGGGCCCTTCCACCTCATCGGCTGGTCCTACGGCGGCACCGTCGTGCACGCCATCGCCGAGGCCCTCGACCGGCGCGGCCACGAGATCGCCTTCGTGGCCATCCTGGACTCCCAGCCGGGCGGGCACGGCTTCGTGGAGGTCCACCAGGGCAAGGAGCTGCCGGACTACCGGGCCGAGCTGGAGGAGTTCTTCGGCCAGTACATCGGCACCGACAACCGGCAGGACTTCCTCGACGCCATGGCGAAGGTCCTCACCAACAACCACCTGCTGATGATGGACTTCCAGTCGCCCGTGTACGACGGCGACGTCCTGTTCTTCAACGCCACCCTCCAGGAGCAGTCGTACGCCCATCTGTGGCGGCCCTATGTGCGCGGCTCCATCGAGGTCCACGACGTGCGCGCCACGCACCACGAGATGAACATGCCCGCGGCCGTGGCCGAGGTGATGCGGGTCATCAACCACAAGCTCGCGGAGCTCGCCGGGTGACCGGCCCGCGGCCGTGGCGCACGTCCGAACGCTGATTCCGAACGCTGATCCGAACGCTGAACGCGATGCTGATGTCTGATGGGGGTTGGTCGGGGTGACAGAGCCCGGCATGTCGACGGGGGAGTTGGGCCAGGACGCGCTGGTGTGCGTGCCGTTCGCGGGAGCGGGGCCCTCGTTCTTCCACCCGTGGCGCGAACTGGCCGGTGACCGGTGGCGCGTGGTTCCGGTCGCGCTGCCCGGCAGGGAGAAGCGGCTCCTGGAGACGCCGTACCGGAACGTCGTCGAGGCGGCCAAGAACACCGTCGACGACGTGGTCGCCGAACTCGGCGCGGGCACCCGGACCGTGCTGTTCGGGCACAGCCTGGGCGCCGTGCTCGCCTACGAGCTGGCGCACCTGCTGAGCCAGCGGGGCGTGCGCGTCGAGCGGCTTGTCGTCAGCGGCTCGCCGGGGCCGTGGACCCAGCGCGAGCGGCGGGCGACGGGCCTGCCCGACGAGGAGTTCCTCGCCCGGGTCGAGGAGTTCGCGGGCTTCCGCCACGAGGCCCTGGACCACCCGGAGATGCGGGAGCTGATCCTGCCCGTGCTCCAGGCCGACTGCGAGATGCACGAGAACTACGTGCCGAGCACCGACGAGCCGGTCGCGGTGCCGATCTGCTCGCTGCGCGGCGACCGCGACGGCCTGGTCACGGCCGACGAGGCGCGGCAGTGGCGGGACGCGACCACGTCCGGCGCGTTCGGCTATGTGGAATTCCCGGGCGATCACATGTACCTGGTCGACCAGGGCCGGGAGATCCTCGATGTGATCGAGGCGGAATCCGCCCGCGGCCGTTAGCGCGAACCGCCCGCGGCCGTGTGGGGGGAAATACCCCGCGGCAGTAGAGGAAATCGACCCGTGGCCGCCAGGGGGCGGCGTCCCTTGTTTCGCCGGTCCCGCCGGCGGGACAGTGCCACGGCCGCCACCCGCACGGCTCACCCCGGCGAGACCCACCGGAAACGGGCCCCCTACCCGCACGAAAGGCAGTCGTGATCACGCACATCGCTCTTTTCAAGCTGAAGGACGGCATCGAACGCTCCGACCCGGCCGTGATCGAGGCGGAGAAGTTCGCCCGCCAGGTCGGCGAGCACGTGCCGGAACTCGTCGAATGGCGGGTGGGCTGGAACGTCGTCGACCGTGCCATTTCCTATGACTTCGCCGTCATCGGCGTACTGGCGGACCTCGACGCCCTGGAGAAGTACCAGAAGAACGCGTTCCACCAGGAGTCCGTGCAGAAGTGGCGGGCGATATCCGACTGGGTCGTCGCCGACCTTAACGACTGAGGGAGGACCGAGTGTTCACGCGATACGACCCGGGCGCCGCCGCGCTCACCGACGAACTGCGGGGCCTCTTCGACGAGTTCGGCCGGGGCAAGTGGACGGCCGACGACCTCGCCGCCCACCAGACCGGCAAGCTCCGCGAGGTGCTCGCCTACGTCCGCGCCCGCTCCCCGTTCTACCGCGCCAGGCTGGCCGACCTCTCCGAGGCACAGATCGCCGGGCTGACCCTGGACGACGTCGGGAGCCTGCCCTTCACCACCAAGCAGGACCTCCAGCAGGCCCAGTTCGACATGCTGTCGCTGCCGGTTTCCGAGGCCTGGACGTTCTACGAGACCACCGGCACCACCGGCAAGCCCACCCCCTGCCCCCGCACCAACGGGGACACCATCCACAACAACACCGTGCTCACGGCCTACTACCGGGACATCTTCGCCCCGCACGGCGACGGCCAGGTCATCGGAGTCTCCGGCCCCACGGAACTGCACGCCACCGGCGACACCTTCGGCGACGTCTGCCGCAACCTGGGCCACGCGGTGGCCAAGATGTGGCCGCACTCCCCGGTGATCGGCTTCGACCGGGCCCTCGAGGTGATGCGGCTGCTGCCCATCACCGGCCTGTTCTGCACCCCCGGCATGGCGCTGCGCCTGGCCAAGAAGGCCGTCGAGGCGGGCCTCGACCCCCAGAAGGACTTCTCGCTCGACGTGCTCATGCTCACCGGCGAGCTGATGTCCCCCAGCCTGCGCGAGAACATCGGCGCGCTCTGGGGCGCCGAGGCGCACAACTGCCTGTACGCCTCCCAGGAGGCCTCCGTCCTCGCCGCGGCCACCGCCGACGGCACCCTGCGCACCGCCCCGCTGATCAACCTGTACGAGGTGATCGACCCCGCCACCGGCGAACCCGTGGCGCCGGGCCCCGACGGCGTGCGCTACGGCGAACTGGTCATCACCAACCTGTACACCGGCGCCAAGCCCCTCGTGCGCTACCGCACCGGCGACATGGTGCGCCTGACCGACCCCGGGCCCGACGCCGCCGTCCCCGCGCCGTCCCTGGAGCCCGTGGGCCGCGTCCGCGACCGGCTCCGGCTCAACGGGCACCTCGTCAACGGCTACGACCTGGAGCACCTGCTCCTTCGCCACCTGCGCGGCTACCTCGACTACCAGATCACCGTCACCAGCGACGACCAGGGCAGGGACCTGCTGTCCCTGACCCTGCACGCCGACCAGGACCGGCCCTGGGCCGACGCCATCGACCGGGCCGCCGCGGACTGCCGCGCGGAGCTGGACACCGCGCTGAGCGTGACCTTCGGCGACCCCGGCCCCATCACCAGCACCGGAGCCATGGTCAGCTGGAAGGCCGCGCGCGTGGTGGACCTCCGCGAGGCGGGCGCCGGGTCCTCGGTGGAGTCCCACTCGGCCGAGCGGATCGCGGCGGGGAGGGCCTGATGCCCGGCGCCTCCGCCCCGAGCCCCGCCGCCGAGAGCCCCATCGCTGCCGAGAGCCCCGCCGCCGAGGGCCCCGCCGCGGAGACCCCCTCCGCCCCCGCCCAGCGCCGCTCCCAGCTGGGCCTCGGCCCCTGGGCGTACGACCGCGGCGAGTTCGTGCCCTCGGGCGCCCCGCGGCTGCCGCTGTCCACGCAGGGACTGCACTACGGGACCGCGGTGTTCGAGGGCATCCGCGCCTACCGCGGGCACGACGGCGCCCTGCGCCTGTTCCGCGCGCACGAGCACTACGCGCGCATGCTGCGCGCCTGCCGGACACTGCGCATCACCGACATCCCGGCGACCCCCGGCGAACTCGTCGACATCACCGCCGAGCTGCTGCGCCGCAACGAGCACGACGGCGACGTCTACGTCCGCCCCGTCGCGCACAAGCTGTCCCTGCTGCCGGGCACGCCCCCCGGGGTCTCCCTCGCCGGGGTGTCCGACGCGCTGTCCATCACCACGTTCGGCTACCCCACCGCCCGCGGCGTGCACGAGGTGCGCTGCGCCCTCAGCTCCTGGCGGCGCCCGCCGCGCGACGCGTTCCCCGCCCAGGCGAAGATCGCCGGCGGCTATGTGACCAGCGCCCTCGCCTGCGACGAGGCCCGCGCCGCCGGATACGACGACGCCATCCTGCTCGACCAGGCGGGCAACGTCGCCGAGGCCAGCACCGCCAACGTCTTCGCGGTGCGCGACGGCGTCCTCACCACCCCGCCGGACTCCGGCGACCTGCTGCCCGGCCTCACCCGGGACACCGTGTTCACCCTGTGCCAGGAGGCCGGGCTGCCGGTCCGTGAGCGCCCGCTCAGCCCCGCGGACCTGTACACCGCCGACGAGGTGTTCCTCACCTCCACCGGCAAGGAGGTCGCCGCCGTGGTCGAGCTGTCCGGCCGGGACGTCGGCGGCGGCGCCGCGGGGCCCGTCGCGGCCCGGGTGGCCGCCCTGTACACCGCGGCCGTGACCGGCGAGGGCTCCCCGGCCCACCCCGAGTGGCTCACCCCCCTCACCCCCGCACCCGCGGGCCCCACCACCTCACACCCAGGCAAAGCAAAGGGAAAAGCGGATGACGCTGCCTAACTTCATCTCTCTCCTGCGCCCCGGCTCCGACCAGCCCGCGGTGGTCGGCACGCTCGGACCGCCCGGCACGAGCAGCGAAGTGGCCGCGAAGCGGTACGCCGCTCAGATGGCCGGGCCCGACGGGCCGACCGCCGACATCCACCTCTTCGACACCTACGAGAAGGCGGGCGACGCCCTCCACGCCCGAGAGGTCAGCCACATCGTCGTGGCCAACGCCTACAAGGGCATCAACCCCTTCTACATGGACCCGGACATCGAACTGGCCGGGGTCTTCGTCATGGACACCCCGCTGTACGGCATCGCCGTGCGCCGCGGCGGCCACCTGGTGCCGGACGCCCCGACCATCGCCAGCCACCCCGCGCCCGAGCCGATCATCGCCCAGCTCCTGCCGCACCGGCACGAGTCGTACAAGGTCATCCACCACAACTCCACCAGCGCCGCCGCCCGCGCCGCCGTCGAGGGCACCGCCGACCTCGCGCTGACCACCGTGCCCGCGGCGCAGCTGCACGGCCTGGAGTTCATCTCCCGCACCCGGCCCATCCGCATGGTCTGGTCGGTGTTCAGCAGGACCGCGGCGCACTCCCCGCAGGCACCGAGGGCGTCGTACGAGCAGAGCGCGTCCTACGAGCGGAAGAAGGAGGCGAGCTGATGCTGCTCCTCAACGGAGACCAGGTGCGCCAGGCCCTGCCGGTGGCCGACGCGCACCGGGTGGTGGCCGAGGTGATGCGCCGCTACAGCGGCGGCGACGTCGTCCAGCCGGTGCGCACCGTGCTCGGCGCGGGGGACTCCTCGCTGCTCGGCGTCATGCCCTGCCACGTCAGCGGCGACCCCGACACGGGGTACGGCCTGAAGGCGGTGCTGCACGCGCCGGGCAACACCGCCCGCGGCCTGCCCACGCACGTCGGCATGGTGGTGGTGTTCGACCCCGAGACCGCGCAGCCGCTGGCCCTGATCGACGGGGCGTCCGTGACCGCGCTGCGCACGGCCGCCGCGTCCGCCGTGGCGACCGAGGCCCTGGCCGCGCCCGACGCGGGCGACCTGGCCCTGATCGGCGCCGGAACGCAGGCGCGCAGCCATCTGCTGGCGCTGCGGGAGATCCGCACCCTGCGCCGGGTGCGGCTGTGGAACCGGGGCAGCCAGCGGGCCGAGGAGTTCGTGGCGTGGGCGCGGGAGCGGGCCGGGGTCGAGGTGGAACTCACCGCCACGCCCGCGGACGCGCTGCGCGGCGCCGACCTGGTGTGCACCACCGTCGACACCGTCGAACCCGTGGTGCGGGCCGCGGACCTGGCCCAGGGCGTGCACGTCAACGCCGTCGGCTCGTCCGTGCCCGGCAAGCGCGAGCTGGACGCGGCCGCGGTGGCGTCCTGCACGGTGTTCGTGGACAGCAGGGAGGGCGCCCAGCGGGAGTCCTCCGAGATCGCGGCGCCCGTCGAGGAGGGCCTGGTGCCCGCCGACCGGCCGCTGACCGAGATCGGCGAGGTGCTCCTCGGCAAGCACCCCGGCCGCACGGCCCCCGCCGAGCGCACGCTCTACAAATCGCTCGGCATGGCCGCGCAGGACGTCGCCTCCGGGTTCGCCGTCGTCCGCGCCGCCCGCCGCCTCGGCCTCGGCACCGAGGTCGACTTCAGCTGCTGACCCCCGCCCGCGCACCCCCCACACCCCCGCGGCTCATCCGAGAGGACACGGTAGACACGGCATGACGGCACTACTGATCGGCAACGTCGGCGTCATCGGCGACAAGGAGGCCATGGCGGAGTACCGCGCCAAGGTCCTGGAGACGCTGAAGCTCTACGGCGGCGGATTCGTCATCCGCGGCGGGGAGTTCGAGGTCCTGGAGGGCGACTGGCGGCCCCAGCACCTGTCGGTGATGGGCTTCCCCACGGCCGCGGACGCCCGCCGCTGGTACACCTCGCCCGAGTACCGCGCCATCGTCCCGCTGCGCGAGGGCACGCACATGGACCTGGTCCTCGTCGAGGGCGAGGGCGAGGGCCTGGGAGAGCCGGGAAAGCCGGGCGAGCCGGGGGAGCGGGGAGAACCAGGGGAGCGGGGAGAGCCGGGGGCGGACGCATGACGCCGCGGCCCTCCCGCGCGCGCCGCTTCGCGCAGGTCGACGTGTTCACCGAGGTCCCCTACCTGGGCAATCCCGTCGCCGTCGTCCTCGACGGCGACGGGATCCCCGACCAGGACATGGCGCGGATCGCGCGGTGGACCAACCTGTCCGAGACGACGTTCGTCGTCCCGCCCTCCGGCGACGACGCCGACTACGGGCTGCGCGTCTTCACGCCCGGCGGCGAGATCCCGTTCGCCGGGCACCCCACGCTGGGCTCCGCACACGCCTGGCTGGAGGCCGGGGGCACCCCGAGGAAGCCGGGGCAGGTGACGCAGGAGTGCGGCGCGGGGCTCGTGCCGGTGCGGATCACCGACGGCGGGCTCGGCTTCCTCGCGCCCGCCCTGCGCCGCGACGGGCCCCTCGACGAGGAGCTGGTGGAGCGCGTCGCCCGCGGGCTCGGCGTCGACCGCGCCCGGATCACCGGCCACCAGTGGGTCGACAACGGGCCCGGCTGGGCCGCCGTCCAGCTCGCCTCCGCCGAGGAGGTGCTGGCCCTGGAGCCGGACGACCAGCACATGCGCGACCTCACCCTCGGCGTGATCGGCGCCTACCCCGCGGGCTCGCCCGTGGCGTACGAGGTCCGCGCGTTCGCGCTGCCCAAGGGCGTGCGCGAGGACCCCGTCACCGGCAGCCTCACCGCGGGCCTCGCGCAGTGGCTCATCGGCAGCGGGGCGGCGCCGCGCGACTTCCGCGTCGGCCAGGGCGCGCGCCTGGGCCGCCAGGGCGTGCTCACCGTCGAGGCGCGGGGCGAGGACATCTGGGTGGCGGGCGCGAGCGTGACCTGTGTGAACGGCACCCTTCAGGCGTGATGACCCGCCGCGGAAATAGCCGATGCGGCTGGCTTTTTCAACCGGATCCGCGGCCTTGACGGTTTTTTAGCGCGGGTGATTCCGATCCATGCGGGGAGGGGTGTGGATCATTATCGCGGCGGAATCGGAACTGCCCGCGCACCCGGCCGTATCACGCTGTCCCGTCGACGGGACAAGGGCCCTGTAGGTTCCGCGATACGCTTTTCACGCCGGTCGCGCCTGGGATACCGTGCGGAGAATAGGTGATTGAGCTTGGCGGCGATTGGCCGCCGTATATCAATATGCCCTGGGGGCAGCGGTGGTAAAGCAGTCACATGCACCTGCGCAAAACCTGGGAACGTACTCGCTCTGGGGCGGCGACGCCGAACTCCGATGCTTTCTCGATTCATTGGCGGAAACCGCGGCGGCGCGGAGTGAGAGCATCGCCGTAAAGGACGAGGAACATGAGCTGACATACAGTCAGCTATTGGTGTGGGCGCGCGACGTGGCGGATGTCCTCGACGCCCACGGAATCACTCCGGGCGACCGCGTCGCGGTCACCGGACCCCGCGGCGCCGCCATCGTCGCGGCCATGCTCGCCACGGTGAGCGTGGGGGCGGCCTACGTCCCGCTGGACGTCGAGTACCCGGTCAGGCGCCTGGAGCACATGGCCGACGACAGCGCGGCCAAGCTGCTGCTGTACACCGGCCAGGCGCCGCCCCTCGACCTGAAGGCGCCCGCCGTCCGCATCCCCGCCGCGCCCGGCCCGGCCGACCCGGCGACCGCGGCTGAGGCCGCCGCCGCCCTGACGCGCCTGCCCTGCGAGCCCGACCTTCCGGTGTACGTCATCTACACCTCCGGCTCCACCGGCCTCCCCAAGGGCGTCGCCCTGCCCCACCGCTGCGTCGACAACATGGCGGCCTGGCAGTGGCGGCACTCGGTCCGCCGCGACCTGCGCACGGCCCAGTTCGCGCCGCTCAACTTCGACGTGTGGTTCCAGGAGGTGCTCGGCACGCTGTGCGGCGGCGGCACCCTGGTCGTCATGCCGGAGCCGCTGCGGCGCGACCCCATCGCCCTGCTCGACTGGCTCGCCGAGCACCGCGTCGAGCGGCTCTTCCTGCCCTATGTCGCCCTGCACATGCTCGCCGTGGTCGCCGAGGCCGAGGACAGCCTCGACCACCTCGCCCTGGCCGAGGTGAACACCGCGGGTGAGCAGCTGGTGTGCACGCCCGCGGTGCGGGAGCTGTTCCGTCGGCTGCCCGGCTGCCGCCTCAACAACCACTACGGGCAGAGCGAGTCCGCCATGGTCACGGTGCACACGCTCACCGGCACCAGCGACGAGTGGCCCATGCTCCCGCCGATCGGCGGCCCGCTGCCGGGCTGCGAACTCCTCGTCGCCCCCAGCGACCCGGACGACCCGTCGGTGGGCGAACTCCTCGTCGCGGGAGCCCCGTTGGGCGTGGGCTACCTCAACCAGGCCGCGCTCAACGCCGAGCGCTACCTCACCCTCGACGAGCCGACGCCGCGCGGGCACCGCCGCGCCTTCCGCACCGGCGACCTGGTGCGCGTCGAGGGGGACACCGTGCACCTGCTCAGCCGCATCGACAGCGAGGTGAAGATCCGCGGCGTCCGCGTCAACCCCCTCGAAGTGGACGCCTGCCTCCTGGAGCAGCCCGGCGTCGTCGAGGCGGTCACCGTGGTCGTGGACATCGCCGAGGGCTCCCGGCAGCTGCGCGCCGCCGTGACCCTCGACGTCGACGAGGACGCGTTCGACGCCGCCAGGACGCTCAAGGCGCTCACCGAGTCGCTGCCCGAGCAGTTCATCCCGGTCTCGCTCACCGTCCTGCCGGAACTGCCGCGCACCCCCAGCGGAAAGGCCGACCGGAAGGCGGTCGCCGCCGCACTCGCGCCGTCGTCGCCCTGACACCGACGCCGCACCCGCGGTCAGCACGTCCGCACAGACCCGTACGCACAGACCCGCGTACGGACAGACCCATACGCACAGACCCATACGCACAGGCCCGTACGCACAGGCACAGACCCATACGCGCAGGCCCGTACGCACAAACCCGTACGAACGGCACCGCACGAACGGCATCGATCCGAAAACAGGGGTGGCGCATGGCGGAAAACGACTTCAGGACGCCCACCGAGGAACGGCTCGCGGCGATCTGGTCCGAGATCCTGCGGCGGGACAAGGTCACCCGCGACGACGACTTCTTCGACGCGGGCGGCGACTCGCTGATGGCCACGAAGGTCGTCCTGCGGGTGCGCAAGGACTGGGACATCAAGTTCACCGTCCGCGTCCTCAACGACGCGCCGGTCCTCGCCGAGCTGGCCGAACTCATCGACCAGCGGGCGTCGAAGTCCGGGCAGCCGACCGCCCAACCGGCCGCCGCGACGACCCGCGCCAACCGGTCCGGGGCCTGCCTGTGGGAGATGCGGGCGGGCACCGCGGGCGCCGCGCAGGACACGCTGCTGATCCTGCCGCACGCGGGCGGCTCGGCCCAGAACTACGCGGCGTGGGCGGAGTACTTTCCCGAAGACGTGCGCATCCTCGCCGCCCAGTACCCCGGCCGGGCGGCGCGCGCCGACGAGGCGGCACCGGCCGACCTCGGCAGCGTCATCGCCGAGGTCCTCGACGCGCTGCGCGACGTCGAGGGACGCCTGTTCGTCTTCGGCCACAGCATGGGCTCGTACATCGGGTACGAGCTGTGCTGGCGCCTGCAGCAGGCGGGCAACCCGCCCGTGGCGCTCTTCGCCTCCGGCGCCGTGCCCCCGCACCGCCACCGGCCCAACCCGCCGACGGCGGAGGAGATCACCGACGAGTGGCTGCTGAAGATCCTCACCATGTACGACGGCCTGCCCGCCGACCTCCTGAACGACCCGGACGCCCTCAGCCAGGCCCTGGGCACCCTGCGCACCGACGTCGTGCTGTTCCGCGAGTACGCCTACGGCGGCGAGCGGCGCCGCCTGGACATCCCGATCGTGGCGTTCGGCGGGCAGAGCGACGACCTGGTGCCCGCCGCCGAGACGGAGCGCTGGCACGAACTGACCGCCGGGGAGTGCGCCACGCACGTCCTGCCGGGCGGGCACTTCTTCTACCTCGACAACATGGCGGCCCTCACGGCCACCATCTCCAAGCACCTCGCGAGCGCGCACGACGGGCCGACGGAATAGGAGACCGTGAGCATGTCTAGCCAAGAACTCACCGGGGGCACGGCCGCCGGGACGGCCACGCTGGACCGCCGGAAGGTCGTCCTGGTGGAGCTGCCCACCTACGAGAACATTCTGCCGCTCGCCTCGGGCTACATCCAGGCCTACGCCCAGGGCGACGAGGCCGTCGCCGCGAGCCACAGCTTCGAGATCGTCTCCCTGCCGGTCTCCGCCGACCGGCACCAGATCGTCGAGGAGCTGGCCGCGAAGGACGCGTACCTCTACACGTTCAGCTGTTACATCTGGAACATGAAGCTGGTGCGCTGGGTCCTGAAGGAGCTGCGCGCCCTGCGCCCCGACGCGCACTACCTGCTCGGCGGGCCCCAGGTGATGAACCACGCCTCCACCTACCTCAGCGACCGCCCCCACAACGTCTCCATCTGCAACGGCGAGGGCGAGAAGACGGCCCTGGAGTACCTGCGCCAACTCGCCACGGGCGCACCGGACCTGCACCAGGTGCCGGGCCTCAGCTTCTGGGACGGCGGCGAACTCGTCACCACCGAGGCGGCGCCCCGCATCCAGAACCTGATGGACATCCCCTCGCCGTTCCTCAACGGCGTCTTCGAGGGCCACGAGTTCAGCTTCGCCATCATGGAGACCAACCGCGGCTGCCCGTTCCGCTGCACCTTCTGCTACTGGGGCGCCGCCACCAACTCCAAGGTCAACAAGTACGAAGAGCAGCGCATCAGGGACGAACTCAAGTGGATCAGTGAGAACGGCTACTCCGCGCTGATGATCGCCGACGCCAACTGGGGCCTGTCGCCCCGCGACGTCAGCCTCAGCGAGTACATCGTCGAGTGCAGCGAGGAGAACGGCTACCCGCTGATCGTGCACATGGCCGCCGCCAAGAACCGCCCCGAGCGCATGGCGGAGATCACCGAGATCTTCGTCCGCGGCGGACTCATGGTGAGCCAGCCCATCTCGCTGCAGACGATGAACGAGTCGGCCCTGGAGATGGTGGACCGCAAGAACATCCGCGAGGAGACCTACATCGGCCTCCAGCGCCTGCTGCGCGAGAAGCGCATCAGCTCGTACGTGGAGATGATCTGGCCGCTGCCCGGCGAGACCCTGGAGTCGTTCAAGGACGGCCTGACCCGGCTCTGCCGCAGCTACGCCGACACCATCATCGTCTACCCCCAGCTGTTCCTGCACAACACGCCCATGTACGCCCAGCGGGACACCCTCGGCATCATCACCGCGGAGGCGGCGAGCGACGTGTCCGAGGCGGAGGTCGTGCTCGGCACGAAGTGGGTGTCCGAGGAGGACTGCTACGAGGGGTACTGGGTCAACCACGCCCTGTACACGCTCTACAACATGCGTGCGCTGTTCGTCCTCTCCGGCTACCTCGACGCGCACGGCATCGTCTCCTACGGCGACCTGTTCGCCCAGGTGTCCCGCTACTTCCGCACCAGGACCGACTCCGAGGTGTGCCAGTTCTTCATCCAGTCCACGAAGGACCTGGCCAACTTCGACCTGCTGAACACCGGCAAGACCGCCCACCTCATCCTCAGCTCGCACCGCGAGGAGTTCGACCGGCTGCTGACCGACTTCGTCACCGCCCAGGACTGGTGGTCCGACCCGATGGCCCGCCAGGCCTTCGAACTGGACCTGCTCGCCCGCGCCTACATCTACCGCGAGCCGGTGCGCACCCCCGACCACGAGTTCACCGAGGTCGCGCTGCGCGGCCAGCCCGACGACCGGGGCTTCCTGGTGGAGGTGTCACCGGAGCTGTACCGCCTCCTGGTGGACCGCGAGATGATCGCGCCCGCCGACGCCGACGGCTCCGCCGGGTCCGCTGATTCCGCCGGGGCCGCCGGGTCCCTCGGGGACGAGCGGATCACCCTGCACATCGACCACCGCGGCCGCCAGAAGATGCCGTACCAGCCGCAGCGCAGCCTGGAGCACAACGCGAACTACTGCCAGGGCATGGTGCTGCGGTCCCGCGAGATCCTGCCCACCATCCAGGTCGCCTCGAACGAGGCCCTCACGGTCGCCTGACACGCGGCTCCCCACGGCCCGCGCGCAGGTCCCGAGGCTCCGGCCTTCCGGGGCGGCTCCCCACAGCCGCCCCGGACGGCCGGAGCCTCGCCGCGTCCCGGGAACGCGCAGGTCACAGCGGTTGCCGACCGTGGGGGAGCGGGGCTGTCAGCGGCCCGCCCGCGCTGTCAGGGGCCATGTCAGAGGCGTGACAGGTGGGTGACAGGCCCGAGCGCGACGGTGGAGCCATGAGAAGCACAGCGATTGCAGTCTCAGAGCTGCGGAAGGCATACGGAGACAAGACCGTGCTCGACGGCGTCAGCTTCGACGTCGCCACGGGCACGATCTTCTCCTTGCTCGGCCCCAACGGGGCGGGCAAGACGACGACGGTCAACATCCTGGCGACGCTGCTGCACGCCGACGCCGGGACGGCCCACGTCGCCGGGCACGACGTGGCGACCGCGACCAAGCAGGTCCGCTCCGCCATCGGCGTGACCGGACAGTTCGCCGCGGTGGACGAACTGCTCTCGGGCCGGGAGAACCTCCAGATGATGGCGGGCCTCAAGCGCGTCCGCTCCGCCGACCAGGTGGTCGGGAACCTCCTTGAGCGGTTCGACCTCGCGGAGTCGGCGGACAAGATGGCCGCCACCTACTCCGGCGGTATGCGCCGGAAGCTGGACCTGGCGATGACCCTGGTCGGCAACCCCGAGATCATCTTCCTCGACGAGCCGACGACCGGCCTCGACCCGCGCAGCAGGCGCACCATGTGGGGCATCGTCCGCGAACTGGTCGCCGACGGCACCACCATCTTCCTCACCACCCAGTACCTCGAAGAGGCCGACGAACTGGCCGACCGCATCGCGGTGCTCAACGAGGGCCGGATCGTCGCCAAGGGCAGCGCCGAGGAGCTGAAGCGGCTCATCCCCGGCGGGCACGTGCGGCTGCGCTTCACCGACCCCGCCACCTACCGCTCCGCCGCGGTCGCGCTGCGCGACGTCACCACCGACGACGAGGCGCTGACCCTGCAGATCCCCAGCGACGGCACCCAGCGCGAACTGCGCTCCATCCTCGACTGGCTGGACTCCGTCGGCATCGAGGCCGACGAACTGACCGTGCACACCCCCGACCTCGACGACGTCTTCCTCGCTCTGACCGATCGCGGTGCCAAGGACGCGAGCAAGGACACCAGCAAGGAGGCGATCTCCAAGTGAGCGCTGTGTCTACCGCCCTGACCGACTCGGCGATCATGCTGCGCCGGAACCTCAAGCACACCACGCGCAACCCGGTCACGGTGTTCAACGCGGTCCTGTTCCCGATCGTCATCATGCTGATGTTCGTGAAGGTCTTCGGCGGCGCCTTCAACGTCGGCGACGACTACGTCGACTACTCGACGCCGGGCATGCTCGTGATGGCCGTCAGCTACGGCCTCGGCGCCACCGCGACATCCGTGAACTACGACATGACCAAGGGCATCATCAACCGGTTCAAGACCATGGACGTCTCCCGCGGCGCTATCCTGTCCGGACATGTCATCGTCACCACGGTGCGCTGCCTGGTGGCCAGCGCCGCCATCGTCGGCGTCGCCTTCGCGATGGGCTTCGACCCCAACGCCAGCGCGGCCGACTGGCTGGGCGTGCTGGGCCTGTTCCTGCTGCTCGCCATCGGCGCGAGCTGGCTGACCGTGGCCATGGGCCTGGCCTCGAAGACCGCGGAGTCCGCGGGCCTCGCCGCCGTGCCGCTGATCATGCTGCCGTTCCTCAGCAGCGCGTTCGTGCCCGCGGACTCGATGGGCGCCGGTGTGAAGCAGTTCGCCGAGTACCAGCCCTTCACGCCGATCATCGAGACGCTGCGCGGCCTGCTCTTCGGCGGCGTGGACAGCGGCGACGCGATCGCGGCCGTCGCCTGGTGCGTCGGACTCGCCGTCCTCGGCTACGTCTGGGCGGTCTCCTCGTTCAAGAAGCGCGCCTGACCGCCGCGTTCCTCCCCTCGGCGTTCCCCCTCCGCGTTCGAGAAGCGCGCGCGGCTCTCACCCCCTCCGAGAGCCGCGCGCTTCTCGCGTTTCCGGGGCACGCAAGGGGCGGGCGGTGCGCCGGTGCGTGGCGGGGCGGTGGTGCGTGGTGGGGCGGTGGTGCGTGGCGGGGCGGCGGGCGGGGCCTCCGGCATCGGCGGTGGGGCCGCGCCCGGCCTCGACGGTCGGGCGGTGTGTCCGCGCACGGCGGTCAGGAGGCGAGCGTGGTCCCGGCGGGCGGGCGGCGGGCGGGCCGGGTGTCCGGTCTCGGCGGTGGGGCGACCGCGGTGGTCAGGGGGTGAGCGTCTGCTCGACCAGGCGCGCCCAGCTCTGGCGCGTTCCCTCCCGGGCCGCCTCGACGAAGCCCGCGTCGCCGAGGCGGCTGCGCGCCGCCCGCTCGATCCGGGCCACGTCCGGGTGCGACCGGTCCGGCAGCCCCCGCACACTGGTGCTCGCCGCGAGCAGCCGCGCCGCCTGCTCCACCTCGCCGCGGCGCAGCGCCAGGTCCGCGACCCCCACGATCGCCTGCGCCACCACCGGCGCGTGCCCCGCCTCGGTCGCCGCCGTGCAGGCCGCGACGCGGTGCGCCCGGGCCTCGCCCAGGTCCTCGGCGAGATAGCCGAGCAGATTGTGCGTCACCATGCGGATGTGCGCCTGCTCCGCCTCCTCGCCCAGCAGGGCCGTCGCGTGGTCGAGCTGCCGACGCGCCTCCTCGGGGCGGCCGCTCCACCGCGCCAGCTCCGCCTTCGACAGGGCGAGCACGGCGAGCGCGCCCGGCCAGGCCACCCGTTCCGCGTACCGCTGCGCCTCGGCGATCGCGGCCGCGCTGGCCTCCTCGTCCCCGAGGTGCCAGTACAGCTGGGCCTGGCGCGCCCGCATCTGGATGATGTCCTCCGTGGCGCCGACCTCGGTGACGACCTCGACCGCCTGGTCGTAGTGCTCGCACGCGGCGGCGAACTCGCCGCGCACGGCGAGCCGGTCCGCCAGCTCGGTCAGCGCGAACGACACCCCGAACCGCTCGCCGAGCGCCCGGAACTCGGCCAGCGACTGCTCCAGGTGCGCGTCCGCCTCCCGCCCGCCCTGGCCGAGCATGATCCGCATCTTGCCCAGGTGCAGCCGCGCCAGCGCCCGCGCCCACGGGTCCTCGTCGTCCAGCAGCGGCTCGAACGCGGGCAGGAACGCCTCGGGCCCCTGGAGCATGCGCCGCAGCGGGGCGATGAAGCCCATCAGCGGATGGTGGCTCTGGCTGTGCCGACTGAACCGGTACGCCTTGTGGATCCACTCCGCGACCTGGTGCTCGTCGCCGGGGCCCGAGCTGAGGAAGTGCACGACGAGCGCGTACATCGTGGCCCGGGTCTCGTCGGGCACCTCGCCGGGCATCTTGATCGCCGCGGTGATCAGCTCCAGGCCCTCGGCCCGGTGCCCGCTCAGCCACCAGTACCAGCCCGCGCCCGCCGCGAGCCGCATCGCGGCCGCCGCCTCGCCCGCCGCGATCGCGCCGCGCATCGCCGCCGCGATGTTGTCGTGCTCGGCCTCCAGCGTGGCCAGCCACTGCAACTGCTCGGCGCGGCGCAGGTGCGGCTCCGCGGTCTCGGCCAGCTCGGTGAAGTACGCGAGGTGCGCGTGGCGCGCCGACTCCGCCTCGCCCGCCTCCGCGAGCCGCTGCCCGGCGTACTCCTTGATCGTGCCGATCATGCGGTAGCGCGGGGCGCCGTCACCGACCTCCTCGGTGCGCAGCAGTGACTTCTCGGTCAGCGAGGTGAGCAGTTCGAGGACCTGGTCCTGCTCGACGGCGTCCCCCGCGCACACCCGCTCGGCGGCCTCCAGGCTGGTCCCGCCGGAGAACACCGCGAGGCGGCGCAGCACCAGGCGCTCGGCGTCGGTCAGCAGCTCCCAGCTCCAGTCGACCAGGGCGCGCAGCGTCTTGTGCCGGGGCAGGGCGGTGCGGCTGCCGCTGGTCAGCAGGCGGAAGCGGTCGTCGAGGCGGTGGGCGAGCTGGTCGATGGACATGGTGCGAAGGCGGGCCGCGGCCAGCTCGATGGCCAGCGGCATGCCGTCCAGGGCACGGCAGACGCGCACCATCGTGGCCAGCGTGCCCGCGTCGGTCGCGAGGTCGCGGCGCACCGCGCCCGCCCGGTCCCGCAGCAGGCGCACGGCGGGCGCGGACTCGATCTCGCTGGGGCTCGCGTCCGGCCCCGGCAGCGCCAGCGGCTCCACCTGCCACAGCGCCTCGCCGATGATGCCGAGCGGCTCCCGGCTGGTCGCCAGGATCCGCAGCCTGCGGCACTCCCCGAGCACCCGGTGGGCGAAGACCGCGGCGGAGTCCACCACGTGCTCGCAGTTGTCCAGGATCAGCAGCGCGTCGCGCTCGCGGATCGCGGCGATCAGCCGGTCGGTGAGCTCCACGTTCGGGGCGCCGCCGAGCAGCGCGTCGCGCAGGCCGAGCCCGGCGAGCGTCGCCTGCGCCACGTCGGACACGTCGCCGTCGGTGCTGAGGGCGGCCAGCTCCACCAGCCAGGCCCCGTCCGGCAGGTCGGCGAGCAGCGACCGCGCGGTCTCCGTGGCCAGCCGGGTCTTGCCCGCGCCGCCCGGCCCGATCACCGTGGTGAGCCGGTGCCCGGCGATGAGGTCGCGCACCGCGGCGACGTCGGCGTCCTTGCCGATGAAGGTGGTCAGCTCGGCCCGCAGATTGGTCCTGCGGGACTGCTCCCGCGTGCCCAACTCGCCCCGCAGCAGCGCCACGTGCAGCGCGGCCAGCTCCGGCGAGGGGTCGACGCCCAGCTCGCCCGCCAGGGCCTCCTTGGCGCGCTGGAACACCAGCAGCGCCTCGCTGTCGCTGCCCGCGGCGACCAGGGCGCGCATCAGCGTGGCCACCAGCCGCTCCCGCAGCGGGTGCGCGGCCACCAGGTCGGTCAGCTCCGTGACCACCTCCGCGCCGCGCCCGAGGGCGACCTCGGCGTCGTAGCGCTCCTCCAGGGCGGTCAGGCGCAGCCCGTCGAGCCGGGTGACCGCGGCGTCGAACGCGGCGCTGTCCTGGAGGCCGACGTCCTGCATGGCGGCGCCGCGCCACAGCTCAAGGGCCTCGCTCAGCAGCCGCGCCCGGCGGCCCGCGTCCTCGGCGCGGGGCTGGCCCGCGGCGACGAGGCGCTCGAACCGCACGGCGTCGACGGCGTCGGGCTCCACAAGCAGGCGGTAGCCGTCGGTGTGCCCCTCGACCGCGCCGTGCGGCAGGACCTTGCGCAGCCGGGACACCAGGCGCTGGAGGGCGTTCGTCGCGTCGGCGGGTGGGTGCTCCCCCAGATCCAGTCGACCAGCGACGCCTTGGGGACCACCTGGCCCGGCTTCAGCGCGAGGGCGATCAGCAGGCCGCGCAGCCGTGCGCCCGGCACGTCGACCCATCCGCTGTCGTCCGTGCGCACCTCGAATGGACCCAGCATCGCGATCTGCACCCGCTGATTTTGCCACGCTGTTTGGCGGGCATCCAATTCCCGGCGCCCCAAAGGATTTCCCCGTGGGAATAGTCCACCGCGCGGGCGCGCTGACCAGGTGGGGAAGGCCGCTTCGTACGGGGTCCGGGCCGCTTGGTACGAGGGCGGGGTCCCGCTGCGTACGGGGCCCGTGGGGATCCGGGCCGAGGACGGCGTCGTATCCGTGCCGCAAAAGGACGTATTCGCTCGCGTTTGCGCGGAAAACAGCTCGCTTTCCGTATCCGCTCGGATTCACCGGGCCGCACGTGGATACAGCCGCACGCGGATACCGACGGAGACAGACGGACACCGACGGATACCGGCGGACACACGGACTCACGCTCATTCCCGCGCACCCGCGCCCCCGCTCGGGCGTTCCCAAGGACCCGCGCGGCCCGTGGCGCCGCCGCCGGTCAGGCCGCCCGTACGGCGGGCGCGGCACCCGTGACCCGCATCAGCATGAACGCTCCGCGGCCCCCGCTCAACCCCGCCCGGGCGACGGGCGTCCGCCGCCCGCGGCACGGCCCCGGCGGCGGGCGACCGCGGCAGACTCGCGCTGTCCCCTGGCCGCTGTCTCGCCGGCGGGACGCTCAAGGCCCAGCGGCCGTAAGGGTGGTGACGGTCCGGGGACGGGGCCGTGCACGGCTGGACGGGCGCCCCGTCGGCGGAGGAAGGAAATCGGGCAATGGAATCGTCGCCGCAGGTCCACCAGCGAACTGGACAGGACAAGGCAGCAGAACAGGCCGCGCCTTCGAGCGCGCCCGAGTCACTGGTGCGGGAGATCTCGGAAATGTGGGGGGAATACCTCGACGGCCGCGCGGTCGGAGCGGACGACGACTTCTTCGAACTCGGCGGCAATTCGCTGATCGGCATCAAGGTCATCGACCGGGTGGCCCAGGACTACGGCGTCGAGCTGTCCGTGCGCGACTTCTACCTCGCGCAGACCCCGGCCCGGGTCGCCGAGCTGATCGCGAGCGGCGGCGCACGGGGAGGGGCCCGCACGTGAGGCTGACACCGGGGCCCGCGCGCGAGGTCGACCTCGACGGCCTCGACCTGTTCGACCTGGACCTGTACACCTCCGGCGACCCGCACCCCGTCTGGGACGCGATGCGCGACCGGGCGCCGCTGCACCACCAGGTCCTGCCCGACGGGCGGGAGTTCTGGTCGGTCACGCGCTACGACGACGTGTGCCGGGTCCTCGGCGACCACCGGGAGTTCACCTCCGAGCGCGGCACCACACCCACCCACGTCGGTGTCGACGACCCCGCGGCGGGCGTGCTGCTCACCTCCACCGACCCGCCGCGGCACACCGAGGTCCGCAGGCCCATCGGCACCAGGCTCACCGCGCGCGCCGTGAAGTCCTGGGAGGACTCGATCCGCGCCACGATCGTGCGCTTCCTCGCCCCGGCCCTCGACGGCGAGCCCTTCGACCTGGCCGAGCGGGCGCTGCTCCTCCCGGCGATGGTCACCGGCCCGCTGCTCGGCATCCCGGAGAAGGACTGGGCGGAACTCGTCCAGCTGACCGCGATGGTGACGGCTCCCGCGGACCGGCACTTCCGGCACGGCAGCGAGGCCGCGACCCTGGCCATCGCCCACCACGAACTCGTCACGTACGTCAAGGAGTGGGTGACCGCGCGCCGGGCCGCCGGAGGCGAGGACGAGAGCCTGCTGCACCACCTGATGAGCGTCCGCCCCGGCGGCGCGCCGCTCACCGACGAGGAGATCGCCCTCGACGGCTACAGCATCCTGCTCGGCGCCAACGTGACCACGCCGCACACCGTCTCCGGCACCGTGCAGGCGCTGATCGAGCGGCCCGAGCAGTTCGCGAAGGCGCAGGCCGACCCCTCGCTGATCCCCAACCTGGTCGAGGAGGGGCTGCGCTGGACCTCCGCCGCCTGCAACTTCATGCGGTACGCCGTCGACGACGTGGAGATCGCCGGGGGCACCATCCCGGCCCGCGCGGCGGTCGTCGCGTGGATCGGGTCGGCCAACCGGGACGCGGCGCAGTTCACCGACCCGCACCAGTTCGACCTCACCCGGGACAACGCCAAGCGGCACGTCGCGTTCGGGTTCGGACCGCACTTCTGCATCGGGGCCCCGCTCGCCCGGATGACCCTGCGTGTGTTCTTCGAGGAACTCCTCCAGCGGTTCGAGTCGATCGAACTCGTCGGCGAGGCGGAGCACCTGCGCTCGTACTTCATCTCCGGGATGACCCACCTGCCCATCGTCGCCAAGGAACGAAAGACGCCATGACTTCCGGCTCCACCTCCGCCACGTCGCCGTGGTTCGTCCGGCCGCCGCTCGCCGACCGGACCGCCCGGCTGTTCTGCTTCCCCTTCTCCGGGTCCGGGGCGTCGGCCTTCAGCGCCTGGCCCACCGCGATCGACGGCGTCGAGGTCTCCCCGGTCCAGTTCCCCGGCCGCGAGAACCGCCTGGCCCACCCCCACTACGGCACCTACGAGGCCCTCGCCGAGAGCCTCCTGGAACCCCTGGTGCCGCTGCTCGACCGGCCGTACGCGTTCTTCGGGCACTGCGCGGGCGCGCTGCCCGCGTACGAGACCGCCCTCAGGCTCGCCGCGGCGGGCCTGCCGGGGCCGCGCTGCCTGTTCGTGTCCGGGCAGCCCGCGCCGCACGACGCGTCCCGCGACCGCATGCTCACCATGACCGAGGACGAACTGCGCGCCGAACTCGCGGAGTTCCTGCGCGGCCGGGGCATCGAACCGCGGCCCGACATGATCGACCTGGGCCTGGTCGTGCTGCTGCGCGACCTCGCCGCCGCGCGCTCCTACCGGCGGACCGAGCCGACCCGGCTCGACTGCCCCCTCGTCGTCCTGCACTGGCGCGACGACCCCGACCTGAGCCTGGACGACCTCCAGGGCTGGCGCCGCTACGCGGACTCCGTCGACTTCCAGGTGATCGACGGCGGGCACTACGACTTCATGCACGCGCCCGACGCCCTCCTGAAGCGGCTGTCCGCCTGGCGGTGAGGGAGGCGGGCGGCGCCACCGCGCCGCCGCCCACCGTCACGGCTCTCGCGTCTCTCGCGAACCGGCCGACCGCGGACCCGCACAGCGACAGCGCGCCCGCGCGGTCACATCCGTAACTCTGAGCAACCGTTGGGGGAGGCCCTGGTGCAGGACGTCGACAACTTCCGGTCCCGCTCGCGACGCGGCGTCGGCGAGGACGCCGCCCGCGAGCCCATCGCCGTCGTGGGCGTCTCGTGCCGCCTGCCCCGGGCCGCGGACCCGCGCGCCTTCTGGGAGCTGCTGCGCGAGGGCCGCAGCGGCATCACCGACGTACCGGAGAGCCGCTGGGACGCCCGCCGACTGCTCGACCCCGACCCCGCGGCCCCCGGCCGGATCACCACCACGCGGGGCGGCTACCTCGACGACGTCGCCGGATTCGACGCCGACTTCTTCGGCATCGCCCCCAGCGAAGCCGCCATGATGGACCCCCAGCAGCGCCTGATGCTGGAACTCGGCTGGGAGGCCTTGGAGGACGCGGGCATCGTCCCCGCGGACCTCGCGGGCAGCCGCACCGGCGTCTTCGTCGGCGCCATCTGGGACGACTACGCGCTGCGCCTCTACAAGCACGGCGTCCAGCGCGTCAACCACCACTCCGTCACCGGCCTGCACCGCGGCATCATCGCCAACCGCCTCTCCTACACCCTCGGCCTCCAGGGCCCCAGCCTCGCCGTCGACGCGGCCCAGTCCTCGTCGCTGGTGTCGGTGCACCTGGCCGCGGAGAGCCTGCGCGCCGGGGACTGCGCGCTCGCCCTCGCGGGCGGCGTCAACCTCGCGCTCGTCCCCGAGAGCACCATCGGCTCCACCAAGTTCGGCGGCCTGTCACCCGACGGCCTGTGCAAGACCTTCGACGCCCGCGCCAACGGCTACGTACGCGGCGAGGGCGGCGCCTACCTGGTCCTGAAGCCCCTGTCCCGGGCGGTGGCCGACGGCGACCGGATCTACTGCGTCATCGAGGGCAGCGCCGTCAACAACGACGGCGCCACGCCCGGCCTCACCGTGCCCAGCGCCCGCGCCCAAGAGGACGTCATCCGCCGCGCCCACGCACAGGCCGAAACCCGCCCCGACGACGTGCAGTACGTCGAACTGCACGGCACCGGCACCCGCGTCGGCGACCCCATCGAGGCCGCGGCCCTCGGCGCCGCCCTCGGCACCGGGCGCCGGGCCGACGCGCCGCTGCGCGTGGGCTCCGCGAAGACCAACGTCGGCCACCTGGAGGGCGCCGCGGGCGTCGTCGGCCTGCTCAAGACGGTCCTCAGCATCTGGCACCGGGAGCTGCCGCCCAGCCTCAACTTCGAGACCCCCAACCCCGACATCGCCTTCGACGAGCTGCGCCTGCGCGTCCAGAGCGACCTCACCCCCTGGCCCCGCCCCGACCGCCCCCTCATCGCGGGCACCAGCTCCTTCGGCATGGGCGGCACCAACTGCCACGTCGTGCTGCGCGAGTGGACCGGCACCACCCCCGGCGAGGACGCCCCGGAGCCGGTGGTGGCCACCGACGGCACCCTGCCGTGGCCGCTGTCCGCCAAGTCCCGGCCCGCCCTTGAGGAGCAGGCGCGGCGGCTGCTCGACCACCTCGACCGGCACCCTGAGGCCACCCCGGCGGAGATCGGGCACGCGCTGATGGCCGCCAGGTCGGTGTTCCCCACCGGGCCGTGGTGATCGGACGCGAACCGGGCGACTTCCACAGCGCGCTGACCGCGCTCGCCGACGGCGAGCCCTCCGCCCGGGTCGTCACCGGAACGGCCCCCGCCCAGCCGGGCAGGACCGTCTTCGTCTTCCCCGGGCAGGGCCCGCAGTGGGTCGGCATGGGCGTGCGGCTCATGGCGGCCAGCCCCGTCTTCGCCGAGCACCTCACGGCGTGCGCGGCGGCGCTGGAGCCGTACACCGGCTGGACCCTCGTCGACGTGCTCCGACAGGCCGAGGGCGCACCGGCACTGGAGGGCGACGCCGTCATCCAGCCCGCGCTGTGGGCGGTCATGATCTCGCTGGCGCGGCTGTGGGAGCACCTGGGCGTCACCCCCGACGCCGTCGTCGGCCACTCCCAGGGCGAGATCGCCGCCGCGCACGTCGCCGGGATCCTCACCCTCGACGACGCCGCGCGGATCGTGGCGCTGCGGTCCCGGGCGCTCGTGCGGATCGCGGGCCGCAGCGGGATGGTGTCGCTGCCGCTGCCCCTGGCGGACGCCGAGGCGCTGATCGCCCGGTGGGAGGGACGCCTGGTCGTGGCCACCGTCAACGGCCCCTCGGTCACCGTCGTCGCCGGTGACACCGCCGCCGTGCGCGAACTGCTCGCCCACTGCGAGGCCGAGGGCCTGCGCGGCCGCAAGGTGCCCATCGACTACGCCTCGCACACCTCCCACGTGCACCCGCTGCGCGAGGAGCTGATGGAGGTCATGGCACCGGTCCGGGCACGCCCCGGCTCGGTGGCGTTCTACTCGACCGTGGACGGCCACCTGGGCGGCCCGATGGCCGACACCACCGTGATGGGCGCCGAGTACTGGTACGAGAACCTCGCCACCGCCGTGCACTTCCAGACCGCCACCAGCGCGCTGCTGGACGCCGGGCACACCCTGTTCGTCGAGGTCAGCCCGCACCCCGCGCTCACCCACCCGCTCCAGGAGACCGTCCGGGGCCACGAGGGCCCCGAGGGCCGCGACGGCGCCGTCGCCGTCACCGGCACCCTGCGCCGCGACGACGACACCTGGCAGCGCGTGCTGACGTCGCTGGCCGCCGCCCACACGCACACCGGCGTCGACTGGGCGGGCTTCTTCCCCGCCGCCCGGCCCGCCCACACCGGCCTGCCCACCTACCCCTTCCAGCGGCAGCGGCACTGGATCGACCTGCCCACGGACGGCCAGACCGACCTCCACGCCGACGCCCAGGCCCCCGCCCCGGCACCCGAAACCGCCGAACCCGCCGAACCCGCCGAACCCGCCGGATCCTCGCCGCTGCTCGACCGGCTCACCAAGGCCTCCCGGACCCAGCGGGAGCAGATCCTCACCGACCGCGTCCGGGCCGAGGTCGCCGCCATCACCGGCCGTGCCGCCGCCGACGCGGTGGACGGCGACCGCACCTTCAGGGACTTCGGCTTCGACTCCTTCGCGTCCGTCGAACTGCGCAACCGCCTCAACGCCCTCACCGGCCTCGACCTGCCGACGACGCTGCTGTTCAACCACCCCACCCCCACCGCCGTCGCCCGCTTCCTCCAGGCCGAACTGCTGGGCCCCGACGAACCCGGCACCACCGCCGCCGACAGCACCGCGCGCGCCGCCGCCGACGCGGACGAGCCGATCGCGATCGTGGGCATGGCCTGCCGCTACCCCGGTGACGTCCGCGCCCCCGAGGACCTGTGGCGGCTTGTCAGCGAGGGCGTCGACGCCATCGGCGACTTCCCCGCCGACCGCGGCTGGGACACCGAGCGGCTCCTCGACCCCGACCTGGAGCGCCCCGGCACCACGTACGTCGCCAAGGGCGGCTTTCTCTCCGACGCGGCGGCGTTCGACCCCGCGTTCTTCGGGATCAGCCCGCGCGAGGCCACGGCCATGGACCCGCAGCAGCGGCTGCTCCTCGAGGTCTCCTGGGAGGCGATCGAGCGGGCGGGCATCGACCCGGCCGCGCTGCGCGGCAGCCAGACCGGCGTGTTCGTCGGCGCCATGACCCAGGAGTACGGCCCGCAGCTGCACGACGGCGCCGCCGGGTTCGACGGGTACCTGCTCACCGGCACCACTGCGAGCGTCGCCTCCGGCCGCATCGCGTACACCCTCGGCCTCCAGGGCCCCGCCGTCACCGTGGACACCGCCTGCTCGTCCTCGCTGGTGTCGACGCACATGGCGGCGCAGGCGCTGCGGGGCGGCGAGTGCTCCCTCGCCCTCGCGGGCGGCGTGGCCGTGATGGCGACGCCGGGCATGTTCGTGGAGTTCAGCCGCCAGCGCGGCCTCTCGGCGGACGGGCGGTGCAAGGCGTTCGCCGAGGCGGCGGACGGCACCGCCTGGGCGGAGGGCGCGGGCCTGCTGCTGCTCGAACGCCTCTCCGACGCGCGCGCCAACGGCCACCGGGTCCTCGCCGTCATCCGGGGCTCCGCCATCAACCAGGACGGCGCGTCCAACGGCCTGGCCGCCCCCAACGGCCCCTCGCAGGAGCGCGTCATCCGCCAGGCCCTGGCCAGCGCGGGCCTGGAGGCCGCCGACGTCGACGCCGTCGAGGCGCACGGCACCGGCACCACCCTCGGCGACCCCATCGAGGCGCAGGCCCTGCTCGCCACGTACGGCGAGGACCGCCCCGAGGGCCAGCCGCTGTGGCTGGGCTCCCTGAAGTCCAACATCGGCCACTCCCAGGCCGCGGCGGGCGTGGGCGGCGTCATCAAGATGGTCATGGCCATGCGCCACGGCGAACTGCCCAGGACGCTGCACGTGGACGCGCCGACCCCACACGTCGACTGGTCCGCGGGAGCCCTGGAACTCCTCACCGAGCACCGCGCCTGGCCGGAGCGCGACCGCCCGCGCCGCGCCGCCGTCTCGTCGTTCGGCATCAGCGGCACCAACGCGCACCTCATCGTCGAGCAGGCCCCCGACGACACCCCCGACGACACCTCAGGCGCCGCGCCCGGCGAAGACGCCCCGGAGCCGGTGGTGGCCACCGACGGCACCCTGCCGTGGCCGCTGTCCGCCAAGTCCCGGGCCGCGCTCGGCGAGCAGGCGCGGCGGCTGCTCGACCACCTCGACCGGCACCCGGAGGCCACCCCGGCGGAGATCGGGCACGCGCTGGCGGCGTCCCGGTCGGCGTTCGACCACCGGGCCGTGGTGATCGGACGCGAACCGGCCGACTTCCGGGGCGCCCTCGCCGCCCTCGCCGACGGCGAACCGGCCCCGCAGGTCATCACCGGCACCGCCGCCGCCAAGCCCGGCGGGACGGTGTTCGTCTTCCCCGGGCAGGGCTCGCAGTGGGTCGGCATGGGCGTGGAACTGACGCGCACGTCACCGGTGTTCGCGGCGCACCTCACGGCGTGCGCGGCGGCACTGGAGCCGTACACCGGCTGGAACCTCCTCGACGTGCTCCGGCGGGAGCCGGGCGCGCCCGGACTCGACCGCGTCGACGTCATCCAGCCCGCCCTGTGGGCGATGATGATCTCGCTGGCGCGGCTGTGGGAGCACCTGGGCGTCACCCCCGACGCCGTCGTCGGCCACTCCCAGGGCGAGATCGCCGCCGCGCACATCGCCGGTGTGCTGTCCCTGGACGACTCCGCCCGCGTCGTGGCGCTGCGCTCCCAGGCCATCGCCCACATCGCGGGCCGCGGCGGCATGGTGTCCCTGCCGCTGCCGCTCGCCGACGCCCAGGAGCTGGCCGACCGCTGGCGGGGGCGCGTGTTCATCGCCACCGTCAACGGGCCCTCGGCCACCGTCGTCGCCGGGGACGCCGACGCCCTCGACGAACTCGTCACCCACTGCGAGAGCCGCGACGTCCGCGCCCGCAGGATCCCCGTGGACTACGCGTCCCACACCCCGCACGTCGAGGCGCTCCACGACGAACTCCTCGAACTCCTCGCCCCGGTGCGCCCCCGCGCGGCCGACGTCGCGTTCTACTCGACGGTCGGCGACCGCGCCGAGGGCGCCCTGAGCGACACCACCGCCATGGGCGCGGCCTACTGGTACGAGAACCTGCGCACCACCGTGGCGTTCGAGGCGACGACCCGTGCCCTGCTGGACGCGGGGCACACCCTGTTCGTCGAGGTCAGCCCGCACCCCGTGCTCACCCACCCGCTCCAGGAGACCGCCGAGGACCACCTGGGTGAGGGCGCCGTCGCCGTCACCGGCACCCTGCGCCGCGACGACGACACCTGGCAGCGCGTGCTGACCTCGCTGGCCGCCGCCCACACGCACACCGGCGTCGACTGGGCGGGCTTCTTCCCCGCCGCCCGGCCCGCCCACACCGACCTGCCCACCTACCCCTTCCAGCGGCAGCGGTACTGGATCACGGCGGCCACCACCACCGGTGACCCGCACGGGCTCGGCCTGGGCACCGCCGACCACGGCCTGCTCGGGGCCGCCGTCGCCCTCGCCGACGGCGGCGGGGACCTCTTCACCGGGCACCTGTCGCTGCGCGGCCAGCCCTGGCTCGCCGACCACGCCGTCCACGACACGCCGCTGCTGCCCGGCACCGCGTTCGTCGAACTCGCCCTGCACGCCGGGCAGGCCACCGAGACCCCGCACCTGGAGGACCTCACCCTCGAAGCCCCCCTCACCCTGCCCGCGACCGGCGGCCGCCACCTCCAGGTGCACGTCGCCGCCCCCGACGGCGACGGCCGCCGCGCCGTCACCCTCCACTCCCGCGCCGACGACGCCACCCCCGACCAGGCCTGGACCCGCCACGCCCACGGCACCCTCACCCCCCGCGCGCCCGCCGCGCCGGACCCGGCCGCCTGGGCGGACCTCGCGGCCTGGCCGCCGCCCGGCGCCACCGCCGTGTCCGTCGACGCCCTGTACGACCGCCTCGCCGACCGCGGCTACCACTACGGCCCCGCCTTCCAGGGCCTGACCGGCGTCTGGCAGCACGGCGACACCCTGTACGCCGAACTCGCCCTCGCCGCCGACGACCCCGCCGACAGCGCCGCCACCCCCTACGGCATCCACCCCGCGCTCTTCGACGCCGCGCTCCACCCGGTCGTCGGCACCGGGCCCGAGCGGGACGCCGACCAGGTGCTGCTGCCGTTCGCCTGGTCGAACGTCGCCCTGCACGCCGTGGGCGCCCGGGCGCTGCGCGTCCAGATCAGCCCCGCCGACGCGGACACGGTGCGCGTCCGGCTCGCCGACCCCACCGGGCAGCCGGTCGCCGAAGCGGCCTCCCTCGCCCTGCGGCCCATCAGCACCGAGCAGTTGGCGCGGGCCGCCGCCGCGGGCGGCGACGACCACCTGTACCGCCTGACCTGGACGCCCGCGCCCGCCGCCGGACCCCTGACGGCCACGCGCGTGGCGTACCTCGGCGAGGCCGTGCCCGAGGCGCTGCTCACCGCGCTGCCCGAGGGCGTCACGGCCGAGCGGCACACCGAGCTGGCGACGCTGCTCCCCGGCGAGGCCGACGGCGCCCACGGGGACGCTGGGGCCGACGGAACCGCGCGGCCCGACGGGTCCCGTGACTCCGCCGCGCCGCCGGACGTGGTCGTCGCGACCGGGCTGCTGGGCCGCTCCGGCACGGACGGGGACCGCGAACTGCCCGGCGCGGCACGGGAGTCCGTGCGGTACGCCCTGGACCTGGCGCGGGCCTGGCTCGCCGAGGAACGGCTCGCCGACAGCCGCCTGGTGCTCCTCACCAGGGGCGCGGTCGCCGTCCACGCCGACAGCGAGACGCCGGACCCCGCGGCCGCCGCCGCGTGGGGCCTGCTGCGTACGGCACAGGCGGAGAACCCGCAGCGGTTCACGCTGATCGACCTGCCCGCCGGGAACGGCGTCGCCCACGAGGATGCCGTGCCCGCCGAGCCGTTCGCCGCCGCCCTCGCCAGCGGCGAGCCCCAACTCGCCGTCCGCCACGACGGCCCGGCCCCCCACGTGCCCCGGCTCGTGCGGCACGCCCCGCCCGGCGCCGACGCCCCCGCCGCGCCCGAGCCCGTCGCGGGCGGCACCGTCCTGATCACCGGCGGCACCGGCACCCTCGGCGGGCTGTTCGCCCGCCGGTACGCGGCCGCGGGCCGGGCCGGGCACCTGCTGCTGACCAGCAGGCGCGGGCCCGACGCGCCGGGCGCGGCCGAACTCGCCGCCGAGCTGCGGGCACTGGGCGCCCGGGTCACCGTCGCGGCCTGCGACACCGCCGACCGCGACGCCCTCGCCGCGCTCCTCGACACCGTCCCCGCCGAGCACCCCCTCACCGCCGTCGTCCACACCGCCGGGGTCCTCGACGACGCCACCGTCACCTCGCTGACGCCGGAGCGCGTCGACCGGGTGTTCCGCCCCAAGGTCGACACCGCCTGGCACCTGCACGAGCTGACCCGGGACGCGGACCTCGCCGAGTTCGTGCTGTTCTCCTCCGTGGCGGGCGTCCTCGGCACCCCGGGCCAGGGCAACTACGCGGCGGCGAACGCCGCCCTCGACGCGCTGGCCGAGCGCCGCCGCGCCGCCGGGCTGCCCGCCACCTCCCTCGCGTGGGGCCTGTGGTCCGACAGCAGCGGCATGACCGGCCACATGGACGACGTGGACCGCACCCGCATGGCCCGCCTCGGCATCAAACCGATCACCGCCGACGAGGGCGTGGCGCTGTACGAGGCCGCCCGCGCCACGGGCGCCGCCACCCTGGTCCCCGCCCGGATCGCGCCCGCCCTGCTCCGCCCCCACCAGGAGGCGGGCACCCTCCCCGCCGTCCTCCAGGGCCTGGTGCGCGCACCCGCCCGCAGGGCCGGAGCCGCCGCCACGGCGACCGGCGCCGCCACCCTGCGCGACCGCCTGGCCCGGATGACCCCCGAGGAGGCCGAGGACGCCCTCGCCACCCTCGTACGCGGCAACGTCGCCCTCGTACTGGGCCACGACACGCCCGACACCATCGACACCGAGAAGGCGTTCAAGGAACTCGGCTTCGACTCGCTGACCTCCGTCGAGCTGCGCAACCGCCTGGCGGCCGCGACCGACCTGAAGCTGGCGCCCACGATCGTCTTCAACTACCCGACCCCGAGCGCCTTGGCGCGGCACCTCGGCGGCCTGCTGCGTCCCGCGGCGGACCCCGGCGCGGCGGCCGGGGACGCGGAGATCCGGGAAGTGCTGCGCACCGTCCCCATCGAACGGCTGCGCAGCGCGGGCGTCCTGGACCTCGTCCTCGCCTGCGCCGCCCCCGCCGACTTGGACGCCGCCGGTCCGGGCCCCCACACCCACGGCACCGCGAGCACCCACGGCACCACTGACACCCACGGCACTCCGGTCGCCGCCGACACAGCCGCAGACACCGACACCGACGCACTGGCCGCCCTGGACCTGGACGCACTCGTCGACCTGGCTCTGGACGAGAGGGGCAACTGACATGGGCCACCTGGACAGCACGGACAGCACGGACAGCACGGACAACGCCGCGGCACGCCCGGCGCGGGGCGGCGACCGGGTCGAGCGGGCGCTGCGCGCCCTCCTTGAGGAACGCGACCGCCTCCGGCAGGAGAACGACGCCCTGAAGGCCGGGTGCGGCGAACCCATCGCCGTCGTCGCCATGGCGTGCCGCTACCCGGGCGGCGTGGCCACCCCCGAGGAGCTGTGGGACGTGGTCCGCGAGGGCCGCGACGTCGTCGGCGACTTCCCGGCCGACCGCGGCTGGCGCGACATCTACGACCCCGACCCCGACACGCTCGGCGCCTCCTACACGCGCCACGGCGGGTTCCTGAGGGACGCGGCCGACTTCGACGCCGGGTTCTTCGGCATCAGCCCGCGCGAGGCCCTCGCCGTCGACCCGCAGCAGCGGCTCCTCCTGGAGACGTCCTGGGAGGTCCTCGAACGGGCGGGCATCCTCCCCGCCGACGTGCGCGGCACCGAGGTCGGCGTGTTCTCCGGGGTGAGCTTCCCCGAGTACGGCAACCGCTTCCTGGAGTCGAGCGGCGGCGACCTGGAGGGCTACCTGGTGCAGGGCAGCACCCTCAGCGTCGCCTCCGGCCGGGTGGCGTACGAACTCGGCCTGACCGGACCGGCGATCACCGTCGACACGGCCTGCTCGTCGTCGCTCGTGGCCATCCACACCGCGATGCGGTCGCTGCGCACGGGGGAGTGCTCCCTGGCGCTCGCGGGCGGCGCGTCGGTGATGGCGACGCCCGCGCTGTTCGTGGAGTTCTCCCGGCAGCGCGGACTGTCGCCCGACGGCCGGTGCAAGTCCTTCGCGGACGCCGCCGACGGCACCGGCTGGGCCGAGGGCGTGGGCGTGCTGCTCCTGGAGCGGCTGTCCGACGCCCGCCGCAACGGCCACCCGGTCCTCGCCGTCCTGCGCGGCTCCGCCGTGAACCAGGACGGCGCCAGCAACGGCCTGACCGCCCCCAACGGCCTCGCCCAGGAGAAGGTGATCCGCAAGGCCCTGGCCAACGCGGGCCTCACACCCGCCGACGTCGACCTCGTCGAGGCCCACGGCACCGGCACCACCCTCGGCGACCCCATCGAGGCGGGCGCCGTCCTCGCGACCTACGGGCAGGGCCGGGCCGAGGGCCGACCGCTGTGGCTCGGTTCCCTGAA
Source organism: Streptomyces sp. G45 (assembly GCF_049542095.1). NCBI lineage: Bacteria > Bacillati > Actinomycetota > Actinomycetes > Kitasatosporales > Streptomycetaceae > Streptomyces > Streptomyces sp. G45. The sequence goes on along the minus strand of NZ_JBMUZU010000002.1, from coordinate 136,505 downwards.
GTCGAACATCGGGCACTCCATGTCCGCCGCCGGAGTCGGCGGCGTCATCAAGGCCGTCATGGCCCTGCGCCACCGGCACCTGCCGAAGACCCTGCACGTGGACACGCCCTCGCACCACGTGGACTGGTCGTCCGGCGCCGTCGAACTGCTCCTGGAGGGCCGGGAGTGGACCCCGGCGGACGGGCCCCGGCGGGCCGCGGTGTCCTCCTTCGGCGTCAGCGGCACCAACGCCCACGTCATCCTGGAGGAGGCCCCGCCGAGCGAGCGGCCGGACGAGCCCGGCGCGGAGCCGCCCGGCGGCCTGGTGCCCTGGGTGCTGTCGGGCAGGACCCCGGCCGCCCTGCGGGGACAGGCCCGCAAGCTGCGCGACTTCACCGCCGCCGCCCCCGGCCTGGACCTCGCCGACGCCGCCTGGTCGCTGGTGGCGAGCCGGACGGCGTTCGAGCACCGGGCGGTCGTCCTCGGCCACGACCGGGACGGACTCCTCGCCGGGCTCACCGCGCTGGGCGACGACACCGAGTCCGCCGCCGTGGTGCGCGGCACCGCCCGCGACCTCGGCGGCACCGCCTTCGTGTTCCCCGGGCAGGGCTCGCAGTGGGTCGGCATGGGCCGTGAGCTGTACGCCGCCTTCCCCGTCTTCGCGCGCAGCCTCGACGCGTGCGCGGACGCCCTCGCCGAGTGGGTCGACTGGTCGCTGCTCGACGTGGTGCGCGGCGCCGAGGGGGCGCCCGCTCTGGACCGCGTGGACGTGGTGCAGCCCGCGCTGTTCTCCGTGATGGTGTCCATGGCCGCCCTGTGGCGGTCCTGGGGCGTGGAGCCCGCCGCGGTCATCGGGCACAGCCAGGGCGAGATCGCCGCCGCCCACGTGTGCGGCGCGCTGTCCCTGCGCGACGCCACCAAGGTCGTGGCGCTGCGCAGCAAGGCCCTGGTGGACCTCATCGGGCACGGCGGCATGGCGTCGGTCGCGGAGTCCGCGGCCGTCGTCGAGGACCGCCTCGCCCCCTGGCGGGACCGGGTGAGCATCGCCGTCGTCAACGGCCCCCGCTCCGTCGTGGTCTCCGGCGAGCCCGACGCGCTCGACGAGTTCGTCGAGAAGATGAAGGCCGAGGGTGCCCAGGCCAAGCGGATCTCCGTCGACTACGCCTCGCACTCCCCCCATGTGACCCGCGTCCGCGACCAGGTCATCGCCCCGCTGGCCGACCTGAGCCCGACCACGTCCGCGCTGCCGTTCTACTCGACGCTGTACGGCGAGACCATCGACACCGCGCGGCTGGACGGCGACTACTGGTACACCAACCTGCGCGAGCAGGTGCGGTTCGAGTCCTCCGTACGGCGGCTGGCGGCGGACGGCTTCCGGGTGTTCATCGAGATGAGCCCGCACCCGGTCCTCACCGTCCCCGTGCAGGAGATCCTCGACGACGCCGCCGACGCCGCCGACGCCGCCGAGTCCCACGATGCGGCCGACTCCGCCGGTGCCGCGGGCGCCGACGAGGCGGTCGTGCTGTCCTCGGCGCGGCGCGACCGCGGTGAGGCGGAGGCCGTGCTCGGCTCCCTCGCCCAGCTCCACGCCCAGGGCGGAGCCGTGGACTGGAACGCCGTGCTCGGCCCGCGCCGCCGCGTGGACCTGCCGACGTACGCCTTCCAGCGGCAGCGCTACTGGCTGAACTCCGTTTCCGGCGGCGCGACCGCCGAGGCACCGTCGATCGAGCTGCCCGGACAGCCCGGAACCACCGGACAGGAGGAGACCGTTCCGCTGCCGGAGCTGGTCGCCGCGCTCCCCGCTGACGAGGCCGCCGCCGCCGTCCTCGACCACGTCCTCGCCAAGGTCGCCGTCGTCCTCGGGCACGCGTCGGGCGACACCATCGACCCCGACCGGGAGTTCAAGGACATCGGCTTCGACTCGCTGCTGTCCGTGCAGCTCAGCAAGCGCCTGACCACGACGACCGGGCTCAGGCTGCGGCCCAGCATGGTGCTGCGGCACCCGACGCCGCGGCGCGTCGCCGGACACATCGTCACCTCGATGACCGGCGGCGGCCGGACGTGACCCGACCGCGCGCGGAGCCCGCCCGGGCTCCGCGCACCGTCCCGCCGGCGGGACGCAAGCCCGCCGGTCACCGGGCCCGCGGGCGCCACCCGGGTGCCTTGTACGGCTGATCCACTTCCACGAGGGTGAAGCCTCCGGTTCCCGGCCGTTCTGGTCCCGCTGATTCCGCTGGTTCCGTTAGTTCTGCTGATTCCGCTGGTTCTGCTGGTTCTGCTGATTCTGCTGAGGGGGATGATCTCCGTGCGTTCGTTCCGTGCGTCGTCCGCGCATCAAGGGTTGTGGCGGGCGCAAGAGATGTTCCCCGACACCCTCAACCACGCGCTGACCCTGTGGGACGTGGACGGCGACCTGGACCCGGTGGCCATGGAGGCCGCGTTCCTGCACGTGATGGGCGAGGCCGAGGTGCTGCGCGTCACCTTCGTCGACGGCGACGACGGGCTGCGCCTGGTGCCGAGGGAACTGGGGGACTGGCGGCCGTTCCTCCTCGACGTCAGCGCGGCGGACGACCCGGAGCGAGCGGCCCGCGAGGAGCTGGCCGAACTGCTGCGGCAGCCCTTCGACCTGGAGCGGGACCTGCTGTTCCGGCTCGGCGTGGTCCGGCTCGCGGCGGCCCGCTCGGTGCTCGTCATCATCTACCACCACCTCATATCCGACGGGTTCGGCGCCGCCGGACTGCTGACGCGGCGCCTCGCCGAGGCGTACACGGCCCTCGCGCGCGGCGCGGACGTCCCCGAACTGCCGCACCCCTGGGACGTCGAGCCGTTCGCGAACGAGGCGGCGGACTACCGCGCGTCCGAGCGGTTCACCGAGGACACCGCGTTCTGGCGCGACTACCTCAGGGACGCCCCGCCCCCCGCGCGCGTCCCCCGCGTCGTCCTGACCGACGCGGCGCGGGCCGCGCTCGACGAGCCGACGGGCAGCGCCGACCGCTGGGGCGAGCTGACCGAACCCATCGGCATGGTCAGCCGCACCCTGACCGTCCCGCGCGCCGACGCCGACGCCTGGACGGAGGCCGCGAAGTCCCTGGGCGTGTGGATGTCGTCGCTGCTGACCGCGGCCACCGCCGTCTACCTGCGGCACCGCTGCGACCGCCCGGAGTTCCTGCTGTCGCTGGCCGTCGCCAACCGGGTCGGCGTGGCGAGCCGGACGCCCGGCCTCGCGGTGAACGTGGTGCCGGTGCGGGTGCGCGTCCCGCTCGACGCGACCTTCGCCGATATCGCCGACGCCATCGGCGACGAGACGTACGACATCTTCGACCACTCCGCCTGCCACTACTCGGAGATCCAGCGGGCCAGCGGAACCGCCCTGAACGACCGCGGCGGCTTCGGCGCCGTCATCAACGTCGTCGAGTTCGCGGAGCGGCTGCACTTCGCCGAGAGCCCCGCGCGCTTCCTCTGCGGCACGACCGGCACCTTCGAGGAACTCGCCGTCGGCGTCTACACCGACGGCAGCCCGGACAGCGACCTGTACATCCGCCTCGACGCCCCCGCGAGCCTGTACTCCCGCGCGGAGCTGCGCTTCATCGGCGAGGACCTGATCGCCCACGTCCGCGCCGTGGTGGCCGCGGGCGAGCGCCCGGTCGGCGCCCTCGACGTGGTCGGCGGCGCCGAGCGCGACCGGCTGCTGGCCGCGCCGGACCCCACGGCCGCGCCGCTGCCGGGCCTGACGGTCCCGGAGCTGTTCGCCCGCCAGGCGGCGCGGACCCCCGACGCCGTCGCCCTGGTGTCCGGCGACACGGCCCTGTCGTACCGGGAACTCGACGAGCGCTCCAGCCGCCTGGCCACCGCGCTGCGCCGCCGGGGCGTCGGCCCCGAGACGGTCGTGGCGGTGGCGCTGCCCCGCTCGGCCGACCTGGTCGCCGCCCTGCTCGGCGTGGTCCGGGCGGGCGGCGCCTACCTGCCGGTCGACCCGGCGGCGACCGCGCCGCCGCTCGGCGGGACGGGCGCGCGCCTGCTGCTCACCGACGCGGCGACCGCGGGCGCGCTCGGCACCGCGCCGGACGTACCGACGGTGCTGCTGGCCGACCTCGACGACCGGGCCGACCTCGCGGACCCTGCCGCCCCTGGCGCCCCCGGTGACGCCCCGGCGCGCCAGGACGCCCTCCTCGCCGTCCTGCCCGGCACCGACACCGACACGCACGTCGCCGTGACCCACCGCAACCTGGAGCGCCTGGCCCTGGACCACCACTGGCGGGACGGCGCCCCCCGCACCGTCGTATGGCACGCCCCGCACACGCGGTCCGCCGACGCCCTCGCCCTCGACGTGTGGGTACCGCTCCTGAACGGCGGCCGGATCGTCGTCGCGCCCGACGGCGACCTCGATGCCGAGGCGGTCGAGGCGCTGGCCGCGGCGCACGGCCCCGCCACCCTGCGGCTGCCCGCGGACCAGTTCGCGGCGATCGCGGCCGACCGTCCCGAGCGCCTCGCCGGGCTGCGCGAGGTGTGGACCGGCGGCGACCGCGTCCCCGCGGCGGCGCTGCGCCGGGTGCGCCGGGCCTGCCCCGGGCTGACGGTCGTCACCGGCCACGGCCCGGCGGAGACCACCGCGTCCGCCGCCGCCCACCGCCCGGCCGCGCCCGAGGCGCCGCACCCCGTGCTCGGCCGCCCCGTGGACCACACCGCCCTGTACGTGCTGGGTCCGGGCCTCGCGCCGGTCCCCGCGGGCGTGACCGGCGAACTGTACGTGGCCGGGCCCGGCGTGACCCGCGGCTACCCCGCGCACCCCGGGCGGACCGCGGAGCGCTTCGTGCCCTGCCCGTTCGGCCCGGCGGGCGCGCGCATGTACCGGACCGGCGACCGGGTGCGCTGGACGTCCGACGGCCTCCTTGAGTACGTGGGCCGGGCCGACGCCCAGGCGGAGGTCCGCGGCGCCCGGGTCGAGCTGGCCGAGGTCGAGGAGGCGCTGGCCGAACACCCCGGCCTCGCACGGGCGGTGGTCACCGCCCGGCAGGACCCGTCCGGACAGCGGCGCCTGGTGGCGTACGTGGTTCCGGCGCCCGGCCGCACCGGCCCCGCCGACGACGAACTGCGCCGCTTCGCCGCCGGGCGGCTGCCCGAGTTCATGGTGCCGTCGGCGTTCACGGTCCTCGACCGGCTGCCGCGGACGGCCGACGGCCGGGTGGACCGGGCGGCGCTGCCCGAGCCCCGGCCCGCCGACGACCCGTACCGGGCGCCGCGCAACCACACCGAGCGGGTGCTCGCCGAGGTCTTCGCCAAGGCCCTCGAACTGGACCGGATCGGGATCGACGACGACTTCTTCGACCTCGGCGGCAACTCGCTGCGGGCCATCCGCCTCGTCGGCCTGATCCGCGCCGAGCTGAAGCAGGAGGTGTCCATCCGCACGCTGTTCGCGGCCCGCACCATCGCCGGACTCGCCGACCAGTGGCAGGACAGCACCGCCCAGGCGAGCAGGCCCACGCTGCGCAGGCGCACCAAGGAGGGCGAGGTCCTCTGACCCCCGGCGAGGCCCCCGCCCCCCGGCGAGGTCCCCCGACCCCGACCGGCGAGGCCCGCCGACCCCCGCCCGCGCCGCACCCGCCCCCGAGACCGGAAACGGAGCCGCACCATGTCACTCGCCGACCAACTGCCGCCGCTCAGCCACGAGGGCGTGCACGAGGCGCGGCGCCGCATCGCCGACCGCGTGGTGCGCACCCCCGTCGTACGCAGCGAGGAACTGGAGCGGGTGGCCGCCCACGGCGCCCGCCTCTGGCTGAAGGCGGAGAACCTCCAGCGGGGCGGCTCCTTCAAGATGCGCGGCGCCCTGCTCGCCGTGGAGCGGCTGCGGGCGGTGGGCAGCCCGGGCGTGGTCGCGCAGTCCACCGGCAACCACGCCATCGCCGTGGCCATGGCCGCCGCCGAGCACCGGCTCCCGGCCGTCCTCGTGCTGCCCACCGACGCCGCCCCCACCAAGGTGCGGCGCATCCGCGAGACCGGCGCCGAGGTCCTCCAGGCCGGAACCACCCTCGCCGAGCGGATCGCGGTCGTCGGGGACGTGCGGGCCACCCGCGGCTACGACGAGATCGACCCCTACCAGAACCCCGACGTGGTGGCGGGCCAGGGCACCGCCACCGCCGACCTGCTGCACCAGGTGGAGGCGGTCGGCGGCCACCTGGACGCGGTGGTCGTCCCCGTCGGCGGCGGCAGCGCGATCGCCGGGGCCTGCCTGGCCACCGCGGGCCGCGGCATCGACGTCTACGGCGCCGAGCCCACCGCCGTGCCCGCCCTGACCGCCGCGCTGCGCGCCGGGGGGCCGGTCACCGTGGACGCGGGGCCCACCATCGCCGACGGCCTGCGCCCCGACCGCGTCGGCCAGCTCCCCTACGACCTGGCGCACCGGGCGGTCGCCGGGGTCTTCACCCTCGACGAGGACGCCATCGCCGACGCGCTGCGCCTGGTCCTCGTCCACGCCCGGCTGCTCGTCGAGCCCGCCGCCGCGACCGCCGTGGCCGGGGCCCTGCGCCTCGCCGCCGAGGGCCGCGCCCGCGACATCGGCGTCCTGGTCTCGGGCGGCAACGCCGAGCCGAGCCTGGTGGCGTCCCTCCTCGACGGCCGTGCCACGACCTGACGACCGAGCACACGACCACCCCAGAGACTCCAGAGACCCCACAGAAAGGTCCGGCATGACAGGGTCGGCGAAGAAGGACGCGAACGGCGGCACGACCGTCGGCGCGAACGGCGGCGCGACCGTCGGCGCGAACGGCGACGAGAAGTACCCCGGGGAGTGGATCCACCGCTTCCACCCCACCGACGACAGTGAGTTCCGGATCGTCTGCTTCCCGCACGCCGGGGGCGCGGCGAGCTACTTCTACGCGCTGTCGGAGGCGCTCGCCCCCGGCCTGGACGTGCTCACCGTCCAGTACCCGGGGCGCCAGGACCGGCGGGCCGAGGGCTGCGTGGAGAACTTCGCCCAACTCGCCGACCTCACCTACGCGGCCCTGCGCCGCGCCGACGACGGCCGCCCCACCGTGTTCTTCGGGCACAGCATGGGCTCGATCCTCGCCTTCGAGGTGGCCCGCCGCTACCAGGACGACACCGGCGCCCCGCCCGCCTGGCTGCTGGCCTCCGGCTACCCCGCGCCCTCCAGGCTGCGCGGCGGCACCGTGCACCGGCGCGACGAGGCCGGGCTCATCGAGGAGCTGCGCTCCGTCGGCGGCACCGACCCCGTCTACCTGGAGAACAAGCACCTGCGGACCGCCATCCTCGAAGCCGTCCGCGGCGACTACACGGCCATCGAGACCCACCCCCGCGTCACCGGCGTCCGCCTCGACTGCCCGCTGACCATGCTGCTCGGCGACGACGACCCGCACACCACGGTCGCCGAGGCCGAGGCCTGGCGGGACCACACCACCGGCGCGTTCGCCCTGCGCGTCTTCGAGGGCGGCCACTTCTACCTCGACGAATACGGCGAGGACGTCGCCGGGATCATCTCGGACACCGTCCGCGACCTCTCGGCCGCCCGCGAAGCCGCCCGCTAGGGCCGCCCGCTAGGCCGTCCGCCAAGCCGCCCGCCAGGGCCGCCCGCGGAGCCAGCCGCCAGGTCCTCGCGGCTACGCGCAGACGGTCCCGTCGGCCGGGGTCTCGCCGTCGAGCAGATAGGCGTCGACGGCCTTGGTGGCGCAGCGGTTGTCGCCGTACGTGCCGTGGCCCTCGCCGCGCACGGTCAGCGTGACGCCCACGCCCTTGCCGAGCCGCTCCGCCATGCGCCGGGCGCCCGCGACGGGCGTGGCCGGGTCGCCGGTGTTGCCGATGACCAGGATCGGGGCGGCGCCGGGCGCCGCCACCTGGGGCTTGTCGGCGGTGCCGCGCACCGGCCACTGGGAGCAGCCGAGCAGGCCGTCCACCTGGGAGGGGCCGAAGACCGGGGAGGCCTTCTCGAAGGCGGGCCGGTGCGCGGCCACGTCCGCGCGGGTGTAGCGCCGGGCGGTGTCGGCGCAGGTGATCGCGGCGTGGGCGGCGTGCATATTGCTGTAACGGCCCTTGTCGTCACGGCCGTTGTACAGGTCGGCGAGCATCAGCAGGTTGTCGCCGGTGCCGTCCTCGATGACCTCGCCGAGGGCCTGTGCCAGGAACTTCCAGCCGTCCTCGCCCTCGTACAGCGTCGCGCCGATGGCGGTCAGGGCCAGCTCCTTGGTCAGCTCGCGGTCGCCCTCGGTGGTGGGCGCGGGCTTCTCGTCCAGTTCGGCGAGCAGCGCGGTGAGGCGCCGGTTGCCCTCGGCGGGGCCCTTGCCGGTCGGGCACTTCGCGCCGTACTCCTTGGCGCAGTACGCCATGGCGGACTCCAGCGCCTTCTGGAACGCCCTGGTCTGGGCGAGGCTCTGGCGCACCGGGTCCTGGCTCGGGTCGACGACCGCGTCGAAGACCGCGCGCCCCACGTTCTTGGGGAACAGGTGCGCGTAGACGCCGCCGAGTTCGGTGCCGTACGAGATGCCGAAGTAGTGCAGCTTCTCGTCGCCGAGGACGTGGCGCAGCAGGTCCATGTCGCGGGCGGTGGTGGCGGTGGAGACGTGCGGGAGCACCTTGGCGGAGTTCTTCTCGCAGGCCTTGGTGAACCGCTTGATGTCCTTGAACGCGTCGCCGCTGTCCGCGCCTCGGTCGAGGGCCTTGTCGTCCAGGCACTTCACGGGCGTGGTGTCGCCGACGCCGCGCGGGTCGAAGCCGACCAGGTCGTACGCGGCGTTGAGCTTGGCGTAGTCCCCGGCGGCCTGCGGCAGCGTGGCGACGCCGGAGGCGCCGGGGCCGCCGAAGTTGTAGACGAGGGAGCCGATCCGCTCGCCCGGCTTCGTGGCCTTCTTGCGGATGAGCGCCACGTCGACGGTCTCGCCCTTCGGCTTGGCGTAGTCCAGCGGGGCCTTCATGGCGGCGCACTGCCACTCCTTGCCGGGGGCCTCGTCGGTGCCCTGCGCGGGGGACGGCGCGGGGCAGGAGCGCCAGGCCAGGCGCTGGCCGGTGAGGGCCGCGGGCAGCCCGGCCGCCGCCCCGGTGGCCTTCGGCCTCCCCTTGTCGTGCTGCTCGCCCTTCTCGTCCCCGCCGTCGGACCCGCCGCCGCACCCGGCGAGGACGGGGACCGCGAGGAGCGAGGAGGCGAGCAGTGCCGTGGCGCGGCGCGGGCGTATGAAGGGGGGCATGCTCTGTCTCCTGCGGATATGGGTCATGTAGCGGCAAATGCCGAGTAAAGGCGGGCAAAAGTCGCCGTTACTCTACAGAGGCGTAGAACCTGGGGTGCCGGGAGGTCCCGCCCCCGTCGGTCCGGCGCCCGTCAGGCCCCGTCGAACCGGCGCCGCGCCCCCTCGATGTGGCCGAGGTGCTGGTGCGTCCAGCCGCACAGGGCGTCGACCGTGGCGCGCAGCCCGCGGCCCGGCTCGGTGAGGGTATCGAGACAGCTCGCCTTCGACGAGGCGGGCGCGTTCCGGCACGCGGACGGCTTCGCCGCCCAGCTCCGCCGGACCCACGCCGACCTGGACAGGGTCCTGGCGCACTACGGCGCCACCCGCGCCCAGGTCGTCTCGCAGACGGTGTACGTGGTGGACCTGCGCCGGAACGCGGCGGCGACGGCCGCGGGGAACCTGGCGTACTTCGGGGACCCCCCCGCGAGCACGGTCGTGGGCGTCACCGAACTGACCCTGCCCGGACAGCTCGTCGAGATCGGCTGCGTCGTCGACACACGGCTGCCCGCCCGCGCGCGCGGAGCGCGAGCCTTCAGCTTTGGCGCCCCGCCCGCCCGCGCGCGGAGCGTGATCGCGCACAGGGCCAGGCCGAGGGCGACGCGCGCGGCGAGCGGGCCCGCTCCCCGGCGCGGACCCGGGCCGCGCTCCGAGGCTTCCAACGCGCCGTCGGGACCGGCGAGTCGCGGGGCCTGCCCGACGTCCTCGCGCCGGACGTGGTCCCCCTGAGCGGCGGTGCCAGGCACGCCCTGCGGCGGCCCGGCGTGGGCGCGGACGCGGCTGGTGGCGCGGCGCCAGAAGGCCGGTCGGGACAGTGTTCGTATCAGTGCCGGATCAGGCCCCGACCAGTACGGGCGCCACGTGGCCGGTGGCCGGGCGGGTGCGCCGCTGCCGATTCCGGGCCGTTCGGGCCTCGGGCGGCCGCCGGGACCGCCCGTGAGCCGACGCCCAGCAGGTGCTCGACGACCGCGGTGCGGCCGGTCTCCTCGGCGACCTCCCGCACGACCGCGCCGAAGGGCCCTCCACGCACCCGGCGCTACGCGATCGGCGGGCGTAACTCATCGCGTGCCGTCCGCAGGGCCCCGGGCGCCGTAGCGGCCCCGGCCCGGGGCCCGCGCCCCGCTACGGTGGCTGCGCATGACCCACACCGACATCGAGATCACCGCGGAGCTGGTCCGGGACCTGCTGCGGGACCAGCATCCCGACCTGGCGGACCGGCCGTTGAGGCTCGGGGCGCGCGGCTGGGACAACCAGCTGTGGCGGCTCGGCGACGACCTCGCGGTACGGCTGCCGTGGGCGACGGCGGCCGCGGACGACCTGCTGCGCAAGGAGCACGCCCTGCTGCCGCCGCTCGCCGCGCGGCTGCCGCTGCCGGTGCCCGTGCCGCGGCGCCTGGGCGAGCCGTCGCGGCGGTTCCCGCGGCCGTGGACGGTCACCACGTGGGTGCCGGGGACGCCCGCCGACCGCGCCCCGGTCACCCGGGCCGAGGCGGGCGAGGCGCTGGCGGCGTTCCTGACGGCCTTGCACCAGGCGGCGCCCGACGACGCGCCGGTGGGTCGCTTCGGGCGCGGCGGCAGGCTCGCCGACCACGCCGAGGGGTTCGCCCGGCAGCTCGCCACGGCCACGGAACTCGGCCTCGTCGCCGACCCGGAGGCGCTGCGCGCGGTCTGGGAGGACGCCGCCGCCGCGCCCGCCTGGACGGGCCCGCCCGTGTGGCTGCACGGCGACCTGCACCCGGCCAACGTCCTCACCGCGGACGGCACGCTGTGCGGCGTCGTCGACTTCGGCGACCTGTGCGCGGGCGACCCGGCCTGCGACCTGGCCTCCGCGTGGCTGCTGCTGCCGGAGGAGGCCGCCGCCCGCTTCCACCGCGCCCACCGCCCCGCCCTGGACACCGCGACCCTGCGCCGGGCCCGCGGCTGGGCGGCCACCCAGGCCCTGAGCTGCGCCCTCATCGGCGACGCGGGCACCCGCGGCCGCCCCGGCGGCAAACCCACCTGGGGCCCACCGGCCACCCGCGCCCTGCACCGCCTGACCCAGCCCTGGCCGCCGCCCGAGAACGGCACCCCGTGCTGAGCCGGGTCATCGTCGCCCTGGACGTCGACGACCGGCCGCGGACCCGGCGACGGCACGCCACCGCGTACGCGTCGGCCCGGAGCCGTGAGCGGAACGGCCACCGCCCTGGTCCGCCGGTCCCCTAAGCCGCCGCGACGAGGTCGTGCGCGCGTTCCGTGAAGTCGGCTACGAGGCGGTGGCTGCCGAAGGGTTCCATACGCCGCCGCACATCCTGCACCGCTTCGACGCAGCGTGAACTCCTGACCTGCCGAGCCAGCTTCAGCGTGCGCAGGCCCGCCGCGTGTGCCGCTTCCAGGTCCCGCCTCTGCAAGTGCGAGGCCGCGAGTGCCGCCTGGGACATGGCGCCGCGGCGGGCACGCCCCTGCTTGCGCGCGTGGTCGATCGACGTGCGGGCGTGCCGCGCCGCCTCCTGCGGCCGGTCCAGGTCCCGGAACGTGTTGGCGTGCTCGCCGTGCAGGTAGGCCGGATCGATGAAGGCCGCCCACTCCTGCTCCTCGTCCACGCGCACACGCTCGAACGCCGCCTCGGACTGGGCGACGGCGTGTGCGGCCGCGCTCCTGTCACCCAGCTTGGCAAGGGCCCTCGCCTCCAGGGCCCACAGGTCGGCGAGGCAGGCCGGAGACGTCCTCTTCCCCAGCCCGGCGCGCCCCGCCTGCGCCAAGCGGCGACCTTCTTCCGGAGCGCCGAGCAGCGTCGTCTGATCAGCCATGCCCGCGAGCACATGGGCGCCCAAGGCTGAGTTCCCGGACTCCTCCGCCAGCCGCAGCGACTGGATCAAGTAGCGCTGCGCGATGCCGTGTTCGCCGTTGTCGTACGCCATCCATCCCAACAGGTACGTCTGCTCGGCGGCGGCCTCGCACAGAGCCCGCCGCACGGACTCCGAGTAGGTGCGGCGCAGCAGCGGGAAGACGTGTTGCGTCATGTACTCAGCCAGGATGAGGCGCCCGGACCCGCCCCCCTGGAGGACATCCATCCGCTGGAACTCGCCGAACATGTTGCGCACGGCGGTCACGTCCTCCAGCCGCACTCGTGGCCCTGTGCGGGGGGTGTCCTGATCAAGGGTGCTGAGCAACCAGTCGCGCGACGGGCCGACCGCCGCCACGGCGGCGAATGGTGTTGCTGCCATGAACGTTCGACGATCCACGTCTGCTCTCCCCAAGTCGGCAACTACTTCCACGGTAGCCGTGAAAGAACGGCAGTAACGGAGGGAGCGTTCGGCCACGTGCCCGTCACCGAAGCCGAGATCGTAGGTCGTGACCCGGTGCCCGTTGGCGGGCTGCGCAACCACCCGCGCCGCGGACCCGGCGACGGCACGCCACCGCGTACGCGTCAGCCCGGAGCCGCTGATCCCCATGAATCCCTACGGGTACCGTTCAGGTGTCGCGTCAGACAGGAGCCAGCCATGCACGCTCTACCTCATGACCACACCGGCAGGCGCATCAAGCGCCTGCGCCTGGAGCGCCACCTCACCCAGCGCGCGCTGTCAGATCTCTCCCAAGTGCCGTACAGCACCCTCACCAAGACAGAGCAGGGCGTCATTCCGGCCAGCCCTCACCTCATCGCCAGTGTCGCGCGTGCGCTGCGTGTGGACGTCGCGACCATCAACGGCCAGCCGTACCTGGCCGAGCTGCGCATGGATGAGCTCGACGTTCTGATACGGCCCATCCGGGAGGCGCTTGACGTCTACGACTTGGGAGCCGACCCCGACATCTCCCCCGCCCGCACGCGCTCCTGGCCGACGACGCCGAAAGCCTGCTCGTCGCGGTCCGCGCCGGAGAGATCAAACACGCGGCCGCCCAAGTCGCCGGACTGATTCAAGAAGTCACCACTGCGGCGCACACCGCCAACACCACCGAGGGATGGCTGCTCCTCGCCAGCACCTATCGCACGGCCTATGACGTCGCGACCAAGCTGGGTTTCGCGGACCTCGCCGCGATCGCGCTGTCCCGCATGGACTGGGCCGCGCACCGCGGCTCCGACGCCGTGTTCGGAGGCATGTACCGCTACATGCGCGCGCTGACCTATCTCCGCGAAGGCCAGTTCCGTACCGGAGACCGCCTGGTCCGCATGGGACTGGGCATCCTGGAACAGGCCGACCCCGGACGCGAACGCGACGTAGTCACCGGCCAACTCCACCTCGGCGCCGCCGTCATGGCCGGGCGCGCGCACGACGGCGACCGCGCGGAGGGACACCTGAACGAAGCCGAGCGCATGGCCGAGCGCACGGGGGAGGCCGTCACCGTGCACTGGCTGAGCTTCGGGCCCACCAACGTAGCCGTGCACAGGGTGAGCGTCGCCGCCGAACTCGATGAGTACGCCGATGCCGTCAGCGCCGGGCGCACGGTGCGGTTCCCGAAGGACTGGCCAGCCTCACGCCGTAGCCACCACTACGCAGAGTATGCCCGCTCGCTGATGTGGACGGGTGACCTCCCTGCCGCGTTCGACAACCTCTTGAAGTCCCGGAAAGCCGCCCCCCAACAGGCGCGGTACCACCCGACGGTGCGGGAGACCTACGCCGGGCTTGAGGCCGCGAAGCGGCAGCTCCCCGACAGCTTCCTCTCCTACGGCACCTGGCTCGGCGCATAGCGGTCCGTCACGCTTTGGCCCCGATTATCAGCATCTCTTGATAGTCGGGGCCTTTGCGCGGGGCCACCATGCGGTGACGGCCACTCCTGCCCGGAGTGGCGAAGACACCCGTACAGCCCATCTGCTGAGGGGCCCCGCATGCCGACAGACCAGGAACCACCGGAGCAGCGCACCGTCAGCGAGCCGAGGGCCGACCGCCTGACGGCGCGCATCGCCGAGCTCCAGAAGGAGATCGCGCGGCATCTCGCCACCCTGCGCCAGGAGGTCGACCGGTGACCCGTTTCCGCGCCGCGTACCGGACGTACACGCTCGCCCCGAACACCGACGCCGACGCCGAGCCGTGGACGTGGTGGCGGGAGTGCACGCGCTGCGGCGCGGCCAGCGCGCCCAGCGGCCTGGGCGCCGACGGTGAGGAGTGGACGTTCGCCCACCTCAGGGCCAACCCGGCGCACCTCGACTACCGCGAGCACATCACGCGCCCCTACCGCGCCGTCCCCGGGGCCTGGCAGTGACCGCCCTCGGCCCGCCGCCCCTGTGGTGCGAGGCCACCGCGGCGGAGGCCGTCGCTCCCGAGTGCGCCCGCGAGTGGCTGGTGCGCGGCTATCTGGCGCCCAGCCCGCGCCTGGCCCTGCGGTGGCTGACGGCCCAGGCGCGGCACTTGGCCGACCACATCGCCCCGCCGCTCGACGCTCCGTGGGTCCCCGTGCGGGCCATAAGGGTCATCGGGGGCAGCACGACGGCCCCGACGCGCTACGGCTGTGGGCGGAGCTGGCGGCGGAACCCGTCGGCACCGAGTACCACCGGGTGCTCGCCACGTTGCGCCGCGGCGCCCTGTATCGCGTCACCGTCAGGGACGACACGCTGCGCTACAGCCTCTCCGCCCGCGCCTTGGTCCTGCCCGCCGTGAGGACGATTCCGTAGGGGGGAGGCACTTCGGCCACTGGCCGCGTGGAGACGGCAGCCCGAGACCCCGCACGGGCAGGAGGGGGACCCACTCACGCGCCGGGCCTTCGCGCCACCGGAGGGCAGGCGTCGGGGAGGCCGGTGAGGTCGTGCCGTACGCGGTCCGCGGGCAGGCCCAGGGCCGTCAGGTGCCGTACGGTCGCGGGCAGGGCGCCGCTGACGAGGACCGTGGCGCGGGGCGGGTGGGGCAGGGCGGTGAGCACGGCGGTCTCGTCGGCCAGGGAGAGCGTGCGCAGCCACGGCCAGCGCGCCTCCCACTCGGCGTCGGCGCCGGGGGCGTACGGCGGCCCGCACAGCAGCAGCCGCGCCTCGCGGCCCGGCAGGCGCCTGCGGGCCAGGTCCTCGACGAGCGCCTTCGCCCCGGCCCGGCCGGTGCCGCCCGCCACGATCAGCACATCGTCCCCGAGGTCGCCGTCCGCCAGGGTCATCGCCCCCTGCGCGGGCCCCAGGCGCAGCGCGTCGCCGACGCCCGTGCCGGTGACCAGCGCGTCGCTGACCCCGCCCCGGCCGGTGCGGCGGACGTGGAACTCCAGCTCGCCGTCCCGGCGCGGCGCGCACGCCACGCTGAACGGCCGCCAGGCGCGCGGCAGCAGCGGCGACTGGAGCAGCGCGTACTGACCGGCGCGGTAGGGGTACGGCTCGGCCGGGGCGACCCTGAGCACCGCCAGATCCGGCCCCCGCAGCTGATGGGCCGTCACCGTGACGTCCCAGAAGGGCCGTTCGGCCAGGGCCCGCTCCGCGCCCCGCACCATGGCCGCCACCGCGCGCCGCAGCATCCGCCGCCACGCCTCCTCGGCGTCCGCGGGCCACCAGGCGCCCCCGCGGTGGCGCAGCGCCGTCACCAGCGCCGTCTCGAACACCTCGTAGTGCACCGGCCGCACCCCGAGCTTGCGGTGGTCGCGGCCCAAGCGCGTGCAGAAGGCGGTCACCTCGTCCGGGCGGTCCAGGTGGTCGATGAGGTAGCGGAAGGCTCGCTCCAGATGGGCCTGCTGGAAGGCCATCGACTCGGGGAACAGGCCCCGCAGATAGGGGTGTTCGGCGAACAGCGCCGCGTACAGGTCGGTGATCAGCTCGTCGAAGGGGGTGACCAGGTGCAGGGTCTGGGTGATCAGACGGTGGTCGTCGGCCGGGCCACCAGGTGCGCCGGGTGCGCCGGGTCCGCCGGGCGCGTCGGGTTCGCCGAGGCCGTCGGCGTACGCGGTGTCGGCCGGGCCCTGCGCGGCGGTCGGGGCCAGCAGGCGCTGCCGCAGCCGCATCGCCTCCTGCCGGGAGAGCAGCGCGCGGTACTCCTCGTACTGGTCGGAGTACTGGTCGGACGCGGGGTCGGGTGTCACCTGGGGGTCTCCTGCCGATGAGGGTCGGGCGCGCCTTCCCGGGGGAGGGCGGCGCCAGTGTCGCACCGGGCTCAGGGGCCCGGAGGGCCCCACCTCACAGGGCCGAAAGGCCCTGGTCATCGCTCACGTCGACGGTGACCGGGAAGCGCCCGCTACGGGGGATGACCGCGGCGCTCCCCGGCCGCCGTCACATGATCCCCGCGAGCACCCCCGGCCCCACCAGGGCCGAACAGCCCCCACCCGGGCCCGCCCCCAGGGCCCAACGGCCCCGGCGGAGCGCTACCGCAGCCGTGAGGCGATCACCGCCGCCTGCACCCGGCGCGCCACGCCCAACTTCGCCAGCAGCGACGACACCCGGTTCTTGACGGTCTTCTCCGCGAGGAACAGCCGGTCGGCGATCTGCCGGTTCGTCAGCCCCTCGCCGATCAGGGCGAGGATCTCCGCCTCGCGCGGGGACAGCCGCTCCAGCTCCGGGGCGAGCGCGGGCTCCGGGCGCGGATCGCGCAGCCGCGCGAGCACCCGTGCCGTCGCGCGCGGGTCCAGCGTCGACGCGCCGCCCGCCACCGTGCGCACGGCGTCCACCAGGCCCGGGCCGTCGATCCGCTTCAGGACGTACCCGGCGGCCCCCGCCATGACGGCGTCGAACAGCGCCTCGTCGTCGTCGAACGACGTCAGCATCAGACACGCCAGCCCCGGCATCCGGTCCCGCAGCTCCCGGCACACCTCCACGCCCGCGCGGTCACCGCCGCCGTCGCCGAGCCGCACGTCGAGGACCGCGACGTGCGGCCGCGCGGCGGGCACCCGCGCCAGCGCCTCCCGGGCGTTCGCGGCCTCCCCGGCCACCACGATGTCCGGCTCGGCCTCAAGCAGGTCCCGCACCCCCCGCCGTACCACCTCGTGGTCGTCGAGGAGGAACACCCTGAGCGGGGCGGCGGGCGGGGGAACGGGACCGGTGCGTGTACGTGCTTCCACGGACGACCAGCGTACGGTCCGTCAGTTCGGCTCCAGCAGGACGCCCTCGTACGCCAGCCACTGGCAGAACGCGTGCAGCCCCCGCGGCAGACCGGTCGACGGCGTCCAGCCCGGGGGCCGGGGCACGCCCTCGGCGGGGCAGTGCCACACGGCCGCCTCCTCCGGCGCCTGTGCCACCGGCACCGGGCGCACCGCGTCGTGCACCGCCTGCGCCAGCTCCGCCGCCGTGCACGGCTTCTCGGGGGCGGCGGCGAGCACGCGGTCGGCGGGCCGCACGCGCAGCACCGCCGCGATGGCGTCGGCGAGGTCGTCGACGTACACCGGGTGCACCTCGGCGTCCGGGGCGCCCGGCACCGTCAGGGGCTGGCTGCGCAGCGCGTCCCACACCAGGCGCCCGACCGGCGTGTGCCGGGAGCAGCCGGGGCCGTACACCTCGCCGACGGCCAGGGTGTACGGCAGGGGGTCGCCCTGCGGGTGGACGGTGACCGCCGGGTCGGGCGCCCCGAGCCGCGTCAGGTCGACGACGGCGTCGGCGTCCACCCCCAAGTCGGCCAGCCTGCGCACGAGATGCTCACCGAGGGGGCTCCCGGCGCCCCGCCAGACGAGCCCGCCCGGCCGCCCCGGCCCGCTCCGCGGCAGCGCGGCCGCCGCCTCCCGCCCGGCGGCAAGACCCCGGTGCGCGACCTCCGCCAGCGGCTCCCGGCGCCGCGCCAGGTGCTCCTCCGTGCTGACGTTGCTGACGCCGCCGATGCCGATGGTGGCCACGCACTCCCGATAGGCGTCGTACGCCTCCGAGTCCGGCGGCGGCGCCAGGAGTCCGGCGCGGCCCGCCTCGAAGCCCGTGGCGAGCGCCGTCAGCCAGGTCCCGCGCACATCGGCCCCGGCCGCCTCCCCGCCCGGCGGGTCGAGCAGCGACTGGGGCAGGCCCGCGCCGCGCAGGTATTGCTCGGCGCTCAGGTGCAGTCGGCGCACCGGACCCGGGCCGGGGACCCGCACCGCGCACTGCGCGACGCCGTGCTTGAAGAACGGCAGCACGTCCGGGGCGGCCACCGTCCGCCCCTCCGCCCGCGTGCCGTCGCCGGGCAGGAACCCCACCGAGCGGCGCGGCCCGCGGAAGGCGTTGCCGGAGATCGAGCCGTGGTCCTGGTGCTCGGCGAGGTTGGGCACCGCCACGTACCGCGGCACCCCGCGGTCGCGCAGGTAGCGGTGCATCAGGATGTCGTCGGGCCAGCCGCCGAGCCGCGCCCTGCCGTACGCGACGAACCCCTCGGCGACCGCGCGCGGCAGCACGATGGCCACGCACGGGAAGTACTCGTTGACGGCCTCCACCCACCGGCCGCCCGCCAGCGCGCCCCAGCGCACGGCCGCCCCGTTGCGCGAGTCCCACAGGGCGAACAGCGCGAGCGCCGCGTCCGGCAACTCCTCGATGGCGCACCG
Source organism: Streptomyces sp. G45 (assembly GCF_049542095.1). Lineage (NCBI taxonomy): Bacteria > Bacillati > Actinomycetota > Actinomycetes > Kitasatosporales > Streptomycetaceae > Streptomyces > Streptomyces sp. G45. Next base: position 117,934 of record NZ_JBMUZU010000002.1, on the reverse strand, counting down.
CACCCGGTCGAAGAAGTTTTCGGACAACGTCATGTCGTCCTGAATTACCAGTTGATGTGTGGCCCCCTCCTCGATCGCGGACCACGCCGCGAGCGCCGTGCGCAGCACCGAGGGCGTGCCGGTCGGGTCGGGGTCCATGACGACCCGCACCAGGCCCGGTGGCGCGCTCCGCGCCAGCTCCTCGGCCGCCGCACGGCGCCGGGGATGGGTCATGACCACCGCGCTGAGCCGCTGACGCGCCATCGGGATCCTTCCCTCTCCTGCTCGGACGGCCGGACCGGCCCGGCCGTCCGGGCCCGGAACGGACCCGCCCCGGGCGGCCCGGACGGCTCCGGACCCCGCCCGACGGGCCGCTTCCGCCAGCCGGTCCCGGACAGTACGGGCCGCGACGAGGGCCCGCAAGAGTGCCGAAATGGCCCTCTGGTAGCCGGGTGAGGGGCGCGTGAATGCTGGGCCGGGCACGTCGATCACGTCACGGACCGCGTGCTTCGGCCACGCGACCCCTCTCGACCCCCGCGACCCCCTCGACGTCCCCGGACCTGCCTCGACCCACCCCCACCGACACCGAAAGGGGCACCCATGCCCGCGTTACCCCGCACGTCCGCCGCGGCCACCACCCCCGACGTCACCGCGGAGACCGTCCGCTCCCGGCTCGACAAGCTCCGCGACGCCCGCGTCGTCGTGACCGGCGGCGGCGGCCTCGTCGGCAGCAGGCTGGTCGCCGTGCTCCAGAGATCCGGCGCGAACGTCACCGTCCTGGACCGCATGGACGCCTACCCCGACGGCGGCCACGACGTCTTCGGCGTGGCCCGCAGCGACGCCCGCCTCGTCGTCGGTGACGTCCGCGACGCCGACACCGTCGGCGCGCTGCTCAAGGACGCCGACTTCGTCGTCCACGCCGCCGCCTACGCGGACGTCGCCGCCTGCACGCGCCGTCCCGACATCGCCTTCCGCGCCAACGTCGAAGGCACCCAGATCGTCCTCGAACAGGCCGTCAAGCACTCCGTGCGCCGCCTCGTCCTCGTCTCCTCCGCCTCCGTGTACGGCGACGGCACGTCCGCCGACGCAGGGCCCCAGGTCTTCCACGAGGACCAGCCGCTGTTCCCGGTGTCCGTGTACGCCAACTCCAAGCTGTGGGCCGAGCACCAGACCCGCCTGATGCTGAACGCCTCCAGCGACACCGAGTACGCCGTGGTGCGCTACTTCTCCGTGTACGGCGAACCCCAGATACCCAAGCCGGGCAGCCACTCCTGGATGGTGCCCTGGCTCTCCCTCCAGGCCCGCCTCGGCCGCCCGATGCGCCTCAACGGCGGCGGCGTCCAGGTCCGCGACCTCGTCCACGTCGACGACATCGCCGAGGCCACCGCGCTCGCCCTCATCGAGGAGCAGATGGCCGCGCAGACCGTCAACATCGGCACCGGCGTCCCCACCTCCGTCCGCGAGGTCGCCGACCTCATCGCCCCCTACTTCCCCGGCGCCCGCATGATCACCACCCCCCGCCCCGAGGGGGACCCGCTCGGCGGCTACGCCTCCACCGAGCGCGCCCGCGAACTGCTGCGCTGGCAGGCCAGCATCAGCGTCCGCGAAGGCGTCGACCGCTATGTGCGCTGGCTGCTCGCCACCCCGGACGCCACCCCGCGCTGGCTCGCGGAGTCCCTGGCGGAATCCACGGCGGAATCCACGGCGGAATCTACGGCGGAGTCCACGGCGGAATCCACGGCCGAACCGACGGACGATAGAACATGACCTACACCGGTTCCTACATCTGGTCCCTGCGCCAGCAGGTCGGCTCCCGCACCCTGCTCGTGCCCGGCGCGCAGGTGCTGCTGCTCGACGCCGACGGCCGGGGCCTGTTCCAGCAGCGCGTCGACAACGGCGTCTGGGAGCTCCCGGCGGGCGCCTGCGAGGAGGGCGGCGACTTCGCGGACGCCGCCGTGCGGGAGCTGGCCGAGGAGACCGGCCTGCGGGTGGAGCGCGACGACCTGGAGGCGTTCGCGTCGCTGTCCGACCCGGACGTGCACACCCTGACCTATCCGAACGGCGACGTGACGCACTGCTTCGCGCTGTGCTTCGTCGCCCGGCGCTGGACGGGCGAGCTGGCCCCGGGCGCCGACGAGGTGCGCCAGGCCGCCTTCGCGCCGCTCGACGCCCCGCCGCACCCGCTGCACCCGCCGACGGCCGTGGTGCTCGCCCTGTACGAGAAGTACCGCACGGAGGGAAGGTTCCAGGCCCGGTGAGCCCCACACGCCCCACCGCACAGCCCATCGCACAGACCACCGCACAGCCCACCGCCCACCCCGCTCCGCACCCGGCGGAGCCCCCGCCCCGCACCCGGTGCGCGCCGTGGTGCCCTGCCGCGCCTGCCTGTCCGGCGAGGACCTGGACTGGCTCGGCGACGGCCGCAGCGTCAGCGTCGCCCTCGACCTGCCGACGACCGTGGAGGCCGCACCCGCCGCCCCGGCGGACACGGCGCAGGACACGGCGCAGGACGCCGCGGCGGACGACGGCTGGGCAGGGGAGGTGTGGGCGTTCCTGCGCCAGCGCCTGCCCGGCCTCGCCCCGCGCCCGCCCGCCGTCACCACCACCAGCGAGGCGCCCGCCGCCAGCGGCCTGTCGTCGTCCACGGCCCGGATCGTGGCGCTGTTCCGGGCGTTCACCCACCCGACGTTCACCGGCGAACGCGTCGACGACGCCGCGATCGCCCAGTGGGCCTACGAGTTCGAGTTCGCCGTGTTCAACGGCGGCGGCATGGACCACCTGGCGGTCGTCGAGGGCGGCGCGCTGCTCCTGGAGGGCCGCGAGCGCGGACTCCCGGCGGTGCGGGAGCGCCTCACGTTCCCGCCCGAGTGGCGGATCGTCGTCGTGGACTCCGGCACCCGCAAGGACACCCGTCACCACATCCGCGACGTCCGCGCCCAGCTCGCCGCCGGTGACCCGGCGCTCGCCGCCTACCGGGCCACCGCCGACGAGGCGTCAGGACAGGTGTGGCGGGCCCTGCGCGAGCGGGACCTGCCGGGCCTCGGCGCCGCGATGGTCCGGGCCCACGAGGCCATGCGGGACCACCAGCGGATGTCGACGCCGCTCCTGGAGGACCTGCGGGCCCTCGCGCTGCGCGCCGCCGACCTGCCGCTGAAGCTCAGCGGCGCGGGCGGCGGCGGCGCCCTAGTCGGCGTCTGCCCCGCGGCCACGGCGACGGACACGACGGCCCGCCTGACCCGGGCGCTGGCCGACACCCACCCAGGCGCACGGGTCATCCCCGTACGCGCGGCACCGGGCACCTAGACGCGCCGTTCCCCGCGCCCGAAGGGGCGCGGGGAACGGCGCGCTCAGCCCCGGAGCACCCGCGGTCGGCAGAGGACGGGACGGGGCAGCCCCTCAGCCGCTAGAGGAACGGATCAAAGTCCTCCGCGAGCGGCTGCCCCCGGCCCCCCGCCCGATCCGCTCCAACGCCTCGTTGGATCCGTGGCGCGCGCAGTGGAACCGGCAGTCCCGGCTCGGGTCGACGATGCCCCGGTCCGAGGTCTGCCAGATGTCGGTGAGGGAGTCGGTGACGGCGTCCCCGAGCCGGGCCAGCGGATTGCCCCGGTGGTAGGAGCACACGTACACCCCGGACGGCGTGATGAGGGTGCGCAGCTCGGCGACCCGGCAGCGGTGGTACTCCTTGGGCTGCACGGGGCCGACGTGGGTGCGCAGCGAGGTCAGCGTGGAGGAGTTGACGAGCTGGAAGCGGTCGCTCTCCAGGCGGGCGGCCTCGGCGAGCTGCCGGTCGACGGACTCCAGCATCTCCTCGGGCACCTGCACGATGTGGTGGTCGTCGTCGAACATGGCCTTGGTCTCGAAGTAGTCGCAGCCGATGTCATGGGCCAGTTCGGCGGCCTGGAGCACCTCGTGGTGGTTGGTGACGACGCGGCCGTCCGGCTCCCGGCGCGACATCAGCAGGAAGGAGTAGCCGAGGGCGCCCTTCTTCTCCGCGGCGAGCAGCCGCATGTTCTCGACGACCTTGTCGAAGACGCTGCGGCCCTTGCGGTCGGGCCGGAAGATCCCGTACGTCTCCTTGGTCCCGGCGTCCATGGAGACGCGGACCCAGCTGGCGTACTGGGCGAGTTCGGTGAGGTTCTGCTTGATCATCGTGCCGTTGGTGACGACGCCGATGCCCAGGCCCGCCTCGCCGAGGGTGCGCAGCACCTGGCGGGTACCGCGGTGCGCTAACGGCTCCCCGCCGCCGATGAGGACCACGGCCCGTACGGACAGGGACACCAGCTCCTCGGCGAGGGCCGCGAGCCGCTCGGGGGTGAACCGGCTCTGGTTGAGGAGCTTTCCGCTGATGCACTCGGGGCAGGCGAGGTCGCAGAACGTGGTCGGGTCGAGGTCCACGACCAGCGGTGCGCTCGACGGCGCACCGGAAGCTGCCTCCAGGACCCGTGGCCAGCCCGAGGGCTGGTACAGCTTGGAGACGAGGTCGAGGCGGTCGTGCGTCACGGTGTTCTCCTCCACGGGGATGAACGGGGTGTCGTCGGTGGACCGCCGTGCGTCCGGGGCAGGGCTCAGCCCTTGACGGCCCCGGTGGCGAGCCCAGCGGCGATCTTGCGCTGAAGCACCAGGAAGAAGACGACGACGGGCAGGGCGGTGAGCGTGGCTCCGGCCATCAGCCCGCCGTAGTCGGTGCCGAAGCTGGTCTGGAACGAGACCAGCCAGATGCTGACAGTCTGTTTCTCCGGAGTGGACAGCAGGACGTAGACGAGGACGTACTCGTTCCACGCCTGCACCATCGCGAACACCGAGGTGGCGATCAGGCCGGGCGCGAGCAGCGGGAACACGACGCGCGTGAACGCGCCGAGCCGCCCGCAGCCGTCGACCATCGCGGCCTCCTCCAGCTCCGCCGGAATGGCGGCGACGAAGCCGCGCAGCATCCACACGGTGAACGGCAGCGTGAAGACGAGGTAGGTGAGGACGACGCCGGTCAGGCTGTCGGTGAGGCCCGCGTCGTTGAGGAGCAGGTATACGGGGATGATGAGGGCCGACAGCGGGATCATCTGGACGGTGAGGATCACCACGACGAACGCCTTGCGCCCGGCGAAGCGGAACCGGGCCAGGGCGAACGCGGCGAGCGTGCCGACCACGAGCGAGGCGACGACGGTGCCGACGCCGATGACGACGCTGGAGCGGACGTTGGCCCAGAAGTTCTCCGAGCGCATCGCCCGCGAGAAGTTGTCCAGGGTGGGGGTGCTCGGCCAGAACTCCGGGGTCACGCTGAGGATGTCCGTCGCGGGCCGGAACGCCGTGAGGACCATCCAGTAGACGGGGAAGCCGAGGACGGCGGCCACCAGCAGGCCGAGCACGTCGTAGCGGCGGCGGGGCGGCCGCCCGGGCCGGGCGCCACGCCCCCGGTGCGGTCGGGTCCGGGGTCGTCTCGGTGCTTCCGTCCGTGTCACTCGGCCTCTCCCAGCCTCAGCATCTGCCGCAGGTACACCACGGCACCGACGAGCAGCAGGACCACGGTCACCACGGCGATGGCGGCCCCGGCGCTGTAGCGGTTGACGGCGAACGACTCGATGAACGAGTACACGCCGAGCAGGTAGTACTCGCGCTCGGGCTGGCCGCCGCGCATCAGCCAGACCTGGTTGAACACGCCGAAGTCCCAGATGGCGCTCAGCGTGGTGATGACCACGAACACCGGCTTCACGCAGGGGAAGGTGACATACCGGAACACCTGCGAGGGCCGGGCGCCGTCGATCACGGCGGCCTCCTCCAGCTCCGGCGGGATCTGCGCGAGCGCCGCCCGCAGACTGATCGCGGCGAACGGCAGCGCCCCCCACACGACCACCGCGGTGATCACGGCGAAGCCCTGCCAGGGGTCGGTGAACCAGTTGTGCCGGGACAGGTCGACGCCGGGCAGCCGCGAGAGCAGCCAGTTCATCACCCCGTAGTCCGCGTCGAACAGCCAGCGGAAGATGGCCGACGCCACCATCACGGGCATCGCCCACACCGCCACGAGCACCCCGGCGAGCACCGCCCGCACCCACGGCGACACCCGCCGCATCAGCAGCGCGATCAGCAGCCCGAGCACCATGGTGAGCGTCACGCACACCACGGTGAACAGCACCGTGCGCGCCACCACCGTCCAGAAGAACCCGTCGCCGAGGATCGTCCGGAACTGCTCGAAGCCCACCCAGGGCGGCGCCGCCCCGCTGAACAGCTCCTTGCGGGTCATGTCCTGGAAGGACAGGGTCACCATGTCGGCCAGCGGGTAGCCGAGGACCACCAGGAGCGCCAGCAGGGTCGGGGTGATCAGCAGATACGGCACCAGGGGGCGCGCCCGGCGCCGCAGCGCACCGGCGCGCCGGTCCTGCGGGGCCCGCCGGGCCGGGACGGTCTTGCGCACCGCACCAGTGTGCGCGCCGGGGACGCCTCGCCGGGCCGCCCCGACACGCCGTCCGCCTCCGCGCACCCCGCTCGGCCCACGCGCCGCGCCCGATCCGTCCACCGGGGCCCGGCCGCCGTCCGCGGTCCGCCCGTCCTCCAGGTCCGGCCCCTCCTCCAGGAGGGGCCGGTCCGCGTTCGGAACCGGATCAGCGCTCATTGATCACCGCGTCTATCCGGCGGTCCGCGTCGCGCGCCGCGTCCCGCACGGACGCCTTGCCCGTGGCGATCCGCTCCAGCATCTCGGGCAGGATGTTGGACTTCTCCACCGCCGTCCAGCCCGGGGCGAGCGGAGTGACCCAGCCGCGCGTCGCGGCCTTGGCGGCCGGGCCGTTGACGCCGCCCTTGGCGACGTCGGCGAGCTGGACGCTGTTGTTGGGCAGGGTGTTCACGGCGATCAGCTTCCGCTGGGACTTCCGGTCGGTGAAGATCCGGATCCAGTCCGTGGCGAGGTCCGCGTTCGGCGACTTCGCGGGCACCGCCAGGGTGGACCCGCCGAGGAACGGCGGCAGCGGCTTCCCCGACGGGCCGGGGAAGGCGAACGTGCCGAACTTGCCCTTCAGGCCGGGGTTGCCGCCGGACCGGGGGTCGGCGGCGGCCTGCGCCTCCCAGGTGTTGCCGTAGAAGACGCCCACCTTGCCCTGGCCGACGACGGCGGGCTGGTCGCCGTTGTCCTTGGCCCGGTCGCCCACGTAGTACTCGTCGAGGAGCTTCTTCCAGGTGGTCAGGCCCTCGACGGACTTCGGCGAGGAGAGCGCGCCGCGCCAGCGGCCGTCCTTCTCCACCGCCATCTCGCCGCCCGCGTCCTTCACGAAGGCCATCGCCGCGTACCAGTAGCGGCCCGGCATGTAGAACGCCGAGAACCGCGGGTCCTTGGCGCCGAACTTCTCCTTCAGCTTGTCGAGGTCGTCGATCAGCCCCTCGTAGCTGTCGTCGGGGCGGTCCAGGCCCGCCTGCTTGTAGTAGTCGGTGCGGTAGACGCCGACCCGCGCGCCCACGTAGTACGGCACGCAGTACGTCTTGCCCTCGTGGCGACAGGCGTCGCCGAGCGCGGGCAGCCACTCCTTGTGGTGGTCGAACTTCTTCGCGTCCACGGGCGCGAAGGCGTCGTTGACGATGTAGTTGGTCGTCTCGCTGTTGCCCATCTCCACCACGTCGGGCACGTTCCGCCCGGCGAGGACCGCGTCGAGCTTCTGGTTCTTCGTCGTCCACTGCTGGTACTGGACCTCGACCTTCACGCCCGGGTGCTCCTTGCGGAACCGGGCGTTGGCCTCCGCGACCAGGCCCGGCCAGCTCTCCCTGGCGTCCACGGCGAGCCACACCGTCAGCTTGTCGGCGTCCTTGCCGCCGCCGGAGGAGCCGGAGCCGCACCCCGCCGCCGTGAGCACGAGGAGCGCCCCCAGGACCAGGGGCCGGATGGGCATGCGTAGTGCCATCGGATTCCTCCATGCAGGTGCGTCGGGGCGGGTGGGGCGCGTGGGGGGCGGCGACGGTATGAGTCCCTACCCAGCTGGCCCCAACTCCTCGCTCGGCAGAGGGATTTCGGCCGGAAGAAGGCGGTGGTCCAGACCTCTTGAACGGTGTCGCGCACCGCTGGACTGCACGAACACCGTACGGCACGGAAAACGACAGGGCCGTACTCCCGCCACGCTGACGCGAACACGACGGTGCGTGACCGGGCCGCCCTTGACGGTGATCAGTGCGGTGCCGCAGTTTTGCCCCCAGCGGCACTGCCGCGACTTCCGAACGAAGGGTTTGTACGTGACCGAGCAGAGGACGACCGAACCCGACACCTCCGCCCGCCCCGTGCGGGTCAACTCCTGGAACGGCTGGGACCCGCTGCGCCACGTGATCGTCGGCCGCGCGGAAGGCACCGTCGTCCAGGCCCCCGAGCACGCGGTGCGCCGGGACTACCCCGACGACGGCTTCCCGCTGGGCACGCACGGTCCGATGCCCGCCGACATGGTCGCCGAGGCGGAGCAGCAGCTCGACGACTTCGCGGACATGCTGCGACGGCGCGGCATCCGCGTGGACCGGCCCACCCCCATCGACTTCACCCAGCAGGTGAGCACCCCGGAGTGGACGCACGACTCCATGTTCGGCTGCATGCCACCGCGGGACCTGCTGCTCACGGTCGGCAACGAGGTCCTCGAAGCGACCATGTCGTACCGCAGCCGCTGGTTCGAGTACCTGTGCTACCGGCCGATCCTGCAGGACCTGTTCGACAGCGACGACCGCATGCGCTGGGAGGCCGCCCCCAAGCCCCGCCTCACCGACGCCTCCTACAACACCACCTTCTGGGACACCTACAACGACCTGCCCACCGAGGAGCAGCTCGCCCGGGTCCGCGACTACGACCTGGTCCTCACCGAGGCCGAGCCGCTCTTCGACGCCGCCGACGTGGCCCGCTTCGGCAAGGACCTCTTCGTCCAGCTGTCGTTCGTCACCAACAAGAGCGGCTACGACTGGCTGCGCCGCCACTTCCCCGACCACCGGGTGCACGCGGTGACCTCCACCAACACCCACCCGCTGCACATCGACGCCACCTGGGTGCCGCTGCGCCCCGGCCTCGTCCTGCACTGCGGGGAGCGGCTGGCGGACGCCGAGCTGATGGAGTTCTTCAAGCTCAACGACTGGGAGATCGTCGAGGCCGTCCAGCCCGCGAGCTGGGACCACCCGCCGAAGCTGTCGTTCTGCAGCCCCTGGCTCGCCGGGAACATGCTCAACCTCGACGAGAACACCCTGTGCATCGAGGAGAGCGAGGTGCGGCTCTCGGAGCAGCTGGCGGGCTACGGCTTCGAGATCGTCCCGGTCCCGTTCCGCGCGGTCGGCCCCTTCGGCGGCGGACTGCACTGCGCCACCGTCGACATCGAACGGGAGGGGTCCCTCCAGGACTACTTCCCCCGCAGGTACGGCCGCTTCTAGGCGGACCGGCAGGCAAGGAGACGCACCGGTGCTGCCGGACGGAACAGGTGCCGTGGTCTTCGACTTCTACGGCACCCTCGTACGCATGGTGGACCCGCTGCCGCCCGACCACCAGGGCATCTTCGCCCGCCGGGGCCTCACCGCCCAGGGGGAGCTGTGGGGCGACCAGTGGTCGGTGGGCCCCGGCGAAGGCGAGGACCACCGGGAGCACTCGGCGGACGAGGAGACGTACACGGCGTGGGAACGGGACCGGCTGCGCCGCCGGGCCCGCTCCTGCGGCGTGCCCGAGGAGGACCTTGAGGACCTGGTCGACGAACTCGACCGGGCGATGAAGGCCGTCCACCTGGAACTCTTCCCCGACGCGCCGGACGTCCTGAAGGCCCTGCGGGAGCGGGGCCTGCTCATCGGCGTGTGCTCCAACTGGTTCTGGAACCTGCGGGAGCGGATCGCGGAGACCGGCCTCGCCGACGCCGTGGACGTGGTCGTCGGCTCGGCGCAGGCGGGCGCCCGCAAACCGCACCCGCTGATCTACCGCACCCTCCTGGAGCGCTGCGCGCTGCCGCCCCACCAGGTGCTGTTCGTGGGCGACATGTGGACGCCCGACGTGCTCGGCCCGCTGGCCGCGGGCATGCGGGCCGTCCACGTGGCCCGCCCCGACCGGGCGGTGGCGGGCGCCGAGCCGCCCCTGCCCGCCGGGGCGGCACGCGTCAGCGGCCTCGGGGAGCTGCTGACCGGGGCGAGCGGTGGCGCAGCCGGTCCAGGAGGTTACGGGTGACCCGCGTGACCGCCGGATCCTGCTCGTGCCCGCACACCACCGGCCAGTCCGTGGTCCCGGCGGTGAACACCGTGCCACCGGCGGTGTACAGCCCCATGGTGGCGGCGCGCGGACTGGTGACGGAGGACTCGCGCACCGGGCCGTTCCAGTGCCCCCACTTGAAGTGGTGGAAATCCTCGTGCACCGGTTCGAGGACATACAGGCCGAGAATCAGGAAGGAGTTCGGAGTTCCGTCCTCTCCGGTGGCGCGGGCGATTCCGTCCTCGTCATAGGAGAAGGCGGCGCCATCGCACTCGTACCCGATCAGCGGAGTTCCGGCGCCGAGCCGGTCGGGAATCCCTCCCCGCGATCCGTCGCGCAGCCCCGTCCCCTCGTAGATCCAGTGGTCGGCGTGCTGCACGGTGTATCCGGCGCGAGGGCGGTCGCCGGGCCATTGGGTGGCGGGCCACATTCCGCCGTTGCGGAAACTCACCCCGGTCAGCGAGTTCTCCGGGCGCCCGACGCCGTCGGGTGGGGGAGCCCACCACTGGTCGGTCGCGGGAAGGTGCGGATATTCCGTGCCGACATGGTGGTCGGTATCGGAGACGAACGCCGTGCCGTCATCCGTCAGATGGACCCGCCACCAGCAGGCGTTGGCGCTGAGGAAAGCGATGTTCCCGCCGTCGCGGACGAATTCCTCCGCGTGGGCGCGCATCGCCTCGCTCCAGTACTCGTCGTGCCCGACGCTCAGCAGCAGGTCGTACGAGGCGAGGAGGCCGGGGTCGGCGTGCAGGTCGAGGTCCGTGCAGTACTCCACCGGATAGCCGTGGCGCTCCAGCCAGCCGACGAACGGCGCGTCCCAGTAGGCCAGGTCGATGACGCCGCCGGGCCGGTGGAAGCTCACCTTGTGCCCGCGCGGCACGCCCGCCGCGCCGGGCCCGTACACGGGGTGGTCGTACAGGCTCGCGCCCCGGTCCGCGCCGGGCCCATCCGCGCGGTTGTAGGCGTGCCGCGTGAAGGTGGACTTCTTGTAGAGGATGCGCGAGACCGTACCGGGAACGCGGGGGCGTACGACGAAGAATTCCCGCGCGGGCCCTTCCAGACGCGCCAGGTCGAGCAGCGGCGGATCGTCCGCGCGACCGGGCCCGCACTCCACGAATTCCACGAGGTGAATTCCCGGCTCCCACGCGTCGGGCACGGGAACGCGCAGCGAAGGCCAATCCCAGTCGGCGGCCGGGGACGCCACGCCGGGTAACCCGTCGGGATGCCCAGGAACGTCGTACAAGGACCCCGCGTACTCACCCGAATCGCCAACGAAGGCCAAGGTGCGGCCCAACCGATAGAAACGCAGCCGAAAACGACGGGAATCAGTGGATACATGCACCACCAATTCACCACCCACGGTGACGCTTTCACATCCGACATAACCCTCGATCATGCGGCTCATGCTAGACAGCGGCCCCCACGACGACAACGCACGGCCAACCAGCCATTCCCGTCTCGTTTTCGGACACGGGAGGCGCTTTTTGAATCGCTGACGCCCCTTCTGGGTAAGGCGAGGTCCGGCAGGAGAAGCAGAAGAACGAGCCGTCCGCCCACCACTGGGGGAAGAGCATGAGCGGTGAATTCCGGGTACGGGAACTGATGCTGGGAATCCAGGGACTCGCCCTGCTGCGCCACGCGGTGGACGGCGACGACGCCTTCCTGCGCGAGCGCGTGGCCGACATCCGCCGCCTCGCCCTCGCGGACGCGCAGGACGAGGACCTGCCCGACGGCGGAGCCGCCGTCAGCGAACTCGACGCGGCCGCCGGGTACGCGGCCTGGTCGGCGGTGTACGACTCGCTGCCCAGCTCCTACATCGAGGTCGAGGAGCCGGTCGTCGACACCATCCTGGACGGCCTCGCGCCCGGCGTCGCCCTGGACGCCGCCTGCGGCACCGGACGCCAGACCCGCAGGCTGGCCCGGCGCGGCCACCGGGTGATCGGCGTGGACCAGTCACCGGAGATGCTCGCCAAGGCCCGCGCGAACACGCCCGAGGCCACCTTCCACGTCGGCCGCCTGGAGCGGCTGCCCCTCGACGACGACTCCGTGGACCTCGCCGTCTGCGCGCTCGCCATGACCCACCTGCCCGACCTCACCACCGGCGCCGCCGAACTCGCCCGCGTGGTGCGGCCCGGCGGGCGGATCGTCGTGACCGACCTGCACCCGTTCGTCATCGCCCTCCAGGGCCAGTGCCTGTTCGTCAGCGGCTCCGACGAACTCGCCTTCGTCCGCAACCACGTCCACCTGCCCGGCCGCTACCTGGAGGCGTTCGGCCGGGCCGGGCTGCGCGTGCGCGCCTGCCACGAGCCTCTGTTCAACGGCCGCCTCGCGCCCGGCGGCTACGAGGAGGTCATCGCCGACGCGTCCCGCGCCGCCTGGGACGGCCTGCCCATCGTCATCGTCTGGGACCTGGAAGTCCCCGCGTAGCCCTTCGCAGACCCGGAGAAAGGAACCGGACCCGATGGCCCTGGCCCTCGTCCGCCACAGCGAACACCCCGAGCTGTGGGACCGCATCCCCGAACGCTTCGCGGGCGTCGTGCCCGAGTACAACCTCCACGGCGACATCAACGGCGACTACTGGCACCGCCTGTTCGACGACTTCCCCGAGTTCCAGTTCCTCCTCTACGACGACGAGCGCGACGTCATCGCCGGAGCAGGCCGCTCCCTGCCCCGCACCTGGGACGGCACGCCGGGCGACCTCGGCCCCGGCCTCGACGACTCCATCGCCCGGGCCTTCGCCGACCGCGACGCCGGACGCGCCCCCGGCGCGCTGTGCGCCCTCGGCATCGAGGTCGCCGAGGACCACCAGGGCCAGGGCCTGTCCAAGGTCCTCCTCGACGGTATGACGGACACCGCCCGGCGCGCCGGACTCGCCACCGTCCTGGTCCCCGTCCGCCCCACCTGGAAGGAGCGCTACCCCCTCGCCCCCATCGAGCGCTACGCGGCCTGGACCCGCGACGACGGCACCCCCTTCGACCCCTGGATCCGCACCCAGGTGGGCGCGGGCGGCACCATCGCCGCGGCCTCCGCCCACTCCTCCCGCATCACCGGCACGGTCGCCGAGTGGGAGTCCTGGACGGACATGGCCTTCCCCGAGGACGGCGACTACGTCTTCCCCCACGGCCTGGCCCCCCTGCACGTGGACCGGGACGCGGACCTGTGCACGTACTGGGAGCCGGGGGTGTGGATCACGCACGGGGTGGGTTCTTAGGGGGCGTCAGGGGCGCGACTAGGAACCGCCGGTGCGAGGAGCGCCCCAAAGGGGCGCGGGGAACTGCGCGACAAGCCACGACGGCGCGGCAGCCGAACGACGGCATCGCGCGGCAGAACGCCCCGGCGGCGCGGCGGCGCGGCGGCCTGGCGGCACGGCACAGCCCGGCGACCCGGCACAGCGGCAGCGCCCCCGCGGAGCGTCACCCCATCGCCTCCCCCACCCGCACCGCACTCTCCGCCAACGCCGCCATCGCCCGCACCTCCGCGGCCCCCGCCTCCGGCCGCCGCTCCGGCGGCAACCCGGCGGGCCCGGCGGTAGCCAGGGCCGACCGCCGCATCCGGTCGAGCGCGCCCTCCGGCAACCCGGCGAGGGCGGCCCCGACGCGGCGACGGGCGGCGGCGGCCTGGTGCCCGAGCAGCAGGCAGTGCGTCCACAGCTCCTCGGCGAAGGCCCGCCCGAACGGCGCGGCCACCGCGGCCGCCAGCTCCTCCGGCATGTGGGCGGCGCGCGCGGCGTCCACGCCCGCCTCGGTGAGCCCGGTCGCGGGCAGCGCCTCACGCCACGGGTGGTGCCCGCGCCCGCCGTCGGCGCCCCGCTCCTGGCCGGGCAGCCGGATGAACCCCTCTCCGTACCGCATGTAGGGCACCCAGCCGGGGTCCTCAAGGACGGGCCCGTGGGCGAGCAGCGGCTCGGCGTCGGCGGCGGACGTGGGGCAGACGGCGAGCCGGATGCCCTGCGCGGCATGGCCGTTGATGCTGCTGGTGCCGATGTGCTCGACGATGTTCGGCACCGCGAGCAGCGCCATCCTGCCGCGGCCGCGGAAGAAGACCGAGAACAGCTCGTCGTCGTGCCGCTCGGCGCTGTCCTTCGCGTACGAGCGGAACGCGGCGGCCGTCGCGACCGGCAGGCACACCGCGAGGGACGGCGTGAACTCGTCGGGCACGGCCCGCACCCAGCAGGCGCCCGCGAGCGCCGCGAGCCGCGCGGCGCCGCCGTTGCGGGCGTGCCAGTTGGTGTAGTACACCAGCGCCTCGTCGGGGAACCGGGCGGCGGCGTCGGCCACGATCCGGCGCAGCTCGGGGGGCGCCTCGACGTCGTCCTGCACCACCAGGTGGTGGCTGGCCCCGGCCCCGGCGGCCGACCAGGCGACGAGCGCGGTGCGCAGCGCGGAGGGCGGTCCCTGCGGATCGGGGTCCACGGCGAGGCCGTCGAGCCCCAGCCGGTCCGCGAGGTCCCGCGCCTGCGCGAGGCGCACGGGATGGGTCATGACGGCCGAACTCACCCGGGTCCCGCCCGTCTGAGGCCCGCCGGTCTGAGTCCTGGTCACCTCGGTCACAATGCGCTCCTCGCGCTCCTCGACACACGGCCGCCGATCATGCTCGCAAGCAGGGGCGCCCGGCGCGGGGCCGAACCAGGAGTTTGGCCGGATCAGGGGCGGTAACGACCGGCCCAGTGCGTACGGGCGAGGGGCTCGCCCTCGGTGGAGAACCGCACGGCACGCTGGCGACAGGAAGCGGAAGCGTCGCCGCCGCACCCGCCCGGGGCCTTGCGGCGCAGCAGCAGCACCGCCACGACGACCCAGTACAGGGCGAGGAGACCGTCGGCGTACAGGGCGACGGCCCCGCGTGGCTCGGCCACGCCGTGCACGGCCGTCACCGCGAGGGCCAACACGGCGGTGGCGGCCGCGAACAACAGATAGCGCAGAGATCGCCGCACCGTGGATACCCCTCGTCCATGCACCGCTTCCAAGACTTCCGAGAAGTGAACGGCAGATGACACTCCTTTGTGACGGCTCAATCCGGTCACTTTTGTCAGGGCCGCGACAGATCGTCGAGGGCGCGCCGAGGTCCCGGCCGGACCCGGGAGCGAGCGACCGAAGCGACCCAAGCGACCCAGCGCGGAAGTCGTGCGGGACGAGCCAGGGAGCAGCCTGCCCCGTTCACGGCTCAACCACGCCACCTGTCCGGGACGGACCGGTGCGGCGGGCCGCCGCGCCCGGGGCGCGACGGCCTCGGGCGGTTCAGCGCGGGCCGTCGGGGAGCTGAAGGGTCCAGTAGTGCGCCTGCTGATGGCCCAGGTAGGTGTGGTCGGGCAGGCAGTCGCGCACATGGACGTGCCCGTCGGCGGCCAGCGCTTCGAGGTGCGCGGTGAAGGGGGTGTCCGCCAGATAGCGGCTGCTCGTCGTCATGAGGACGAGACCGCCGGGCCGGGTGACCCGCAGCAGCCCCTCGACGGCGCTCGGCCGTACATGCCCCGTGGTGAAGACGCCCAGACAGACCGTGACGTCGAAGGTGTCGGCCGCGAACTCGCGCAGGCCGCCGTCCAGGTTCACGCCGCTGGCCAGAATCCGGTAGGCCCCGGTCCGGGACGCCTCGGTGACCATGGCGTGGTTGAGGTCGAAGCCGTCCAGCGCGGTCGCGCCGCGCGCCACGAGCAGGGGCCCGACGAGCCCGGTCCCGCACCCGGCGTCCAGGACGGAGACGGCTTCCTGCCCGGGCAGGTGCTTGGCCACCGCCCGCGCGAAGAGGTCGGCCATCACGTGTGGACCCTGGTAGCCGAGGTTGTGCGCGTCCTGGTCGTAGGTGCTGGCCCAGTCGCCGTAGTAGGAGTCCAGTCGGCTGGCGTCGCCGTCGAACTGGTGTGACTTGTCGAGGATGGTGCGGCTTTCCGTCATGCGACACGCTCCGGGGAAGTTCCGCGTCGGGTGGTCCACGGCCCGTCGCGGCCCGGACCGTGACCGCCGGGCCACGGTCCGGGCCGCGGTCCCGTCAGGCCACGCTCAGGGTGAGGGTCGCGCCCTGGCCGATGCCGTACTTGTCGAGGAAGCTGCCCTGGTTGAGCCCGAGGGCGACCGTGCCGCGGCTGTTGGTGTACACCAGCGGCTCACCTATGCCAACCTTGCCGAAGGTGGCGTGGTACGGCAGTTGCAGGGTGACGTCACCGGAGACGAGCTGGAGCGTCTTTCCCTCCAGCTCGCCGCCGCCGGACACCGCGTCCAAAGTGATGTTGGTCCACACGTTGCCGAACGCCTTGTCGATGCGGGTGACCTCGCCGAGCACGGAGCCGTCCGCCTGCCGGACGGCGTCGGTGGTGGGCAGCCGCACCAGGTCGGCGAGGTCCAGGCGGGGGCCCACCGCGGACGGGTCCACGCCCGCCGCGAGGTGCGCGGCGCAGGCGACGACGACGTCCTTGCCATACCAGGTCGGCTCCACCGGCTGGTTCATGACGTCCGGCGAGGTGACCTCCCACGCCTCCACGGCCGGGACGGCGCCCAGGGCCCAGGTCAGCAGGCCGTTGTTGGGGGCGACGATGAGCTGGCCCTTCTCGTTGCGGACCACGACGGTCCGGGTCGAGGTGCCGGTCTCCGGGTACACGTACGCGCAGATGACGGTGTTGGCGGGGAAGCTCTTCGGCACGTCCAGGAGGTACTGGCCGCCCTCGCGCACGTCGAACGGCGTGACCTGGTGGGTGATGTCGGTGATGGTGACACCGGGGGCGATGGTGTGGATGAGTCCCTTGCCCAGGGCGTGCGCCTCGTCGTGGGAGCCGATGTCTGACAGATAAGCAATGATGGGGTTCTCCACCGATCCGACCTTCCGTCGTGTGATTCCCGATTGACCTCCCTCATCATTCTTCGGCGGGCTCGCGCCGGACAATTCGCAGCGGGGCACAAACACCGATGTGCCTTTTGGTGCACATCGGTTGGGACATCCGGCCAGAATCACCGGAACGGTTTTCCCGAACCGGTAGAAGGGTCGTTTTCCGCTCGGCTTCCGGCTCGTACGGTGGCCGCATGAGCAATGTGATGATCATCGGCATGGGAGACATGGGCGAACGCCTCGCCACCGGTCTCGCCGCCCAGGGCAGGACCACCCGGCTCACCCTGGTCGGCCGTTCGCCTCAGCGACTCGCGGACACGGCCGCGTGCGTGGCCAGCCAGACCGACTGCTTCGTGGAACCGGTCGTCGCCGACGTGCTGCGCCGCGACGACCTCGCCGAAGCCCTCGACCGGCACCGCCCCGACCTCGTGGTGCAGTGCGCCTCGTCGCAGAGCCCCTGGGCGCTGTTCGGGCGGACGGACGCGGCGGCCCGGGCCGTGAACGGGGCGGGACTCGCGCTGCGCCTGCCCTATCAACTCCCGCCCGTCGTCTCGGTCATGAGGGCGGTGCGGGACGCCGGGTATCCGGGCCCCGTCGCTAACCTTTCCTTCCCGGACGTGGTGGGCCCGATCCTCAGGCCGCTCGGCCTGGCCCCGACCCTGGGCCTCGGCAACGCGGGAATCATGCTCCGCCGGGTACGCACCGCGCTGCGTATGTCCGCGCCCACCGGGAAACTGCCGCTCGTGCGCATCGTCGGCCACCACGCGCAGGTTTTCGGAGTGATGCAGGCGAATGAACCAGCCGATGCCAACGACCGATGCCGGGTCTATCTCGGAGCGGAGGGAAAGCGCCGGGATTCCCTCGCCTATCGCGCGCCCTCGCTCGCGCCGGGACGCATTTACAACCGTGTCACGGCGGCCGCGACACTGCCCGTTCTGGAGGCACTCCTCGGGGGAGGCGAGCCGCTGCACTGGTCGGTGCCCGCTCCGGCCGGACTTCCGGGCGGCTATCCGGTGCGGATCACCGACGGGCAGGTGACGCTCGACCTGCCGCCCGGGCAGTCCCTGGAGGAGGCCGTCTCCTTCAACGAGCGGCTGGCGCGGCAGGACGGGGTCGAGCGCGTCGAGGACGACGGCACCGTCCACTTCACCGAGGCCTGCCGCGCCGCCGTGGCGGACATCGCCCCCGAACTCGCCGACCCGCTACCGCTCGACGGGCTCACCGAGCGCGCCAAGCACCTCGACGAGCTGCTCGGGCAGGATCGCTGACAAGGCGTCAGGTCGGCTTGGGGTGCAGGACGGAGCGGGCGGCGGGGGTGTCAGCGGCGCGTGACGAGCTCGGTGGTGAAGACGGTCCGCCCGCGCTGGGTGCCGACCAGGCTGGTGTGGCCGACGTCGGGGTGGGGCCACGCCAGGGGAGTGGCCCGGACCAGGCAGGGCGCGTCCAGCTCGACATAGCGGTCGAACTGGGTGCGGGTCGTCGTGGGGGTGATCGGATCGGGTCCCGCCATGCACTGGGCCGCCTGGTGGGCGGCCTCCAGCATGAGCAGGCCGGGCACGTGGTCGTGCGGGTGGTCGAACAGCTGCGCGTGGCCGGGGTCCACGCGCAGCCGCCACACGTACGGTTCGGAGGTGTGGGAGAGCACGACGTCGTGCGCGCGGGCGCGGCCCGCGACGGCGCTCGGCAGCGGGGCCGACGGCGGGAGGGCGGCGGCCGTGCACGCCTTGGCGTCGGCGTACCGCCCGCGCAGCCGGTCGTACAGGGCCGGGGCGTGGGCCGAGTAGCGGATGTGCGCCGCGCCGAGCGGCTCGCCGCCGCGGGTGGCGCGGATCCTGGCCGCCAGCTTGACCGTTCGGCGCGTCGGGCGCAGGTCGGGCACGGTCAGGTCGACCGTCAGCTGCACCTCGGGGTCCGAGCCCACGCGCAGCGCCGACGGGTTGACGGTCGTGGCGCTGTACTCCCAGCCCAGCCGGTAGGCCAGCGGGATGCCGTGCGCCGTGTTGGTCAGCAGGCTCAGGGCCTGGCGGACGGTCTCGGTGAACAGCTGCGGGCTGTAGGCGGACCGGTCCGCGCGGGGTATGTAGAAGGGGTGGTCCTGCGGCCAGGTCGCGGTTAATCGGTGCGTGGTGCCCGAGAGTCGGCTCCAGCCCGTGATCAGTATCTCGGACGGCACTGTCTTGCGGACCAGGCTGCCGGGAACCTTGCCGGTGGCGCCTTGGTGGGGGGAACGCGGTCACTGGTCTGGACGGGCATACGGAGTCTCTCCTCGAAGGTAGGCAGAGGCGTACGTGTGCGGACAGGCGTGTCCTGGGGGGTGGGGGGAGCAGCGACCCTTCTGGCAAGATAGTGATTATTATTTTTTCTGTCGAGGGTGAAGCGAGAACGACATGCCACCAGAGCCACGGCAAGCCAGGGCGATCGAGACGCGTGCCGCCATCCTCCAGGCGGGGAGCGAGGAGTTCGCCGAGCGAGGCTATGCGGGTGCGAAGGTAGCCGACATCGCCGGTCGGGCGGGGCTCACGCTGGGAGCCCTGTACTTCCACTTCAGGTCCAAGGCCGACCTGGCCAGGGCCATCGTGCTCGCCCAGCCCAACCGCGTGGCGCGCCCCGAAGGCGCCACCGGTCTCCAGCGCGTGGTGAGCCTGACGACGGGGTGGGCGCGCCAACTCCAGGACGACGTGGTGCTGTTGGCCGGTGCCCGCCTGGTCATGGAACAGGACTTGTTCGCGGGTTCGCAGGAGAATTCTCACACGCAATGGATAATGATCATCGAGGAGGACCTGAGCAGCGCGCACAAGGCCGGTGAGCTCTACGACCACGTTGACATCCACGCCCTGGCCCGACTGATCGTCAACGCCTGTACGGGCGCGCAGATGCAGGCCCAGCTGGAGACCGATCGGCGTGATCTGCCCGCCCGTGTCGCCGAGATGTGGCACTGTCTGCTGCCAGCGATCGTTCCCCCGGAGGTGGCAGCCACGGTGGATCTGGGCGCGTAGCGAGGTACATCCGCATAGGGAACCGAGTCCGCAGGGGGCGGTGCCATGGAGACAGCATCGGACGGGCGTGGCCTACTCACCGGCAAGACCGTGATGATCACGGGTGCCTCCAGCGGCATCGGCGCCGCGGCGACCCGGCTGTTCGCCGCCGAGGGGGCCCGCCTGGTGCTCATGGCGCGCCGGGAGGACCGGCTCAGACAAGTGGCCGAGCAGGCCGACGAGTCGGGCAGCCGTGTCGCGGTGGCCGTCGGCGACGTCACCCGGCCCGGCGACGTGGCGCGGGCGGTCAAGGTCGCCGAGCAGGAGTTCGGCGGCCTCGACGCCGCGTTCAACAACGCCGGTCAGGGCAGTCTTGGCCCCTCCCTGCACGAGGTCGACCACGCCGTCTTCGAGCAGATCATGGACGTCAACGTACGGGGGGTGTGGAACTGCCTGCACGCCCAGCTGCGCTGCATGGTGGAGCGCGGTGCGGGCGGCGCCATCGTCAACACCTCCAGTACGGCCGGGCTGTTCGCCACGGGCGCGATCTCGCCGTACGTCACCGCCAAGCACGCGGTCCTGGGCATGACGAAGGCCGCCGCCGCCGAGTACGGCCGCCACGGCATTCGGATCAACGCCCTGGTCGTCGGCGCCACCCGCACGGAGATGGTGCAGAGCGTGCTCGACGGCCCGGTGCCGGTCGCCGAGTCCGACCTCATACACCGGGCCATCCAGCCCCGGCTGGCCGACCCCGAAGAGGTCGCGCAGACCGCCGCGTGGCTGTGCAGCGACCGCGCCTCCTTCATCACCGGGGGAGCGGTGCCCGTGGACGGGGGCTGCACGGCGGTCTAACCGGGCCCGGCCGGGAGCCGCCGGTCAGGGCGCGTCCCCCAGGGGCGGGGTGACGGCGTCCGCCGCCTCCTGCCCATAGGCCAGGGCGATGCGCTGCGCCAGTTCCGACGGGACGAGCTTGTACTCCTGAGTCCCGACCGACTCCAGCGCGGTCGAGGCCAGCGCACAGCCGACCTGGGCCGCGCGCCGGTGGGGCAGACCCCAGGAGACACCGGCCAGGAAGCCCGCGCGGAACGCGTCACCCGCCCCCGTGGGGTCGGCGACCCGGTCCGTGGCGACGGCCGGTACGACCTCGTGGCGGCCGTCGGCGCGGGCCAGGCTGACTCCGCGCTCGGCGAGCGTGGTGACCCAGGTGCCGACCCGACCCAGCACCTGGGACTCGGTCCATCCGGTGTGCTCCAGGAGCAGCGCCGCCTCGTACTCGTTGGTGAAGACGTAGCGCGCGCCGTCCACCAGGGCCCTGGCCTGCTGCCGGTCGACGCGGGCGAGCTGCTGGGAGGGGTCCGCGGCCACGGGACAGTTGAGCCGATGGGCGGTCGCCGTGTGGCGCAGCATCGCGGCCGGGTCGTCGGCCCCGACCAGCACCAGGTCGAGCTTCCGCACGCGCTGGGCCGTGTGCTCCAGGTCGATCTCGCCCGCCTCCGCCATCGCTCCGGCGTAGAACGTGGCGATCTGGTTCTGGTCGCTGTCCGTGGTGCACACGAACCGTGCGGTGTGCAGCGTCTCGCTGACCCGCACCGACCGCGTGTCCACGCCGGCGTCCGTGAGCCAGGCCCGGTAGTCGGCGAAGTCGGTGCCCGCGGCGCCGACGAGCAGGGGGGTGAGGCCGAGACGGGCCAGGCCGAGGGCGATGTTCGCGCCCACGCCGCCGCGGCGGACCTCCAGGTGGTCGGCGAGGAACGACAGCGAGACGCGGTCGAGCCGCTCCGCGATCAGCTGGTCGGTGAAGCGCCCGGGGAAGACCATGAGGTGGTCGGTCGCGATCGAGCCGGTGACGGCGATGTGCACGGTGCTCTCCTTGGCGGCGGCGAGTCGCTGACGGGCGGTCACAGACCGGCGGCGCGGCGCAGCGCCTCCGTGCGGTCGGTCTTCTCCCAGGTGAAGTCGGGCAGGGCGCGGCCGAAGTGGCCGTAGGCCGCGGTCTGGGCGTAGATGGGGCGCAGCAGGTCCAGGTCGCGGATGATCGCGGCGGGGCGGAGGTCGAAGACCTCGCTGATGGCCTGCTCGATCTTGTCGGTGTCGACCGTGTTCGTGCCGAAGGTCTCCACGAACAGGCCCACCGGCTCGGCCTTGCCGATGGCGTAGGCGACCTGGACCTCGCAGCGGGCGGCCAGGCCCGCGGCGACGACGTTCTTGGCGACCCAGCGCATCGCGTACGCCGCCGAGCGGTCCACCTTGGAGGGGTCCTTGCCGGAGAAGGCGCCGCCGCCGTGGCGGGCCATACCGCCGTACGTATCAATGATGATCTTGCGGCCGGTCAGGCCCGCGTCACCCATCGGGCCGCCGATCTCGAAGCGGCCGGTGGGGTTGACCAGCAGGCGGTAGCCCTCGGTCTCCAGCTTGATGCCGTCGTCGACCAGGGCCTTCAGCTCCGGCTCGACCACGAACTCGCGGATGTCGGGAGCCAGCAGCGAGTCCAGGTCGATGTCCGAGGCGTGCTGCGAGGAGACCACCACCGTGTCCAGGCGGACCGCCTTGTCACCGTCGTACTCGATGGTGACCTGCGTCTTGCCGTCGGGGCGCAGGTAGGGGATGGTGCCGTTCTTGCGGACCTCCGACAGCCGCCGCGACAGGCGGTGCGCCAGATGGATCGGCAGCGGCATCAGCTCGGGCGTCTCATCGCACGCGTAGCCGAACATCAGGCCCTGGTCGCCCGCGCCCTGCTTGTCCAGCTCGTCACCGTCGTCACCTGCGGCGGCGCCCTCGACGCGGGACTCGTACGCCGTGTCGACACCCTGCGCGATGTCGGGCGACTGCGCGCCGATGGACACCGACACGCCGCAGGAGGCACCGTCGAAGCCCTTCTTCGACGAGTCGTAGCCGAT
The DNA here is from genome assembly GCF_049542095.1 of Streptomyces sp. G45. Taxonomy (NCBI): domain Bacteria; kingdom Bacillati; phylum Actinomycetota; class Actinomycetes; order Kitasatosporales; family Streptomycetaceae; genus Streptomyces; species Streptomyces sp. G45. The sequence continues at coordinate 95,108 of NZ_JBMUZU010000002.1, read as the reverse complement.
CTCCAGGATCTTCTCGCGCACCAGCTGCGCGATCGGCGCGTACGCCTTGGTCGTGACCTCACCCGCGACGTGCACGAGGCCGGTCGTGATGAGCGTTTCCACGGCGACCCGCGAGGTGGGGTCCTCCCGCAGAAGCGCGTCGAGAATGGTGTCACTGATCTGGTCAGCGATCTTGTCGGGGTGACCCTCGGTCACGGACTCCGAGGTGAAGAACTGGGACGTCATGTCGGCTCCAGGACGGTGCGTGGAACGGTGGGTGGCTTCCGGGGGGCGGGGGAGGGGGAACCGTGCGGCCGAGAGCGGCCCGGGGCACGGGGCGTCAGGCGGCGTGGCCCGACGGCGTCCCGAGTGCGGCCTGCCGCTTGCGCAGGCGGAGCGTGCGCCAGGCGGCGTCGGCGATCCAGCCCCCGTCGACCGGCAGGGTCACTCCGTTGACGTACGCGCTGCGCTCCGCGTCCGCCAGGAACGCGACCGCCTCGGCGATGTCGTCGGGCACCGCGAACCGGCCCAGCGGAACGCGCTCGACGATGTCGTCCACGGTGTAGGCGCCGGAGGCCAGGTCGGCCTCGTCCATCTCGGTCCTGACGAACCCCGGGCAGACCGCGTTGACCCGCACGCCCCGCGCCCCCCACTCGACGGCGAGGGTGCGGGTCAGGCCGAGGAGCCCGTGCTTGCTCGCGTTGTAGGCCACGCGGTCCGGGATGCCGCCGAGCGCGGCGATCGACGCGATGTTGACGATGGCTCCGCCCGCTGGCGACTCCAGCATCGCCGTGCCGAACGCCTGGCTGAGCAGGAACGGCCCGGTGAGGTTGACGTCGATGACGCGACGCCACTGGTCGAGCGGGGTCTCCTCGGCGGGGGTGATCATCCCGATCCCGGCGTTGTTCACCAGCACGTCGACGCGGCCGAACCGCGCCAGGACCTCCTCCCTCGCCCGGTCCACGGCCCCCGGGTCGGAGACGTCGGCGGCGATGGAGACGGCGGGCGCCTCGCCGTCGCGGTGCAGTGCGGCGAGGGTGTCGGCGGCACTGACCTGGTCGATGAGCGCCAGCCGGTATCCGCGTGTGGCGAGCAGTTCGCTGATGCGCCGTCCGATGCCCTGCCGGGCGCCGGTGACCACGGCCACCCTCCTGTTGGTGCTCGTGTCGTCCGTCATGCCTGGAGCGTCCCGCGAGCGGGGGAGGCGGCACATCGGGCGAAGGTCACAACGCCCTGTGCGCCATCGGGGTACGGGCCGGGGCGCAGAGGCGTACACCGTTCGGGGAACGCGGCGGCTGTCACCGAAGGGGCCAAGGAGACCCACGGCACTCACGACGGCGCGGGGGCGTACACCCCCTCTACCCATGACACATAAAAGCTACTATGTTTTTGTTGTGGCCCCGGGTGGCGCGTGCCCGCACGCGCCGTGCCCGGTCGATCTGTGCGCCCCCCACAGGGACTGCCCACGGGGACTGCGTCAACGGCGCCGTCCCGCGCAGCCGTCTCGCACGATTCGGATGAGTGTCTTCTGAGGGAAGTGATCTGACGTGGCATTACCTGCCGGTCTCCTGCACAACCTCCGAGAGCCCGGCGCTGACCGGGCCGCCGAAGAACCGAGCCCCCCACCCCGTGGACCGAGGCCCGCCCAGCCCACGACGAGCGGAGCCTGCCGCTGTGCCAGGACGAGCGGCGAGCCCTGAGCAGGGAGCTCCACGACAGGGTCGCCCAGCTCATCGCGGCCGCGCTGAACAGCCTCGACCTGAGCGGCCACTTCGCCGACACCGACCACCCGGACCAGGCGCGGGCCAAGCACGCGCGCGCCAAGGAGACGCTGCGCCAGGCGCTGTGCACGACCAAGGAACTGGCCGAGCACCTCCGCGCGCCCGCCGGGCGCGCGGAGCCCGGGCGGCGCGGTGCCGTCGCCGAGGCCGTCCCCCGGTGCCCCGTGGACGAGGCGGAGGTCTTCCTCATCCTGCGGGAGGCCCTGGGAAACGCCCTGCTGCACTCCGGCGCCCGGGACATCACGATCCGCCTGCGCGCCGCCAGCGGCACCGTGTCGGCCTCGGTCGAGGACAACGGCTCCGGCGTGGCGCCGGGCCTGCGGGAGCACCACGCGAGCCTCGGACTCCAGTCGATGCGGGAGCGCACGGCGCTGCTCGGCGGCTCCTTCACGATGGAGCGCGGCCCCTCGGGCGGCACACAGGTCAACGTGACCGTGCCGATGGCGGTCCGCTGATGTACGGGAAGGCCGCCCCCGCCCGGCTCGTCATCGCGGACGACCACACCCTCTTCCGGGAGGGCATCGCGGAGATCTGCGCGGCCGAGGAGGACCTCGACGTCGTCGCGCAGGCCGTCGACGGCGAGAGCGCCGTGCACCTGACCCGGCGTACGGAACCCGACGTGGTGCTGCTCGACGTGGAGATGCCGGGCCCCGGCGCCGAGCGCACCCTGACCCGGATCCTGGCGCTGCGGGCAGCGCCCCGCGTCGCCGTCCTGACGATGCACGACGACGCCCGCATGGTCAGCAGCCTGCTGGCGCTCGGAGCGCAGGCGTACATCTCCAAGAGCTCGACGCGCGAGGAACTCCTCGCCGCCGTACGGGCGGTGCGCGTCGCCCCCGACCGGGTGGTCCTCTCCGTCACGAAGGAAACCCTGGGGCGGCTCGAACACCCCGAGAGGGGACCGCTGTCCGCCCGGGAGCTGGAGGTGCTCGGTCTGGTCGCCACCGGGCTGAGCAACACCGAGATCGCCGCGCGCCTGTTCATCTCTCCGGGGACGGTCAAGCGCCACCTGACGAACATCTACCTCAAGCTCGACGTCCGGTCCCGCCTCAACGCCATCAACAAGGCCATGGAGCTGCGGTTGTTGCCCGCCCGGACCGACGCCTTGTGACCGACCGGCCGACACCTTGTCACTGAGGGGCACCGCACCCGACGGCACTCCCGCACACTCACGTGGCCCGCAGCCAGCACGGCTGCGGGCCACGTGAGTGTGCGACGGGGCCGACCGGCCGCGTTCAGCCCGCCGCGGACCGGGGCGCCCGGGGCAGCCGGGGCAGCCAGCCGGGCCGGGAGGCCTCGTGCTCCTCGATGGAACCAGCGCGCCGCGCGGTGAGCTGGATGTCGTCCAGGCCCTCGAGCAGCATCCGGCGGCTGTGGTCGTCGATGCCGAAGGGGAACCGGCGCCCGCCCGCGGCGATCGTGCGTCGCGTGAGGTCCAGCGCCACCACGGTGTCGGGCGCCGCCTCGACGAGCTGCCACAGCCACTCCACCTCTGCCTCAGTGACCTGGGCCGTCAGCAGCTGGTTCTTGCCCGCGTTGGCACGGAAGATGTCGCCGAAGCCCGGTGCGACGACTGCCCGGAAGCCGAAGTCGCGCAGCGCCCACACCGCGTGCTCGCGCGACGATCCGATGCCGAAGTCCGGCCCGGCGACAAGGATGCTGGCACCGCCGAACGCCCGCTGGTTGAGCACGAACCCGGGATCCTCGCGCCAGCGGTGGAACAGCGTGTCGGCGTAACCGGTGCGCCCCAGGCGCTTGCAGAACTCGGCGGGAATGATCTGGTCGGTGTCCACATCGCGGCGGCGCAGCGGCATCACCGTCCCGCGGTGTCCGGACAGCGGCGCCGGGCTCATGCGGACACCGCCCGGAACAGCCGCTCCGCGGTCGACCGCAGGGCGCGCTCGGCGGCCTCCTGCTCGGTGGCGCCCACGCCGACGCCCCAGCGCACCACGGTGCCCGAGCCCGCCTCGACGTACACCACCCAGGGGCCCGAATCGCCTCCGCTCGGCGCCTGCACGTGCACCTCACGGACCGTGCCACTGGCCCCGCGGTCGGCCATGAGGTCGCTCAGGACCCGGCCCGCCGCCTCCTGGGAGTCGATCGCGGGCAGCGCTCGCGGGGGCCCGGCCGGGGCGAGATACTCCCGCGTGAACCAGTCGAGGAGCTGCTCGGCCGCCACCTCGCCGCCGGACTCGGCCTGGGCCTGGACCACGGCGGCGAACTCGATCTGGAGGCGGCGCGGCAGGTCGAAGCCGTGCTCGGTGCGCATCAGATGCGCGATGCCGCCCTTGCCGGACTGCGAGTTGATCCGGATCAGCGCCTGGTAGTCGCGCCCCACGTCACGGGGGTCGACCGGCAGGTACGGAACGTCCCACACCGTCGACCCGGCTCGTTCGAGGGCCTTCAGCCCCTTGGAGATGGCGTCCTGGTGCGAGCCCGCGAAGGAGGTGTACACGAAGTCCCCCACCCAGGGGTGGCGCGGAGAGACCGGCATGCGGTTGCAGTGCTCGGTGATCCGCCGGGCCTCATCGAGGTCGCTCAGGTCCAGGCGCGGGTCGATGCCCTGCGACAGCAGATTCATCGCCAGCGTGATCAGGCAGACGTTGCCCGCGCGCTCGCCGTTGCCGAACAGCGTGCCCTCCACCCGGTCCGCCCCGGCGAGCACCGCCAGCTCGGTGGCGGCGACCGCGCTGCCGCGGTCGTTGTGGGTGTGCAGGGTGAGGGTGATGGCGTCGCGGTAGGCGAGGTTGCGGTGCATCCACTCGATGCGGTCGGCGAACTCGTGCGGCGGGTAGGCTTCCACTGACGCGGGCAGCACGACCCGCACCTGTTCCTCCGGCCGCGGCCGCCACAGCTCCAAGACCGCGTTGTGCACCTCAAGGGCGAACTCCGGCTCGGTCTGGGTGAACGACTCGGTCCCGTACTGAAGGTAGATCTCCGTTCCCGGCAGGGAATCCCGCAGCTTCAGCGCCGTCTCGGCGCCCCGCAGGGCCAGCGCCTTCACCTCGGCGCGGCTCATTCCGAACACGGCGTGGCGCTGTGTTACCGACGTGGGGTTGAAGATCTGGACAATAGCGCGCGGGGCGCCCTCGATCGCCTTGACGGTGTCCTCGATCATGCCGTCGCGAATAGGCGACATGACCTGGATCGTGACGTCGTCCGGAATGGCGTCGCGCTCGATGACGTCCCGGGTGAATTCCAGATCGGACCGGCTGGACATGGGGAAGCCGAGTTCGATTTCCTTGAAACCGAGCTTGACCAGAAGCTCGTACATGGTGCGTTTGCGGTCCAGGTCCATCGGGTCGAGCAGGGCCTGATTTCCGTCCCTGAGGTCCACGCTGCACCAGAGGGGAGCCTCTTCCGGCACACGGTCGGGCCAGGTGCGGTCAGGCAGGGTGAAGGGGCGGTACCGGCGGTACTTGTGCACGGGCATTCCGCTCGGCTGTGATTGAATGCGGCGGGCCAGGGGATTTCCGTGGAAGGTAGTCACGCCCCCGAGTCTGGCGACGCGACACCGCCGGGTATATCGCCCGGCGGGGACACCTCTGATGTGTCGAACCGCGGCCGTGATGTGACTTAGGTCGTAGTGCCGATGTCCAGGTACGGGTGTTCTGCCAGCGGCGGCGGAACTCTCCTTTCGAGGGCCAATTGCCGTGGGTAATATTCCCGTTCATGGGGCTCACACTGGCAGAGAAGATCTGGCGGAATCACGTCGTCGACCAGTCCGACGGATTACCGGACCTGGTGTACATCGATATGCATCTCATGCACGAGATGACGAGCCCGCAGGCCTTCGACGGTCTGCGGGCACAGGGACGCACGGTGCGCAGGCCCGACCTGACCGTGGCGACCGCGGACCACAACGTGCCGACCGAACTCGGCTCGCGCGACATCACCGACCCGGTGTCCCGGGAGCAGGTGAGGGCACTGCGCGAGAACTGCGCCGAGTTCGGCATCGAACTGTACGACCTGTCGGACGAACAGCAGGGCATCGTGCACGTCATCGGCCCCCAGCTCGGCCTCACCCAACCCGGCATGACGATCGTCTGCGGGGACAGCCACACCAGCACCCACGGAGCGCTGGGCGCCATGGCGTTCGGCATCGGAACCAGCGAGGTCGAACACGTCCTGGCCACCCAGACCCTGCCGCTCGCGCCGTTCCGCACCATGGCCGTCAACGTCGACGGACGCCTCCCGGCAGGCGTCACCGCCAAGGACCTGATCCTCGCCGTGATCGCCAGGATCGGTACGGGCGGCGGGCAGGGGCACGTCATCGAGTACCGGGGCGAGGCCGTCCGCGAGCTGTCCGTGGAAGCCCGGATGACGGTGTGCAACATGTCCATCGAGGCGGGCGCGCGGGCCGGACTCATCGCCCCGGACGAGCGGACGTTCGCCTATCTGCGCGGGCGCAGGTTCGCCCCGCGGGGCGACGACTGGGCCCAGGCCCTCGCACACTGGCGGACCCTGCGCACCGACGACGACGCGGAGTTCGACCGGGAAGTCCACATCGACGCCACCACGCTCAGCCCCTACGTGACCTGGGGCACCAACCCGGGGCAGGGCGGACCGCTCGACGGCGAGGTCCCGCACCCCGGCTCCTTCGCCGCACCGGGCGAACGCGCCGCGGCCGAGGCGGCACTGGCCTACATGGGGCTCGAACCCGGCACACCGCTGCGCTCCATCGACGTGGACACCGTCTTCATCGGTTCCTGCACCAACGGCCGTCTGGAGGACCTGCGCGCCGCCGCCGAGGTGCTGCGCGGCCGCAGGGTCGCCCCCGGCGTACGGGCACTGGTGGTCCCCGGATCGACCCGCGTGCGCCTGGACGCCGAGGCCGAGGGGCTGCACACCGTGTTCCAGGAGGCCGGCGCCCAGTGGCGGTCCGCGGGGTGCTCGATGTGCATCGCCGTGAATCCCGACCGGCTCCAGCCGCGCGGCCGCAGCGCCTCCACCTCCAACCGCAACTTCGAGGGCCGCCAGGGCGACCGGGCCCGGACGCACCTGGTGTCGCCGCCGGTCGCCGCCGCCACGGCGGTCCGCGGTCGCCTCAGCTCCCCGGACGACCTGTGACCGCCCCCGGCCGCCCCTCTGGCCCTTCCCGCCCCTTCCGCATCGCGGTCCTCGCCGGTGACGGCATCGGAGGCGAGGTGATGGACGCGGCCCTCGACGTGCTCCGCGCCGTCGGCGACTTCCACTTCGACGAGCAGTTCATCGGCGCGGCGGCCATCGACAAGACCGGCGTGCCGCTGCCCGAGGCCACCCTCGCCGCGTGCAGGGCGGCCGACGCCGTGCTCCTGGGCGCGGTCGGAACCGGGGAGACCCCCGCCGACCCCGAGGCACCGCGGCCCGAAGCGGGCGTGCTGACCCTGCGTCGCGCCCTCGGCCTGTACGCCAACCTGCGGCCGGTACGGGCCTTCCCGGCACTGTCGGACGTCTGCCCGCTCAAGCCCGAGCGGGTCGCGGGCGCGGACCTCGTCGTGGTCCGGGAACTCACCGGCGGCCTCTACTTCGGCCGCCGCGGGCGCACCGCCGACGAGGCCTTCGACACCTGTTCCTACACGGCCCACGAGATCGAGCGGGTGAGCCGCGTCGCCTTCGAACTGGCGGCCCGCCGCGGTCCGGGCGCCCGTGTCACCTCGATCGACAAGGCCAACGTCCTGGACACCTCCCGGCTCTGGCGGCGGGTCGTCGAGGACCTGGCGGCGCGGGAGTACCCCCACGTGCCGGTGGCGCACCTGCTCGTGGACACCGCGGCCATGCGCCTGGTCACCGAGCCCGCCGCCTTCGACGTGGTGCTGACGGAGAACATGTTCGGCGACATCCTCAGCGATCAGACCGCGGCCGTCGCGGGCTCGCTCGGCCTGCTGCCGAGCGCCTCGCTGCCCGCCCCGCCGGACCCCGAACACGGCGTGCGCCGGGCCCTGTTCGAGCCCGTGCACGGGTCGGCCCCCGACATCGCGGGGCGCGGCCTGGCGAACCCGCTGGGCATGGTGCTCTCCGCCGCCCTCATGCTGCGGCACGGCCTGGGGCGGGCCGCCGCGGCCGATGCCGTGGAGAGCGCCGTCGACACCGCGCTCCGGCGCGGCGTGCGCCCGCCCGACCTGGGCGGATCGGCCACCACTGCCGACACCACCCGCGCCGTGCTCACGGCGCTGTGACGAAGGACCACGCGAGATGAAACCACCTGTGTCAGCCCACACCTTCTGGGACGGGCCGTACGACGGGCGGTGTGGGCCCGGCCGGGGCATACCGTTCGGCAGCAGCAGCGTCCAGCACGGCAGCGCCGTCTTCGAGGGCATCCGGGCCTACGCGTCCACGACCGGGGAACCGCACCTGTTCCGCCTGGACGACCACCTCATCCGGCTCCTCGGCTCGGCCCGCGAACTCGGCATCCGGCACGCCTACGACCTCGACCGGCTGCGCGAGCTGGTGATCGAGGCCACCGCCGCGAGCGGACTGCACGACTGCTACGTACGCCCCGGCCTCTTCGCCGCCGACCCCGTGCTCAGCATCGACGTGGGGCGGCTGCCCTTCACCCTGGGCGTCGAGGTGTGGCCCATGGCCGCGCCCGGGGCCGCCGCCCGCGGTCCGGGCGTGCGTCTCACCGTCTCACCGTGGTGCCGCCCCTCGCCGTCGTCCTTCCCTCCCCGTGTCAAGGCCGTCGGCACCTACGTCACCTCGGCGCTCGCCAAGAGCGCGGCGGTCGCCGCCGGGTACGACGACGCGCTGCAACTCGACCCCGGCTCCGGGCGGGTCGCCGAGGCGACGGTGTCCAACGTGTTCCTGGTGCGGGACTGCGCCCTGCACACGCCGTGGCTCTGCGACAGTCTCCTGGCCGGGATCACCCGGGACACCGTGCTCACTCTGGCCCGCGAGCTCGGCCTCGCCGTGTACCAGGGGCCGGTGGAGACCGAGGACGTGCGCGCCGCCGACGAGGTCTTCCTCACGGGCACCGCGAGCGAGCTGGTACCCGTGGCCGCCCTCGACGAGCACGCGTACGCGGCCGAGCGGCCCGTGTTCGACACCCTCGCCACCGCCTTCCGCAACGCCACCACGGGCGCACGCTTCACCCACCCCGGGTGGCTGACCCCGGTGCACGCCACGGCGCGCACGACCACACATCAAGGAGCGTGAACCTCATGACCCTGTCCACGACGGACCGCACGCTGTACCCCTCCGGGTCGCCGTTCGAGGCGGCCGTGGGCTTCTCCCGCGCGGTGCGGGTGGGCCCGTTCGTCTTCGTCTCCGGCACCACCGCCTCTGGCCCCGACGGCCCGGTCGGCGGCGGCGACCCCGAGCGGCAGACGGCCGAGGTCCTGGCCCGCATCGCCGCCGCCCTGAAGGAGGCCGGATCGGACGTCTCGCAGGTCGTGCGCACCCGCGTCTACCTCACGGACATCGCGCACTTCGAGGCCGTCGCGCGGGCACACGCCGCCGTCTTCGGTGACATCCGGCCCGCGTCGGCCTTCGTCGAGGTGTCCGCCCTGGCCCACCCGGCGCTGCTCGTGGAGGTCGAGGCGGACGCCATCGTGCCGCAGAGCGGCGCCTAGCCCGGCACGGGCCGACCGGCCGCGGCACGGGGCACGAGGCACAGGGACGGAAGGGACCAAGACGACCCGGATATGAGGCAGACGAGAGCCGCACGGACGCGACGGTGTCTCATCGAGGCCGCGGCGGCCGAGTTCGGCCGCCGCGGGTTCGCGGGCACCAACCTCACACACATCACCGGGGCCGCGGGGCTGACCAGCGGAGCGCTGATGTTCCACTTCCCCTCGAAGAGGGCGCTCGCCGCCGCCGTACACGCCTGCGGCAGCGACGTCGTCCGGCGCGGGGTCGACCGGATCACCGACGGCACGCCCAGCGCCCTCCAGGCCGTCGTCGACATCACGCACGCCGTGGCCCTGCTGCTCCACACCGACACAACGGTACGGGCCAGCTACCGGCTGGACGGCGAACTGCACGGTGGACTGGACGACGAGCACCGCTGGTTCGGCACCTGGGTGCCCACCCTGCGCGGCCTGTGCGTGCGGGCGCAGGGCAGCGGGGAGCTGCGCGCGGGAACCAGCCCTGACGCGGTCGCGGTCGTCGCCGTCGGACTCGTCACGGTGCAGACGGCCCCCGTGGCCGCGCTGCCCTGGGGAGCGGAGGACGAGCCGCTGCCGCTGGCCCGGGTCTGGGAGGCGGTGCTGCCCGGTGTCTGCCCCGCGGGCGTCGGTGACACGATTCAGGCCGCGGGTACGGGCCGCGGCGTCGGAAGCGCTCCGTCGGGCCCCTAAGGGCGCGTGGTGCGCCGGGACGGGGCGGCGGCGGTCTGTCGGCGGGCCCGGTAGTTGGCGACGTTGCGGCGGTTGCCGCACACCTCGGGCATGCAGTAGCGGCGGCGACCGGCCTTGCTCGTGTCGACGAACATGCCGTTGCAGTCCGGCGCGGTGCAGTGGCGGAAGCGGCCGAGGCTGAGGGTGCGCAGGGTGCCCAGCAGGCCGGTGCCGACCAGGACGGCGAGCTGCTCGGCGAGCGTGGCCCCGGGGGAGGTCGTCACGCTCCACTGCCACTGGTCCCTGTCGTCCCTGGTCAGGGTGAGGCCCATGCCGCCGCGGCCGATCAGCGCGGTGGCGCTCGCGACGACGGCGGCCTCGGACTCCGTCTCCAGGATGTCCCGGACCTCCTGGCGCAGGGCGTGCACCTGCGCCAGGTCCTCCGGGCCGGGGGAGCCGCCGTCGCCCAGGGCGGACGGCCGCAGCCCGTGCTCGTCCAGGAAGCGCGCCAAGGCGTCGGGGTCGGTCAGCACCTCGCCGATGCTGCGCACCTCTGCGGAGGTGTTGACCAGGCCCGTCGCGACCGCCGCCCCCCATGCGTAATCTGAAAAATCGAATTTCAAGCCTTACTCCATGCTAGAGTAATCGGAGAAAGTCAAGTTTACCCCTTAGGTTGGGAGTGGGTGCCATGTCCACGCAGACCACGCAGACCACGCAGCCGATGCGGACCACGCAGACCTGGAGGCTCGACCAGCGCATCCGCGTGACCGGCGGAGAGGTGGCGGCCCGGGTGCTCGGCGAGGGACCGCCCGTGGTGCTCGTCCACGGCACCCCCGCCTGGTCGTACCTGTGGCGCGACGTGGCCCCCCTGCTGGCCCGGCGCCACACCGTGTACGTCTGGGACCTGCTCGGCTTCGGCGACTCCCGCACAGACCCCGGGGCCGCCCCCTCCATCGCCCGCCAGGCCCGCACTCTCGCCGAACTCGTCGCGCACTGGGACCTCGACGCCCCGGCCCTGGTCGGCCATGACATCGGCGGCGGCACGGTGATCAGGGCGCACCTCGTCGAGCACGTGCCCGCCAGTCACATCGCGCTGGTGGACGCGGCCGTCCTCGGCCCGTGGAACACGCCCTTCACCGAGCACCAGCAGCAGCACGCGGACGTCTACCGCACCATGCCCCCGGACATCTTCGGCGACCTCGTCGCCGCCCGCTTCCGCACGGCGACCCACCGCGCCCTGACCCCGGAGTCGGCCGCCGCCTACCTGGCCCCCTGGGCGGGCTCCGAGGGCCAGCGGCGCTGGCTCGACCAGGTCGCCGCCGTCAGCTTCGAGGACACCCGGGAGGCCGTGGCCCGCCTCGGCGAGATCAGCGTGCCCACGCTGGTCCTGTGGGGCGAGCAGGACCAGTGGATCCCCCTCAGCACCGGCGAGCGCCTCGCCGCGGCCATCCCCGGCGCCCGCACGGCGACCGTGCCCGACGCGGGCCACTTCGTCGCCGAGGACAACCCGGCCGACACCGCGGCGGCCCTGCTGCGCTTCCTCGCCTGACCCCGCGCCCCCAGCGGGGGCGCCCCCCGCGCGTGCACCGGACGCGTGTACCCGACAGAGCCCCGCTCCGCGCCCCTCACCCGCACGGCCCGCGAACCGGCCCCGCCGCCGCCCCGGTACCTCCCCCGGCCCCGTCGGGCGGCGGCGTGGCCCGCCCATGCCCGTGCCGCACCGCCCACCCCGCCGCGTACTACGGCACGCACCACGACACCCGCCACCACGCACCGCACTCTCCCCGGAGGCTCGCTCATGCCTGCCCTGACGCCCCGAGCCCGGTTACTCGGCCCCCCCGAGGCGGCCGCCGCCGCGAGGCCCGGCCGACGGTCGCCCGCGATCGCCACCTGCGCCGCCCTCCTCGGCTTCGCCGTCATCACCATCGACGTCTCGGCGGTCAACATCGCGCTGCCCGCGATCCGTTCGTCGCTGCACGGCGGCATCACCGGGCAGCAGTGGGTCGTCGACGCCTACACGCTGATGTTCGCCGCCCTCATGCTCTCCGCCGGGTCCCTGGCCGACCGGTCCGGAGCACGCAGCGCCTACGCGTGGGGCGTCGGCCTCTTCACGCTCGCCTCGCTGGGCTGTGCGCTGGCCCCCGACATCGGCACCCTCATCACGGCACGCGTCCTCCAGGGAGCGGCCGCCGCCGTCGTCATGCCCGCGTCCCTGGCCCTGATCCGCCAGGCTCACGACGACCCCAAGCGCCGCGCGCACGCCGTGGCCCTGTGGTCGGTGGGCGGCTCCCTGGCCATGGCCGTCGGGCCGGTCCTCGGCGGGGTGCTCGCGGAAGCCGCCGACTGGCGCGCCGTGTTCCTCCTCAACCTGCCGCTCGGCCTGCTGATCCTCGCCCTCCTGCTGGGCGTCGAACGCTCCGCCAAGCGTCCCGCGCCCTTCGATCCGGCCGGTCAGATCGCCGCCGTACTCGTCCTGGCCGCCGTGGCCTACGCGATGATCGAGGGCGGCCACGCGGGCTGGACGTCCTGGCCGGTCGCCGCGGCCCTCGCGGTCGCCGTCGCCGCCGCCGTCACCTTCCGGGCCGTCGAGGCCCGCCACCGCAGCCCCATGGTGCCGCTCGACATGCTCCGCCAGCGTGAGGTGAGCGTCCCACTGGCCGTCGGCTTCGCCATCAGCGCGGGCTACTACGGCACCTTCTTCACGCTCGGCCTCTACTACCAGCAGCTGCGCGGCATGTCCGGCACTCAGGCCGGACTCATGTTCGTCCCCATCGCGCTCGTCGCCACCATCGCCAGCCTGCGCACCCCCCGCCTGGTCGAGCGGTTCGGCCGCCGCCGCGTCATCGTCCAGGGCCAACTCGTCCTGGCCGCCTCCCTCCTGGTGCTGCTCGGCTTCGGCACCGGCACGCCGCACTGGGCGCTGCTGCTCCTGCTGCTCCCCTTCGGCATCGGCACTCTCACGGTCCCCGCGCTGACGGCCCTGCTGATGGACTCCGTACCGGGCCACCGCACCGGCATCGCATCCGGGTTGCTGAACTCCTTGCGCCAGACCGGCGGCGCGCTCGCCGTCGCCCTCTTCGGCTCCCTCGTCGCCACTCAGCACGACGCCTACGACCTGGGGGGACTGCGCGTCAGCCTCCTGCTCGCCGCCGCGCTGCTGTGCGCCACCGCGGCCCTCAGCCAGCGCGCGCTGCCCCGCAGCTGACCGCCCCCACACCATCGGGAGGAACCATGAAGGGCTTTCTCAGGAAGGCGTTCAAGGGCCGCGACCGCACGCCCCGCCCGGAGCAGCCGGGCACCCTGCCCCCGCCGCCGGACCACCAGGTCGCCGCGGTTGAGCTGTACCACTACCGCCTCCGGCACCGCGGCGCGTCCCTGGAGACCACCGCAGCCGACATGGGGCGGCCCGCCGCGACGCTGGAGCGGTGGGTGAACGAGAGCTGGCGGTGGCCCCGCCGGTGACGCGGAAGGGGCCGCGTCACATCGGGGTGAGGACGCAGAACTCGTTGCCCTCCGGGTCGGACAGGACCGACCACGGCACGTCGCCCTGGCCGACGTCGGCGGGCGTCGCGCCGAGGTCCCGCAGCCGGGCCACCTCCGCCGCGTGGTCGTCGCCGGGGTAGGGGCGGAGGTCGAGGTGGACGCGGTTGCGCACCGTCTTCGCGTCGGGCACGCGGACGAACTCCAGGTACGGGCCGACCCCCTTGGCCGAGCGCAGCGCCGCCTGGTCGTCGGTCACCTCGTGCACGGTCCAGTCCATCGCCTCGCCCCAGAACCGGGCCATGGCCCGCGGGTCGGCGCAGTCGACCACCACCGCGGCCATCGGCCCGGTGTCCCGGTAGACCTCGCGGGGTTCGAGTACGCAGAACTCGTTGCCCTCGGGGTCGGCGAGGACCGTCCACGGCACCTCGCCCTGGCCGATGTCGGCGGGCGTCGCGCCGAGCGCGCGCAGCCGGGCGACCAGGTCGGCCTGGTGCGCCGCGGAGGTGGTGGCGAGGTCGACGTGCAGACGGTTCTTCACCGTCTTGGGGTTCGGGTCGCGGACGACGTCGATGCAGACGGCGGTGGGGCCGGGGTAGGTGAAGCCCTTCGGCTCGAGGTTGGTCACCCCGGGGCCCTCGCTGTCCGTGCCCCAGCCGAGCGCCTCGGCCCAGAACCGGCCCACGGCGGAGTCGTCCAGGGCCTTCATGTGAATCTGCACAAGTCTCGTCGCCACGGCGGTGATCATATGCCCGGGCCGGACGTCTGCCCATACCTATTTTCCCTGGTCCGGACGGGACCGTCGCGGACGAGTACGCGACGGGCAGGTACAGGGCAGCAGGGCGCGCGGCGGCCAGCGGGTGGCCGACTAAAGGGTGCGCGACAGCCGACTAAGGGGTGCGCGACAAAGGGGCCCGACCCAGTGGATCCGGCCCCTCCGCCCCGCGCCCGTACGCCGTCCGTACGCGCCCACCACCCCTCGCCACGCCCCGGGCGAGGGCCCGGCCGTGCCGTCAGCCCGCGTCCACCCGGGGGAGCAGGGCCACGGCACGGCCGGGCGCACCGGTGCCGTCCTCCACTTTCAGCGGCAGGAAGCAGAACCAGGCGCCCCGGGGCGGCAGTTGGCCGAGCGCGGTGAGACCCTCCACGTACAGGACCCCCGAGCCGAGCCCCCGCACGTGCACGGGCACCCCGTCGTGCGCCGCCCCCATGGACGGCGCGTCGATGCCCACGCACCGCACCCCGCGTTCGATCAGGTGCGCCATGGCGGCCACGCTCGGCGCGGGCCAGCCCGGGGCGGACCGCGTGACGATCACGTCGTGCAGATAGCGGCTCCCTTCGGCCCCGCGACGGTAGTGCCGGTCCCAGCCGGTGTGCAGCAGCACGACGTCGCCGTGCCCGATCCGCCCGTGCCGCTCCTCCCAGGCCGCGAGGTGCCCGGGTTCGATCAGCGGACTCACCCCCGGCTCGGCGGACGCGTCCGTGAGCGCCGACACGTCGATCACGCAGGCCGCGCCCATGAGCTGGGACAGCGGAGCCTTCTCGGCGGTGACCTCGCCCAGCGGGGACGCGTTCTCCAGCCCCGACCCGGGCGGCGGGATGAAGTGGCTCGGCGCGTCGAAGTGGGTCCCGGTGTGCTCGTCGATCGTCATCCAGCGCGTGGAGTACGGGGCGCCGCCGCGGTTGTGGACCGACCCCGCCCCCTCCTTGCGGGTGGCGAACCAACTCCACACCTTGTGCTGGAAGGGCTGGTGCGTCGACCAATGACAGGGCAGGTCCTCCGCGAGCGGCAGCGACAGGTCGACGATGTCGCTGTCCCCGGCCGGCGCGGCGGCGACGGCCCGCGCGGCGGAAGCGTCGGTGGTCATTGGGCGGCTCCCACGGGCGCGGGCCAGTCGAGCCGCTCCAGGCCGACGGTCCGCCCGTCGCGGATGTCCAGGAGCACCGCGCCGAGGACGACGGGGCCGAGGCTCACCGACGGCAGCGGAGCGGAGAACGGATCGCCGGTCGCCCGCAGCCCGGACACCAGGTTGCCGGGGGCGAAGCCCTGGACGCCGTCACCGGGCCCGGTCATCCCCACCTCGGCCACGAAGGCCGTGCCCCGGGGCAGGATGTGCAGCGGCCCGGTCGCCTCGTGCGTGTGGCTGCCGAGCACGGCCGCAGCGGCGCCGTCCACCGCGTGCGCGAAGATCTGCTTCTCCAGCACATGGTCCCCGTGGTAGTCGACGATGACCACGCCGTTCTTGCTCGCCGCACACCAACTCTCGTATGCAGGAAGGAACTTACCGGCGGTGGCCTTGACCGACTTCATCGCGCAGTGGTCGGCCAGGTTGACCACGGTCACGGTCTCACCGGCCGCCTCGACCTCGATGGTGCCGCGGCCCGGCACCCCGGCCGCCAGGTTCTCCGGCCGGATCACCCGTGGCAGCGAGAGCAGGCCCACGGACTCCTCGCTGTCCCAGGAGTGGTTGCCGCCCGTGATGACGTCGACGCCCGCCGCCAGCAACTCCTCCACCTGCTTGCCGCCCATGCCCAGGCCGTTGGGGGCGGAGTTCTCGGCGTTGGCGATGACCAGGTCCACTCGGTGCTCGTGGCGCAGCGCGGGCAGTCGCTCGGCCAGCAAGGCGGAAGCGCGTTCGCCGACGACATCCCCGAAATACAGAACAATCATGGGCCGCTCCTTCGGAAATCAGCGGAGTCACGGAGGCATGGATACGCGGCCTCAGTTTCGAAGGGCGAGAAGGCGCCGCGCATCGACCGGAAGGCGTATCGGTGCATGTCCCCTAGGTGCACCGGAGTCGGAGCGATATACGCACCCTTTTTGTTCCCTGCCGCAAATAGTCCGGGCTTTCGTCGGCCGATATGGTTTCCGGAATCCATTCCGGCGCATATCCCCTTCCGGAGGACTGATGGCGCTGTCCACGAATGAAATCGCGCACCTGCTGCTCGCCCTCATGGTCATCGTCCTCGCCGCGCACACCACCGGACGCCTCTTCGCCCGGCTGCGCCAACCGCCGGTGATCGGCGAGATCGTCGGCGGGCTGCTGCTCGGCCCGACGGTCGTCGGCGCGCTCGCGCCGGACGCCATGGACGCGCTCTTCCCCACGTCCGGCCCGGTCGCGGCGGGCCTGGACGTCGTCAACCAACTGGGGCTCCTCCTGCTGATGTTCCTCGCCGGTTCGGAGCTGCGTACGCAGGCCGGGCGGCGCGAGCGGCGCACGGCCGCCCTGGTCGCCACCGCCGGTCTCGCCGTGCCGTTCGCCGCGGGCATCGGCATGGCCCTGGTGATGCGCCGCGCGGACATCACGGGCCCCAACGGAACGGCGGTCACCCTCGCCCTGACGCTGGGCATCGCCACCGCGGTCGCCGCGATCCCCGTCATCTCCCGCATCCTGATGGATCTGGGCATCCAGCACACGGCCTTCGCCCGGATCGTACTCATGGTCGCGGTCATCGAGGACGCACTGCTCTACGTCGTGCTCGCCGTGGTTCTGGGCCTGGCGGCGGCCCACTCCAGCGAGGGCACCGGGCTCTGGTCGGCGGTCGGCACCGACGCGCTGCTGCCGACCACGGCCTACTACGTCGCTGTCACCCTGCTGTTCTTCGGCGTCTGCGCGCTGCGTGGGCCGCGGCTGTTCCAGTGGCTGGCGTCCCGCCCGTGGAACGTCATCGAGCGCCAGAACCCCACCGCGTTCCGGCTGGTCTTCCTGTTCGCGGGCGTCGGCTGCTGCACCGCGCTCGGCATCAACACCGTCTTCGGCGCGCTCATGGCGGGCGTCTGCGCGGCCCGCGGCGACGCGGGCAACGGCGACCTCCAGGCGGAGGGCCGGGCGCTGCACGCCTGGGACGCCATCCGGCACTTCTCGCTCGCGCTGTTCGTGCCGGTCTACTTCGCCACCGTCGGCCTGCACCTGGATCTGGTGCACCAGCTCGACCCGCTGTTCTTCGTCTGGTTCCTCGTGCTGGCCTGCGCGGTCAAGGGCGGCAGCGTCTGGCTCGCCGGTGTCCTGGCCGGTGAGACCCGCACCGTCTCCACCCGCCTCGCGCTCGCCCTCAACGCCCGGGGACGCCCGGGGTCCTGCTCGCCACGGTCACCTACGACGCGGGCATCATCAACGGCTCGTTCTTCGCCACGCTCGTCCTGATGTCGGTCGTCACCTGCCAGATCGCCGGATTCTGGCTTGAGCGCTCCTTCCGGCACGCCAGGCCGGCCGCACCACAGCCGCCGTCCGCCCCGACGCTCCGCGACAGGACCGCGGCGGACATACCTCAGGAGGTCCCGTGAACGTCCGTCCAGGCCGACTCGACGGCAAGGCCTGCCTCATCACCGGCGGCGCCCGCGGCATCGGCGAGGCCACGGCCCGGCGCTTCGTACGCGAAGGCGCACGGCTGGTGGTCAGTGACATCGACGCCGAGGCGCTCGCCGAACTCGGCAAGGCCCTCGAAGCCGAGGGCGGCGACATCCGCACCGTGGTCGGCGACGTCTCCCGCCCGGGCGACGCCCGCCGCATGGTCGCCGCCGCAGTCGACGCCTACGGCGGCCTCGACGTGCTGGTCGCCAACGCCGGGGTGATCCCGCTGCACGAGATCACCGAGGCGACCGCGGACGACTGGGACCGGGTGATGTCCGTGGACGGCCGGGGCATGTTCCTGACCTGCAAGTACGCCATCGAGGCCATGCTCGTCGGCGGGCGGGGCGCCCTGGTGCTGCTCTCCTCCATCTCCGGTCTTGCCGGACAGCGAGGGCAGAGCACCTACGGACCCGCCAAGTTCGTCGCCTCGGGCCTCACGATGCACCTCGCCGTGGAGTGGGCCGACCGAGGCATCCGGGTCAATGCGGTCGCCCCCGGTACCGTCAGGACCGACCGGGTGCGACGGCTGCCCGACGAGCCGGGCGGACCGGAGTACCTGGCCGCGATCGAGCGGCGCCACCCCCTTGGCCGCATCGGCGAGCCCGAGGAGGTCGCCGCGGCGATCTGCTTCCTCGCCTCCGACGAGGCGTCCTTCATCACCGGCACCGTCCTGCCCGTCGACGGCGGCTACCTCGCCCAGTGACCCCGCCTCCCGCACCGACGGCCCAGCCCCCTCGCCCAGCCCTCAAGGAGACCGCCATGCTCAGCACCTCGTCACTGACCGATGAACTGCGCTCCGCCATCCGCTTCGTCCCCGACTTCCCCGAGCCGGGCGTCCAGTTCCAGGACCTGACCCCCGTGTTCGGGCGGCCCGCGCTGGTGCGGCGCCTGTCCGAAGCCGTCGTCGACGCCTACGACGGCGCGTTCGACCGCGTCCTGGCCGTCGAGGCCCGCGGCTTCGTCCTCGGCACCGCGGTGGCGGCCGCCAGCGGACTGCCGCTGGCCCTGGCCCGCAAGCAGGGCAAGCTGCCGGGCCCGGTGCACCGGGCCGACTACGCGCTGGAGTACGGCACCGCGACGCTGGAACTCCAGCACGACGCCGTGGCTCCCGGCGACCGCGTCCTGATCGTCGACGACGTCCTCGCCACCGGCGGCACCCTCGCCGCGGCCGCCGAACTCGTCGCCGCCGCCGACGGCCGGGTGACCGGTCACGCCGTGATCACCTCGGTGCCGGGGCTCAGCGGAGCCGCCCGCCTGGCCCCCGCCCGCGTCCTCACCCTGCTGCCCGACCACCACTGACGCCGTACGGGAAATCCCGCACAGGAGTCCTGTACGGGATTTCCCGTACGTTCAGCCGGGCGTCGCTGGGGGTCGGCCGGGGCGCGCGGGAGGCGGACTCAGTCGCCCCACACCGTCCGCCAGGCGTCGTCCGTGGGCTGGAGCACCGCCTCCGTCAGGGACTCGGTGCGCAGGTGCGTACCGCGCTGGTACTCCTCGTCCCGCACCATCTGGGAGAAGGCCCGGCGCGAGGGGTAGGCGACCAGGAGCACCGCGTCCCAGCTCTGGCCCGCCTCGCCCACCACGGCCCGGTCCCCGAGCCCGTAGTAGAGGATCCTCGCCCCGACGCGCTCGGCGTGCGGCCGGAAGTGGCGCAGGTACGCGGCATAGCCCTGCTCCCCGCCCTCCCGGAACCGCAGCAGGTTGAGCATCGTCACCGGGGAGTCGGGACGGTCCTGCACGAACTGCTTGAGGCTCGCGCCCGTCGGGTCGACCGCCATGTTCTCATTCCTTCCCGTCAGCCCTCTCAGCCCTCTCAGTGCCTTCAGCCTTCCCTCCACCCGTGGCACGCCGTTCCCGCCACCGGCCGCGCTCGTCGCACCCCGGCACGGTGACCGCTCCCCGCGACGCGCAGGAGACGGCGTCGCGGTACTTCGCCATGACCCCCGTCGCGTACGGGGACGTCGGCGGCGCCCAGTGCCGCATGCGCTCGCTGATCTGCTGGGTCGTCAGATCGACCGAGAGCCCTCGGCTCTCCAGGTCGATCGTGACGGTGTCGCCGTTGCGCAGTGCCGCCAGCGGACCGCCGTCGGCGGCCTCGGGCGCCACGTGACCGGCCATCAACCCCCGGGTCGCGCCCGAGAAGCGGCCGTCGGTGACGAGGGCCACCGACCGGCCGAGCCCGCGCCCCACGAGCGCGGCGGTGACGCCGAGCATCTCGCGCATCCCGGGGCCGCCGCGCGGCCCCTCGTAGCGGATCACCACTACGTCACCGGCCGTGATCGCGCCGGACTGCACGGCCGCCATGGCGTCCTCCTCCGAGTCGAACACTACGGCGGGCCCCTCGATGCGCGGGGTGACCGCCGCCGACGTCTTCACCACGGCGCCGCGCGGCGCGAGGTTGCCCTTGAGGACGCACAGCCCGCCCGTGGCGCTCAGGGGCCGCTCGACGGGGCGGACCACCCGCTGTCCGGGTGT
This sequence comes from Streptomyces sp. G45, assembly GCF_049542095.1. Classification (NCBI taxonomy): domain Bacteria; kingdom Bacillati; phylum Actinomycetota; class Actinomycetes; order Kitasatosporales; family Streptomycetaceae; genus Streptomyces; species Streptomyces sp. G45. The sequence continues at coordinate 74,786 of NZ_JBMUZU010000002.1, read as the reverse complement.
TGCCCGGCCCTCGGCCACCTCGTCCGCGACGGTGCGCCCGGTGACGGTGAGCGCCTCTCCTTCGAGCAGCCCCGCGTCGGACAGCACGCGCCCGACCAGCCGTGTCCCCCCGGCCCGGTCGAGGTGCACCGCCGTGTAGCGGCCGCTGGGGCGCAGGTCCGCGATGACCGGTGTGCGGGCGCTGATCGTGTCGAACTCCGTGATGTCCAGGGGCAGTCCCGCCTCGCGGGCGAGGGCCAGCAGGTGCAGCACCACGTTGGTGGAGCCTCCTGTGGCCACCGCCGCCGTGATGGCGTTGTGCAGCGACCGGGTGTCGAGAATTCGCCCGGGCCGCAGGTCCCGCTCGACCAGCCGCATCACCAACCGGCCCGCGGCCTCGCACACTCCGGTCTTGCGCGGGTCGGACGCCGGGGGATCCATCGACCCGAATGGGCTGAGCCCGAGGAACTCCATGGCCATCGCCATCGTGTTGGCCGTGTAGTGCCCGGCGCACGCCCCCTCACCGGGGCACGCCGCCCGCTCCATCTCCTGGAGGTCTCCGTCGTCCAGCTCCCCCGCCGCGGTGCGGCCCACCGCTTCGAAGACGTCCTGGAGGGTGATCTCGTCGCCCCTGAACAGGCCCGGGAGCATCGTGCCGGAGTAGAGGAGCAGCCCCGGTACGTCCAGGCGGACATGGGCCAGCGCGGCCGCGGGGATGGTCTTGTCGCAGCCCGCCAGGGTGACGAGTCCGTCCAGCGCGTGCCCCCGCCCGACCAGCTCGATCGAGTCCGCGATGACCTCACGGCTCACCAGCGACGTCCGCATGCCCGCGGTGCCCATGGTGATCACGTCCGATACGGCGACCGTGTTGATCTCCACCGGCGTTCCCCCGCGGCCCGTATCCCCGCCATCACGGCCTGCGCGAGGCGCCGGTGGTTGAGGTTGCACGGCATGGTGCCGATCCAGCTGTGCGCCACCCCGATCATGGGCTTCGCCAAGTCCTCGGCGGTCATGCCGGTGGCGAGCAGGGCCGCGCGCGCGGGCGCCCGGTCGCGGCCGGAAAGAAAAGAGTTCACGCGTTCCTCCGATAAGCAAAAGAGGGGTGACAGCGTGACCAACTCTCCAGGAGAATCCATCGGCACAGAAGACACGTACGGCATTCCAGCCCACAAGGGAGACGTCCCTACGTCTTTCGGTACATCAGAGCTGTTCCCGTGGTTCCTGGCCGCTGATGCCTTCCCTCAGTAGCCTCCAAAGGAACCGCGTCGCCCGTGAATTGAGGAGTGCCGTCCCGTGGCCAACAGTGTGACGTCAACGCCGGATATTCAGGTGGGAATCATCGGAGGCAGCGGGCTGTACGAGCTCGAAGACCTCATCGGAGTACGCGAGATCAGTGTGCCCACGCCGTACGGCTCCCCGAGTGACGCGCTCATCACCGGCACTCTCGCCGGGGTGGGGGTCGCGTTCCTGCCTCGTCACGGGCGCACCCACCACATCACCCCCTCGCGGCTGCCCGCCCGGGCCAACCTCTACGCGCTCAAGAGCCTCGGCGCCCGGCAGGTGATCAGCGTCAGCGCCGTGGGCAGCCTGCGCGAGGACTACCGGCCCGGGGACCTCGTGGTGCCGGACCAGATAGTGGACCGCACCCGCAGCCGCGGCGCCGCCTCGTTCTTCGACGGCGACGTCGTCGTCCACGTGCCCTTCGGCGACCCCTACTGCGCCCGGCTGCGTACCCGGCTGGCTGCCGCGGTGCGGACCGCGAGCACCGCGCGGGTGCACGAGCGGGGCACGTACTGCTGCATGGAGGGCCCGCAGTTCTCCACCCGGGCCGAGTCGGAGCTGTACCGGTCGTGGGGCATGGACGTCATCGGGATGACGGCGCTGCCGGAGGCCAAGCTCGCCCGGGAGGCCGAACTCTGCTACGCGGGGCTCTCGCTCGTTACCGACTACGACTGCTGGCGCGACGGCTACGACGACGTCAGCGCGCACAGCGTGACCCAGGTGATGAAGCAGAACAGCGTGGCCGCCAAGGCCGCCCTGGTCGCGCTGCTCGAATCCCTGGACCCGTACGAGGAGTGCCACTGCCACGGCGTTCTCGCCGACTCCGTCATCACACCGGCGAGCGAGATCCGGGCACGGCTGCGGGAGGGCGACGAACTGCTGCTCAGCAAGTACCTGTGACCGGCGGCCCGGGGCCACCCCGCGGTGGAGGCCCCGGACCCGCCCCGGCGACCGGACCCGCCCGGCGAGGGGACGGGAGCCTCCGCCGCCGACGTCAGGCGGACTCGACCGGAAGACCGGCCTCCACCCAGTCCTGGATGCCCTCGCGGTACTTGCGCACATTGGTGTAGCCGAGGGCGGTGAGCCGGTCGGCGACCTGTCCGCTGTTGGGGCACGCCGGGTTGGAGCAGTACGTGACGATCGCGGCGTCCCGGTCGGGGAGCAGGGCGTCGGCGCGGGCGTCCACGTCGGCGCGGACCAGTTCGAGCGCGCCGGGCAGGTGCTGCTTGGCGTAGTACTCGCCGCCCAGCGTGTCGAGGACGGTCACGGTGCCCGCGTCGATCGCGGCCTTCAGCTCGTCGCGCGTGATGAGTGCGGTCATGCCACTGCCTTTCAGGAATCGGACTATAGTCCGGTTGTGGCTCATGACAGTAACGGACCGCAGTCCGATTCCGCAACGCTCCTCGAACTCCTCCGCACGCCGCCGCCGAAGGAGCAGCAGCGCTCGGCGCGCAACCGCGCCGCCGTCCTTGAGGCGGCCGCCCGGCTCTTCGCCGAGCACGGGGTGGAGGCGGTCTCCATGGACCAGGTCGCGGCGGAGGCGGGGGTCGGCAAGGGCACCCTGTACCGGAGGTTCGGCGACAAGTCCGGGCTCGCCGCCGCGCTGCTCGACGCCCGCGAGCGCGTCCTCCAGGAGGCGATCCTGTACGGGCCGCCCCCGCTCGGCCCCGGCGCCCCCGCCGTGGACCGGCTCGCCGCGTTCGTCGACGCCTACCTCGACTACCTCCTGGAGAACCTGACCCTCGTCCGCACCTCCGAGACCGCCGCCGTCGGCGCCCGCTACCGCATCGGCGCCTACCGGTTCTGGCACCGCCACACCGCGATCCTGCTGGCCTCCACGCCCGACCCCGAGTACGCCGCCCACGCCCTGCTCGCCCCCCTGGCCGCCGAGCACGTGGCCGCGCTCCTGCCGGAGCTGGGGGAGCGGCGGCTGCGCGCGGGCCTGACCCGCCTCGCGACCCTGGCGGCGGCGCCGTCCGGGCCCTAGCGGCGCCGCTGCCCTGTGGGGCTCCTTGGAGGGTCAACTCCCTTGGCGGTGAAGGTGTTTCACGGGTCGTACGGCGCCCGACGGCGCCCCCGTGGTGATCCCTTCGTACGCGAACTCGCCCCGGAGCAAGGCCCGTTCTGCTTGAATGCGGCCGAGCCCGCCCCCCGCCACCGGGAGACCCGTATGCGTCGAACGCTCGCTGTGACCGCCCTCGCCGCCGGGCTGCTGCTCGCCGGGTGTTCCGACTCGTCGGACGCCGAGCCGATCAACGGGGAGTGGGCCGCGGACGGGCCGCAGCCACCGGGGTTCTCCGACTTCGGGGACCAGGCGATGATCCGCGTCAGCGACGGCGACAAGGCCGTGCTCGGTACGAAGCCGATGAGGCTGTGCGGCGACGCCAAGGTGACGGCCAAGGACGAGGAGGACGGCGAGGGCGACGCGTACCGCATCGCGTTCGACTCGCCGTGCTTCAGCGTCAACGTCCCGGGGGCCCTGGACGTCGTGGTCGACGGGGACACCCTGAAGGCCACGCCCCCGGGCTGGGGGAAGCCCTTCCGCTTCCGCCGGGCCGACTGAGCCGTACGCCTAGTACGCCTAGTACGCCTCGTAGGCCGCCTGCGCCTCATGCGTCGCGTACGCGGCGTGTGCCTCGTCCCTCTCGTACGCCGCCCAAGGGGTGGCCGGACCCCGTCGCGCGAGGGGACCCTGGCCGACTGGCTGATTCGGTGGCTTTTGGTGCCCCCTACAACCTGGCAGGGTCCGCACTGTCGGGCCCTCACGTTCCGTAGGGGACCGCTTCCCTGGAGTGACCGGCCCGGCGTGCAGACGCAACGGGGGTGCCCTGTCCGCGCCGGGCCCGCCCGGCCGAGCGAAGGGAAGGACCGTTGTCCAGTCCACCGCGCAGCCAGCCCCAGCCCCAGCCCGAGCCCCAGTCGCAGCCCGCGACGGCGTTGACCCGGGACCTGAACGCCGCCGTGGCCGTACCGCCGCCGGACCAGGACCCCGAGGCGGCCCTCGCCGCCCGGGGGCAGATCGCCGCCCTGCCAGCGGACTTCACCGTGGAGCGCGCCGACGGCGGCGCGCTCGGCGTCCCCGCGTGGAGCCTCGTCCCGTACGCGTTCCTGACCGGCGAGGCGCCCGACACCGTCAACCCCAGCCTGTGGCGCAACGCCCTGCTCAACATGAACACCGGGCTGTTCGAGGTCGTACCCGACGCCGTCTACCAGGTGAGGGGGATGGACCTGTCCAACATCTCCTTCCTGGAGGATCCCACCGGCGCCTCGCGGGAGATCGTGGTCGTCGACCCGCTGATCAGCGAGGAGTGCGCGGCGGCGGCCCTGAAGCTCTACCGGGAGCACCGCGGCGCCGACCGCGTCATCCGCGCCGTGATCTTCACCCACTCCCACCTCGACCACTACGGCGGCGTCCTCGGCCTGTTCGCGGACCGGCGCCTGCCCGAGGGCGTGGACGTCATCGCCCCGGAGGGGTTCCTGGAGCACTCGGTGAGCGAGAACGTCTACGCCGGGAACGCCATGCAGCGCCGCGCGCTGTTCATGTACGGCGCGCTGCTGGAACGCTCCGCGCGGGGCCAGGTCGACGCCGGGCTCGGCAAGTACAACTCCGCCGGTCTCGCGGGCCTGCTGCCGCCGACGTACACCGTCACCGCCGAGACCGCCAAGCCCGGCCACGTGGTCGCGTTCGGGCCGGTGAACCTGGAGTTCCAGCTCACCCCGGGCACCGAGGCCCCGGCGGAGCTGAACTTCTACCTGCCGGACGTCAGGGCCCTGTGCATGGCGGAGAACGCCACGCCCACCCTGCACAACCTCTACAGCCTGCGCGGCGCCCAGGTCCGCGACGCCAAGGCCTGGTCGGACTACCTCAACGAGTCCGTCGAGTGGTACGGCGAACGCTCGGACACGCTGTTCGCCAGCCACTTCTGGCCCCGGTGGAAGAGCGACGGCGGCAACGAGATCACCGACTTCCTCACCAGCCAGGCCGACCTGTACCGCTACCTCCACGACCAGTCGCTGCGGCTCGCCAACCACGGCCGTACCATGACCGAGATCGCCGAGGACCTCGACGCCCACGTCCCGCGCGGCCTCGCGGAGCGGTGGTTCAACCGCGGCTACTACGGCACCGTCAACCACGACATCAAGGCCGTCTACCAGCGCTACCTCGGCTGGTACGACGGCAACGCCGCGCACCTGCACGCCCTGCCGCCCGAGCAGGCCGGGCCCCGCTACGTCGAGGCGATGGGCGGCGCCAAGAAGGTCGTGCGGCTGGCCCGGGCGGCCTTCGACGACGCCAAGACCGCCGAGGACTACCGGTGGGCGGCCGAACTCCTCAGCCACGCCGTGTTCGCCGACCCCACCGACACCGACGCCCGCGCGCTGGAGGCCGCCGTCCTCGAACAGCTCGGCTACCAGGCCGAGAGCGGCCCGTGGCGCAACTTCTACCTCGCCGCCGCCCACGAGCTGCGCACCCGGCCCGCCGACGGCACCCCGCCCGGGCTGCCGTCGCCGCAGATCATCACCCAGCCCGTCCTGGAGGCGATGCCGCTGCGGATGCTCTTCGACTACCTCGGCATCCGCCTCAACGGCCCGCGCGCCGCCGCCCACGCGCTCACCCTGGGCTTCCGGATCACCGACGGCCTGCCCGACGACCCCGCCTGGTGCGCGGTCCGGCTCCGCAACGGCGTCCTGGCGTACACGCCGGGCCCCTTCGACCCCGAGCCCGCCAACGCCACGTACGCCGTCACCCGCGCGGGCCTCAACCGCCTCACCATCGGCGAGGCCACCCCCGACCAGCTCGTGGCGGAGGGCGCCCTGACCGTCACCACCGGCACGCTGGAGCCGCTGGACACCCTCAACGGGCTCCTGGAGACCTTCGCGTACTGGTTCGGCCTCGCCACGCCCTGACCGACCCCGCATCAGGAATCAGGGGCGGCGGCCGACCGCCGCCCCACCGTTCCTACAGAGGAGAGTTCCCCTGAGCGACACCGTCGTCGACGTGACCGACGCGGACTTCGAGCCGAAGGTCGTCAAGGCGTCCGGGCCCGTCCTCGCGGTCTTCCGCGCCGAGTGGAGCGGCGTGTGCCGGGCCCTCGACCCGATCCTGGCCGACGTGGCCAAGGAGTACGCGGGCCGCCTGACCGTGGCCCGGCTCGACATCGACCGCAGCCCCGAGACGCCGCCGAAGTACAACGTCACCGCCATCCCCACCCTGTACGTCTTCAAGGGCGGAAAGATCGTCGGCACCCGGATCGGGCCGTCCTCCAAGGGCAACGTGGTCGAGCTGATCACCCCTCACCTGTAGCGCCGTACGCCTCCGTCCGGCCGGGGCGGCGGAACCGGGTCCGCCGCCTTCGCGGGCGGCCGCCTTCGCGGGTCCGCCGCCTTCGCGGGTCGGCCATTGGAAGGCGAGGAAACGTTTCTGCCGTTTCCGGGGTGCCGGAGGGCGGGACATGACCGCGGGGGCCGGGTGTGCCGGTGCCCGGCCGTCCCGCCGCCGGGGCGCGCCGCCCTCGTGCCCCGCCGCCCGCCGCCCGCTCCTCCCGGAGGTGACCGTCCGTTGTCCTCGTCATCCGTCCTCGTCATCGTCGTCGCCGTACTCGCCCTGCTCGCGGGCATCGCGGCGAACCGCTTCCTGCGGCCCCGGCTGACCAGTGAGGACGACGACACAGGCATGGCGGTCAAGGACCTCGTCGGCCCCCTGCTGACGCTGACCGTGCTGCTGCTCGCGTTCGTCCTGGTCACCGCCTCCAGCTCCTACGGCAAGGCCGAGACCGCCGCCCGGGGCGAGGCCCGTGCCCTGGACCAGCTCACCGAGGCCGCCGAGTACGCGCCCGACGCGCAGCGGGCGCGCATCCAGGCCGACGCCGTCTGCTACGCCCGGGCCGTGCGCGCCCAGGAGTGGCCCGCCATGTCCGACGGCGACGGCTCATCCGCTCCCAGCGTGTGGTCCACCGACGTGCGCCGCGCCTTCCGCGACCTCCAGGGCAAGCCCGCCTTCGGCATGCTCGTCGCCGCCGACAACAAGCGCTCCGACGAACGCGAGGAACGCCTCACCCAGGCCACCGCCAGCATCCCCAGCCCCATCTTCTGGTTCCTGCTGGCCACCCTGACCATCACCGTCGTGGCCCTCGGCATCTGCCTGCCCCGCCGCAACAACCGCGGGCAGCTCCTCACCCTCACCGTGATCACCGCCCTGCTCGCCACGATGCTGTGCGTCATCCGGGACGTGGACCGGCCCTTCGGCGGCATCATCGACGTCAAGCCCACCGCGATCACCGAGGCCGAACGCCAGGCCGCCCGCGACCTCGCCCGCCACACCACCGACCCCCTGCCCTGCGACGACGAGGGCGACCGCCGCACCGCCTGACGCCGTTCACGCCCCGGGAGGCCGGACGCCCCAGCCCGTGTCGGGGCGCTCTCCGCAGACGCGAGGGGCCACGGGGCCCGGGGCCGGGCGCGGGGGAGGAGTCATCGCCATGGCTCCACCCTCACGTAGCGCACCCGCCCCGGAATCACCCCCCAGTCGGGTCCTGGTCCACCGCACGGTGGACCAGGACCCGCCCCTCAGGGACGATGCGCGGCCGCCCCGCGCCCCGCCCACCGGCGCCGCGACCGGCCACCGCCGACCCGCGCGCCCGGTCGCTTCGGTCGCTGGCGCCCGCTCAGCCGGGCCGTGCGGCCAGCGCTCCGTACGCGGCCTCGGCGCGCCGCGCCTCGGGGGTCCCGGCGGGGGCGTGGGCGAGGAAGGCGGCGGTGGTGCCGGTGAAGCCGACGCGCCCGTCGCCCAGCACGGTGACGTGGTGGGTCTCTTCGGCGAGGTCGCCCACGTCGTGCGTGGACATCAGCACCCGTACGTCACCGGTGACGAGGGTGAGGACCAGCTCGCGGAAGACGCGGCGCTGCGTGGGGTCCATTCCGGCGGTCGGCTCGTCCAGGAGCAGCACGGTGGCGCGGTGGACGAGCGCGGCGGCGACGCCGACCCGGCGCAGCTGCCCGCCCGAGAGCTGGGCGGTCCGCACGTCGGCGCGGTCGGCGAGTTCGACCCGGGCGAGCGCCTCCAGGGCCGCGGTCCAGGCGTCGGCGCGGCTCATGCCCTTGAGCCAGCCGGTGTAGGCGACCTGCTCGCGTGCGGTGAGCCCGGTCATGGCGGTGATGGTCTGCGGCATCCAGGCGACGGCGCGGCGGTACTCCCGGCCGCGGGAGGAGTGCGGGCCGAGGCGCACCTCGCCCGCCGTGGGGCGGGTGACTCCGGCGGCGAGCCGGAGCAGGGTCGACTTTCCGGCGCCGTTGGGGCCGAGCAGCACGGTGAAGCCGTCCGGGACGGTAAGGGTCAGGCGGTCGAGGACCGCGGGCTTGCGGCGCCCGTAGGCGTAGGAGCACGCGTCGAACTGGATCGGCATGGGGGAGAGTTCCTCCTTACGGGCGGGGCCGGTGACGGGCGTGGGCGACCAGACCGGCGGCGAAGACGACGAGCGCGGCCCCCAGGGCGGGCACGTCCGCGGGCGGCCGAGGCAGGACCGTCCAGGCGTGGGCCTGGTGGAACTGGTCGAAGCCGACGAAGGCCACGGTGAGCACCCAGCCGACCGGCACGGCCGCGGCTCCCTGGGGCGCGACGGTGTGGACCAGGAGCGTCAGCCCGGTCAGGAACAGCGTGTTGCGGCCGACCGACCAGGCGTCGTCGCCGCCGGACACCTGCCCCACGACGCAGCCGACCGCGGTGGCGCAGGCACCGGCGAGGAGCGTGAGCGCCGTGTCGTACGAGGACACCCGCCGACACGCGGCCGCCTCGCCCTCCACCAGGCGGGACGTGAGGCTCACGAGGAGTCCCGAGGTGAGCGGCACGGGGGCGAGCAGCAGGACCGGCACGTCGTTCGCCCCGCCGACCAGCAGCGAAGGGAACTCGACGGTGGCCCCGTGGAGTACGGCGACGATCACGGCGTACCCGGCCAGGCACGGCACGACCACGGGCGCGACGCGCCGGGCCTTGAACCACCAGATCACCGTCGGTCGCCCTTCCCCGCGCCCGCGCCCCCGCACGCCGTGGCCCGCTCCCGCTGGAACCAGGCGGCCTGCCCGGCCGGGGTCAGCGTCCGCGCCTCGGCGACCCGGTGCCGCATGGCCGCCAGCACCGCGCCGGGGCGGGCGAACTGCTGCACCTCCTGCCGCTGCCGGGCGAGGTAGCGCCGGTCGGCGCTGACGACGGTCGCCGCCCACAGCACGGCCGAGCGGGACCTGACGAGGTCGGTGCGCGCGCAGGGAAAGCGGACCGACTGGCGTACGACGCCGAGCCGCACCGCCTCGGGCTGTGCCGCCCCGGACAGCGGCAGCCACCACTGGCGGCCGGTCGAGCGGGTGCCGGACCGCCCGGTGCCCAGCGTGTCGTTGACCGCGTCGGGCATCCGCACGTCGACCCCGGCCCGCCGCAGCGCGGTGACGGCTCCGACGACGTCCTGCCGCAGGGCCGCCACGTCGGCGTCCGCGGCCCGGGGCACGCAGACACGCGGGTGGCTGCCCGCGCACTCCAGCGGCGCGTGGTTCGCCGACAGCGGCCCGACGGCGCCCCACGTGTGCACCTGGGCCACGCAGGCGGCCACGACCGCGGCGGCCGTGCCGCCCGCGAGGACCCGTAACGCGCCCCGCGCCCACCGCGCCCGCAACGGCACCCAGGCCACCGCGCAGAACACCGCGATCGCCCCGGTGAACGCCAGGTGCGGCCACAGCACGGTGAACGGGACCAGCTCGCCGAACCCCAGCCCGCTGGAGTACTGCCCGGACAGGTGCCGCGGCCACAACCGCTCGCCGTCGGACGCCGACCAGCCCACCAGGTAGAGCACGGCCGCGCCCAGCAGCGGTGCCGCGATCACCCGGTGCACCCACAGGCCGACCGTGAACCCGATCGTCGTGTGCGCCCCGACCAGGAACCAGCCCATCCCCAGCAGGGGCAGCGAGTTCACCGTCGGCCAGGTCCGGGTCTCGGCCAGCGCCATGGCGACGGGCAGCGCGAGCATCGCCCAGCCGACCACGACCCCGGGCAGCAGCGCCTCGGCCGCGACCCGGTACCGCGACCTGGCCGGGGCCAGCCCCCACACCCCGTCCTTCCTCAACCGCCCCGCCTCCCACGCGCCCAGCGCGGCGGCCACGGCATAGGCGAACCAGAAGTACGGGTCCAACGCCCGCGCCACCACCGCGGGCGCCCACGCCGGTCCGTCGACGAGCGCCGTGTAACCGGGCTCCTCGTGCAGGGACTTGAAGAAGTACAGCAGGACGACGGCCAGACACACCGGCGCCAGCCACAGGGCACCACTGGTGCGCCAACGAGCGAGGGGTCTCACGAAACGGACTCCGAGAACGAAGAGGGCCGCCCCGCCCCCGCGTACGGGGGGCGACACGGCGACGATGCGAGATCAACGACCAGTCGCAGAACGCCCCACACCCACCCCCCTCACGCCCCCACACAGCCCCGGGCCCTCGTCGTCTCCACGGACCTTGCCGCTCACAAAGAAGCGATCTCCGCCCGTCGGGTTGCACCGCGCGCCCCGCATTCCACCGCCGCCCGCGCGGTAGCCCCCATGCCCCCGCAGCTCTCGTGCCCCCGCCCCCCCTCCAACTCGACCACTCCCAGGGGCTGTTGGCGATCCGGCGCGGTCTGCGCGGTCTGAAGCACTTATTGCGAAGTTTTCGCTTCACATCTACGGTGAGGCGCATGCGACCCGAGCGCGAACCGGAGAGGATCACCGACCTGGCACGCCTGCGGGCGTTCATGAACCCGCTGCGCATGCGGCTCTACCGGATGCTGTACGCGGCTGGCACCGCGACCGCCTCCCAGCTCGCCGAGCGCGTCGACGAGACGCCGTCGCTGGTCAGCTACCACCTGCGCAAGCTCGCCGAGCACGGCTTCGTGACCGAGGCGGACGACGCGGGCTCCGACGGCCGCGAGCGGTGGTGGCGGGTGGCGTCCGAGGACGGCTGGGGCTTTCGCGACTCGGACTTCGCGGACACGCCCGAGGGGGCCGCCGCGGTCGGCGCGGTGACCCGCGGCCTGTTCGACATTCGCGCCGCCCAGTACCGCACCTACCTCGACCAGCGGGCCGCCTGGGGCGAGGCGTGGACCGACGCGGCCTTCAGCTCCGAGTGGCTGCTCGACCTCACCCCGGACGAACTGAACGAGATGAGCGACGAGTTGGAGGAGGTGGCCCGGCGCTGGCGCGAGCGCGGCAAGGCCGCGAGGGCGGCCGGTGACACCGACGCCCGCGAGCACGTCTCCGTGCACCTGTACGGCTTCCCCTTCCGTCCCTGAGCGGCCCCGGCCCCGGCCCGACCGCCCCACCCGGGCCCCGGGCCCCGGACCCCTGGAGCCTCCATGGCCACCGCACAGACCGCCCCGCCCGAGCCCGCCACCCCACCGGCCCACCGCGACGGCAACGTCCTGCGCTGGCTCGCCGCCCACACCGCGTCTCTCGTCGGCGACAGCGTGTACTTCGTCGCCCTGGGCTGGACCGCCCAGAAGACCGCGGGCCCCACCGAGGTCGGCCTGGTCATGGCCGCGGGCGCACTGCCGCGGGCGCTGCTGATGCTCGGCGGAGGCGTCCTGGCCGACCGGTTCGACCCCCGGCGATTGCTGCTCGGCAGCGACGCGCTGCGCTGCCTGCTGATCCTCGCGGTCGCCGCCGCGGTCGCGCTGACGGCCCCGAGCCTGTGGCTGCTCGTCGCGCTGGCGCTGGTCTTCGGCGCCGTGGACGCGCTGTTCCTGCCCGCGGTCGGCGCCCTCCCGCAGCGCCTCACCCACCCCGCTCAGCTGGCCCGGGTCAGCGGCCTGCGCTCGCTGTCGACGCGCCTCGGGCAGATCGCGGGCCCGCCCACCGGCGGCCTGGCCCTGGCACTCGGCGGACCGGCCGCCGCCTTCGCCGCCGCCGGTCTGCTCTTCGCCCTCTCCCTGCCCCTCCTGCTGACCCTGCGGACACGCCCCCCAGAGCCCGACGCGCCCGGGAGGCCGCGTCCGGGCACGGCCCGCCAGGACCTGCTCGACGGCCTGCGCTACATCCGCCGCCACCGGCTCATCGGCCCGCTCGTCGCCGCGGGCGCCGTCTGCGAGTGCAGCCTGCTCGGCACCCTCAACGTCGGCCTGGTGCTCCTCAACGCCGAACGCGGCTGGGGTCCTTCCGGCTACGGCTGGATCGTCGGCGGCTTCGGCACGGGCGCGGCGGCCAGCGCCGCGCTGCTCGCCCTCACCGGCTGGCTGCCGCGCGCCGGTCTCATGCTGGCGGGCACCCTGCTCGCGGGCTGCGCGGGCGCCGCCACCATCGCACTCGCGCCGTCCCTGTGGCTGGCCGCGTCCCTCGCCGCGGCCATCGGGCTGTGCGCGGGCGTCTTCGGCGGCCTGGACAGCGCCCTCATCCAGACCGCCACGGACCCCGCCCACCTGGGCCGGGTCACCGCCGTCGCCCTGCTCGCCACGGTCGGCCTCGCCCCCCTCAGCTACCCCCTGGTCGGCACCGCCATCGCGACCTGGGGCACCGCCCCCGCCTTCGCGGCCTGCGCCCTCTTCGCCAGCCTGGGCGCGGCCATCGCCCTGACGTCCAGCGCGGTACGCCACGCCGAACTGCCCCACCCGCGACGGCCAGCGACCGAAGCGACTTCACGCGGAAGCGGAAGGTGAGAGCGGCCGGGCCAGCCCACTGGCCGGAACCCGCCCGGTCTCGGCCAGCGGCCGGAGAGGCGAAGGACGCAAGGAACCACAGCGCCAGCGCACCAGGCTCCGACCGGCCTCCGCGCTGCTCAGGCGTGGAACGTGTCCTGTCGTATGGCTGTGACGAAGGTCTGCCAGGTGGATCGTTGGAAGAGGAGTGCGGGGGTGTCTGGGGTCTTGCTGTCACGGACGGGGACGACGTCGGGGATACCGGGGGCTATCTCGATGCAGTTGCCGCCGTTGTCGCCGCTGTAGCTGCTCTTGATCCATGCCGTCGTGTGGGGTTCGTTACGGTGCATGGTGTCCGTGCCCTTCCCTCTTCAGGCGTGGAACGCGTCCTGGCGTATGGCCGTGACGAAGGACTGCCAGGTGGATCGTTCGAAGATGAGCGCGGGGGTGTCTGGGGTTTTGCTGTCACGGACGGGGACGGCGCCGGGGATACCGGGGGCTATCTCGATGCAGTCGCCGCCGTTGTTTGCGCTGTAGCTGCTCTTGATCCATGTCGCTGTGCGGAGTTCGTGCCTGTCCATGGTGCCCGTACCCTTCCATCGCCTCACTGATCAGAGCGGCGGATTCGCGAGCTGACAGAGCGTCCGCCCTGAGCACATCATAGGTCTGGCTATGGCTGGCGTAGACGGCCGGATCGTCGTTGAAGTGGCCTCGGTCCAGGGACTCTGAGTAGACCCACTCGTGCCCGTCGGGAAGCTTGATCAGGGACATGGACGTGGCGGGGCGATTGAGTACAGGGTCGTCAGCTGGGGCGACCTGCACGCGGATGTTGGAGCGCTGACCGACGGACAGCAAGTGCGCGCACTGATCCCGCATGACAGCCGCGTTCCCCACCACGGTGCGTAGGCAGCTCTCATCCAGCACGGCGATGTACAGCGGACCGTCCGGCGCGAGGAAGCGCTGCTGTCGACTGAGGCGCGCCCTGACACGCTCCTCGACTACCTCGCCGCTCTCGATCAGGGAGAACAACGCCGTTGCGTAGTCCTCGGTTTGCAGCAGGCCTGGGATGAACTGCGTCTGGTACGCACGCAGCGCGACGGCCTCCGCGTCCATCTCCGCCCGCCGCTCGAACCAGTCGGGATGCTCGACCTCGGGGTACCAGTCGATGCGTGCCCACAGTCGGAGCAACACCCCACCCGTGCCGAGGAGTTCATCGCACGCCTTGGCGAACGTGTCCTGCGGTACGCGCGTGCCCGCCTCGATCCGTGCCACGTGGGAGCGGTCGCAGGGGATCCTGCGGGCCAGGGCCTCCTGGGTGAGTCCCGCCGCCTCGCGGTGGTGTCTCAGCACCTCGCCGAACAAGGCGGCGGACGTGGCTCCTGCCCCTCCCGTGGCATTGCGACGGCTCACGGTGTCCCCTTCCGTGTCAGTCGGCCGGTGGCACGCGCACGGCGTTGTGGCCGACGGTTGCGCTGAGCAACGCTGAACGTACCCAAAGTAATTGGCTGTCCGGGTGGAAATGGGGCGGACAGTGACGGCGTACGGAGTTGCGATGGCACGGCAAGAGGCAGCGGTGTCGGTCCCGGAGCGCGGAGCCCTGGTGTTCGATCCGGCGGTGCGGAAAGTGGGTCAGTACCAGGGCAAGGCGGGGCCGTACGCGATGCTCCGCCCGGTCGGCGGGGGCCGTGAGTGGGAGGCCGACCCGTCGAAGATCCGCCCGGCCACCTCAGCGGAACGGCTGAGTGCCGAGGTCACGGCGGCGAACAAGCGTGCCCTGGACAGGCCGTGAACACCTGCGGCCACCCGAGCGGCCCGAGGGCGGAACCCGCAGCCAGGTCCGCGAACGCCGCCTCTACCGGTGACGGCCCCGCCCCCGGCCGGACGAAGCCCGACTCACCTGAAGGGAAGGACCTGTGACGACTACGTCAACAGCCCCGGCGACGCCCGCGGCTCCCACGTTCCTCGAACTGGAGATCACCCGTCGCTGTCAGCTCACGTGTGCCTCGCACTGCTACGCCGAGGCCGGGCCCGCCAGGGGACACGGCAGCATGACCGGCGACGACTGGCGGAACGTCATCAGTGACGCCGCCCGCGTCGGCGTGGAAATGGTGCAGCTGATCGGCGGCGAACCGACCACGCACCCCCAGTTCACCGCCCTGCTGACGCACGCGCTGAACTGCGGGCTCGCGGTGCGGGTCTTCAGCAACCTCTACCGCGTACGGCTCGAGTGGTGGGCCCTGTTCGCCCACCCGCGCGTCACCCTCGCCACGTCCTACTACTCCGACGACCCGGACGAGCACGACGCCATCACGGGGCGCGGTGGTAGCCACGACAGGACCCGGGCGAACATCCTTGAGGCAGTGCGCCGCGACATTCCGATCAAGGTCGGCATCATCCATATGAGGGAAGGGCAGCGCAGCGATCAGGCCCGCGCCGAGATGGAATCTCTCGGCGTCACGCACGTACGCGTCGACCGTGTCCGCGAAGTCGGCAATGCCGCGGTCAAGGCCGACGCCCTTCCGTCCGTCACGCAGTTGTGCGGCTCCTGCGGGCAGGGTCGCGCCGCCGTCGGACCCGACGGTCAGGTCTGGCCGTGCGTCCTGTCCCGCTTCCTGCACCCCGCTGGAAACGTGCGGACCTCGCGACTGGCCGACGTGTTCGCCTCAGACACCTGGGCGGCTCTCGTCTCCGCGATCCCGCGCCCACGCCGGGGCGCGTGCGTACCCGACTCCTGCACCCCCAAGGAGGACTCGTGCCAGCCTTCGCCGGGGACGGATACGGACAGGACCGTGACCGCCTGCAACCCGGACCTGGACGGCGACGACTGCTCACCGGCCGAAACCCCCGCCTGCCTGCCCGCGCACTAGAACCGCACTGGAACGAGGAGTGGTCGCATTGGACTGGGAGACACACGCCGCGCGCCTGGCCGCCGCCGCGGTCCGGCCCGAGTCGCGGTGGCGCCAGCCGCTCGCGACCGTCCCCCGGCACTACTTCGTCCCCCGATGGTGGGCGAACGACGGCGAGCGGTGGGTTCTTCAGGACGGGCCCCGTGAGCCCGAGGCGTGGATGAGGGCGGCCTACAGCGACCGCACGTTGGTGACTCGCGTGGGCCCGCTGCACGCCGACGACGCCGAGCTGGGCGCCGAGGTCGCTACGGGTCGCCCCACGTCGTCGTCCACTCTGCCGAGCCTGGTGGTCACGATGTACCGGCACGCGATGATCGGTGACGACTCGGACGTGTTGGTGACGACCGGAACGGGCTACGGCACCGCGCTCGCCTGCCAGCGCCTTGGCGACGAGCGCGTGACGAGCATCGACGTCGACGCCGCCCTGGTGGACAAGGCGAGGGCCCGCCTGTACGAGATCGGCCTGCGCCCGCGGACGGCCGTCCGCGACATCACCGGGCCGCTTCCGGGGACGTACGACCGGATCGTCTCCACCGTGTCCGTGCGGGGCGTACCCGCTACGTGGCTGACCGCGTTGAAGCCGGGCGGACGGCTCGTGACGACGATCGCCGGTACCGGCTTGATCGTGACGGCGGACAAGGCCAAGGACGGCGGCGCCGTCGGTCGCGTCGAGCCGGACCCCGCCGGGTTCATGGAGACCCGGCAGGGCGACGACTACCCGCCCGGTCTCGACGCCGTGTACGAGCAGGCGAGGGAGGCGGAGGGGGACGAGGTGACCACCGGCCGCTACCCGGCGCTCTACGTACCCGACGCCTGGGACGTGTGGTCAACGCTGGAACTGACCGTTCCCGGCATCGAGCACCGGCGCCGGGACGACGGCAAGCGGCGCACCGTGTGGCTGCTGCACGCCGACGGCTCCTGGGCCCGCGCCGAGGGGTACTGGACGGACCCGCCGACGGTGCACCAGAGCGGGCCGCGGCGCCTGTGGGACGAACTGGAGCGCATCCGGCACTTCCTCAACCACGAGGGAACGCTGCCGGTCTACGGCGCCAGGGTCCGCGTCGATCCGGACGGGACCTGCCACTTCAGGCGCGGGGCCTGGTCGGCGACCATCGAGTAGGGCGCCCACGCCTCCTGCTGCCCCGCGCCCGCCCCACCACCCGGCAGGTCGCGCCACCCGCCGTCACGTGCCCCTCCGCGACCGTCTCTGCGCCGCGGAAGCGACCGAAGCGACCCACCGCGCGAGTTGAGGGCGGCTCGGGCACGCCCGGCGCGCCGCGGCTAGCGCGGGGTGAGTTCGTCCCGGTGCGGAGTCGTGGGGCGGTTCGGGGTGGAGGGCGGGGGCGTGCGGGTCTCCAGGCCGTACTTGGCGAACGCCGTCGACGCCAGGGCCATGGGGATCGCGATGACCGTGGCGACCCGGCCCGTCGGCATCGCGGACAGCATCCAGCCGACCATCGGCGGGCCGATGATGCCGCCCGACTTGGTGCACGCGGCGGACAGGCCGCTGCCCAGGCCGCGGAACGACGTGGGGTACACCTGCGCGGTGTAGGGGCCGAGGACCGAGACGACGCCGCTGGCGCCGGTGAGCAGGCTGATCAGTACGGGGATCGCCACCTGCGGGCTGTCCAGGGGCAGCGCGGTGAGCGCGACCAGCGACCCCGCGGTGACGGCCCCGTACAGCGTGATGGTCTTCCGCGACGACCAGTGGCTGTAGAGCCACGCGGCCACGGCCGTGCCCGGGATGGAGAGCACCGACGAGGCGAACAGGATCCGCGACGCCGGGGTCTTCAGGCCCGAGTCGTCGAGGACGGTCGGCAGGAAGGTGACGAAGCCCCAGTAGACCAGGCCCCAGGAGAGCGCGAACGCCGAGATGACCAGGGTCTGGCGCAGATAGCCGGGGCCCACCAGGGCGCGCGCCCCGCCCTTCGTCCGCGGCTCCGGCGGCGCCAGGTGCAGGCCGAACTGCTCGGCCATGCGGCGCGCCTCGGCGGTGCGGCCGCGCGACGCCAGGAAGCTCGGGGACTCCGGGATCCAGCGGTTGAGCCCCAACAGGGCCAGCGCCAGCGGCAGTTGCAGGAACCACAGCACCCGCCAGCCGTAGTGGGGCTCGAACGCCGCGGTCAGGCCGCTGGCCGCCAGGTAGCCGCCCACCGTCGTCAGGCCCGCGATCAGCACCATCACCGCGCTGCGCCCGGGCAGCACCTCTGACATCAGGGCGTACACGATGGGCAGCATGCCGCCCGCCGACATGCCCATGAGCACGCACATCAGCACGTTCGCCTCGAAGCTCGGCATGGCCCCGCACACCGTGGTCGCCACGAACAGCAGGGCCGCGAGAAGCACGGAGGAGCGGCGGCCGATGCGGTCGGCCAGGTGCCCCCAGAGCAGCGAGCCGAGCACCGTGCCCGTCAGGCCGCCCATGGGCAGCGCGGCCACCTCCGCGGCGGTCAGGCCGTACTCCTCCCGCGCGCCGGGCAGGATGAACGCCAGCGTGGCGGGCTTCATCTGATCGACGATCAGGGCGAAGGACAGGACGGCGATCAGCCGTCGCCGCAGCCGGGTGCGCTGGCGCGGGGTGGTCGGCACCCCGGTGGGCGGCTCGGTGTGCGGGGCAGTCGGCGGGGCGGTCGACGGGGGCGTCGCCGCGGCCGCCTCCCGGTCGGCGGCGGTCAGCTCGCGCGGCACGAGCCCGGCGCCCGAGAAGAGCAGGCCCACCACGATCGCCACCATGGCCGTCCACATCGTGGGGCCCATGTCCATGTGGGCCATGTGGTAGTCCATCCCGGCGGCGTCGACGTACATGCGGATGTGCTCCGCCACCCCCGCCGCGCAGATGACGATGCCCGCCCAGAACAGCAGCGGGCGCGGGATCAGACCTCGGTGCCGGAAACGGTCCATGGGGGAGTTCCCTTCGACTGGCGTACGGGCGGGGACATGGGTGAGTTCCGTACGTGCGGGGGCGGTTGTCGGATCAACCGGGCTTCGGGGGAGGGGGAGGGGGAGAAGGAGGGGGGCGAGGGGCTTGCGGGGAGGGTGCTCGGGTACGGGGAGAGGCGCGTCGGGCATGGGGGAGGGACGCGTCGGGTACGGGTCAGGGGCGCGTCGGAGGCGGGTCAGGGGCGCGTCGGGGGCGGATCCCCGAGGTATCTCAGCAGGTGTGCGGGGCGCGGTCTTCTCCTCGATTGCGCACTTCCGCCCCGCCCCCGCCCCCCGTCGCCACCCCTAGTGAGTCTCTTGAAGAAACTGACTGCGCGATAGCATGACCGGATGCTGAGGCGCACGTACGAGGGCCAGGACTGCTCCCTCGCCCACGCACTGGAAGTGGTGGGCGAGCGCTGGTCGTTGCTCATCGTCCGGGACGTGCTGCTCGGCATCAGGCGGTTCGACGGGCTCCTGCGCGAGCTGGGCATCGCCCGGAACGTGCTGACGGACCGTCTGAACCACCTGGTGAAGCACGGGGTCCTGGAGCGGGTGCCCTACCAGGAGCGGCCGCTGCGGCACGAGTACCACCTGACGCGGATGGGGCGCGAGCTGACCCCGGTCGTGGTGGCGTACATGCACTGGGGCGACCGGCACCTCGCGGGCGAACTCGGCCCGACCCGCCGCACCGAGCACATCGGGTGCGAGGGCCTGGTGTTGCCGCTGCTGATCTGTACGGACTGCGAGCGGCCGGTGGCCGACGACGAGGTGACCGCGCGTCCGGCCCGGCAATCTGGAAGACGATCCCGCTGACGAATCCGGTTACGTTGGTGTGCATCGCGGATTCCGCGCCGCCGCCGCTGCGGAAAAAGCGCCGTGGAATCACCACCGGGGAATCACCGCCGGGGAATCACCTCCGGGGAATCACCTCCGGGGAATCGTCGCCGTGGAGACACCACTGCGAAATCGTCACCGCTCAAGCGCTGCCGTGAAAGCGCTGCTTCGGAACAAGGGGTACGTCGATGCCTATGTCCGCGCTCAGCACCGCCTCCGGAATTCCCTCCGGCGCGTTTGAACGATATGCCGTCGAGGCCGCGTGGACCGCGGAGAACGCGGAGGCGTTCCCGGCGGCACCCGTCCGCGCCGGGGGCGAGTGCGTCGGCGGCCCCCCGGCCGTCGGCGAACTCCTCGCCGCCGCCCTCCACATCGCCCTGGGCCGCCTCGCGCAGGTGCCGCGACCGCCGCGACCGCCTCGACCGTCGGCTACCGCCGGGTAACGCACGCGGGAAGATGCCCGCTGCACGGACCCGGACTCACGATGGCCTTCATCGACACGAATCCCGGACAGGTCCCCCACGGGACTCACACGGGGCCGCCACGGGATCGACACATGCCAGAGGCGCATTCCAGACGAGGGGGTGACCCATGCCTGACGTACCCGGCGCACTGCGCAGACTGCTGCTCGCGCCGCCGCTGGCCCATGTGGGGTTCGAGCGGCGCGGGTTCGACGTGCCGCCGTCCGCCGCGGCGGACCGGCTCCAGGCCGTGCCGCGCACGGTGGTGTGCGGCTTCGAGTGGGCCATCGCGGCTCGCGGCCAGGCCGAGATCGAGCAGCGCGTCCACCTGGTCGACCCGGAGCTGCGGGGCTTCGCCTACGAGGGCGCGATCATGGCCCTGTGCGTACGGGACGCCATGGGCCGGGGGCGGGGCTGGGGCGCCGCCCGTGAGCCGGGGCCGGTGGCCGGGCCCGGCAGCCGTGCCGCCGCCCTGCTGCGCGGCCCCGCCCGGCCGCACGTCTTCCTCGCGTACATCGGCGTCGGCTTCGCCCTGGCCAGGCTGCCGAGGCCGCTGTGGAAGAAGGCCGCGCCCGACCTCACCGGCGCCGACTACCCGCAGATGAGCTGGCTGGCCGTCGACGGGTACGGGTTCGACCGCGCCTACTTCGACACCCGGCGGTGGGTGGACGAGCAGCGGGTGCCCGCCCCCTACCCCTGGGAGGGCGCCCCCGGCTACTTCCCGCGCGCCGTGGACCAGGGCGTCGGCCGCGCCCTGTGGTTCGTGCACGGCGGCCGGGCCGCGCACGTCACCGCCGCCGTGGGCCGGTTCGCCGAGCGGCGCCAGGGCGACCTGTGGAGCGGTGTCGGCCTGGCCGCGGCGTTCGCGGGCGGGTGCGCGCCCGCGGACCTGGCGGCGCTGCGGCACGCGGCGGGCGCGCACCGGGCGGAGCTGGCGCAGGGCGCGGTGTTCGCGGTGAAGGCGCGGTCGTACGCCGGTCTGGTGCCGGAGCACACCCGTGCCGCCGCCGAGGCGCTCGCGGGCCTGACCGCCGAGGCGGCCGTCGCGCTCGCCGACGACAGCGCGGTGCCCGCCGGAGGGGCCTGGGGGACCCCGGCCTACGAACTGTGGCGGCGCAATGTGCGCGACCGCGTCACGACCGGCGTCTCCTGAGGAACACCGGGCCACCGCGTTGCCGGACCACCGAATGGCCGCCTTGCTGGACCACCGAATGGCCGCGTTGCCGGACCACCGAAGTACCGGACCACCGAATTACCGAAGTGCCGAAGTGTGGAAACACAGCCGGTGTGCGAAAGGGAATCGACGAAGGGTAGTTCAGCGTGATGGGAGCAAACCTGCGTGCGCTGCGGCGCCGTGTTCTCACCCCCAGTGTCGCGCAAGTACGCCTCGACCGAAGGGGATTTCGCAAGAAGGACCCGATGGCCCAGGAACTCCTGGAGACCATCGGCCGGAACTTCCTCAAGGGCTACGGCCACGCCGTCGAGTCCCGCACGCTGGCGGAGCTCGAACACCGCCTCGACGGCGTGCCCGAGCGCTTCCGCGGCTTCGCCCACGAGGGCGCGGCGATGGGCTGCACCGTGCTCGACGCCCTGCCGGGCAGCGGCGGCAAGCGGCTGAGCGCGCTCCTGGCGGGCGACGGGCGCCACCACGTCTACATGGCGTACGTCGGGATCGGCTGGGCCATGGCCCGGCTGCCCCGGTTCCGCTGGCCCGACGTGTCGTCGACCGACCCGCTCATCCGCTGGCTGATCCTCGACGGCTACGGGTTCCACCAGGCGTACTTCAAGACGGAGAAATACGTGTACGGGACCTACCAGGACCTGTCGCTGCGCTGGCCCGACGGTCCCGCCCCGTATGTGCGGCGCGCCGTGGACCAGGGCATCGGCCGCGCCCTGTGGTTCGTCGGCGGCACCGACCCCGATGCTGTCATGACCCTGACCGAAAGGTTCCCGGCGGAGCGCCGCGGCGACCTCGTCAGCGGCATCGGGCTCGCCGCCACCTACGCGGGCGGCGCCGACGAGGCGGAGCTGCGCAAGCTCGCCCAGCGCGCCGGACAGCTGCGCCCGCAGCTCGCCCAGGGCTCCGCGTTCGCCGCCGAGGCCCGGGAGAAGGCCGGACTGACCGGGCCCGAGACCCACCTCGGCACCCAGGTGCTGTGCGGCCTCGACGCCGCCGACGCGGCGCGCGTGTGCCGCGACCTGCGGCCGTCGGGCACCGCGAGCGCGGCGGCCGACGGCCTCGCGTACGAGCAGTGGCGGCAGCAGGTCGCCCAGGACATCGCCGCACGAGGGGAGTTCTAGAAACCATGGCCCTGCGCACCCGCCTACGCGGGCAGATCCCGGGAATCGTCGCCCTCACCCTGATGGTGAGCGCCTTCTACGCCGTGCGGCTGCCGACCCCCTCCGAGGCCGACGTCGAGCGCGCCGCGGAGAGCTACTCCTTCCAGCCCATGTCCCTGGCCATGCCGTCCGGCTTCGAGCAGCAGACCATCCGCGAGGTGAACAAGGACTACAAGAACATCGAGGCGTGGATCTCCTCGGTCGGCGCGGGCATCTCGATGAACGACGTCGACGGCGACGGCCTCTCCAACGACCTGTGCGTCACCGACCCCCGCATCGACCAGGTCGTCGTGACCCCGACCCCGGGCAAGAAGGCGGACCGGTACAAGCCGTTCGTCCTGGACCCCGCCCCGCTGCCCATGAGCGACACCATGGCGCCGATGGGCTGCGCGGCCGGTGACTTCAACGAGGACGGCCGCACCGACCTGCTCGTCTACTACTGGGGCCGCACCCCCGTCATCTTCCACGCCAAGCCCGGCGCCAAGAAGCTCGGCGCCGCCGCGTTCGAACCGGCCGAGCTGGTACGGGGCGTGGGCACGACCACGTACACCGGACCCCAGTGGAACACCAACGCCACCACGATCGCCGACTTCGACGGCGACGGGCACGACGACATCCTCGTCGGCAACTACTTCCCCGACAGCCCCGTCCTCGACCCGTCCCTCGACGGCGGCGTGGAGATGAACGACTCGCTCTCGCACGCCCAGAACGGCGGCGAGGACTTCATCTACCGCTGGACCCCGCGCGGCTTCGAGAAGGCCGCCGACGCGCTGCCCAAGGACGTCAGGAACGGCTGGACGCTCGGCGCGTCCGCCACCGACCTCGACGGCGACCAGCTCCCCGAGCTGTACCTCGCCCACGACTTCGGCACCTCCCGCCTCCTCCACAACCGGTCGAGCCCCGGGAAGATCGACTTCGCCGCCGTGGACGGCCCGCGCGACCCGCTCACCCCCCGCTCCAAGCAGCTCGGCCGCAGCTCCTTCAAGGGCATGGGCGTCGACTTCGGCGACCTCGACGAAGACGGCCTGTACGACATGTTCGTCAGCAACATCACCACCTCCTTCGGCATCCAGGAGTCCAACTTCACCTTCATGAACAAGGCCGCCGACAAGAAGTCCCTGCGCTCGGACTTCAAGGTCGGCAGGGCGCCCTTCGAGGACCGCAGCGCCCCGCTGGGCACCGCCTGGTCCGGCTGGGGCTGGGACGTCAAGACCGGCGACTTCGACAACAGCGGCGAGCTGGAGATCGTCCAGGCCACCGGCTTCGTCAAGGGCAAGACCAACCGCTGGCCCCAGCTCCAGGAGCTGGCCATGTCCAACGACGGCCTGGTCTCCGACCCCGACTGGTGGCCCCATGTGAAGCAGGGCGACGACATCGGCGGCAACCAGACGCTGCGGTTCTTCTCCAAGGACGACGGCCGCTACATCAACGTCGCCGGGAAGCTCGGCATGGCCGTGCCCATCCCCACCCGGGGCGTGGCGACGGGCGACGCCGACGGCGACGGCCGCCTCGACCTCGCGGTCGCCCGGCAGTGGGGCGAGCCCGTCTTCTACCACAACCAGAGCAAGGCCGCCGGAAGCCACCTCGGCCTGCGCCTGCTCCACCCCTCGGGCTCCCCGGCCGTCGACGCGCAGGTCTCCGTGACCCTGCCCGACGGCACCCGCCGGATCAGCCGGGTCGACGGCGGCGGCGGCCACTCCGGAAAGCGCAGCCACGACGTGCACATCGGACTCGGCGACGGCGTCCGCGGCCCCCTGGACGTGACGCTGCGCTGGCGGGACCGGTCCGGCGAGGTCCGCGACGACAAGCTGCGCCTCGCGCCCGGCCGCCACACGATCGAACTCGGCTCCACGGCGAAGGAGAAGTGACGTGACGGACACGACCGCGGCCAACGGGACAGGCCCGGCCAACGCACCCGGCCCGAGCGGCAACGGCGCCGGACCGGCGGGCGGCACGGGCGGCGCGCCGAGCGCCGCCGACGCGCCGCGCCACGACCCGAAGGTCGTCACGGCCCTGCGCCGCTTCGCCATCTCCATCTCCGTCTTCAACATCCTCGGCTACACCCTGCTCGGCTTCGAACAGCCCTGGACCTGGCCGCTGTTCGCCGTCGCCACCGCCTACGCCGTGGAGATCGTCCTGGAGGTCGTCGCGGCCCGCGCCGAGGGCCGCACCCCGCGCTTCCTCGGCAACGGCGTCCGCGGCATGGTCGAGTTCCTGTACCCCGCGCACATCACCGCCCTCGCGCTCAACATGCTCACCTACGTCAACGACCGGGTCTGGGTGATGCTCTTCGGCGTCCTCGTCGCGGTCGGCACCAAGTGGGTCCTTCGCGCCCCCGTCCGCGGCAGGCTCCGGCACTACATGAACCCGTCCAACTTCGGCATCACGGTGATCCTGCTGCTGTTCCCCTGGGCCAGCATCGCGCCCCCGTACCACTTCACCGAGTACGTCGACGGGGCCCTCGACTGGCTGATCCCGCTGGGCATCGTGATGGCCGGGACCATGCTGAACGCCAAGCTCACCAACCGCATGTGGCTGATCGCCGCCTGGGTGCTCGGCTTCGCCCTCCAGGCCGTGCTGCGCGGGCTGCTGTTCGGCACCGCGATCCCCGCCGCCCTCGGCGTGATGACCGGCGTGGCGTTCGTGCTCTTCACCAACTACATGATCACCGACCCCGGCACCACCCCCTCCAAGCCCGTGGCGCAGATCGCCTTCGGCGGCGGCGTCGCCATGGCGTACGGCGCGCTGACGGCGCTCGGCATCGCGTACGGGATCTTCTTCGCCACCGCGGGCGTCTGCCTGATCCGCGGCGGCTACCACTGGTGGCTCGACCTCTCGGCCAAACGCGGCCTGAGCCTGGCGGCGGCACCGCACGGCGTGACCGCCGCACCCCCGGTGGCCCCCCTCCCGGCCACCGGGAACGACAAGGAGGCAATCGCCGCATGACCCGCATAGCCATCGTCGGCATGGCGTGCCGCTACCCGGACGCCGCCACCCCCCGCGAACTGTGGGAGAACGCCCTCGCGGGCCGCCGCGCCTTCCGCAGGCTGCCCGACGAGCGGATGCGCCTCGCGGACTACTGGGACGCCGACCCTGCCACCCCCGACCGCTTCTACGCCCGCAACGCCGCCGTCATCGAGGGCTACGCCTTCGACCGGATCGGCCACAAGATCGCCGGAAGCACCTACCGCTCCACCGACCTGACCCACTGGCTGGCCCTGGACGTCGCGGGCCAGGCCCTGGCCGACGCCGGTTTCCCCGGCGGCGAGGGCCTGCCCCGCCAGCGCACCGGCGTCGTCGTCGGCAACACCCTCACCGGCGAGTTCACCCGCGCCAACCTGCTGCGGCTGCGCTGGCCCTACGTACGCCGGGTGTTCGCCGCGGCGCTCCAGGAGCAGGGCTGGGACGAGGAGCGGCTCGCCTCCTTCCTCGACGGCGCCGAAGCGGCGTACAAGAGCCCCTTCCCGCCCGTCGACGAGGACACCCTGGCCGGTGGCCTCTCCAACACCATCGCCGGGCGCGTCTGCAACCACTTCGACCTGGGCGGCGGCGGCTACACCGTCGACGGCGCCTGCTCGTCGTCGCTGCTCTCCCTCACCCAGGCCGCCCGCTCGCTCGCCGAGGGCGACATCGACGTGGCCGTCGCCGGGGGCGTCGACCTGTCCATCGACCCGTTCGAGATCATCGGCTTCGCCAAGACCGGCGCCCTGGCCCGGCGCGAGATGCGGGTCTACGACCGCGGCTCCAACGGCTTCTGGCCCGGCGAGGGCTGCGGCATGGTCGTCCTGATGCGCGAGCCGGACGCGCTCGCCGCGGGCCACCGGATCTACGCCACCGTCGCGGGCTGGGGCATCTCCTCCGACGGCCAGGGCGGCATCACCCGGCCCGAGGCCCACGGCTACCGCCTCGCGCTGCGCCGGGCCTACGAGCGCGCCGGGTTCGGCATCGGGACCGTGCCGCTGTTCGAGGGCCACGGCACCGGCACGGAGGTCGGCGACACCACGGAGCTGACCGCGCTTGGCCAGGCCCGCGCCGAGGCGGCACCGGGCGCCGCGGCCGCCGCCATCAGCTCGGTCAAGGCCATGATCGGGCACACCAAGGCCGCCGCGGGCGTGGCGGGCCTCATCAAGGCGGCGATGGCCGTCCACGAGGAGGTCCTGCCCCCGGCCGTCGGCTGCGTCGACCCCCACCCCCTGCTCACCGCCGACACCGCCGCCCTGCGCGTCCTGCGCACCGCCGAGCCCTGGCCGGACGGCCTGCCCGTGCGGGCCGGGGTCACCGCCATGGGCTTCGGCGGGATCAACACCCATGTGGTGCTGGACAAGGGGGGTGCCGGTGGGGGTGCCAGTGGGGGTGCCAGGGGCACTGTGGCTGGCGTGGCTGCCGGGTCCGTCGGGTCTGCCGTGCCCGCCGCCTCTGCCGGGTCCGCCGCCTCTGCCGTGCCCGCCGCATCCGCCGACCCGACCGGCGGCGCCACCGGCGCCACCGGCGCCGCCTCGCCCTCCCGCCCCCTCGACCCCCGCACCCGGGAGCTGGCCGCCTCCGCGCAGGACGCCGAGCTGCTCCTGGCCGACGGCGCCACGCCGGGCGCGCTGCGCGAACGCCTTGCCGCGCTCGCCGACTTCGTCCCCAGGCTGTCCTACGCCCAGCTCGCCGACCTCGGCGCCACCCTCCAGCGCGACCTCGGCGACGCGCCCCACCGCGCGGCGGTCGTCGCCGCCTCCCCCGAGGAGGCCGAGCGGCAGTTCCGGCTGCTGCTCGACGCGCTGGACGCGGGCCGGACCGAGCACTTCGCCCCGGACGGCCAGGCCTTCCTCGGGCACGCCGAGCGGCCCGCCCGGCTCGGCTACCTCTTCCCCGGGCAGGGCTCCGGGCGCGGCGGCGCCGTCGGCGCGCTGCGCCGCCGCATGCGCGAGGCCGCCGACGTGTACGCGGCGGCCGCGCTGCCCGCCACCGGCGACACCGTCGCCACCGAGAGCGCCCAGCCGCGCATCGTCACCGGCTCCGTCGCGGGCCTGCGCGCCCTCGAAGCGCTCGGCCTGGACGCGGGCGTCGCCGTCGGCCACAGCCTCGGCGAACTCACCGCGCTCCACTGGGCGGGCGCCCTCGACGCGGCGGCGCTGCTGCGCACCGCCCGGCTGCGCGGCCGGACCATGGCCGAGCACAGCGCCTCCGGCACCATGGCCTCCCTCGGCACGTCCGCGACCGGCGCCACCGCCCTCGCCGACGGGCTGCCCGTCGTCGTCGCCGGGTACAACGGCCCCGAGCAGACCGTGGTGGCCGGACCCGTCGACGCCATCGGCACCGTCGCGGCCCGGGCCCTGGCCGCCGGGGTGGTCTGCACCCGGCTGCCCGTCTCGCACGCCTTCCACTCGCCGCTGGTGGCCCCGGCCGCCGACGCGTTCGCCGCCCACCTGACCGAACTGGAGTTCACCCCCGTCGGGCGGCGCGTCGTCTCCACCGTCACCGGCGACGCCCTGGCCGCCGACACCGACATCCCCGCCCTGCTGCGGCGGCAGATCACCGACCCGGTGCTCTTCGCGCCCGCCGTCCAGCGCGCCGCCGCCGACGTCGACCTGTTCGTGGAGGTCGGCCCCGGCCGGGTGCTCGGCCACCTCGCGGCCGACGCCACCGGCACCCCCGCGCTGTCCCTGGACACCGACGACGAGTCGCTGCGCGGGCTGCTCCGCGTCGCCGGTGCCGCCTGGACGGCCGGGGCGCCGCTGCGCCACGCCCGGCTCTTCCAGGACCGCCTGGTGCGGCCCCTGGAAGTCGGCGCCGAACTCCGGTTCTTCGCCAGCCCCGCGGAACAGGCACCCCAGGTGGCCGTCCGCGGCGGCCAGGGCGCGGCCACCCCGCCCGGCGGCGACACCGCCGCCCCCGAACCGGCCGGGGACACCGGCGCCACCGACGGGTCCGCCGTCGAGGTGCTGCGGCGCATCGTCGCCGACCGCGCCGAACTCCCCCCGGAGACAGTCGACAGCGGCGTACGCCTCCTCGACGACCTGCACCTCAGCTCCATCACCGTGGGGCAGATCGTGACCCAGGCCGCCCAGCGGCTCGGCATCCCCGCCGCCCACACCCCGCTCAACTTCGCCACCGCCACGGTCGGCGAACTCGCCGACGCCCTCCAGGAACTGGCCGACACCGGGCACCCGGCGGACGGCGAGGCCGCCCCCGCGGTGGCCGGGGCCGCCGCCTGGGTGCGGCCGTTCGCCGTGGACCAGGTCGAACTGCCGCTGCCCGCCCCCGCGCCCACCGCCGCGGACCAGGGCGACGGCCCCTGGACCCTGTACGCCGAACCGGACCACCCCTTCGCCGAGGAGCTGCGCCAGCGCCTCGAACGGGCCTCCCTCGGCGGCGGCGTCCTGGTCTGCCTGCCGCCGTCGTGCACGCCCGACCAGCTCGCCCTGGCCCTCGACGGCGCCCAGGCCGCGCTCGCCAACGACACCGCCCGCCGCTTCGTGCTCGTCCAGCACGGGCGCGGCGCCAGCGGCCTGGCCAAGTCGCTGCACCTGGAGGCCCCCTACCTGCGGACGACCATCGTGGTCCTGCCCGTCGACGCGGCGGACACTGCGGACCCTGTCGCCCTGGTGTGCGCCGAGACCGCCGCGACGACGCACTGCACCGAGGCGCACTACGACACCGCGGGCGTGCGCACCGTCCCCACGCTGCGCGCCCTGCCCGCGCGCCCGGCCCGCCCGCGGCAGCCCCTGACCGCGTCCGACGTGCTCCTGGTGACCGGCGGCGGCAAGGGCATCACCGCCGAGTGCGCCCTCGCCCTCGCCCACGACAGCGGCGCCCGGCTCGCCCTCATCGGCCGCTCCGACCCCGCCGACGACCCGGAACTCGCCGCCAACCTGCGGCGGATGACCGACAGCGGCGCCACCGTCGGCTACGCCCGCGCCGACGTCACCGACGCCGACCAGGTCCGCGCGGCCGTCGAGCGCCTCACCGGCCGACTCGGCCCCGTCACCGCCGTCCTGCACGGCGCCGGGCGCAACGAGCCCACCGCCCTCACCCAGCTCGACCCGGCCGCGATCCGCCGCACCCTCGCCCCCAAGGTCGACGGACTGCGCGCCGTCCTCGACGCCGTCGACCCCGGCGGGCTGCGGCTGCTCATCAGCTTCGGCAGCGTCATCGGCCGCTCCGGGCTGCGCGGCGAGGCCCACTACGCCATCGCCAACGAATGGCTCACCGACCTCACCGAGGAGGTGGCGCGGCGCCACCCGCGGTGCCGCGCGCTGTGCCTGGAGTGGTCGGTGTGGTCGGGCCTCGGCATGGGCGAACGCCTGTCCGTCGTCGAGTCCCTGGTCCGCGACGGCATCACCCCCATCTCGCCCGACCAGGGCGTGGCGGCCCTGCGGCGGCTGCTCGCCGACCCCGACGCGCCCACCACGGTGGTGGTCAGCGGCCGCACCGAAGGCGTCGGCACCGTGCGGCGCGAGCAGCCGCCGCTGCCGCTGCTGCGCTTCGTCGACAAGCCCCTGGTCCGCTACCACGGCGTGGAGCTGGTCACCGAGGCCGAGCTGAGCGTGGGCAACGACCCCTACCTCGCCGACCACCACCTCGACGGCAACCTGCTGTTCCCCGCGGTGATCGGCATGGAGGCGATGGCCCAGGTGGCGGCGGCCCTCACCGGCCGCACCGGCGTACCGGTGATCGAGGACGCCGAGTTCCTGCGCCCGATCGTCGTCCCGCCCGGATCCAGCACCACCATCCGTGTCGCCGCGGTCGCCACCGACGACGACACCGTCACGGCGGTCATCCACAGCGCGGAGACCGGCTTCGCCGCCGAGCACTTCAAGGCCCGCCTGGTGTTCGCCGAGGACGCGGCCGTGCCCGAGGGGCCGCCCCACCAGGCCGCGGACGGCACCACGCCGGTGGCGCTCGACCCGCTCACCGACCTCTACGGAGACGTGCTGTTCCAGAGCGGGCGCTTCACCCGGCTGCGCCGCTACCACCGGGCCGCCGCCCGGCACGTGGACGCGGAGGTCGCCACGTCCGGCGGCGACCGCTGGTTCGCCGGGTTCCTCCCCGCCGACCTGCTCCTCGGCGACCCCGGCATGCGGGACGCGCTGATGCACGGCAACCAGGTCTGCGTACCGCACGCCACGCTCCTGCCGCAGGGCGTCGAGCGCGTCCACCCCTGCGGCGGCAAGCCCACGGCGGGCCGCCTGCGCTACAGCGCCACCGAACGCCACCGGGACGGCGACAGCTACACGTACGACATCGCCGTACGCACCGAGGACGGCGACGTCGTCGAGCGGTGGGAGGGGCTGCGGCTGCGCGCCGTGCGCAAGGGCGACGGCCGCGGCCCCTGGGCGGCGCCGCTGCTCGGCCCCTACCTGGAGCGGATGGCCGAGGACCTGCTGGGGGTACGGGTGTCGGTCGCCGTCGAGCCGGAGGAACCGGACGGCCCGGGGGAGCCGGGCGGGCCGGGGGAGCCGGGGGAGGGGGACGTCACCCGGGCCGCCGAGCAGCGCCGGGAGCGCACCGCCGCCGCCCTGCGGCGCGCCCTGGACGGCCCCGCCGAGCTGCGCTACCGGCCCGACGGGCGGCCGGAGCTGGCCGGGGTGGACGGCGGGGCGGTCTCCGCGGCCCACGGCCCGGGGCTGACGCTCTGCGTGGTCTCGGCCTCCGCGGCCACCGCGGCTTCCCCTGAGGAAGGAGCGCTCGCCTGCGACGTCGAGGCCGTCGTCCCGCGCCCCGACACCCAGTGGGCCGCGCTCCTCGGCGGCGAGCGCGCCGCCCTGGCCGAGCTGGTCGTACGCGAGACCGGCGAGGCGCCCGACACCGCCCGGACCCGGGTGTGGACGGCGACCGAGTGCCTTCAGAAGGCCGGGCTCACCGGCCCGGCGCCGCTCGCCCTCGACCCCGACCCGCAGGGCGGCTGGGCCGTGTTCACCTCGGGCGGCCTGCGGATCGCGACGCTCGCCACCCATGTGCGCGGGACGGCGGAACCCGTCGTCCTCGCCATCCTCACAGGAAGGCGCTAGCGAAATGGCGGACTACGCGAACTACGCGAACTACGCGGACTACGTGGACTACTTCGAGCACCGGCACACCGTCGGCTTCGAGGAGACCAACATCGTCGGCAACGTCTACTACGTCAACTACCTGAGCTGGCAGGGGCGTTGCCGAGAGATGTTCCTCAAGCGGCACGCTCCGGAGGTGCTTGCCGAGATCCGGGCCGACCTCAAGCTCTTCACGCTGAAGGTCGACTGCGAGTTCTTCGCCGAGATCACCGCGTTCGACGAGCTGTCCATCCGCATGCGGCTCGCCGACCTCGCCCAGACCCAGCTGGAGTTCACCTTCGACTACGTCAAGCTCGACCCCGGCGGCGGCGACGGCCCCGGCGCCCCCGGCGCCCTTGAGACCCTTGTCGCCCGGGGCCGCCAGCGCGTGGCCTGCATGCGCGGCCCCAACACCGCGACCGTCCCCTCCCTGGTCCCCGAGGCGCTGGTGCGCGCCCTGGAGCCGTACACGCAGTCCACCGAGCCCCGGCTGCGGAGGACGGCGTGAGCGCCCGCCCCGCGGGCCCCCGCCCGCTGCCGGACGCGCCGGGCCCCGCCGACGGGGTGACCGACGTCAGGGACCCCGCCCACCTGCGCCGCGCCTTCGGGGCGTTCGCCACCGGCATCACCGTCGTCACCGCCGGTGGCCCCGCCCCCCGCGGCATGACCGCCAACTCCTTCACCACCGTCTCCCTCGACCCGCCGCTCGTCCTGGTCTGCGTCAACCGCGAGGCCGTCATGCACCAGGTCCTCACGGAGGCGGGCCACTTCGGGGTGTCGCTGCTTGGCGCCGGACAGGAGTCCGTGGCCCGGCACTTCGCCGACCGGTCCCGGCCCGCCGGGCTCGGGCAGTTCACCGAGGGGACCTGGCGGCCGGGCCCGGTGACCGGCGCGCCGCTGCTCGCCGACGCGCTCGCCCACTTCGAGTGCGCGCCCTGGCGGCAGTACGACGGCGGCGACCACACCGTCTTCCTCGGGGAGGTCCTCGCCATGCGCAGGCGCGGCGGCCGGGACGCGCTGCTGTACGTCGACGGGCGCTTCCGGGCCCTGGCGCCCGGCCGCGCGGAGGCGGCCGCATGAGCTGGGCGGCGCGCACCCCGCCGGGACCACCGCGCCGAGAGCTGCCCCGGCTGTTCCGCAAGCTCGTCACCGACCGGCTCGGGCTGCTCTCCGAGGCCGCCGAGCTGGGCGACGCCGTCCAGGTCGTCCTCGGCCCCCGGACGCTGCACGTCTTCAACCACCCCGACCACGCCAAGCACGTCCTCGCCGACAACAGCGCCTCCTACCACAAGGGCATCGGCCTCACCGAGGCCAAACGCGCCCTCGGCGACGGCCTGCTGACCAGCGAGGGCGAGCTGTGGCGCCGTCAGCGCAGGGCCGCCCAGCCGTCGTTCCAGCACAAGCACCTGGGCGCGCAGGCCGCCGTGATCGCCGAGGAGGCGGCGCAGCTCGTCGCCCGGCTCCGCACCCACGTGGGCGGCGAACCCGTCGACTTCACCGGGGAGCTGACCGACCTCACCCTCAGCGTGCTGGGGCGCACCCTGCTCGACACCGACCTGTCCGCGCACGGCGCGGTCGGGCACGCCTTCGAAGCGGTGCAGGACCAGGCGATGTTCGAGATGGTGACCCAGGGAATGGTGCCGCTGTGGGCGCCGCTGCCCCGGCAGCGGCGCTTCCGCCGGGCCCGCGCGGAACTCCAGGGCGTCGTGGACCAGCTGGTCGCCGAGCACGGCGCCAGGTCCGCCGAGGGCGGCGCCAAGTCCGCCGAGGGCGGCGCCGGATCCGCCGAGGGCGGCGCCGGGTCCGTTGAAGGCGACGACCTGCTCTCCCGGCTGATCGAGTTCACCCGGCAGGAGCCCGACCCCCGCGTCGGGCGGCAGCGCCTTCGCGACGACCTGGTCACGCTGCTGCTCGCCGGGCACGAGACGACGGCCAGCACCCTCGGCTGGACGTTCCACCTCCTGGACCGGCACCCCTGGGCGGCCGAGCGGGTCAGGGACGAGGCCGTCGCCGCGCTCGGCGTCCGCCTGCCCGGCCTCGCGGACCTGCACCGGCTGCCGTACACGACGATGGTCGTCCAGGAGGCCATGCGGCTCTACCCGCCGGTGTGGATCCTGCCCCGCAGGGCCCAGCGGCCGGACGACGTCGGCGGCTACCACGTGCCGGTCGGCACCGACGTGCTCATCTGCCCCTACACCCTCCACCGGCACCCCGCGTTCTGGCCCGAGCCCGAGCGGTTCGACCCGGAGCGGTTCGACCCCGAACGGCCGGTGGAGCGGCCCCGCTACGCCTACATCCCGTTCGGCGCGGGGCCGCGGTTCTGCATCGGCAGCAACCTCGGCATGACCGAGGCCGTCCTGGTCACGGCCATGATCGCGCGGGAGCTGAGCCTGCGGACGGCCCCCGGCCGCGAGGCCGTCCCCGAGCCGATGCTGTCGCTGCGGGTCAAGGGCGGGCTCTTCGTCCAGGTCCGTGCCGCCGGGACCTGAGCCGCGGGGGACGGCGCCCGGCCCCTCCCGCGGGCCGGACCCCGCCCCCCGGCGGCCCGCGGTCAGCCCGCCGCGGCCACCGCTTCGAGCGCGGCCATCCGCATGTCGAGCAGCGCCAGCAGCACCGGCGGGTCCAGGGCCCCCATGGGGCGCAGTTCGATGTCGGCGGGCTTGGGGAGGGTGTCCTCGCTCATGGTGACCGGCCCGTAGGCCCCGATGGAGGGCGAGGCGTCCTCGCCCGTCCCCTCCACCTCCTCCATCCCGTACGGGACCGACTGCACCAGCACGTGCCAGGTGCCCTCGGGCACGTCCTCCAGCAGATACGGGCCGGGCCGGTCGAGCACCTCGCACCGCACCGGCCGCCCCTGCGGGATACAGCCGGGGAACAGGCCGATGAACACGAACCCGGCCGGACTGCCCTGCGGGGCGTGCACGGTGCCCCGCAGCGACAGCGGGCGCGCCCGGCCCGTGGGCCCGGAGGCGACGGTGTTGATGCGCTCGGCGAACCCGCCGAGCTGACGGTAGGTGGTCGGGGCCAGGCCGACGGAACTCTTGAAGCGCGAACTGAAAGTGCCCACGCTCTGATAGCCGACGATATTGCTGATGTCGGCGATGTTCAGCTCCGTACTGACGAGCAGACGCTTTGCTTCCTGAAGTCGGAGAGCCGAGAGGAATCTGCCGGGAGAGGTACCCGTCATGCCTTTGAACATTCGGGTGAAGTGGAATTTGCTGAACATGGCGGTCTCCGCCATGTCATCGATGGTGATCTCCTCGCCGAGGTTCTCGTACATGGCGCTGATGACTCGTGTCACGGCTTGCTCGGCGGCGCTTTCCATAACTCCTCCTGCGTCATGCGTTTGATTCCTGTCGAGTGAGTTCGTCGGCCATGTGCTGCCAGGCCCGCGCACAGTGCCGGGCGAGTTCCGCTACGGCGTCGGCGCGGTGGGCGGGGACCGAGTGGGCCAGGGCCCGCAGGTCCTCGTCGAGGACGGTCTTGAGGTGCAGCCAGCGCAGCAGCCCGCGCCCCGCGTCGGTGTGCCTCAGGCTCGGGTCGCCGGTCAGCTCGCGCAGGATCGACAGGCGCTCGCCCGCGCCGTCCGCCCGCGCCGCGGCCACCGGGCGGGCGGGCGCCGCCCCGGCCCTTCCGGGCACCGGCGGCTCGCCGCGCCGCAGCCGTCCGCGCACGTCGTGGGCGGTCGCCACCGACACCCCGGCCGCCCTGGCGACCTGGCGCAGCGACGCGTCGGGGCGGGCGGCGACGATCTCGGCGGCCCGCCACCGGCCCGCCGCCCCGTCCAGGGGATACCAGCGGCCGTCGGCGCCGACGCGGCTGTTCGCGTGCGCGGACTCCGCGGCCGAACACGCCGCCGCCTGACCGCGCGGCGCCGCCGTGGCCACGCCCCGGCGGATCGCGGCGACCGTCTTCGCGGACAGTCCGGTGCGGGCGGCCACCGTGCGGTCGGACAGCTGCGGGCACGCCGCGAGGACGCGCTCGGCGGCCGCCTTGCGGTCGGACAGCGAAAGGGGAAGGCCGTGCGCGATGTTCTCCTCGACCGACCGCAGGAACAACTCCTCGCGGCTGCCTTCGGTGAAGGTCACCTCCACGGTCCGCTGGCCCTTCAGGGCCGCCGCGCGCAGCCGGTGCATTCCGTCGACGACGCGCAGCGTGGCCCGGTGCACCAGGATCGGCGGAAGTTCCGCATCCGAGTCGGCGAGCCGCCGCAGATGCCGCTCGTCGATTCCGTCGAGGCGGGGGAATCGGCTGGCAAGAGGTCGGAGATGGCGACGGTGTGACGGCCCGCCCGTAACCGCGGAGCACTGGTCAAAATGAGCTCCCTCGCAGATGACTCGCAGTTGACTCACGGTCGATTCGACACAGGAAATGCTGGGCCGGATGCGGGTTTAGGGCACACGTGACCACGCTTCTTCATGGCTGATCTTTGCTGCTTCAATGAGAGTACTGGCTCGAACAGCTCTGGCCAAGGGTCCCTCGGCCCATTGCTCGGCCCGGCCCGTGTTCCGCAATCTGCGAGTTGCTTCAACGAACTCGCTATTCCTAGTTTGGTGGTGGCCGAAAATAGTGATGCATTCAGGAGGCAATGGCTGTGGCAACTGCCGAGGACACCGGGAGAACCCTCACTCTTGAGGCGTATGCGGACACCGTCGTTCCTGGCGAAAAACGATGGGCCGGGGACCGGGCGGTGGCGGGGGTCGCCGAGGGCGGCGGAGCCGTCGCGGCCGGGGCGTTGGAGCTGCTGGAGTGGGACGCGACCGGCCTCGCCGACGGCCTGGACGAGCTGGCGCGGCTGCTCAACGGGCACGCCCGCGACCACGCCGACACCCACGGGCTGCGACTGGATCCGACCGTTCCGCCCTTCGTGGCCCTGGACTTCGAGCACCGCACGGACCTGGTGCGGCAGCTGACCGCGCCGGGCCACCCGGAGAAGGAGTTCTGGGTGCTGCTCACCCTCTTCAGCAACATGGCCTACGACTCCGCCGCCCACCTGCACACCGCCGACGCGATCGCCCAGGGCCACCCCGGCCTGACCGCCATGGGGTTCACCCCGCCCGGCCCCGACGGGCTGTGGCGCTTCCCGAAGTTCAGCTACGGACGCCCGCTGGCCCGCCTCCACCCCGACACGACCCCTTCAGGGAGCCCGGCATGAGCAGCGCACAGAGCACCGACGTCCTGGTCGTCGGCAGCGGCTTCGGCGGCGCCATCGCCGCCTACCACCTGGCGGCGGGCGGCGCCCGCGTCACGGTCCTGGAGCGCGGACCGTGGCTGGAGAGCCAGGACTTCGAGCACGACTACAAGCTGGGCTCCTCCTACACCAGGGCCTTCGACTTCACCGTCGGCGACGGCATGAGCGTCCTCGGCGGCAACTGCGTCGGCGGCGGCAGCGTCGTCTACTTCGCCTCCATGCCCCGCGCCCCCCGCTTCGTCTTCGAACGCCACGGCAGCATCGGCCGCCGCATGTGGCCCAAGGCCATCACCCGCGCCACCCTCGACCCCTGGTACGACCGCGTCGCCGAGGCCATGCCCGTCACCCCGCAGGGCTGGAACGACGTCACCTACGCGGGCGGCCTGTGGGCCGCCGCCTGCGACCACGCGGGCCGCACCGCCAACCCCCTGCCCGTCGCCGTCGACACCGGCGCCTGCGTCAACTGCAACTGGATGATGGCGGGCTGCCGCTTCGACGCCAAGAAGTCCCTGCTCTTCAACTACCTCCCGGCCGCCCTCGCCCACGGCGCCCGCATCCTGGACCTGCACGAGGTGCAGCGCATCGAACGCACCGAACACGGCGGCTACCGGGTGCACTACGAGACCGTCGACGCGGAGGACTACCGCGTCCACACCGGCTCCGGCGCCATCGACGCCAAGCTCGTCGTGCTCGCCGCCGGGGCGGGCGCCACCCCCGTCATCCTCCAGCGCAGCGAGGCCGCCCTCGGCCCCATGCCGCACGCCGTCGGCCGCTACTTCTCCGGCAACGGCGAGCGCCTCAACACCGCCGTCCTCAACGAGGACCGGGTCGCCGAGGTCCTCGGCCTCAGCCGCGACGAGCAGCGCGCCTACGCCGCCAACCACATCGGCCGCGGGCCCACCGTCGCCAACTGGGACCGGCTCGACGAGAACCTGCCCGAATTCTCCCGCTACTCCCTGGAGCAGCTCTACTTCCCGCCCGGCCTCGGCACCATCCTCGCCCAGGCCGCCCACGCCAGCGGCCCCTCCTGGTTCGGCCGGGACAAGAAGGAGATCCTCAAGCGCTGGAGCTCCTGGCTGACCATCTTCACCATGAGCGAGGACGACAACGAGGGCGTCTTCGGCCCGCCGCCGCCCACCGGCAACGCCACCCGCATCTCCCAGCAGATGCTCGGCCGCGGCAACCTGCGCTACGACCCCACCCCCAACACCCTGCGCGGCTGGGCCGCGTCCGACGCCGAGGTGGCCGACATCCTCGGCCGCGACGGCCTCGCCGAGGTCATGCCCTGGACCAACGACGTCGTCGGCGCCTACACCGTCCACCCCCTCGCCTCCTGCCGCATGGGCGACGACCCCGCCACCTCCGCCCTCGACGACGGCAACGAACTCCGCGGCCACCCCGGCATCTTCGTCACCGACGGCTCCGCGATCCCCGGCGCGCTCACCGTCAACCCGGCCATGACCATCGCGGCCGTCGCGGAACGCGCCATGCCCGGCATCGTGCGGGCCGCCCAGGAGCGCGGCATCCGCGTCACCTACGGCGCCCCCGCGCCCGACGGCGCCACGAGCGGACGCCGGGGCGTGCTGCCGCTGACCCCCCTGGCGGCGGGATGAGGGGCCTCCTCGCGACGTCCCTGCGCGGCGGCCTGGTGCGGATCCGGCACGTCACCGCCGTCCGCCCGGAGGAGGCCCACGGCACGGTGGCCGCCGTCTACCGCCAGACCGAACGGGACTTCGGCGCCCTCGCGCCGCCCGTCGCCCTGCACTCGCCCGCGCCCGGCGTGCTCGCCGCCGCCTGGGCGATGCTCCGGGAGACCCTGCTGGTGGAGGCCGCCGCGAGCAGGGCCGCCAAGGAAGCGGTGGCCACCGGCGTCTCCGAGGCCAACACCTGCCCGTACTGCGTCCAGATCCACGGCGCCGCCCTGTCCGGCCTCGACCGCGGCGGACGCGACGGACCGGCCTTCGCCTGGGCGCGCGGCAGCGGGCCGGACGCCTCCGCCGGGGCCGCGCCACCGCCCTGCGCCCCGGCCGCCGTACCCGAACTGGTGGGCGTCGCCGTGGCCTTCCACTACCTCAACCGCATGGTGAACGTCTTCCTCGACGACTCGCCGCTGCCCGCCACCACGCCCGCCGCGGCGCGCGGCCCCGTGCTGCGGATCGTCACCCGCTCCCTGCGTGCCCAGAGCGCCAGGGCTCCCGCCCCCGGTGACTCCCTGCCGCTGCTGCCCGCCGCGCCGCCCCCCGCCGACCTGGCGTGGGCGGCGGGGAAGGCGCACATCGAGGGCGCGTTCGCCCGCGCGGCGGCCGCCGTCGACGCGGCCGGGGCCCGCGCGGTGCCCGCCGCCGTCCGCGACCTCGTCCTGGCCGAGCTGGCGGACTGGGACGGGCGGCCGCCGGGGATGGCGCGCACCTGGCTGGAGGACAGGGTGCGTCCGCTGCCCGCCGGGACCCGGCCCGCGGCCCGCCTGGCGCTGCTGACCGCGCTCGCCTCGTACCAGGTGTCGCCCGCGGACATCGACGCCGTACGCGACACCGTCGACGGACCGGCCGACCAGCGGCTCGTCGAACTGACCTCCTGGGCGGCCCTGGCGGCGGCCCGGCGGGCGGGCACCCGGCTCGCCCGGCCCCGCTGACGGGCGCGTCAGCACTCTGGGAGAAGACACCGGATCCGCGCTGCCCCAGGCTGGATCCGGTGTCCCCGGCCCCTCCCGCCGAAGGCCTCCGACCGCGCTGCCCCCACCGACCGAACTTCCCTGACCGCGCTGCCCCGTACGACCCCCGAGCTGCCCCCGTGCAGCCCCGAACAGAGACGAGAGCGAGCGATGTCCGAACTGGCGAACGTACTCAAGGACTTGGCAGCCGCGGGCGACGAGACCGACCGCATGGTGGCCGGACTCGACGACGCCCAGTGGGCGCTCGACACCCCCGCCCCCGGCTGGACCGTCAAGGACCAGATAGCCCACCTCACCTTCGTGTTCCAGCTCGCCGGTGCCGCCGCGGCCGACCCGGCGGCGTTCCGCGCCATGACCGAGAAGGCCGCGGGCGACTTCGACGGCGCCGTCAACGCCGCGCTCGCCGCCTACGCCTCCGACACCCCGGCCGCCCTCCTCGCGCGCTGGCGCACCCAGCGCGCCACCACCCTGGAGGCCCTCGCCGCCGTACCGCCCGAGCAGACGGTGCCCTGGCTGGTCAACCCGCTGCCCCCGGCGGTGCTCGCCTGCGCCGGGCTCATGGAGACCTTCGCCCACGGCCAGGACGTCGCCGACGCCCTCGGCATCCGCCGCGAACCGGCCGACTGGCTGCGCCACATCGCCGCCTTCGCCGTCCTGACGCGGGACTTCGGCTACCAGTCGCACGGCCTGACACCGCCCGCCGAGCCCTTCCGGTTCGAGCTGACCGGGCCCTCGGGACAGGTGTGGGAGTACGGCCCCGCCGACGCCGCCCAGCGGATCAGCGGCCCGGCCCACGACTTCTGCCTGCTCGTCACCCGCCGCCGCCACCGCGACGACCTCGCCCTGACCGCCACCGGCGGCGTCGCCGACCACTGGCTCGGCATCGCCCAGGCCTACCGGGGCCCGGCCGGTGCGGGCCGCAGACCCGGCCAGTTCTCCACCGCGGCGGGGTGACCGCCGGGCGCCCGCAATCCCCCCGCAGCCCCGCAGCCCCGCACCCCCGTACCCCCGTACCGACGTCAGAAAGGCACCCCGTGCGGCCCTTCCACATCGACATCCCCGAGGAAGACCTCGACGACCTGCGGCACCGCCTGGAGCGGACCCGCTGGCCGGACGCCGGTCCGGACGCCGGGTGGGACCGCGGGGTGCCGCTCGGCTACCTCAGGGACCTCGCCGAGTACTGGCGCACGGAGTACGACTGGCGGGCAGTCGAGGCCAGGCTGAACCAGCACCCCCAGTTCCGCGCCGACATCGACGGCGCCGACATCCACTTCCTGCACGTGACCTCCCCCGAACCCGGCGCGCGACCCCTGATCCTCACCCACGGCTGGCCCGGCTCCATCGTGGAGTTCCTCGACGTCATCGGCCCCCTCAGCGACCCACGCCAGCACGGCGGCGACCCCGCCGACGCCTTCCACCTGGTCATCCCCTCCCTGCCGGGGCACGGCTTCTCCGGCCCGCCGCCGGGGCCCGGCTGGGACTACCGCAGGATCGCCAAGGCCTGGGACGCGCTCATGCGCGACCTTGGCTACGACACGTACCTCACCCAGGGCGGCGACCACGGCGCGTTCATCTCCCTCGAACTCGCCCGCCTCGCCCCCGGGCGCGTCCTCGGCGCGCACGTCAACATGCTGCTCACCGTGCCCTCCGGCGACCCCGGCGAACTCGCGGAACTCTCCCCGCAGGACCTCGCGCGCCTGGAGAAGATGGCCCGCTTCGACCAGGAGCTGTCCGGCTACATGAAGCTCCAGGCCACCCGGCCGCAGACGGTGTCCTACGGGCTCACCGACTCACCCGTCGGCCAACTCGCCTGGATCGTCGAGAAGTTCATGGAGTGGACCGACTCGGACAAGGCACCCGAGGACGCCGTGGCCCGCGACGTGCTGCTCACCAACGTCATGTTCTACTGGCTGACCGCCACCGCCGCGTCCTCGGCGCACATGTTCTACGAGGCGCGCCCGTACATGCGGGACGTCTTCACGCCGGGCGTACGGCCCGAGCCGGTGCCCGCGCCCGTCGGCGTCCTCGTCCTCAAGCCCGACTTCGCGCCGGTGCGCGCCCTCGCCGAGCGCGACTACCCTTCCATCGCGCACTGGACGGAGATCGAGCACGGCGGCCACTTCGCCTCCCTCGAACAGCCGGAGGCGTTCGTGGCGGACATACGGAAGTTCGCGCGCACCCTGCGCTGAGCGAGCCGCGCCCTGCGCTGAGCGAGCCACGCCCTGCGCTGAGCGGGGCGCGCCCTGTACTGAGCGGGGCGCGTGCGACAGGCCGTGTGCCCGGTCCCGGGCACACGGCCTGTCCTTCTGTACGCGCTATACGTGTACGCCGCTACCGCCGCTCCGCCACGAACAGCCCGCGCCCCGACTGCACCCCCGGCAGGTACCGCGCCGCGCAGCCCGCCGCGTCGAACGCCGCCAGGTACTCCTCCTCGGACCACAGGCCGAACACCTGGGTCTCCGTGAAGTGCTCGATGCCGTGCGGGTCGGCCACCACGTAGTGGCTGTGCACCCGCGCCGAGCCCGGGGACCGCACGGCGTGCGACACCCGGGCCACGGTCCGGCCCTCGCCGCGCACCACGTCCGCGGCGACGTGCCCGTCGAGGAACGTCGCCGGGAAGTACCAGGGCTCCACGACCAGCACGCCGCCCGGCGCGAGGTGCCCGACCATCCGGCGCAGCGCCACGGCCAGGTCGCCCGTCGACGGGAGGTAGGCGACCGCCGTGGACAGCGAGATCACCGCGTCGAAGGCGCGCCCCAGGTCGAGGTCGCGCATGTCCGCCACGTGCACCGCGACCCCGGGCAGCTTGCCGCGGGCGACACGGGCCATGGCCTCCGACAGGTCGACGCCCTCCACGTGCGCGAAACTCCGCCGCAGCGTCACCAGGTGCTCGCCGGTGCCGCACCCCACGTCCAGCAGCGACGCCGCCGAGGGCACCCGTTCGCGTACCAGCCCGGCCACCAGCTCGGCCTCGCCCCGGAAGTCCTGCCCCCGGGCCGAGTACACCAGGTCATAGACGCGAGCGAGCTGCTCGGCGAACACGGCACGGTCCCCTTTCGACGTCGGCGGCACGGCAGCGCCCCGAAGGGGCGCGGGGCTGGGGAGGGGCACTCACCCCGTGGGGCCCGGCGCCACCGGATCCGCCGAGGCCGGGCGCGCCAGCGCCTTCGGCGGGCGCAGAGTGGCATGCCGCAGCACCCGCAGCGCGGTGAGCGGCCGCATCAACGACTGCGGCGGGTCGATGAGCCCCGCCACCCGCATCATCCCGTCCGCCAGCCGCGCGTCCTTCGTCGCCGCGTACTGCACGCGCGCCATGTACGCGTTGCCCACCCGCACCTTCACCGTGCGGCGGCCCCTGACCCCGGGGAAGGCGAGGTCGCCCCCGGCGGAGACGTCCCAGGGGATGTCGATGGCGCGGGACACGTCCCGGTGGAAGGGGCCCGGCGCCACCGGACCCTCCTGCCGCAGCCGGTCGCGCAGCGCCATCGCCTCGATCGCGGCGACGCTCATGCCCTGGCCGTAGACCGGGTTGAAGCTGCACACCGCGTCCCCCATGACGAGCAGGCCCTCCGGGAAGCGGGTCAGGCGCTCGTAGCGGCGCCGCACGCTCGCCGGGAACCGGAACGACACCGGGTCGTCGAGCGGCTCGGCGCCGCGCACCGCGTCGTACACGTCCGGAACCGGCAGGGAGCGGACGAACTCCAGGAACGCGCCGGGCTCGGTCGGCGGCTGGTCACCGAGGATGCCGGTCAGCGACAGGATGCAGCGGTCGGGGCCCACCTGCCCGAAGAACGCGCCGCGCGGATGGTCCGGCGACGCCACCGGGTTGATGGACTGCACGCCGTCGAACATGCCGGGCTCGGTGCGGTAGTGCCGCGTGGTGTACGCCAGGTCGATCCGCACCCGCTCCTCGTCGGGCCGCCGGTAGCCCAGCTCCTCCAGCCAGGCGGGCGTGCGCGAGCCCCGCCCCGTGGCGTCCACCACCAGGTCCGCGGCCAGCTCCTCCTCCGCGCCGGTCGCCGCCTGCCGGATCCGCACGCCGGTGATCCGCCCGCGGTCCGCGGTGGCGGTCGGCGCGAGGATCTGGTGCTCCTCGCGGAACACCACGTTGGGCAGCGCGGCGACCCGGTCCCGGACGCACCCTTCGAGGTAGGGGCGCGGCGGCGTCAGCGACTTCAGGCCGGTGCGGGCGGGCCGCAGTCGGCGCGCGTTGAAGAACCACCGCATCTCCCCGAGGTCGCCGACCGGCATCCCCGCGGCGGCCAGCGCCTCGGTGAAGCCGGGGAACAGGTCCTCCAGGATCAGCTGGCCCCGGGCGTGCAGCCCGTGCGCGTGCCGGGTGTGCGGGGTGCCCCGGCGCGGCTCGTGGACCCCGACCACCCGGTCGCGGTCGACGACCACCACCTCCGCGTAGAACTCGGCGAGCACCCGGGCGGCGAGGAGCCCGGCCATGC
Organism: Streptomyces sp. G45; assembly: GCF_049542095.1. Lineage (NCBI taxonomy): Bacteria > Bacillati > Actinomycetota > Actinomycetes > Kitasatosporales > Streptomycetaceae > Streptomyces > Streptomyces sp. G45. The sequence goes on along the minus strand of NZ_JBMUZU010000002.1, from coordinate 31,095 downwards.
TGCCGCCGAGCACCACGGCACGGTTCCTGGCGCGGGTCATGCGGGTACCTCCTTGGGTCGCGTCTGGTGCACCGACCTTGGCGTTTCGCGCGCGCCGCCGCATCTCCTGAAGTGCGCAGTCCGTCCAGTCCCTGGGGACGGGGCCGCCGCAGCACCGCACTTCAGAAGATGCCGACGGCGGAGCGCGCCCACGACCATGGCCGTGGATCTCGAACACCCCCTCACCGGAGGTACGTTGATGCGCAGGGAGGCCCGGACCACCCGCACCCGACCCGGACCAGGACGGTGGCCCGGCCTGATCGGCCTGGCCGCCGCGGCGCTGCTCGGCACCGCCCTGGTGCCGCCCGCCGCGGCGGACGGCGGCACCCCGACCGCCGCCCCGACCGCCCCGGCCGCCGAGAAGAGCGAACGCCCCCGCGCCGTCACGCTGATCACCGGCGACCGGGTCCTCGTGCCCGGCCCCGGCCGCCCCCGCACCGAGGTGGTGCGGGCCCCGGGCCGCGAAGGCGTGCGGTTCAGCGCCTACCGCGTCGACGGGCACCAGTACGCCGTCCCGGAGGACGCCCGGCACCTGGTGCGGGACGGGCGCCTCGACCGCCGCCTGTTCGACGTGACGGCGCTGGCGCGCGCCGGGTACGACGAGCGCAGGCGGGACCTGCCGCTGACGGTGGGCGGGAAGCAGCGCCGGGTGCCCACCGCGAAGCTCGCCGACTTCTGGCAGCGCCTGCGCGACGGCGAGACCGCTGCCAAGGGCGCCCCCGAGGCCGCCCCCAACGCCGCCTCCGGCACGGCCCGTTCGGCCACCCCGGCAGACGTACCGCGCATCGGCCTGCCCGGCGTCACCGGCGAGAAGGCCACCCCCGACCGCGCCCGCACCCGCGGCGCGGGCCACCTGCTCACCGTGCGCCACCTCGGCCGCGACGGCGCCCCCGCCGCCGACGCCGAGACCATGGTGATCGGACTCGACGCCCCCGTACGCCACATACGTGAGTTCCTGTACGACGACGACGGCACCGCCGAGCTGCGCCTGCCGCCCGGCCGCTACCTGCTGGTCGGCGACGTCGTCGACCGCGACAGGAACTGGCACCGGATCGTCCGGCCCACCCTCGACCTGACCCGGGACACCCGCGTCACCGTCGACGCCCGCACCACCAAGCCGCTCACCACCACCCTCACCCGCAAGGGCGCGCGGCCCGCGGCGGTCGACGTCGGCTTCGAGCGCCGCACCGGCGAGGGCACCGTCGGCGTCTCCCTGGGCTCCACGACCTTCGGGCGCCTGTACACCGCCCAGCTGGGTGCCCCCGTCACCGACGAGGAGATGACCTCCGGCCTCTCCTCGACCTGGGGCGCCCCGGGGGCGCGCGGCGACTTCGCGAACACCCCGTACACGTACCACCTGCTCAACACCGTGCACGGCCGGTTCTTCACCGGCTTCGCGCGCACCGTCTCCGACGACTCGCTCGCCCGGGTGACGGCCGCCCACCACGCCCAGACCACCGGCAGGCGGGGCGTGAAGGGGTTCTTCGGCAAGGCCCCCGGCTTCGCCGCGGTGTCCGGGACGATGCTGCCCTTCGACCTGCCGTCCCGGGTCACCCACTACCTGGACACCCGCGACACCGAATGGTCCGGCGCGTTCGGCGAGCAGACCGCGGGCCCCGACGGTTTCCCCGTGTACGCGACCGCCATGGGCTCCGACTACCGCGCCTACCGGGCCGGTGAGCGCACCACCGAGCGGTGGAACGCCGCCGTGTTCGCCCCGTTCCTGTTCCGCCCCGACCACGCGGGCCGCAAGGGCGACACCCTGTGGGCCGGAGTGCCGCTCTTCACCGACCAGGACGACCACCGCGCGGGCTCGCTCACCGACAGCGCGTCCATCCGGCTCTACCGCGACGGCAAGCTGGTGGGGGAGTCGAACGGCGGCCAGCTGACCGCCCAGGTGCCCCCGGGCAAGGCCCGCTTCCGCCTTGAGAACACCGCCTCCCGCACGTCCATGTTCCGCCTGTCGAACGAGGTGCGGTCGGTGTGGGGCTTCACCTCCGACACCACGAGCGGCGACGGCGCGGCGCTCCCGCTGTGGGTGGTCAGGTACTTCCCCGACGTCGACCTCCACAACAACCTCCTGCCGGGCAAGGGCGGCACGCACGGCAAGGGAGGCACGCACGGCAAGGGAGGCACGCACGGCGAGGGGGGCCACGGCGGCCGGGGGAAGCCGTCCTCCGTCGTCACGCTGCCGCTGACCGCCGAGTCGCACCCGGGCGCGGACGTCGGTACGGTCCGCGAGCTGCGCCTGAGCGTCTCCACGGACCGCGGCGCCTCCTGGCAGCGGGTCCCCGTGACGACGGACAGCGCCGGGAAGAGGCGGGCGACGGTGCCCCGGCCCACCGGGAAGCAGACCCTGTCCCTGCGCGCGCACCTCACCGACTCCCGGGGCAACACCCTGGAGCAGACCACCATGAACGCCCTCGGCACGGACCGCACCGCGCGGCCGCCGCGCCCCGAACCGCCCACCTCCCCGCAGCAGTGCATCTCCGCGCCGAAGACCCCGCACAAGAGCCCCAGCGGCTTCCGGATCCTCAGCTCGTCCCACAACGCCTGTAGCACCCCCGCGACGTTCTGGCTGATGCGCTACGACGCGGGCCGCTCCGAGTGGCACACCATCACCGAGAACGTCATCGCCCCGGGCGACACCGCCACCGCCGACTGGCCCTGCCGGGGCAGCGGCACCCACACCTACCGGGCGGTCCAGTTCGACCCCAACATGATGTTCACCAAGCCGAGTCCGGCGGTCTCCATCCGCTGCTGATCCCTTCCCGGGCTTCCGGGGGGCTGCCTGCCGGGGTTCGCCTTCCGGGGGTCTTCCTCCCCGGGGGCCGCCTCCCGGGGATCTGCCTGATCTCCGTAGGGGGCGCCTGGCCCCCGTGGGCGCCCGCCCCCCGTGGGCGCCCGCCCCCCCGGACCCGCCGCGCGCCCACGCCCCCGTACCGAACCGCCCGTTCCGACGCCACCGCCACCGACGCTGCTGCTCCCCGAGCCGGACCAGAAAGGCCCCCGATGCGCGTTCTCTTCACCGTCTGGCCCAACCCCTCGCACCTGTACCCGGTGGTGCCCCTCGCCTGGGCGCTCCGGAGCGCGGGCCACGACGTCCGCATAGCCGCCCATCCGGAGATCAGCGAGAGCATCGCCGCCGCCGGACTCACCGCCGTACCCCTCGGCGACCCGGACGACATGCCCGTGCCCCTGGGGCCGGGGCGGGCCTACACCGCCGAGCGCGCGCGGGTGGCGGCCGTCACCGAGGAGCTGCGGCTCGACGCCGCCGACCGTGAACTCTGGGACACCTTCAGCCAGTTCATGCTCCCGGCCATGTGGGACTTCCACCCGCTGGGGGCGTCGCCGGACGAGCCGCGCCCGGCCATGGACGCCCTCGTCGCCTTCGCCCGCGACTGGCGCCCCGACCTGGTCCTGTGGGACCCCTGCTTCCCCGGCGCGGCCGTCGCGGCCCGCGTCTGCGGGGCGGCACAGGCCCGGCTCATCACGGCACCGGACTGGTGGGGCTGGTCCGTCGACCGGCTCGCCGAACGCGCCGCCACCGCCGCCGCGCCCCAGGGGTCCGCCGCCGCGCCCCAGACGTCCGCCGACGACCCCCTGACCCAGACCCTCGGCCCCGTCGCCGCACGCTACGGCCAGCGCCTCGACGACGAGCTGATCCGCGGCCAGTGGACCGTCAGCACCCTGCCCGAGGCGATGAGCATCCCCGTCAGCACCCCCACGGTCCGCGTCCGCTGGGTGCCGTTCTCCGGCCAGACCGTGATGCCCGACTGGCTGTACCCGCTGCCGGACCGGCCCCGGGTGGGCCTGTCGCTCGGCCTGTCCTGGCGCACGTACCTGGAAGGCGGCTGGGACCACGTGCCCGCGCTCCTGGACGCCGTGTCGACCCTCGACGTCGAGGTCGTCGCCACCCTCAACGCCAAGCAGCTCGCCGCCGTGCCCCGGCTGCCCGACAACGTCCGCGCCGTCGACTACCTGCCCCTGGACCAGCTCGTGCCGACGTGCGCCGCCCTCATCCACCACGGCGGCCTCGCCACCTACTCGGCCGCCGCCGCCCACGACGTGCCGCAGCTGATCACCGACACCCCCGAGGCGGACGTCCACGCGGTCGAGGCGGACGACGGCATGGGCGCCACCAAGCATGCCGCGTCCCCCGTCTCCGTACGCCACGTCCTCGACCACGGCGCGGGCCTCGTCCTGGACATCGGGTCCCCCTCAGCGGACGCCATGCGCGCCCGGATCAGCCGTGTCCTCACCGAGCCGTCGTTCCGCGAGGGCGCCGCCCGCCTGCGCGCGGAGCACCAGGCGATGCCGAGCCCCACGACACCGTCCCCGTCCTGGAGAAGCTCACCGCCCAGCACCGCCCCTGACCCGCGTACCGCCGTCACCGCCATCACCGCCGTCACCGCCTCCATCGCTTTACCGCGGTAAAGCGATCCCCGCCGCCTACCGCCGCCCACCGTGGGAGCAACCGATGATCAACGTGTCCCAGCCGAGCGTCGGCGACGCCGAACTCGACGCGATCCGCGAGGTGTTCGCCGACAACTGGCTGGGCCACGGCCCGCGCTGCGCCCGCTTCGAGCGGCGCTTCGCCGACCACCTCGGCGTGGACCCCGAGCACCTGCTGTTCATCAACTCCGCGACGTCCGGCCTCTTCCTGACCATGGAGCTGCTCGGGCTCGGGCCGGGCGACGAGGTCGTCCTGCCGTCGGCGAGCTTCGTCGCCAACGGCAACGCCGTCGTCGCCAGCGGCGCCCGCCCCGTCTTCTGCGACGTCGACCCGCGCACCCTCAACCCCACCGCCACCGACGTCGCCCGCGCCCTGACCGACCGCACCAAGGCCGTGATGGTGCTGCACTACGGGGGCCTGCCCGGGGACATCGCCGCGATCGCCGAGCTGTGCCGCGACCGCGGCGTCGCGCTGATCGAGGACGCCGCCTGCTCGGTCGCCTCCAGCGTCGACGGCCGCATGTGCGGCACCTTCGGGGACTTCGCCGTGTGGAGCTTCGACTCCCGCAAGATCATCACCACCGGCGACGGCGGCATGATCCACGTACGCGACCCCGAACTCGCCCGCGCCGCCCACCGCCTGGCCTACCACGGCCTCGGCGACCGCAGTGCCTTCACCACCGCCGCCCAGGGCGCCGACCAGTGGTGGGGCCTGGACGTGGAGCGCCCCGGGCGGCGCCTCATCGGCAACGACATGACCGCCGCCATCGGCGAGGTCCAACTGGGCCGCCTCCCCGGCTTCGTCGCCCGCCGCGCCGCGCTCACCGCGCTGTACGACACCCACCTCGCCGGGGTCGACGGCGTGCGGCTGCCGCCCGCGCCGCCCCCGGGACACGTCAGCACCCACTACTTCTACTGGGTCCAGCTCGCCGGGAACATCCGCGACCGCGTCGCCAAGACCCTCCTGGAGCGCGGCGTCTACACCACCTTCCGCTACGTGCCGCTGCACCACGTCCCCCTCTACGAAGCGCCCGCCGACCTCCCCGGCACCGACGAGGCCAGCGACACCACGCTGCTGCTGCCCCTGCACCAGGCCCTCACCGACGCCGAAGCCCACACCGTCGTACGGGAGTTCACGGCGGCGGTGGGGAGTGCCGGGGCACCGCCTGACGAGCCCCGCGACACGGCGCCGGGGCAGCGCCGGACGGCGGCGCCGGAGCCCCTGAACGCAGGCCCGGTCCCCGGCGGCCCCTCACGCCTGAGGCAGCGACTCCCTGGCCCCCGACACCAGCTCGTCCAGGTCGGCCCGGCGGCCCTCGGCGCACGCCTCCGTGTACGCCTCCTCGCCGATGGCCGCGCGGACCCGCGCGGTGACCCGCTCCACGTCCCCGCGCTCCGCCGGTGCCAGCGGGGCGCGGGCCGACTCCCGGACGCCGTCCGCCGCACCGAGCAGCCGCGCCGCACACCGGGGCCGTCCCAGCTGCGCGTGCGCCCCCGCGAGGCCCTCCAGGGCGATCACCACGCCCCGGGGGTCGCCCGCCAGCTGCCGGGCCACGGCCAGGCCCTCCAAGTGCAGGGCCAGCGCCGCCCCGGTGTCGCCGCGCTGCTCGGCGACGAACCCCAGCTCGGGCAGGATCAGCGCCAGCGGCAGCGTGTTGCCCCGGCCCGAGCGCTCCCGCGGCATCCAGTCCAGCACCCGCCGCAGGTGCGTCTCGGCCACGTCGAGCTTGCCCGCCTTGCGGGCGGCGATGCCGAGCCCCATCTCGCCGAAGATCTCCCCGGGTTTGAAGCTGTGCTCCCTGGCCAGCCGGATGGCCCGCTCGTGCAGCTCCCTGGCCTCCTCGTAGTCACCGGTGAGCATCGCCACCCGGCCCAGCCAGGACAGCCTGCTGGACACCTCCGACCACAGGCCCAGCTCCCGCGCGGTGCGCAGCCCGCTCCAGTGCAGCTCGGTGGCCTCCTCGTAACGGCCCGCGATCTCCGCGAGGTTGCCCACGGAGTCCGTCGCCTGGAGGTACCCCCAGCGGTCGCCGATGTCCTTGAACAGCGCCATGCTCCGCTCGCCGTCGCGCCGCAGCGACGCCAGGTCGCCGCGGACCATCGCGTGCTTGGCGCGCGTGCCGAGCGCCGCCGCCACGCTCCACCGGTCGCCCAGTTCCTCGGCCGCGGCCAGCGCCGCGCCGACCAGCCGCTCGCTGACCGCGAGGTCGCCGAAGTCGCACTCGATGAACCCCAGGAACCAGCGGGCCCTGACCCGGTCGGCGGGCTCGTCGCCGCCCTGGTCCAGCGCCCGCGCCGCACGCCGCCGCGGCCCCTCGTCGGCGACGTCACCGGACAGCACCGTGAACCCGGCGTGCCAGGCCATGGCCACGGCACGGGCGGCGCTCACCGCGGCCCCCGCGCCGCCCCGGCCCTCGCCCGCACGACCCTCGCCCGCACGACCCTCGCCCCCGTGGGCCGTCGCGTCGCCCTCGTGGGCCGTCGCGTCCAGGGCCATGCCCAGCTGCCCCATGCCCTCGCGCAGGCGCCCGCGCAGGAACCAGTACCAGGCGAGGGAGTTGGCGAACCGCAGCGCCGCCTCCCCGGCGCCCGCCCGGCCCTCGGCCGCGTCCCGGATGGCGCCCGCGAGCGCCGCGCTCAGATTGCCGCGCTCGGTGTCGAGCAGCCGCAGCCAGCGCTGCTGGTCCGCGGAGTACAGGTGCGGCGCGGCCCGCTCGGCGAGCCCCCGGTAGTAGTCCTGGTGGCGCCGCACCGGCTCCGTGTCGCGGGCCTGGCCGAGCTGGTCGCGGCAGTACTCGGCGACGGACTCCAGCAGCCGGTAGCGCGGCCCGTCGCCCCCCGCGCCCCCCGCACCCCCCGGAGCACCCTCGCTCCCCTCGGCACCCTCCAGGGCCACCACCAGCGAGCGGTCCACCAGGCGCGCCAGCAGCCCCAGCACGTCCTGGCCCGCGACGGTGTCCCCGCACACGGCCTCGGCCGCCTCCAGCGTGCAGCCGTCGACGTGCACCGCCAGCCTGCGCAGCACCACGCGCTCGGGCTCCGTCAGCAGCTCCCAGCTCCAGTCGATCATCGCGCGCAGCGTCTGCTGACGCGGCGCGGCCCCCCGGTAGCCGACGGCGAGGACGCGGAAGCGGTCGTCGAGCCGCGTGAGCAGCCCCCGCACGCCCAGCGCCCGCACCCGCGTCGCGGCCAGCTCCAGGGCCAGCGGAAGGCCGTCGAGCCTGCGGCAGACCGTGGACACCGCCGGGGCGTTGTCCACGGACAGCGCGAAGCCGGGCAGGCTGTCGCCGACACGCGCCACGAAGAGCCGTACGGCGCTGGAGCACCGCAGCGCCTCCGGGCGGGCGTCGTCCACCGGGTCGGGCAGGTCAAGGGGCGGCACCGGCCACCTCGCCTCGCCCTCCACCTGAAGCGGCTCCCGGCTCGTCGCCAGGATCCGCAGGCCGGGCGCCGCCCGCAGCAGCGCCCCGGCCAACTCGGCGGTGGCCTCGATCAGATGCTCGCAGTTGTCGAGGACCAGCAGCATCCGCTTCGTCAGCAGGTAGTCCGCGAGCTGCCCGGCCAGGCTCGCGCGCCCCGGGCCCGGCCCGCGCTCGGCGGCGGCCGCCTCGCGCACCCCGAGCACCGCCATCACGGCCTGCGCCACCGACTCTGCCGTCACCGGGACACCGGGCGGCGCCAGCGGGGCCAGCTCCACGAGCCACACCCCGTCAACGAAGCCGCCGAAGCCGCCGGGAGCGTCACCAGCACCGCCAGTGTCGTGGGCCCCCTCACCCCCGCAGGCGTCCCGGCACCGCCGCGCCGTCTCCAGCGCGAGGCGGGTCTTGCCGACGCCGCCGGGCCCGGTGAGGGTCACCAGGCGCCGGGTCTCCAGCAGGGCCCGTACCTCGGCGAGGGCCTCGTCGCGCCCGATCAGCGCGCTGAGCGGGGCGGGCAGGTTGTCCCCGGGGTGGTCGTCGGGGCCGCCGCCGGGGTCGTCGCGGGCGCGGCGCCCGGACCCGGCGCGAGCCGGAGGGCCGGGTCCTGCCGCAGGATCGCCCCGTGCAGGGCGACGAGTTCGGCGCCCGGGTCGAGCCCCATCTCCTCGACGAGCAGCCGCCGCAGCTCCTCGTAGGCGGCCAGTGCCTCGGCCTGCCGCCCCGAGCGGTACAGCGCGAGCATGTACGAGGCCCGCAGCCGCTCCCGCAGCGGATACCGGCCCACCAGTTCCCCGAGTTCCCCGGTCAGCGCCTGGTGCTCGGCCAGCGCCAGGCGGGCCTCGGCCCGGTCCTCGTAGGCCGAGAGCCGCCGCTCCTCCAGGCGCGTGATCGCGGGCTGGAGGAACGCCTGGTCGTCGAAGTCCGCGAACGCCGCCCCGCGCCACAGCCCTAGCGCCTCGCACAGCAGCGCCGCCCGGCGCCGCGGCTCGGGGGCGTCGCCCGCCCGCTGGACAAGGGCCTCGAACCGCTCGGCGTCCACCGCGTCGGGCGGCGTCCTCAGGGCGTAGCCGGTGGCGAGGGACACCACCAGGTCCCGGCCGCCGGGCTCGGCGTCCTCCAGGACGCGCCGCAGCCGGGAGACCTTGATCTGGAGTGCGCCCACCGGGTTGACCGGCGGCGCGTCGCCCCACAGGTCCTGCACCAGGCGGTCGGTGGAGACCGGCCGTCCGCCGTGCGCCAGGAGATCGGCCAGCAGGAGGCGGATCTTCTGCTCGGGAACGCGGACCTCGCGGCGGTCCGTGGTCAGTACCGACAGGGGACCCAACACACCGAAACGCATGGGCCACGGTATCGCGCGGCCCCCCGAAGCCGGGGCGAATGCCGTCCGACAGCGGTCCGAAAGTGCCGCTGGGCAGGGTGGAAGGGGCATCGGGCAGTCGCACACTCCCCCGCGGGCCGCCCGATGCCACCCCCGACCACGGCGCCCCCCCACGACAGCCCCGGCGCCCCGACCGACCGGCGCCACCCCCGACATCCCCAAGGCCCCCGACATCCCCAAGGCCCCCGACATCCCCGCCCCGGTGGCCGCCGCCCGCACTCCGGCCAACCGGCGCCACCCCGGGCCACCGCCCACCCCCCAACGCAGAAAACGGAAGGCTCAGCGATGGACGCGACGGATACGAGCACGACCAGCGAGGCGCCCGCCAGGGCGGGACGGCGGGAGTGGATCGGCCTGGCCGTGCTGGCCCTGCCCACACTCCTGCTGTCCCTGGACGTCAGCGTGCTCAACCTGGCCCTGCCGCACCTCAGCGCGGACCTCGGCGCCAGCGCCACCCAACAGCTGTGGATCATGGACATCTACGGCTTCATGATCGCCGGGTTCCTGATCACCTGGGGCAACCTCGGCGACCGCATCGGCCGCCGCAAGCTGCTGCTGTGCGGCGCCGCCGCCTTCGGCGCGGCCTCCGCGCTCGCCGCCTACGCCGACAGCCCCGGCACCCTCATCGCCGCCCGCGCCGTCCTCGGCATCTCCGGCGCCACGCTGATGCCGTCGCTGCTGGCGCTGATCGGCAACATGTTCCAGGACCCCAAGCAGCGCGGCACGGCCATCGGCGTGTGGATGAGCTGCTTCATGGGCGGCATGGCCCTCGGCCCCGTCGCGGGCGGCGCGCTCCTCGACCACTTCTGGTGGGGCTCGGTGTTCCTGCTGGGCGTGCCCGTCATGGTGCTGCTGCTGATCCTCGGCCCCCTGCTGCTGCCCGAGTACCGCGCCCCCGAGGCGGGCAAGACCGACCTGCCGAGCGTCCTGCTGTGGCTCGCCACGATCCTGCCGGTCATCTACGCCGCCAAGAAGCTCGCCGCCGACGGCTTCGACACCACCACCCTGCTGATCCTCGTCGCCGGTGCCGCCGTCGGCGTCGTGTTCGCCCTGCGCCAGCGCACCCTCACCAGCCCCCTGCTCGACCTCGGCCTGTTCCGCAACCGCACGCTCAGCTCCGCCCTCGGCGTGGCCCTGCTGTGCTCGGCCACCATGGGCGGCGTCACCCTGCTCGTCTCCCTGCACCTCCAGCAGGTGGCGGGCCTGTCGCCGCTGGAGGCGGGCCTGTGGCTGGTGCCGTCCTTCGCGCTGGCCATCGTCGGCAACATGGCCGCCCCCAACCTGGCGCGCCGCATCCGCCCCGCCTACGCCATCGCCCTCGGCCTGCTCGTCACCACCGGCGGGCTGCTGCTGCTCACCCAGGCCGACTCCTCCGGCGGCATCGCCCTGGTGGTCATCGGCTACGCCGTCGCCTTCGCGGGCACCAGCCCCATGGGCGTCCTCAGCACCGAACTCGTCGTCGGCTCCGCCCCGCCCGAGAAGGCCGGTTCGGCGGCGGCCATGTCCGAGACCAACGGCGAGTTCGGCATCGCCATGGGCATCGCCGTCCTCGGCAGCGTCGGCGCGGCCGTCTACCACCACCAGTACGACGCCGACGTCCCCGACAGCGTCCCCGCCGACGCCGCCGACAGCGCCCGCGACAGCATCTCCGCCGCGTCCGACACCGCGGCCTCGCTGCCCGCCGCCACCGGTGACGACCTGCTGTCCGTCGCCCGCGACGCCTTCACCAGCGGGCTGCACGTCGTCGCCGTCACGGCCGCCGTCGCCATGGTCGCCTTCGCCGCGCTGTCCGTCGCCGTGCTGCGCCACGTACGCCCCAGCGGCCAGGGCGGGGAGCAGTCCGACGAGGGCCCCGGCACCCCCGACGCGCCGGACACCGACACCGTCGCCGCGTCGGCGGAGCCCCGCTGACCCCGCCGCGCGCCAGGCCACCCCGGGGGCCCGGGCGGGACGCGGTCAGGACGCAATCCTGAAGATGCGCCCGCGCGGGCCCCGGTGCCACGCTCGAAGCGGTTCATCCGGATCTCTTCACGCGAGAAAGAGGACACGGTGCTGACGGCTGAGACGACGACAGGGACTCCCACACGGGAACAACTAGTGAGCAAGGCCTCGGCGTTGGCCACCACGGTGCGCGAGCACGCCGACTGGTCCGAGGAGAACCGCCGCATCCACGACGACACCGTCCAGGCCCTCGCCGACGCCGGGGTCTTCCGCATGCGCGCCCCCGCCCAGTACGGCGGCCTCCAGAGCGACACCCGCACCCTGTGCGACGTGGCGACGGAACTCGGCCGCGCCGACGGCTCCACCGCCTGGACCGCCGCCGTCTACTGGATCCCCACCTGGATGGCCGGACTGTTCCCCGACCCCGCCCAGGCGGAGGTCTTCGCCACCCCCGACGTACGGGTCTGCGGCACCCTCAGCCCCACCGCGACCGCCGCCCCCGCCGACGGCGGCATCGTCGTCGACGGCCGCTGGAACTTCATCACCGGCGCCCTGCACGCCCACTGGCAGATCGTCGTCGCCGTCCTCGCCGGAGGCGGCGGTGACCCCATGCCGGTCATGGCCCTGGTGCCCATGGCGGACCTCACCGTCGTCGACGACTGGCACACCGCGGGCCTCAAGGGCACCGGCAGCGTCAGCACCATCGCCGAGCACCTCTACATCCCCCAGCACCGCGTCCTGCCGCTCGGCGCGGTCCTCACCGGCCAGTCCGCCTCCGAGGCCAACGCGGGCCAGGCCCTCTACCGGGCCCCGCTGCTGCCCGTCGCCGCCGCCTCCTCGGTGGGCCCCGTCCTCGGCATGGCCAAGGGCGCCCTGGACGCGTTCCTCGCCCGACTGCCCGAACGCAAGATCACGTACACGGCGTACGAGCGCCAGAGCGAGGCCCCCCTGACGCACCACCAGGTCGCGGCCGCCGCCCTGCGCGTCGACCAGGCCGAGTTCCACGCCCACCGCCTCACCACGCAGGTCGACACCAAGGCCGCCGAGGGGACCGAGTGGACGCTGCCGGAGCGGGTCAGGGCCCGCGCCGACATGGGCGAGGTCTGCCGCCTCGCCAAGGAGGCCGTCGACCTCCTCAACACCGCGAGCGGCGCCTCCTCCATCCGCCTGGACGTCCCCATCCAGCGCTTCCAGCGCGACGTCCAGGCCGTCACCCTGCACGCCCTGATGCACCCCGACACCAACGCCGAACTCTACGGCCGCGTCCTGTGCGGCCTCGAACCCAACACCCTTTACCTGTAAGCACTGTGACGCCCCGTCAGTCAACGCTGACGGGAACGCCGGTGGGGGTGGCGGACAGGTCCTCTGTCCGCCACCCCCACCGGCGTTCCCAGCCCCTCACCGCGCCCGGTACTTGACCTCCTTCCACCACTCGGCGTGCCCGTGGTACCAGGCCACCGTCTCGGCCAGACCGGCGGCGAAGCCCACGCGCGGCGCGTACCCCAGCTCCTCGCGGATCCGCGAGTCGTCCAGGGAGTAGCGCCGGTCGTGCCCCGCCCGGTCGGCCACATGACGCACCAGCGACCGGTCACCGCCGCACAGCCGCAGCAACTCCTCGGTGACCGCCAGGTTCGACTGCTCGCTGCCGCCGCCCACGTTGTACACCCGCCCCGGCCGCCCCCGGTCCAGGACCAGCTGGATCGCCCGGCAGTGGTCGTCGACGTGCAGCCAGTCCCGCACGTGGTGCCCGTCGCCGTACAGCGGCAGATCCAGGCCCTCCAGCAGGTTCGTGATGAACAGCGGGATGAGCTTCTCCGGATGCTGGAAGGGCCCGTAGTTGTTCGTGCACCGCGTGACCCGCACATCCAGGCCGAACGACCGGTGGTAGGCCCGCGCCATCAGGTCCGATGCCGCCTTCGACGCCGCGTACGGGGAGTTCGGCAGCAGCGGCGACTCCTCCGTCCACGACCCCTCGGCGATCGACCCGTACACCTCGTCCGTCGACACGTGCACCACCCGCTCCACACCCGCCTCCAGACAGCTGCTCAGCAGCGTCTGCGTGCCCCCCACATTGGTGCGCACGAACGGGTCGGCCGAGTCCAGCGACCGGTCGACGTGCGACTCGGCGGCGAAGTGCACCACCGCGTCGTGCCCCGGCAGCAGCTCCCGCAGCAGCGCCCGGTCGCAGACGTCCCCCTCCACGAACTCAAGGCGCGGATGCGCCGCCGGGATGTTGCCCCGGTTCCCGGCGTACGTCAGCGCGTCGAGCACCGTGACCCGGGAGTCCTCCCACCCCGCGTAGCCCCGCCCCAGCAGCGTCCGCACATAGTGCGACCCGATGAACCCGGCCCCGCCCGTCACCAACAGCCTCATGCCCGCTCCTCACCCCCCGCGGCCACCGGCACCGCCCCGGCCGACGGCCGGGCCCCGGGCAGCACGGCCGCGGGACCGAACAGCGCGCCCCGCGCCCACGACGGCCCCTGGAGCAGCGTGCCGTCCACGATGATCGCGTCGGCCACGTCGACCGTACGCAGCCGGGAGCGCGCCCCCACGGCCGTGTACGGGCCGACGAAGCTGTCCTCGACCCGGGCGCCGGGCCCGATGACCACCGGCCCCTCGACGCGGGAGCGCACCACGCGGGCCCCCGGACCCACCCGCACCGGCCCGCGCACCACGCTCACCTCGTCGACGCCGCCCGCCGCGCCACCGCCCGGGGTGTCGCGCAGCCCGTCCAGGAGGTGCCGGTTGGCGTCCAGGAGGTCCTCGGCGCGGCCGGTGTCCCTCCAGTACCCGCGGTACTCGCTCCAGCCGACGTCCGCCCCCCGGCTCAGCAGCCACTGCACCGCGTCGGTGATCTCCAGCTCGCCCCGCGCGCTCGGCCCGATGGCGGCCACTGCCCGGTGCACGGCGGACGTGAAGAAGTAGGCCCCCACCAGGGCGAGATCGCTCGCGGGCCGCCGCGGCTTCTCCACAAGCCGCCGCACCCGGCCCGCCGCGTCGACCTCCACCACGCCGAAGTCCCGCGGATCGTCGACCTTCCGCACGACGACATGGGCGGCGGGCCGCTCCCGCCGGAACCGGTCCGCGATGCCCGCGACACCGTCCGGCAGCAGATTGTCCCCCAGGAACATCGCGAAGTCGTCGTCCCCCAGAAAGGGCCGCGCAAGCCGCACGCAGTGCGCGAGCCCGCGCGGCCGGTCCTGCCGCAGATACGTGACGGCGGCCCCGAACCGCGACCCGTCGCCGACGACCCGCCGGATCTCCCGCTCCCAGTCGCCCACCACCATCCCGATATCGGTGACCCCCAGGTCCCGCACGTTCTCCAGAACGTAAGCGAGCACCGGCCTGTTCGCGACGGGAATCAACTGCTTCGGCATAAAGCTGCTCAGGGGGCGCAATCGGGAACCCGACCCCCGGCCAGAACCAGAGCCTTCATGAAGACGCTCTCCTCCCTCTGCCGAGGGCGTGCCATCGGTGATTTCCCCATCGTCGCCAGCGGCTCGACGGCCCCGCATCTCCCAGAATGCGGAGGATTCACCGCAATTCAGAAGATGCGCGAAAGCCAAAGCCATTGCGACGCTCGAAAGACAAAACCCGGAAGACACCACACACAGAAATCACCAAGCGAACCATCCGACCATGAAAAGGGGAGCAGACATGGCACCGACGACCACGGGCCCGTCCGACGCGGACAAGGCGGCGGTGGCGGCCGTACCCGGACGGATCGTCGCCGCCTGGGCGGACCACGACGACGCGGCCTTCGCCCAGGTGTTCACCCCGGACGGAACGATGATCCTGCCCGGCGTGTTCAAGAAGGGACAGGACGACATCCGCGCCTTCATGGCCGAGTCGTTCGCGGGCCCCTTCAAGGGCACCCGCGTGACCGGCGACCCCCTCCACCTCACGTTCCTCAGCGACAGCTGCGCGCTGCTCATCACCCGCGGCGGCGTCCTCGCCCCCGGCGAGAGCGAGGTGGCCCCCGAGCGGGCCATCCGCGCCACCTGGACCGTCGTCAAGGACCAGGGGACCTGGCACCTGGCCGCCTACCAGAACACCCCCGCCCACACCTGACCCCCACCCCACCCCACGCCCGCCCGCACACACGGCGGGGAGCAGGCCGAGACCCCAGGCCCGCTCCCCGCCGACTGCCGTACGGACGCCCCCGCCCCCTACACGACGTGGACGTCCGGCACGTACAGGATCCACCGGCCGCCCTGCTCGCTGAACCGCCGCTCCTTCGCCATGATCTCCTCCGCGTGGTTCCAGGCGAAGAGCACCGCGTACTGCGGATACGGGGCGGCGAACACCTCGGGCGGCCGCACCGGAATGTGCGAACCGGGCGTCACCAAGTGCTGCTTCACCCGCGTCGAGTCGCAGATGTACGCGACCGACTCCGGCCCGATGCCGCAGTAGTTGAGGACGGTGGCGCTCTTCGACGTCGCCCCGTACCCCGCGACGGTGCACCCCTGCGCGCGCAGCTCCCGCAGCAGCGCCACCAGGTCCGTACAGATCCGCTCGGTGTCGTCGGCGAACCGCCGCAGCGTCGCGATGTCCCCCAGGCCCTGCGCCTCCTCGCGGGCCAGCAGCTCCCCGACGGACGGGCGCACTGCCCGGCTGCCGGGCCGGGCCAGGGTGTAGCGCAGCGAACCGCCGTGCACCGGCAGGCGCTCCACGTCCACCAGCTCGAACCCGAAGCGCACCGCGGCCGCCCGCACCGAGCGCGCGGTGAGCAGGTAGTAGTGCTCGTCGTAGATCTGGTCGAACGCGGTGCGCTCGACGATGTCCCCCAGGTAGCGGTCCTCGAAGACGAACGCCCCGTCGGGAGCGAGCAGCGCGTCGACGCCCTTCAGCACCGAGTCGAAGTACGCGAGATGGCTGATCGTGTTGGCGGAGAAGATCAGGTCGGCGGGCCCCTCCTCGTCGCGGATGGCCGCCGCGGACGCCTCGTCGAAGAACGCCACGCGCACGTCGATGCCGCGCCGCCGCGCGACCTCGGCCGCGCCCGCCGACGGATCGACGCCCAAGTGCCGTACGCCCCTCCTGCGCAGCGTCTCCAGCATCACCCCGTCGTTGCAGCCGATCTCCACGACGAACGGGTCACGACGGCCCAGTTCCCCCTCCACGAGCCCCACCGCGGTCCGCTCGAAGTGCTCCCGCACGAACCGCGACTCCGAGGACCGGTACGGATACCCGGAGTGGAACATGACGCCCCGCGGCACCTCGTGCAACTGCTGAACCATCGAGCACGCGGAACACAGCCCCATCGCGAGGTCGTAGAACACCTCACCCGCCGTGTCCGCCGGATCGACGAAGGCGTTCGACACGGGCTGCCGCCCGAAGTCAATGAACGTGCGTACGTCGCTCCCACACACCCGGCAGCCGGATATTCCCACCGATTCGTTCATGGCACCCATCATGAGAAAGAGGATGGAACACCTCCCCGGGCCCCCTCATCTTCCGCCGTGCCTTCCTGCCCTTCCCTCTCGCCGAAAGCGGCCCCGATCCCCGAAAGCGCCCCCGAAAACACCGCAACCTGAAAGATGCCCCCTTACCCCACCCCCTGACAGCATCCACCCCAACCACCTGCTCACGATCCACCTGCTTCACAATCCACCCGCTCACGATCCACCCGCTCACGATCCCCCCGACCGAGACCCATCCGCTCGTTCCCGACCGGAGGCGCAGCCCGCGTGAGGATGGCCGAACTGAGCCGACGCAGCGGAGTGCCCGTAGCAACGATCAAGTACTACATCCGGGAGGGCCTGCTCCCCGCCGGAGACCGCACCGCGCCCACCCAGGCCGAATACGGCGAACACACCCTGAGGCGCCTGCGCCTGGCGCGCGCACTGATCTGCCTCGGCGGGCTCTCCGTGGCCGAGGCCGCCGACGTGCTCAGCGCCATCGACGAAAGGGGCACCACCCCCTCGGCCGCGGCGGCGGCCCGCTCCACGGTGCCGCCCGCCGTGGCCGCACACCCGCCACCGGAGGACACGTACCTCACCGAGGCCCGCGCGCTGTGCGACGCCGCGGGCTGGACGACCCCGCCGGACAGCCCGCACCTGCGCTCCCTGGCCACCGCGCAGCAGGTCCTGAACACCCTGGGCGCCACCTGGACCGCCCAGGAGCTGCTGCCCTACGCCAGGCTCGCCCACGCCACGGCCCGCATCGACCTGGCCCGCATCGACCTTGACCGCGAGGCGCCCCCCGCACCGGCCCTGACCGCCGCCGAACACGCCGTGATCCAGACCGTGCTCCTGGAACCCGTCCTCGCCACGCTGCGCCGCCTGGCCCAGGACCACGAAGAGGCCACCCGCACCGACCGCGAGGACGGCCCCACCCAGGCGCGCCCCCTCCGCCCCACCGCATAGGATCCGAACACCAGAACCCGCCCGCGAAATCGCCCGCGAACTCGCCCTGGAACCCGCCCGGAACCGGCCTGGAGACCACATGAACAGCGCCCTCCTCGTGATGGACGTACAACAGGCCATCGTGGACGCCGTCGACGACGGCTCCGGATACCTGTCCCGCGTACGCAAGGCGATCGACGCGGCCCGAGCGGCGGACATCCCCGTGATCTACGTCGTCATCGCGCTGCGCCCCGGATTCCCCGAAGTCGGCACCCACAACAAGCCCTTGGCCGCCATCGCACAGGCGGGCCTCTACGTCGAGGGCGCCCCGGGCACCGAGATCCACCCCGAGGTCGCGCCCCGGCCGGGCGACGTGGTGGTCACCAAACGACGGGCGAGCGCGTTCTCGGGCAGCGACCTGGACGTGGTCCTGCGGGCCCGCGGCATCGACCACCTCGTCCTGACCGGCATCGCCACCAGCGCCGTCGTCCTGTCCACGGTGTGCCAGGCCAACGACCTGGACTTCGCCCTCACGGTCCTCCCCGACGCCTGCCTGGACCCCGACCCCGAACTCCACCGCGCCCTGGTCGACCGCCTCTTCCCCCAGTGGGCGAACGTCACCCCGGTCGACGACTGGATCAAGACGACCACCCCGCGCTGACGCCCCGCCCGTACGCCATAAACGGGGCGACATCGGCGATCACCCCCGGGATACTGGGCGCCCATGGACGAGGTCAATGTCGTCGTCGCCCACTCCGAGCGCGCCACCCTGCGCGTCGGCGACGTGTTCCTGAAGGTGGACGCCGATCAGACGCGCGTCGACGTCGAGGTCGAGGCGATGGCCCTGGCGCCGGTCCCGGCCCCGCGGGTCCTGTGGCGCAAGCCGCCGGTGCTCGCGCTCGCCGCGCTGCCGGGGACGGCGCTCGGCCGCCTCGGCGAGCCGTCGACCGCGTCCCCGCGGGCGTGGGCCGCGGCCGGAGCCGCCCTCCGGGAGCTGCACGAGGCGCCGCTGCCGCCCTGGCCCGGCCGACGCCGCCGCGACCCCGAGGAACTGGCGGCGGAACTCGACGGCGAGTGCGAGGCGCTCGTGGCGAACGGCCTCCTGCCCGCCGACCTGGTCACCCGCAACCGCCAGGTCGCCGAGGCCGCGCTCCGCCCGTGGACTCCGGCGTTCACGCACGGCGACCTGCAAGCCGAGCACGTCTTCGTCGACGGCGACCGGGTCACCGGCATCCTCGACTGGTCCGAAGCGGGCCGGGGCGATGCCCTGTTCGACGTCGCCACCCTCACCCTCGGCCACCAGGAGCACCTCGACGACGTCCTCACCGGCTACGGCACCGACGCCGACGTCGACGTGATCCGAGCATGGTGGTCCGCGCGCAGCCTGCTGGGCGTCCGCTGGCTCATCGACCACGGCTTCGACGCGTTCGCACCGGGCTGCGAGGTCGACGTACTGAAATCGAACATGTAGGGCCACGCTACCGCCGAACCCGCCGTGTCCGCCGTGGCCGTCGGGTGGCCCGTCAGCAGGGGGCGATGTACCGCACAGGGCTCCCGCCGCCGAGCGGCGAACCGTAGGGGGCTCCGGGCGTGGTGTAGATGAGCTGCTTGTTCCTGTCGTACAGCTTCGTCCTGGTTCCCCGGGACATGTTGTTGTACCAAGAGCCCCGGTTGACGACGTCGGGGACCTCCCGCAGGGAGCAGTCGGTGAACGTGGCCAGCAGGTCCTTGTAGTCGGGCCTCTTGTACAGGCAGAGGGCACCGTACGGGCAGTCCGCCGGGGCGGCGGCACCGCGTTGCGGGGCGGTCCGCGCCGGAACCGAGGCGGACGTGGCGAGGACGCCGCCGACGGCCACCGCAGTGGCCGCCAGCGCCATGACCGCGCCACGGCCGAACGCCGTGTGGTACATGACGGGACTCCTTGGTGTCGGTGTGTCGAGGGAAGACCCGCACGGAGCCTTCGAGCACAGGCCTCGCGGCGCCGGGCCCGCGCTGCGCCGTAGCTCAGCGCGGGCCCGCCAGGTGGTCCGTCAGCAGGCGTCGACGTACCACACGGGACCCCAGTCACCGTGGGAGTCGGACGAAGGGGCTCCGGGCGTGGTGTAGATGAGCTGCTTGTTCTTGTTGTACATCTTCGCCTTGGTTCCCCTGGTCTGGTTGTTGTACCAGGAGCCGCCGCTGTTGAGCCCGTCGGGGATCTCCTGCATGTAGCAGTCCTTGTACCGGAACGCCAGGCGCTTGAAGTTGGCGTCCTTGTACCCGCAGAAGTAGCCGTACGGACAGTCTGACGGGGCCGCGGCGGCGCTGCCGCGCTGCGCGGTGGGCTGCGCCGGGGCCGAGGCGGACGCGGCGAGGACGCCGCTGGCCGCCAGCGTGGTGGCCGCCAGCGCCATGACCGCGCCGCGGCCGAACTGTGTGCTTCGCAAAGTGGAACTCCTTGGTGTCAGCGGTCAGAAGACAGACCCTCGTGCCGGTGGTCCCGCGTCCGGCCTCGTACCCGAGGCGCGCCGGGCGCCCGCCCTCCGCCATGTGTGTGGTGCCGGTGCCCGGAGAGGCCGCAGCCCGGCCGGGCACACCCCCGTTTGTGCACCCCGAGGGGAGGGCCGGAGCGCCTGAGGCGGTCCGGCACCGATTTCACCTCGCCGGGGCGTTTTTCATCAGCCCAGGTCGGTGGGGGTGAACAATCGGGTTCCGGCCGGGCGGAGGAACCAGGGATGGCCAACGGGTGGCTTGTCCGGCTTGTACCGGATCCGTAGCGTGACCCGGAAAGATCATCCGGATGTCGGGGGAATCAGGATGGGGCGCAGGGAGAAGCCGGTCGACCCGGCGGCGGGGCCGGTGGCGCGGTTCGCGGTGGAGTTGCGCAAACTGCGCGACGAGGCCGGGGGATCACCTACCGGGTACTGGCCGAGCGCACCGGATACTCGATCACCGCGCTGTCCCAGGCCGCCGCGGGGGACAAACTCCCCTCCCTGGACCTCACGCTCGCCTACGCCACGGCCTGCGGAGGCGACGAGCGGGACTGGCACCGGCGCTGGCACACGGCCCTCCGCGAGCAGAGCGAAACCACCGCCGCCGACGAGGACACCGCCAAGGCGCCCTACCGCGGCCTCGCCCGGTTCGAGACGGCCGACGCGCCGCTGTTCTTCGGCCGGGACCAGCTGACCGGCCACCTGTCACGGCTCACCCGACAGCACCCGGTCACGGTGGTCTTCGGCCCGTCCGGCAGCGGCAAGTCCTCCCTCCTGCGAGCCGGACTCATCCCGCGCCTGCGCACCACCGAGGACGACGGGCCGCGCCCGGCGGCGATCCGCGTCCTCACCCCCGGCGCACACCCCCTGCGCACCCACGCCAAGACCCTGGAGCCCGCGGCCGGGCACGGAGAGACCTGGCTGGTGGTGGACCAGTTCGAGGAGGTCTTCACCCTCTGCCAGGACCCCGCCGAGCGGACCGCCTTCCTCACCCGCCTGCTGGCCGCCCGACACCCCGAGCACCGACTGCGCGTCGTACTGGGGGTACGGGCCGACTTCTACGCCCGCTGCCTGGAACAGCCCGGCCTGGACACGGTCATCCGGGAGGCGAGCCTGCCGGTCGGACGCATGACACCGGCCGAACTGAGAGAGGTCATCGTCAAACCGGCCGCGGCCGAAGGCCTGATCGTCGAACGCGCGCTGACCGCGCGTCTCATCGAGGAAGTGGGGGAGGAGCCGGGGGCACTGCCCCTGCTGTCCCACGTGCTGCTGGAGACCTGGCGCCGACGCCGCGGCCGGGCGCTGACCACGCAGGCGTACGAGGCCACGGGCGGCCTGCACGGCGCCATCGCCCAGACCGCCGAAGACTGCTACACCCGACTGGCGCCCGCCCAGACCGAGACGGCCCGGCGCATCCTGCTGCGCCTGATCACCCCCGGCGAGGGCACCCCGGACACCCGCCGCCCCATCGACGTCAGCGAACTGGAGGAAGACCGGCACGCCGACACCCGCACGGTGCTCGACCTGCTGTCCCGCGCCCGCCTGATCACCCTGGAGGACAGCACCGTCGACCTGGCCCACGAAGCGCTGATCACCGCCTGGCCCCGGCTGCACGGCTGGATCGAGGAGGACCGCGAACGCCTGCGCGCCCACCGCCGCCTGACGGACGCCGCCACGGCATGGGCCGAACTCGACCACGACCCGGGCGCACTGTACCGAGGAACCCGCCTGGCCACCGCCGAAGAACACTTCCCCCACCCCCACGGCCCCCTCACGGACCTGGAACAGGCCTTCCTGCACGCCAGCGTCACCGCCCGCGAACAGGAACGCCACACCGCCGCCCGCACCACCCGGCGGCTGCGCCGGTTCTCCATCGCCGTGTCCGCGCTGCTCGTCCTCGCCCTGACCGCGGGCGTCCTCGCCTGGCAGCAGAGCCGCGCCAGCGACCAGCAGCGCGCACGCGCGGTGGCCGCCCAGCAGACCGCCGTGTCCCGGCAGCTCGCCGCGCAGTCCTCCGCGCTGCTGGCCACCGACCCCGACCTGGCCTCCCTGCTGGCCGTCCACGCCTACCGCACCGCCCCCACCAGCGAAGCCACGACCAGCCTGTACGCCGCCGCGGACCTCGCCCGCCGGTACCGCCTGCCCGGCTACGCCCGCCCCGTACGCGTGGCGGCCTTCAGCAGGGACGGCCGCACCCTGGCCACCGCCGACAACAAGGCGGTGCGCCTGTGGGACACCGCGACCGGCACCCCCCGCCGCGCCCTCACCGGCGCCGAAGTCCCCGCGCTCGCCATGGCGTTCAGCGAGGACGGGCGCACCCTGGCCACCGCCGACATCTTCGAGGTCCGCCTGTGGGACACCGCGACCGGCAAGGTCCGTCACATCCTTCCCAGCTCCATCGAGTCCACCAACGCCGCGGCCGCGGTGGTGTTCAGCCCGGACGGGCACACGCTCGCCGTGGGTGAGGACGGAGGCCGGATGGAGCTGTGGGACACCGCCACCGGCAGGCTCCGCCGCACCCTCACCCGCCACGTCACGACCATGTCCGCGGTGGTGTTCAGCCCCGACGGCCGCACCCTGAGCACCGTCAGCGCCGCCGACAATGGTGACGACGGTGCCGGTGCCGGAGACGGCGAGGCGGTGCTCCAACGGTGGGACGTGGCCAGTGGGAAGGCGGACAGCAGCACCCTCACCGGCTTCGAGAGCTCGTTCTCCGTAGCGGAGTTCAGCCGGGACGGGCGCACCCTGGTCACCGCCGACATCGACGGAGTGGTACACCTGCGGGACGCCACCACCGGCAGGACCCGGCGCATCCCCACCGGTCACATCAGGGCGGTGTCCGCGGTGGCGTTCAGCTCCGACGGCAACACCCTGGCCACCGCCGACGAGAAGAGGGTGCGCCTGTGGGACGTCTCCAACGGCAGGCTCCGAGACACCCTGCCCGCCTCCGATGACGCCCCGCTCACGATGGCGTTCAGCCCGGACACGAACACCCTGACCACCATCGCCGACACCGGGACCGTGCGGGCGTGGGACGTCGCGGCGGGCCAGCCTCGCCGTGTCCTCGCCGGTCACACGGGAGAGGTGCCCGACGTGGCCTTCAGCCCCGACGGAAGCACCCTGGCCGCCGCTGACCGGGACGCCGTACGCCTGTGGGACGTGCCCCGCGGAAAGCTCCGGCGCACCCTGCGCGCACCCGGCGACGCCATGGTCGGAGGAATGGCCTTCAGCCCGGACGGAGACACACTCGCCGCCGGCGACGCCGACACCGTGCACCTGTGGGACACCGCGACCGGCAGAACACGCCGCACCCTCACCGGCCACGACGGATACGTGTCCGCAGTAGTGTTCAGCCCCGCCAAGAACCTCCTCGCCACCGCCGACCGGACCGCGGTGAGACTGTGGAACACGGCCGACGGGACGCTCCGGCGCACCCTGCCCTTCCCCGGCGAGCCCACGTACACGATGGCGTTCAGCCCGGACGGGACCACCCTGACAGCCGTCTCCGACGCGGGGACCGTGAAACTCTGGGACACCGCGACGGGCCGAGCCCGACGCACCCGCGACATCGGACCCGTGTCCGCGGCGGTCCTCAGCCCCGACGGCCGCACCCTCGCCGCCGAAAGCGTCAAACGCGACCAGGCGGAGACAGTACGGCTGTGGGACACCGCCACCGGAAAGCCCCGCCACACCCTCACCGGCCCCACGGACTCCGTCCACGCCATGGCATGGAGCAGAGACGGCCGCACCCTGGCCACCAGCGACGACACGGGAGTCATGCGCCTGTGGGACACCGCCACCGGCAAGGCCCGCCGCACCCTCACCGGCCAGAAGGGCCCCATGTTCGCGGTGGCACTCAGCCCCGACGGCCACACCCAGGCCACCAGCGGCTACGG
Source organism: Streptomyces sp. G45 (assembly GCF_049542095.1). NCBI lineage: Bacteria > Bacillati > Actinomycetota > Actinomycetes > Kitasatosporales > Streptomycetaceae > Streptomyces > Streptomyces sp. G45. The sequence goes on along the minus strand of NZ_JBMUZU010000002.1, from coordinate 7,149 downwards.
AACCGTACAACTGTGGGACGGCGAACTACCCACCCCCGCCCAATCCATCCGCAAAATCTGCCAAGCCGTCCACCGAGACGTCACCCCCCAAGAACGCTCCCTCTACCTCCCCGACACACCGACCTGCCCTGTATGCCGCTCATGACGCCCACCTTTCCGACGCGGCATGCCGATCGGCGCGCCCCGGCCCCCCGCCACGTGGTCGGCCGACGCGTCAGCAAGGTCGAACAGGAGGCGCACCCGCCCGTGCTGCGGTGGTGGCGGTCGCGGGGACACCGGGTGAGGGCCTGTGTGGAGCCAGGGGTTCTGGGGTGCAGCGGGTGGAAGTCCGGGCAGGGCCCGGGCCCCAAAAGGAAGACGGTGCTGGGCACGCACCGGCGGGTGGGTGCCCACCACCGTCGGTGTGGCTGGTCGCCCGAGCGGCCAGCGGAGGTCAGACGAACGCGACCGCAGCGGCCCCGCCGAGCGCGGCCAGCACGTATGCCAGCGCCTCCTGCCAGCCCCTGAGTGGCTTCCTGTCGCCGCGTGTGCCGAGCAGCATGACGGAGTGGGCGGCGTATCCGGGAACCAGGACACCAAGGACACCCAGCAGGCTCAGCGTGCCGATGTTCCATTCCAGGTCGATTCCGCTGAGTACGGCTTTGGCGATCAGCGCCAGTGCGGCGATCGAGTACACCAGGCCGGGGCCGAGTCTGATGTCGTCCCGCTTGCGGGGCGGCGCCTCACCCTTCTTGTAGTGGCGCCAGTGCCGCCCTTCGGTGCCGAGGCGGGCGAGCAGCATGATGATGATCTCCGAGGCCAGAACGGCGACAGAGACGTGTTCCAGGGTCACGTGTCCCCTCAGACAGAGTCAGGTGCGGGCTTTCCGAAGTGCCAGAAGTGCCAGAAGTGTCAGGTGCAGGCGTGTGGACGGCGGCGGAGCGGCCCCTGTCGTTGGCCAGAACAGGCAGCATGGCGGCCTGGGCCTGGGCCTCGGCGTCGCCGGGATAGGCGGCCTAGGCGACCTGCTGCGCGCTGGGCGCGAAGGGAATCGCCGCGAGGAGCCACCTCAGCCGCCTGCGCCACGCCGCTGGTGGCGAAGACCGCACCAGCTGCGAGCGCGGAGACGAGCACAGCGGCGCGCCTCAACATGGTGCGGTCGACCGCGCTGTCGGACATGCGCCCGAAGTTCCCCTATCCCGCACTGCTTTTGGGCACGACGAAACAACCCCCAACCCCAACCTCCATCCCCCCACGTCTCGCATGACGTATGAGCGGAAAGGGACGCACGTACCCAGATGGTCAAGACCCACCCCACCACATCAAGATCACCACAGCTATGACGAAAGCCACACCATGGCTCCCCCTCTCCGCCAACCCGTCATGCGTACGGCAAACACCGCGAAAGCCCCTGCCAGGACCAGCACCCGCCACCGCCCCCAACCCACGAACGCCCAGCTCAAGCCACTCACTCGAAGCTGGCTGGACCCACAACCACCGCAGCAGGGGGACCGGGGTGATGAGAGCGCGCACGGCGCATGACCGATCGTGGCCCCGCTTTCCCAGGCGCAGGCGCAGGCCAAGGCGCAGGCGCGCGGCGTACGGGCAGCCGCCTTCCAGACGGTTCGGCTGCCCGCGGCGAAGACCAGCGAACCCGGCGCGCTCCTCGGCCACTTGCCGATGACCGCGTCAGCTGATCCGCTTCCCCGGAAGCAGGTCGACTGCGATATGCGGAACCAGCGCGCGCAGAAAGTCCGCCGCGTCGAAGACCTCCCCAGCCGAGGCAACACCGACGACCTTGGTACGGCCGGTCAGTACACGGTCGAGAGCCTCGACGACCAGGGGCGCGGTAACGGCGTAGATGTCCTGCCCGCTGGCAGTGACCCGGCGCTCGGCCCCGCCCGAACGCACCACCACATCGACGAGGAAGGTCTGGTCCGAGCGGCCGCTGGCGTCCACGGCGGCCGGGGCCGGAGTGTGGGGAGCGGCGATGTCACGGACCGCCTCGACGCTCATGTACGCGGTCACATCGGGGATGGACAGATGCTGGGGAACGGTGACGACGTCCGCCATGGTGAACTCCCCGACCACCTGCCGGGTCCCGATCGGATCCGGGAAGGCCCACTCCAGGGTGGGCGCGGCATCGGCCCGCCGCTCCCACTGCCCGCCGAGGTAGCGCAGCCGGTGGCCTCCGCGCCGCTCGCGGGAGACCGCGCCCGAGAGCCGGGTGCCAGCGGTGGGATGCCAACTGCTGAGCGCGTATGCGATATGGGCCTCGTCGGCCGCGGTCCACTCGCCCATCGCGGCGGTCACCAGCAGATCGCCGAGGCCGCCGAAGAAGGCCATGGCGGGAACGACCACCGCGCCCAGGCCCCGCGCCCGCTCGCGGTAGTGGGCGAAGGTGTCGAGATTGGCTTCGAGTTCGGCGGCGACGTCGAGGTACGGAATCCCGGCCCGCAGCGCGGCCTCGATCACCGGACCGGCGGTCGAGGCGAAGGGCCCGGCGCAGTTGACGACCGCCGCCACCCCCGCCAGGGCCCGGTCCAGCGAGGCCGGATCACCGGCCGACGCGATCCGCGCCTCAAGGCCGCGCTCGTCGGCCAGTTCCCGCAGAGCCCGCGCGTCACGCCCGGACGCGACAGGAACGAACCCGCGCGCGACCAACTCGGCGACCACGAACCGCCCCGTGTGCCCGTACGCGCCGAACACCGCCACCAACTGACCTGATCCCATGAGTTCCGCTCCTGTGCACGAGAAACACCGCCGCGCCGCTGGCCGACCGACTCCCGGACTCCCTGACTCACAGGCCCGCTGCCCCGCCAGCCCGCCAGCCCGCCAGCCCGCTGGTCGCCTACGACCTGCGACCTGCCCCCCCGCATCCTGTCCCCGCGACAACACCGCACACGAGTGTCGGAAACGACACGCCCCATACAGTTCCAGACATGCCCACAGTCGCGCTGGCCGTCACCGACGGCATGCTGCCCTACGAACTGTCCGTGGCCATCGAGGTCTTCGGCACCGACCTGACCCACCTCGTGGCCCCTTGGTACGACTTCACCCTGTGCGGGAACGGCCCGGTACGCGTCGGCCGCTTCCACCTCGAACCCGATCACGGGCTCGACCGCCTCGCCCACGCCGACACGGTGATCGTCCCCGGCTGGGCCGACACCGACCGCGAACCGCCCGCCGACCTGGTCGACGCCCTCCGCACCGCCCACACGGCTGGCGCCCGCGTGGCCTCGCTGTGCACCGGCGCGTTCATCCTGGGCGCGGCCGGACTGCTCGACGGCAAGCGCGCCACCACACACTGGGCCCACACACAGGAACTGGCCCAACGCCACCCGGCGGTCACCGTCGACCCGGACGTCCTCTACGTCGACAACGGCGACGTCCTCACCTCCGCGGGCAAGGCCGCCGCGATGGATCTCTGCCTCCACCTGGTCCGCCGCGACCACGGCTCAGCCGGTGCCAACAAGATCGCCCGCCGTCTGGTCACCCCGCCCCACCGCGACGGCGGCCAGGCCCAGTTCATCTCCACCCCCCTGCCCGCCCCGGACAACCACCCCCTGGCCGACCTCCTCCCTTGGGCACAGGAGCGCCTGAACCAGCCCCTCACCGTGGAAGACCTCGCCCGCCAGGCTGGCATGAGCTCCCGCCACCTCACCCGCCACTTCAAACACCTCACCGGCACCACACCCCTCAAATGGCTCCACACCCAGCGCATCCGCCACGCCCAGGAACTCCTGGAAACCACCACCGCGACCGTGGACACCATCGCCGCCGCCACCGGCATGGGAACCGCCACCACGCTGCGCCGCCACTTCCACCGCAGCGTGGGCGTCCCCCCGGACACCTACCGCCGCACCTTCCGGCCCTGACGCCTCGCCCAGCCGACACCACCCCTTTCCGGGGCTGCAAGGAGACCGCCAAACTCCCCACAGAAGCGCGCATTGCTCGCGGATGGCCCCGGTGATACGTTCCAGGTCGCCGATCACGGACTGCCTGACCAGCGGTTCGAAAGGCCTCCGCGACTCCAATAATGAATAATGGGGGGATTATGCCTGGCGCAGCCTCAGGTGAGGTGTTTTCAGGAGTGGTCAGCGAGTGGAACGTGGAAGAGGGCTGGGGGGTGCTGACCTCCCCACACCTTGCAGGCCCCGTATGGGCCCACTTCTCCAGCATCGACGCGGACGGATTTCGCGAACTGAGCGTGGGTGATTCCGTGGTCTTCTCCGTCGAAGAAGAAGAGCAGGACGGATACCACTGGCGTGCCGTACATGTCCGTACCGCAGGAACGAGGCCAAGACGCGGAAGCCGCGACGACGCCGACTCCGGCTACTCGTCCAGCCTGGACATCACCTTCGATTGACCCGAGCCACTGAGGCCGACGATTCCTGAAAGGAAAGTACGCCGACCAAAAGCCCCTCCCACACCCTGGAAACCCACCACCTCGCCTTAACGGGAACCGGGGGTGCGGCGAGGGCGGCGAGGACGGCCGGAGGACAGCGACAGCGGCAGCGACGCTGGTGCTGGCCGTGGCGCTGGCGCTGTTGTGAGCATGGTCGCGTACAGAGCGGACGCTGCTTCCTCCTCGGCACGGGCCTCCCGCGGCCTCCCCGTACGCCGCAGGAGCGCGCCGAGTTCCGCGCGGGTCTCGGCCTCACCGTGCCGATCCATGATCCGGCCGCGCAGGACGAGGGCTGTGCGGAAGTGCGCCTCGGCCTCGTCGAGGTGATCGAGAAGGGCGGCGGCGCAGCCCATGCCGTGGCGGGCCATGGCTGTGGTGTGGGGTTCGTGGATGTGCTCGGCGATGGCGGCGGCCGTCCGGAAGCAGTCCGTGGCCTCCGCGGCTTCCGCGGCTTCCGTGGGAGTGTGGCCGTGGAGGTGCGTCAGCCCCGTGGCGATCAGCCCCCAGGCCTGTCCGTGCGGATTGCCGAGGGCACGCGCGAGGTCCAGTGACTGCCGGGCGAAGTGCTGGCTGCCGGACAGGTCGCCTTGGTTCAGGGCGGTGAGGGCGAGTCCGAGTAGGCCGCTGGACTGGCAGTGCCGGTCGCCGAGTTCCCGGGACAGGCTGAGCCCCTGGCCCAGCAGGTGTGCCGCCCCATCGTCCCGCCGCAGCCGCAGGTACAGATACCCCAGCGACGTGAGTGCCCAGGCCTGGGTGGTGCGGCTCTCCGTGATTGCGCACAAGGCGAGTGCTTCGCGTAGCTCGGCTTCGCCTTTGTCGTAGTGGCCGGTGGCCCAGTGCACATATCCCAGCCGTTGCAGCACCACGGCCTGGCCCTGCTGGTCGCAGGTGTCCTGGTAGGCGGCCAGCGCGCGCCGGTATGTGTCCAGAGAGCGCTCGGGCTGTCCCAGATGCCACTGGGCGAGGGCGAGCCCGCTGCGAGCGAGGGCCTGCCCGCGCCGGTCGTGGGCCTGCTCGAACAGCGTGAGCGCGCGGCGGTGCTGCTCGGCGCAGGCTCGGTAGTCCCCGAAGAACCAGTGCGCCATGCCCAGCCTGCTGGTCTCCAGGGCGAGCCCGCGTACGTCCCCGAGCTCCCGGAACAGCGCGAACGCACGCCGGTGCTGCGCCGTGCTCCGCTGAGGCGTGGCGCCGGTGAACCAGTCGGCCAGGGCGAGTCCGGCCAGCGAGCGTGCCTGGCCGTGCCTGTCGTGATGCTCGCGGAACACGGTGAGGGCCTGGCGGTGCTGCTCGCGGCTGTCCAGGTGGTGTCCGCGCGCCGCGTGTGTCTGGCCGAGCGCGCAGCGCGCCCTGGCCACTCCAAGGGCGTCCCCGGCGGCCTGGGAGAGGGCAAGGGCGCGCTGGTGCAACTCTGCTGCTTCCTCGTGCCGTCCCAGAGCGCCATATACGGCACCGAGGTCGCGCAGGGCCTGGGCCTGGCCGTGGCGCTCGCCCGCCTGACAGGCCGCCTCCAGGCCGAGGTGCAGCCCGGCGAGGCTGTCCGTGCCGTAGGCGTGCAGGGCGAGGAAGGCGTGGGCTGCGGCGGCGAGGCGCTGGGTGCAGTCGTGCCAGCCGCGGCGGGCGGCCTCCTTGGTCACGGCGGTCAGGTTGGCGCGCTCGCGCTGCAGCCACCGCAGGGCTGCCGCGGGCCCGGTCTCGGGCTCGGCCCCGGCCGGGGCCAGAGCCGGGGCGGGTCCTTGGTCCGCCTGCCAGGGTTCGAGCTGTCGGCGCGCGGTTTCGGCGGTGTCGCAGTACCACCGTACGAGCCGCAGCAGGGCCGTGGAGCGCGCTTGCTGGGTGTCTTCGGCGTGGGCGCGGTCTCGTGCGTACAGGCGTAGCAGGTCGTGGTGGCGGTAACGCCCATGGGTGTAGCTGTGCAGCAGGTGCTCGTCGAGCAGGGCTTCCAGTCGGTCCTCGGCGTCGGTGCGGCTGGTGTTGAGCAGGGCCGCGGCTGAGTCCGGTGTGTAGTCGGTGCCGGGATGCAGGGCCAGCAGGCGAAAGGCCCTGCGCTGGGGTTCGGGCAGCGACTGGTACGACAACGTGAAGGCGGCCTCCACTGTCCGCCCGCCGACGGCAAGATGGCGCAGTCGGCTCTGGTCGGCTTCCAGACGGCGGGCCAGGTCCGCGATGGACCAGGACGGCCGGGTGCGCAGGCGGCGACCGGCGAGGGCGACGGCCAGGGGGAGGTGCCCGCAGAGTTCGGCGACGTGCAGCAGCGCGTCCTTGGAGCGGGATCGCTCCAGCGCTGGTGCCTGCGGCTGCTCGTGTTGCGTAACACGGTCGATCAGGGTGGTCGCTTCCTTGGGACTGAAGGGGCCAAGGCGCGCCGTCGCCGTTGGGCACATGCTCGTCGGTGGCGCCGAAGCCCGCCCGTACCAGGACCACCGGGGTGCGCGCGTGCGCCACCACCGCCATGGCCACCGATCCGGCCAGGAGACCGCCGAGGCCACCGAAGCCCTGGTTGCCGAGCACCAGCGTGTCGGCGGACTCCGCCCGTCCGCCAGCAGCGCGGGCACGGGCGGCCTGGCGGATCTGCTCGGGGTCCAGGGACAGTTGCGGGTAGCGCTCGCCCAGGGCGGTCCACCGTGCCCCGCAGGATCCGCCGCGCCCAGTACCGGCGGAACTCGAACTCGGGCAGGGTCACGGGTTCCTCGTCCTGGCGGCAGCCCCTCCCCAGGCGTGCGCCACGCGCAGCCGCAACCCGCGCCGCAGCGCTTCCCGGGCCG
>NZ_JBMUZU010000001.1:7737500-9153068 GCF_049542095.1 Streptomyces sp. G45 | reverse complement strand
CGCTGCGCGCGAAGAAGCCAACCGCCCGCTGTGCGGGCGGCCGCTCCCGCTCCGCGTGAGCGCGAGCGGTTCGCTCCGCCTCCCCGCCAGGCGGCACGCGCGCCGCGCGCGCACCGTCAACTGCAGCGCAGGCGCCTCGCGTTGCGAGGCGCGGCCGGGCTTCGCCCGGCCGGCGGCTTCCGCTGCGCTCCAGCCACCTGTGGCGCTCCGCGCCGAGCAGGGCCGTGCCACGCTTCGCGTGGCCCGTCCAACGGGCCTGCGGCCCGGGCAACAGCGAGAGAGGGGGTGTGTTCGGGCTCTGTGTGGTGAAGCATTGGGCGGTAGATGGTTAAAGACCTCAGCCCCGCCTCACGCCGTGTCTCCCTCATGCATCAAAATGTGGTGCGGATCGTTTCTGGAAGGAGCGCCTCCCTCGCGGTGCGCCACCGGATCGGCACCCGGGTGTCACTGGTCTGCGCAGCCGGTGCCCGGATCTGTGGGGCCTTCGTGAGGGTAGGCCTGGGGAGGTTGTGCCTGATACCCCCGCGTGGGTGAACTCGGAGCTTCGTGCAACGCAGCACCTGAGCCAGCTTCCTGATATGGCGTCAGGCTTCACCCGAGTCTTGCTAAAGGCCCAGCGGAGCGTTTCCTGGTCAGGGTTGGCGCGACTGGTCCGTTCGAGGGCTGTGAGGGTGTGGGCAGTGAGCCGAGCCCAGTTGCGGAAGTTGCCGTGCGCTGCGTGGCGGTCAGCGTAGGCGATGTCGTCGGGGTCTGCGTCGGCCCAGATCGGGTGGTAGAGCGGGATAACCTCCAGGACCTCGTCAGCAGTGAGGCGAGTGAAGCGCTGCCAGATGAAGATCCGGGAGGACAGCATCGGTTCCTTGCGCAGCGCGGCGTGGCAGACTTCGCCGCCGACGAAGATGACGGCGAGCTGGGTGTAGGGGTCGTCCCAGAGGTATCGGACGTACTCCAACTGGTCGCTTTGGAGCCACTGGGCTTCGTCCAGGACGAGCGTGCGCGGGTGGCTGGCCAGCGTGTGTTTGAGGAGGTGATCGAACTCGCTGGCGTAGCGCGGGGGCTGGCCCGGCATTTCGAGGGCGGTGTGCAGTTCGTGGCGCACCGCCCGGGTGGTGGCGCGGGCGTGGAAGGTGATGCGGCGGATGTCCTCGTCCGGTTCGAGTTCGCGCAGGCAACTGGTGACGGCCATGGTCTTGCCGAATCCGGCGCCGCCGTGGACGCGCCAGTTCATCGCGCGGGCATCGATCGTGTCTGCGAGGTTCTCCCGGGCAGTGAGCAGCGCGCGGGTGCTCACCAGGCGGGCGTCGGGCGGAGTGACGTACTGGTCGGTGGGCGCGGGTGGCAGGTGGCTACCGGTCATGGGGTGTCCTCGCTGGAGGCAGAAGGTTCGGCAGGACGGGTACGGGCCCTCAGTGCCTTGGGGATGGCCCAGTCGGATGGGGGTGGGGCGGGTGGGATCGAGGTCGGGCAGCGCCAGGGCTGCGAGATCTGGGGGCTGGTCGAGTTCACGGGCGGCGGCGGTGGCGGTCATGGCATCCAGGCGGCGCGGTTGACCCGGTTCGGTGGCGGGGGCGAAGCGGGTATGACGCAGATGTTCAGCAGTCTTCGCCTCGGCGCGCAGGCGCCGGGCGCGCTGAGTACGGGTACGGCGCAGTGCGGCGAGTTGCTCGTCGGTGGCCTGATCGGCCAGATAGGCAGTGCCCAGGTGACGGCCGTGAGGTGTGCAGAGTTCGAGCTCGTGGGTGTGGTGGGGCATGAACCGCACCGTGACCTTCAGACCTGCTTGTCCGGTCATCCAGTCGGCGATGTAGTCGCGGTTGCGGAAGCGTACGCCGTGGCTGGTGATGGTGCGGGGGCGGGCGTCGTCCTCAAGCATGAACGACCATACGTCTGCCGGAGGGACATCGTTGAGCGGGGTCGGATCGGTCTGCCACGCTTCGAGTGGGGTGGCGCCGCGCAGTTCAGCGGGACGGTGCTCGGTATTCCACCACAGGGCCCAGGCCAGCAGGTGCTCGGTGAACGCCTCGAACGACAGCGGCTGCGCTGTTCGCGGGCGGGGGTCGGGACGGCGGCGCGGCTTCTTGGGGACGTAGCCGGGAAGGGCGGTGAACAGCATGGCGGTGGCGCAGTGGTTGAGGTTCTCGATACTGCCCTTCAGGTGGGGAGTGTAGGGCGGCAAGACGGTGATATTCGCGTCTAGGGCGGTCAGCGCGGTGGTGACGGTGCGGGAGGAAGTCACGGCCGCGGTCGAAGCGGACGTGCTCGGGCAGTCCGCCGAAGGGGCCATAGGGTTCGGTGCGCAGGACGGCGGAGCGCAGCGCGGCCAGGACCGAGGCACGGGTGGGGGTGCCGGGGGTGACGGCGAGGCCGGTGATGGCCTTGGTCACGCAGTCGATGAACCACGTGACGTACGGGGGAACGAGGTCGCCGTCCGCGTCGACGCGCAGCGGGGCCTGGACGTGATCGGCCTCCCAGACGTGATTACGCCACATGCGGGGCCGCTTGGCGAAGACATCCCGGGCACGGGCTACTTCAAGGCCGTAGCGGTAGCCAGCCCGCTCCCCCGGTGTCAGATCCCGGCGCACCGCGCGCAGGAACGTCGGCAGCGACGGCACAGGATCCAGCAGCGGCACGGCAGCTGGTGGGGCGCCGCCCGGAACAGGTTTGGCAGGCCGCGGCGGGTCGGGGTCGATGCTCGGCGGGGTGTCGGTCTCCTCGGACGGCTCGGGATCGGTGGCGGCCCGGGCGCGGGCGACAAGTTCACGGTGGACCGCGGAGGCATTGCCGTGCCAGTACGCCAACAGCACCCGGATCTCAGCAGTGATCTCGAACCGTTCGACACGGCGTGCCCCCGGACGGGCGGCCGAGGCGGGTGTGGCGGTGGCTTCGGCGAGTCAACGCCACACGGTGCGGTCCGAGACATTCAGGCACTGGGCGGTGGTGCGCACGTGGCCGCGGGTGAGCCGGCGCTGGGCACGCAGCGCGAGCAGACGGCGTACGGCCGGGGCCCGCAACGCGGTCAATGATGCGGCGTCCAGCACGGGCTCGTCCAGCGGTGGTGACAGCGTCGGGGCGTCGTCGTCGGGGGTGGTCGCGGTCATAGGGATGTCCTTCGGCCCGTGGGGTGGGGTCGGTCAGGGGGTGGGACCGAGACGGGAACAGGCCCCGGACAACAGGGCACGGTCCACCACAGTCCCGGGAGTGCGGGCGAGAGCCGCGTACGCGTGAGAGGTGATCTTCGCCCAGGTATGAAAGTTCCCCTTCGCGCACGTGGCATCGGCGTGCAGCAGGTCAGCGTCCGTCGCGGCGTCCCACAGCGGATGGAACAGGCGCAGCACCGCGGGGACTTGGGCCCCGTCCAGGCGGGGCACCTGCTGCCAGGTCAACACCCGGGAGGCCAGCGCGGGAGCCCGCGCCAGGGTGCGTTCGGCACCCGCACCGCACAGCACGAGGGAAGTCTGGGTCGTCGGCGCGTCCACGAGCAGACGCAGATAGTCCAGTTCGGGCGCGGCGATGCGCTGCACGTCATCGGTGACCAGCACGCCCGGGGCCCGGAATGCCTCAAGCAGCGCGCGATCAGCCGCATCCGTGCGACTCGACAGCGCTTTGGCGGGCAGGTTGAACGCGGCGAGCAGCGCAGCCCGTAGCTGCGGCAAGGCGGGTTTCACGGCCACCAGCGCGCGGTGCACCGGAAAGCGGCGTGGCAGCAGGCGCAGCGCCTGATGGACCGCGACGGTCTTGCCGTGCCCGGGGTCCCCGTACACGCACACGATCCCCCGCGCAGCGATGGTGTGGGCGAGAGCCTCAGCCACCTCGCCGAGCTGGCTCGTCGACACGACATGCGCACCCGGTACATACAGGCGCACACCGCTGTCGCTGAACGGCGAGGCACTGGCCGACTCAGCGCTGTCCGCACCCTCCTTCGGGGCAGGATCGGCAGTCGCCTGGCCAGCCTCGTCGACCGTACCCGGCAACGCCAGCTCAGCCAGCGCACGGTCGTATCCCGCGGGATCCACGCGGGCAAAGCGAGGGCGGGTGACCTGAAGGACGCGGCCTTGGCTGTGTTCACGGCGCACCGCCAGATGCAGCGTCGCGAGCGACGGCAGTGCCTCTCTGCCCAGATCGGGCAGGACCTCATCAACATGGTCGGTCATCCAGCGGTGCAACGCGGCCACGTTCCCGCCCACCTGGGACAGGCGCTTCCAAAGCGCGTCAGTGAACGTGAACGCGGGACGGCGTGGTACAGGCTCCATACGACCCGACTCCCGCGCAGCTGCAAGCCAGCGCCATACCGTGCGTGCGGATACCCCGGCGGACTGTGCCGCGATCCGCACGTGCACTGTCTCCAGCTTCCCGGCCTCATCCAGCACGAGAAGACGACGCACCACCACCTGCCAGGACAGGGCACGCTCCCGCGAACGCGACGCGGTGCGCTTCCAGTCCGGTGACAGCGACAGAGACGACTCAGCAGTCATAGCCCTCAGCACACACCCGCCGCCCAGACCCGAACACAGGAATGCTCATCCCCACTACAGCCAGAGACCAGGTGTGCTAAGCCGAACTCTCATGCCATAACAGCCAATTGATCACCTCATGACAGCCACAATCCAGCAGCGCTTGCCATCAGACATACCGCTCAACAAGCCATCAACCACTCAGAACCCACTGCCGACCAACCCACCACCACAACCCCGCCCATTCACATCTCTGATGAACCCCTAGATGATTGAGTCCGATGTTTGGGCTGGCCGCGACCATGGCGAAGGGCGCCCGTTGGCTTGGGTGTGATTCCTGGCCTGGACGCCCTTCTGGCGGCACTGTACGTGTTCATCGATGACCATGTGGTCCCGCGTCGCCGGATCGGGCGACCTCCGAAACTGGCAGACGCCGAACTGCTGTGCCTGGCGGTGGCCCAGGTCCTGCTCGGGTTCCCTTCCACCCGCCACTGGATCCGCTTCGCGCATGCCCGGCTGGGGCACCTGTTCCGCTATCTGCCCCAGCAATCGGCCTACAACAAGCGCCTGAACGCAGCTGGCCCGCTGATCAGCCACGCAATCGAGGCGCTGGCCCGGCAGATCCCGACCTGGCACGACAATCTGCGACTGATCGACTCCGCCCCGCTGCCCTGCGCCGCGTCCCGCGAGACCGTCAAACGGTCCAGCCTCGCGGGACACTGCGGCTACGGCTACTGCCGCTCCCACTCCCGGTTCTTCTGGGGATTGAGGCTCTACCTGGTCACCACCGCCGAGGGCATGCCCGTCACCTGGTGCCTGGCCAACCCCAAACTCGGCGAACGCGAGGTGATGGCCGCCCTGCTGCAACGCGACCACCACCTCCTCCGCCAAGGACAGGTGATCCTCGCGGACAAGGGCTTCGCCGGGAAAGAGTTCGAGGCCCTGCTGACCGATCGGTTCGGCGTCTACCTGGTGCGGCCCGACCGCAAGGACGAGCCGCTCCGGCACGGCAAGACCGCCCGTGTCCGCCAGTGGATCGAAGCCGTGATCGACACGCTCAAGGGCCAGCTCAGCCTCGAACAGCACGGCGGCAGAACCCCGGCCGGAGTCTTCGCCCGCACCGGACAACGACTCCTCGCCCTCGCCGCCGCTATCTGGCACAACTGGACCACCGACACCAAGACCAAACGATCCCTGATCGCCTACGACCACTGAAGACATCGGACTCAATCATCTAGTGGGGCTGCAGGGCTCGGCTTCTCCTGCTCTCGTCTCGGGCTACAGGGATGACTCCCAACAGCCAGTGTGGGGCCTGGAGTTCGCGCAGACCGTAGTCAGGGGCAACTATCCCTTCTTCCTCAGGACCGAGGCGAGGACGTCCGTCTTGGCGCGCTCCGCGGCCGCGTACGCGCGGGCCGATGCGGCGGCGTGCTCGTCGAGGGGCTGACGGGCGGACGCGGGGGCCGGCTGCTGGCTCATCCGGGGCTCCTGGGCTTCTCTCTGGCGTGTGTCACCACGGTATCGCCGGGGCGGGGCGCGGGAGCCGGGTACGGACGAAACCCACCCGATGACACAGCTGAGCAGTGACACAGGTGGTCGCGACGACCTGGGGAAACGGGGGCTCGATGACACAGGTCGGACTGTTCACGGCTGGCTGTTCAGGCGTTGGCGCATGGTTGGAGCAGGCTGGAGGTATGCGCGCTAAGGACGTCCAGGTGGGGCAGACGTATCGCTGCGAGGTGCCGGTCGCGCTGCCGCACCGGCGGTACCGGCCGGAGACGATGGACGACTCCTGATTGGCCCTGATCTGGCTGCGCGGAACGTACTTCCCGCTGTCCGTCACGGACGTCGACACCGAGGCCCGGACCGCCCAAGGCCCGTGGATGGTCTCCACGACCCACGTCACGTTGGAGCTCACCGAGGACCAGGTGGAGGCCGTCGGCCTGCCGCCCGGTCACGGCTACCAAGTCACCGGGACGCTCGAGGCCGCGGGCGATCCCGTGAAGCTCCCCCGGGGTCGGCACGCTCACCATTCCGCTCCGTTGGCTGCACCTCATGGACGCGCCCGTCTCCGGCGGCCACCACGACGCCTCGCTCCGAGGCTTCTGACCTGCCGGGCCCTAGTCGTGCTTCGGCGAGGCAAGTGTCCTGTCTCAGATGATCTGGTTCTGGATTGGGTCATTGGCCTGCGGCAACCAGTTCAACTGGAACGCGAGAGCAAGGTCGTAGACCTATCTGAGGTCACCCGCGTGACGTTGAGGGGTCTGCTGCAAGGCCATCGGCAAGGGCGGTTGATGCGGTGTTCGGTCGTCAGGTGATGGGCCCGACGCGGAGGCCGGGCCCATCTGCGCGAGATCAGTTGTACGGGCGGATGACCAGTTCAACGATCAGGCCCCAAAGGACCTTGACCGCCGCCGCGATGGCGAATCGCTCCACCAGTTCTCCGTGCTTGTTCTTGATCTTCGACACAGTCCGCACCTCCGAAATCCCGCTGATGGAACACGGACGGCTAATGAACCGCCCCTGTCGCGATGGGAGTCGAACCCATCCGCGCCGGCGCAAGCCGGTCGGGCTTACCGAGCCCTGACAGGACGGAACAATCGCAATTCCGAGCCCCGCGCGAGCACTTCAGGCTGCTTGGACGTCGCAAGCGTAAGCGGTGGGGTGTCACGCTGTCGCGTCTTGTCACGCGAAATCGGCCCGGAGGAGGAGCCGGGCCGATTTCGCACCTGAATGTCCGAATTAATTCGCTTTGGAGCGAGTGCTGTCACGCAGCTTCCCGGTGACGTGACAGGCGGCGTGACAAGGGGACGTGACAACCAAGCGTGACGCTCGGTGAGCGCGACAGGGGTGATCAGGTCTGTAGCGGCGGCCAGACGTGCGGGCCGGTGCACTGCCCGCAGGCGGCGTAGCCGGCGCACTCCAGACAGAACTGGCGCGGGTCGCGCAGGCAGTGGCAGCTCGGGTTGTAGTCGGGGCCGTCGTCGCCGGGGTAGAGCGTCTCGCCGAAGTGTGGCTCGGTCCAGGCGATGACCGAGCCGTCGGCGAGCAGGTCCTCGTAGTGGTGGCCGGTCTCGCTGTGTTCGCTCCAGGTGGCCACTACCTCGTCCGCCGCGCTCATGCCGTGCCGCCCTTCACCGCGGCCGCGTTGTCGAGCCAGGCGGCGAGTGCGGTCGTGGCGTCCGGGTCGGCCTGGGCGAGACGGCCGGCGAACTCGAGGTCGCCATCGGCGACCGGAGCGCCGGTGCGAGCGAGGGCAGTGAGCAGCGCGGCATGGGCCCTCACCCGGTCAGGCAGCGAGTCGGCGGCGGCCGTGCGCGTGGCCGGGTCGGCGTAGTGCCCGGAGCGGTCGGCGAAGGCCTGCGCCAGCCAGCCCTCGACCACGGGGTGGTGGTCGCCTCGGTGGATCAGGAGCTCGCGGGCCAACTCGTCTCCGGGCCGGGTCTTCACGGTTCGGTCGAGTCGGCCGGCTCGGGCGAGCGCGGCGAGTTCGTCGGCGCGGGCGGCGAGCTGCTGCTCCTGGAGGCGCTGCTGCTCGGCTTCCGCGGCTCGCTGGTGGGCGGCGAGCTCGTCCTGGACGACGGCGTCGCCGTTTGGGTCGTAGGTGCCGCCGGTGGTGGCGAGCAGCTGCGCGATGCGCTGCCACTCAGCAACTTCGGCCGGGCCGCGTTCGTCGTCGGCCAGGTTTTCGCGATCCCGGTCGATGTGCTGCAGCCGGGCGTCCTCGAGCGTGACGGCGGCCTCGTTGGCGGGTCATACCGGTTGCCCGCCGGGAGACCGAGCTGCGGCCGCCCTTCGCTTGGTCGACCGGCTGGCGGGGCGCGGCCGCGCCGGGCGCGGGAACGCGGGGACGGCGGCGGGAACGGGGCGCAGGGGTGCTCACACGGGCCTCTCAATCGTCACGGAGAATGGACGGGATATCCGACCGACGCGCGTCGGACGCGGCGGCTACGGATGTGCCGAAGCGCGATAGTTGTCACTGTCGGTGGCCCCTGACCAGCGGGGTCGGCGCGGCGAAGCACGGTAGTTGTCACCAGGCGGGCGCACTACCTGTCACCGGCAGCGCAAGCATGACTGTTGTCACCAGATGTACTGCTCCGTCAGACCATGGACAGGACAATGAGCCCCCGTCAACCTTGTGTGGTGATCACGCTTATGACTGCCATCGTCGGCTTACTCACCAGCCTGACGGCGCTATGGATCACCGTTGCGGACCGTCGGCGGGTCATCGCGAAGGAGCGACGAGAGAAGGCCGAAGCGGACCGGCAGCGTTCCGCCGACGAAGCCGCCGAGATGGCCCGGTCGCTCAGCCGCGCAAGGTCTGAGGAGGTGGCGCAGGCCAGAACCGTACAGATCAGGCTCACTCGCAGACCGACCGCTGATGACACAGACAGTGCGCCAGGCCCTTGGCTGGTCTCGGTCGCCAATCGGGGCCCGCTACCAGTCACGGACGTGCAGGTGGTCCACACCGTGGGCTCTGCGGTGCTGCACTGCTCGCAGCCCTTCGACCTGCAAGGCGAATGCACACATGAGGTCGAGCTGCCCACCTCAGGTGAACAGCCGCGCCTGGCCGAAATCACTACGCTGTTTACCGATGCGTCGGGCCGCCGCTGGCAGCGCAACCTCACCGGTGGACTTTGTCTAGGCACTCTCCAAGACGACGGTACATATCGGTGGGGCCCGCCCCGCCTCCCCGAGATCACCGGATCCATCGTTCTTGGCCCTCTGCCGTTGTACACGAGGTGGAGGGTGCGCCTCGCCCTCTTGGTACCGTTGCTAGTGCTCACCGCCGTCTGCTGCCTGCTTTACATTCTTCTCCGCTGAAAGGCGAGGCAAGTGGCCTGCACCGCGATCTTGGTGACAACTACCTGCTTCGGTGGCACCTATCGTGCTTCTGATCAACGGACAAGTTGATCGCAGCCGGGAATTCTGCGCTGCTAAAAGCGGATGTTGAGCCACTCCACGTCTGCGAATTTCACCTCCAGGCCCGCACGTCCGCCACCGCCTTGACGGAAATAGGCGTCCGCGATGGCCTCCGCGACCGCGTTATGCAGATCGCTCTGCGTCGCACCTTCCTCCTGTGCGGCGATGATGGCGCCCGCGGGGGAGGGGCTGACGGCGACCGTGATGTCCCGTACCCGGCCCGCGTCCGAGGTGCCCTCCGGACCGAGGCCGAAGTACGCCCGGCAGGAGATGACCAGCCCGCCCGAGGACGCCGCCCGCTGCCTGGCCTGCGCCCTGACCTGCGGTTGCCACACAGACTCGGTCTCTTCCACCAGCACGGCTTGGAGGCGCTTGTTGGGCTTGGTGGACGCGCCCGAGAGGTAGCGCTGCACCGTCTTGCGGGAGACGCCCAGACGCTCGGCCAGGGACTTGGTGGAGCCCTTCTCCCGCGTGCGAAGGAATTTCATCTGGGCTCGCGCGGATTTCGGCGCGGGCCGGGTGAACAGGGCCCGCTCCGCGCGGTCGAGGCCGTCCAAGATCTTGGCTCGGGTCCGGGCCGCGCGCTTCACGTCGTCGTCAGTCATGTGATCATCAGGCCCGACCGGGCCCGTGGACAGGGTCCCGCGCCTGGCAACCCGCAAGGTCGGCCGGGTCTGCATACCGTGGACGGCATGACGACGCCCTCGGACGGACCGCCCGCCCCCGTGCCGGTGCTGGTGGTCCTGCCGGACGGGCAGGAACTTACCGCCCGGCTGTGGGCCCGGCGCGAGACGCCGCGCGGCTGGCTGTACGAGGTGGGACTGCCCACGTACCACAACACCGCCGACGGCGACGTCCAGGCCGCGGAGTACCGGGTATGGGTGCGCGCCCCCGAGCACGTCCGGCCGGTCGACGGCATCTCCTATGACGCTGTGCCTACCGAGCGCCTGCCGCCGCCGTCGGCGGTCCGCAAGGTGCTAGGTTCTGTCGTCGAACGTCACGCCCACATCAGGAGTGACGCGAGGGCGACTGCTGCGTTGTAGGACTCGGCGGTCTTGTCGTACCGGGTGGCGATGCCACGCCACTGCTTCAGGCGGTTGAAGCACCGTTCCACGACGTTGCGGTGCTTGTAGATCACGCGGTCGAAGGTCGGCGGGCGGCCTGCGCGGCTGCCTCGTCGGGCCCGGTTGCGGACCTGGTCGGCCCGTTCGGGAATCGTGTGGGCGATGCCCTCGCGGCGGAGCCAGGTGCGGATCGCCTTCGAACTGTAGCCCTTGTCGCCCAGGACGTGGTCGGGCCGGACCCGGGGCCGCCCCGGTCCCCTGCGGGGCACCCGGATCGCCTCCATCACGGCGGTGAACCGGGTGCAGTCGTTGGTGTTACCGCCCGTCACAGGCCAGATGGATCTTGCTGGTCAGGCCGCCTCGGGACCGGCCGAGGGCCGGGGCACCGAGCCCCCTTTCGAGCCCCGGCCGCGTGCTGGTGAGCCCGGACGATCGTGGAGTCGACCGACACCAGCCACTCGACATCGCCCGCCACGTCGGCCTTGGCCTGAGCGGCCCGCAGCATCCGGTCGAATGTTCCATCCTCCGCCCACCTGCGAAAACGCGTATGCAGCGTCGCCCACGGACCATAGCGCTCGGGCACGTCCCGCCAGGCCGTCCCGGTCCGGAACTTCCACACGATCCCGTTCAGGACCCTACGGTCGTCCAGCCGCTTGCGCCCTCGCACCGACTTGCGCAGCAGCGGCCGGACGAACTCCCACTCGACGTCCGACAGTTCATGGCGACGTATCACGACACCATGATCCACCAGCAGTGACCATTTGAAGACCCTGCCTAGAGCCCCAGGCGCTGAAGCATCCAAGACTCCTGACGACGAGCCGACCGTCAGTCCGGGCGACGAGCTGAAGGCCACGACCGAGCGGTACCAGGCCGACAGCCGCAAGTACCAGCGCATTCACAACAGCCTGCGGACCCTCATCATGTTCAGCTCAGCCTCCACGACCAGGATCGCAGCCCTGGACACCGGCAAGGAGCTGACCTGGCAGAGCGTCACCCTGACAGGCATCAGCTTCGCCATCACGGTGGCCGCGTTGTTCACCGGCTACTACAACTACTTCCTCCAACAGACAGCCGACGCCATCGGAGAGGAGGCCAACGCCGTCCGGCTCGGCATCGGCCCGTACAGCGAGTACGGGAACGGCCGCGAGGGCGAGGCGCTGCAGGTGTTCATCCAGCGCGTCTACCAGCACCGCGACGAGCAGCGGCGCCACCAGCAGCTGGACCAGTCCGCCGATCAGGCCACGCCCTCCAGCCAGCCGCCCGCGGCCTGACGGCGAGCCGTCTACCGGCGTCGGCGGCCGCGGCCCTCGATGTGACGGTTAAGGATGTCCCGCCGCGCCTGGTGGGATCCGGCGGGCAGAGCGCACTCGGCATCCGGCTTGGCTATGAGTGAGCCTTCGTCAAGCGGGGCACACTGCCGCCCACACCCGCCCCGGCGGATACCCCGGACGCCTCGAGTACGGCGGGCTCGACTTGGACCAGGCCGCCGCGTTCTGCGCCCTGGCACCCGACCAGGTCACCGAGCACCCCGAGCTGCTCCTCGCCACCGACTGGCTCACCGACATCGAAGTCGACGCCGGTCACGGGCGGCTGCGCGGGCAGCTCACCGAGCGCGTCCTGCCGCTGTCCGGGCTGCTGTAATGACGGTGAACGCCACTGCGGCCATACACGAGGTTGCTCCACCGTATGAGCACTCGTATGCGCACTACGGTCACGCTGCCGGATGATCTTGTTGCCCATGCCCGCGCCGCCTCCGGCGGCAACCTGTCGGCCTACGTGGAGCGCGCACTCAGGGCCCAGCAGCTGCGCGATGCGGCCCCCGCCGTAAGGGCCTGGCGTGAGGTCGATTCTGAGACCGTAGACCGCATCCCCGCAGCCCTGCGCGTCGCCCTGGGCCTCATGTAGAAGCAAGCAGCTCCTCGGGGCCCGTCTTGCCGCTGAGCGGGCTGCTGCCACACGCCGGGCCGACCGGGCCCGGCTGGCTGTTCCGGCCGGATCGGTGGCCAGTTCTCACAAATGCACATAGCCTCCAGGTGCTGGCCACTACCGCCGTGATCATGGCGAGGGGGAAGATGTGCACCGGCCCGGCCGACTGGGCGCTGCGAGCGGCGCTGCGGCTGTGCACGCACGTCAGCATCCCGCTGTACCTGTGGTTCCTGCACCACATGGGCGGCCGCCGGGGCCAACAGCTTCCCGCCGACGATAACCGCCCCTGGCTGCCGATCGTCGTCCCGCTCCCCGGCTTCAGCCTCACCACGCTCTCCAGCACGCCCTGGTAGTGGAGCACCAAGGCCCGCCCGTTCCTCCTGGGCCGCACAGGCTGGGCGGTTCCTCACGGTCTTCGTCGTCGCCCTGTCCCTGATGGCCCGCTTTCGGGTCCGCGAACAGGGATGTCGACGCCGTGGTGCTGACCGTGATGGTCACGGCCATCGGGGTCGCGGGCCTGTGGCTCCTCCCCGCACCTGCTCGACACCCTGCGCTCGAACAAGACGCCGACGGGGACCCGCCTGACGACGCCCGAGGGGCACGCTCCGCTGACCGGCGAGTTCGCCGCCGACCTAGCCGTGTGCCATCACGCCTGCCAGGTCGCGATCGACTTCGGTCTCGTAGCCGTCGACGCCATCGCCGATCTGCTTCCCCAGGAGGAATCCCTCGCTCTGGTCCAGTGCATGGGGGTTCTGCGTCGCCCTGGACGACCACCTCACCCGCCGGGCCCTGAGCGTCGTGGCGGCCGCCAACATGACTGCCTGCCAGGCCTTGGTGCTCGCCGCGATCGACTACGCCCACCGCACCTTCGACGACGACGGCCTCAGCGCCCTGATCCACGAACTCACCGGAAGCAGCCGAGCGACCTTCGGTTCCCCACGCGAGGATGTGGCCCAGACGGCCGCCTCCTCGATGCCCGGACTCATCCCGCGCTCCTGACTCGCCATGGCGCCCCTGGCATCGGCGTACCGCATGAAAGCGAGGCGACTTCGTTGATCACGCCCCGATCGGGCCGGGTGCGCCGTACGGTCGCTTCTACAGATAGCGACCGGGCGGTGACGCCGGGTCAGATATGGGAGGGGATTCCGAGGATGGTCAACGCCCGTACGTACCCGCTGTGGCGGGATCTCGCGCTGAGCGAGGAGCTCCCCAAGGAAGCGCTCAAGACGGTGATCGAAGCCCTGTGCACTCCGGCGACGACGCCGGAGGGTTTCGACGCCCAAGCCGACCGGTGGCGAGAGAAAGCCCTCAAGGCCGCACTGCCCGCGCTGCTGGCCCGGACCTCCGCCAAGCGGCTGCGCGGCCAGCTCCTGATGCACGCCGACGAGAAGACGCTGGCAGCCCTGGCATCCGACGGCACCGTAACCGCCGCCGACGTGCCCGCTGTCCTCCGGCACCGCCGGGCCTGGGCCGGGCTCATCTCCGCACTGGCACGCCACGCCGACCAGGTCGCGGCGGCCATCGCGCTCCTGCCCCGCCTCCCCCAGCACGAGGTGGAACAGGTCGTCCGGGACTGGGACCCCGACCGCTACACCCGCACCAAGAACACTCCGTCGGCCCCGCCCGTGCCGCAGAAGCTGTTCGACGCCGTCCTGGAAGCCTGCCTCACCCCGCTCGCCGCGTACCTGCTCCACCCGGAGCCCGAAGAGGGCTGGAAAACCCTGTCCGCGTACTCGAAGGACTGGTCGCTGGAGCTGAGCGGCCGCGACGGCTGGGCGATGCTGGCCCGCTGCCCCGAGCGGTGGGCGCAACTCACCGCTCACCCCGAGCTCGGGGCGGCTGTCCAGCACCTGCTGCTGGACCAGGCCGAGACGCGGGCCCTCGAGGACGCCCGGCTCCGCGCCACCGACCCCCAGGGTGAGGAGCTCCCCGCCGACCCGGCTCCCGCGCTCAGCGAGGATCTGCTGCGCGCCTGCCTTCCGGCCCTGTGCCTGCCCGAGCTGGCCGACCTGCCCAACCCGCAGGTGACCGCCCGCCGGACCCTGCACCACCTCGCGAACCGCGTCCGCAGCAACCCGCGCCTGGCCGACCTTGCCGCCGACCAGCTACACGCGGCCGCCGACGCGCTCGTCACCCGCGGCCAGCTGCTCACCTGGTGCGACAAGCAGGAGGGCGACTACGAGTTCGAGGGCCGCGTCCTGCGCCTCGCCGAGGATCTGGCCCTCCTCAGCGCCAATCCCGACCACCTCGCCGGGGCCTGCGCCCAGCTCGCCCGGCTGGATCCGCCAGCCGTCGTCTCCCCCAAGCCGAGCCGGGCCCTGATCCGCGTGCTCGGCAACGTCGACCCGAACCACGACCGCCCGGCCCGGCTCCTGGAACGCCACTTCGAGCACCGCCGGGTCCAGGCCTTGACCGTTCTCGCCGCCAACCCGCACACGCCGCACGCCGCCGTCGCGGACGTTCTGAATGGGCTGCACCCCGCTGAACTGGCCTGGATCGCTGAGAAGGTCGACGGCCCCGACTGGTTCCTGGCCGCGGCGGCCGCCGTCCCGGTGCCCGAAGACGAGGGCGACGGTGTGGTGCGGCTGGTGGACGACGAGGAACTCGGCAAGCACCCCGATCCCGCGGCCGTCCTACAGTCCTGGCTCGATTCCCCCGCCGCCGGTGAGATCCTCTCCCGCTCTGAGGTCTACGGCGCCGTCGTGAAGTCCCGCTACCGCACTTTGGAGCACCTGCGCCAGATCCCCGCTGACGAGGTTCTCACCGGCCACGAGCCCGAAGTCGCCCTGACGATCCTGCTGGAGCATTGCGGACGCAGCAGGCAGCGGTGGGAGGCCCTCGCCGCCGCCATGACCTTCGATTACGACGATGAGAAGATGACCTTCGGCCAGGTCCTCGACTCCCTGGACGACACACCCGCCCAGGCACGCATGTCCTGACCTGGCGCTCCGCCAGCCACAGGCTCCGAAACAGGCTCGACTTCACCTGCCTTGGCCCGTGTGCCGCATATGGTGGCTTCGCCGCCCGCAGACACGCCTGGCACAGCAGGGGAAGCGGCGGCAGGCATCGCAGACCCGCGCTGCTCGGCGAGCGCCGCGGTGAGGCTGTCGTTGCCGACTCCGCTCGAGCGGAGGTGATCCGGCGGTGTTGATCGCCTCCGACTCAGGATCGCAACTCGCGCGGTAGCTCCCGTGCCCGTGGCACAAGACGAGCGCGTCCAGGACGCCACGAGCGCTCCTCCGCCTCCGCGATCGACGGGACCCGCGGCGCCCCAGGACGACGGCCCAACGCGCCGCGAGCGTGTCTTGGCACTCCTGCGGGTCCGGTGCATGGCGACCTGGGGAAGGTCGACACCGTAGACGCCTGCCGCCGCTCATGTGATAGCGGGCGATCCGGTGCGTGCGGCGCGGGCACGCCGCCCCAGCACCCCGGGCACAGGGCCAGGCCCTCAGGGACCAGCTCCTGGCCGCCGACGTCTGTGCCCGGGGCCGGAGCCGGGTCACGTCGGGACGGGGCGGGGCAGCACGGGCGATTCACCGCGCCCATCGTGTTGTGGCCGCGACCACTGCGGCTGCCAGCAGCGGAATGGCAGCCGGGACGAGGGCGGCGGACACGGACACGTGCTCGGTGAGCATGCCGGCGGTCAGGGTTCCCAGTGCGGTTCCCACCGCGTTGACGGACATGAAGAGGGCGAAGGCCTCGCTGTGCCGGTCTGGGCTGACGCGCTGGGGCACCAGAGCGAAGGTGAAGCTGACCGCGGGGCCCAGGAAGCATCCGGCCAGCAGGACAAGTGCCAGCACGGCGGCGAAGGGAGGCAGTGGCAGCAGGGCGAGGAAGACCAGCCCGTACATGGCGTGGCACACCACCGACCGGCGTGCGTCAGAGCCCTTGTCGAGGAACCGTTCAGCCGTCGGCACGGTCAGCAGCAGAACAGTCGCTGCGCTGGACAGCGACAGCGCAGCGATGAGCAGCCCGCTGCCTGCCGGTGCTGCGCCGCGCGTGTGCAGCAGTGCGGGGAGCGCGACATCGAGGGTGCCGAGGTTCATGCCGATGCTGAAGTCGAGGAGCAGCAGGGGCAGGACGGCTGGCCAGCAGTTTTCCGGTGCTCTGGGAGGCTGCTGAGGCTGGCGTGGGTGTTCGGTGGCCCGGGATTCTGCGTACTAGGAGGCAGCCGGTTGCCCAGAACGCGGCTGCGCAGGCGATCGGGGCGATGTGGCCAAGGCCGGTGATGAGAGCGGCGGTGAGTGCGGGCCCGGCCACCCAAGTGAGTTCGGTGATGGCGGAGTCCCCGGCGAAGGCCCGTGCGGTGGTGCGTTCGCCCCACAGTACGGGCAGCAGGCTGCGTATGCCTCCGGGTACTCCGCCAGTGGCCACGGCGGCCGCTGCGGCCAGTGCGGCCAGCAGCGGAACGGGCGCTCGGGCTGCCAGTGCGGCGACGAGCGCGGTCAGCAGTACGGCTCCGCCCGCCAGGGGCGGAGTGAGTCCGTTGGGCAGTGTGGTGCGGTCCAGGCGTCGGCCGCGCCAGGGGGCGCTCAGTGCTGCTGCGGCCGCGTACGCACCGGCCAGGATGCTGCCGGATGTGAAGGATCCAGTCACTGACTGTCCGGCCAGCACCAGGCCCAGCGGGAGCATGGTGCCCGGCAGCCGCGCCGCGGCAGCCGCGGCCGCGTAGAGGAGCCAGCGCCGGTCCGTCCACAGCCGCTGCCCGTGCGGCGGCCCATCGGTGTGTGCGGTTGTGTTGCTGGCGGGCATCGTTCGTTTCCTTCTCGCCGTCGTCCTTGAGCTCCTGTCCCATCAGCCGCTGTTGTCACCTCGCTTTTCAGCCACAGCGCAGCGCTTGCGTTCGACGAGGGCGGCAAGGTGCGCGACCGTGGGCTTGTCGAGAAATTCCCGCAGAGTGATATCTGTGTGCAGTTCCCGGCGGGCCAGGGACACCAGTCGCGCGGCGCTCAAGGATGACCCGCCCAGCTCGAAGAAGTCAGCCTGTGGATCTACTGTCACAGTGCTGCGGAAGGTAGGCGGCTCCGGCGCACAGGACCCCGAGAACGGTGCTGACCGGTTCCATCGAGGCCGGTCCGCACAGAGCGACGAGCTGCCCGGGCCGGATACCGGCCTGCTACAGGTCCACAGCCGTTCGCTCGGCGCTTTGCCTGAGATGTTGGAAGGTGCCCCGTGAAGAACCGCTCAGGAGGGCCGTGTGCTGCGGCGTAGCGGCGGCCTGACGTTGGAAAACCGCCCATAGATCGTCGATGGCTGTCTGCCGCTGTGGGTGCCGTGCGGCGGTTTGTGGCCGCGGTCGGGTCATCATGTCGGCCTCCTCGTCGCTGCTGACTCCTCGCTCCACCACGGTTGTGTGCCCGAGGGCTGAAGGTGGCTGAACCAGGTCGCCTCGGTGGTGGTTTTGGCAGTGAAGGGCCGACCGACCCACGCGGCGTTCCTGGACTGAACGAAGCACAGCTGCATCGTGACGTGGTCGCCCTCTTGTCGCTCATAGCCGTCGATGACGACCTTCCCTGGCGTTGCCGACATGACGGGGCCTTTGACCGTGCGGGCGAGCCCGGAGGACATCCGGTAGGCGGTAGCGAGGATGTCGTGAGCGCGGATGAGGGGCACCTCGAAGTAGCGGCGGGGGCCGGTGTCCCGTTCCACGAACATGTAGTAGGGGACACATCCGAGCTTCACCTCCGCGTTCCACAGCCGCTCCCACGTCTCCGGCCGGTCGTTGACGTGAGCGACGAGCGGAACCTGGCAGTAGATGTTCGCTCCGGTGCTGCGGGCCAGGCGTATCGCCCGACGGGTGGCGGCCGACTGCAGTTCGCGCGGATGTGAGAGGTCGGCCACCAGAACGAGGCTGCGGCCGGGTGCCACCACCTGTTCGAACAGCCGGAGCAGGTCCGGCGCATCAGCGTCGCTGCAGAAGCGGGCGGGCCAGAACGTCAGGGATTTCGTTCCGATACGGATGGCCTCAAGCCGATCCAGCCGGGGATCGAGCAGCGGTTCAACGTGGCGGCGCAGCACCGCAGTACTAAGGCGCCGCATCGTGGCCAGACCGGCGGGATCGAGCATGCCGGGCTGTGGGAACAGCAGTTGGAACATCGGGTCGTGGGGGATGTCGTCCCAGTCGATGAGGTTGTCCAGGACATGATCGTTGACGCGGAACGGCAAGACGGCGCCCACAGCGCGCACGTCGTCCACCACGTCCGGGCCGACTCCCCGCTGTTTCAGTATCTCGGTGACGTCCCGCAGGGACAGCGCTCGGTAGCGGGTGGTGCCTTGCGCATGCCGGTGTTCGGGTCCGACCGTGACGGTCACGGTGTGCCTCCCTTGCCGTGCGGCGTGTCCGGCCGCCCGGCGACGGTGTGCGGTGTCTCTTCGCAGTCGGTGCCAACCGTGGTGGAGACGATCCTGGCCACCTCCCTGGCTGTGTACGGGGCGGCTTCGGCCAGCACGTCATGCCGTGCAGGCACCCAGCGCAGCCCGTGCCAGTCCTTGGTGAATTTCGACCATCTCTCCAGCCTGACGGGCTCGATGCCGGTGTTGTACCGGCCCGCTACCACGGTGACCGGCACAGGCAACGGTGCTGCTCCCGTCGGGGCACGGTAGTTCTGCCAGGCGCGCAGGTCGCTGCGCAGATCCTGTGGTACGACAGCGTCCGCAGCGGCCGACAACTCGCCAGTGGCCATGAGGTGCTCCACTGGATCAACGTCGTCGTCCTGGGGCTCTGTCGGTGGCGAAGCGGCGGACAGTCGGTCGGGTGCCGGGCACGCCAGCACAATGAGGTGCAGTACTCGCGGCCCGACAGGCAACGGAGACGCCGCCCGGGCCATCTCATAAGCCACGAGCGCGCCCAGGCTGTGCCCGGGAAGGATCACCGAAGGGAGGGCGAGAAGACGCGCCGACAGCCGCTGGGCGTAGGTGGCGATGCCGACAGTAGCGCTTTCGCCCCCGGGACCGGGCGACGGTGCTGCGCGCGGGAGGTCCAGCGGGACGACGTTCACCCCGGTCAGGTCCGTCGCCCGCGACAACGGGCGGAAGGACATGGCGCTGCCGCCAGCACCCGCCACGCACAAGAGATCCACAGTCCGGTTCTCGGTGGTCGCCATCATCACCCGTCGACATCCCTGTCACTGGCTTGCGGGGGCGGTCGGCCCGGCGCTGGTACGCCGGACCGACGCACTGGGGGCACCGGCCTACCTGGTCGGCTTCACGGCCTCGACCAGGAGGTGGTAGCCGAGGTGGTTGAACGGCGGCACGTCGGCCAGGGTCCGCTCGAGCCCGCGCACGGCCAGCGCGACCGACGGGTCACGGAGCACTTCATCGGCCAACCACACCGCCAGGGGGAGTTGCCCCGCATGTGAGTGACGGTCATGCCGACCTGCGCGGCCAAGGCGTTGATCTCGTGCGGGCTGAAGCTGTACCACGGCGCCTTGTACTCCTCCCCCGACTGCGTCTGGGTGAAAAGGAGCTGCTTGCCGGGGACATCGGTGATGTCAACGGCTGCGAACCGGTCGGCCTTGAAGAACTGCTCGATGAGGGTGTTCTTCACGCCCAGCAGGATCCGGCCGCCGGGCCGCAGCACCCGGCGCACCTCGTGGAAGACGGCCTGCCGGTCCTCCAGCGGTATATGCATCAGGGCCAGCATGCTGGTGACGGTGTCGAAGGACGCGTCGTCGAACGGCAGGTGCGCCATGTCCCCCTCGCGCAGGTCGGCGGTGTGACCGCGTTCGGCCAGCTTCTGCCGGGCCTGGTCGAGCATGGCCTGCGAGATGTCCAACCCGCTCACCTTGGCACCCGCCTCGGCCATCAGCACGGTGAAGCGGCCGGTGCCGCACCCCATGTCGAGCACGTCCTCGCCGGGCCGGACCTTTCCGAGGATGAAGTTCCGCTCCGACTCGGTGAACATCTCGTCGGACGGGCCGCTGCCCGGTATGCGCTCGTCGTATTCCTGGGCGACCTTCTCGTAGACCGAGCGAACGGTCTGCTTCTGTTCCTGCACGCGCCCGTCGGCGTCGGCTTCATGCTGGCCGTTGGGCTGAGGCTCGGTCACCGGCTGATACGTGGTCATGTGCACTCCTGATGAGTCGTTTTTGTGTCAGCAGATACGTGTGCTGCCCGCCCGGCGTACGTGTTCAGGCGAGGGGTGCTGGCGCTGCTGTAGCCGCCCGGCGGGCTTCGCGTGCGGTGTGCCGCGATCGTCCGTCAGCCGACGGGGTCACGCAGCAGGGGGCAGGACAGACAGTGCGGCCCGCCCCGTCCACGCGCGAGCTCGGAGCTGGGCACGGTGACCACCTGGACGCCCGCCCGTTCCAAGTT
Organism: Streptomyces sp. G45; assembly: GCF_049542095.1. Lineage (NCBI taxonomy): Bacteria > Bacillati > Actinomycetota > Actinomycetes > Kitasatosporales > Streptomycetaceae > Streptomyces > Streptomyces sp. G45. Next base: position 9,132,391 of record NZ_JBMUZU010000001.1, on the reverse strand, counting down.
GGCGTTGGTCGTGGTGTTGCGGTCGTAGGCGATGACGGCGCCGGGGCGCACCGCCAAGACGTTGGCCGCGTCGCTCCACTGTTCACGCTGTGCGCTGAACCGGTCAGTTCCGGTGTCGATGACCCGCAGGGCCGGAAGTCCCAGCGCCCGCGCGAGGACCTGCAAAGGCCGGTCCACCGTCTGAGCCTCGATCGATCCGTTCCGGCTCAAGGTCAGCCGGACCCAGGTGCAGGCGTCCTGGTGCACTGCACTGACCAGCATGGTCTCCTGGTCGACCATCGTGGTGACGGTGTCCAGATGCATGGTGGAGCGAGCCACCGGAAGCAGAACGGCGAAGACGTGCCGGGCCGCACCGGTGCACAGCAGATCCCGTGCCAGCGCTTCCGCGGCGTCGACCGTGGTGCGCGCGCCGACACCGATCAGCACGCGGCCCGCGCCCGCGAGCAGGATGTCACCGCCTTCCGCCCTGCCGCCCGAGCATGGGTTCATGCGGTACGTTCCGCCTGGCAGCAGCCTCCCGTGCCCTTCTTTCCGGTCCCGTCCCACGACGGACGCCTTCGCGGCCCGCAGCAGGCCCTTCAGAAGGTCGCCCTCCACAGCTCTGGCGGGCGTCGCCATGAGGCCAGGCACACACCGGGAGCCGACCCAGCTGCTGCTGTCCCGGACGAACATGGTGTTCACGCAGGGCTGCAGCAGCATGCGGTTCGAGGGCTGGCTGCGGATGCCGAGCGTCCGACCGGCTGCGAGGCGCATGTCGTCAGGAAGATCGTCGTAAGCAACGCCGACGAGCAGACGGTCGGCAAGGTCCGCCGGAGCGAGAGCCTCCAGCCACGAACATAAGACGTCTGCCAGATCCCTCCCCAGCCTGACTCTGCCGACGCCCGCCCGAGTCACATCGTGCCGTATGGAAGGCAGGGTCAGTGCTTCGGTGAGAGCCGACAGCAACGGCACCACCGAAACGCCGTGCTGACGCAGAGCGGCGGTGAACGCGTCGTGTTCCCGCTGCGCCCCGGGCAGCCAGGGAATCTCATCGAAGAGCAGCCCACGATGGTTGTCAGGCACCAGGCGCTCCAGCTCCTCACCTGGCCGGTGCACGAGGACACGACGCAATCGGCCGACTTCCGAGCCGACGTGGCAGTCGGTGAAGGCGGACAGAGGTGATAGGGGTTCGTCCTGGACTGGTCGCCGATCCATGACGCCTTCCTGCACGGGGGCGTCGGGAAGTGCGACGTCAGGCGGTAATCGCATGGGGCTCCCGGGTCTGGTTTGCCTGGGTCATGTCATCGTCTGGTTTGCCTGAGTCATGTCATCGGGCGACGCGTGTCTGCGAAATCAGGCCCGTCCGGGGCCGTTACCGCACAAAACTGCAGGTGAGAACACGCGCGCATTACCGGATAGCGCAGGAGTGGATGAGGTAGGGCATGGTCAGTGTGCGGCGAAGCTACATAAACACTAAGAGCCACCCGTGTAGGCATCAATCAGAGTTTCGGCCTGTCGCATCACAGGCCGAAATTTTCACTCTTCCAGGATTCCGGTAGCACCTCTCCAGCGGCGGCCGCTCTCGAACAGCAGCGCCTTTCACCGGACAGGGCCATCCTTCAACAACTTTTTACGGAGCGTTCGCACCGCACAACGGCCTGTGTCTTCTCCTGCGAGTCCACTGTGATTCTTCACGGGAAAGCGTACGCGACAGCAATCTGCTGTTTGACCGATGAAGCACCGGGTACCCGGTAATAATTTTCCGCCAGCGACTATGCATGGGGCACAAAGTGGACACCCCCGACCTGTCTTCAGGACAAGAGGCCCGGTGCACCACGAGCGAAGATGGCGAGATTTTCCAGGTTAGGAAAACTCTGCATGCGAAAGGAAGCGGCAGAAGGGGCCGCGCCCGCCAGCCATCCGCGGGCTTCACCCCCATTATGAAACGCCGCTGAATTATTCGGCTCCGCCGACTGCGGGCTGCGAAGAAGGCGTGTGCGCCCACCGGAAGGGCTGGATGCCGAGCAAGCGCGGCGGCATGACGAGGCGGAGGCATGCTGCGAGCGAGAGCCGACCTGGGGGCGCGCAGATCACTGTGCGCTGTCTGCCGCAGCTGTGGCCGCGCGGCGGTCCGCGGCTGCGGACGGCTCATCACGTCGGCCACCTCATCGCCGCGGGCTCCTCGTACCGCCGCGCGGTTGTGTACAGGGCCTGAGGACGGCTGAACCGGGTTTACCGGTGATGCGGTGCTGCAGCCCTCGTCTACCGCCCCTTTCTGCAGCAGTTGCGCAGCGGATACGGAGGCCGCCCGCAGCTGTCGCGCCCGATGTGCCTAGCCGTCGGCGAGCACACGCTTCTTTCCTCGCTGCACACCGACCGGGGACCATAGAGTGCGGTCGCCGGTGCGGTTGTCCTGGCGGCCTTGGCGAGGGAGCTGGCGTAGAGCCGGGGTTGGCGCCTGCCAGCAGGGCCGGACAAGGCTACCGAAGGCGGCGGGCTGGAGGCCGTGGCCTTCGGGTGTGGAGGCGGTGCCCCGGGGCAATGCTGCGGACACCGCCTTGGGAGCGACGGTCCGGCCCTGACTCTGGTTAGGAGGGCTCGGTGAGGACCCACAGCTGCCAGACTCCGGCGGGTCGGCACTCGTAGGCGCGGACGCCGTTTTCCAAGTACCACCGGCCGCGCTCGTGGCAGCGGTGCTCCTCGGCCGGAGGAAAGTCCGCCACGTGGTGCCAGCCTGGCGCTGCCGCCACCGTGGACTGTACGGGTGTGGGTGCGAGTTCGGAGGCTACGGCCGTTGCGCCGTGGGTCGCCGCAAGCAACGAAGCGGCCGCAGCCGCGAGGAGAACGCGTTTCATGGTTCGCATGGAATGCATCCTTCCGCAGCTGGCATCCAACGTCGACGGAGACCGCTCCCCCTTCCCCCGATTGACCTAATGGGCAACGCATGCAGCCTGCCTGTGGACATGACGCGGTTCTTGAAGGAGCGGCCGTCCGTGTGCCCGGCCATGACTCACCGCGTTCTCCGTTTACGGCGTCCCGCCCGGCCTTTCGCAATGCTTCGTGCCTTCTTGCTGTTCTTGCTGCGGCCTGTGGCTCTGTTCACGAGAACGGGTTCTGGCACGACTTCCGTGAAGCGGTCACGATCAGTGATCAATGGGTGTCTCGAGTGCTTGGAGGATCTGTCGTACTTCCTGGCGCCACTGGTCGGCGTCGGCGCTGTCCACCCAGCCGGTTGCCATTTCTGATCCGTCCTGGAGAACCCGGTCCAGTGCGAGTCTCGCCGACGCGCGAAGGGAGGCTGGCAGTTCGGGCAGCGGTTCCCTGGGGCAGTCGTCCGGGTCAATCACGATGGGACTGTCCGGGAGGGTGCTCGCGACGAGAGCACCGGCGGCAACAGCTTCGGCCCCGTCCCCGCCATCGACGCGTTCTCCCGAGTCGGTGACTCGCTGGAATGCCCGCCCCAGCACGTCAATGACCTGCTTGTGGGTGAGCCCCTCAAGTTCATCGACGAAGTCTGCGGCGAGGTCGCTGTCGAACGGGCCGGTTCCCCACGTTCCCATGCATGGCTCCTGATACGGCTGTCTCGGACGAAGGCATGGTTCCAGGAGCCACTGACATCGGTCACGGGGCGAGGAGGACCCGCTTGCGGAGGAGTGCGAAGCCGACGCGACCGAACATCTGGCGTTTGAGCATCTTGATCCTGTTGACGTGTCCTTCGACGACGCCGGAGTTCCAGGGCAGGGTCAGGCCGGCGATGACGGCGTCGCGGTCGCGGTCGATGCCAGCCGCGAGAGTGTGGAGGCTGGGGAGGTCGTCCTGGCGGACGGCGTCGAGCCACTGCGGAAGTCGTTCCCCCTGCCGCTCGGTGAGCATCTGGGCGAAGGACCGGACGTGACCGGTCAGGGCTTCGAGTTCAGGGCAGTTGGCCAGGACGGCCTTGAGCCGGAGCTGTTCGATCTCGGTCAGCGTCTCGGGTCGGCTGAGGATCCATCTCGTCACCACGCGGGGTGCCGGCGGCTGCGCGGTGACCGGCCGTGGCGAGGTGCGCTTCTCTCGCAGGTAGGCGCTGACCAGGCCGTAGCTGCCTCGATAGCCCAAGGGAACGATCTCCTCCCAGAGCTTCCAGGCGTTGGTGCAGCCCTCGTCCCAGCGTTCGTCCAGGTAGGGCTTGTACTCGTCGAGGACGGAGATCCTGTTGTGCTGCCACTGGCCGCGAAAGAGGTCTTCCGGCTTCGCAGCGTCGGCGAGGCTCTTGACGGTGCGGTGGGTCATGTTCAGCTGGCGCCCGATGGAACGGCGGCTGTGGCCGGCTTCCAGCAGCGCGTGGACCATGGCGTGCCTGGCTCGGACGCGGTTGGCGAACCGCTCGCTCCGCCATGGAGAGTCCGCCTTCTCCTCGGGCGGCGCAGGTGGTTCAGCCTTCCCCTCGCGATCGGGGGCCAGGACGCGAAGGCACTGGCGGTGTCGGGCGACAGCCCGCTCAGCGGCCTCCCCAAGGTTGTGCCACAAGTGCCAGCGGTCGGCGACCTGCGTCGCCTGGGGTGCCCCGGCTGTGGCGCCTTCCGCGAAGAACGGGGCGCGATCCCGGCAGACGATCTCGATCCCGGGACGCTTCTCCAGCCATGCGGCCAGGCTGGACGCCTCCCGGTCAGGCAGCAGATCCACCGGCCGACGGGACTCGACGTCGACGAGCACCGTGCCGTAGACCCGTCCTTTGCGTGTGGCGTACTCATCAACACCAACCACTCGCGAGGCCGGGACTTCGGGTTCGGGCAAAGCATCGAGCAGCCGCAAGACCGCGCTGCGACTGATGGGCGCCCCGAAGGCCCTTGCCATCCGGGCGCCGACCCGGCCGGCGAGGGCGAGACCCACTGCGGCAAGAGTCGACCGCAACCGCTCCGTCCACCTGCTGTGCCGCCGCGTCAGTCCCGGCATCTGCTCGGCGAACGTCCGCCGAGCACACGAAGCCTCTGGGCAGAAGAAGCGCCGAACTCGCAGTTGTAGGACCACGAGACGTCCCCCACTGGGCACGTCCGCAGGAAACCGCAGGTAAGAGCTGTGCACCCGGGTCGACTCGCTCCCACAGTCCGGGCATGCCGCCCCGACCGCCGTACTACAGACGTCGATGCATATCGCCTCGGGGCTCACGTCCAGCGACAGCACCGACACGTCCGCGATGGATGGGAACAGTAGGCCCTCCAGGCGGAGCGATGTCTCTTCCACGACGCCGCACTGTCGACCACACCAAGATCGGCCCTGGTCATTTTCAGGCAACTTCCCGGAGCCTGATTGGAGCGTCAGCCGTCACTCAGCGTGCGCGCATCACGGAAAGCGAGCCAGAACCCGTTCTCGTGAACAGAGCCAGTGGCAAAGATGATCTGATGTGCTCGTCCACGAGGGCGGGGTCGACGTCCACGCCGACGATGTTGCCCCCCCGGCCAGCAACAAGCTCAGCGCGGACTCTGCCGAGATGGGTCTACGACGACCGTGTGCGGCGGCCAGGGCCAAGCCGAGGCAGGTAGGACTCACGGCCGATGCGGCGGGCGGCGAGCGGCAGGGTCGGCCGCGGCCATGAGTAGGGCGGTGAGGGCGCTTCCGCGCACAGCCCGGGTAGCTGCTGCGTCTCTTCTTCCGCTTGGCTCTCGCCATGCTGTCCGCTGTGCGGCATACATCCCGGCCCGGTGCCAGGGCTCACGCGGGGTGCAGGAAGCTTCTGCGGGCGTTTCGGGTCGCCCGGCGCTCAAGGGCGAAGTGCGTAGCGCCGATGAGGGGAGCTGAGCAGTGTTTGTCGCCGCGAGTGGGCGCCTGGGAATGGCTTGAGCGGTGGCGGAGACCATCTTCTCTCTGACGGTGAAACGCTGGGCGGTGCGACGCGATGTGGGCTGCAGCGGCGGGGGCTCATGGGTCTTCTTCCTCCACGGGCGGCCGATGAGTTTGTGGCTCACGGCCGGTCCAAGCTCGTAGCACCCCAGAAAGGACATCGCCATGTCAGAGCTTCTCATCGACTTCATCACCTCCCTTGATGGCTACGCATCGGGCGAGGGATGGCCCGGGTTCTGGGGCCTTGAGGGCCCGGAGTACCTCGCATGGCTCGGCGAGCAGCCCGAGGCCACCTATCTGATGGGAGCGAACACCTACCGCCTGATGTCAGGCTTCGCCGCAGGTGAGGTCCCCGATGGCCAGGAAGAGTTCCGGCCCGAAGAACAGGATTCCGTCGACGAGCTCACGCGAGCGTCCAAGGTGGTGTTCTCCTCCTCGCTTGAGGAGCCCCTGACGTGGGCCAATTCCACGCTCGTCCGCGGCGACGCCGTCGAGGCGGTCCGTGCCATGAAGTCGAGTGGCTCGGGGCTTCTCAGCACGATCGGCAGCCTCAGCCTGTGCCGGTCCCTGCTACGAGCCGGGCTCGTCGACCGCTTCCGGGTCGTGATGTTCCCGGTGATCACCGGGGCCACGGGCGAAGAGCGCATCTACGACGGCTATCCGGACGTAGCCCTCGAAATGATCGAGCACCGCACCTTCGACGGCCGCATCCAGCTGGTCGAGTACAAGCCCCGCGTGCTCGAACACCCCCCGCTCGCCACCCCTGCGTGACACTGCCCCCGCCGGTGGCGCAGCCCGCCAACGAGCCTGGGGGTGTCTTGGCAATCAGCTTGCCCAAGGGGTTTCGCTACTCCGATCCCGATGGCCGCCAACGACGATCCTCGGTGGAAGAGGTCGGCGGAGGGCCCCACGCGGGAGATCAGGGAACGGGCCGAGCAGTTCGCGGCGCTGCGCGATGCGTGCGGCAAGTACCTGGAGTACGTCCGGGCGTGCTACGGGCGGGGCGTTGAACCGGCACTGGCCTTGGTCAGCGTGGCGCCGGGGCTGCGCGTCGCAAGGCGCCCAGGTGGTGGTCCTGCGGCCCAATCCCGGTAGCGGACCGCTCGCCGCCTGCGCCGCGGCGCCGTTGCCGCTGCTGGAACCCGGCCTGTCCGAGACCGAGGGCCACGGTCGGGGCGCGGACCTCGCCGGGCTGCTGCGCCGCCAGGGCTCGGCGGACGTCGTGGCCCGGCTGCTTTAGAGCTGGTCCTGGCGGTTGACCAGGTCGAGGAGGTCCTCGACCTGGAACCGGCCGCCGTGGACTAGTTCGCCGACCTGCTCATGGGCGGCGTACTGCCTGACGTCGTCCGCGTACTGATCACGCTGCGTGTCGGCTTCCTGGGGCCGCTGCTGGCCTATCCGCGGTTCGGTCCCGAGGCCGCCGGACACCTGCACGCGCGCGTTCGCCTCGCCGACGCCGGAGTGCCTGCGCTTGATCCGTGGAACTCGCCCACGAGGTGCGGTCCTTGCCTCGCGCGCCCTTATCATCCCCAGTCGGGCCCTGGGCGTATCTCCCCCGTCGGGTGGTGGCGGGCGTGGCATGAAGCCGTTCCCGCACGTGGGTGCGGCCTCGCGAGGGGAAGCCGCACCCACGCGGGGCGGGTCAGTAGCGGGTCCACACCTGCGTGGCCGCCCCCGTGCAGAGCGTCTGGCGCACCTCACGGCGGCTGCCGGAGGGTGCTGCGCCGTCGTCGAGGCACAGGCCGCTCGCGACGTTCTTGATGGTGACCTTGTTGTTGCCGAGTTCGATGAACTCCCAGCGCTGCCAGGAGATGTTGTCACAGGGCCGCTGGATGACGTTGGTGCCGGGCGTCGCGCTGACGGCCTGCATGCACTTGTTGGAGTGGGTGGCTCTCATCAGGGACGTGGGGTTGTCCACCTCGAAGCTGAGCGAGAACCGCTGGTGGGACTTGCCGTTGCAGCTGAACTGCTGGAGGGGGTGTTGTCCGCCGAAGAACCGGCCTGTACGTCGAGGCACTTTCCGGTGCCGGCGTTCTGGAACCGGTACTGGCCGGAGACCCCGGCGTGGGCCGGGCCTGCGAGCACGGCGGTGGCCGCGAGAGCGGCGCTCGCGGCGATCCCGGCACGGATGGTGAACGAGCTGGTCAGCTTCATACGAGGTCATCTCCCTGGATCGGGTGCGGGTACTGGCCGGGGGCCGCCCGGCGCCGCGCGGCGAACCGGGTGTTTCCCCCGTACGAGGGCAAGTCTTGCGGCGGCCCCGCACGGCCCTCAAAGCCCTTCGAGGAACATCGAAACCAGACATTTCATGGTCCCGTGCGGGGGCCTGGGACAGGGATGACCTTGGCCGTCCGTCGACCGTCGTCGGCAGGTCTCTGTTTCCGTGGCGGGGTGCTGCTGGGGAAGCTTCTGGGCGGTGATGTCAGTGGCGCTGGTTATGGTGCGGGGCACGAGGGCGACGTCACACAGAACGAAGGGCTTGAACCCATGAATCCCGTCAACGTCGAGCGTGAGTGCGTGGTCGATGTCATGTTCACCGGTCCGCAGCGGCCCAGCTTCGGTGACGTCTTCCTTCTCTGCGGTGACGAGAACCCGAGCTTCCCGCCCACAGACCCCCGCTGGGGATCGCTGGACCATTTGCGGTTCGAACAGGTCGACGACTACTTCGCGGTCCTCGACGAAGAGACGGATGACCCCGTCATCTGGCTGTATCCCCTGGTGCGGGGATCTGTCGTGCACCATCACCCGGGACCGTTCGAAGGCCTTCGACTGCGCTACGACCCCGAACTGGACGGCTCGGGTATGGTCGCCCACTTCGCCGACATCGTCGAGCGCCTGGCGGACCTTCTGCCCACGCAAGCCCTGTGGGGCCAGCGCCGTGAACCCCTTGGGCCGCCCATAGTCGCCGACACCCTCGCGACTAGCGTCCAGCGGTTCGTCGACACCGGCGAATGGCGGCACCAGGCGTGAGGAGTGGTGGGGCGGTCGGGAGCGGCGCGCGGCCTCGACGGTCCAGGCGAGCTGGAGCATGGGCGATCGTCTGGGGCCTCGTCGTCCTGCACCGGGTGCGGGGCCGCGGGAGCGTCGACGCTCCGCGGGCTCGAAGGGGTATCGCGCTCGACGCTACGGCCATCGTCCTGCCAGCGCTTCTCCTCCTGTGGCTGGCCTGGGCGCTCGGCCAGGCCAGCCACTAGACGGCCAGAGTCATCGTCCACCGAGGCCCGCACGTGGGCTGTTGTGCGCGGGCTGGCTCGGCCGCTCTGGCGTGCACGAGAGCGGCGCTCGCCGTCGTCGTCTCGGTGTCACGGAGGACGTGTGCGCCCCTGGCCGTACGGATAAATGGTTGGTCGGGGGCGAGCGGGGCGCGGCAGGATGCTCCGCATGACCTTGTCCACCCCTGAACTGCGCACCGCCCGGCTGCGGCTTCGGCCGTTCGGCGACGCCGATGCGGCGCCGCTGTACGAGCTGCACAGCAGCGCCCACGTGCTGCGGTATTGGGACTCCCCGCCGTGGACCGATCCGGCCCGTGCCCAGCGTTTCATCGAGGTCTGCCGGACGATCGAGGAGCAGGGCACGGGAGCGCGGGTGGCCGTTGAGCGCGTGTCCGACGGGGCCTTCATCGGCTGGTGCGGGCTGACCGGCTGGAATCCGGACTTCCGCAGCGCGTCCCTGGGGTACGTCTTCGACGCCGCCGCGTGGGGTCACGGTTACGCCACGGAGACGGCGCACGCCGTCCTGCAGTGGGCGTTCGACACCCTGGACCTCAACCGCGTACAAGCCGAGACCGACACCCGCAACGTGGCGTCCGCCCGGGTCCTGGAGAAGCTCGGCTTCGTCCGCGAAGGCACCCTCCGCGAGGACTGCGTCGTCAACGGCGACGTCTCCGACTCCTGGGTCTTCGGCCTCTTGCGTCGCGAATGGCAGCCGACGGGCACGCCGACACCTGGCCGCTAGTGCGTGCCCGCGAAGACGTCGTCGCAGCTCAACCCTCCGTCACCCACCGCAGTCACCGACGCGGGCGGTCCGGGGAGCTGTCGCTCGTCAGGAGGCGGGACAGAAGACAGCCTCCACGGCCTTGCTCACGTCGAGTTCCACGGTGCTGGGCTTGGCGCGCAGAGTGAACGACATCGCGAACTGGCGACGACCGTCTGCCGAGTAGAGGGTCAGGGCGATGGAGCCGGGGGCCAACCCGCCTGTGACAAAGAAGTCGTCACCGCAGCTGGTGCCGCCCAGGGCCTGGCGGTGCGCTGCGTTCGGCACGGCCGGGAGGTGCGTCTTCTTGGGCAGCCGTTCGGTCAGGACGCGCTGGAGTTCCGGCGGCAGCAGTTTGCCCTGGGCGAAGGCCCGGTTGAAGGTGCTGACGTCGCGCGCGGTGGAGACCACTCCTCCGGCCGCACCGGCGAGGCTAGGGTTGAACCGGTCCATGTCGCGCAGCCTGCCGTTGGTGTCGGGGTAGTAGCCGTGGCCGTGCGGTCCCTTGATGTCCTCCGGCGGCTTCACCCTGAGGTAGGTCTTGCTCATCCCCAGCGGGTCGAACAGGCGCGTGCGCATCTCGGTGGCCAGGTCGTGGCCGGTCAGCCTCTCGATGATGAGGCCCAGGAGGGTGTAGTTGGTGTTGGAGTAGGACCACTTCTCGCCCGGCTCCCCGGTGCGGGGCCGCTCGCGGCTCCACTTCACCAGATCCAGCGGCTGGTAGTGCGTCGTGAAGTCGAACACGTCGAAGGACGGGTCGCCCTCGCTCCCGTCCGGGTTCGGCTCGCTGGCCCACCAGTCGGGAATGCCGGAGGTGTGCCGCAGCATCTGACGCACCGTGATCTCGTCGGCCCGGGTCACCAGGTCCTTCTCGACCACCACCGGCAGCAGGTCGCCTAGCTTGTCGTCCACGCCCAACTTGCCTTCCTCGACAAGTTGCAGCACCACGGTGGCCACCATCTGCTTGGTCTGGGACCAGATCGGGAAACGGGCGTTCGCGGGGATCTTCCCGCCCTCGCCGTCCAGCAGCCGGGAGCCCCCGCTGCCGAGGCCGACGGGCCTCCCGTCGACGTAGGCGCCACCGACGGCCCCCACCACTCCGGGAATCCTTGCCAGCTCGTCCATCACCTTCTGGACGTTCCCGCCCCGTGCCGGGGCGTTCGTGGCAGAACGCTCCGGGGCGGCGGTGGCAGGCCCGACTTGGGCCAGCATCAGCAGGGTGACACCGGTGGCCAGACCGGCCCTCCTCAGCAGCGGACGAACGTTCCCAGACGGCATGGCGCTCTCCCTTTCGCGATCTCCATCCGAAGCCGGGGCAACAGGCCCTCGGCGGGGACCGCTGTGGTCCGTGCCGTCATTGAAGGCAGGGGGCCGTTCCAGTGGCGTATGCGTTTTTCGATACGTCCGCGATACGTCCGCGGTACGCCCGTGATCCACCCAGCCCACGGGGTTCCCCGCTCCGGGCCCTTCCCGCCCTTTCTGCCGTCGAGGAACTGGCGTATGCCGAGGGTGCGTTGGCGGTCAGGCGATGAAGGAAGGCCTCCGGACGCTTGCTCGCTCGACGTACGTCGCCATCCGCCCGGATGCGGGTCAGTCGTGCTCCTGCCGTCTGGGCGCGGTGCGTCGGCTTCGGCGTGGCTGCCCGGTGTCTTCCATCACTGCACCAGCCAAAGGATCGGCCGGGTCGCCGCCGTGTGGGGTGGCGGGGTCGGTCAGCGGGCCGATGGCGGGGGCCAACTCCCCCGGCCACGGGCAGCCGTGCAGGACCAGCAGCGGCGTCGGGTTCGGTTCCTTTCCTCGTACGTGGATGAAGTGGACCGGCGTGCCATCGACTTTGGCCTGTGCCCGACACCGCTGGCCTTGGGGTAGCGCAGGATGCTCAGCGATGCCGGGCGCTGGGGCGTTCGCCACCGAGCTGCGGGGGCCGCGCGGGTTGGGTGCCCAGGTGGCCCCGGGGCTGCTTCCAGTACTGCCCGAAGGGAGAACCGGTGTCGCGGCCGGGCAGAAGCTCCTGGTACCCGCGCAGCGGCCAGCCTCCGGAATCGGGGCAGCGGACCGCCGGTGGCCAGCGAGGAAGCTCCTGGTTCTGAGGGCGTCTTGACCGGCTCCCACCGCCCTCGCCCACGCCATGACGTCCGCGCGGAACGCTTGGGTGGCCCGCACCCTGGGATCCTGAGGCAGTCTCTTTCCTCGGCGCTCGATGCACTGGGACACGGGGTGAGCGGGAGCAAAGGGGAGCAACTGCAGCATGTGACCGGTCGGTTGAGCTCACTCGACCCGGAGGCGGGCGACACCCTGCGGATCGTGTCGTACTTCGACGTCCTCATCGCCCGGGACGCCGGACTCGACGGGCTTCTGCGCGGCGCTGCGGTCCTCTCCGGGACCGTCGCGGGCGCTGAGATCCGCGGGCGCGTGAGCCGACGCGACCCCGACGGGCCTGCGGTCACGGGGGGTCTGGAAGCCCGCCGCCGTTCCTCCCAGCTTCGACGCGGTCATCGATCGAGCCCGGCCGATCGCCGAGCGGATGGCACTCCTCGCGAGGTACCGGGTCGATCCCGCGACGCCGGTGCGGATCCTGGCCACCACTGCGGACAGCGCCGCGGTCAACGCGCCCTCCGCGATCGTGCCGACCCGGTGCGGGCTGCTGAGGGCCACCCTCGATGTCTTCGGCAGGCTCGACCCTCCGGAACCGGTCGGGCTGGGCATCTGGGTGCGTGCCGACCGGGCCCCCGAATCCTGGGACGCGGCCGTCATCGCGCTGCGCCTGACGGACGGCTCCACACCCGTCGTCGACGCGACCGACCTCGGCGCGATGCTCCTGCTCGCCCAGGCGTACGACCCGCGGCACCCGCACGACGACGTGTGCGCTCTCGCCGGACTCGACAAGCGTTCCGCGGCTGTACTCCGCACGCTGGTCGAAGCTGGCAGCATCCGCTCCGCCGCCGCCGAACTGGGCATGCACCACTCCACCGTGCAAGCACGCCACGAAGCGCTGACCCACACGCTGGGCTACGACCCGCGTACCAACGTCGGACGGATGAGGTATATCGCCGCGGCGGCACTGCCGCTCCGCCTCACCGACCCGGTCACCCCGGCACGCCCCAGGTCGCTATAGGCCCCACGGCGAGAACACTCACACCGCGCACGCCGGGCGCACGGCTCGGTCCGCCCGCGGCCGGACGGAAGCGTACAGCTGGCGGGCTGGGCGCGGGTCCGCGTCGTGGCCAAGCCCTATGTGGTCGTACGCCGCGTCGAAGGGCTGCGCCTGCGGCCCGCGCGCGGCGCGGTCCGGTCGAGTACGCCGTTCCTGGCCGCCTCCGCGAGGCGCGGCCGCCTGACGATGGGCCGCGCCTCGCGGAGGCTCGCTTCTGGCAGGCAGGCCGACCTCGGCACGGCCACGGGCAGCTGTCGGTCATGGACGCCCTCTTGGACACGCCGCGGGGTGACGAGCACGACGTGCGACGCGTCAGAGGCGTGCGACGTGTCAGAGGGGGAGGTGGAAGACGTCTTCCTGGATGTTGGTGATCTGCGTGTTCCGCTTGATCACGTCCGACATCCTGGTGCTCTTGATCGCGGCGACCTCGGTGGGTGTGAGGGCCGGGTCGTTCTCGAACCAGAGGCGGTCGCCGTCCCGGGTCCGGGTGAGCTGCTCGGTGATCACCCTGGTGAGGAGCGGCCCGAACGCCGTACCCGGGATGTGAGGTTCGGCCAGCCCGCCGATGAGCGGGTCGAGGAGGCGGACGGTGCCGTACGCGGAGGTCAGTTTCGCCTGCACCTCCGGGTCGGGGGTGAGCTCGGCGAACGTGCGGACCGGGGGCAGCCCGTACGCCTTGCGGCACTGGTTGTAGTCCGGGACGCCGTGGTCGCGGGCGCGCTGGATGTCCACGGCCACCAGGTCCAGCGGCGGTGCGCCGGGGAACTGGATGCTGCGCATCGCCTCGATCACGGACACGTCGATCTCCTGCATGATCTGTGACGCGAAGCCCTTGAGCACCGGGCCGATGCCGTACCGGTGGACGATCCCGATGTTCAGCAGCGCCTGCTCGTGCGGCACGGCTTGCAGGACCTGGCCGTCGTTGTCGACGATCAGCAGGTCCGGGGAGAGCATCGAGTGGCCGAACCGGAATCCGAAGGTGGCGAACTCGGTGGTCATCGTCGCGTCGACGTGCGGGTCGTACCCGTCGTACGGGCCGATCGCGTCCGGGCCCAGGATCGCGGGGACGAACTCCTGGAAGGTGATGGACCCGATCAGCGCGCCGACCCACTTGCGGGCGTGCTGGAAGACCTGCTCGGCGCTGGCCGTGGGGCGCTCAGCGGCGATCTGCGCCGCCAGCCGGTTGTGCTCCCGGACGAACAGCGTGTGGATGCTCATCAGGCCGTATCCGGTGTTGGCGCGCTCGTCGCCAGCCAGGAAGTAGCTGGCTGCCGGTCCGACGGTCTGGTTGAAGAGCCCCGCCGTGTTCAGCGGCAGGAGCGGGCCGTCGACTCCGGCGCTGGTCTTCAGGGCGCTGCTGTAGGCGGCTATCGGCCCTAAGTTCCGGATGGCGCGCAGCGCGGCGGCCCGTCCCTCGTCGGGGCCGTACACCGGGCTGCCGTCGATGTACGAGCTGAAGCTGTTGATCTGCTGCCTCGGCTTGCGCCGTCCCGTGCCTGTCGACGGGTCGTACGCCGAGCGGGTGAGCGGGATCTGGCTGCCCGGTGGGAACGCGGTGTCGTCGGCGGGGACCGGGATGCCGATGGTCTCCAGCGGGTCCGCGGCCGCGATGAGGTTGAACTCGTGGTTGAGGAATTGCCCCCACATCCAGGTCAGGTCCGTCAGGCGCTGGGCGTTGAGCGTGTCGGTTGTCTGGCGGCAGACGACGTTGCTCACGACGCGGGCGCTCGGGCGGTCGGTGCCAGCTGGTGCGCTCACTCCGTCGGCGTATCCGATGGGGGCGCGCCGAAGGAAGACCGAGCCGGTGGCCCCGCGTTCGGGGCAGTTGATGTTGTTGCCGTAGCCGTTGATGGAGCGGTACACCGGTGGTTTGGGCGCCGCGAGGGCCGCGGGTGCGCTTTCGTCGGTCTCGATCGCGGCGCCGTCAGGGTCGACGGCGTCGGTGCCAGTGCTGGCGTCGGCTTCGTCGGACGGAGGTCCGGTGGGACGATCGTTCGTGGGGTTGAGCCCTTCCATCAGGGATCCTCCTGACATATGAGGAGTACTCAGATTCGGACTCTATCGGGCAGGGGGGATGCCCGATGCCGGAAGGGCGTGACTGGCGCGCACCGATTCGGCGCGCTCCCCTGGGGTGTGGCGCCTCTCCGAATTCCGGTGCCAGCGGAACTGTGCCCCCAGTGCGCGCGCGGCGTGCTCATGCCCCCCTGCCCAGCCGACGCGATCAAGGGCGGCAGCGCGCGACCGTGTGGGGTGGTTAGGCCTTCCACTCCACGTCATAGGCGCCCATCTTGCTCTTGCCGCAGCTCATGCCGAACTTCCAGTTGCCGCGTCCCATCCATCGTCCGTAGTGCGATGTGCCGTCGTAGCACTCCACCATGGCGCGGGCCTGGCCGCGGGTCACGCTGCAGTCGGCGCTCCAGCCGGTGGTGGTCGTCTTCCAGTTGGTGCAGCGGTAGCCCGGGGTGGCGGCTTGGGCCGGGGAGGCCGTCATGACGCCGCAGAACGCGGTCAGGGCGATGGCGCCGACGGATGCCGCGACCTTGTTGCGCACGGTCGAGAACTTCACTTCGGGTGTCCGTTCTGTGAGTGAGAGCGGCGACTCGCCTGTCGAATCGCCTTCGCGGGCGGCCGGGCGAACCCCCGTCAGGCGGGGTCGGAAAGGCCGAATCACCGGACGGACACATGTCCCCTCCGGGCCCGCCGAAGATCATCTACTGGTCGTGGCCGATCTGCATAATCCTCCGCCTGTGAGACACCTCACCGTCCGGGTGGGAGCGGTGAGCGCCGGGCGCCGGGCGCCGTCTATGCGTCTGACCAGTGGCTTCTCTCGTCGGGCGCGCCCCGGCGGGGCCTTGCCGGTGTGTCCGCTCCCAGCTGCCGAGTCGCCTCGCCAGTCAGAGAGTCCTCACTCAACGCCGCTCTGCTGCGGCACCTCGCAGTTCCGCTTCGGCGGGCTGCCTGTGGGCCACGCCACGCCTTGGAACCTCAGCTTCTCGGCAGCGGGGTCCAGACGGACCACGGCGAGCGCCTTGTTGTACGGGTTTCCCTCTGCCGTGAGACAGATCCAGCCGCTGGCTCCCCTCACCCGGAAGGCCAGGTTGAGCGACTTGAGGTCTTCCCTGATCCGCTCGCGTGTCGGGATCTCCGCGCCGCCGACCTGAACGGACTTCGCCAGTTCCTTCGCCGCAGTCAGGATGACGTCGTGGGTGAGGATCGTCCGGCCGTCGTCGAGACTCACCTCACCGATGTCGGCCGCGTCGATGGCGGCTCGCAGCTTCGCCAACGCCTCCTGGGGCTCGGCCAGATAGCGGGGCCGGTCCTTGTCCGCTGTGCGCTTGCTTCCGTTCCGCGCGGTGCGTTCACGCCATCGGTCGACCTCGGCGTCCCAGGCGTCAGGGTGGGCCGGTGCCGCGTACAGCACGGACACCGAGGGTCGACCGGCTCCCGCGTCACCCCGCAGGAGTCGACGTTCGCCCTGGTCCAGGCGGCCGTCGAGCGTCGTGGCGTCGGAGCCCGTGATCACGGTGTACCCCTTCCCGTCGGCCTTGTCGGCGCAGTACGTGCCCGCGAGCTTCTTGATGAAGATCTCCAGGTGGTACGCGCGGCCCGCGAAGTAGACGTACCGGGCGCGTGACTGGCAGAGGTTGAGGGCGAAGTCCTCGAACTTGTTCGGGGTGACGCCTGGTTCTTCGAGACCCGGCGACACATACGTCATGTCCTGGACGCCTGACTCGTTCTCCCTGCCCTCCCCGCCCTCCGTGCCTTCCCTGCCTTCCCTGCCTTCCCTGCCTTCCCTGCTCTTCCTGCCCTTCCTGGCTTCGGTGAAGGCGGTCGCAGCGAGCTGTTGTAGTTGTCCCTCTTCCGGGTGTCGGCGACGAGCGCCGTCTGGGCGCCCGCCAGCCGCGGGTCCAGCTTGAGCAGTGCCTTCGCCTGTTCCCGCGCGGTCGAGACGACCCGGGCCAAGCCCGGAAAGGGGTCCTTGTCCCGGTCGCGCGTCTCGGGGTTGGCGAAGTCGGTCGAGGTGACCAGACTGGCAACGACCGGCACCTGATGGACCTTCGTCAGGTCGGTCAGGGCCTTGAGGCTGGTGCCCAGGCTGAGGTTGAAGCCCGCGACGACTCGGAGCCTCGGCTCCTTGAGCAGGCTGTCGACGGTGTCGTCCCAATGTCCGTAATTACGGCCCGGGTTGGCCAGGACGAGCCGGATGGGCGGCTTCGCGGCGGTGTCGGAGCCGGGTGCGTTCGTCGTCCGCTGGGCCAGGTACGCCCCTTGGACCTCGCTCAGGATCTGCCGCTGCACCGCCGGGTTGTCCGACTCCATGGGAATCATCAGGGCGACCGTCGCGTAGTTCTGCTTGGCGATGCGGTTGTTCTCCGCCTCGATGGCAGAGGACACCTCTCGCATGCCGTCGACGTGCGGCATGTAGACGCCGGTGCCGTCCGAGACGCCGACGCAGTCCCGTCCCGCCCTCCACAGGCCCTCGCCGCAGCTCTCGGGGCCGCTGGGCGAGAAGAGAGGCAGGACCCCGTACACCGTCATAGTCAGGGCGACGAGGGTGAGGGCCGCGACGGTGACGGGGCCCGGGCGGCTGCGGCTGTGATGGCGGGTGCGGCGAGAGTCCGAGGCGGCGGGGCGGGAAGGATGCGCGTAGTCGCCGAGGTACACGGGAAGCAGACGGCTCGGCAGGGGCACGTCCTCGCCGCGGCGACGCCGCTCGGCGGCCTCCTCCCGCGCCCGGAACAGCCTCGGGATCTCGGCTGCGAGTTCGCCGGGCCGGACGGCGTCGTTCGCCCCTTTCGAGGGTGGGGCGGCGCCCGGTGCCGACGTGGTGATGACGACGGGATGCACACGCAGTTCACGGGACTGGTCGGCGTCGTACGCCGCGAGCAGGGCGTCTCTGATGGCGCGGTGGGCGGGAAC
Source organism: Streptomyces sp. G45 (assembly GCF_049542095.1). Lineage (NCBI taxonomy): Bacteria > Bacillati > Actinomycetota > Actinomycetes > Kitasatosporales > Streptomycetaceae > Streptomyces > Streptomyces sp. G45. The sequence goes on along the minus strand of NZ_JBMUZU010000001.1, from coordinate 9,114,546 downwards.
GCGGTCCACATCGGGCAGCAGGATGACGGGCCTGCGTGCCCGGTTGAGGCGGCGGAACAGGCCGTAGTGCGCGTCGATGTCCGCGAGGAGCGCCTGGACCATGAGCAGTTCCCGCTCCGCGCGGGGCCGGGAGCGCAGATAGCGCAGTTCCTGTACGAGCAGCCGGTTGGTCGGCGGCGACGGGCGGTCGAGCGCCTTGTTGCGGTACCAGCGCAGGGTCCTCAGGTGCGGGAAACGGAAGGCGTGGATGACCCGCACGCAGAGCCCGATGAGCCCGTTGAGTGGTGCGTTGACCGACTGGTCGTCGCCCAGAGCGAGCCCGGAAACGCGTGTGCGCAGCTCAAGGAGGGCGTAGCGCTTCGCGTCGTGGATGGCCTCCTTGATGAGGCGCTCCAGTGCGTCGTTCTGCGCGGCGCGGGTGGTGCTCCCGTCCTCCGCCTCCTCGTCCGGCTGCCATGCGTAGAAGGCCGCGCACGACGCCGCGAAGCGGGGGAAGAGGATGGGGAGACGGCAGGCGGGGCGGCCTTCGTAGCCGCAGCACTGGACTATGCCGCGGAGGCAGTCGGCCAGTTGGCGTTCGGAGCAGGACGGGGCGGGGAGCGGCGGGAGGTCCTGGTCAGGAGGCGGCTGAGACTCGGGGACCAGCACGTTCGGATAGTTGATCGGCAGGAGACCCACGTACTCCCGGTAGAAGTCCGTGGGCCACTTCCTCAAGTCGGGGCCCTCGGCCTCCAACTGCAGCACCAACGGTCCTGTTCTGCGCCCGAATCGCAGCCTCCGGCGGAGATGGAGCCGGTCCCTGACGACTAGTTGGGCGATGACCTCTTCTGCTGCTTCTACTTCCCGTTCCACTGCTTCCCCATCCGCGCCGCGCCTTGCGTGGTCGGGACTGTAGGGCGTGAAGCAACGCGTTCGCCAGCCTCGGGTTGACGTCGGACGGGGAAGTGTCGAATCTGGAACGGTTAACGAACTCACCTTGATATAAAGGGAGTTGGGGCCGCATCGGTGAACTTCCACGGTGCGGCCGCGAACGCCGGGTCTGCAGGTGGCCTGCCAGTGCGGCGCTGCGTACGGCGGCCCTCCCCACTGCTGCTCACGCCGAGGCGGCCCCAGCGGAAGGTGGCGCCCTTGGCCGTCCAGGTTCCCTGTCAGTGGCCTCTGCCATGCTGCCCCGCATCATCGTCGGCACGGGACAGAACCGGGAGCGGAGCATGGTCGAGCATGTGACACGGCCGATTGTCGAGGCGGTCACCGACGCGGTCCTCGCGAAGGCGCCGGACGGCTGGGAGGGGGCCGTGCTGCACGGTCAGGCGGGGCGAGGCGGCTCTTGCGTCAGCGGCGGCTACCGCCCTCGGGGGGACGGCTGGGGCGCGTCCCTGCCTGATGTCCACCTGGAACTCGCGGCCCTGGCGGAGGAACTGCGCGCGGACCGCGGCTGGGAGGCCGTCAGTGTGGAGATCGGGTGTCGGCCTTCGGGTGAGTACTGGCTCGTCGCCTTCCGCTCCACCGTCACCAGCGTGACGGGCGCGGACGGCTTCCAGGTGGTCCTCGACGACGACTACCGGTTGCCGCAGCCCGGCGTGTACGCGGAGCCCGGCACCGCCGCGCCCGCCGGTGACCCCGAGGTGGCCGTGGCCCGTATGCGCGCCTACCTCGAGCGGCGTGCCGCGATCCTGGGGCACGCCGAGGAGTTGCCCCGCCCGCCACCGTCGCCGCGATCGACGAGGCCGAGCGGCGCCTGGGACACCGCCTGCCCGCCGACCTGCGCGCGCTGTATCTGATGGCGGACGGCGACGGCGTGGGGCACGACCACCGCCATCTGTTCGGCCAGGCCTGGCTGTCGCTGGAGTCGATGGTCGCCGAGAGCACCGGGTGGGGTGCGGCCGAGCGGCCATGGTACGGCTGGGACCTCGAGTGGGACGCCATCGTCCACGACGCCTCCCCCGCCGACACCGTGCGCCGCTGCGGCGGGCATCCGGGCTGGTTGCGCTTCGCCAGCGGCGAGGACGGAAACTTCCTGGCCGTGGACATGGCTCCGGCCCGTGCGGGCCACCCCGGCCAGGTCATCGCGACCGGCCGCGACTACCAGGACGGCCCCGCCTACCTCACCGACTCCCTCACCTCACTCCTCGGCCAGCGCCTGGAACTGCTCGACCAGGGCGCCTACGAGAAGTACGACGACCACATCGCCCTGTTCCCGCCCGACCCCGGTCCTCCCCCACGGGAGTTCGTCGGCGGCCCCATCCCCGAGGAGGTTCCGCCCACCCTCCAGGCCATCCACGTCAACGACGTCACCGGCCTGGTCGACCTCTCCCCGCTCACCGCCGCTCCCCAGCTGCGCCGCCTGCACCTCAACCGCTGCGCCACCGCGGACCTGTCCCCCGTCCGCGACCTGCCCGTCGAGGACCTGCGCGTCACCCTCGCCGACGGCGACCTGGCCCCGCTCCAGGCCCACCCCCACCTCACCTCCCTCAGCCTGACCAGCACCGCCCCCACCGACATCGCCGTCCTGCGCACCCTGCCCCGCCTGCGGAGCCTGGACCTCTCCGGCGCCGACGTCCCCGGCCTTCCCGCGCTGGCCGACCTTCCGGGCCTGCGCTATCTGTCCCTCGACGCCCGCCAGTGGAACTCCTTCCTCAACGATGCCGAGCCGCCCCCGACACTCGCCGCCGCCCGCCTGGCCGGGCCGGACGTCAGCCTCGACGACGCCCTCGCCTGGGCGGCCCGCCTCGGCATCGACACGGACGACACCGTCCGCGTCACCGGCACACTGCGCAGGCGGGCATGACCACATGAGCCCCGCCGCGGCCAGGTCGGGCCGTCGTACAGGAGGAGCGGACCGGCGCACGGGGAGTCAGCGGGGCCCGCTGACTCCCCGTGCGGCGAGTACTACCTGCCCTCCACCTTCCAGTTCACGGTGGCGTTGTTGCCGCTGCCGTTGCTACGGGTCATCTTGAAGGCTCCGTCGGTGCCGTCCTCGTCGTACTTGTTGCTGCCGACGAAGGGGTTGTCCCAGTGGACCCGGACCTGCTTGCGGTTGAGCGAGCTGTTGCTGCACTCGTAGGCGGTGAACTCGGCCCGCCCTTCGGTGCCCGTCATGAAGCCGCTGCTCTCCGACTCCCAGGTGATGGTCTGCCCGTCGGAGACGTCCCTCGGGACGCCGTTGGTCCAGATGCCGTGGTCCAGCGAGGAGGCCGTGTTGACGAGGATGCAGCCGGTTCTGTTCTCGAAGTACACCTTCGTGCTGCGCGCGGCGTTCGCGCCAGCATCGGTCGCGTTGGCCGGAGCCGCCAGGACGACCGTGGACGCGGCAGCCGCGAGCGCCACTCCCACGCCTACCACCTTGATCTTGAACATGGTTCCACCTTCGGTCAGGGACGGATGCGTCCGCGTGTGCTGTGACTGCTTTCGCCCCTCACGGAAGCCGAGGGGGACCCACGCGGACTCAACAACGCCTCAACATCCCTGGCCCGTACAGCAATTGGGCATAGGCTCCGGGGGCCGCCGGGGCTGGCGAGCCTCTACTCGACCCCGTCGGCCACCGCGTCCAGGGCGTCGAGGAGTTCGGGGGTGACGAAGCCCTCGACCGGGCAGGCGCCGGAGAGCGTGGAGAAGTACCGGTCGGTGAGTTCACCGCTGGTGACGAGCGCCTGGAGCAGGTCCAGGTGGTGGGCGGGCGGGTTCAGTTCGGCGGTCTTCAGGGTGCTCTTGTAGTCCGGGAGCAGCATCCGCGTGCGTCTCTCCGCGAACTCCTCCAGCGCCTTGTCCAGGCGCGTCGGATCCTCCAACTCGTCGCCAAGGCAGTCGGCCAGGAGCTGCGCCTGGAGGAAGGCGTCGGTGATGCCGCGGGCGGTGATGGAGTCCTTGTGGTGACCGGCGTCGCCGACGAGGGCCCAGCCGGGTCCGGCGGCCCGGCGGAAGAAGTTCAACTGGCTGCCGGTGCCGAAGAGCCGGTCGATCTGCTCGCCCTGGGCCATCTCCGCCCGTACGTCGGGCGCGGTCGCCTCGACGGCGTCCAGCAGGGCCCGCTGGCCTCCGCTTCTGACCCGGGCGAACTTGGCTTGCGGGAAGTACGCGGCGACCAGCGTCGCACCGTCGTTCGTCGGCACGGTGCCGACCCAGTTTCCCCGCTTCTGGTACAGCCGGAAGCGGGTCGGCAGTCCGGTCCAGTACCCGTAGTAGCAGCAGGTGAGCGGCGGCGCCTCGACCTCGTAGGGCGCCTTGGCCCGCGCCGCCACCGTCGACCGCATGCCGTCGGCGCCGATCACCAGGCGGGCGTGTTCCGTAGTCTCGGCACCGCCGCCCGCGCGCAGGCGGACGCCCACGACGCGGTCCTCCGCGAAGACGAGATCGGTGAGCGCGCAGTCCTCCCGGAACTCCACACCCGCTTCGACGGCGGCACGTGCCAGGATCTGATCGATCAGGAACCGGCGCGGCGCGTACGCCGCCGCATGGCCGTCCACGGGCCACGACGCCCCCTCGATCCGCACGCCGCCGTAGCTGTAGGCGACCCGGTCCAGCGGCGGGCATCCGGTGTCCATGACGTCGGGCAGGACGCCCCAGGCGCCGAGACGCGCGATGCCGGGCTGGTGGATGTACAGGGTCGACAGCGTGTCCTTGGGGAACGTGCTCCGCTCGGCCATGAGCACGCGGTATCCGGCCCGCGCGAGCAGCATCGCGGTGGGAGAACCGGCACACCGCCCTCCGATCACTATCACGTCGTACACGAAGAGCTCCTTTGTCCTGCGGCGGTCTCGCGGGGAAAGCGCGCGACGGGGCGTCCGGCGCGCGGGGCGATGCGGGCGTGGAGGCACATCAGGCGCGGTTCCGCGCCTGATGTGCCTCCCCTTTCGGAACGGGGTGGGCGGGTCGGGACGGATCTGGCCGCCGCTAGTCGGGCATGGCCTCGCGCAGGGTCCGGGGCCGCAGGTCGGTCCAGTTCAGCTCGATGTGGTCCAGGCACCGTTGGCGGTCCTGCGGGCCGAAGACGCTCCGCCAGCCGTCAGGCACGTCGGCGAACGACGGCCACAGCGAGTGCTGGTTCTCCGCGTTGACCAGGACGAGGAAGACACCGGACTCGTCGTCGAAGGGGTTCGTTTGCGTCGAGGCGTCCGGGTTCGCGTTCGATGAGGAGTTCGTGTTCGTCGAGCGGTTCGCGTTCGTTGTGGGGGTCGTGTTCGTTGAGGGGGTCGCGTTCACAGACAGCTCCTATGCTTCGAGGAATCGCGTGACGATGGCGGAGATCTCGGCCGCGTGCCGCGGCGAGGTCATGCCAATGTGGGTGGCGTGGATGTCGTAGGCGTGTACGTCGCCGTCCACGTGCGGCTCCCACAACGCGGCTTCGGCGTCGGGGGTGAGGGTCGCGTTGAAGAACAGTGCCGTGCCCCGGTAGACCGGCTGGGTGAACTCCCGCATGAGGCGGGCGTGTTCGGTGGCCAGGGTCGCCCCGTTCTCCACGAGGGACCGGCGGGCGGGGTCGTGTTCGTCCCCGGGCAGGTGCTCCAGGAGGGCCGCGCGTGCCTCGGCGCGGCTGAGCACCGGCCCCCGTTCGGCGAACCAGCCGCTCGGCACTGCGTCCAGGAGCGCGATCACCGGCACCTCGTGTCCCCGGCTCTGCAGTGCGGCAGCGACCGCGTGGGCGAGGGGGCCGCCCAGGGAGTGGCCGATCAGGGTGAACGGCCCTTCGGGCTGGACGGCGAGGATCTGCTCCAGGTAGTCGGCGACCATCTCGGCGATGGACTCCGGCAGCGGGGAGCCGTCGAAGCCGCGGGCCTGGATGCCGTAGACCGGCCGGTCGCCGAGCCGCCCCGCCATCCCCAGGTACGGCCAGCACAGGCCGACTCCGGGGTGGATGAACCACACGGGCGCGCCGCTTCCGCCCGCCTTCAGGGGCAGCACGACCCCGTACGGGTCGCTGTGCTCGTCCGGTTCGGCCCCGCCGTTCAGGTACGCGGCCAGGCCCGCGACCGTCCGGTTCTCGAAGATCACCCGCATGGGTACGTCGGTCCCGAGTTCCGTGCGGATGCGGCCGATCAGCCGGGTGGCCAGCAGTGAGTGACCACCCCGCGCGAAGAAGTCGTCGTCGATGCCGACCGCGGGCAGCGAGAGCACCTCGGCGAAAAGCCCGCACAGCACGTCCTCACGCCGGTCGCGCGGTCCGCGTCCGGTGGTCGCCCGAGAGCCGTGGTCGGGTGCGGGCAGCGCGCGCCGGTCCAGTTTGCCGTTCGGGGTGAGGGGGAGTTCGGCGAGCGCGACGAAGGCGACCGGCACCATGTAGTCCGGCAGGCGCTCCCGCACGTACGCGCGCAGCACCTCCGCCAGCGGCTCGGCGCCGCGGGTTTCCTCCGGGCCGTGGGCGAGCGGCCCCTCGGCGCGCGCCCTGGCCGCGTCGGCTCGGGCGCTCGCCCTGGTCGCGTCGGCTTCGGCTGTGCCGTCGTCCGGGACCACGTACGCGACGAGGCGGTGGTCCCCCGGCCGGTCCTCCCGTGCCACGACGACTGCCTGTCCGACGTCCGGGTGCGTGACGAGCACCGACTCGACCTCCCCGAGTTCGATGCGGAAGCCCCGCACCTTCACCTGGTGGTCGGCCCGGCCCACATAGGTGAGGACGCCGTCGCCGCGCCACTTCACGAGGTCACCGGTGCGGTAGACGCGTTCGCCCCTGCCGAACGGGCTCGCCACGAAACGCTCCGCCGTGAGACCCGGCCTGCCCTGGTATCCGCGCGCCAGGCCCGCGCCCGCGAGGTACAGCTCGCCGACGACGTCCGCGGCCACCGGACGCAGCATCCGGTCCAGTACGTACGCCTGGGTGTTGCCGAGCGGCGTGCCGATGGGCGGGTTCCCGTCGCCCGCGGTCACGCGTGCCGCGGTGGACCAGATGGTGGTTTCCGTGGGCCCGTACACGTTGATGACGTCGCGCGCGTGCGCGCTCAGGGCGGCCGCGAGCGCGGCGGGCAGCGCCTCGCCGCCGACCAGCACGCGCAGGCCGCGCGGCGCTTCGGCCCGGTGGTGCACGAGCAGCTGCCACAGCGTGGGCGTCGCCTGCATCACGGTGATGCCGTGGTGCTCCACCAGTTCCAGTACGGCGGCGGGGTCGGCGCCGATCTCCTTGGGCGCGATCACCACGCGAGCCCCGGAGACCAGCGGCAGGAACAGCTCCAGTGCCGCGATGTCGAAGGCGACCGTGGTCACCGCGAGCAGCCGGTCGTCGGGGGCCAGCGGGACCCTGCCGCCCATCGACGCCAGCAGGTTGCCGAGGGCCCCGTGGGAGACCACGACTCCCTTGGGCCGCCCGGTGGAGCCGGAGGTGTAGATCACGTACGCCGCGTTCGCCGTGACCACGGGGGCGGTGCGCGGCCTGGTGCCGGGGTAGGCGCTGAGGTCCGCCGGGAGCGTGTCCGCGGTGAGGTTCAGGACCGGCTCGGCGTCGTCGAGGACGTGTGCGACGCGGGTCCGCGGGTGGTCCGGGTCGATCGGTACGTAGGTGCCGCCCGCCTTGAGTACGGCGAGGAGCGCGACGACCAGGTCGGCGGAGCGGGGCAGCGTCACGGCGACGGTGGACTCCGGGCCCACGCCGCGCTCCAGCAGATGGTGCGCGAGCTGGTTCACGCGCATGTCGAGCTGCCCGTAGGTGTACGTCACGTCACCGCAGACCACGGCCACCGCGTGCGGGGTGGCTGCCGCGCGCCGTTCGAACAGCTCGGTGACGGGGGCGTCCGGCACGTCCTCGGCCGTGTCGTTCACCGCGACGAGCAGTCGCTGCCGCTCCCCCGGCTCCAGGATGTCGACGTCCCTGACGGGGGTGTCCGGGTTGGCGGCGATCTGCTGGAGCACCCGGCCGAGGCGCCCGGCGATCTGCCGGACCTGGTCCTCGTCGTACATGGTGTCCTGGTACTGGAGGCCCATGCGCAGGTGCGGGGAGGCGTCGGCGCCGACGATGAGGGGGTAGTGGGTGCCGCTGGAGGCACGCAGGCCGGTGACGGCGATGCCCGCGGTGGCGTTGGCGTCGCTCATGCCCGCGTGGTCCACGGGGAACGACTCGAACAGCACGATGGTGTCGAAGAGCGTGCTGAGCCCGGTGGCGCTCTGGATGTCCGCGAGGCCGTAGTGGTGGTGGTCGAGCAGCGCGGTCTGCCGGTGCTGGAGGCCGGTCAGCAGGTCGGCGAGGGTTTCGCCGGGGCTGGCGGCGAGGCGCACGGGCAGGGTGTTGATGAACAGGCCGACCATGGAGTCGACGCCGTTCACGGACGGCGGGCGCCCGGACACGGTCGCGCCGAAGGTGACGTCGTCGCGGCCGGTGAGGTGTCCGAGGACCAGGCCCCAGGCGCCCTGCACCACGGTGTTGAGCGGTGATGCCAAGCTCGGCGGCGCGCCGCCCCAGGGCACGGGCGTCTTCCGCGGGAAGGGGCACCTCGACCAAAGCGCAGGCGGCCCTGCTCTTCGGTGACGCCGGGGGCCAGCAGCGTGGGTTCCTCCACCCCTTCCAGTTCCCTGGCCCAGGCGTCAGCGGCCGCCTGCCGGTCCTGGCGGCCGAGCCAGGTCGAGGAACTCCTTGTAGCCGCGCACGCCCGGCAGCGCGGTGGTGTCGCCCCGGGTGCCGTACAGGCGCAGCAGGTCGCTGATGAGCAGCGGGAAGGACCAGCCGTCGTAGAGCACGTGGTGGGCGCTGAACACCAGCTCATAGCGCGTGGTCGTCCAGCTTGACCAGGCACATCCGCAGCAGGGGCGCGGCCGCCGGGTCGAAGTGGGTGACCTCGTCCTCGGCGAGCAGCCGCCTCGAACGCGGCATCGCGTTCGGCTTCCGGCAGGTGGCTGAGGTCGATCTCGCGCCAGGGCAGTACGGCGCCGTCGACGATGAGCTGGACCTGCTGGCCGCGCGTGTCGCTGACGAACGCCGCCCGCAGGTTCGCGTGCCGTTCCAGCAGCGCCTGCCCGGCCGCGCGCAGGCGGTCCGGTTCGACGCTGCCGGACAGGTGCAGGACGAGCTGGATGTGGTACGCGTCCCGGGCCTCGGCGTCGCTGGCGGCACCCAGCAGGCTGTGGAACAGCAGGCCTGTCTTGCGTCGACGTCAGCGGCCAGATGTCCGACAGGCCTGGATACTGCCGCTCCCAGATGTCGATCGTCGGCTTGGTCGACGTTGACGAGGGGGATGTCGGAGGGGGTGAGGCCGCCCGCGCCGGGTTGGGCCGTGTGCTGGACGAGGCCGTGGAGGGCCTGGCGCCACAGGTCGGCGAGGTGCTGGACGTCGTCGTGGGTGAGGACGCCGGTGGGGAAGCCGATGCTGGCGGCCAGTTCGGGCCCCTGGGCGGTGTCGGCGACGTACGCGGAGAAGTCCACGGTGGCCAGGGCGGGCATGTCGGCGTTGAGGTCGGCGATCAGGTCGTCGGTGTCGGCGGCGATGCTCCAGCCCAGGCCGCGCAGTTCCTCGGGCATGTCCTCGGCGGAGAAGCGGCCCAGGTAGTTGAAGGAGATCTGCCCGGTCGAACGGCCCGCGAGGGCGGGGGCGGTGTCGGGGTTGAGGTAGCGCAGCAGGCCGAAGCCGATGCCCTTGTCGGGGACGGCCGCCAGCTGTTCCTTGACCGCCTTGATGACCCCGCCCGCCGCGCTGCCGCCCGCGAAGGCGTCCGCCACGTCGAACCCGGCCACATCGAGCCGGACGGGGAACATGCTGGTGAACCAGCCCACCGTGCGGGACAGATCCGCGCCGGGGACCACCTGTTCCTCACGGCCGTGGCCCTCGAGCCGGATCAGCGTCGAAGGCTCGTCCACGCCGCGTTCGGCGCGCCAGCGTGTCACCGCCAGCGCGAGCGCGGCCAGCAGACCATCGTTCACGCCGCCGTGGATACGCGGCCGGGAGGCTGGTGAGGACCGCTTCGCGTGACCGCCACCGGCAGTTTGATGTGTACGGATCTCGACGGTGGCGGTCACGTCGACCGCCGGGTCGAGGGCCCGTGAGCCCATCACCGGGTCCGGGCCTGCCAGAGCACGCTGTCCCACAGCGGTAGTTCGGCGGTGCGGGCCTCGGTGAGCGCTTCGTCGCGCATCGCGTGGGCCCAACGGCGCAGCGAGGTGCCGATGGGGTCGAGCCTGGGGGTGCGGCCTGCTGTGACGTCGTTCCAGGCGGCGGCGAGGTCCGGTACCAGGATGCGCCAGGACACGCCGTCGACGACCAGGTGGTGCAGGACCACGATCAGTCGGCCCGCCGCGCCGGGTGCGTCGAGCCACACGAACTGCGCCATCACGCCCGCAGCCGGGTCCAACCGCCCGGTCGCGGCGTCCAGTTCGGCGCGAGCGCGGTCCTTCCAGCCCGCCGTATCCCAGGCACCGTCGCACTCCACACGGTGGAGGAGCGCGGCGACGTCCACCGTGCCGGGCGCGGTCACTTCCAGAGCGCCCTCGCCGTCGGTGAGCAGCCGCGAGCGCAGTCCGTCGTGGGCGTCGATGACGGCGGTGAGGGTGGCGATCAGGCCCGCCTCATCGATGCCCTGGGGCAGGTCCAGGACGGTGGACATGGAGAACCGGTCCGTGTTCTCCCCCAGTTCGCCGGTCATATAGCGGGCGATGGGCAGCAGCGGCATCCACCCCACCCCGCCGCCCTCCAGCTCGGCCAGGACCGCGCCTGCACCCGCGAGGCGGTTCTCCACCGCCGCCAGGGCCAGCTCGCCCACGGTGCGGCGCTCGAAGATCTGCCGCGGGGTGATCTCCACACCCTGGGCCTTGGCCCGGGAGACCACCTGGATCGAGCGGATGGAATCCCCGCCCACGGCGAAGAAGTCATCATCCACACCCACCCGGCCCAGGCCCAGAACCTCGGCATACACCCCCGCCAGGACCCGCTCCTCCTCGGTGCGCGGCGCCCGGTACTCCCCGGCGGTGAACTCCGGCCGCGGCAGCGCCCGCCGCTCCAGCTTCCCGTTCGGCGCCAGCGGCAGCCTCTCCAGCACCACGAACACCGACGGCACCATGAACTCCGGCAGCCGCCCCGCCACATACCGGCGCAACTCCTCCACCGACACCCCAGCCGTCAGGTCAATATCGGCGTTCACATCCTCAACCAGCTCGCCCGCGGGGACCACATAGCCGACCAGCTGCTTGCTGCCGCGCCCCTCCACGACCGTCACCACGGCCTGGGCAACCCCCGGGTGCCCGGCCAGGCACGCCTCCACCTCACCGGGCTCGATACGGATACCGCGCACCTTCACCTGCGCGTCATCCCGCCCCACATACTCCAGCTGCCCCTCAGCCGTCCACCGGACCAGATCACCGGTGCGGTACATCCGCGACCCGGCAGGACCGTAAGGGTCGGCGACGAACCGGTCCGCCGTCAGGTCAGCCCGCCCGAAGTAGCCACGCGCCACATTCCCCGCCACATACAGCTCCCCCACAACCCCCACCGGCACGGGCGCGAGCCCGGACCCCAGGACGTAGGCACGCATGTTGCCCAGCGGAGCACCGATCGGCGCACTGGCCTGACCATCCCACGCGGCCTCAGCGGGAAGCGCGAACGTCGTCGCGTAGAACGACTCCGTCTGCCCATAGGCATTGACCACCCGCACACCCGGAATCGCCTCACGCGTGCGCGCCACCAGAGACGCAGGCAGCGCCTCACCGGCAAACACCACCGACTGCACATCCAGTTGGCCCTCGACCTGCTCAAGCAGCTCGGCGAACACCGACGGCACCGTCGACACCACCCCGCCGCTCCAGCCACCGCGCTCACCGATGACGAGGACGTCGCGGGCCACCTCCACGGTGCCGCCCTGGCTGAGCGTCGTCACCGTCTCGAAGACCGACACGTCGAAGTTGATCGACGTCGCGGCGAGCATACGGGTACGGGAGTCGATGCCCACCGACGCGGCGAGGCGCAGGACGCCATTGACCACGTTGTGGTGGGTGACCGCCACGCCCTTCGGCGTACCCGTCGAGCCGGACGTGTACATCACATACGCCACATGGTCCGGCCGCAGTACGGAGGTCCGGTCCGCGTCGGTGACCTTCTGGGCGCCGGGCTTCGGCTCAAGGTCGAGGTCGTCAACGAACAGACGCGGCACATCGCTCTCCGGTAGCACGCCGACCGTGTCCGCGTCGGTGAGCAGCAGCGTCGGCCGCGCGTCCGCGAGGATGTGGTCCAGGCGCGTACTCGGGTACCTCGGGTCGATCGGCAGGTACGCGCCGCCCGCCTTCAGCACGCCCAGCAACGCCACGACCAGCTCGGCCGAGCGCGGCAGCGCCAGACCCACCACCGACTCCGGACCCACCCCACGCCCGATCAGCACCCGCGCCAACAGGTTCGGCGCGGGCGTCCGAGGTCGGCGTACGACCACTCCACGTCCCTCGAAGACGACCAGCGACGGTCGCGTCCGGGGTCTGCTCGCCGCCTGCCGCTCGAACAGGCCGGGCATGTGTGACGTCCGGCGTTTCGGCGCCGCCGTGTCGTTGAAGGCACGCGGAGCACCAGGTCCCGCTCGTCGGCCTCGACGAGTTCGACGGCTGCCGACACGCTGTTCGGGGTCGGCGGCCAGCAGTTCCACGACGCGCAGGAACCGATCGGTGATCGTCTGAGCGGTGGCACGGTCGAACAGATCGGTGGCGTACTCCAGATGCCCCACCACGCCGTAGCCGGGGATGTCGGCCATGTTGAAGAACAAGTCGAACTTCGCGCTCTCGTTGCGGATCCGCTCGAAGCTGACCTCCAGACCAGGCAGCGCGAAGTCGTCCCGGTTGAAGTTCTGCCAGGCGAACATCACCTGGAACAACGGCGAATACGCCGTGGAGCGCTCCGGGTTGAGCACCTCCACCAGCCGCTCGAACGGCACATCCTGATTGTCGTACGCCGCGACCGACTTCTCCCGCGCCTGGTCCAGCAGGTCCACGAACCGCGGATTGCCCGACAGGTCAGCGCGCAGCACCCAGGTGTTGACGAAGAACCCGACCAGGTCGGCGAGCAGGTCATCGGTACGGCCCGCGATCGGCGAGCCGACCGTGATGTCATCGCCGCCGCCCAGGCCGTGCAGCAGCACCGTCAACGCCGACTGAAGCACCATCGAGGCGGTCGCGCCCCGGCCCTGGGCCAGCTCCTCGACCTGGTCCATCACCGCCCGGTCCAGACGGAACTCCACCGTCGCACCCCGGTGGCTGGCCCGCGGCGGACGCGGCCGGTCGGCAGGAAGCCGCAACGGCTGCGGCACCCCCGCCAACTCCGCACGCCAGTACTCGACCTGAGCCGCCTGCACACTCTCCGGGTCATCCTCATCACCCAGCAGCTCACGCTGCCACAACGTGTAGTCCACGTATTGCACCGGCAGGTCTTCCCAGGCTGGAGGACTGGTTCTCCAGACGCGGCGGTGTAGGCGGCGTCCGAGATCCCGGGCCAGCGGGCCCATGGACACGCCGTCGCTGACGATGTGGTGGAACAACAGCAGCAGGACATACTCCTCAGGCCCGCACCGGAAGACCGTGGCCCGGGTCGGCACCTCCCCCGCCAGATCGAAGCGGTACCCGGCGGCCTCCGCCAACGCGTCCGCCACACCCTCCGGCGCCACCTCCACCACCGGCACCTCAACGCGCACCTCACCAGCGGGCAGCACCCGCTGGAACGGCACCCCCTGACTGTCGTCGACGATCAGCGTGCGCAGGCTCTCATGGCGGGCCACCACATCGTTGACCGCCGCCTCCAGCGCGGCCACATCCAGCGAACCCGACAAGCGCAGCGGGAAGGGTGTGTTGTAGGTAGCCGACGGCCCCTCGAAACGGTCGATGAACCACAGCCGCCGCTGCGCGAACGACAACGGCACCGTCTCAGGACGCTCCTCCACCCGCGCCAGCTGCGGACGCACCCTGTCGCCCTGGCCCAGGTGCCCGGCCAGCTCCGCCACCGTCGGCGACTCAAACACCACCCGGATGGGAATTTCGGCGCCCAACGTCGTACGGATGCGGCTCACCAGCCGCGTCGCAAGGAGTGAATGGCCGCCGACGGTGAAGAAGTTGTCGTCGATGCCGACCCGCTCCAGGCCCAGTACCTCGGCGAACAGGCCGCACAGGGCCTCCTCTTGCGGGGTGCGCGGGGCCCGGTAGACCGTGCCGGTGAACTCCGGTTCCGGCAGCGCCCGCCGGTCCAGCTTCCCGTTCGGCGCCAGCGGCAGCCTCTCCAGCACCACAAACGCCGACGGCACCATGAACTCCGGCAACCGCCCACCCAGGAACGCCCGCAGCTCCGCAACATCCACCGCGCCCTCCACGGGCACCACATACGCCACCAGACGCTTGTCAGCCGCGCCCTGCGCAACAACGGCACCCTGCGCCACACCCGGGTGCGCCACCAGCACGGCCTCGACCTCACCCGGCTCAATGCGGAAGCCCCGCACCTTCACCTGGGAGTCACCCCGGCCCACATACTCGATCTGCCCGTCAGACCGTCCACCGCGCCAGATCACCGGTGCGATACATCCGCGAGCCCGCAGGCCCATACGGGTCGGCGACAAAACGGTCCGCCGTCAGGTCAGCCCGCCCGAAGTAGCCACGCGCCACATTCCCCGCGACATACAGCTCCCCCACGACCCCCACCGGCACGGGCGCGAGCCCGGACCCGAGGACGTAGGTGCGCATGTTGCCCAGCGGAGCGCCGATCGGGGCGCTGCCTCGACCCTCCCACTCCTGCCCGGCCGGGAGCGCGAACGTCGTCGCGTAGAACGACTCCGTCTGGCCGTAGGCGTTGACCACCCGCACACCGGGCAGCGCCTCACGCGCGCGCGCCACCAGGGAGGCGGGCAGCGCCTCACCGGCGAACACCACCGACTGCACATCCAGTTGGCCCTCGACCTGCTCAAGCAGCTCGGCGAACACCGACGGCACCGTCGACACCACCCCGCCGCTCCAGCCACCGCGCTCACCCACGACCAGCACGTCCCGGGCCACCTCGAGCAGTGCCGCTCGTCGGCTGAGCGTCGCGACCGTCTCGAAGACCGACACGTCGAAATTGATCGACGTCGCGGCGAGCGTGCGCGTGCCGGAGCCGACACCGACGCGGTCCACGAGCCGGGTGACGCCGTTGACCACGTTGTGGTGGGTGACCGCCACGCCCTTCGGCGTGCCCGTCGAGCCAGAGGTGTACATCACGTACGCCACATGATCCGGCCTGAGCACCCCACGGCGCTCGGCATCGGACACCGGCGCACCCGGACCGGACACCAGGTCGACATCGCCCACGAACAGGCGCGGCACATCGCTCTCCGGCAGCACACCGACCGTGTCCGCGTCCGTCAGCAGCAGCGTCGGCCGCGCGTCCGCGAGGATGTGATCCAGGCGCATGCTCGGATACTTCGGGTCGATCGGCAGATACGCGCCGCCCGCCTTCAGGACGCCGAGCAACGCCACGACCAGCTCGGCCGAACGCGGCAGCGCCAGGCCCACCACCGACTCCGGACCCACTCCGCGCCCGATCAGCTCCCGCGCCAGCCGGTTCGCGCGGGCGTCCAACTCGGCATACGACTGCTCCACGTCACCTCGTCGCACGTCACCGCGAGGGCTTGTCCGGTGTGGCCGCCACCTGTCGTTCGACGAGGCCGGGAATGGTCAGTGCGGGTGTGGGCACCGCGGTGTCGTTGACGTCGGTGACGCAGGACCAGTTGACGCTCGTCGGCGTGCCAGGACGTCCACGGCGGCCGATCAGGCGCTCTCGCGGGTCCTGGGCCACATGGAGTCAGGACGCGGGCGAAGCGCGCGGGCGATCGCCTCGACTGTCCGCTCCGCGGGCGAGCAGGTGGTGCTGGTACTGGAGGCTGAGCCCTCAGGTGCGGTTCGGCGACGGCGCACGACGACCAGCGGGTAGTGGGTGCCGCTGCGCGGGCTGATGCCGGTCACCGAGAGTCCGGCCGCGGAGTGCGCCTCGCTGAGGGCGACGCTGTCGATCGGGATAGGACTCGAAGACGACCAGGGTGTCGAACAGCGAGTGCGCAGCCCGGTGGCGCGGTGCAGGTCGCTGGAGACCGATGATGGTGGTGGTCCAGCAGCGTGCTCTGTCTGCTCCTGCAGGTTTCCGAGGGCGGCGGCGAGCGGCTGCGCGCGGGCGCCCGGTCCACGCGTACCGGCACGGTGTTGATGAACAGGCCGACCATCTCGTCGATGCCCGGCACCTGCGGGCGGACGGCCGGAGACCGTGGCGCCGAACACCACGTCGCGGCGGCCCGTCAGCTCGCCGAGGAGCAGGCCCCACGCGCCCTGCACCACGGTGTTCAGGGTGAGGCCCAGGTCGCTCGGCGCGGCGGGCGAGGTCGCGGGCCTGCTCGGGGGTCAGCGGTACATCGACCTGGCCGATGCCGAGCGGGCTCGGCGTTCCGTGGACGGCTGGCGGCAGCGAGCAGGGTGGGCTCGTCGAGGCCGTCCAGCTCTCGCGGCCCAGGCCGTCGGTCGTCCGCCCGCGTGGTCCTGCTGGCCGAGCCACGGCCAGGAAGTCGCGGTAGGCGCGGGCCCGCGCCAGGCGCGGCCGGCGTCCGTCGGCGGAGGCGTACAGGCGCAGCAGGTCCGGTGAGGAGCAGCGGCACCGACCAGCCGTCGAACAGGACGTGGTTGGACGGTGAGCACCAGGTCCGCCGGTGTCGGCGGTCTGAGCGTGAGCAGGGACAGCCGCAGCAGCGGGCCGCGGTGCGCGGGTCGAAGTGCAGGTGCGGTGGTCCGTCGGCCAGGAAGCGTGCGCGCCGCTCGGCGTCGCGCTCCGGCGCCGGTGCAGGCCGCTCAGGTCGTCGTCGCAGCCAGGGCAGTGCGACGTGGTCCTGGACGAGCTGGACCTGGTCGCCCGTCGCTGGTCGGTGGCGAACGCGGCGCTGCAGGTTGGCGTGCCGGTCGAGGAGGGCCTGCCCGGCGGCGCGCATCCGGTCGCGGCTCGACGCGCGCCGGACGAGGTGGAACGATGAACTGCATCTGGTACGCGTCGTAACTCGGCGTCGGCCAGGGCGGCGTGGAAGAGCAGGCCCGGACTGGGCGGCGGTGAGCGGCCAGATGTCGGTGACACGCCGGGGTAGCGCCGCTCGACCAGCTGTCCGATGTTCGCCCTGGCTCGACCCGTCACCAGCGGCACGTCGGACGGGGTGAGGCCGCCCGCGCCGGGCTGCTCGACGTGCCGGGCGAGGCCCTTCGAGGGCCGTCGCGCCACAGGTCGGCCAGCTCGTCGCGCCTCGGTCCGCGTGAGACAGACGCCGGTGGCGAAGTCGAGGCGGGCGGCCAGGCTGCGGGCCCTCGTTCGGTGTCGAGACACGTAGGGCGGTGACGTTGAAGACGGGGCCAGCGCGGGCATGTCCGCGGCGAGGCCGCGCCACCAGGTCGACGGTGCCGTCGGCCTGGGTGAAGCCGAGGCCGGTCGCCGGTGCTCGGGATGTCCGTGGACTGCGGGGACGCTCGAGAAGCGGCCGAGGTAGTTGAAGGCGATCTGGCCGGTGGCGTGGCGGCCGCAGGATCGTCGGCGGTCTCGCGGGTTCAGATAGCGCAGCAGGCCGTAGCCGAGGCCCTTGTCGGGCACGGCGAGCAGACTGTTCCTTGACGGCCTTGACGGCGGCCCCGGCGGCCGGGCCGCCGGTGAAGGCCTCGTCGACGTCGATGCCGGCGATGTCGAGGCGCAGTGGGAACATGCTGGTGAACCAGCCCACGGTGCGGGTCAGGTCGGCGCCGGGCGCCGCCGGCTTCCTCGCGGCCGTGGCCTTCGAGGCGCAGCAGGACGCGCGGACTCGTCGACGCCGCGCGCGCGCGCGCCAGCTGGGTGACGGCGAGGGCGAGGGCGGCGAGCAGGCCGTCGTTGACGCCGCCGCGGTAGGCGGCGGGCAGCCTTGGTCAGGAGCGCTTCGGTGGCCGGGACCGGCACGCGTACCAGGTGCGCGTGGCCGACGGTGGCCATGGTGTCGGTGGCGGGGTCGAGGAGGTCGGCTGCCCAGGACTCGGGGTCGGGGTCCGGTGACGATGGAGCGTCCACCGGTCCAGCTCGGCGGTGCGCCCGCGCGGCTGGCGGCCTCGTCGCGCGAGGGCGTGCGACCAGCGGCGGACGGAGGTGCCCACGGGTGGCGAGCACCGCGCTCGCTGGCCCGCCTCGGACGTGCTTCCCAGGCCTCGACGAGGTCGGGCAGCAGCACGCGCCAGGATACGCCGTCGACGGCGAAGTGGTGCAGGACGGCGATGCAGGCGGTCCGGCGCGTTCGGCACCGGCGTCGAACCAGACGAACCGCGCCATGGACTCCGGCCCGCGGCGTCGAGGCGGTCGGCGGCGGCGTCCAGTTCGGCGGTGCGCGGCCCGCGCGCGCCAGGCGTCGTCCCAGACGCCGTCGCAGGTCAGGACGCGGTGGATCAGCGGAGGGCACGTCGACGGTCCCGGGCGCGGCCACCTCCAGGACGTCGCCGTTGCCGTCATCGCGGTCGACCGTCGGTGACCAGGCGTGGAGCGGAGCATGTCGTGCCGTGTCGAAGACCGCCGTGAGTGTCGCGGTCGAGGCCGGGCGCGTCGATGCCGACTGGGCAGGTCCACCGTCATCGACATGCTGAAACGGTTCAGGCCGGTGCCCAGGTCCAGCAGGTAGTGGCCCATCGGCGGCAGCGGCAGGAAGCCCGATGCCGCCGCCGTCCAGCTCCTCCAGGACCGGCCGGGCCGGGCTGCCGCCGCTGAGGCGACTCTCGGCGAGTTCGGCGACCGTGCGGGCACTCGAAGATCTGGCGGGGGCTGACGTCCACGCCGTGGGCGCGGGCCCGGGAGACGACCTGGATGGAGCGGATGGAGTCGCCGCCGACGGCGAAGAAGTCGTCGTCGACGCCGACCCGGTCCAGGCCCAGGACCTCGGCGTACGCGGCGGCGAGCGTCTCCTCCACCGGCCCGCGCGGGGCCCGGTAGGTGCCGCCGGTGGGCTCGGGTTCCGGGAGCGCGGCCGCGGTCGAGCTTGCCGTTCGGGGCCAGGGGGAGCCGGTCCAGCATGACGTACGCCGCGGGCACCATGAACGCGGGCAGCCGGTCGGCGACGAACCCGCGCAGGTCGCGTGCGGACACCGCGGCCGTCAGGTCCACGTTCAGGTCGCCCAGGCTGTCGACCGTGCCGAGCCCCGACTCTCCCGCGGTCACCGGCACCACGTAGGCGACGAGCCGGGTGGTGCCCCGTTCCTCGTGCGTGACCACCACCGCTTGCGTGACGGCCGGGTGGGCGGTGAGCGCGGCCTCGATCTCGTCGGGTTCGATGCGGAAGCCGCGCACCTTCACCTGGGCGTCGCCGCGGCCCGCGTACTCCAGCTGGCCCTCGGCGTTCCAGCGGGCCAGGTCACCGGTGCGGTACATGCGGGCGCCGGGCGGGCCGAAGGGGTCCGCCACGAACCGTTCGGCCGTCAGTCCGCCGCGGCCGAGGTAGCCGCGCGCCGACATCGCCCGCGACGTACAGCTCACCCACGACTCCCGGGGCCACGGGCCGGAGGGCGGGGCCGAGCACATGGGTGCGCATATTGCGCAGCGGCGTGCCGATGGGGGCGCCCGCGGTGCCGGTCCAGGTCTCGTCGGCGGTGAAGGCGGTGGCGTAGAACGACTCCGCTCTGGCCGTACGCGTTGATGACGCGCACGCCGGGGATGGCGTCCCGGACCCGGTCGACGAGCGCGGCGGGCAGGGCTTCGCCCGCGAAGACGACGGCGTCAGCGTGGATCTTCCCTCCGACCTGGTCGAGGATCCCGGCGAGCACGGACGGGACGGTGCTCACCACTCCGCCGCTCCAGCCGCCGCGCTCCGCGAGTGCCAGCACGTCCTGGACCACTTCGACGACGCCGCCGTGGGCGAGGGTGGTGACGATCTCGAAGACGGACACGTCGAAGTTGACCGAGGTGCCCGCGAGGACCCGGGTGCCCGGGCCGATGCCGACGCTGTGGGCGAGGGCGAGCACGCCGTTGACCACGTCGCGGTGGGTGACCGTCACGCCCTTCGGGGTGCCGGTCGAGCCGGAGGTGTACATCACGTAGGCGGCGTTCGCGGGCCCGCACGGGGGCGGGGCCGCGGCGGCGGCTTCGACGCCGGTGCTCGCGGTACCCGTGATGTCCGTGAGGAGCAGTCGGGGATGTCGTTCTCGGGGAGCGCCCCGGCCGCTTCGGCGTCCGTGAGGATCAGGTGCGGCGCGGCGTCGGCGAGGATGAAGTCCAGGCGGGCGCTGGGGTACTTGGGGTCGATGGGCAGGTAGGCGGCGCCTGCCTTCAGCACCGCCAGCAGGGCCACGACCAGCTCGGCGGAGCGTGGCAGGGCCAGGCCCACCAGGGTCTCGGGGCCCGCGCCCCGGTCGGCCAGCTCCCGGGCGAGCCGTCCGGCCCGCGCGTCCAGTTCGGCGTAGGTCAGTTCCACGTCGTCGCAGACCACCGCCGTCGCGTCCGGGGTGGCCGCCGCGCACCGTTCGACCAGCTCGGCGACGGTCAGGTCCGGCACCGGCGCCGCCGTGTCGTTGCGGGCGCGTACGACGAGGTCGCGCTCGTCGGCGTCCAGGACGTCGGCCAGGGCGGCCGGGCGGGAAGGAGCGCCCACCAGCTGCCGGACCAGGCGCTCGAAGCGGGCCGTCATCGCTTCGGCGGTGGACCGGTCGAACAGGTCGGTGGCGTACTCGAGGAAGACCAGCAGCCCTGGTGTGTCGGGGTCGTTGAAGAAGTTGAACTCCAGGTCGAACTTGGCGGTCGAGGTCGGCAGCGGGCCGAACTCGGCCGCCAGCCCACCGGGCAGCTCGAACGCCGTCCACCCGCGGGTCTGCCAGGTGAACATGGTCTGGAACAGCGGGTGGTAAGCGGTGGAGCGCTCCGGGTTGAGGCTCTCCACCAGCAGCTCGAACGGGGCGTCCTGGTTGTCGTAGGACATCAGTGCCTTCTGCCGCACCTGCGCGAGGACCTGCTCGAACGTCGGGGTGCCGGACAGGTCGGTGCGCAGGACCCACGTGTTGACGAAGAAGCCGACGAGGTCGGCCAGTTCGTCGTCGGGGCGACCGGCGATGGTCGACCCCAGCGCGATGTCGTCGCCCGCGCCGAGCTGCTGGAGCAGAAGGGCCACGGCCGCCTGGAACAGCATCGGCACGGAGACCTCGGCGTGCCGGGCCAGCGCCTCGGCGCGGGTGAGCAGCGCCTCGTCCAGGGTGAGGGCGACGCCGTCGCCGCGGTGGCTGGCCACCGGTGGCCGCGGCCGGTCGGCGGCCAGGCGCAGGGGCTGCGGCACGCCCGCGAGTTCCGTGCGCCAGTAGCCGAGCTGGGTGGACAGGACGCTGTCCGGGTCGTCCTCGGTGCCGAGGACCTCGCGCTGCCACACGGTGAAGTCGACGTACTGCACGTCCAGGTCGGGCCAGTCGGGCGCGCGGCCGGTGGCCCGCGCGGTGTACGCGGCGGCCAGGTCGCGCGACAGCGGGCCGATGGATTCGCCGTCGCTCGCGATGTGGTGGACCAGGAGCAGCAGTTGGTGCTCCCGCGGGGCGGTGCGGAACAGGGTGGCGTGGAGGGGGATCTCCTCGGCCAGCGTGAAGGCGCGGCTGGCGGCCGCGCGCACGGCCCGGTCCGCGTCCTTCTCGGTGACCTCGATCAGGGAGACGTCCAGGTGGACGTCGTCGGCGGGCAGCACGTGCTGTCCGGGGACGCCCTCGGTGTTCTCCACGATCAGCGTGCGCAGCGTCTCGTGCCGGGTCACGACGTCGCGTACGGCGGCGGTGAGCGCCGTGACGTCCAGGTCGCCGGTGAGGCGGACGAGGAAGGGCACGTTGTAGGTCGCGGACGGTCCCTCGAACTTGTCGATGAACCACAGGCGTCGCTGGGCGAAGGACAGGGGGATCATCACTGGGCACTCCTGTCGATCCTGCGCAGGCGGGGTTTGGTGGTCGCCGACGCGCTCTTCATCGAACGCGCCAGGTCGGCGACGTCCTTCGCCTCGAACACGGCCCGCATGGGCACGCTGATCCCGAGGACCTTGCCGATCCGGCTGGTGAGGCGGCTGACCAGGATGGAGTCGCCGCCCAGGGAGAAGAAGTCGTCGCGCAGCCCGACCCGCTCGACGCGGAGCACCACCGCGATCAGGTCGCACAGCTGCTTCTCCAGGGCCGTGGTGGGAGGGACGTAGGCGGGGCGCGGGGCGACGGGCTCGGGCAGTTGGGCGGTGTCCACCTTGCCGCCTGCGGTCACGGGCAGTTCGTCGATGACCATCACGACGGCGGGCACCATGTACTCGGGCAGGGTCCGCGCGGCGAACGCGCGCAGGTGCTCGCCCTTCGGCCAGGGGGACGGTGTGTCGTCGCCGCGGGCCGGGACGACGTAGGCCACCAGCCGCCGGTCCGGTCGCTTGGCGCTCTCGTGCGGCACGACCACGGCGTGTGCCACCTGGGGGTGCGTCTCCAGGGTGGCTTCGATCTCGCCGGGCTCCACACGGAACCCACGGATCTTGACCTGGCTGTCGGCGCGGCCCTGGAACTCCAGGTCGCCGTGCTCGTCGCGCACCACGATGTCGCCGGTGCGGTACATGCGCTCGCCGGGTTCGCCGAAGGGGCAGGCCGGGAAGCGCGCCGCGGTCAGGGCGGGTCGGCCCAGGTAGCCGCGGGCCAGGCCCACACCGGAGACGTACAGCTCACCGGGTACTCCGGGGGCCACGGGGCGCAGCCGGTCGTCCAGGACGTGGGTGCGCAGGTGGTCCATGGCCCGGCCGATGGGGATGGGGCCGGTGACCTGGTCCGCGTGGGTCAGGGGGTGGCAGGTGGCGTAGACGGTGGTCTCGGTGGGCCCGTAGACGTCGTAGACGGTCGTGTCCGGGCAGGCTTCGAGGACGCGGCGCGCGGCCGCCGGGGCGACCACCTCGCCGCCGGTCCAGATCGCCTTCAGGCCGGTGAACGCCTCCGGCTGCTCCTCGGCGAGCAGCCGGAACAGGGCCGGGGTCAGCAGGGTGGCCGTGATGGCGTGCCGGGCGACGAGGCGGGCCAGGGTGGTGGCGTCGAGGCGGCCGGGCGGGGCCACGACGACGGTGCCGCCGCGGAGCAGGGGGACCCACAGTTCGAAGGTCGAGGCGTCGAAGGCCAGCGCCGCCTGCTGGAGGACACGGTCGTGCGCGGCGTTCTGGAAGCGGTGTTCGACGGCGAACACGGCCACGTCGCGGTGGGTGATGGCGACGCCTTTGGGGGTGCCGGTGGAGCCGGAGGTGTAGATCACGTGGGCGAGCTGTTCCGGGTGTCCCGCCTGGTGGAGCGGTCCGCCGGGGGCCGACGCGAGGGCGGAGGCGGTGGCGGTGTCGTCGAGGACGAGGCGGGAGCAGTCGCTCTCGGGCAGGTCCACGCCGGTGGCGGTGTCGGTGACGAGGAGGGCCGGGTCGGCGTCCCGGAGCATGAACAGCAGGCGCTCGTCCGGGTACTGGGGGTCAAGGGGCAGGTAGGCGCCGCCCGCTTTGAGGATGGCGAGGAGCGTCACCACGTACGCGATGGAGCGTTCGAGGAGCACGCCGACGACGCGGTCCTGGGTGACGCCGTGCTCGCGCAGCAGGTGCGCGAGGCGGTTGGCCCGCTCGTCGAGCTGGCGGTAGGTGACCTCGGTGTCGCCGAGGACGACGGCGGCGGCGTCCGGCCGCTGTGCCGCCC
Organism: Streptomyces sp. G45; assembly: GCF_049542095.1. NCBI lineage: Bacteria > Bacillati > Actinomycetota > Actinomycetes > Kitasatosporales > Streptomycetaceae > Streptomyces > Streptomyces sp. G45. Next base: position 9,090,971 of record NZ_JBMUZU010000001.1, on the reverse strand, counting down.
GCTGCTCGAAGATCCGCCCCAGGGTGCCGCGCGGCACCTCCTGTAGGGAGTCCTCCGCGAGGCGTGTGCGTGGCCGGTCCGGGGCGTCGTCCGCGTCGGCGGCCAGGTCGCTCAGCCGGGTCCGCGGGTCCCGGGCCACCTCTTCCAGGACCCGGCCGTACAGGGCCGCGATGGCCGTGGCCCGCTCGCGGTCGAACAGGTGCGGCTGGTACTGCACGCTCATCCGCGGGTACGCGCCGTCGGGGTAGACGAACACGGCCAGCGGGAAGTGGCTCGCGGTGAACGAGCGGACGCCGGTGACGGTGAGCCCGGCGGCCGCGCTCGCCTCGGCGAGGTTCGCCCGGTCCAGGGGGAAGGACTCGAAGCCGATGAGGCTGTCGAACAGCACGGGCAGCCCGGCGGCGCGCTGGATCTCGGGGAGCCCGTGGTGATGGTGGTCGAGCAGGGCCGCCTGCTGCTTCTGCAGGTGGGACAGCATCTGTACGAAGGTGCTGTCCGGTGTGTACGGGATGCGCACCGGCAGGGTGTTGAGGAACATGCCGACCACGCTGTCCGCGCCGGGCAGCGCGGGCGGGCGTCCGGACACGGTGGCGCCGAGGACCACGTCCGGGCGGCCGCTGAGCCGCCTGAGCACGACGCCCCAGGCGCCTTGGACCAGGGTGTTGAGGGTGACGCCAGCGTCGGTGGCGCTCCGGGGCAGCGCGCGGGCCGCCGCGGGCGACAGCGGCACGTCGACCTGGACGATGCCCGCGCTGTCGGCGTCCGGGGCCGCGTCCGGCGCGACCAGTGTCGGTTCCGTGAGCCCGGCCAGCGCCTCGGCCCACGCGCGGGCCGACTCCGCCGGGTCCTGCCGGGCCAGCCAGGCCAGGTACTCGCGGTAGCTGCGTGCCCGGGGCAGCCCGGTGGCGTCGCCCCGGGTGGCGTACAGCGCGAGCAGGTCGTGGAGGATCAGCGGCAGGGACCAGCCGTCGAAGTGGGTGTGGTGTGCCGTCAGGACGAGTTCGTGCCGGTCGGCGGCGAGGGTGAGCAGCGACAGGCGCAGCATCGGCGGGTTCGCCGGGTCGAAGTGCACCTTCAGGTCCCCGGCGAGGAACTGCTCGTAGGCCGTGTCCCGCATGGCGGGGTTCAGGCTGCTCAGGTCGAGGTACTGCCAGGGCGCCTCGATGCCGTCGACGACGAGTTGGAGCAGGTCGCCGTCGGGACCCGGGACGTAGGCGGTGCGCAGCGCGGCGTGCCGGTCCAGGAGGGCCCGCGCGGCGGTGCGCAGCCGGTCGGGGTCGACGGTGCCGGAGAGCCGGAAGGCGTACTGGACCTGGTAGGCGTCGAACTCCGCGCCTGTCTCGCGGGCCATCGCCGAGCGCACCAGGAGGCCGAGCTGGAGCGGTGAGACGGGCCAGATGTCGGACAGGCCGGGGTAGTCCCGCTGCCATCCGTCGATGTCGGCCTGCGAGACGCTGACCAGGGGCACGTCGGAGGGGGTCAGGCTGCCCGCGCCGGGCTGGGCGGCGTGCCGGGCGAGTCCTTTCAGGGCCTGGCGCCACAGGTCGGCAAGCCGGGCTGTCTCGTCCGCGGACAGGACGCCTCGGGGTGCGGTGAACAGGGCGCCGAGGCACGGGCCGTGGTCGGTGCCGGTGACGGAAGCGTTGATGTCGACTTCGGAGTGCGCGGGTGTGCGCGGGTCGTGGCCCACGTCCAGCTCCGCCAGTTCCGCGACGCCGGGTGCCTGGGTGAAGCCGAGGCCGCGCAGGTCCGCGGGCATGTCGGCGGCCTCCGAGAACCGGCCCAGGTAGTTGAAGGAGATCTGCCCCTGTCGTACGGCTCCAGGGCGGCCGCGGTTTCGGGGTTGAGGTGGCGCAGGAGGCCGTAGCCGATGCCCTTGTCCGGCAGGGCGAGGAGTTGCTCCTTGACCGCCTTGACGGCGTGGCCCGCGGCCGGGCCGCCCGCGAACGCCTCGTCCAGGTCGATCCCGGTCACGTCGAGCCTGGCGGGGAAGACGCTGGTGAACCAGCCGACGGTGCGTGACAGGTCGGCGCCGGGCGCGGCGGCGTCCTCGCGGCCGTGGCCCTCCAGCGTGATCAGCGTCGACGGTTCGTCCACGCCGCGCTCGGCGCGCCACTTGGCCACGGCCAGCGCGAGAGCGGCCAGCAGCCCGTCGTTGACGCTGCCGTGGTAGGCGGCGGGGAGGCTGATCAGCAGCGCCTCGGTGACGTCGGGCGGCACGTGGACGCGGTGGTGGGTCAGGGTGCTCTTCACGTCCACCGCGGGGTCCAGGCGGCGGGCTCCGAGCGCCGGGTCGGGTCCTTCGAGGATGCCGCGCCACACGTCCAGTTCGGCGATCCGCCCGGGCCGCCGCGCCTCCTGCGTCAGGGCGTGCGCCCACCGGCGCATGGAGGTGGGTACGGGGGCGAGTTCGGGGGTGCGGCCCGCGCGGACCTGGCGCCACGCGGTGGCCAGGTCGGGCATGAGGATGCGCCAGGAGACGCCGTCCACGACGAGGTGGTGGAGCACCATCAGGAGGCGTCCCGGTCGCGCGGGGCCCGGGTCGAACCACACGCACTGCGCGACCGCGCCCGTCTCGGGGTCCAGTCGCCGTGTGGCGGCGTCGAGGTGGGTGCGCAGCACGGTGTGCCACTCCTCGGTGTCCTCGCCCTGTGCGGCGTCCCACGGTGCGTGGCGGGGGACGCGGTGGAGCAGGCCGTCGATGTCCGCGGAGCCTTCCGCGCCGACCAGGAGTCCCCCGCCGCCGTCGTCCACGAGGCGGGCCCGCAGGAGGTCGTGCCGGTCGAACACGGCGCTGAGGGTGGCGCGGAGGCCCGGGTGGTCGATGTCCTCGGGTAGCTCCAGGAGCACGGCCTGGGAGAAGCGTTCGAAGCCGGGCCCGTGGGCTTGGAGCATCCGTGTGATGGGCAGGTGCGGAAGCCAGCCCACGCCTTCGCCCTCCAGCTCCGGCAGCACCGGGCCTTCGGCCTGTGACGCGCCGTCGGCCAGTTCGGCCAGCGCGGCCACGGTGCGGTGCTCGAACACCTGCCGGGCGGTCACTCGGACGCCCTGTGCACGGGCCCGGGAGGCGATCTGGAGGGACTGGACGCTGTCGCCGCCGAGCGCGAGGAAGTCGTCGTCGGCGCCGACCCGCTCAACGGACAGCACCGACGCGAACGCGTCGGCCAGGGCCCGCTCCGTGCGGGATGCGGGGGCCCGGTACGCCGCGCCGTGGAACTCCGGTGCCGGGAGGGCCTTCTTGTCCACCTTCCCGTTGGCGGTCAGCGGCATCTCGTCGAGGGCCGTCACCACGGCGGGCACCATGTAGTCCGGCAGTCGCGCGGCCGCGAACGCGCGCAGGTCCGCCGCGCCGAACCCGGACTCCAGCGCCCAGTGTCCGGTGCCGCTGCCCCGCTCGGCCGCGTGCTCCTCGTCGTCGGGCACCAGCACCACGTAGCCGACGAGTTGCCTGCCGAGGCCGTCGGCGCCCTCGTGGGCGACGACCACGGCCTGGCGCACCCGGGGGTGGGCGGCGAGTGCCGCTTCGACCTCCCCCGTCTCGATGCGCAGCCCGCGCACCTTGACCTGGTCGTCGCTGCGGCCGAGGAACTCGAACTGCCCGTCGGCGCCCCTGCGGACCAGGTCGCCGGTGCGGTACATGCGGCCGCCCTTGGGGCCGAACGGGTCCGCGACGAAGCGGTCGCCCGTCAGAGCGGGGCGCCCCAGGTACCCGCGGGCGAGCCCGGGTCCCGCCACGTACAGTTCGCCGGGTTCTCCGTCCGGGACGGGGGTGAGGCGGTCGTCGAGGAGGTACACGCTGGTGTCGGTGATGGCCGTGCCGATCGGGGCGGCGCCCTCGCCGAGGGGTCCGCTGAGCGTGGCGCCCACGGTGGTCTCCGTCGGCCCGTAGCCGTTGACGAACCGTCGCCCGTGGCTCCACTCGGCCACCAGGCCGGGCGGGCACGCCTCGCCCGCGACCGCGAGGACCCGCAGGTCCTTGAGTCCGGCCGCCGTGCCCTTGGGCAGCGTGGCCAGCAGGCTGGGCGGCAGCAGTGCGTGGGTGACGCCCCGCGTGACCAGGGTGTCGACCAGGTCGTCCCCCACGAGCCGCTCGTGCGCGGGCAGGATGAGGGCGCCGCCGGTGGTCACGGCCATGAGCAGTTCGCAGAAGGACACGTCGAAGCTCGGGGAGGCGAACTGCAGGACCCGGGTGTCCCCCGTCACGTCGAGGCCATCGAGGATCGTGGCGCGCAGTGCGGCGAACCCCGAGTGGGTCACCACCACGCCCTTGGGCCGTCCTGTCGAACCCGAGGTGTAGATCGCGTACGCGCCGTGGGCCGGGGTCAGGGGTGCGGCCCGCTCGGAGTCGGTCAGGTCCGACGTCGGCGTCCGCTGCCAGGCCGCCACCGTTTCCGGCGCGTCCACCGCGACGGCGTCCGCCGCCAGGCCGTCGGGCAGGCGTCCTACCGCGTGCTGGGTGGTCAGGATGAGTGAGGGGGCGGCGTCGGCGACCATGTAGGCGATGCGGTCCTGTGGGTAGCTCAGGTCCAGGGGGAGGTGCAGTGCGCCTGCCTTCAGGATGCCGATGACCATGGCGATCTGCTCGGCCGACCGGGGGACCGCCACCGCGACCAGGTGTTCCGGGCCGATGCCCCGCCCTGCCAGCCAGTGGGCCACTCGGTTCGCGCGGGCGTTGACCTCACGGTACGTCCAGGCGTGTTCGGCGGACTCGACGGCCAGCGCCTCGGGGGTCTTGCGCACCTGCGCCTCGAACAGTGCCGAGAAGGTGGCCTGGGGCAGGGGCGGTGGCGCCGGGGAGGCTGCGGGCGGTGCGTGGGTGGTCATGACGGCTCCAGATGCTCAGTGCGGTGCGTGGAAGTCAGGTGGAAGTCAGGGGTCTGCGAGGTGCCGGAACACTGGACGGCTCCGACCGGGCCTGGGGCGCTCGAAGCGTCGGACCGGCGACGGAATTCGGCCTTCCCCCTCCCTGGAATCCCCGTTTCTTTTCGGGCACCCTGAAGGGGCGGTCGGCCTAGGAGTGGCAGTGCGTCACGGGCAATTGGGCGCGCGTTCCGTGATGCGGTCGCGTTTTTCCGCGCCGGTCTGCCCGTTGACCGGAGTTTTTCTGCTGATCGGGTTCCAACAACACGCGTGGCGCACGGCACGCCTGGCTGAAGAGTCACCCATCACCCACACCACGATCACCATGCACATGAATCGCAGCCGGAACCCGGGGCGCACTCCGCCCTCAACCCGCTGTGCGTTGTCCTGCGTTACGAGAACAGTAGCTCCGGCTGATCCGCCGCACCTTGCACGACCGCTTCTCAATTCCATCACGGGGCCTTATGGACACGCTCCCATGAAGCGGGGTTATACGAACGATAAGAACCGATGGCATCGCCGCGACCGGCGCTTCTCAACGCCCTTTATCGCACGGCGCGTTATCGCGCGTCGGTCCCGCGATGACGTTGCCCGTTGAAGGAGCTTGGCGGTTGGTGAAATCGGGCGGGCCGATCCGTCGACCCGAATGGTTGACGACGAGTCGTTGAGCCTTTCCAACCTCGGCTGGTGACAGCGGGCGTAGTCGCTGGGCGGAATTCCGGTGGACATCGCAGCGTGCGTTGACCAGGATGACGACCGTGTCAGAGCCCGGCGGCATCCACATAGCCGACTACGACCCGAGCTGGCCCCAACAAGCCGCTACCGCCATCGATGCCCTGCGTGCAGCGGCACCTGGGCTGTTCCTGGAGATCGAGCACATCGGCTCGACCGCTGTCCCGGGGTTGGCGGCCAAGCCCGTCATCGACCTGATGGCTGCCGTCCACGACCTGGCGCACGCCGCACCCCACCAGGCGGCGCTCTCCGACCTCGGCTTCCACCCCCACGACAACGGGATGACCGACCGGTTGCTGTACGTCCGCGCAGAGGACAGGGTCCGCAGTCACATCCTGCACGTGGTGACCCTGGAGAGTTGGCCTACCCGGAACCAGCGGATCTTCCGGGACTACCTGTGCGCCCATCCCGAGGACGCGACCCGGTACGCGCAGCTCAAACGGGCGATCGTCGCTGCCGGTACGGGACCGGCGGAGTATGCGCGTGCCAAGACGGTGCTGGTGCAGGAACTCACCGACCGCGCTCGCTCACAACTCGGCCTGCCATCGGTGCCCGTATGGGAGAAGTAGCGGCTCCCTGTCAACCAGGCCACAGCGTTCGGCAGTTGCATCATCGATGCCCTCGCCGACGCCGGGATCAAGTACGGGGTCGACAAGGGCTACCGGGGCGCTGGCGGCAGGTCCGTGTCCCATATTGGGGCAGGTGGGAGGCTCTCTCCGATGGCCGGAAGGCGGTGGACGGGTCCCACGCGAAGATTCGGGGACTCGTCGAGCAGGCCGTCGCCACCCTCAAGTCCTGGCGGCTGCTTCGCAAACCGCGGTGTTCAACTACCCGGATCAGCAGGCTCGTCCAGGCCGTCCTCACTCTTCATCTGACCGAGTCGGAGTGAGGTTGAAAAACGCTCGTTGTCGCGGATCGAGGGGTGATTGCCGGACCGAGCATGTGCGCGGGGCGCTTTCAGAAGGCGCGGGTTGCTTTCAGAAGGCGACGAGGGCTGGAACTTCCTACACCGGGGGAATGCGGTCCCCTGTCCCGTTGACGAGACATCACGCCATTCCCGCCCGCGCCGGAACCATTTCGCCAGCGGGCTCTGAAGGTTCAGCGGGTCGGGGCCCAGCCACCGTTGATAGCGATGCCCGCCAGGAAGGGGCGCAACAGCGCCAGCAGGGCACGCGGCCGGTGCAGCGGAATGATGTGGCCGCAGTCCTCGATGACGTGCCCGGTGAGATCGTCGGCGATCGTGCGGAGTTGGCGTTCCAGCGCGGCGCCGACGGGCCGGGCGCCCAGCGCCAGCGTCGGCACCGTCAGGCGGGCGGTGGCGGTCTCCCGCGCGATCTGTTCGGCGCTCTCGGGCAGGGCCCGGTAGTACGAGAACGCGCAGCTCAGCGCCTGGCGGCCGGTGTACGCGCGGACGAAGGCGTCCCGGAGGGCGGGGCGCACCCCGTCGCCGAGCGTGCCGGTGTTCAGGAACCAGTCGACGTATTCGGCCTCGTGCCCCTCCAGCACGGTCTCGGCGAGGCCGGGCGCGGCGGAGTGGAAGCCGAACCACCACGGCGGCCCGTCGGCGAGGAAGTCCTCGGCGCCGGGCAGCCCGCCCAGCACGGATTCCATGACGACCAGGCGCCGGACGAGACCGGGGCGCCGCAGGGCGAGGAGGAAGGCCGGTGCGGTGCCCGCGTCGATGCCCACCACCGCGGCCGAGGGCACGCCGAGCGCGGCGAGAAGCGCCGCGGCGTCCTCGGCCAGGGTGCCCGCGTCGTACCCGGAGGCGGCCCGGCCGCTCGCGCCGAACCCCCGCAGGTCCGGCGCGATGACGCGGTAGCGGCCGGTCAGGTCGGCCATGACGTCCGTCCACAGCTCCCAGGTGTGCGGGAAGCCGTGCAGCAGCAGGACGGCCGGTCCCGATCCGGCGAGGGCGACGTTCAGCTCGACGCCGTTGGCGCGGACGCGACGCAGTTCGGGCATGACGGGGCTCCAGGTGTGTGGTGAGGGATGGAGACCAGGTCACGCTAGGGAACTATCCTGTTCCGCCCAAGACGGCACTTTCCCTTCAGGTGGTGAGCTCCAGGTGACCACGTCCAGTCCCGGCGGACCCGACCGGCGGGCCGGTGACCGCGGCGACCTGCTGGATCCGCTCTGCCCGACCCGCCAGCTGCTCGACCGCATAGGCACCAAGTGGACGTCCATGGCGGTGAAGGTGCTGGCCGAGGAGGCTCCGGGCGAGCTCCGTTTCGCGGAACTCCGGCGCCGTGTCCCGGGCATCTCACAGAAGATGCTGTCCCTCACCCTGCAGAGCCTGGTCCGCGACGGCCTGGTCGCGCGCCGCGTGGAACCCACCGTGCCGCCCGCCGTCCACTACCGGCTCACCGAACTCGGCCTGTCCCTCGAAAGGCCGCTCTCCGCCCTGCGGGACTGGGCCGAGACACACATGCCGGAGATCGACCGCAACAACCGGCTCGCCCACCGTTCCGCCGCCAACGGCGAAGCGGCGCAATGAGTCGAGCAGGCGGCCGGTGCCGCTCGGGAGGCGGTGCCAGCGGTCCGGGCGGCCTCTGGCGCGCAGGCGGGCGAGGCCCACGTCGGTCTGGGCCTCCAGGTGGCGTCCTCCGGCCGCACCGCGAGGACGCGAGGTCCCACCGGTGGACGTGGCGACGACCCCGGTGCGTCAGCAGAGTGTCAGCGGAGTGATCGAAAAGACGTTGCGGGCGCGAGGCGCGGTCGGATAGGCATGAGCGCTGAGCCCCCGTCACGAGGATCGCGGGGCCACGACAGCGAGAGGAGGGATAAGCCATGATCGCCATGATCACCGCGCTTGTGTCCTCCCGGGGTGCGGACCGCGTCTGACCCCGGAACGGACGGGCGCCTTCACCGGAGTGTGCCTTCACCGTGAACACGCACGACCTGACCATGCGCCCGATCACCGGGCGCGAAGAACTCGACCTCTTCTGCCAACTGCCCTACGTCCTCAACGAGGAACTGCCGAACGACCTCGCCGACGGCCGCCGACGCCCGGAGTGGATGTGGGTCGCCCTGCGCGGTGACCGCCCGCTGGCCAGGGTGGCCTGGTGGAGCCGCGCACAGGGCGAGGCGCCGCTGATCCTGGACGTCCTCGACATCGAGGACGGCGCCTCGGGCTCCGATCACATCGACATCGGGGTGCGGCTCCTGCGCACGGCGATGGCCGCGACCCTCCCGGAGGGGGCGCGTCGCCCTGAGTACAGCCGCTTCGTCCCACCGGACTGGCGTGACGACGCGGGTACGAGACGGGCTGTCGAGGACCGCATGTCCGTGCTCGAACGGACCGGTGCCCGGCTCTTCGTCGAACGGCTGCGCCTGGAGTGGCGCCCGGAATCACCGGTTCCACAGCCCGGCGGGCGCCTCGTCTTCCGGCCGGTCCGCGACGCCGAGGAACTCGTCGGCCTGATGGCCTCGGTGCTGGACGGAACGCTGGACGCCCACGGCCGCGACGACCTGACCCGGATGTCCGTCCGCGAGGCGGCCACTCAGCACTACGAGACCGAATTGGCGCGGTACACGAGCCCGCACGACTGGTGGCGCGTCGCGACGCTGCCCGACGGAGAGCCCGTGGGGTTCGTCATCCCGGCCCGCAACGACTACAACCCGATCATCGCGTACATCGGGGTCCTGCCCGCCCACCGCGGCAGGGGCTACATCGACGACGTCCTCGCCGAGGGCACCCGCGTCCTCGCCGAGCAGGGCGTCCCCCGTGTCCGCGCGGCCACGGACCTCGGCAACGTCCCGATGGCCAACGCCTTCCGGCGCGCCGGATACGTCAACTTCCAGCGGGAGATCAACATGACCTGGGACTGATCGAGCGCCGGGTGGGGCGCCGCAGCCGGTGCCCCGCCCGCGGCCGAAGCCCGGAACACCGGCGGGTGACCAGCCCCTGAACAGCGCCATCCAGGGCAGCCCTGGTGCCAGGCCCCCTGCCTCAGCCCATCCGCATCGAAGATCGACGCTGTGGAACGATGATCGGCATGGCAGGTCAGATCTGGGTGTCCCTCATATCGCTGGGCGGCGTCGTCCTGGGCGGCGTCCTGTCCTTCCTCGTTCAGCACAGGACCCAGCTGTCAGCGGAACGCGCCGAACAGCAGCGGCAGCGGATCGCGCTGTCGGAGACCCGGCGCGCGGAACGGCTGGCGCTGCTTGAGCGGTTCATCGAGGTGTCGGCGGAGGCGGAACGCTGCGCCTACACGCGGCCCTCCGAGTGGGACGACACCGATGACTGGTACCTCACGACCCGGGACGTCATGGCCAGGTTGTGGGTCGCGGACCGGCTCCTGCGCGTCCAGTTCGCCCAGCCCGTGCCCGATGCCGCGCACGCGCACTTCCTCGACCTCAACAGGACCGTGTGGCACGGGCTGCCGGACGACGAGAGCGTACGGGACTACCTGGAGGGCAACCGGTCGAGGTTCCTGGACGCGGCCCGCGACGCCCTGGGGTAGCGGGCCGCGGGCGCGCCGTCACGGCGCCGCCACCAGGCAGGACCCGCGGCGACGGGGCGGCACCGGCGACAGCGCCAGCGGCGAAGCGGCACGAAGATCCGTACAACCGTTCGCGTGCGGTGGAGGTCTTGGAGTCGTCCATCTGATCGACTCCCTAGGGGGAAACCGGACGTGCGACGCCACATCCGTCACGCCATCGCGGTCGCCGCGGCGGCCACCACGCTCACCGGAGGCCTGCTGGTCTCCACCGGCACCCAGGCCGAGGCCGCCACCGCGGCTCCCGCGGCCAGCCGGTACGCCGACGACTTCAACGGCGACGGCTACCACGACCTGGCCATCGGCTCCCCGAGCGCCACCGTGAACGTCCCCGGTCCGGACGGCACCACCACGGCGTTGGCGGGCGCCGGATACGTCACCGTCTCGTACGGCGGCAAGAACGGCGCCCAGAAGACCGGCCTGAAGGCCCTCTCGCAGAACAGCCCCGGAGTGCCGGGCGACCCGAGGCAGGGCGGTCGGTTCGGGCGGGTTCTCGCCACCGGCGACTTCAACGCCGACGGCTACGCGGACCTCGCCGTGGGCGGCCGGGACCAGGTCAGCCTGGTCTGGGGCAGCCGCGACGGCCTCAAGGGCGGCACCGAGGTGGCCGACCCCCTGCACCGGCCCGGCTTCGGCTCGGTCCTGAAGGCGGGTGACTTCACCGGCGACGGGAAGACCGACCTGGTCGTGGGCTACTCCACGTCGCTGCGCCTCTTCAAGGGCCCCTTCAAGGCGGACGGCTCGCCCGCCTCGACGCGGAAGGTGGACACCGGCCGCACCTACCCCGTCTACGGCGACGACGCGCAGGACCGGATCGCGGTGGGCCGCGTCAACAAGGGGTCCATCGACGACCTCGTCGTCCTCGGTGAGGAGCGCATGCGCGGCCGGGTCCTGCTCGGCGGGGCGTCCGGGCTGCGTCTGACGCCCGCCACCATTCGGGGCGGCAACAGCGTCGCCATCGCGGACTTCGACAAGGACGGCTACGGCGACGTGGCGGTGGGCGACGCGGAGTCCACGCTCGACACCGAACGCGCCGCGGGCGTGGTCCGGGTCAACTACGGCGGGTCCAACGGCGTGGACGAGAACCGCCGCATGCGGATGTTCACCGAGGACACCCCCGGCGTCCCCGGCGGGGTGCAGCAGGCCGACCGCTTCGGGTTCTCCGTCGCCGCGGCCGACCTCAACCGCGACGGCTACGCCGACCTCGTCGTGGGCGCCCCCGGTGAGCGCAAGCCCACCTGCGAGCACTGCTACATCAGCGGCGGCGGCCTCTACACGCTGAAGGGCTCCTCCAAGGGCGTCACCGGCACCGGCGCCGCGTTCTACGCCTACAACGCGCCCGGCCTGCCCCGCCCGACGGGCACGTACCGCATCCCCACGCAGCTCAAGACCACGGACCTGAACAACGACAAGCAGCCCGAGATCACCATCCCGGTCCGGGCGACCACGCCGGAGGTCTGGTCGGTCGGCACCAAGGGCGGCAAGGTCGCCGGGTCCTCCCCCACCCGCGTCGTGAAGCCGCCGGTCGACTCCCAGGTCGTCGACGGCACCGACTTCGGCGTACTCGCCCGCTGACGGGTCACCGCACCGCACCAACCCCGGGGGCCCCGGGTCCCGCCGCTGCGGCGGGACCCGGGCCCCCGCGGCACAAGCACCGCCGCGCCCCTTGTCACCCGGCCTTCCTGAACAGCTCCGACATGCGGTCCCCCACCCCGTGGCCCAGCACCGCCGAGTCCGCCCCGACCAGGCCGATCCGCTCGGCCAGTTCCCGGGCGTGGACGTCGACGGCGGCCTCGACCAGCTCCGCGAACGCGTCCAGGGCGTCGTGGGCGCGGGAGCGGGCGACGACCGCGCAGCAGACGGCGGCCACCGCGGTCGGCCACCACCAGCAGGCGAGCAGAGCGTAGCCCACGGCCCAGGCGGCGAGGCGGGCGGCGGCGGTGAAGGAGTCGTGGGCGGACTGGATCTGGCGTACGGACCACCCGGACCGCCCGGCGGCGCTCGACGACCTCGGCCTGGTGCTGATCGCCCGCTACCAGCGTTCGGGAGACCCACAGGAGTTGAACGAGGCGGTGCGGGTCCACCGGGAGTCGGTGGCCCGCACCCCGCAGGGGCACGGGTCGCTGGGGCTGCGGCTGCTCAACCTGAGTGCCGCGCTGGGTCTGCGGCACCGGCTGACCGAGGACGGCGGCGACCTGCGCGAGGTCGAGGCGATCCGGCGGCGGGCCGCCGGGCTGCCCGGCCTGGGTCCCGCGCACGAGGCGGCCCTGGTGAGCTCGACGGGGCTCAGTCTCCTGGCGGGCGCCGAGCGTGCCGCCGACCCCGTAGCCCGGCTCGACGAGGCGGTGCGGCTTCTGCGGCAGGCGCTCGCCCTCACCCCGGAGGGCGACCCGCTGCTGCCCCGGCGCCGCCACAACCTCGCCGTCGCCCTGTTGAGCCGTATGGGCAGGACCCTGCGGATCGACGAGGCGCGGGAGGCGCGCGGCCTTGCCGACGCGGTGACCGCGGCGCTGCCCCCGGGCTCGCCCGACCTGCCCGGCGCCCTCACGGCGGCCGCAGCCGCGCGGCTGTTGAGTCCGCGCACCCTGCTGTCGTCGACCGCCCAGGACGAGGTGGTCTCCCTGTACCGCCGGGCGGTCGAGGCCACCCCGCCCGGCCACCCCGCGCGCACCGGGCGCCTGGCGAACCTGGGCAGGGCCCTGCGCGGTGCGGGCGGTCGCCGCCGTCGCCGCCGCCGCGGCGATCTGCTCGAAGCGGCCGAGCGGTTCCGGGAAGCGGCCCTGGAGCAGCAGTGCGCGCCCGTGCCGCGCCTGGACGCGGCACGGGACTGGGGTGAGGTCCTGGCGGAGCTGGGTGACTGGGCGGGCGCCCTGGACGGCTATGTGGTGGCAGTCGATCTGCTGCACTCCGTCGCGCCCCGCCATCTCGTCCGTGACGACCAGGAGTTCCTGCTGAGCCGTACCGTCGGGCTGGGTGCCGCCGCCGCGGCGTGCGCGGTGCGGTGCGGTCGGCCCGGGCTCGCGGTCGGTCTGCTCGAACAGGCGCGGGGCGTGATCCTCTCCCACGCCTTCGACGCCGACAGCGATCTGACCCGGCTCCGCGAGGCCGCCCCCGCCCTCGCCGACCGCTTCGAGGAGCTTCGGGACGTCCTCGACACGGCGACGGACGGCCTGGGTCCGCTGCCGGAGGGGCCGCCCGGTGCCGCTGACGCCCGTGCGGACGTACGGCAGCGGCTGGCCGCCGAGTGGCGCGAGCTGTCCGCCCGGATCCGCGCCGAGCATCCCGGCCTCGGCCTGCTGCGCCCGGTGCGGGACTGGGACGAGGACGAGCTGCGCGCCACGGCCGCCGCGGGCCCGGTGGTCCTGGTCAACGTCTCCCCGTACGGCAGCCACGCCCTGCTCGTCACCGAGCACGCCATCGACGCCGTACCGCTCCCGGACCTCGATCCGGAGACGACGGCGACGCGCCGCCGGGCCTTCGAGGACGCGCTGGTGCGCCTGGACGCGCCGGACACCTCGCGCAAGCACTCCCAGCGCGCGCAGCAGGTCGTGCGGGACACCCTCGCCTGGCTGTGGCGGGCGGTCACCGGTCCGGTGCTCGACCGGCTGCCCGGTGCGCGTCGTGTGTGGTGGTCGCCCGGCGGTGTCCTGGGCACGCTGCCCCTGCACGCGGCGGCCCCCGCGGGCACCGGCGCCGCTCCCGGCGCGCTGGACCGGGTGGTGTCCTCGTACACGCCGACGCTGCGGGCCCTGCACCACGCCCGTCGGCGGGCCGCCCGCCCGGCAGGCGAGGGGACCCTCGTCGTCAGCGTCGGCGAGGCCGCCGGGGTGGCCGCGCTGCCGGGCGCCCGTGACGAGGCCGACGACCTGGCGCGCCGTCTGCGCGGGTCACGGCTGCTGGCGGACGGCGCCGCCACCCACGCCGCGGTCGTGTCCGCCCTGCACCAGCACGCCTACGCCCACTTCGCCTGCCACGCCCTGGGTGACCTGGAACGCGCCTCGGGCAGTCGGCTCGTCCTCCACGACCACGCCGAACGCCCGCTGACGGTCCGCGAGTTGGCCCGGCTCCGGCTGCCGTCGGTCCAGCTCGCCTACCTGTCCTCCTGCGACACCCTGCTGACCAGCCCCGAACTCGCCGACGAGGCCGTCCACATCGTCAGCGCCTTCCAGATGGCGGGCTTCCCGCATGTCGTCGGCTCCCTGTGGCACGTCGACGACACGATCGGGCGCGAGGTCGCACTCGCGGTGTACGACGTCCTGGACCGGGGCGACGGCACGCTCGACGTGGCCCGCACGGCCGAGGCCCTGCACACCGCCGTACGCACTGTGCGCGACGCCTATCCGCAGACGCCGAGCCTGTGGGCCTGCCAGGTGCATGCGGGGCCGTGACGCGGGCCGGGGGCGACGACCGTGGCCTTCCCGCCCCATGCCCGCACATCAGGTTTCCGGGCGCCTCGCAGGGTCCGCTGTCGGACCCTGCTCGTAGCATCCGCTTGTGAACCTCGAAACCCTTCTGCCTCATGGCGCGGCCCTGCCGCCCGGCCGCATGATCACATCTGACGAGGGGGACGGCGAGACGCGGCCGCTGTGGCTGAGCGACGGCCCGGCGACGGCCCGGCTGTGGTCCCGGCTGCGCGCCGAGCACGCCGCCTCAGGTCTCTGGCCCCTCCTGCTGGACTGCCTGGCCCTGGACGACACGGCCTTCCGCCCCTGGGCCAGCGGCGAACTGTCACCGGAGGGCATGTCCTCCCCGGCAGAGCACGACCCCCAGGAAGTCCTCGCCCGCTGGTGGCAGGAGAGCACCGCGACGGGCGGCGAGGGCGACCAGCTCTCGGCGGCCGAACGCCTCGCGGTCACCGCCCCCTTCGGCCGGACCTGGCCCGGCCTCTCCCCCGCCCTCGCGCCCTCCACCGACCCCGACAAGCTGGCCGAGCAGTACGCGCTGGTCTTCCAGTCCCTGAACCCGCACGTGCGCCTCGGCCTCGTCGCGGCCCCCGGCGGAGCCGAGGCCCTCACCGCCGTCGGGTGGACCGGCCCCGTCAACCACCACGACGACACGGCCGCCGTCTCCGCCGTCGTCCGCGACTGGGAGGGCCGCTTCGGCGTACGCGTCGTCGGCGTCGGGTTCAGCACCCTCCACCTCAGCGTCGCCGCACCGCCCAGACGGCGCGAGGAGGCCCTGGCCGTCGCCGCCGAGCACTTCGCCTTCTGCCCCGACACCGTCTGGCAGGGCGCGCACCGCGACCTGTCCGCCTACGCGGACGCTCTCGTCGACCTCGACTGCTGGACGTTCTGGTGGGACTGACCAAGAGGCTGTCGCCCGGGGCAGGTTTCACGGGCGTCCCGTAGCGAGCCGGGGCCCGGCCATGGCCGGGCCCCGGCCACGTGCCATGGTGGCCGGGGGCGCCGAGGGGCAGCTCGGGTCGAGCTGGCCGCCGGGTCGGCCGCGCCCGTCACGGCTGAGGGGTTTCCTCCGCGTGACGAGCGGGCCGCGGTCACGGCAGCGGCGTACGTACTGTCCGATACCCGCGGCGTCACGCCCGCCGCCTCCGCGTACGGTGCGAGCACGCACGACGGCCTCCCTCGCGGTGAGGCCCCGCTCGCATCCACAGCTACGGGAAGGCACCCCATGACTGCCAGCCCAGAGCCCCGCCTCGTGCCCCTGCCCGCGTCCGTGACGGTCATCCACGGCCCCCTGCACGACCCCTACCGCGACAAGGTCGTCTCCACCTACGCCGACCACTCCGACCGCTGGCGCGCGGTCCTCGGCGACACCTGCCTGTTCGAATGGGGCGTCTACGAGGGCGCCCGGCGCCGTCTGAGCCTCGGCGAAGCCGGGATCCGCTTCTTCGACCGCCAGCTCGACCACGCCGGACTGCTGACCGGCCCCCGCCCGCCGATCGGGCGCGTCCTCGACCTCGGCTGCGGCTGGGGGTTCGTCAGCTACCTGCTCGCCCGCCGCTTCCACGACAGCCAGCGGATCGACGCGGTCAACGTCAGCCCCCATCAACTCGCCTACTGCGCGGACTACTTCGCCGACCACGACCTGACGGGCCGCGTCCGCCTCTACCTGTGCAACGGGCAGGACGTCGACCGCCTCCCCGACCCCGAAACCCCCTACGACCTGGTCGTGGCCCGCGGCGTGTACACCCACTTCCGCGACGACGTCTTCGAGCGGTCCGTGAAGGCCCTCGCCGACCGGGTGCGCCCCGGCGGCACCGTCATCATCTCCGACACCCTCTACAAGGACACCGGCACGTACGCCTCGGCGGTCCCCGACGCGCTCGACCGGCTCGCCTGCGGCAACCGCAAGACCTCCCACTACTTCGCCGATGTCATCCGCACGGGCGGCTTCACCATCACCGACATGCGCGTCCTGCCCTCCAACGCCGACGTCGCGCACTGGTTCGGCCAGGTCAAGGCCCGTATCGAGCGCGCCTTTCCCGAGGGGGCCAGCGGCCCGCTGGAGGAACTCCGCGTCATGGCCGACAACATGTCCGCCGGACTCCTGAAGGACGAGGTCTCCGCCTACAGCATCATCGCCGTACGGGAAGGAGCGCCGCGCGCATGACCGGCACCCCCGTCGATCCGGTGGCCGTCCAGGCGGCACCGGGACGCAGCTTCGTCCTCCCCGAGATCGTCACGCGCCTGCCCGAGGACCGCCACCGCGACTGCCGTCGGCTCGACGCGCGCACGGCGTCCAGGGCGCGGCCGCTGCTGCGCGCCTACTTCGGGGACGAGCGGCGCGCGGAGCGGTATCTGCGGCAGCGCATCAGCCACTACGGCTGTCTGGCGTTCCCGCAGGCCGACGCCGAACGCGGCCGTGTCCTCGGCGATCTGTGCCTGGCGGTCACCCTCTACGACGACACCTTCTCCCGGCCCGGCATCCAGGAGCGCACCGCGGCCGCCGGGCAGCTCTGCGCCCGGTGGCTGGAGGTGTTCGACGGGAAGGCCCCGTCCCCGGAGCACCCGGCGTTCACGCTGGTCCACCGGGCGGTCGAGGCGGCCGACGCCCTGATGCCGCCGCACCTGGCCGCCCGCGCCCGGCAGGCGTGGCGGGACATGGCCCACAGCCACCACGCCGAGGCGGTCGACCGCAACAACCGCGTCACCCTCGACCTCGACCACTACGTCGAACGGCGGCTGACCAACATCTACGGCTGGTGGCTGACCACCCACGTCGAGTTCGCGACCGGGATCGACCTCGGCGACCTGCCCGCCACCGCGCAGGTCATGGCCGCCCGCCGCGCCGCCATCCGCCACATCACCCTCGTCAACGACCTGTACTCCTTCCCCAAGGAACTCGACGCCCACGAGGCCATGAACGTGCTGCTGACGTTCATGCGCCATGACCGGCTCCCGCTCCAGCGGGCCGTCGACCGCACGGCCGAGCTGATCCACCGTCAGGAGGCCGAGTTCCACCGGCTCCGTGACGGCCTGCTGCGCGGCCCGCTGGGGCGACGTGCCGACGTACGGGCCTATCTGCACGGCATCGGCTATCTGATGACCGGAAACCTGCGCTGGTCCCAGATCTCCACCCGGTACTTCGGAGACGAACACGACGGCCGCCCGGTGACCTCCGGCACCGTCGTCCTGCCCCGACGGCCCACCGTGCACACCTGATCCTCGCCTCCACCGCGCGGTGGCCGTCCCGCGGAGCGAGGCGAGGACCTCGTGCGGGACGGCCTCGGCCGCCCGGGAACCCGGGGCCGGAGCGGAACCCGTGGCCGGAGCGGTCGGAAGAGCCGCCGGGCCGTTCAGAAGAAGCTCAGAAGAAGCGGCGGACGAAAACGTCGGGCTTGCCGTTGGTGTCACCGGGGACGATGCCGTCGGCCTCGGACTGGAAGACCACGTCGCGCCCGCCGGCGCTGACCGAGTCGACCTCGGCCGTGGCGGGCTGGTCGGAGACGGTCTCGTCGGCGCCCGTCTGGAGGTCGCGCAGGACGAGCGACGGGCCGCTCGTGTCCCTCGGGGCGTACAGCAGGTAGCGGCCGGTGGGGTCGATGGCGAGGCCCCGCACGTCCGGCACCCGTTGGGCGTTGCCCGTGCTGACGTCGTGGACGTAGGTGTCGTTGTCCGAGAGGTAGACGACCTTGTCGCCACTGTCGCTGAGCTGGACGAGCGTGGCGTACTTGGACGGGCCCTGGAGCGGGCCAGAGCTGGTGCCGGTGGTGCGGTCCCACAGGTAGACGCCCTGTTTCTGCGGCGCGAGGTCCTGGTAGGCGACGTAGCGGCCGTCGCCGCTGATGGAGGGCCGGGCCGGGGCGCCAGTGCCGAGGGAGGCGATGGTCTGGCTCCCGCCGTTGCGGTCGGCGATCACGACGCGCCGGTTGCGGGACACGTAGTCCAGGACGCCGAAGGCGAGGTAGCGGCCGTCCGCGTTCAGTGAGGGCTGGTTGCAGCGGCCGCAGACGACGGGAAGCAGGCCGAGGTCCACGGAGTGCTGCTGGATCCGCTCGGCGCTCATCCCCTTCGCCGGGGCGTTGGCGGCGACCTGCTTGCCGTCGCCGCTGATCGCGGGGACCCAGCCCTCGGCGATGGGCTCCGTCCTGGTCTGTCCCGCCCGCCGGTCGTGGACGTACACCTCGTTGCCGTCCGCCGACGGGCCGTTCTTCAGCGACTTGAAGACGACGCTGCGGCCGTCGGGGGTGATCGAGGGGGCGCCGTAGCCGTCGTCGGTCGCGACGCTCACCCGCTCGACGCCGACGCTGAGCCCGCCCACCGCGACCGACGGCCCCGGCGGGGCGGCGATGGCGGTGGGCGCCGCCGCCGTGACCGCGCAGACCACGACCGCCGTGCTCAGGGCGGCCCGCACGCGTCTGGTGGTGCTCCGGTTCGTCCTTCTGCTCATGTTCCCCCCAGAAAAGACACAGACTGTCCCCCAGATCTCCACTGGAGGGTCGTCGAATATGCAACCGTCATGGCGTTGAGGAGTCAATGCGTCACGCGCCGCATGCACGACATCCCGTCACTTCCCCTGATGCCGCCCCCGGTCGCCGCGCCCCTCGCCGCAACTCCGCCTCGTACGCCTGCCGTTGGCCCGAACTCGCCCTCACCTCCGGGTCAGTGGAGCGCCCGTCCGTTCCGGCAGCCGGAACGATGGCGCGCGGCTCGGGTCAGGCGTAGGTCCGTCGGGCGGTGGTGTCCCGCGCGACGACGCGGTGGCTGAGCACGGTCGTCGCCGCGCCGCCCGGGTCCGCGGTGCGGGACGCTCCCGCGCGGGCGGCGGCGGTGTCGATGATGTGGCGGGCGGCCAGGGAGCCCATCTCGTACAGCGGCAGGCTCACCGTGGTCAGGCCGACGAACTCCGCGATCCGCAGGTCGTCCATGCCCGCGACGGAGATCTCGCCCGGCACGTCGATGCCCGCCCGCCGCAGGGCGCTCAGGGCACCCACGGCGACCTCGTCGTTGGCCGCGAGGATGGCGTCGGGGAGCGGGCGGCGGGCGATGAGCCGCAGCGTGGCGGCGTGCCCGGCCTCGTGGTGGAAGCCGCCGGGAACGCAGTGCGCGCCCTCGCTGAGGCCCGCGGTGGCCATGCACGTCAGGAAGCCCTCGCGGCGGTGCTTGCTGACCGTCATGCCGGGCGGGCCCTCGATGAACGCGATGCGCCGGTGCCCCAGGGAGACGAGGTGGTCGGTGATGTCGTGGGCCACGGCACGGTTGTCGACGACGACGGACGGGCAGCCCAGGTCGCGCTCGGCCAGGGACACCGTCTGGACGCCCTGCTCCTGGGCGCGGCGCACGGCCTTGAGCAGGTTCGGCGTCTGCGGGTCGTCCTCGTGGCCGCTACCGGCGAAGACGACGCCCGCGGCGCGGTAGTCCCGCATGGCCTGGAGGCGGCTGATCTCCGTGGCGGTGCGCCGGTCGACGTTGGACAGCATGGTCACGTACCCGGCGCGGGTCGCCACGTCGTCCACGCCGCGGGCGATGACGGAGAAGTACGGGTTGTCGATGTCGCTCACCAGGACGCCCACGAGGCGGCTGTGCGGCGAGACCATGGCGCGGGCGAGCGCGCTGGGCGAGTACTCCAGACGCTCGGCGGCCTCCAGGACCTTGGCCCGGGTCTTGGCCGAGATGGGATGGTCGGACCCGCTGAGCACGCGCGACGCCGTGGACACGGCCACGCCCGCCTCGCGGGCGACTTCCACCAGGGAACTCACACACCACCGTCCACGCGGGTCCGGAGGCTTCCGGGAAACGCTTGCCTCCACTGGCCACAACATGGCACAGGGCAGGACCCCTTGGCAATTCGCGTACTCAACTCCTGGCGTTTTCTTACCTGTTGGCGCTTGACGGCGCGGTGTCGCGGACGCCTAGCATCCTCGGCAAGGCATACGTTTGCCTAACCGATGACCTCGGGGAACCGAGGCCGAACGAAGGGGATGCCCATGCCCATCCGGACCCGGGCCGCGGCCTGGACCGCGTGGACGCGTACGAAGCGCTTCACCGCCACCGCCCTGTTATGCGCCACGGCCACGCTGGCGACCGCCTGCGGCGGCGGCACGGGCACCGAGACCCGCGCGGACGGGACGCTGTCGTTCACCGTGGCGGTCGTCGAGCCGGACATCACGACCGTGCCGGTCCTGGCGGCCGTGGACGCGGTCCGGCGCCAGGGACACGACGTGAACGTCATGGAGCTCGCCGCTCCCGAACTGGCCATCGAGGGCCTCGCTCTGGGCGACTACGCGATCTCGGCGGAGGCGACGGGACCGGCCCTGAGCGCCATCGAGCAGGACGCCCCCATCAAGATCATCGCCGATGTCGTCGGCAACCAGTGGGCGCTCTACGGCAGGCCCGGCGTCACCTCCTGCGACGACCTCGACGGCCGCCCGTTCGGGACGTTCAGCGCGGGCGCGGTCGCGACGGCCATGGCCAAG
Organism: Streptomyces sp. G45; assembly: GCF_049542095.1. Lineage (NCBI taxonomy): Bacteria > Bacillati > Actinomycetota > Actinomycetes > Kitasatosporales > Streptomycetaceae > Streptomyces > Streptomyces sp. G45. The sequence goes on along the minus strand of NZ_JBMUZU010000001.1, from coordinate 9,070,001 downwards.
GACTGGGTGCGTACGCACTGCGGCGCGAACAAGCGCCCGCGCTATCTGACGCTGGGCGGCTCGGACGTCCGCGCGCAGGCCCTCGCCTCCGGGGAGATCGACGCGACACCGCTGGAGGTCTCCGACGCCGTCGCCCTGGAGTCGTCCGCGGAGCCGGGCGCCACCGGCCTCACCGAGCTGGCCGACTTCGCCCGCACCCTCCCCGACCTGCACCCGCAGACCGTCTACGCCAACGCGGGCTTCCTCGCCGAACACCGGCCGGTGGCGCAGGCGTTCGTCACGGCCCTGGTGCGTGAGCACGCCCGGATCAACGACCGGCCCGGGTACCTCGCGCGTCTGGTGCGTCACTACCTGCCGGAGCAGGACGGCGCCGACGTGGCCCGGATCGCCGAGCGGTACCGCTCGGCGCGGCTCTTCGACGCGGCGGCCCTCACCCCGCGGAACGTGCAGGGCACCATCGACTTCTTCGCCCGCGCCGGGGTCATCGGACGCGGTGTGTCCGTGCGGGACGCCGCCGACCTCAGCTTCCTCAGGGCCGCGTCATGACCGCCACGACGACGCCCCTGAAGGCGGCGCACCGCAGAACGCGCGGGCGTGTCGCCGCCCACCAGGCGGGCCCCCGCCCCGCGCGGCGCCCCGGACCGCTGCGGCGGTTCCTCGACCGGAAACTGCCCTACCAGCTCCTGACGTTCGCGCTGTTCGCCACGGCCTGGGAGCTGTACGCCCGCGCACGGGGCGGCCTCCTGCTGCCCGGCTTCGCCGAGACGCTCCGGGCCACCGTCGACCTGCTCGGCGACGCCGAGCTGTGGCGCGCCCTGTACGTCAGCAACCAGGCGCTGGTGCTCGGCTTCGCCCTCGCCGTCGTCGTCGGCGTCCCGGTCGGCGTCGCGCTCGGCCGCTTCCGGCTCCTGGAGCGGTACGCGGACGTCTACCTGAACATCCTGCTCGTGACGCCGGTCGCCGCGGTCATTCCGCTCCTGGTGATGTCGGCGGGCGTCGGCCTGACCTCGCGGGTGGCGCTCGTCGCGGCCTTCTCGGTGGTCATGGTGGTCGTGAACAGCCGCGCGGGGGTACGGCAGGTGGACCCGGCGCTGATCGAGATGGCCCGCTCGTTCGGGGCGGGCGAGCGCTGGATCTGGCGGTGGGTCCTGCTGCCCGGCGCCCTGCCCGCGATCATGACGGGTGTGCGCCTCGGCCTCGGCCGCGCGGTCACCGGCATGGTGCTCGTCGAACTCCTCATGGTCTCCGACGGCCTTGGCGGGCTGATCCTCACCTATCGCGGCCTGCTCAAGGCGCCGCCGCTCTACGGCACCATCGCGATCATCCTCGCCGAGGCGCTGCTCCTGGTCTCCGCCGCCCACTGGGCCGAGCGCGCGCTGACCCGCTGGGCCTCCCCTCCCGAGAACCGTACGCACCCGGCAAGGAGCACCCCATGATCACGATTCACGGACTGAGCAAGGACTTCACGGCGCGGGACGGGACGTCCGTGCGCGCGCTGAGCGACGTCGCCCTCGACGTGGCCGAGAACGAGTTCCTGACCGTCCTCGGCCCCAGCGGCTGCGGCAAGACCACCCTGCTGCGGGCCATCGCCGGGCTCGTGCCCTGGGACGAGGGCGACATCCTCGTCGACGGGGTGCCGGTGCGCGGGCCCGGCCCCGACCGGAGCATGGTGTTCCAGAACTTCGCGCTGCTGCCGTGGGCGACCGTCCTGGACAACGTCGCCTTCGGCCTGCGCCTGCGCGGCGTCGGCCGGGCCGAGCGCACCGAGCGCGCCCGCGCGCTGCTCGCCCTGGTGGGCCTCGCGGGCTGCGAGGCGAAGCTGCCCGGCGAGCTGTCCGGCGGCATGCAGCAGCGCGTGGGCATCGCCCGCGCCCTCGCCGTGCGCCCCCGCGTGCTGCTCATGGACGAGCCCTTCGGGGCGGTGGACGAGCAGACGCGGCGGCTGCTGCAGGAGGAGTTGCTGTCCCTGTGGGAGGAGCAGCGGCTGACCGTCGTGTTCATCACGCACAGCATGGAGGAGGCCGTTCTGCTCGGTGACCGCGTGGCCCTGATGTGCGCGCGCCCGGGGCGGATCGCCGAGATCGTGCCGGTGCGGCTGCCCCGGCCGCGCGCGCAGGACGTCGGGGGTCTGGCGCGGTCCGGCGAGTACGCCGAGCTGACGGCGTACCTGTGGGAGCGGCTGCGCGCGATGCACGCCGAGCACCAGCCGCAGCGGGCGGCGAGGGGGGCCTCGTGAACCCCCGGATCTCGTTGCGGCGGATTCCCGCCGCGCCGGTCAGCCTCGCCTTCGGTGCCGCCGTCTGGGAGGCGGTCGGGCGCACGGCGGACGCGTCGTCGCTGCCGCCGCTGAGCCGGGTGCTCGACCGGCTCGTGGAGCTGACCCGAGAGGGCCTGATCTTCAGCAGCCTCGGCGACAGCCTCCTCAATCTGGCCCTGGGCCTGGCCGTGTCCCTCGCCGCGGGGCTCGCCGTCGGCACCGCCATGGGCCGCTCGCGCCGGGTCGAGGCGGCGCTCGGCGCCTACGTCCACGCGCTCCTCACCGCTCCGTCCCTGGTCTTCGCGCCGGTGTTCTTCTCGCTGCTCGGGGCGGGGCGCGGCTCGATCGTGGCGGTGGTGGTGATGTACGCGGTGTTCGTCGTCATCGTCAACACGGCGGCGGCCGTGCGGTCGGTGCCCCCGCACCTGGTGGAGATGGCCCGCTCGTACGGCGCGAGCGAACGCCAGGTGCTGCTGCGTGTGGCGCTGCCCGCCGCCGCACCCATGATCATGGCCGGGGTGCGGCTCGGCGTCGGGCGGGCCGTCACCGGAATGATCAACGGCGAGATGTTCATCGCCGTCGTCGGGCTCGGCCACCTCGTCACCGAGGCGGGCGGGCGCTTCGACAGCGCCAGCGTGCTCGCCGTGCTGCTTGTCGTCGTCGCCGTCGCGCTGGGAGCCCTGGCGCTGGTGGAGGCCGTCGACCGCCGCATCACCCGATGGATTCCCCCGACCGCGAGGAGCGCGCGATGAAACTCGACGCCTACAGCCACATCCTGCCCGAGCGCTACTTCGCGCGCATGCGCGAGCTTGCCGTCGACACCGCCGCCCTCAAGCGGTGGCTGGAGCTGGACGCGCTGCACGACCTGGACGCGCGCCTGCGGATGATGGACGAGTTCGGCGACGGCTACCAGCAGGTCCTCACGCTGTCCTCACCGCCGATCGAACGGCTCGCCGCGCCGCACGAGTCCCCCGCGCTCGCCCGGCTCGCCAACGAGTGCCTGTACGAGCTGTGCGAGCGGCACCCCGACCGGTTCCCGGCGTTCGTGGCGTCCCTGCCGCTCAACAACCCGGACGCGGCGCTCGCCGAACTCGCCTTCGCCCTCGACGACCTGGGCGCCCGAGGCGTCCAGCTCTTCACCAACGTCAACGGCAAGCCCCTGGACGCTCCGGAGTTCCGGGACGTCTTCGCCGAGATGGCCCGGCGGGACCTGCCCATCTGGCTGCACCCCGCCCGCGGCGCCGCCTTCGCCGACTACGCCACCGAGGACACCTCCCGGTACGAGATCTGGTGGGCGCTCGGCTGGCCGTACGAGACGAGTGCCGCCATGGCCCGGCTGGTCTTCTCCGGCCTGCTCGAACAGCACCCGTCCATCAAGATCATCACCCATCATCTGGGCGCCATGATCCCCTCCCTCGAAGGGCGGATCGGGCTCGGCTGGGGCGACCAGCTGGGCAGCCGCACCGCGGGCGCGGACCTCGCGCGCCTGCGCGACGCGGCGCTGCCGCACGGCCCGCTGGAGTACTTCCGCCGCTTCTACGCCGACACGGCGCTCTCCGGTTCCGCCAGCGGCATCCGGTGCGGCCTGGACTTCTTCGGCACCGATCACGTCCTGTTCGGCACGGACTGCCCCTTCGACCCGGAGGGCGGCCCCGGTTTCATCCGCGAGACGATCCGCGTCCTGGACGCGCTCGACCTCACGGACGCCGCTCGCGCGCGGATCTACCACGGCAATGTGCTGCGCCTGATGCGGCTGCCGGTCCCGGTGCGGGGCGCGTAGCCCCTCCGGGCGCGGCGTTGGCCCGGGGCCCTCCCTCTTCAGGCCCCACCCGTTCCCATGCGCTAGCGGCTCTGGGCGTCCGCCCAGAGCCGCTGGACGTCCGCCCACACGTTCTGAGCGAAGGTCCAGAGGTCAGCGCGCAGTTCAGGGTTCCGCACGAGCACGACGGCGCCCACCACGAGGACCAGGAACTGAAGCAGGCCACCGAGCCCGGAGCCGGAGCGGCCCCCGTTGCGGCTGCTCCTGCGGCGCATCGCGTCCATGTGGCGGTCGTTCGCCTGCCGCCTGACGGCGTCGTTGAAGGCCTGCTGGCTTGCCTGCTGAGCAGGGTCGGGAAACATCGTCGGCCACCCCCGAGGTCCAACGTCCATGTGAGACCTCCCACGCGTCCGGCCGGGCCCCAGGTTGCCCGTGGATGAGGTCTGTCACGGAAGCCTGACGCCGTCGTGACATGCGTGACGGAAGGCCGGGGGTCCTATGGGCTCGGGGGTCGCCGCCCGGAAGCGGACGGCGCGCCGCGGAGGCGTGGTGTCGCCTCCGCGGCTCGGTGGTTCTTCGGGTCAGTCCCCCAGCGTGTAGAAGTGGATGGGGGTGTTCGGTGTGAAGCCGATGCGCGGGTAGACGGGGGCCCCGGCGACGGTCGCGTGGAGGGTGGCGCGGGTGAGGCCGGTGGCGCGGGCGCCCTCGTGGAGTGCCTTGCGGGTGACCGCCTCGCCGTAGCCCCTGCGCTGCCACCGCGGGTCGGTGGCGACGAAGGTCACGAAGAGGCGACCCCGCGCTTCGACGGTGGCGGCGCACGCCACCGGGACGTCGCCCCGCATGCCCAGGTAGGCGTACATGTCGTCGCTCTTCCAGCGTGCGGATCCGGCCAGGCCGTCGCGGCCCTCCGCCACGTCGAGCCCGTACGCCCGCGACTGGAGGTCCGCGTAGGCCAGCAGCTGCTCGTCGGTGCGCACCCGCGCGAACGTGAGGTCGGGGTGGACCGGGTCGGGGACGGGCGGCAGGTCCGCGGCCATGCCCCTGCCGGGGAAGGCGTACCGCAGACCGGCCTGTTCGGCCAGCGTGGCCCGCGCGGTGCGCGCGTCGTCGTCGAGGAGGTCCTCGAAGAGCCACAGGAAGCCAGGGTGCTTCTTCTGGCGCATGAGGTCCGCCGCCTGGCGCAGGCGCTTGGCGAGGAGGTCGGCTCCCGCTCCCGCGTCGGTCAGGGTGACGCAGTTCCAGAACGCGAAGCGGCAGTCGGCCCAGCGGACGGCGATGCCGGGAAGGTCGCGCACATCGGCGTCCGCGTCGCGGTCGAGCACCATGGCGCGCCAGGCCACGGCGAGTTGCTCGGCGGACTCCATGGCCTCGGGGCCCGCGACGCGGTGGTCTCGTGGTGTCGCTGTCATCAGATGATGCCTTCGAACTGCTTGTCCTCGGTGGGGAACTGGACTGGGGCACGTGGTAGGAGTCGCGTCCGAAGCGCCGCCAGACGGCCGCGATGAGGAAGGCCACCACTACCGCGACGGGCGTGTAGTTGAAGGTGCTGGCGGTGATCGGCCGGGTCTGCGGCAGCAGGAACAGCACCGTGACCCCGGCCGCCCACAGCACGGCCACCCAGCCGATGGGGCGGCTCCAGCGGCCCAGGTTCCAGGGCCCGGGGCTGAAGCGGTCGCCGTGCAGGAGCCGCAGCAGCACCGGGATGGCGTAGGCCGAGGTGAATCCCACGACGGAGATGGCGGTCACCGCCGCGAACGCCGTCGAGGAGTACAGCGACGGCAGCGCGAGCACGAAGGCCACGGCGACGGCGAGCCAGACCGCGTTGGCGGGGATGGCGGTGCGGCGGCTGACCTTCTTCCAGTGTGCAGAACCGGGCAGGGCGCCGTCCCGGGCGAAGGCGTAGATCATGCGGCTGGCGCTGGCGGTCACCGTGTAGCCGCACAGGAACTGGGCCACGATGATCACCAGGAGCAGGGCCTTGGCCGCCGCCATGCCCAGCGCGTCCAGGAGGATCTGCGCCACCGGCACGCCGGAGGGGCTGTCCAGGGTCGCGGCGTAGTCCTGGATGGCGAACAGCAGCGTGGTCAGCAGGATGCCGCCAGCGATCCAGGACACCGTCACCGAGCGGAAGATGCCGCGGGCGGCGGCGACGGAGGCGTGGTTGGTCTCCTCGCTCAGGTGGGCCGAGGTGTCGTATCCCGCGAGGGCGAAGACCGGCAGCAGCATGCCCAGCAGGATCACGTAGACCGGGACGCCCCAGCCGGTGTTGTTGGTGAACTCGGTGAAGACGAAGTCGGCGGACTGGTGCCGCGAGGGCGCGAAGGCGAGGGCGCCGATGATGACGACGGCCCCCGCCAGGTGCCACCAGGCGCTCACGGACGTCAGGATGTTCATCAGCCGGGTGCCGAAGAGGTTCAGGACCGCGTGCAGCGCGAGGATGACCGCGTACAGGACCAGGAGGGAGCCCGGCGTCGGCGTGTAGTCGAACTGCAGGTTCATCCAGGCGGCGGTGAACGTCGCGATGCCGTAGTCCTGGGCGGCGATGCCGCCGAGCAGGCCGAGCAGGTTGAGCCAGCCGGTGTACCAGCTCCACCGCTCGCCGCCGAGCTGGCGGGCCATGTAGTACAGGCCGCCGCTGGTGGGGTAGCGGGAGGTGATCTCCGCGAGGGCCGCGGCCAGGCACAGCACCAGGGGGCCGACGGCGAGCCACCCCCACATGATCACCGCGGGGCCTCCCGTGTTCAGGCCGTAGCCGAACAGCAGCAGGGTTCCCGACATGATGGAGATGACCGACAGGGAGGCGGAGAAGTTGCCGAACGCCCCCATCCGGCGGTGCAGTTGCTGGGTGTAGCCCAGCGACTGGAGGATGCGCGCGTCCTCACCGTCGTCGTCGACCGGGTGCTGCTGCTGGCGCGGTGCTCTTACCGAAGTCATGGGTTCTCCGCACGGAGGGCTGGAAGAGGGGGATGCGGGCGGGGCGGCGGCCGGGCCGCTACGGGGACGCGGCGGGGCCCGCCCGCGGGGCACGGGCGGCGGTCATGGGCGGTTCCCCCGTCGCGGGCGGGACCTCCGGCAGGCGTGGCGGTCCTCCTCGAACGCCTTCCGCCACTGGCTGTTGGGGTACCGGGCGTCGTACAGCCACGGGGCGGGCGTGGCGAAGTCGCCGATGGCGTCGAACACTTCGGTGGCCCACTGGGGGAACCCTCCTCTCGTCAGGGCGTAGGCGAGGTAGTTGAGGTCCAGCTGGGAGCTGGTCGCCGGATCGCACTTCTGGAACCAGCCCTCGTACGCCTGCGTGACGGCCCGGGTGGTGTCCTCCCTGGTCCACAGCAGGTTCAGCGTGACCTCGGTGCCCTGGTTCCGCCGTTCGCGGTGCTCCTGCACGCGGGCGTACAGGGGCAGCAGGAGCAGCGGCGAGTCGGGCGGCGCGAAGGAGACCGTCCAGCGGGCGAAGTCCGTCGCGACCGCCTGGCGGCCCGCCGGGCCCGGGCGGGCCTGGAGCGCCTGGGACATGCGGTGCCACGCCTCCCGGTTGAACGGATCCCGCCGGTGCACGTCCGCCAGCAGTCCCCACGGCCCGGCGGGCAGCAGGTACTCGTGCGGGGGCGGAGCCGTGTGGTGCTCCGGGTAGCGCTCCCGCGCGTCCGTCTCGGCGAGGGCCAGGCGGCAGATCCCCGGCACCGGGTCGTGGGGGTTGCCCTCGCTCGCCTTGTGGCACGCCTGCCGGGCCCGGTCCGCCAGCTTCTCCAGGTCCCGCGCCTGCTGGGAGTCGTGGGCACGGTGCTCGCGGTGGGCCTGCAGCACGCGTTCGGTGGCGACCCTGGCGAACATCACCCGGGCGGCGAGGCTCGCCGGTTCCTCCTTCAGCCACAGCTCCACGACGTTGGTCTGGGCGGCGACGACGCCCAGCACCTGCGTACGGGACGTCCACTGCGGCCAGCTGCCCGTGCGGGCCAGCACCTGCCGCATCTGCATCCAGTAGCCCGCCTGGATGTCCTGCACCGCCGGGTAGAGGTCCGCGTCGCGGCCAGCCGGGTTCGCACTGGCCATCAGCGCTCTCCTCGGCGGGCCGGGCGCGGGCCGGGCGCGGTGCGGCCGCTGATGGCCGGGGGTGCTGGGGTCCGTGCGCGGCGTGCTGGCGGTCCCGCCGCGTTCACGCGGCGACCGGCCGGTTCGGACGGCCCTGCCGGGAGCCCCTGCCTCTGCCGTCGGCCCTCCCACTCGCCAGATGGTGTGAACACGACACCGCAGGGTGTGCGTTGGCGGCCATAGGCGGAGGATCCTTCGGGCAGTGGGAACGGAGGCGGAACGGTGATGCGAACGGTGTGGCACGGTGTGGTGCGAGGGACAGCGGCGTGGGCCGACGGGCAAGGCGGGGATGACCGCCGTCGCATGGCCCGGGCGGTGGCTGTCGCCCTTGGCTGGGAGCGCGGCCCGACAGGTACTTAAGTGCCTGGAGGGGCCCATGACCAGAGAATTCCAAGATTGTTTAGCCGTTCGGCTACGAGTTTCGGCCACGCGGCACACCCGTGTCGCCATCCGTAACCGGACGCTTCAGCCGCGGCGCTCCCCCGGCACGCCACCGCGTTCCGTCCGTGCGCGGTCCCGCGCCCGCCGCGGTCAGGGGCCGCCGCCCCGAGCGGACGCAGGCACACCGTGAGTGACCTGGTCATTCCCCTGCGCTTGGGGCAGGGTACGGCTTTCATGGGCCGACGGCGGCGTCGGCAAGTCCCCGCCGCGGACGGGCCGTTGGCCATGGTCCGGACCAGCCGTACGACCCCGGGGCGGAACGCGTGATCGCCCGCCGCGAGCACATCCGCCGGGCCGCGAGCCCGTGGCGACGGGCCGGACGGTTCACCCTCGCCACCGGGAAGCCCGGGCACCGGAAGGCGCGATCACGCAACAGGACTGTCCCGTTATAGGCAAGTTGAGACGCGCTGGCGGCGCGCAGACGGCACGAGGAGCGTGCCACCCGGCCACTCCCGGGCGTCCCCGCGACGGCCGCCGGGACGCGGGATCATTCGGCTAGTTCGGTGCGGTGGTCACCGAATGTGACCGGCTGGTGTCGCGGGCGGAACGAGGCGGCCGCGCCTCGCCGAGGCCCCGCCGAGGCATGGTCGGCACGGACCGCTTGACGTATGCCTATATGGGCATACGATGACTGCCATGGCACGGGCAGCGACGACGTCGGACGCGTTCAACGCGATAGCCGAGCCGCAGCGCCGGGACATCCTGGCGCTGCTGCGGGCGGGTGAGCGGCCGGTGAACGACCTGGCCCAGGAGCTGGGGATGAGCCAGCCGCAGGCGTCCAAGCACCTGCGGGTGCTCCGGGAGGTCGGGCTCGTACGGGTTCGCGGGGCGGGCAAGCAGCGCCTGTACGGCCTGGACGCCCGCGGGCTGCGGCCGGTCCACGAATGGGTCGGAGGGTTCGAGCAGTTCTGGAGCGAGAGCTTCGACCGGCTGGACGCCTATGTGCGGGACCTCAAGCAGACACGACAGGAGAAGTGACCCATGGCAGGCGCACGGCAGGAAGAGCGGACGGAGCCGGTGACGGCCGACCGGGAGATCGCCATCGACCGGGTCATCGACGCCCCGAGGGAGCTGGTGTTCGAGGCGTTCACCGAGGTCCGGCACCTTTCGCAGTGGTGGGGCCCCGAGGGGTTCACCACCACCACGCGGTCCTTCGAGTTCCGCGAGGGCGGCGAGTGGGACTTCGTCCTGCACGGCCCGGACGGGACGGACTACCCCGAGTGGATCCGCTGGCGGCGGATCGCCCCGCCGGAGCGGATCGAGCTGCTGCACGGCGAGTCCCGGGACGACCCCAACGCCTTCGAGTCGGTCCTGACCTTCGAGCCGGACGGCGAGGCGACCCGCATCGTGATGCGCACCGTGTTCCCCACCAGAGAGCTGCGGGACGAGGCGGTCGAGAAGTACCACGCGGTCGAGGGCGGCCAGCAGACCCTGGGCAGCCTGGCCGCCTACGTCACCGAGACCCTCCGCGAGGGGGCGCGGGACTGATGGCCGGGAAGGTGTTCTTCAGCGTGTCGATGTCGCTGGACGGCTTCATCGCACCCGATTCCCACGCCGTCGGCCTCCGGGCCATGGACAGCTTCTTCGAGCCGGGCAAGCAGGACGACCCGGACGTGCGGCGCTGGCTGGCGCAGTGGGGGGAACTGCAGCAGTGGCTGTTCCCGCTGCGGTTCTTCCAGGAGAACCTGAAGCTGGGCGAGGGCGGCGAGGAAGGCCTCGACAACGACATCGCGAAGGACACCTTCGAGCGCACCGGCGCGAGCGTCATGGGCAAGCGCATGTTCGACCTCGGCGAGCGGTCCTGGCCGCGGGAGGCGCCCTTCCACACCCCGGTGTTCGTCGTGACGCACACCGAGCGCGCCCCGTGGGAGCGGCCCGGAGGCACCACGTTCCACTTCGTCGACGACGGCATCGAGCACGCCGTCGACCTGGCCCGCGCCGCCGCCGGAGACCGCGACGTCCGCATCGCCGGGGGCGGCGCGACGATCCTCGCGTGCCTCAACGCCGGACTGGTCGACGAGTTCTCGATCGCCCTGGCACCGGTGCTCTTCGGCGCGGGCACCCGCCTGTTCGACGGCGTGGACGCGTCCAGGATCGCGCTGGAGCCGATCCGTTCGGAGCCATCGCCCCGGGTGACGCACCTGACCTACGCCGTCCACGCACGGTAGCGACCGGCTGGGGCATCGAAGGGCGCCCGACCGGAGCGTAGGCACGAAAAGGCCGATGGACGTCTTCAGCGAGCGCCCTCCCCGCCGAGGTCGCGCGACCGACCGGCCCCGCCGGCCGCTCACCCCCTTGATCTCAACCGTGGTTGAGGTAGCACCCTCGTCCGCATGAGCACTCAAGCCACGGCGTACGCCGCCGACATCGAAGCCATCAAGCAGGTCGTCGCCACCGTCGAGCACGCCCAGCAGCACAAGGACCCCGACGCGTTCCTCGCCCTCTTCCACCCCGAAGCGGTCTGGACGACCGCCCACGGCAAGGTCCTCATCGGCCTCGACGCGATAGCGGAGTTCACCCGCAAGGTGCTCCCCGCGGCCGACTGGGACGGCAGGGTCAGCTACGAGATGGTCCACGTCCTCTTCATCCGCCCCGATGTCGCGGCGGTCAAGGTCCGGCAGCGCTATCTGAGCCCGGGCGACGAGAGCGAGGGCGCCCCGCTGTACGTGATGGCCAAGCAGGACGACGGCCGGTGGCTGCTGACCGCCTGCCAGAACACGGGAGTCGTCGCCGACTGAGCCCCCTCCCGAAGGCGGGCGGCTGATCAGCTCGTGGGCACGGCAGCCCCTTGCCGGGGGCGCACCCCGAAGGCGAGGACCGCGGCGAGAGCGGTCATCGCCGCGGCCAGCGCGAACCCGGGAGCCGCCGTGCCGCCCGCCACCAGGACACCGGCCCCGGCCGCCGCGGCCGAAGAACCCGCCTGGCCAAGCGAGTTGAGCCAGGCGAAGGACTCGGTGGTCACCGAGCGGGGCGCCGCCCTGGCGACCTCGGTGAACTGCATGGTCATCGTGGGCCCGAGGAGCACACCGCCCGCGGCGAACACCGCGTACAGGGCGAGCTGGCCGGTGAGGAGCGCGGCCGCCGTCCAGCTCGCGGTCAACAGGACGAGCGCCGCCGCCAGTTGGACCGACACGGCGCCCGGCAGGCGCACCGCCCCGTACAGCAGCCCGCCGGTCGCGCTGCCGACGGAGAGGACGGCGAGCAGCCAGCCAGTGTCCGCGGCGGTGCCGTGCCCGTCGGCGAAGCGCAGGGCCGCGACCTCGACTGCGGCGAGGGAACCCGTCGCCAGGAACGCGACGGGCAGCCTGCGGCGCACCGCTGGCACGCGCAGTGCGCCCGCCCAGTGGAGCGGACCGGAGGGGCTCGGGGTGAGGGACCGCACGGCGGGGCGGGTGGCCAGTCCCAGGCAGCCCGTCACCGTGCACAGGGCCGACAGGCCCAGGCACGCCTCGGGCGGCAGTGTCCCGGCGAGGGCGGCCAGCAGGCCCGGGCCGAGGATGTAGACGAGGTCGAGGATCACGGTCTCCCAGGCGAAGGCCGCGCTCTTCGCCTCCTCGTCGTCCTCCAGGAGCCGGTCCCACAGGGTGCGCATGATGGGCGCGACGGGCGGCAGCAGCGCGCCCACGGCGAAGGTGGCCCCGAGGAGGACGGGGGCGGGCAGCCCGGCCACCGCGGTGACCAGCAGCGCCGCCATGGCGGCGCCCTGCGCGACGGCGGCGGTGACCAGGACCCGGGTGGCGCCCCGCCGGTCGACGAGCCTGCCGCGCAGCGGGCCGCTCACCCCGGCGCCGACGGCACAGGCCGCGGACGCGGCGCCAGCCAGGGCGTAGGAGCGGCCGGAAGCGGTGACGACCAGCATCACGGCGAGCACGTTCATGCCGCTCGGCAGCCGGGCCACCAGGCCGTACAGGACGAGGGCGGTCACGCCCGGGCGGGCGAACAGCCGCCGGTAGCGGGAGCCGGGGCTGTCCGGCGGGGTGCGCGTCGAGGTCACCGTGGTCACCGCGGTCCGTCCGAGGGCGACAGGGGGACGAAGCGCTGGAACTTGCCCCGCTCGGAGAGGGGGAAGCCGTCCACAAGACGGAGCGTGACCTTCGGCTCGGTCAGGCCCGGGCGGCTCAGCAGGTCGGTGAAGGTGCGGCGCAGCGCGTCCGTGTCCAGGGGGGCGGTCGCCTGGACGTCGACGTCGACGCCCAGCGGGGTCTGGCGGACCTGGTAGTCGGCGATGTGCTGCTCGTGGTCGAGAACGGCCATGCGGAAGGTGTAGAGCGGCACGTCGACACCGCCGGGGTAGCTGAAGGAGTCGTGGCCGAGTCGGCCGCGCCCGGCGTCCACCGGGGCCATCCGGCGGCCGGTCCAGGGGCCTGGCCCCGGCTCGTCGAGGAGGGTGATCTCGTCGTCCATCTCGTAACGGATCAGCGGGAGGAGGTGGTTGATGACGTTGGTCAGCAGCACCCGGCTGGAGCGGGTGCCGGGCGGGACCGGGCGGTGGGCGGCGTCGACGGGCTCCAGTACGGCGTTCTCCTCGACCAGGTACAGGCCGGGCACGCCCGGATAGGTGTGGGCGAGGGTGCCGCTCTCACTGGAGGCGTAGTAGTCGATCAGCGGGGCGCCGAAGGAGGCCTCGATCGCGGCGGCCACCGCCGGGCGCAGCGGCTCACCGGCCACACCGAGGGCATCCGGGGTGATCTTCAGCGTGCCGTCGTCGGCCGCCCTGGCCAGACGGTGCAGGAGGGACGGGTAGGCGAGCAGGAACGTGGGGCGGAACGCGTTGAGTTCGTCGACGATGTCCGCCACGGGCAGGGACACGGGCAGTTCGATGTAGGTCTCGGGCGGTTCGAAGGTGGCGCGTCCCGCGCGGCTCATCCGGGTGGGCAGACTGGTCATCAGGTAGGCCCAGCGGTTCTCCGTGGCCCAGCCCCGGTTGCGGGCCAGCCAGGCGAAGCTGCGGATGTCGGCGAGGCGGACGTCGAGCCAGCCGGGGAAGTCCCAGGCGAAGACGGCGCGGGAGCCACTGGTGCCGCTGGTCTCGACCAGGTGGTAGTGGTCCAGGAGGTAGGCAGGGCCCGACTCCTCGATGTGGCGCAGGTGCCGCAGGGCGAGGTCCAGGGTGAGGCGGCGGTCGGTGACGATGTCGTCCCAGTGCGCCATGAGGTCGGCCTTGGTCATGACCGGGATCTCGGTGAGGTCGTCCCCGGTGATCTGCTCGGGGTCGATGTGGCGCAGCCGCTCGGCGTGCCAGGGCGAGCGTTCCTTGGCGGTGCGCAGCAGGGCCCGCAGGCGCTCGTCACGCAGGCCGCGGCGTGCGGTCTCGGGCCAGGTGAGCTGGTCGACCGCCGCGTCGAGACGGCGGGTGAAGGCGCGTACGTGGCGCTGCCGGTCGATCTCGTAGTCCCCGGTCAGCCCGTGGGCGGCGGTCGGTGCGGGGAGGGGCTCAGACATCGGGGTCCTTTTCCGGGAGGGCGGGGGTGGCCGCGGCCGCCGGGGGCGCGGCGGGGGTGAACTCGTGGGCGAGGCCGGTCCACAGGTCGCACATCAGCCGCAGTGACCCCTGGTCGATGCGCTCGTCGACGCCGTGGAACATCGTGAAGTAGTCGTCCGAGGCGATGCGGTCGGTGAACAGCCCGTACCCGTAGCAGACGGAACCGGCGGGCCGGACGTGGCGGGCGTCGGTGGCGGCGGAGCTGATGGCGGGCACGATCCGGCCGTTGGGGGCGAGGCGGGAGGTGACGCGTTCGAGGGCGTCCCACAGGGGCGTGTGGCGGGCGGAGGCGCTGCCGGGCCGCCAGGGGCCGAAGACCGGGCGAACGCCGTGGACGCCGTCGAGGCAGGCGTGGAGCAGCGCTTCGACCTCCTCTCGGGTCTGCCCGGGCATGACGCGGATGTCCAGGGAGATGTCCACGCGGTCGGGGACCACGTTGGGTTTGGTGCCGCCCTGGATGGTGTTGGGCGAGACGGTCATGCGGGTGACGGCGTGGAAGTGCCGGGCCAGGCCGAGCGGGATGGCCGCCAGGGCCTCGTCGATGGCGGCCGGGTCGAGGAGGGCGCGGCGCAGGTCTCCGCTGTGGCCGAGGCCGTCGACGTACTCCCGCCAGGTGTCGTCCAGTTGTGGGGCGGGGGTGAGGCCGGACAGCCGTCGCAGTACCTCGGCGGCCTTCACGACCGCGTTGTCGGTGCGGTACGGGAAGGCGCCGTGGCCGCTGGTGCCCTGGACGACGAGGGTGCAGGGGTAGGCGCCCTTCTCGCCGACGAAGCACTCCAGGGCGGCGGTGCCGTCCGGGGTGGGGATGGGGAAGCCGCCGGACTCGGTGATGACCGAGCGGTCGCGGAACAGCTCGGGGCGGTGCTCGGCGAGCCAGCCCGCGCCCCAGTGCCCGCCCGCCTCCTCGTCGGCCACGGCGAGCAGGGTCAGGTCGCGCTCGGGGCGGTGGCCGGACTGGGCCAGGTGTTTGAGGGCCACCGCCATGGTCGCGGTGATGCCCAGCATGTCGACCGCGCCCCGGCCCCACACGATGCCGTCGACCAGGTCGGCGGCGAAGGGGTCCCTGGTCCATCCGGCGGGGTCGGCCGGGACGACGTCGAGGTGGCCGAGGAGGCTGAGGCCGCCGTACGGGCCCGCCGTGCCGGGCAGGGTCGCGATGAGGGAGCCGCGTCCGGGCCGGGGTTCGACGATCTCCAGGTCGAGGCCGCTGCCTTCGAGGTAGTCCGCGAGCAGGGCCGCGCTCCTCGTCTCCTGCCCGGAGTCGGGGGTGCCGTCGTTGACGCAGCCGTGCCGGATGAGGCGGCGCAGCAGCGAGGTCGCCTCGTCCAGCATGCGGCCGGAGTCCGGGGTGCCGGTAGCCCAGGTGGCGGGGGTGGAGGCCGGGCCGGTCACCACGGGGCACCGGCGGGCACGAGGTCGTCGCTCTCCAGGGCGGTCAGGGCGGTGGGTACGGCCGCCGGGAGCAGCGCCCGGGCGACGCGGAGGGCGTCGACGGTTTCGGCCACGTCGTGGACGCGCACGACACGCGCGCCGAGCTGGGCCGCCGCGCAGACCGCGGCGAGCGATCCCGCCAGGCGCTGCGCGGGGGTGTGTCTGCCGGTCAGCGCGCCCAGCATGCTCTTGCGGCTCACGCCGATCAGGACCGGGAAGCCGTACGCGGCGAGCCGGGGTATCGCCCGGAACAGGGCGACGTTGTGCGCGAGGGTCTTGCCGAAGCCGAACCCGGGGTCCAGCCACACGGTGGGCGCGCCAGCGCGCCGGGCCTGTTCGGCGGTGCGCAGCAGGAACGCGGTGACCTCCCCCACCACGTCCCGGTAGTGGGGCGCGCGCTGCATCGTGCCGGGGGTGCCCCGCATGTGCATGGCCACGTATCCGGCGCCGAGTTCGCCCGCGACGGGGCCGAGGGTGCCGGACACGTCGTTGACGATGGTCGCGCCCGTGGCGACGGCGGCGCGGGCCACCTCCGCCTTGCGGGTGTCGACGGAGACCCGGCCGTGGCGGGCGAGTTCCGTCACGACGTCGACGACCCGCCCGCGCTCGGTGTCGGCGGGGACCGGGGCGGCGCCGGGCCGGGTGGACTCGCCTCCGACGTCGACGATGTCGGCGCCCGCCGCGAACAGGGCCAGGCCCGCCTCGACGGCCTGCGCGGTGCCGTCGAGACGGCCACCGTCGTGGAACGAGTCCGGAGTGACGTTGAGTACACCCATGATCTGCATGTGGGGGTCGATCCTCCCTGGTCGTACGGCGTTCAGTGCGGGAGCGGGGTCGCCGTCACGGTGTCGAGCGCGCCGCTCACCCCGTTGTGGCGGGCGAACCCGTGGTGGGCGGCGGTGTCGGTCGCGCCCGTGGGCAGGGCCCGGTCCAGGGCGCGGACCGCGTCCTGGGCGACGGTGAGGGCGCGCCGCAGCAGGTCGTCGTCGAGGTAGCGGTGTGCCGCGGCGGTGGCGGTCCCGTCGATCCACAGCGGTTCGCGCCGCCCCGTGATGGTCAGCCAGGTCAGCAGGGGCTCTCCTTCCTGGAGGTCGGCCGGGGCGCCCGCCCGGCGGGCCAGGACGGCGCGGGCGTGGCCGCCGACCACCAGGACCCGCAGGTCGAAGCGGTGTGGTGGGCCGCCGGAGGTGTCGTCGGAGGTGCGTCGGAGGTCCATCCACGGCTGTGCGATCCGGTCGGGTCCGGTCTCGGGCGGCTGTGCCCGCGAGCGCAGCGCGGCGATCCGGTGGCGTTCGACGCCGTTGCCCGCCGCGCCGACGCGGGGCTTGGTCACGACGTATCCGCTGGGCGTTCCGGTGCGCACGAGGTCGGCGAGGTCCAGGCACGGGACGACGGGCACGGCGGCCGCGGTCAGCAGCCGGGCGGTGGTGGCCTTGTCGCCGCACAGGTTCCGGGCGCCGGGCGCGTTGAGGACCTCGGTGCCGGGTCCGGCCGGGGCGCCGGGCAGCCGGTCGAAGACGAGCGTGCGGGCGGTGCCGCGCCGGGCGAGGTAGGTCTCGGCGGCGGGCCGGTCGGCGAGGTGGGCGTCCACGCCCCGCTCGTGCAGCAGGAGGAGCAGCGCCGACAGGTCCCCGAGGGCGGCTTCGGAGCGTTCGAAGTCGCCGACGAGCCGGGATTCGGGCGCCACCGTGACCGCCGCCCGGGACGGTCCTGGCGGCGACAGGCGGAAGCACTCGGGCAGGGTGATCAGGCAGGGGTCGCTTCCCGCGCGGGCGGCGAGGGCGTCGGCGAGGGCCGCCAGGACGGGCGGGTCGCCACGGGGACCGGCGGGTTCGCGCAGGACGCCGGGGTGATCGTTGACTTCCAGGACCAGGACGTCGTCGTCGGTGGTGACGACGACGTCGACTCCGGCGAGCAGCAGCCGGGGGGCGGGGAGCTGCTCCGGGGAGCCCGGCGGCGTGCTGCCGCCGGGCTCCCCGGGCAGGGTGCGCTCGGTCATCCGCGGTGGGGGCCCGCTGCTAGCTCGCGGCCTGGGCGGCGAGGGCGGCCGAGGCGGCGCGGCGCGGC
This sequence comes from Streptomyces sp. G45, assembly GCF_049542095.1. NCBI lineage: Bacteria > Bacillati > Actinomycetota > Actinomycetes > Kitasatosporales > Streptomycetaceae > Streptomyces > Streptomyces sp. G45. The sequence continues at coordinate 9,052,475 of NZ_JBMUZU010000001.1, read as the reverse complement.
TGCGCCGGGCGCTCCGTCACCGGGTTGTCCGCGAGGATGTCGGACCACAGGGTGCGCAGGTCCGTCAGGCGCGGGGCGAGCAGGGACAGCGAGGTGCCCTGCACGATGTCGACGATGGCGATCGTCTCCCCCTGTGACAGGTCGATCCCGCTGGCCTGCAGGGCCCGGAAGGGGTCCCGGGCCAGGTCGCCCAGGAAGCCCTGCGGGTCCTTGCGGGCGATCTCCAGCACTGCCTCGATCTTCTTGAGCGAGAAAATCACGGTGGCCATGGCTGTTCCTTGTTCCTTCCTGATGGACGAGAACTGATGGACGAGAACTGTTGGACGAGAACTGTTGGACGACAGACGACTAGAACTGGCTGACCGTCAGGCGCTTCATCACCTCCGTGGCGTAGCGGACGCCCGGCTCGGTGAGCCGGAGCTGGGATCCCTCGGCGCGGATCAGCCCCAGCTCCGTCAGGTCACGCAGGACGGAGTCGACGCTGTCCAGGCCGATACCGGCCCGGTGGGCCAGTTCCTCGGGCTGGACGTGGAGCATGCACAGGCCCATGGCCAGGTCGCGCTCCAGCGTCTGCCGCGGGGTCATCTCCACCGCGCGGCCGACGGGGCGGCGCCCGTTGTCGGCGTCGCGGTGGTAGGCGGCGTGCACCGTGTGGTTCTCCCACAGTTGGCGGCCGTTGCGGCTGTAGGCGCCGGGGCCGAGCCCGAGGTAGTCGGAGCCGTCCCAGGTGGTGATCACATAGCGGCATTCGAAGCCGGGCTCGGCGAACTCGGTGAGGGAGTACCGGGGCAGCCCGGCCCGGCCGAACGTCTCCACGGCGTACGCGCGCATCTCGGTGATGACGTCGGGATGGGGCTGCGGGGGCACCTCACCGGCCCGGATCATGCGGGACAGCACCTCGTCCGGGAACAGGATCATCTGGTACGCGGACAGGTGCTTCACGCCGAGGTCGAGGCACCGCTGCACCGTCTCCCGCCACATGTCCATGGTCTGGCCGGGCAGCCCGTACATGATGTCGACGTGCAGGTTCTCGATCCCGGCCGCGTGCACGGCCTCGGCCATGGCGACGGCCTCGGCGGCGTTGTGGGAGCGGTTGAGCGACTTCAGGAGCGGGTCCTGGAACGCCTGGACGCCGATGGACACCCGGTTCACCCCGGCGTCGCGGACGATCCGCAGGTCCTCCGCCGTCTTGGTGCCGGGCTCCGACTCCAGGGTGACTTCGGTGTCCTCGCGCAGTCCGAACCCGCCGCGCAGCCGGTCGAGGAAGTGGGCGATGGCGTCGTTGGGCAGCAGGGAGGCGGTGCCGCCGCCGAGGTACACCGAGTGCAGCGCGGCCGCGGACAGGTCGTCGGTGGCCTCGACGGTGTCCAGTTCCCGCCACAGCCGGGGGATGAAGCCGTCGAGGGAGTCGCGGCGCAGCCGTTTGCGCTCGAAGGTGCAGAACGTGCAGATCTTCTTGCAGAACGGCACGTGCAGGTAGACCGAGTAGCGGCCCCAGCTCTGCGGCGGAGGCTGGACGCCGCGGTCCCAGAGCGCCTTGGGCGGGTGGTGGAAGACATAGCCTCCGTCCTCGCGCAGCGCGTCGGCTTCCGGTTCCCGGCGCCTTTCGATGGTCAGCGTTTCCATGCCAGCAACCTCTCCACGGGGGTTCCGATGGGGCAGTCGTCGATGCACATGCGGCACTCGATGTAGGTCTTGTCGGTGAGGGCCTCCGCCCGGCTTCGGGGGTCCCAGGGGGCGGCGACCACCTTCTGGCAGCGGGAGCGGTGGAAGACGTCCTCGGCCAGGGCGTCGACGGGGCAGGACCGGAAGCAGTTGCCGCAGCGCACGCAGACGTCGGTGAGCAGCAGGGGGCTCTCGGTCAGCGGGGCGTCCACCAGCAGGGCGTGGATCTGGAGCCAGGAGCCGTACTCGGGGTGCAGCAGCAGGTTGTTCCAGCCGCGGTTGCCGATGCCCGCGTACTCGGCGACCTCGACCATCGACACGCCCTGCGCGGTGAGTTCGGGCAGGTCCTCACTCGCCACGTCGGTGCGTGCCAGTTCCCTGCGGATGGCGTCGGCGGCGCGCAGCAGCACATAGTTGGCCAGCAGGGAGCGGTACTCGCCGTGGTGGTGCCAGACCCACAGCCCTTCGTCGGTGATGGGCACGGCGTAGCAGAACACGCTCCACCCGACGTAAGGGCGGAGGATTTCCGTGGTCTCCTCCGGCACCAGGGCCAGGTGCTCCTCGGTGAACACGAAGGAGCCGTGTACGGCGTCGGGGATGGCGCGCACCAGTGCGGAGGTGATCCGGTCGATCAGGTCGGGGGCGGCGGGGGCGGTGTCGGCCGGATCGGTGTCGGCGGGGGAACGTGCGGCATGGCGGCCTCTCGGGTCGAGGACGGCGATGGCGGAACGTGTCAGCCGGGGCGGCTGGGCAGGCGGGCCGCGCGGGGGCGGCCGGGTCAGACGGCCACGGCCTCCTCACCGGTCCGCGCCCAGGACTCCGCCACGGACAGGGCGCGCAGCAGCGGTGCGGCCTTCAGGGCGACTTCGGCGGCCTCCGCTTCCGGGTCGGACCGCCAGAGCACCGCTCCGCCCGCTCCCGTCGACAGCAGGCCGTCCTGGGCCACGAGGGTGCGGATGGCGACACCGAGGTCGGCGGCGCCGTCCACGCCGAGCCAGCCGATGGCGCCCGCGTACACGCCGCGCGCCCCGGGTTCGAGGGCGTCGATGAGCTGCATCGTGCGGAGCTTGGGCGCGCCGGTCATGGAGCCCGGCGGGAAGGCCGCGCGGACGGCGTCCAGGGCGCCGAGTCCGGCGCGCAGCTGGCCCTCGATCGTCGACACCAGGTGGTGGACCGTGTGGTACGTCTCCACGGCCATGAGGGAGGGCACCCGCACGCTGCCCGGTACGCACACCCGGCCGAGGTCGTTGCGGAGCAGGTCGACGATCATGAGGTTCTCCGCACGGTCCTTGGCGCTGGTGCGCAGCGTTTCGGCGCGCGCCCGGTCCTCGGCCTCGTCGGCGGCCCGCGCGGTGGTCCCCTTGATGGGCTTGGCCTGCACCCGGCCGTCACGGCCCACGCGCAGGAACCGCTCCGGGGACGAGCTGAGCACGGCCAGGTCCCCGAACCGCAAGTAGGCCGCGTACGGGGCGGGGTTGAGTCGGCGCAGTACGCGGTAGAGCGTCAGCGGGTCGACGTCGGTGTGGGTTTCGGCGCGGTTGGTCAGGCAGATCTCGTAGCTCTCGCCGTCCCTCAGCCACCGTTTGCAGCGGGCGATGTCGGCGAGGTACGCGTCGTGGTCCCGGGCCCAGCGCACGGTGCGGGGCGGTCCGACGGCGGGGGTGGGGGGCACCGGCTCGGGCGGCGCCGCGCGGGCGACGCGCTGTTCGACGTCGGTGAGCCACTGGGCGGCGGCGCTCTCCTCGCCGGGCTCCGCGAGGGCCACGGCGTGGACCTCGCCGCGTTCGTGGTCGAAGGCCAGCAGGCGGTCGGCGAAGATCAGGGCCGCGTCCGGTGTGGTGGCGCGGTGGGCGGGCTCGGGGGTGCCGACGCAGTCGGCGCGCAGTTCGTAGCCGAGGTAGCCGACGTATCCGCCGAGCAGGTCGAAGGGAAGGCCGGGGGCTTCCGTCCTTGAACGGGGTGTCCCTAGGGGTGTCCCTAATCGGGCTGTCTCGCGGCGCAGGTGGTCGAACAGGTCCGTGTGCCGCTCGGCGCTGGCCCGGCCCGGGCCGAGCGTGCGCAGCGTCCTGGTGGTGACGTCGTAGCGAAGGACGTGGGACAGCGGGCCCTCTTGGCCGCCGAGGTAGGAGAACCGGGCCACTCCCGGCTCCGCCCGGCTGCTGTCGAGCCAGAAGCTGTGGGGCTGGTCGGCGTAGAGGGCGGTGAAGACGGTCTCGGGGTCCGTCCACTCGGGCAGGCGACGGGTGAGGACCCGCAGCCCGGAGGCGGCGCCCTCTGCGCCGGGGGTGCGCGCGGCGTGTCGCGGGCGGGCCGTTCCGGTGGGCCTGCCGTGTCGGCGTTTCGGGGTGAGGTGAAGGAAGTTCCGCAGCAGCCTGTGGCCGTATTCCGACGCTATGGATTCCGGATGGAATTGCACTCCCCATTGAGGCCGATCGGCGTGCGCCACTCCCATGACAGTTCCGTCGGCGCCCCATGCTGTGACCCGCAGATTCTCGGGAAAAGGTTCGGCGACCATCAAGGAGTGGTAGCGAACCGCGTGAAAGCCCTGCGGGATACCGGCGAACAGCCCGGACGCGTCATGGAACACCGGGACCGTTTCACCATGCGCGGGCCGCTCCGCCCTGACCACCCGCGCACCGGCTTCCAGCGCTATGCTCTGGTGGCCCAGACACACTCCGAGAACGGGCACGTCGGCTGATTCCACGATGGCGCGACAGAGTCCCACGTCCTTCGGCTCGGAGGGCCGACCGGGCCCCGGGCCGAGAACTATGTTGTCGACGCCGAGCGCCGCCGCCCCTTTCCAATCGCCCTCGTCATTGGCGAGAACCAACGGTTCCTCGTCGTTCACCTCGGTCAACAGCTGGAACAGATTGAACGTGTACGAGTCGTGATTATCCACCAGCAGGGTTCTCATACCCTGGTATCCCTCTTTTCCGTTCCGGCTGCAAAAACGATCCTGCCATCGCAGGCCGGGAATCGGTAGAAGAATCCGGGTGATTTCACGGTGGGCAATGCTGCCGAAACACTGCCCTCACAATGTCCGCCGCTCTCCGCCGTTCGGCAGCGGCGACATCGTGTGGTGACAGGGTACGGCGTCGATGAATTTCGGCCAGCCGCCCTCAACGCGATCCCTGCGGCCCGCGACTGCCGTCCGTCGGCAGTTCTTTTCAGCTCCCTATGGGAGGGACGGACGGGCGCCGACCGGGACTCGCTCCCCGGCCACTGGCAAATCGCCGAGCAGCCCATCTGTCAAGCCACATACAGGGCACATGGCCCGTCCCCCGACAGCCGCCCAGTGGATTCCCCGTCCCGCCGCGCCACCGCGCCCCCGTCCCTAGGCTGGCGCCGAAGGCGAAGCCGACTCAGGGGGGACATGGCTCATGAAAGCAGCGCGCAGAGGAACGTCCTTACTGAAGTCAGGAGTCAAGCGGCTCCTGCGACGCACGGGATTCGACGTCGTGCGCAGCATCAACAACCGCGGCGGCGTAGACGACTTCCTGCCCTTCGAGCCGACGATGCGGGCCGCGCGGGCGGCCGGACTGTCGATCGGCGACTACCTCGACGGGGCCATCAACGGTACGCCCGGCGCCACCCAGTCCACCATCGATGAACTACGCGCTCTCGGCGTCTTCGCCGCCGACCCGAACACGGTCCTTGAGATCGGTCCCGGCTCCGGCCGGTATCTGGAGAGGACGCTCAAGGAGTGCGCGCCGAGCCGCTACGAGATCTACGAGACCGCGACGCCCTGGGCGAACTACCTGGTGGACACGTTCGGCGTGGTCGCCCGGCCGACCACCGGCAGCAGCCTGGCGCCGACGCCCGACGGCAGTGTCGACCTCGTCCAGGCCCACAAGGTGTTCAGCTCCGTGACCTTCCTGTGCGCCTGCCGGTACTTCTTGGAGATGGCACGCGTCGCGCGCCCTGGTGGCCGGATCGTGTTCGACGTCATGACGGAGACCTGTCTCGACCCGGACGCGGTGCGCACCTGGGCCGCGCGGGGCGAGTCGGGCCACGGCTCCTACCCGGCCGCCATGCCGCGCCGTGCCTGCGTGGACCTCTTCGCCGCCCTCGGCTGCACCCTGGAAGGCAGCTTCGTGGCACCCATGGGCGTCGCCTCCACGGAGGTCCTCGTCTTCGCGAAGAGCGCCTGACCCCGGCCGCCCCGCCGACCCTCCGGGCTTCCGCGTGTGTGTCGACGGGGCCGTTCGGCGTCAGGGGAGCGTCACGCCCGGAGGGGTCCACCGGCGCCTGGGCGGTACCGAGTTGGGCACGTCGTAGTCCTTCTTGAGGTGTTCGGGGATGGCGTAGTGCATGACGCGTCCGCGGGTGAGGGAGGAGAGTTCGAAGACGGTGGTGAGGTGGCCGAGGCGGTCCAGGGCCCAGGCGCCCAGGGGTGAGCGGTCCTCGATTGTTTCGAGGACGCCGAGCAGGTGCGGGAGCGCCTTGACGAGGGTGTCCCAGCGGGTCTGGGGTACCTGGAGCCAGTTCGCGCAGGTGTCGCCGACCAGGTAGCGGATGAGGGCGGAGACGATGGGGTCCAGGAAGGTGCCGGGCACCACGTCCTCGTAGAGGTCGATGAGTTGCCGGGTCAGGTGGGCGCCCTCGTCGGAGGGGCCCATGTGGCGGACCATGTACAGGTCGTGGAACTGGCGGGCCTCGTCGACGGTCTTCGGTACGGCGTCCTGGTCGACGCCGAGCATCGCGCCCACGACCCGCCACGCGTAGTAGTAGGCCTCCGCGCCCTCCGTGGACATGTGGACGCCGAGGCGGTGGAGGCTGTCCAGGACGAGCAGCGAGAAGAACATCTGGCCGCCGATCATGTCCTCTTGGCAGATCGGCGTTCCCAGTGCCTCGGTGTCCCACCGGTTCTCGCGCGTGAGGTGGTGGCGGATCGAGGCGTGCAGCAGGCGGACCTTCTGGGCGGCGGGGATGAACCGGCTGCCCGCTTCGAAGGCGCCGGGCTGCATCAGGTACACGGTGAACTGCCCGGTCTCCGCCATCCTTTTGGAGGGGTACCGCAACGCGTGGGTGGCCGAGAGGAGCCTCGCCACATGCGGCACGACATAGCAGGCGGGCATGGAGGCGAAGGACAGCGCGGTGGAGATGTGCACGTTGTTGTCGAGGAAGAACAGCCGGGCCTTCTCCATCTCCGCCCAGTCCACCCAGGGCGGCGGAGCGCTCGTGGCCTCCAGGTACGCGCGGGCCACGTCGGGCAGCCCCTCGGGGAGCGGTGCGCCCGCGGTGGAGACGTATCGCATCAGCGTGTTGAACTTGCCGACCTCGCCGCGGTCGAAGAGCGCGGCGACGGTGGCGTCGGCGAGTTCGTCTCCCGCCGTGCGCAGGGCGTCCATCGATGCCTCGGTACGGGTACCGGTCACTGCTGGGTCCTCGTCTCGTCTGGTCGTCTGGCGGGGGCGGGGGCGCGCGTGGTGTGACGCGCGCGGCAGGGGGTCGGGGGCGTGCGGGCGGGCCCGTCAGGACGGGCGGGCCGTCGCCGAATGGGCCAGGGCCGTCAGCGCCGCCGTGGCGTGCGCGGGCAGGGGGAGTTCGTGCAGCGCGTCCAGGGCTTCCGCCACCCGGGCGGTGATCATGCCCTCGACGCGGTCGGGTGCCTTGAGCCGGACCATCACGTCCCGTACGGCCGCCAGGCCCTCCTCGTCCAGGTCCCGTCGGCCGAGGAGGCCGCGCAGCCGCTGCCGCTCCCCTTCACCGGCGATGCGCCACGTCTCGGCCAGCAGCGCCGTGGGCCGGTGCCCGCGGACGTCGTCGCTGGTGGCCTTGCCGGTGGCGTCCGTGCTGCCGAACAGGCCCAGCAGGTCGTCCCGCAACTGGAACGCCTCGCCCAGCGGCAGGCCGTAGGCGCTGTAGCCCGCGCGCAGGCGCCCGCTGGCACCGCCCAGGGCGCCGCCGATCAGCAGCGGCTGCTCGACGGTGTACTTGGCGGTCTTGTACCGGATGACCTTCAGCGACGCCGTGGTGTCGGGCTCCGCGCCGGTGTGCAGGATCTCCAGGCACTCCCCCGCGATCAGCTCCCGGGCGAGTACGGACCACAGGGGGCGGGCCCGGGCCAGATACGCGGCGGGCAGCCCGCTGGTGGTGAACAGCTGCCCCGCGAGGCCCATCAGCAGGTCTCCCACCAGCATCGCCAGCGACCTGGCGGCCGTCAGGGACCGCGGGCGGCGTCGTACGGCGCCGCGCAGCGCCACGTGTGCGGTGGGTCGACCGTGGCGCAGCGGGCTGTCGTCGATGAGGTCGTCGTGCACGACCGCGGCGGCGTGGACCAGCTCCATCGAGGCCGCCGCCCGCAGGAGCGCCTCGCTGTCCGGCTGGCCCACCGCGCGCCAGCCCCAGTAGCAGAACGCCGCCCGCAGGCGCTTGCCGTCCGCCACCGCCGTTTCCAACTGCCGGGCCACCGGTTCCAGGGCGGGGTCGATGGCCGCGAACTGCTCGGCCTCCTCGGCGACGTAACGGCGTAAGACATCGTCGACACGCGCCTTGAACGCGGCCGACTCCCACGTCTCGGACCTCTCAGGCGCCATCGGCACCCCGCCGGGCCTGGGCGTGCCGGGCGAGGACCTCAAGGCGAGCGGGCGGCATCGCGTACCGGTCGCGCACGAGGCGCCCGCGTGCCAGCAGGTCGTGCTCGGCCTCCGCCACCAGCTCGGGCCCGTCCGAGCGGTACAGCAGGCCCCGCACCGCTCCCAGGGCGGAGCCCACGGTGCTCACCGCCAGGTCGGCGAGGCCCGCCACCAGCAGCACCGCTTGCTCGTCCAGGCCCTCGCGCCGTTCCGTTCCGCGTGTCATGACGTCTCCCCCTGCCAGCTCGCCCACGCCGCGCCGAACGACGGCGCCGCCCTGCCAGCGTCACGTCGCCCGGGGCACGGGGAGAGGGGAACTCACGATTGAGTGATCGGACCGCCCATGTGTACAGGTGTCCCGCCCCGCGCCTTGCCGGCAACGGAACCTGTTCGGGGGTTCTTTTTGAACCTGTCCGGAACACTTTCACCGCGGCTGCGCGTCGGCAGGGCTCAGTGCCTGGTCGGCGGATCGTCAGGGGCGTTCATCGCCGCTTGTGGAGGCGGGCGGTGAGCGGCGGCATGGGCTGGCTGGCGTAGGCGACGCTGTGAGGCAGTTCCGTGGCGTCGGCGGCGGCCGCTTCGGCGGCTTTGGCCTGGGCGTAGTAGTCGGGGTCGGGGTTGCGGCTGCGGTGGCCGGTCTGGTCGGTGAGCTTGTGCCGGGTCTCGGGTGCGCGCTCGGCGGGCCAGACCTGGATGAGGTGTTCCTCGGGCGGGCTGCCGGGGTGGTCGGCGGTGTCGCGGCCGCGGGCGTGTAAGCGGAAGCGCCACCAGCGGTAGTCGTCCTCGTCGCCGGGTAGGGGGGCGTCGAGGAGGTCGTCGCCGACTGGCTCGCCGATCATGGGGCCCTGTCCGGAGAAGTACATGCTGATGTCGACGACCTCGTCCCAGCCGTCGGTGTCCAGGGCCGGTTCGGCGGGGTGGACGTCGAAGGTGACCGGGATGTCGCCGTGCGGGGTGCCTGTCATCACACTGGCGTAGGTGCCCTCCGCGTTGACGGAGACGAGACCGTTTCCGTTCACGTAGTCGTCGATGCTCCCGTCCGGCGCCTCGGCATCGGTGTCCAGCAGGACGTACTGGTGGTACAGCACGGATACGTTCATGATCTCGGCCATGGCTTCCCCCTCATCTGCGGTTGGCCGCCCCGCCCGTCCGGACGGGGCGCGCGGTGGCCGTGTGCCCGCCGTGTCCGGCGCGGTCACCACCGGCATTACACCGTGCGCGGTATCGTCGCGGAGGCGTAACGCGGCGGATGGGGCATGCCGCGGCCGCTCGTCCCACCAGAGCGCGGGCGCCTGCGGCACGCTGGTCCTCGGTGGTGGTGCCTGGCCCGCGGGGCCGCCGTGGTCGTGCCGGGGCTCGATCCGGGTTCTTCGGAGTCCGGCGGTGCGCGGATGTCGAGAACCTGCCGTCGGCTCCGTCCCAGAGACGTCAGTGGCCGCCACCGGCCGTACCAGGAGCTAGGAGGACCAGCATGGCGATTCAGCGGATGGACAACGTCGGCATCGTCGTCGGGGACCTGGATGCCGCTATCGCGTTCTTCGTGGAACTCGGGATGGAGCTGGAGGGCAGGACGGAGGTCCAGGGGCCGTTCGCCGACCGGTGCACCGGGCTTGACGGCGTCCACTGCGACATCGCGATGCTCCGCACCCCGGACGGGCACAGCCGCATCGAGCTGGCGCAGTACCGCACCCCCACGGCGGCCAGCGCCGGGCCGCGCGACCGGCCGCACAACGTCCTGGGCACGCACCGCGTCATGTTCGCCGTCGACGACATCGAGGACACCGTCGCCCGGCTGCGGCCCCACGGCGCCGCGCTCGTCGGGGAGATCGCCCGGTACGAGGACAGCTTTCTGCTCTGCTACCTCCGTGGCCCGGACGGCATCATCGTGGGGCTGGCCGAGCAGCTGGGCTGAGCGTAGGTCGGCGGGGCGGGCGGCACGGCCGGAGGCGCCTGGCCCGGCCGTGTCCGGTCGGGCCAGGCGCCTCCGGCCTGGTATCGGGGGTCCTTACGAGCAGTAGAAGCGGAGCGAGGAGATCCTGTCGTTGACGTACGCCTTGGAGGTCCCGAAGCTGTAGTCAGCCTTCAGGCCCCACTGCCAGGACGGCGCGAAGTCCAGGTCGGAGGGGTAGAACTCGCCCTTGGGGTCGTCCCAGAACTCGATCTGGCACTGCGAGTTGTTCAGCCAGGACGACACCTGGTTGTCGGCGATCTCGCCGTTCAGGAACTTGGTCGAGGTGAGTCTCACGATCTTCGCGTTGCCGCCCGCCGCAGGGGGCGTGACGATCGCCTTCGAGCCCGTTCCCCCGCCGTTCTGGTAGAGGCAGAGCGCCCACTCGGGGCAGCCGCTGTAGGGCGGGTTGTCCGCGGCGGCCGGTCCGGCCGACAGGAGCATGGCGGCTGAGGCGATCGCGCCCGCGGCAGCGGCGGCCGTCAACTTGAACGACTTCAGTGGCATGGGTTCCTTCTTCCTGAGGTGTGGGTGTGTCGGTTCCACCGCCACCAGGCGGTGTGTCCGCGGCATCGTCGGTGCGGGTGTGTGCCGTGGAGGTGTGCGGAGGTCAGCGCAGCGCGTCGACTTCGAGGATCGCGTCGACGAACGCGGCGGGCTGTTCCTGCGGGAGGTTGTGGCCCGCGCCCGGCACGACGTGGTGCGACCAGGGGCCGGAGAAGTGCGCGGCGTACCCGCTGCCGTCGGTGGGCGGGCTCACGCCGTCGGCCTGCCCGTCCAGGGTGACCGTCGGGACGGTGATGCGCGGCTGGCCGAGCAGCCTTCGCTCCAGCCCGGCGTACCGGCGGTCTCCGGGTGCGGCGGCCATGCGGTGCCGGTAGTTGTGGATCACCACGTCGACGTAGTCGGGGTTGGCCCACAGCCGCGCCGCCTCGGAGAACTCGGCCTCGGTGAAGCGCCATTGGGGCGAGTTGCGCCGCCACACCACGCGGGCCAGGCCCTCCCGGTCGCGCTGGAGCCCCTTCCGCCCGCGCTCGGTGAGGAAGTAGAAGAAGTACCAGGAGCCCTCCTCCCGTGCGGGAGCCAGTGGTTCCTGGGCGGCGGCGATGTTCTGGATGAGGTAGCCGTTGACGGAGACGAGGCCGGTGCAGCGCTCGGGCCACAGCGCCGCGGCGACGTCCCCGGCCCTCCCGCCCCAGTCGTATCCGGCGAACACGGCCGGGGGGATCCGCAGGGCGTCCATGAAGGCGACCACGTCCGCGCCGAGCGCCGCCTGTTGTCCGGAGCGGAAGGTGCTGTCGCTGAGGAAGCGCGTCTGCCCGTGGCCGCGCAGGTAGGGGAGGTAGCAGCGGTAGCCGCGCTGGGCGAGCGCGGGCGCCACCTCGGCGTAGGAGCCGACGGGGCTGAACGGCCAGCCGTGCAGCAGGATCACCGGCCTGCCCCGGGCCGGTCCGACGTCGTGGTAGGCGATGTCCAGGATGTCGGTACGGGCCCGGCGCACCGGTCCCAGGCCGTGCGCCGCCCGCCCGGTCGGGGCCGCCGCGGGCGCGCCGGTCCCCGCGCTGTCGCCCGAGGCCGCCCACGCCTTGCCGTTCCCGGCAAGACCGGCGGCGCCCGCCGCTGCCGCCGTCATGGCCTGGGCCATCCCTCGCCTGCTGATCATGTCGCATCCTCGCGTTCGATCCGGGGGTACACGAGGTCCCTGCACCCTCACGTGCGTCACCACTCTAACCCGTAACGCATGTGTCGTCAGCCTCTCCCTGGCAACTCGTCGGCATGAGTCACGTATTGCCGCCTTCACCACACACGTGTGTCCAGATTTCACCTCTCCCCTACTTGGTTGAGCGTGCAAGGATTCCTCACCGGCCCGGTCACTCACGCGACGACGGGCTCGTCCCACACACGGAAGGTGTCGGCATGTTCACCCCCAGAGCGATACTCCACAGCACCGCCGTTGCCGCCTGCGCGGCGGTGGCCCTCACCGGCTTCGGTGCCGGGACCGCGAGCGCCACGGACTGGCCGCCGCTGCGGGAAGGCGCGTACCTCTACTCGGGCACCCACGGGACGGGGAAGGCGTCGGCCGTGGACCTCGATGACCTCAGCACGTGTCACACCCTGTCGGCACCGGCCCGCTCCGTGCAGATCGCCTCCGGCTCCGCGTCCCTCGTGCTGTACTCCGGCGCCGACTGCACCGGCATCCACCCCTGGGCCACCGGGTCGCTCCTGGAGTCCGACCTGCCCCGGGCGGCGCTGAGCTACCGCGTGGTCCCGGCGTAGCTCAGGGCTCGGGCACGCGGGCCACCGCCGCGGTCCGGCGAGGCGATCGCCCCTCCCCCGACCGGACCCGGTGGCGGCCCGCGGCCCCGCCTGCCGCCCACCCGCCGGACGACCGGTCATACGGTGATGGTCTTGTACTCGGTGTAGGTGCCGAGGCCCACCGCGCCGAACTCGCGTCCGATGCCGCTGGCCTTGAAGCCGCCGAAGGGGCCGTCGAAGCTGATGGAGGCGCCGTTGACCGTGACGGTGCCGGTGCGGATGCGGCGGGCGACCGCCAGGGCGTGCTCCTCGTCTCGGGACCAGACGCCGCCCGACAGGCCGTACGCGGAGTCGTTGGCGATGCGGACCGCGTCGTCCTCGTCGTCGTAGGCGATGACGACCAGGACCGGGCCGAAAATCTCCTCCTGGGCGACGCGCATGGCGTTGTCGACGTCGGCGAGGACAGTGGGGGTAACGTCGTTCCCCTGCTCCAGGCCCGCGGGCACCTGCGGGCCGCCGGTGACCAGGCGGGCGCCCTCCTCGACGCCGAGCCGGATGTGGTCGCGGACGCGCTGCTGCTGGTCGGGGCGGATCATGGGGCCGATGAACGTGTCGGGGTGGTCCGGGTCGCCGACCCCCAGCGACTCGACCATCTCCTTGAGCGCGGCCACCACCTCCGCGTACCGGCTGCGCGGAGCCAGGATCCTGCGCTGGGCCACGCACGACTGGCCGTTGTTGAGCAGGGAGGCGAACTTGACGCCCGCGACGGCCCGCTGGAGGTCGGCGTCCGGCAGGATGATCGCGGCGGACTTGCCGCCCAGCTCCAGGCTGACCCGCTTGAGGTGCTCGCCAGCGATCGAGGCGATGCGGCGCCCGGCCCGGGTCGAGCCGGTGAAGGCGATCTTGTCGACCTCCGCGTGTGACACCAGGTACTCGCTCGTCTCCCGGTCCGCGGGCAGGACGCTGATCACACCCTCGGGCAGGCCCGTCCGTTCGAGGAGTTCGGCCAGCAGGCCCATGCTCAGCGAGTTCGCCGGGGACACCTTGAGGACCACGGAGTTGCCCGCCGCCAGCGCGGGGAACAGCTTCGTCGTGGCGGAGGAGAACGGCGAGTTCCACGGGATGACGGCCGCGACGACGCCCACCGGCTCGCGGCGCACCACGCTGCGCGCCGGGGCGGCGGCATCGGACGGCGCGAGCGTCTCTTCCCAGCCGAACTCCTCGGCCGCCTTCAGATAGGCGTTCGCCTGCCGGGTCAGCCCCTGCTGTGCGGCGCGGGTGAACCATCCCGCCGAGCCCCTCTCCCGCGAGACCAGGCGTGCGATCTCCTCCGCCCTCTCCTCGCGCAGGACGTTCAACCGCCGTAGCAGGGCGATCCGTTCGGCCGGTGGCGTCAGACGCCAGACGCCCGCCTCGAAGGACTCCCGCGCCGCGGACACCGCCCGGTTGACGTCCGCCGGGTGCGCCTGGGCGGCGCGGCCGATCACCGACCTGTCGTGCGGCGACACGATGTCCAGCAGCTCCGCGTCGCTCGGCTCCACCCAGGAGCCCGCGATGAAGAGCCGATCGTATGTGATCACGTGTTTCCCCTGTCCTTCCGTCTTCCCACCCGGCCACGTGCCGGGCTTCCCCACCCGGCCACGTGCCGGGCGGCCAACCGCCCATGTGACCAAGGCCCTCAACCGGCCGTGACGCCTGGCCATCCGGCCTTCCGGGCCCTGCCATCGGATCCGGCCGCCACACATCATTTCGTACGTCACCGGTTTGACTGGTGACGCCATATATGCGAGTGTCACCGCGTCAACACCACCGCACACGTATGACCACCGAGCACACATGACCGCTGAGCACACATCACGGAGGGCTTCAGATGATCAACAGGCGTACCTTCAGCAAGGCCGTCGGCCTGGGCACCGGTGCGGCGGCCGTCTCCCTGTCCGGCCCGCAGACCCCGGCGTCAGCCGCGACCACCCCGCCCCGACCGAGCGGCGGCCACGGCCCCGCCGTACCCGCCGTCTCGCCCGGCGCCCACACCGGGTTCCCCCAGCTCAAGCACGTCAAGGCCGGTGCGCTGAACGTCGGTTACGCCGAGGCGGGGCCCGCCCACGGCCCGGTGGTGCTGTGCCTGCACGGCTGGCCCTACGACATCCACAGCTTCGTCGACGTCGCTCCCCTGCTCGCCGCTCAGGGCTACCGCGTCATCGTCCCCTACCTGCGCGGGCACGGCAGCACCCGCTTCCTGTCGAGCCGCACGCCCCGCACCGCCGAGCAGTCCGCCGTCGCCCTCGACGTCATCGCCCTGATGGACGCCCTCAAGATCCACCGGGCGGTCCTCGCGGGCTTCGACTGGGGCTCGCGCACCGCCGACATCATCGCCGCGCTGTGGCCCGACCGCGTCAAGGCCCTGGTCTCCACTGGCGGTTACCTCATCACCGACGTCAAGGCGCAGCGGGAGCCCGCCGCCGCGGCCGTGGAGCACACCTGGTGGTACCAGTGGTACTTCGCCACCGAGCGCGGCAGGAAGACCATGGAGGACGTGGAGGACCGCATCGCCCTGTGCCGCTACGTGTGGACCCTCGTCTCCCCCAACTGGCGCTTCGACGACGCCACGTTCGCACGCACCGCGCGGGCCTTCCGCAACCCCGACTACGCCGCCATCGTGCTGTACAACTACCGCTGGCGCATCGGCCTCATCGAAGGCGCCCCCCGCTACGACCGCTACGAGAAGCGGCTCGCCGCCCGGCCCCCCATTCACGTACCGACGATCACCCTCGACCCCGCGCTCGACCCGTTCACCCCGCCCGGAGACGGCTCGGCCTACCGCGATCACTTCACCGGGCCCTACGAACACCGCACCATCGCGGACATCGGACACAACCTGCCGCAGGAGGCACCCACGGCCTTCGCCCAGGCGGTCGTGGACGCCGACCGCCTCTGAGCGCCGGAGACGCACCCGCACGGTGCGGTAGTGCGCCCACTCCATGCGGTGGCGCCCCCGTAGTACCGGTGGTGCGCCCACGTACCGCGCTCAACCAGCCCCTCCACAGGTAAAGTTCACAGGTAAAGTTCACACCAATGTGGCGCTAGACGTCCCAGGCGCCACACTCCACGACTACACTCCACGGGGTGAGAGCAGACGCGGCGCGCAACCTGGAAGCCGTCCTGACCACGGGAGCGCGCATGCTCGCCGCCGACCCCGGCGCCAGCATCGCGAGCATCGCGGCCGAGGCGGGCGTGGACCGGCGTACGGTCTACCGGCGCTTCGCCTCGCGCGACGAGCTCCTGGCCGCCATCCACGACGCCCACCTCACCGCCGTCGAGCAGGCCATCGAGGACGCCCGGCTGCGCGAGGCGCCCGTCGCCGTCGCCTTGCACCGCTTCGTGGAGAACGCCATCACCGTCAACCGCACCTGGCCCGTCGACCCCGCCCGGCTGCTCACCGACGACGCCGTACGGCCTCGCCGGGACGCGGCCATCCGCGCGTTCGACGCCTTTCTGCGCCGGGCCGCCGACGACGGGCTGCTGCGCCGCGACACTCCCGAAGGGTGGGCGAACGTGCTGCTGCCCCAGCTCATGCTCCTGGCGACACAGCACATGCCCGACCGGAGCGCCGGTCAGGCGGCGGACATCGTTGTCGACACCCTGCTCCACGGGCTGGGTACGTCCGGACGCGCGCGGCCTTGACACACGTGGGGCCCGCGACGGTGGTCGCCCCAAGGGGCCTATGGACCAGCGGGTTCAGCGGCTCCAGCGGGTTCGGCGGGTTCGGCGGAGGAACACACCTGTGGGGTACGGAATGAGGGGGACGATGGAGTCGTTCGACGGCACGATGGTCGGCCGTGAGCGCGAGCGGAAGGCGCTGTCCGACTTCGTGACGGCCGCCGGGGGCCGGGCCCTCGTCCTGCGGGGTGACACCGGCGTCGGCAAGAGCGCCCTGCTCGACCACGTCGCCGAACTCGCCGCGGCCGACGGGCAGCAGGTGGTGCGGGCGGCCGGTGTCGAGGCGGAGTCGGCGCTGCCGTTCGCCGGTCTGCACCAGCTCCTGTACCCGCTGCTCCCTTCCGTGGACCGGCTCGACGAGGGGCACCGAGGGGTCTTCGACGTCGTCTTCGGCAGGAGTGGCGGCCCGCCGCCCTCGGTGATGACGCTCGGCATCGCCGTCCTCGACCTGCTCTCCCTCGCGGCGTCGCGGCAGCCGCTGCTGCTGGTGCTCGACGACGGCCAGTGGTTCGACACCTCCAGCACCGAGGTGTGCGGGTTCGTCGGGCGGCGGCTGACCGGCAGCTCCGTCAAGCTCGTCGTCGGCCTGCGCTCCGACGTGCCCTCCGGCTTCGACACGGCCGCGCTGCCCCAACTGCCCGTGCCCACCCTGCCCGAGCGGGCCGCCGAGCAGCTCCTGGACCTGCGCAGCCCCGGCCTCGACCATCGCGTGCGGCGACTGATCCTGGCCGAGGCCCAGGGCAACCCGCTGGCCCTGCTGGAGCTGCCGCCCCATGTGCTGCGCGACGGCCGGGCCGTGGGCGACCGGCGGGAGGCCCCCGGCTTCACCGGCATCCCCCTGCCGCTGCGCCTCCAGCACGTGTACGGCGCCCGCATCGCGGCCCTGAGCAACGCCGTGCGCGCGGAGCTGCTGCGCGGCGCCCTGGACGGCGTCGGGGCGGGCGCGGTCGCCGGGCCCGCCCGCGGCACGCGCTACCGCATGCTGGACGCCGACGAGGCGGCGGCCCGCGGGCTGCTGGACATCGATCCGCTCAGCGGCGACTTCGTCTTCCGGCACCCCCTGGTGCGCTCGACCGTCGTGCAGACCGCGACCCCCAACCAGCGGCGCGCCGCCCACGCGGCCCTCGCCCAGGTGCACCGCGAGGACCTCGAACGGCGCGCCATGCACCTGGCGGCCTGCACCGTCGACCCCGACGAGCGGGTCGCGGCCGTCCTGGAGGCCGCCGCCGACTCCGCGACCCTGCGCGGTGGTTCGCTGGCCGCCGTGTCCTGGCTGACCCGCGCCGCGGAGCTGAGCGAACGCCACGAGGAGCGCTCCCGCAGGCTGGGCGACGCGGCGTTCATCGCCGGTCAGGCCGGGCTCCTGGACCGCGCCCAGCAACTGCTCAGCTCCGACGCCGCGTCGGAGACGGGCGAGTCCCCTGCCTCCGTGCTCGCCTCGGCCTACAGCGCGCTGTACGAGGACGGAGACGTACAGGTCTCACCGCACCAGGTGGTGGCGGTGATCGAGACCATCCGCGACGGCGGCGTACGCGCGCCGGAAGAGGTGCTCACCCGGCTCGTCAACCTGCTGCTGGCCATCAGCCAGTACGCGAGCGACGCCCCGACGTGGGAGCGCACGCACGCGCTGCTCGACTCCCTCGGGGACCTGGTCACGCCGAACTCCCGCATCTACCAGGACGCTTGGGGCGACGTGGTGCTGCGCGGCGGCGGCGTGCACGAGCGGCTGGAGCGCGCCCTGGCCGACCCGCGCAGGCTCGAACCGTGGGAGGTCACCCGGCTGGGCGTCGCCGCGTACCACGTGGACACGCTCAGCCGGTACCGGCCGCACTTCCAGCGCACCGTGGACCGCGAGGTGGAGACCGGGGCCGCGGCGTCGGCCACGACCATGCTGCACCTGATCATGCTCGACCAGATCGCGGTCGGCGAGTGGGACGAGGCCGCCCGCACCGGTCAGCGCACCCTGGACCTGGCCAGCGCGCACCACAACGCGCTGTTCGCCCACCACACCCGGGCCTACCTCGGTCTGCTCGCCGCGCTGCGCGGCCACACCGAGCAGGCGCGGCAGCTCCAGGCCGCCGTCGACGCCTGGGCCCGCCCGCGCGGCGTCGGCTTCCTCACCCAGATCGCCGACGCCATCGGCACCACCGCCGCCCTCACCGACGGCGACTACGAATCCGCGTACCTGCACGCCATCGGCATCACACCCCCGGGACGTTCACTCCCTACGCCCACCAAGCCCCCCGTACGCTGCTCGACCTGGTCGAGGCGGCTCTGCACACTGGCCGCACCGAACAGGCCCGCCGCCACGCCCTGGCCGCGCGCGACGCCGGTCTGCCCGACGTGTCCCCCGCCTCGCCCTGGTCACCTACGGCGCCCTCGCCATGACGGCCGCCGACCCCGCCGAGGCCGACGCCCTGTACCGCCGCGCGGAGAGCCACCCCGGGGCGGCCGGTTTCCCCTTCGAGCTCGCCCGCCTCCGCCTGGCCCACGGTGTCCGCCTGCGGCACACTCAGGGGCGCAAGGCGGCGCGGGCCGCCCTCACCCTCGCCGCGGAGTCCTTCGAGCGCCTCGGCACGGCCCCGTGGGCCGAGCGGGCCCGCGCCGAGCTGAGGGCGGCCGGGGCGTCCGCCCCCGCGTCCACGGCGAGCCTCGCGGCGCTGACGTGGCAGGAGCGCCGGATCGCGGAACTGGCCGCCGGTGGCCTGACCAACAAGGAGATCGGGGCGCGCATGCACCTCTCGCCGCGCACCGTCAGCTCCCACCTGTACCGGGTGTTCCCCAAGCTCGGCATCACCTCCCGCGCCGCGCTCCGCGACGCCCTGGGCAAGGTGCCCGACGACCGGGACGCCTGACCCCCGATGCCGCTCAGCGCCGCGCGGGACGGGCGCGGACGCCCCGTTCGGTCAGCCAGGCCAGCACGTAGTCGGCGACGGAGCGCCAGCCGCTGTCGAAGACGAGCGAGTGGCCCCGGTCGGCGAACTGCTTCAGGTCGGTCACCGCCGTGCTGTCCCCGTACTGCTTGTACGCCGCCCGCGTGACCGAGTCCGGCACGAGCCGGTCCTCCTGGCCGGAGACCAGCAGCAGCGGGCCGCGCCCGGCGTTGCCGACGTCCGCCGTGGCGTGCGGGCCGCGGCGCTCCGCCCCGCACCCGAGGTCGGTGAGCAGCCGGTGCGGGGCGGGCATCGCGTAGCGCTCGTACAGCCGTCGGGCCTCCTCCGGGGCGACCGCGTTCGCCACCGTCCGCCGGAACCGCTCCGGCGACAGGGACACCGTCGCCCCGGCACCGCCCCGGGCCGACGGCAGGAGCCGGGCGTAGGAGGCGGGCAGCGGGATGTCGTTGATCGGGGCGGGGGCGATGGCCACCGCGGCACGGCCGACGTCGGCGGCGATGAGGTGCTGGGCGATGAGCCCGCCGACCGAGTGCCCGACGAGCACCGGCGCGGTGTCGAAGGACCGTACGATCGCGGCGTAGTGGTCGGTGAGCGCGTCGAGGCCGACGCGGCCGAGGATCCGCGGCGCGGCGCGCGTGTCCCGGGCGGTGGCCATCTCCCCCGGCCAGCCGGGCGCGGACGCGAGGAACCCCCGGCTCACGAAGCGTTCCACCCACGACTCCCAGGACAGCGCGTGCAGCCACACGCCATGGATGAACACGACGGGAGTACGTTTCACGGTGGGGTTCCTCCGAGCATGACGACCATCCGGCGCCGACGCGTCGGCGCCCGTTCCAGGATCGTTCAGACGCAGGTCAGCGACGACAGTCGAATGACTTAATGTTCCCGGCCTCTGGCACGCGGACCCGGGACGGTCGCATGAGGTTTCCGGGACCAAACACCCCAAGGCGGACAGCCGGACGGCCTTGCCGCCGCGCCCACTGCGTCACAGCGGGGAGAACCCGGCGGTCATCTTACGTAGGTGCGTTGTCCCCCGGGGGCCGAGAGTGGACCGGTCCGGCTTCCGCCGCAGGGAAGGAACTACGTGTGATGAGCCGCCTCCCACGAGGTGTCCGGCCCGACCGGGCGGCACGGCGCGAGCTTCCCGCGCTGGTCCTTGACGGCGAGCGGGTCCTTGGCGTGCACGCCCGCCAGACGGTCAGGGCCGAGTTCACCTTCGACGCGCGGGCCGCTCTGGCCGTGGGCGTGGAGCTCTCCGTCGAGGGCGGCCCGCACGCGCGGTGGCGCGTCGGCAGGGACCTGCTGTGGCGGGGCACGCGGTCCAGGAGCGGGCTCGGGGACGTGCAGATCTGGCCGTCGCGTCAGGAGGATCAGCACCAGTCGACCGTGTGGCTTCAGTTGGCCTCCGGTGACATGGCGGCGCTGTTCGCCCTCCCGGCACCGCCGCTCGCGGAGTGGCTCGCGCACACGTATCAGCTCGTTCCCGCCGGTCATGAGCTGTCCGACGTCGACTGGGACGCCACAACCGCGGGACTGCTGTCCGGGCCGCGAGCGCCGTCCGACTGACGGCGGACGGCGCTCACACCTGCTCGGTTCCGGTCAGGGGACGACCCTGCCCGCCGGGACCCTAGTACGTGGTGACCAGGGGTTTCGTCTCGTCGACGACGTACGTCGAGAGCATCATCGTCGTCACCTTGCCTATGTTGCGGGCGTTGTGGATGGCGCCTTCCGGGATGAAGAACGGGTCACCCGTGCGCAGGCGCAGGGGCGGCCGGTCGTCGAACTCCATCAGCACGTCACCGCGGATGATGTAGCCCACCTCCACTCCAGGGTGGCTGTGCCGTCCGGACTCCTTGTGCCGCGGGATCTGCACCAGCGTCTGTACGGCCTTCCAGCCCTTCGCGGGTGAGGGGTGGTCCTGGAGGAGGGTGCGGGTGACACCTTCGGTGGGGTCGGGGTCCCCGGAGGGGTGGGAGGCGTGGACGTGGGCGGGTTCCGCGGCCGAGGCGGTGGACGACAGGGCGGCGGCGCCCAGCACGCTGGCCGCGGCGGCACCGCTGGTCCGCAGGAGACGGCGTCGGTCGATCGTCATGTCCTACTCCGTTCGTGAGCTGTTGCTGACGTTCACGGGCGTCCGTGGCTGTTCAGGGACATCCGTGGCCCTGACGGTTGGTCATGGGCGTTCATAGGTGTCATGGGGGTTCATGGGAGTTCCAGGAAGAGCGAGGCGTGGTCGGCACTGCGGGGAGGTCCGGTGTGTGACTGGCCGTCAAGTGACTGATGTGCGGGTCACGTCCGGTGGCGAAGAGTGGGAGGCGCAGACTCCGCACCACGAAGGGGACCTCAGTCGTGCATCGTGATCGTTTACCTCCGGTGGCGGGTTCGGCGCCCGGGCACATGCCGCCGCTGCTCGTCGACGTCGACCTGATGCTCGACGAGTTCACCCGGCGGCCCATGCGGGCGGTGTTCCGCTTCGACCCGGCCGCGCCCGCGGTGATCGGCGTCGAGTTCCTCGCCGAACGCGGGCCGGAGCGCCGGTGGAGCATCGGCCGGGAACTCCTGCACGGCGGCCTGACGGCCATGAGCGGGCACGGCGAGGTGCGGATGTGGCCGACGCTGCCGGGGAACGGCCCTCGTCGTGGCTGCTCCTCGAATCGCCGGAGGTGGAGGCCCTGTTCGAGGTGCCCACGGCGCGCCTCGCGCGGTGGCTAGACGCCACCTACCGGGTCGTCCCGGCCGGGGCGGAACTGGACGGGCTCGACTGGGACGGTCTGCTGCGGGAGTTGCTGGACGGGCCGGGAGCGCCGTCCGCCTGAGCCGTCCCGCGCGGCTCACAGCGGAAGCTGGCGGCGGAATCCGGATCGCCGTACCCCTGGTACTGGGAGACGCGCGGGTAGGCGCACAGGTCGCGGGTGACGCTGCGTCCCTGGGCGTTGACGAGGGTGGCGGGCAGGACCTCGGGGGCCTGGCCGCGCTCGACCCAGGCCCGCAGCGCGCCGAGGTCGTCGGTGGAGCCGTTGCCCTTGTTGAGGCCGCAGTGCGTGGTGCCCGGGGCGAGGAAGAGGCGGTAGAAGCCGTCGACACGCTTGGCTCCGCCCATCGTCCGCTCCACCTGGCGGCGGTACTGGACCGTGCCCTGGGGCGGGATGAACTGGTCGGCCTGGCCGTGCCAGGTCAGGAGCTTGCCACCGGACGCGCGGAAGGCGGACAGGTCGGGGTCGCCGGTGCCGATGGCCTCGTCGTACTCGGCCTGGGACTGCCGGAACAGCCGGGCGAACCGGTCGTAGGTGATCGTCGCGACGTCGAACGACGGCTGCTTCTGGAGCCAGGTCGCGACCCAGTGCCGGGGCACGGGGAACGGCTCGCCCTTGACGTGGCCGTTCTCGTCGGGCTGGGTGACGGCCGCCAGGCCCGTCAGATCCGCTCCGACCGGAACTCCGGCCCACAGCTTCCGGCCCGAGGGGGTGCGCGGGCCGTCCCAGATCTTGCGGACCACGGCCGCGTCGGCCGCCGTGACGGTCAGTTCCCTGCCGTCGCACCGCACCTTGGTGCCGATCAGTCGGCGCGGGTCGAAGGCGCACCGGGCCGGGTCGTTGACCAGGCCGTCGGCGACGCCGTCGCGGGGGTCGCAGGCCTTGACGGCGGCGTCGGTGAAGGCCTTGAACGTGCAGGCGGCGGGGTAGGTCTTCGCGTTGTTCATGACCACCTGCGGCCACAGGGTGGCGACTTCGAACTCGTCCCAGTGGACGGCGGGCGCGTTGGCGAGGACGCCGTCGTAGTCTTCGGGATGGCGCTGGGCCTCCATGTAGCCCTGGCGTCCGCCGGTGGAACAGCCGTTGAAGTAGGAGTAGGCGGCGCGCCTGCCGTAGACCGCGGCGACGGACCGCTTGCCGATGACCGCCGCCTCGTGCTGGGAGCGGGAGGCGAAGTTCTCCAGCAGCTCGGTGTTGACCCGGCCGTCGTCGCGCAGCCCCCAGCCGACGTCGAGGACGTCTCCGACACCGGCGTCGGTGGTGGTGGCCGCGTAGCCGTTCTTGACGGCGGTGGCCAGGCCCACGCCGTTGTCCCCGGCCGCGTAGCCGCTGCCGCCGAGCGCCTGGAAGCGGCCGTTCCAGCCGTCCTCGGGCAGCCAGGTCCGTACCGTGGCGTGGTCGTCGGCGCCCGGGTGGGTGAGCACGGCCGTCACCTCGCAGTAGGCGGGGACGCCGGTGACCGTGCCGCCCAGGGCTCCGCCACCGTGGACGGTGCCGCCGGGTCGGCGCTGCGCCGTCACGGACTCCAGCCGCGTACCGGCCGGGGCCTTCAGCGCTGGCGCGACGCAGGCGGCCCGCGCGGGGCCGGAGGTGCCCTGGGCGGTGGCCGTCGCGGTCGGCAGGCACACCGACGCGGCGATCGGGGCACCGGCCGCGAGGGCGGTCAGGAGTCGTCTCATGGGTCTCCCCTTAGCGGAAGCGGGTGTGCGTGGGCGCGCCGACACGTGTGCGCGGAACTCCCTGACCGTATCACCGGTTAGAGCAGTGACGATAGAGGGAGAGTGTGCCCGTGCTACGCGAGAAGCCCGCCCCCGGCGGACCGAAGTCCGCCGGGAACGGGCACACACGTCCCTGAGTCGGGGCCCAGCCCTTGAGCCAGGGCCCGCCCCCCGTGTCAGGACCGGTCCTTTGTCAGGGCTCGGTCCCCGCGCCAGGGCTCAGGAGCGGTAGTCGCGCAGGAACAGCGAGGGGGCGGGGTCGGCCCGGGCGGCGTTGACGCCGTCGCCCCGGGTGTAGTCGTTGCCCTCGTTGTCCGCCCAGTCCTGGATGGGACCGCCCCCGGTCCGCAGGTGCTGGAAGGCGCTCGCGTCCCCGTCGGCGGAACCGAACTGGTACAGCCTGGAGGTGTCGGCGTAGGGCCAGTAGGGCGCGTAGGGGCCTCCCGCCGTACGCTGTTTGGCCAGGGTGTTGCGGAAGAAGACGTTCTGGGGACCGCTGGAGCCGGACCAGCCGATGCCCTTGCTCCCGGCGGCCCAGTAGACCGGCCACCAGGTGCCCTTGTCCCCCGCTCCGCCCTCGCCGCCGCAGTTGGTGTCGCACTCGCCCGAGGAGTGGTTGTACGGCACCCTCACGGTGTTGTTCTCGAACAGGTTGCGGCGCTCCCAGCCGCCGTGCAGGTTCAGGTCGGAGTCGAAGTCGTTACCGATGGCGACGTTGCCGGACGACGACCACTGGAAGGTGAAGTGCCGCAGGTTGCGGCTGGTGTTGAAGGCGTACAGGGAGTCCCAGACCCGCGAGCCGCGCAGGTAGCCGTTGCCGCCCTTGCCCTTGTTCCAGGCGCCGTCGAAGACGTTGCGCTCGACCTGGATGTTCCTGGCCACCTCGGTGACCACCGGGTGCGAGCCGACCATGTCCGCGCGCACGCCACGCACCCAGGAGTCGGTGGCCCACTTGAAGACGATGCCGTGCATGGCGTACTCGGGCGCCATGTTGCCGTAGTTGTGCACAGCCTGGGACGGGCTGTACTGGTAGGTGCCGCCGTGGAGCTTGGGCAGGCCGTTGATGTCCTGAGTGAAGGAGAAGCCCTCGAAGCCCACGTCGGTGATCGTCTTCAGCGCGGTGACCTTGCTGGCGTAGGGCTTGCCGCCCACCCCCAGCGGCGGGGAGCCGTCGGAGGTGGAGTCCACCGGGACGTCGTACTCCAGCGGCTTGTCGATCGTGACGGTGTGCTTGCCCGCGTCCACGGCGGTGATGGTGAACACCTGCTGGCGCATGTGCAGGTTCTCCAGGCGGCCGTCGTCCGGGGCGGCGCCCGCGACCTCCTGCGTCTGGTAGAACTTCAGGCTGTTCGCCGCGCCCACCCACAGGTCGCCGCCCGGCTTGAAGCCGTCCATCTTCGCCTTGGAGTTCAGCTGGATGACCCGGTCACCCTTGCGTGCGGCGTACGCGGCGTCGCCCTCGGCACCGGCCACGGTGACGCCCGACTCCCAGTGCTGGTTGACGGAACCTTCGAAGAGGTCACGGCGGTTCTCCGGGATCTTCGAGGGGTAGCCGCAGATCCTCAGGTACTTCTCCGCGACCTCCCGGGTCTGCACCCGGAACAGGCCGCGCCCGGGCCAGATCCAGCCGCCCGTGCCGACGTTGTTGCCCGTGGTGAACTCGCACTTGTGGGTCATCGCGCCCTGGTTCCAGCGCTCGTCCTTCTCCGTCAGGACGTCGTAGCGGGTGTTCTCGTCGGGGCGGAACACGATCCGCGAACCGCCGGACGGGTCCGACCCCTGCCCCCGGATCACCAGGTAGGAGGCGTCCACGGACAGCTGCTTGCTGACGTTGAGCACGCCCTTGGGCAGCTCGATCACCGACAGCTTGCGGGCGCTGGCACTGGGCGTGCACGACTCGCGGATCTGGTCGATGGCGCCCTGGAGCCCGGCGGTGTCGTCCTTCCCGTCGTCGGCCCGCACCGCGAACCGCTGTTCGAGGGCGGACGGGGTGAGGTGGCACGTGGGGTCGGCGGTGTACAGGGCGGCGCCGGGAAGGACCTCGCCGCCCCGGTACCCGGCCCGGCTCCAGTCCGGCAGCCCGGCCACGGGGGCGCGGCGGTTGCTCCTGCTCAGCACGGTGCTGGTGTCGACCGAGCCGTCGACGTCCCCGGGCGCGGTGGACGCCTTGCCCACGCAGGACGAGAACACCGGGGAGTCACCCAGCCTCTGCGCGATCTTCGTCAGGCAGGCGGACAGGGCGCGCTGGCCGTGGTAGTTCGGGTGGATGGCCTCCTGCTGGTTGCCCTGCGCCTGCCACGGCAGGTCCTTCAGGCCCTCCACCAGGTACGGCACCCAGCGCACCCACTCGGCGTGCTCGGCGCCAAGGGGCAACGACAGCGTGTGCTCCTTGTTCGCCTGCCGTGTCGTCCTGCTGCACAGCTCATGCCCCGCGAACGCGTCCTGGAGGTCCAGGAAGGACACCCCGGCCTCGTTCGCCGCGCCGCGCAGCATGGCGCTGATCCGGGGCACCACCGAGGTGTGCGCCCAGTCGCTGTCCGCGTCCAGGAAGGGGCAACCACCGCTCAGGTACCGGCTGTAGTTGGCCGGAGGGACGGGCGCGTTCTCCGGGTCGCGGTAGTCACGGCCCAGCGGCAGCGGGTTGGGGTAGGACTGGAGCACGATCTGGTACGTGCCGTCCTCCTGGCCCGCGTCGCGCAGCGCCGTACGGATCGCCTCGATGGACTTCACCACCTTGTCCCGCACCGGTCCGAGGCCCTCGGCGAACCCCTTCTCCTTGGCGCCGCGGCAGCCCTTGTTGAACAGGGACGGGTAGAAGTACGCCTTGACGCAGTCCTGGAGGATGTCGGCGAACTTCAGGTCGTTGCCGCCGACCGACAGCACGACCAGGCGCACGTCGTTGTCCCGCGCGATGTCACGCAGGTCGTCGACCTGGGGCCGCTGGCCCTTGAAGCCAGTCGTCGTCACGTTGTCCGTGGTGGCGCCGGAGCAGGCGATGTTGAACCGCCGCTCCAGCGGTACGCCCTCGTACTCCAGGCCCCTGATCTCGGCGGA
Organism: Streptomyces sp. G45; assembly: GCF_049542095.1. Taxonomy (NCBI): domain Bacteria; kingdom Bacillati; phylum Actinomycetota; class Actinomycetes; order Kitasatosporales; family Streptomycetaceae; genus Streptomyces; species Streptomyces sp. G45. The sequence continues at coordinate 9,025,889 of NZ_JBMUZU010000001.1, read as the reverse complement.
GTCGGAGCGGTCGCAGGCGCTGCCGCCCTTGTCGTACGACGTGTCGCCGTAGACCGCCTTCAGGTCGTGGTCGCACACGCTCTCTTCGCCGTTGCAGTTCACCGCGGCCCGGTCGGTCCCCCACGCGGAGCCGGTCGCGGAGGCGGCGGCGTTGCCGGCCCACCGCCCGGCCTCACCGGAGATGTAGCTGTCGCCCATGGAGACCACCGCGGTCGGCGGGCCGCAGGCGTCCCCGGCGTCCTCGGCGGCGCGTGCGAGGCGCCGCGTGGGGTTGTACGTGGTCGCGTGGGCGAACTTCCACGCGGTGCGGCAGTTCACCGCGCCCACCTTGGCGAACCGCACCGGCCAGTGGTCGGATTCGCCCCGCTGCTCGCTCCGCGTCACGACGAGGTTCTCCAGCTGGTCACTGGCGATCATGTAGTCGAGCGCGTAGTGGGACTTCTGCGTCTCGACGGCCGTGCCGTCCGGCTTCCCGTCCTGCGCGGCGTAGAACGTGTTCGGGAACGTGGCACGGCTGGTGCCCGCGAGGCTGTTGAAGTCGCCGAGCGCCCGCCACGACGTGCCGCCCATCTGCCGCCTGATCGTGGCGATCAGGGCGCTGGTGTGCGGATTGGGCTTGTCGTTGGTGCGGATCGACGCGGCGTGGATGTTGAAGTACCAGGTGCCGTCGACCTCCACACCGAAGGCGGGGCGGGTGCGGATCCACTTGTTCTGCGCGTCCTCGGCGGGGAAGACCTTGACGCGGGACTTGAGGTCACCGAGCTCCTTGGGCACCTTGCGCAGCCAGATCGCCATGGACTTCTGGGTGTTGCGGTCCTTGACCGGCGTCGCCGGGTCCCCCTCCTCCTGCTCCTCCGGGTCGTCGGGGTCGGTGCCGGGCGTGCCGCCGGGAGCGGTCGTCGGGTCGGGACCCCAGGCGGCCCGGTCCAGGATCTTCAGGTACAGCAGGACGCCGTCCGGCTGGCGCGAGCCCTGCCCGCCCCACTTCTTCGCGTAGAGGCGGTACTTCAGGCTGGGATAGCCCTTCGGGGTCTTCGCGGTGTCGTCGAGGTTGTCGGCGATCAGCTCGGCGTTCTTCGTGAAGTCGCTGTCGGGTGCCGTCGTCGCCTCCTGGAGGGCCACGACGTCGGCGTTGGGGGTCAGCTTCGTCCTGACGTCGTACCACGACGTGCCGCCCTGCATGTTGAACGTGATGGCCGACTCACTGACGGCCTCGGCCGCCCGCGCCGGGGCGGGCGGCACGAACAGCGTGACCAGCGAGGCGAGCAGGGCCACACAGAGGGCCTGCGCCACGGCACCGGCCCGCCAGGGCGGGGGTCTGTGCCGGGACGTGCGTCCCGGCGTACGTATGGACAACGGTCCGTCTCTCTTTCCTCGGGCTGACAACGGTGTGTGAAGGATTCCGGTGGATCGCGCATGGGGTCACACGTCTACACACGTGTGAGCACCAGAATCGTAACCTGCTGAGCAGGTGACGATGATGGCGCGATGTCGTCAACCCGTCAACGGGCCCTCCAGGCAGGGCGGAACGCGCCAGTGCCGCTGGTTCACACCCGTGCGTACGGCACACATGTCGCGGGTCCCGCAGAGGCGGCGGCTGCTACGCTGTCCGCGGTGTGGACCGTTCGCATCGTGTGGTTCGTGTGATGCGAGTACGGTCCGTGTGGCCCAGGTGATCGAGGAGTCGCAGACGTGGTGGGTGAAGACGACATCTCCGGGTGAGACCCGGATCTGACCGGCCGTCGGACGGCGCCGTACGAGCGCCGACGCCACGGCCTCGTCGTCATGCCCCCTTTTCCCACCCTGCCCCGGGCAGAGGTCTGTCCGCCCTCAACTCCCCGCCGAGGTCGTCTCCATGCCCCGCACAAACCCCGCGCCCCCGTCGTCCCCCGCACCCCGGACCGCACCCCGGACCGCGCCCCAGCCCGCGCTGCTCGCCCGTGACCTCGTCCGCAGCCTCGGCGGCCGACGCGTCCTCGACGGCGTCTCCCTGACCGCGCCGCCCGGCCGCCGCATCGGTCTGATCGGCGAGAACGGCGTCGGCAAGTCCACCCTGCTGCGCCTCCTCGCCGGTGCCGACCAACCGGACGCCGGAAGCGTCTCGCGCCCGGCCGACCTCGGCTTCCTGCACCAGGAGACACCCTTCGACGCGCACACCACCGTCACCACCGTCCTCGACGAGGCCCTGCGCGAGGCGCGCGAGGACCTCGCGGAGCTCGAACGGCTCGGCGCGGACCTCGCCCGCCTCCCCGAGGACGACCCCGGCCACGGAGAAGTCCTCGCCGCCTACGGCCAGCGCCTCGAACAGGCCCAGGACCGCGAGTCCTGGGACGCCGACCGCCGCGCGGCCCTGGTCCTGGACGGCCTCGGCCTGGGCGGGCTCGGACACCAGCGGACGCTCGGGTCGCTGTCCGGCGGACAGCGTGGCCGCCTCACCCTGGCCGCCCTGCTCGTCCGGCGGCCCTCGGCCCTGCTGCTCGACGAGCCGACCAACCACCTCGACGACGACGCCGCCGCCTTCCTGGAGGAACAGCTCCGCGCACTGCCCGGAGCCGTGGTGACCGCCAGCCACGACCGGGCGTTCCTCGACGCCGTCTGCACCGACCTGATCGACCTCGACCCGGCGGTGTCGGGTCCCGTCCGCTTTGGCGGGACCTACAGCGCGTACGTACGCGAGAAGCGCGCCGAGCGGCAGCGCTGGGAACGGCGCTACGCCGAGGAACAGCAGGAGTTGGAGGAGCTGCGGCACGCGGCGGGTGTGAGCGCCCACCGCCTCGCGCCGGACCGGGGTCGGCGCGACCACGAGAAGATGGGCTACGGTCACCGGGCCGGGCGGGTGCAGAGCCAGATCTCCCGCCGGGTGCGCAACGCCGCGCGGCACCTCGACGAACTGGAGCGCGCCCAGGTCGCCGAGCCGCCGCCCCCGCTGCGGTTCGCGGGCGGGGCGCTGGCCGCCGCGGCGGCGGACGACTCCCGGCCCCTGATCGCGCTGCGGAAGGTGCGGGTGCCGGGCCGACTGGCGCTGGACGCCCTGGAGGTGTCCCCGACCGACCGGCTGCTGGTCACCGGCGGCAACGGGGCGGGCAAGTCGACGCTGCTGGCCGTGCTCGCCGGGTCCCTCGCCGCCGCCGAGGGCGAGGTGCGCAGGCGGCGGAACCTGTCGGTGGGGCTGCTCGCCCAGGACACCGTGTTCGACCGGCCCGACCGCACGGCCCGTACCGTCTACGAGCTGTCGCTGGGGCTGGCGCGGGCCGAGAAGGTGCCGCTCAGTTCGCTCGGCCTGCTGCACGAGCGCGACCTGGACACCCCCGTCGGCCGACTGTCCGTCGGGCAGCGGCGGCGGCTCGCCCTCGCCCTGCTGGTGGCCCGCCCGCCCCAGCTCCTCCTCCTGGACGAGCCCACCAACCACCTCTCCCCGCGCCTGTGCGACGAACTGGAGGACGCCCTCGCCAGCGGCCCGGGCGCCATCGTCCTCGCCAGTCACGACCGCTGGCTGCGGCGACGCTGGGAGGGCCGGACGATCCACCTGGAGAGGAGCGGCGGACGCTAAGCGGACGGTGAGCGGGTGGTGAGCGGGCTGTCCGGCACGATGACGATTCTTGCGCGCACGGACAGTCACCTGCCAGGATGGTGATGTGAATCTCGACCATGTTTTCGTATGCGGACACCCGGCCCTCGACTTCGCGGCCACGCTCCGTGCACGGCGCTCGACGCGGTTCGAGATGTTCGTGACGCCGGAGCGGCTCAACGCCTGGTACCTGGAGTCCGGGCTCGTCGACACGATCACGCCCGGCGACGACGAGGACGTCCGGGCGGCGATCACCGTCCGTGAGGCCCTCTACCGGCTGATCACCAACCGGCGCCTCGGCGAGGAGTTCGACCGCGAAGCGCTCGCCGTGCTCAACGGCGCGGCCCGCGAGGCGCCGGTGACGCCCCAGCTGTCCCTGACCGGGCGGCACAACGAGGCGACCCCCGCGCAGGCGCTCGCCACCGTCGCCCGCCAGGCCGTCGAGCTGCTCAGCGGCCCGGACGTCCCGCTCCTGAAGGAGTGCGGCAACCCGGAGTGCACCCGGGTCTACGTCGACCGCTCCCGCGGCATGCGCCGCCAGTGGTGCGGCATGGAGTCCTGCGGCAACAAGATCAAGGCCGCGGCCTACCGCGCGCGCAAGAAGACCACGCCGGCCGTGACCGTGTGACACCTCATGACCGTGTGACACCTTCGGATGACACCTCCGGCGCGGTCGCGGGGCATACGTGTGACCGCCGCCGACGCCGCCCCCTCGGCGTGGGTACGATGCGCAGCATCGTCCATATCGAGGGAGTGAACGGTTGTGAGCAGCCGATCCGCCGCCGAACTCCGAACGCGGTACGTGGAACAGGTCGCGTCGGACCTGGCGGAGAACCGCAGGCGCCAGGAAGAGCTGGCCAAGAAGATCGAGCTGTTGCAGCGGGAGGAGACCCTCCTCAAGGACATCCTCGCCCTCGCCGAGCGGTACGAGGGCTTCGCGGACGCCACGCGCCTGCCGGAGCAGGCGCAGGACGAGCCCGCGACCACCGGCACCAAGGCTCCCGGGGCCCCCGGAGCCCCCGCGCGGCGCCCGGCCCCGGCCCGGACGGCCCGCCCCAAGTCCCAGGCGAAGCGGCAGACGCCCCGTCAGCCGCTGCTCGGCGACCTGCTCCTGGAGCTGCTGTCCGGCCATGACGAGCCCCGCTCGGCGAAGGAGCTGCGGGACGAACTCCTGGAGAAGCACCCCGGCCGCACCCCGACCCCGCAGGTGGTGCGCAACACCCTCGAAGCCCTGGTCGCCAAGAGCCGCGTCGAGCGCCACAAGCAGCAGCGGTCGGTCCTGTACACCCCGGTGGCGGCGGGCGACACCGACTGACCCGTGCTAGCGTTCGCTATTTGCGCTGTCGCCGTGTCGGTGCTCCGCCCGGTGTTCGTCGCCGGTCATCATGGCCGGTGACCGCGTCCCCGCCGCGCCCTCCTCGGTTCGGTCCCTTGGTTCGGTCCCTTCGGAGGAAGGCCTCCTGTGAATGAGTCAGCACGTTCCGACGCCCGGCAGCAGGACGACGCGCCCGAGGCGGCGCGCACCGCTTCGCAGCCGCCCGCGGTGACGTCCTTCGCGGATCTGGGGCTGCCCGGCGCCGTCCTGCGGGTGCTCGACGAGCACGGTGTGACGGTGCCCTTCCCCATCCAGGCGGCGACGCTGCCGAACGCGCTCGCGGGACGGGACATCCTGGGGCGGGGCCGTACGGGGTCCGGCAAGACGCTCGCCTTCGGCCTGGCGATGCTCGCTCGGACGGCCGGGCGGCGGGCGCAGCCCAAGGAGCCGTTGGCGCTCGTCCTGGTTCCCACCAGGGAGCTGGCGCAACAGGTCGGTGCGGCGCTCGCTCCGTACGCCGATGCGCTGCGGCTGCGGCTCACGACGGTGGTGGGCGGGGTGTCCATCGGGCGGCAGGCCGCCGCGCTGCGGGACGGCGCCGAGATCGTCGTCGCCACGCCCGGTCGGCTGCACGACCTCGTCGCGCGCAACGGCTGCCGCCTCAGGCGGGTGCGCGTCGCGGTCCTGGACGAGGCGGACCAGATGTGTGACCTGGGGTTCCTGCCGCAGGTCACGGAGATCCTGGACCAGGTGCGTGCCGACGGGCAGCGGATGCTGTTCTCCGCCACCCTCGACCGTGACGTCGACCAATTGGTGCGGTCCTATCTGCGCGATCCCGCCGTCCACTCCGTGGACCCCTCCTCCAGCGCGGTCTCCTCGATCGAGCACCACGTGTTCGTCGTGCACGGTCCGGACCGGTACGCGGTGACCACGGAGATCGCAGCCCGGGACGGCCGCGTCCTGCTGTTCCTGGACACCAAGCACGGGGTCGACCAGCTCACACGGCACCTGCGGGCCAGCGGCGTGGCCGCCGCCGCCCTGCACAGCGGGAAGGCGCAGCCGCAGCGCACCCGCACCCTGGCCCAGTTCAAGGACGGGGCGGTCACCGCCCTCGTGGCGACGAACGTCGCCGCGCGCGGCCTGCACGTGGACGACCTGGACCTCGTGGTCAACGTCGACCCGGCCACCGACCCGAAGGACTATCTGCACCGCGCGGGCCGCACGGCGCGGGCAGGCCGCTCCGGCACCGTCGTGACGCTCGTCCTCTCGGGACAGCGCCGCGAGGCGAGCCAGGTCCTGGCGGACGCCGACGTCGTACCCAAGGTCACCAAGGTGCGGTCCGGCGAGGCGGAACTCAGCCGGATCACCGGCGCCAAGGCCCCCTCCGGGAAGCCCCTCGACGGCGGGCCGACCGGAGAGCGCCCCAAGAACCACAACGTTCCGTTCCGTGGCCTGGGCAGCACCAAGGACACCGCGAAGGGCGGCTCCGGTGGCCGCTCGTCCCGCAAGAGCGGTGAGGCCCGCAAGCTCGCCGAGGCCCGCAAGGCGGCGCGGGTGCGGCGCGGCGGCTGACCGGGGCCGGGGCTCTCCGGAGCGGCTGACGCCGTGTCCGCCCGCCCCACCGGATGGCACGCGGCACCGGGGACCGGCCGGGGCGTCGGACAGCGGTTCGCACAGGAGGCCCGTTCCTCAGGCGTGTTCGAGGTTGTCATCTCTCCTTGAGGATTTCGGGACGTTCCGGCGCCCCGAAATCACGGAACCACGGAATCACAGAATCTCGGAATCTCGGAATCACCATCAGGCCAGAACTGCCGAACCCCCTCAGAGAATCCCCACTGTTCGGCCGTCGCCTACCTGCGGAAAAGACGGCTTTCCAGTGGCCGTGGCAGCGGATACACCCGCTCCGCGGGGAGGAGTCGCTGCGCCTTGGCCGCGTTCCCGTTCTGCACCAGCGTCGCCGCCTTGCGGACCTGGGGGGTGAGGTCGGTGAGGCCGACGATCCAGTCGTCGGTGAACGTGCTGATCAGCTTGCGGCCGATGCCGACCTGGATGCTGTAGTGATTCAGCGCCGCTCCGCGCAACGAGCGTTCCGGATCCCACTGGACGTGCACGGTCGCCTGGGCCACCTCCGCGGGATCCGAGGTCGTGAGCACGGCCTGGGACAGAGCCTCCTCCCAGCCCTGCCGGGATATCCGCACGGCCAGAACGCGCTCCTGACCGGATTTGCGAGCCCAATTGCTGCGGTGCATCAACCACAGGAAGGAAGGCTTGATCCAGGTCATCCTGCGAAAGGAGAACGGTGCGACGAAACGACCCGCTCGCAGCGCCGCGTCCGCAATGGCGGGCGCGTATGCCTGGTAGACCACGATCGTGTCAGCGTCGTAATCCGCACGGATCTGATATTGAGGTGCCAAAGGTGCCATGGGCGGCACCCTGCCACCCGCTTCTGACCCGTCGCGAACCATTTTCCTGCCCCCCCAAGAACGCTGACGCAGCGGTTTCTTCGGTGCGCGGGGAGCCAACTGCTCGCTCGCCCCTGCTCGGCGCCCGCCCAGCCCAAGAAGCGCGGCGGTCTTCGACGGGCGCCCCGGCCGTTCCCACGACGGCGCGCAAGGGCGACCCTTCCGCATGGCCCCCAGGCCCTCAACCTCAGGCTCTGAAGTCGTGGCACTCACGCGGAACGGATTCCCTCAGCAACGTCTCTCACTAGCCGTACGGCTTACCCCCTTGAGAGGAGTTGTTCCGCATGGTGCGTCGCTTTCGTGTCCTGCTGGTGACCGCCCTGGCGCTGGTCGCGGGCTCGGTGATGTCGTCGCCTCCGGCCTTCGCCGTCATCGGCGGGTCGAAGAGCACGTACGGACCGTGGGCGGTTCGCATGTTCGTGGACGGCAAACCGGCGTGCACCGGGACCGCGGTCTCCCGTCAGTGGATCCTGACCGCCTCGCACTGCTTCTACGAGCAGGCCGAGCCGGTCGCCGACAGGCGGATCTCCTTCCGTGTCGGCAACCTCGACGTGCGCAGGGGCACCACGGTCCGCCCCATCCCCCGCAAGCGCGTGGGCAGCGCGCACGCCGACATGATGCTCGTCAAGGTCGACCCGATGAACGTCCGTACGGCACGCCTGTCCAAGGTCGGCGTCAAGCGCGGCCAGACCGTACGGCAGTACGGCTGGGGCGCCACCTGCACCACTGACGAAAGCGCCTGCCAGTCCCGCTACCTCAAGCAGTCCGATCTGAAGGTCGTCCGCGCGGACGACCCCCGGTGCGCGGGCCACACCGCGCCCGGCGGCCCCGACTTCTGCATGAAGAAGGTGACCGGGATTCCCGCCGGAGGCGACTCCGGAGGCCCGGTGATGACCATCGGCCCGCGCGGCACCGAAACCCTCATCGGCGTCTTCAACGGCTCCGACCGCGAGAAGAGCGCCCAGGCCGGGGAGGTGTCCCAGCAGCTCGACTGGATCCGCTCGGTCATCCGCCGCTAGCCGCAGCGCGGGCCGAGCCCAGAAGCCCGAGCCCAAGAGCCCGAGCTCAAGAGCCCGAGCCTCAAAGGCCGGGCCAGAAAATCACGGCAACGCCCTCGCTCACCGTGCGAGGATTCGAGCATGGAGACGACCGATGTCACGCGTGCGGTCGCGGCTGCGACGTCCGTCGCCGCGTCGCTCGACCTGCTGGCCCACGACGCGGTCGTCCTCCACAACTCGAACAAGCTGGCACTGCGGCTTGTGCCCTGCGACGTCTTCGCCCGGGTCGCCCCGGTGGGCCAGGAAGTCGCGCAGTTCGAAGTCGACCTCGCTCAGCAGCTCACCGACGCCGGATGCCCGGTGTGTCCCGTGGAGCCCCGGGCGGACCCGCGGGTGTACAGGCGCGACGGCTTCGCCGTGACCCTGTGGACCTACTACGAGCCCATGGCGTCGCCCCTCTCACCGGTCGAGTACGCCAAGGCGCTGGCGCGGCTGCACGTCGGCATGCGCACGGTCGACGTGCCAGGCCCGAGGTTCACCGACCGGATCACGGAGGCGGAGGGCGTCGTCGCCGACCCGGTGCGCTCGCCGGACCTCGCGGATACGGACCGCGCGTTCCTCGGCGGCAGGCTGGCGAGCCTGCGACGGGCGATCGACGACCGCGGCGCCGTGGAGCAGCTGCTCCACGGCGAGCCGCATCCGGGCAATGTGCTCAGCACGAGCGGCGGCCCGTTGTTCATCGACCTGGAGACATGCTGCCGCGGCCCCGTCGAGTTCGACCTCGCCCATGTGCCCGAGGCGGTCTGCGCGCACTACCCGGGCGTGGACCAGGGGCTGCTGGACGAGTGCCGACAGCTCGTCCTCGCGATGGTCGCCGCGTGGCGCTGGGAGCGCGGCGACCAGTTTCCCAACGGAAGGCGCTTCGGAGAGGAATTCCTGCGCGTGCTGCGCGAGGGTCCTCCGTGGCCGACGCTCGATGCGGTGACCAGGCGCCTGAACGGCCTCTAGAGCCGGGCATCCCTCATCCCGCGCCCTCAGCGCGCTCCTCCGCTCCCGCGACCGCCGCCTCCCCAACAGCCCCCGAAGACAGCGGGATCGGCGTGAACATCGCCGGTTCCTGATCCGGTGTCAGGGCCGTCGGGCCGTACAGCCAGTCGGTGAAGGAGTAGTCGTGGATGTCGCGGGCGCGCAGCAGCGCGTTGCGTCGTTCGCGGGCCACACCGTCGAGGTGCCACAGCTCGCCCCACTGGCGGGACGTGGTCAGTACGCGTCGGCAGTGCTCCGGGCGGACGGCTTCGTAGGCGGCGAACACCGCACTCCAGTCGACCGCGGCGCCCGCACCGTCCGTGGCGCCCGCCGTGCGGTTACGAGCGATGTGCTCGCCCAGCACCCAGCCGTCCTCGATGGCCATGATCGCGCCCTGCGCGATGTACTGCAGCGGCGGGTGCGCGGCGTCACCGAGCAGCGCGATCCTGCCGTGCACCCACGTCATGAGGGGGTCGCGGTCGAACATCCGCCACCACTTGTCGCGCCACATGAACGGCAGGCCGTCGCGCACGACGTCACAGGTACCGGCGAAGGCGGCGTCGAGTTCGTCGGGGGTACCCCAGTCGTCCCGGCCAGCCAGGGCCTTGGGTGACTCGAAGACGGCGACCTGGTTGAGCAGTTCGCCGCCGCGCAGCCCGTAGTGGACGAAGTGGCAGCGCGGGCCGACGTACACCACCACCTCGCTGAGGTCGACGGACCGCACCCGCGCCTGCTCGGCGGGCACGGTGCCGCGGTAGGCGACGTACGCCGAGGAGACGGGCTGGTCGTCGACGAACAGCTCGCGGGCGGCGGAGTGCAGGCCGTCGGCGGCGATCACGGCCCCGGCCTGATGGGTCTCACCGGTGGCGAGGGTCACGCGGGCGCCGTCCGCGGTGTTGTCGTACGACGTCACGTGCGCGTCGTTGATCAGCTCGACACCGGCGCGTTCGCAGGCGCCCAACAGCAGGCCGTGCAGGTCGCTGCGGTGGATGACCAAGTAGGGGTAGCCGTAGCGCTGTTCGAGGTCGCGCAGGTCGAGCCGGGTCAGCTCGTCGCCGTCGACGGCGTCGCGCATGACCATGGCGTCGGGGACGACGCCGAGGGACGTGGCCTCGCCCAGGAGGCCGTAGTCATCGAGGACGCGGGTGCAGTTGGGGGCGAGCTGGATGCCCGCGCCGACCTCGCCGAAGGCGGGGGCCCGCTCCAGGAGGCGGACGGCGAGGCCCTGGCGGGTCAGCGAGAACGCCGCGCCGAGGCCACCGATGCCGCCGCCGACGACGATCACATCAGGGTGGGACATGAGGCGCTCCTCTCAGAGCCACGGGTCGAGTGCGGGGGCGTCGGCGAGCGCGTGGGGGCGCCCGGCGAGCCAGGCGGCGACCTCCGGCAGCGGGCCTTCGGGAAGCCCGGCCAGTCCGCGCTTCGCCCTGATCTCGGCCACAAGCGCGGTCAGGAACCCCTTGGGCAGGTCAGCGAAGGTGACGGCACCGGTGCCGAGGTCGGCGGCGTGCACGCACACCTCGCGGGCCCGCATCCACGGCAGTTCGGTGGCGGGCACGGTACGGCCCTGCGCGGTGACGACCTCGTGCTGCCACTGCTCGTCGGTCAACCGGTCGAGTCCTGCCGCCAGCCGGTGTGCGGAGTCCGTCAGCCAGGTCCGCAGCGCGTCGCCCGACAGGGTGGGGCCCTTGGCGATGCCTGCGGCGCGTTCCTCGGCGGAGGCGTACATCGGTTTCTCCTCGCCGGTGGCAGCCCAGTGCACCAGGTTGCCGAGCGCGTCGGCGTTGGCGGCGACGTGGGCCACGAGGTGCCGACGCGTCCAGTGCGGGAGCGTGCTGGGGGCCGAGAAGGCGCTGTCGTCGAGGCCCGCGACGGCGTCGAGCATCAGCTCGGTGCCGGTGCGGGCCCAGGCGCGCGCGTCGGCCAGGGTCCGGGTGGGGGCGCTCATGCCTGAACCACCTTGTTGACGCAGGCGCCCAGGCCGGTGATCTCGGTGACCACGGTCTGGCCGGGGCGCAGGAACACCTTGGGGTCGCGGGCGTTGCCGACACCGGCCGGGGTGCCGGTGGCGATGATGTCGCCGGGGCGCAGGGTGATGACCGTGGAGACGTACCGCACCAGGAACACCGGGTCGAACAGGAGCGTGCCGGTGTCGTCCTGCTGCATGACCTCGCCGTCGACGGTCGTCCTGACCCTCAGCGCGGGGCGCACCCCGCCGACCTCGTCGGGGGTGACGACGTAGGGGCCGACGGGGGTGGTGGCCTCCCAGATCTTGCCCTGGGTCCACTCGACGGTGCGGAACTGCCAGTCGCGCACCGAGATGTCGTTCATGACGGTGAAGCCCGCGATGGCGTCGGCGGCCCGCTGTTCGTCGGCGCGGCGCACCCGTCGGCCGATGACGACGGCCAGTTCGACCTCCCAGTCCAGCGCGTCGGTCTCGGCCGGTTTGACGAGGTCGTCGTACGCGCCGAGGAGGGTGTCAGCGAACTTGGGGAAGAGGGTCGGATGGCTGGGCAGGTCCCGGCCCATCTCCTTGATGTGGTTGGTGTAGTTGTGGCCGACGCAGACGACCTTGGAGGGGTTCGGTACGACCGGTGCGAAGTCGGCGCCGTCGACGGGGTAGGTGGTGCCGGACGCGGCGGCGGCCTTGTCCTGCCAGCCGTCCTGGGCGAACAGCTCGCCCAGGTCGGCGCAGTCGAGGTCGACGAGGGTGTCGCCGTCGAGGCGGACGGCCCGGGTGCCGTGGGCGGTGCGGAGGGTGGCGAGCTTCATGGTCAGGTGTCCTTCTGGGTGCGGTCGAGCTTGAGCGCCTCAAAGACGGGCGCGTCGCAGAAGCGGAACAGGTCGAGGGCGCCGGAGTCGGAGTCGTCGGCACCGGCCTCGGAGCGGGCGGAGAACGGCTCCCACGACGGCACGACGAACAGGTCCCCGCGGTGGACGGTCCAGGACGTGGCACCGACGGTGACGGTGCCGGAGCCGTCGAAGACCTGGTAGACCGACGAACCGGTCTGGCGCACCGGCGCGGTCTCGGCGCCCCGGGCGAGGCGGTGGAACTCGGCGCGGATCGTCGGCAGCACGTCGGAGCCGTCGTGCGGGTTGGTGTAGCGCACGGCGGCGTGCCCCGGCTCGACGGTGCCGCCGAAGCCGGACCGCTCCAGCAGCAGTTGGTCGCGCAGGGCGGCGTCGGTGTGCTCCCACTTGTACGACAGCAGGGGGCTGCCCGGCGTCGTGGGGACGGCCGACAGCGGGCGAAGCCCGGGGTGGCCCCACAGCAGTTCGGAGCACGACCGCCCGGGAGTGGTCCGCTCGGCCCCGCTGATCTCGTCGCGCCCGAACTCGAAGAACTGCGCCCGGTGGCGTACTGCAAGGGGATGTCCAGGCCGTCGATCCAGGCCATGGGCTCGGCGGTGGCGTTGTGGTGGGCGTGCCAGTTCCAGCCCGCCTGCGGCAGGAAGTCACCGCGGTTCATGGGGACGGGGTCGCCGCCGACGACCGTCCACACGCCCGAGCCCTCGACGACGAACCGGAAGGCGTGCTGGGTGTGGCGGTGCTCGGGGGCGTCCTCGCCGGGCATGAGGTACTGGATGGCGGCCCACAGCGTCGGCGTGGCGAAGGGCCGCCCGCCGAGGGAGGGGTTGGCCAGCGCGATGGCGCGGCGCTCGCCGCCGCGGCCCACGGGGACCAGGTGCCCGGCCTTCGCGGCCAGGTCCCGCAGCCGCTCCCAGCGCCATAGGTGCGGCACGGCGCGCGAGCGCGGGTGGGTCGGCATCAGGTCGCCGATCTCGGTCCACAGCGGGACGAGCAGCTCGTTCTCGAAGCCCCGGTACAGCTCCACGAGCGCCGGGGTGACCTCGGGCTGCCCCTCCGCGGCCACGGCGTGCAGCCGCACCGGGGAGCCCGCGGCGATGTCTGGGGTGAGGGAGGACTCAGTCACGGGCTCAGCGTGCGGCGTGCCTGATGGTGGAACATGGGGATTCTGGAGAGCAGAATCAGAGGTCGCCATGGACAAGCCGCTCAAGACGCCGCCGCCCTATCCCATCGCCAGCGTGGACCACGCCCTGCGCGCGGCGGCCATCCTGCAGTTGGAGGGCGGGGCGACCGTGGCGCAGCTCGCGGAGCGCCTGAAGGTCGCCAGGTCGACGGCCCATCGGATCCTGGCGATGCTCGTGTACCGGGACTTCGCCGTGCGCGGCGAGGACCACGTCTACCGCGCGGGCCCGGTGCTGGAGCTGGCCGCCCACTCGCAGTCCCTCGTATCGCAGTTGCGCGTGGCGGGCCTTCCCCACCTGCGGCGTCTCGTGGACCTGCTCGACGAGACGGCGAACCTGATCGTGCGCACCGGGGACACGGTGCGGTTCGTCGCCAGCGTCGAGTCCCGGCAGGCGCTGCGCGTCGGCTCCCGGGAGGGCATGGTCTTCCCCGCCCACCGCACCACGGCGGGGCTCCTGCTCCTGAGCGACTTGACCGCCGAGGAACTGGAGGAGGTCTACGCCCCCGAGCGCTACCGCGACCGCCCCTCCGACCGCCCCGACCTCGCCCGGCTGCGGACGGAGCTGAGGCGCCTGCGCGGCAGCGGCTTCGCCGTCAACCGGGAGCGGTCCGAGCGCGGTCTCGTCGCCGTCGGCGTGCCGGTGCGCGGCCCGGACGGCGCCGCGCTGGCCGGTCTCTCCGTGTCCCTGCCCAGCGTGCGCTACGACCCGCACCGCCTGCGGTCCCTGGTCGCCACGCTGGAGGCGGCGGCGCACTCCGTCGAGCGGGAACTGGCCGCTCAGCCGTAGCCCTCGCGGCGGCTTCCCCTCAGCGGTCACCGCCGGGTCGGCTCGGCGGGCCTTGGCTGGGTGGCGCGCCCTCAGGAGCGGGGGCGCGCGGCGATGGACTCGCCCAGGGCCACGACCGCGTCGGTGAGCAGGTCAAGCGCCTCGGTCAGCGAGCGGGAGGGATCGGCCTGCCAGGCGACGAAGGCCCCGTCGAAGCCCGCGATGGCGAAGTAGTCGAGGCGGTCGGCCACACCCTGGGCGACCTCGGGGCCGTACGCGGCGAACGCGTCGGCGATCATGCGATTCATGTGCGCGCGGCCGTCGCGCCGTACGCGTTGGATGATCCGGTCGATCTCCGCGGCCTCGGCCGCCTCCCCCGCCTCGGCGTTCATCACCAGGATCAGGTGCAGGCGCAGGAAGTCCGGGTGGGCGAGGAAGGTCTCCCCGGTGCGCCGGAGGTACCAGCCCAGGCGCTCCCGTGTGCCGCCCTCGCGCGGGGGGCCGGACCCCGTCCCGGCCAGGTCCTCGAAGAACGCGTAGGCACCGCGCTCCATCACCGCGGAGAGCAGCCCGCCCTTGGAGCGGAAGTGGTGGTAGACCGCGCTCTTGGGCAGCCCCGACGCGCGGCTGAGCTCCGACAGCGTGGTGGCCGCGAATCCCCGCTCGGCCATCAGACGCGACGCGACGTCAAGGATCTCCTCGCGGGAGCGCCGCCCCTGCGGTTGCCGGTGTTGTCGCGCATGGGTTCCACGCGCCGCAGCTTACCCGCGCCCATTCGGCCAGAGCTTAGGCGGCCCGGGCCGACGCGGGCCCTGATTCTGCTGTGCGGAATCCGCCCGACTCCCCCTTGACCGGCTTTTTTCAGCCGTGTGACAGTCGCCACTATTGGACTGAACGACCGGTCCAAAACTTTGGACGACCGGCAAGGAGGCCGCCATGTCCCAGGACTACGACGCGGATGTCGCCGTCATCGGCTACGGCCCTACGGGCGTCGTCGGTGCTCTCACCCTCGCCCGGCAGGGCGCGCGGGTGATCGCCTTCGAGCGGGACGAGGAGATCTACCCCCGGGCGCGGGCGGTCACGGTCAACGACTGGACCATGCGGATCTTCCAGGGCCTGGGCATCGGCGAGCGCGTCCAGAAGGTCATCGACCCGCAGCGGGCGCTGCGCTGGGTGACGTACGACGGACAGGAGGTGATGCGCATCCAGCACCCGCCGTCGACGCTCGGGGCGAAGGCGCGCTTCTACAACATCTACCAGCCGGTCATGGAGGCCGAGCTGCGGGCGTGCGCGAGGGACAGCGGGGGCCTGATCTCGGTGCGCTACGGCGCCGAGGTCACCGACGTCGAGCAGGACGCCACCGGAGTCACCGTCACCACCCACACGGCCACCGGCGAGGTGCGCCGCTACCGGACCCGGTACGCGATCGCCGCGGACGGCGGCAGCAGCGGGACCCGGCAGCGGCTGGGCATCGACCTGCTCGGCGACACCAGCGAGGTCACCTGGGTGGTCATCGACTGCCGGGTCAAGCGCTGGTGGCCCGACCGCGACGTCCTCACCTTCTGGACGGACAAGGAGCGCCCGGTCGTGGACATCGCCCTGTCGGCGGGCAATCACCGCTGGGAGATCCCGCTCAAGCCGCACGAGTCCGAGGCCGACTTCCCCACGAGCGCCGCGGTGTGGCCCCTGCTCAGGGCGCTGGGGGTGAGCGAGGACGACGTGGAGATCCACCAGCACGCCTTCTACCGGCACCATGTGCGGATGGCACGGACCTGGCGCGCGGGCCGGGTCTTCCTGGCGGGCGACGCCGCGCACCTGATGCCGCCCTGGGCGGGCGCCGGGATGCAGACCGGGATGCGCGACGCGCACGACCTGGGCTGGAAACTCGGCCGGGTGCTGGCCGGACGGCTGCCCGAGTCCTGGCTCGACGCCTACGAGGCCGAGCGCCGCCCGAACGCCGCGTTCTACACCGATCTCGCGGTGCGGCTCGGCCGGGTGATCAGACAGGAGGTCTCCGACGAGGAGCGGGCCGCTCTGTCCGCGCCGCCGTCCGAGGGGCTCGTCTCCCCCTTCGAGCCACCGCTGATCGCGCCGCCGGTGCTGGCGGCCGGATGGCTGCGCGGCCCGCTCGGCGACGCCAGCATCGTCGGCCGAATGGTGCCGCAGCCCGTGGTCGGCGACACCGTCGGCCGGATGGCGCCGCTGGACGAACTGCTCGGCGACGCCTTCGTACTGCTGGGCGACGACGTCGACCCCTCGACGCTGTTGACCGAGGAGGAGCGTCGGCAGTGGGACGCGCTCGGCGCCCGCTACCGCGCGGTCCGCCCGCGCAGCGCCCACACCCAGGGGCCCGACGAACTCGTCGACCTGGACGGGGTGTTGCGCGCCTGGCTGCGCCGGTACGGCGTGCGCGCCGTCGCCCTGCGCCCCGACCGCTTCGTGGCCGCCGCCGACACCAGCGGCCTCGCCGTCCCCGCCTGACCGCCGGGCTCCCCGTCTTCGGGCCCCCTTCGCGCCTTCAAGCCTTCGAGCCCCCTTCGGGCCACTTCGAGCCACTTCGAGTCACCTTCGAGGAGAGACCTTCCATGAGCGGAGTCAAGGAACTCGCGTACGTCGTCTACGAGGTCGGCGATCTCGCCGACTGGGAGCGCTTCGCCGTCGAGCTGCTGGGCATGCGGCTCGGCGAGCGCGGCGAGGACCGCCTCACCCTGCGCCTGGACGACAAGGCGCACCGCTGGATCGTCACCCGGGGACCGGCCGATGACCTGGTCTGCAGCGGGTACGAGGTCGAGGGCGACGCCGAACTCGACGCGCTGGTCGCGCGGTTGCGGGCCGCGGGCCTCCAGGTCGAGGAGGGGGACGCGGCGCTCGCCGCGGACCGCCGGGTGGAGCGAGTCTTCGCCACCACCGACCCCATGGGCAACCGCGTCGAACTGGTCACCGGCCTGGCCGACGCCGCCACCCCGTTCGCCTCCGAGTCGCTGCTCGGCGCGTTCGTCACCGGGGCCGGGGGCGCCGGGCACCAGGTGCTGCTGGCCCACGGGACGAGCCGTGAGGAGTACCTCGGCTTCTACCGCGACCTGCTCGGCTTCAAGGTCAGCGACATCATCGTCGAGGAGCTGTCCCCGGCGTCGTCGCCGACCTGATCTTCCTGCACTGCAACGGCCGCCACCACAGCGTCGCCTTCGGCGACATGCCCTCCCCCAAGCGCACCCACCACTTCATGGTCGAGGTCACCGACATCCGGGACGTGGGCCGGGCCTACGACCGCTGCATGGACGCCAAGCAGCCCTTCGAGATGACGCTGGGGATGCACCCCAACGACGAGATGTTCAGCTTCTACGTCTTCACCCCCTCCGGCTTCTCCGTCGAGTACGGCTGGGGCGGGCTCGTCATCGACGACGCCACCTGGCAGGTGCGCACCCTGCGGCAGCTGCACAGCTGGGGCCACCGCCCGCCGGGCGCGGTCGCCGACCTGCTGGCCGCGGCGCCGTCCCCGCTGGAGACCCGGGCAGCCGAAGGAGGAGAGCGCTGATGGCACTCGACAAGGAGCGGATCGCGCGTACGGTCGACACCCGCAACTGGTCGCTGCGCTACTACGAGGCCGGATCCGGCCACCCGCTGGTGCTGCTGCACGGCAGCGGCCCGGGAGCGACCGGCTGGAGCAACTTCAGCGGCAACATCGAGGCCCTCGCCGAGCACTTCCACGTGTACGCCGTCGACATGCCCGGCTGGGGCGACTCCGACCCGGCCACGGTCGACCGGCTGGACCACGTCGACGCCGCGGTCCAGTTCCTCGACGCGCTGGACATCCCCCGGGCCGCGTTCGTGGGCAACTCCATGGGCGGCCAGACCTCGCTGCGCCTTGCCACCGAACACCCCGGCCGGATCAGCCACCTGGTCACCATGGGGCCGCCGGTGGGGCGGATGCCGAGCCTGTTCGGGGCCGGTGACGGGCCGTCGGAGGGGCTGAAGGTCCTCATCGAGGCCTACCGGGACCCGAGCCCGCGGAACATGCGCCGACTGGTCGAGATCATGTGCTACGACACGGCGCGCTTCGCGACGCCCGACCTGTGCGAGGCCCGTTCGCGGGCGGCCCTCGCCCGGCCCGAGCACCTGGCGAACTACGTGGCGGGGCTGCCGCACGGGGCGCCGCTGCCGCGCTGGGTGGACCCCGCAAGGCTGCGCGACATCGCGGTGCCCACCCTGCTCATCCACGGCCGCGACGACCGGGTGGTGTCCTTCGAGAGCTCCCTGTTCCTGCTGGCGCACATCCCCGACTCCCGCCTGGTCCTCCTCAACCGCTGCGGGCACTGGGCGATGATCGAGCACGCCGAGGAGTTCAACCGGCTGGTCATCGACTTCGTCCGGGGCAACCCCGACGCTCACCCGGGGAAGCCCGGCGATGAGTGACAGCGGGCGGGTGCGGCAGGCGGCCACCACCTCGGACGCGTCCCCGGCGGCCGACGCCCAGCGGGTGCCGCGGCAGGTCGCCGCCGCGGCCGACCGGCTGCTGGGGGCCGCCGCCACCCGCGTTCCGTGCGCGCCGGTGCGGGACCTGATCGGCACCACCGACACCCGGGCCGCGTACGCCGTGCAGCAGCGGGTCACGGCGGCGCGCCTGGCCCGCGGCGCCCGCGTCGTCGGCCGCAAGATCGGGCTGACCTCACCCGCCGTGCAGCGCCAACTCGGCGTGGAACAACCGGACTTCGGGGTGCTGCTGGACGACATGGGACACGCGGACGGCGCCACCGTGCCGTACGCCCGCGTGCTCCAGCCCCGCGTTGAGGCCGAGATCGCGTTCGTGCTCGGCGCGGACCTGGCCGAGGGCCCGCTGGACCTGCCCCGGGTGCGGGCGGCGGTCGATCACGCCGTGGCCGCCCTGGAGATCTGCGGCAGCCGGATCGCGGACTGGGACATCACGCTGTCCGACACGGTCGCCGACAACGCCTCCGCGGGCGCCTTCGTCCTCGGCCGGGAACACCGCACCCTCGCCGCGTTCGAACCGCGGACGGCCGCGATGGAGATGTCCGTCGACGGCCGGAGGGTGTCCGAGGGCACCGGCGCGGACTGCCTGGGCGACCCGCTCGCCGCGGTGCTCTGGCTGGCCCGCACCGCACGCGACACGGGCGATCCGCTGCGGGCCGGGCAGGTGGTGCTGTCCGGCGCGCTCGGGCCGATGCACCCGCTCACACCAGGCTCACGGGTCACCGCGGTGATCAGCGGCCTGGGCACGGTCACCACCGCCATCGGAGAGGGAACGGCATGACAACGCGCGCAGACGGTGCGCCCCGCACCAAGGTCGCCATCATCGGCTCGGGCAACATCGGCACCGACCTCATGGTCAAGGTGCTGCGCACCGCGGAACACCTGGAGATGGGCGCCCTGGTCGGCATCGATCCCGCGTCCGACGGCCTGGCCCGCGCCGGGCGCCTGGGCGTGACCACCACGCACGAGGGCGTGGACGGACTGATCGCCCTGCCCGGCTTCGACGAGATCGGCATCGTCTTCGACGCCACCTCGGCCGGGGCCCACCGGGCCAGCGCGGCGAAGCTGACACCGCTGGGCAAGCGGCTGATCGACCTGACCCCGGCGGCGATCGGCCCGTACGTCGTCCCGGCGGTCAACCTGGAGGAGCACCTGGAAGCGCCGAACGTGAACATGGTCACCTGCGGCGGCCAGGCCACCATCCCGGTGGTGGCCGCGATCTCCCGGGTGGTCCCGGTCCGCTACGCGGAGATCGTCGCGTCGATCGCCTCCAAGTCGGCGGGCCCGGGCACCCGCGCCAACATCGACGAGTTCACCGAGACCACGTCCCGTGCGCTGGTCGACGTGGGCGGTGCGGACCGCGGCAAGGCGATCATCGTCCTCAACCCGGCGGAGCCACCGCTGATCATGCGGGACACCGTGCTCTGCCTGGTGACGGCCCCCGACCCCGCCCGGCACGCCGAGATCCACGAGAGCGTCGCCGCGATGGTGGCCGAGGTCGCGGCCTACGTCCCCGGCTACCGGCTCAAGCAGCGGGTCCAGATCGCCCCGGTCCCCGATGACCAGCCGGTGCGGACCCTGCTGCCCGAGGCCACGGCCGACCGGCCGACCCACCAGGTGTCCGTGTTCCTGGAGGTCGAGGGCGCGGCCCACTACCTGCCCGCCTACGCGGGCAACCTCGACATCATGACCTCGGCCGCGCTCAGAGTGGCCGAGCGGATCGCGGCCCGCGCGGCCGGTACCTGTGAGGTGACGGCATGAGCGGCGATATCTTCGTGCAGGACGTGACCCTGCGGGACGGGATGCACGCCGTCCGGCACCGCATCACCCCGGCGGACGTGCGGCGGATCGTACGGGCGCTGGACGCCGCCGGTGTCGATGCCATCGAGGTCGCCCACGGCGACGGCCTCGCGGGCGGCTCGCTCACCTACGGCCCCGGCTCCCACACCGACTGGGCGTGGATCGAGGCGGCGGCCTCCGTGCTCGAACGGGCGCGGCTGACCACTCTGCTGCTGCCGGGCGTGGGCACTATCGGCGACCTGCGGACCGCCTACGACCTGGGGGTGCGCTCGGTCCGGGTGGCCACGCACTGCACCGAGGCGGACATCTCCGCGCAGCACATCGCCGCGGCCCGCGAACTGGGCATGGACGTGTCCGGCTTCCTGATGCTCTCCCACCGCGCCGAACCGGCCCAACTCGCCGAGCAGGCACGACTGATGGAGTCCTACGGCGCGCACTGCGTCTACGTCACCGACTCCGGGGGCCGACTGACCATGAACGGCGTCGCCGACCGGGTCCGGGCCTACCGCGACGTCCTGGACGACGCCACCGAGATCGGCATCCACGCCCACGAGAACCTGTCGCTGGCGGTGGCCAACAGCGTCGTCGCCGTGGAGCACGGGGTGCGCCGCGTCGACGCGTCCCTCGCGGGCCACGGCGCGGGCGCGGGCAACTGCCCCCTGGAGGCGTTCATCGCGGTGGCGGACCTCTCGGGCTTCCAGCACGGTTGCGACCTCTTCCAGTTGCAGGACGCCGCCGACGACCTGATCCGCCCGCTCCAGGACCGCCCGGTGCGCGTGGACCGCGAAACCCTCACGCTGGGCTACGCCGGGGTCTACTCCTCCTTCCTGCGCCACGCGGAGATCGCCTCCGACCGCTACGGCGTCGACGTCCGCGCCCTCCTGGTGGAGTGCGGCCGACGGGGCCTGGTCGGCGGCCAGGAGGACATGATCGTCGACGTGGCCCTCACGCTGGCCGAGGGCCACGCGGCCACACCGCCTCCCGCCGCCTCCGCCTGAACTCGCCCACCAGGCATACGCGGACGGGGCCGACGGCATCCCGCCCCTCGGGCAGCTCTCGGCCCCGTCAGCGCCTGCCGCCCCCCTCGGCACCCTCGTACGGCACCGGGCCCCGGTGCGCGCCGTCCGTCTCCGCCGAGAGGGCCAGTTCACCTATCAGGGTCTTCCTCACCGCGACGCCAGGCACCCCACACCAGAGCCATGTATGTTGATAGATGGCTTCAAACCTCCGCAAGTCGGACTTCCTCTGATCTTCCGTACGTCGGACTTCCTCGAACCGGCGCAGCAGATCCCCTCGCGGGCAGATCCCCTCGCGCGCTGACCTCTTCGCGCGCGGATCTCCCCGTGGGACGAAGGTGTGGTGGACGTGAGCGACGAGTTCGTGGGCCCGCCGGGCGGGTCGCGGTTCCGTGATGTCTTCCGGACCCGCCTGCGCCGCCCCGAGCCCCCACTGGTGCCGCCGCGCCCGCTGATCGTGCCGAGGAACCCGCTCCCCATCTGGGCCGGACCCAGGATCAAGAGAGGGGACTGGGATCCGGACCTCCAGTTCGAACCGTTCCCGTATGTGCGCCGGGCCGACCTGACGGTGCCGGTCGCGCCGAACGCGAACCCCACCGACACCGACATCTTCGAGAGCGCCGACGCCTCGACCAGGTGGGCCCTGCCCCGCTACATGCTCGTCTACGACCGCGTCGGCGGGGTCGAGGAGCCCCGGATCACCATCACCGACCGCGACGGCGTGGACACCCTGCTGGTGACGCTGATGACCACGCCTTCGCCCGTCGCGGGACCCGGCGTCGGCGCGCTGCCGCACTCCATCGTCGTCGCCTTCACCTACCGCCTGCCGGTGACCGGGGGCGGCGGCGAGATGACGCACGAGCTGGAGTTCACCAAGGTCACCTGGGACGGCCCGGCCGTGGTCGCCGAGATGCCCCTCAGCGCGCCGGGGCTGCGCGAACAGCTCCTGGCCGCCATGTCGTCGCGGCAGTCCAACGTGAACCTGGTGGTCATCCGCAGGATCGCCGTCGGCGTGCCCACCGACTACCGGGACGAGCACGCCGCCGAGTACTACTACCTGGAGCAGGTCCTGCGGCTCGACTGGACCTCGCCGCCGATCCCCCTGGTGCTCTCCGCCGCCCAGTTGGAGCGGCTCGGCGGCGCGGCGGGCCCGGTCTCCCCGATGCGGCGGCTGCGGATCTCCTTCAACGGCCGCGGACACCCGTACTGGCAGGACCCGGTCCGCCCCGAGCAGTTCTTCTTCGTGCCCGACCGCTTCCTGCTGGCCCGGACCCCCACCGGGCCCGCCCTGCGGGTGCGGGCCGCCGACGCCGAGAGCGAGGCGGACATCCGGATCACGGCGGAGTTCTTCGCCCGCGCCGTGACCGACCCGCGTCGGCTGGAACAGGCACGACCGGCCCTGGAGGAACGCGCCAGGACCGACGGGGCGACCGCGCCGGTCCGGCTGGAGGTGCTGTCGGAGGCACAGCCGGTCCTCCGGCTCGCCCTGCCCGAAGGCGGCGCCGCGCCCTCGGCGCTCACCTACCGGCCCGGAGCGCTGATCGACCTGGAACTCGGCGTGACGCACGCCGAGACGCTGAAGTACGACGACTTCCGGCTCGTCTACGAAGCGCTGCTCGGCTCCTCGCTCAGTCTGCTGCGCGGCGAGGTGCGCATCGGCGCGGGCGGCGACCAGCCCGAGGACATTCCCCTGGAGCTGCGTCTGGAGACGATGGTCGGCGACGCCCTCACCCTCACCCTGGGTGACGTGCGGCCGGACCGCATCACCGGCACCCTCGCCAACGGCACCGAGAGCCCGGCCCGGATCGACCGGCTCAGCGCGAGCGCCGTCATCGGTGAGCGAGAAGTCCCGCTGCGTATCGACGGGTTGGCGGGCGGGCGCAGGCTCGCCCCCGGCGAGCAGGCGGAGATCGCGCTGGTGCCCGGC
The DNA here is from genome assembly GCF_049542095.1 of Streptomyces sp. G45. Taxonomy (NCBI): domain Bacteria; kingdom Bacillati; phylum Actinomycetota; class Actinomycetes; order Kitasatosporales; family Streptomycetaceae; genus Streptomyces; species Streptomyces sp. G45. The sequence continues at coordinate 9,002,532 of NZ_JBMUZU010000001.1, read as the reverse complement.
GAGACGCTGCCCGCGGGCGGCCCCGACCGGCTCGTCCTCGACCAGAGCGGCGTGGTGACCGAACCCGACCGGCAGGCCGTGTGGGACCGGGTCTTCGACCGCACCGCCGACCCGCAGCTCACCCGCAGGATTCAAGTGGAGGCGGTGGCGTCGATGTTCACCGCCGCGGACCGGCCCGCGGACCGGGTGACCGCGTTCGTGGTGATCGTGGAGAACGGCGGCACGGTTCGGCTGACCGAGTCGGAGCTGTCCGCGGCGACCACCGTGCGCACGCCGATCCAACCGCTGCTGACCGGCGTGCCGGTGCCCCCGCTGCGCTACCGCACCGAGACCTGGTGGCAGAGCGGCGGCATCGGAGAGAGCCCCTGGCGGCAGACGTCGGCGACCATCCTCGTCCCCGTGCGGTCGGTGCCGACGCCATGACCGCCCTCACCGATCTGCCGGACCTCGGACGGCCGCTCGACGTCCTGCCGGGCGCCGCCTTCCAGGCACGAGACCGGCTCGGCCTCGGCGTGGTCCTGCCCCGCGCCCTCACCCTGGAGCCGCTGCCGGAGGGCGGTGTCGCCCTGCTGGTCACCCTCCTGCGCGAGGGCCCCGCGGTCGGCGGCCGGATCGAAGCCGGGTTCGCCGTCGAGGCCCCCCTGACCGAAGCCGGTGAGGCCGCCGCCACGAGCGCGACGCCCCTGCTGCTGTCAGCGGCCGAGCCGCTGCGCGGCGTCCTGGAGGTGACCGCCAGGTTCGGCTCCCCCGGCGCTGCGCTCGCCCCGCCCGTCACCCTGGGCCCGGACAGCCTGACCACGACGCGTGTCGTCGCCGAACTCCCCGCCGACTCCGCGGTGTTGGCCGCGCGCCTGGTGCGTGCGGGCACGGTGCCGGTGGACGCGGTGCTGCGGCTCACCTTCCGGGCCGTGGCGCCGACGCTGCCGCTGCGGGCCACCGTCGATCCGCGGGCACTGCTTGCCACGCTGGCACGGCGCTTCGGCCCGGCCGCCGCGGTCCCCTTCGACGCGCTCGCCACCGCCCTCGACGAGGCCGCGTTCGGTACCCCCTCGCAGCCGGACCGGGCCACCGCGCTCGCCCTGCGGCTGCGGCCCGCCGTGTCGCGGCCCGAGCCGGTCGCCGCGCCCCTGCACCGCCTCCTGGACCAGGTCCCGGCGGCGACGCTCACCGTGGACCTGGCCGAGCCCGCGGCGGTCGACGTGGACCGGGTCCTCGCCCTCGACCTGGACGCGGCGGCCCGCGCGCTGGCCGCCGGCGACGCCGGGCGGCACGTCCGCGAGGTCGACGCACCCCCGCTGCCCACCGGCCGGACCACGGTGACCCTCGCCGCCAACCTGCCCGCCCCGGTGGCGGGACTCGCCCTGCTCCTCGCCGACCTCCGGGTCCCGCCGACCGCAGCGCGACCGCAGGAGGTCACCGCGAGCGTGCCGCTGACCGCGCCCGGCGGCGTGGCGTCCACACGGATCACCCTCGCGCCCGGGGAGCGGCTCAGGGGTGAGGTGCGCCTGCGGGCCGTCCTCGACGGCACCGGCGAACTGGAGGGCCCCTGGCGGCCCGCGGACACCACCCTGCTGACGCTTACCCCCGACGCGTTCCCCGTCCCGCTGGCCGTGGTCCGCGCCACCCGCGCGCTCACCGCGCTGGCCGTCGCCGAGGTGCGCACGGCCGCTGGCGTCACCCTCGGGCGGGTGGACGCGGCGACCCCGGCGCTCGCCGTCCCGGTCACCGAAGCCGACCCCCCGGCGACGATCGCGGTCCGGCCGCTCGGCCCCGGCCTGCCGGTCGAGGTGCCGGTGGACCGGCGGCGGATCGAGCTGGACCCGGCCGCGCTCCCCGGCTTCGGCACCCATCTGGCCCGGCTGCGGCACGCGCCGGTGAGCGGCCCGCTGACCGTCCAGTGGCGACCGGAGGGCGACGAGGAGGCCGAGCCGCGGACCGTGCGCCTCGACGCCGACCGGCCCCAGGCGGACATCCGCTGGGTGGCGACCTCGCCGTTCCAGCCGGGCGTGGTCTGGCGGACCGGCTCCGGGGACTGGTCCGCCCCGGTGGCTCCCCGGGACTTCCTCGTCATCGACGTCGACCCGCCGGTCGTCGTGGACGGCGTCGAGCTGCGGCCCGACCCCGAGCGGCCGGGCAGCTGGACCTACGTACCGCCCGGGCCGTTCCTGGACAGCCCGGACGCCGTCAGTCTCCTCGACGCGGGCCCGGTGGCCTTCCTTCAGCTCACCAGCCGCATCGACCTGCCGGACGGGCGGCGGGACGCGGTCCGGCGCGGCCTCGGGCCCGGCGCCGACATCCACCCGGCCCAGGTGCGGGTCACCCGGGTCGCCGTCGAGACGAAGTCACCGGACGGCGTCTGGGTGGCCGTCGCCGAAGGCACCAGCTCGGGCGTCCCGCCCTGGACCACCGCCCTGTCCGCGTCGCTCGACGGCGACCGCCGGGACGCGGCACGGGCCGCCCTGGGCGGGACGGCGGGGTGGATGGCGCTCGTCGCCGAACTGACCGTCGCCGGGCGGCCCGTGCGGCGGACCCGTGACATCGCCGAACTCATCGACACCCCCCACAGCTGAGGAGATCGACATGCTGCAGTTCCTCGGAGCCCTTGACCTCCCCGAGGCCACCGTCTACCTCGACGACACCGACGACACGCTGGGCTACGTCCTGCCGAAGAACGTGGTGCTGCGCAAGGACACGGGCGGCAAGGCGGTGTTCAAGTTCCTCAAGTACCGCACCACGAGACCGATGCCAGGCGGCGACGTCGGCGCCGGACTGGTCTTCATGGACGTCGAGCTGTCCCTCACGCCGGAGCAGACCCAGGCCGTCCGGGTGCGGTTCGCCCAGCACGTCACCGCGCGGCGCGGACCCGGCGCCCCACCGGTCCCGCCCGACCAGGTCACGCTCTCCAAACCCGCGGTGACCAAGGCGGACGTCGTGGTGGAGATCCTGGCGGGCAGCGGGGCGCTCGTACAGAAGGTCAACCACGCGGGGACGCCGTCGATGTACGGCAACAACGTCGTGGCGATCTCCGCCGAGCTGAGCCAGCTGGGTGTGCCCGTCTTCGAGGCGGCGATGAGCGGCCAGGGCGCCGGAGGCGTCCGCGTCGTGTACCACCTGCACTTCGCCGGGCGGATGCCGCCGATCACGGTGACCGGCACCTGGACCGCCCAGAAGTTCTACAGCTTCGTCCAGGACGTGGACTTCGAGGAGAACTTCTGGTCCGAGGACGACTTCAGCGAGACGGTGTCCGAGCTGTTCGTGAACTCCGAGTCCCGTCTCGTGCGCACCGACCCCGGCGCGCTGGAGACCAGCGACCCGGAGGTCGCCAAGATGGTGACCGCGCTGGAGGCCTCGGTCGGTCAGCAGCTCGACGACGCGGTGAAGCGGAACCTGCTGGAGACGATCCCGCCGGAGAACCGGGACTTCTCCAAGATCCGCGACGAGGACTTCGAGAACATCCACCGCTCGGTCACCACCAACAAGATCGCCGACGTGCGGATCGTGGTCAGCCGGAACCAGGTGTTCGGCATCGACGTGTATCCGCAGGGCAATATGCAGTCGCTGCCCAGCCAGGGCTACGACTGGTCGCAGTACCGGCAGGAGGTGGACACCGACGACCCGTTCTTCCGCCAGCTCAACCTGAACATCCTGGTCAACGCCGACTTCGCGGAGCTGCCGATCTTCAGCGTCGACGTGAAGATCGACTACCCGCCGCACACCGCGCGGCACGGCGTCCAGACGTTCACGTTCCGGAGCCCCGAGGACGTGGGCAAGTTCACGGCGTTCATCGACGGCGGATCGTCCGAGTTCCGGTACCAGTACGTGGTCAACTACGTCGGCGAGAGCCGCACGTTCACCTCCCCCTGGATCACCGACACCACCACCGACCTGATCATCAACATCGACGAACTGGGGCTCTGGCTGGTCGACGTCGAACTCGGCGACATGAACTTCGACCAGGTCAAGCGGGCCGTACTGACCCTGGAGCACCCGGCGGTGAACGGCACGCCGCTGGTCCAGCGGTTCCAGATCGACGCGCAGACGACCAAGCTCGCCGTCAAGGAGGTGCTGCTCGAACCCGTCCAGCCGTACGGCGGATCGGTGAAGTACTTCATGCAGGACGGCCGCGAGTTCGTCAGGACCCTCAGCGGCCTGACCGGCCAGCGCTTCTACGTGGACGACCCGTTCTCCGCCAACCGGACCGTCCAGGTGCGCACCCGCGGCGACTTCGAGCGGTCGGTGGACACCATCTTCCTCGACCTGTCCTACGACGACGAGGTCAACGGCTACCGGCAGACCGAGTCGGTCGCGCTGTCCAAGGACAAGCGGTTCCTGGACTGGCGGTTCCCGGTGATCGACGAGCGGGGCGGGAAGGTCACCTGGCGGACCGTCACCACGTTCCGCGACGGCAGCGACAAGGACTCCGGCGAGCAGACCCTCACCGGTTCCCTGCTGCTCGTGGGCCCCGCGTCGGACACCCTGACGGTCACCGTGGTGCCCGACCTCGTCGACTGGACGGCCGTCAAGTTGGCGAAGGTGACGCTCCACTACACGGACCCCGCCAACCAGATCGACGACACGCAGACCTTCGTCTTCCGCAAAGGCGACGCGGAGAGGACGTATGAACGGGTCGTCCTGGACCGGACGCGGAAGCAGTACGACTGGCAGGCCGACCTCTTCCCGCTCGACGGCGGCGCCCCGCACCACAGCCAGGGCACCGGTACCGACGAGGTCCTCATCCTCGAGAACCCCACGTGAGAGGGCCGCGGCCATGCTCCAGGAGAAGCCCCCGTACTACCGGATCGACGACACACTGATCCTCGGTGACCACGCCGACCCCCGGCAGTTCTACTGCATGCCGCTGGCGCCGCGCTTCGTGACCCGCGTGGACGGCGCCGTCGAGGTGCCGTCGTTCCAGCTGGTCAAGTTCCGCTCGGAGACCTTCAGCGGCGGCTTCGCCGACTTCGATGTGCATCTGGGCCTGACCCCGGCCGAACTGGCCGACGTGACGGCCGCGTTGAAGAGCCTCGCCGGTCTGTCGGCGACCCCGCTGGTGTCACCGCTGCCGGTCATCGACGGATCGGTGTCGCTGATGCTGTTCGGCCACGACGACGCGGGCGGCGGCGAGGCGGACGGCGACCCGGTCTTCGTACGCACCGCCCGGCACGCCGCCAAGCCCTCGCTGTACGGGGACAACAGGGCGGCGTTCTCCGTCGAGCTGGACGAGCGCGGCACCACCGTCCTGGACCGGGCCATGCGCGGTGAGCTGTCCCCCATCGGGGTCGTGTACAGCCTCGACTACCTGGCGCTGCGCCCGGCCTACCACGTCAAGCTCGCCATCGACTGGGACCGGGTGCAGGACATCCTGGACACGTCGTTCGGTCACGAGGGCCTGTTCGACTCCGTGCGGATCCAGGACGTGATGGAGCGCCTGGAGGAGGAGCGCGCGATCGTCTACGAGGTCGACACGTTCGTACCGGAGGACGACGAGACCGGCACGTTCGCGCAGCGCCGCGACGCGGCCGCCGCCCGCGCCCGCGACATGATCACCGACGCGTTCTTCGAGAGTTCGCTCGCGCCGCTGCGCGAGGAGCCCGACGGGTGGGACCGGGCCCGCGAGGTGGTCGGCGCGTTCGCCCCGAGCAGGAGCACTCCGTCGGGCGCGTTCACCTACCGGCGCACGCACTACAGCCGAGTGGACCGCAAACGGCTCGACGTGGACCTGTCGGAGCGGACGACGGTGCGCCGCACCATCTATCCGCAGGGCCATCTCAGTGGTCTGTTCCGGGAGTTCGGCGCGGGGCTCGACCCGGACCGGCTGATCATCAGCGTCGACGCCGACGACCCCTGGTTCAAGCGGCGCCGCCTGAAGGTCGTCTCCCAGGCCGACTTCGTCCACGACCCCGTACGCTCCCTGACCGCGTCCGCGACGTACGGCGGCACCGTCAAGACGGTGCGCCTGGACGCCCAGCACACCGAGGGTGAGATGAGCTGGCCCTCCGCGCTGTCCGGCGGGGCGATGGTCCAGCCGGTGGACCTCACGTTCACCGTGGACCTGGTGCCCTCGGACGACGGGGAGCGGCCCGGCAGGCTGTCGTCGCAGCCGGTCCGGGTCCTTGGCGACACGGTGGCCATCGAGCCGCGGGACCTGTTCGCCCAGGAGCCCATCCCCCTGCTGACCCGGCCCGGCTTCCCCTTCGACCGGTACCCGTACGTCGACGTGCGGCTGCGCTACGACGACCCGGAGCACCGGATCCGGCAGGACGACGTGGTGCGGCTGAGCGCGCAGCGCCCGGACGCCACCTGGCACAGGTTCCTCGTGGGCGCGCCCGCGGGCCCGGTGCTCGCCGAGGTCACCTACCGGGGCGCGGACCAGCGTGACCACGTCCTGCCGTCGGCGCCGCTGGCCGCGCCCCAGCTGGACGTCGCCGACCCGTTCCCGGCGCGGCTGAGGGTGACGGTCGTGTCGGCCCTGGACTTCACCCAGGTGGAGCGGGCGTGGGTGGACTTCGCCTACGACGACGCGGCGCACGGCGTCCACGCCGAGGACACCGTGGAGATCGACGCGGACACCCCGGTCATCCGGCCGTTCGTCGTGGACCGGGTCGATCCGCGGGCCGCCCTGGTCCGGTACCGGATGACGCTGCTGATGCGTGACTCCACCGTGTTCGAGGGGCCGTGGTCGACGACGCTGCGGCCGCGCGTCTTCGTCCGTGCGGACCTGCGCGGCCATCGCGCGGTGACCCTGCGCTCGCCGGGCGACTTCGCCGCCAAGGGGCTGGAGCGCATCCGCGTCGAGGCGCGGGCGCAGGACCCGGTCGCCGGTCTCTCGTTCGCCGACGCCTTCGACTTCACCGGCCCCGGCTCCACCGGCGTGTTCGAGTTCGACTTCGTCGACCCGGCGCGGGACTCCTACGACCTGAAGGTCCGCAGGTTCTTCCGCAACGGTCTCTCCGAAGAGCAGGACTGGTCCCGTTTCGACGACGACGCGGTGACCGTCCCCGCGACCACCTGACCCGGGAGGCCCCCGTGCTGCAACTCGGCTCCGACACGTTCGAGGAGGACGGCGTCCAGGTTCTGCGGGACTCCGCCGACCCCGCCCAGTTCTGGTATCTGCCCTCCAGGGTCTCCCTGGGCACCCGGCCGGACGGTTCGCCCGCGTTCACGTTCATCCGCTATCGGCCCGCCGTGGGCGACGCCGGGATCACCGGCGGCGGGTTCCTGATGTTCCAGTCGGTGGTGACGCTGCCCGCCGCCACCCGGGCGCGGATCCTCGCGCGGGCGGCCGGTCTGATCCGCGGCGCCGAGCCGAAGCTGGCCCCGGCTCCCGTGGACACCGGTACCGTGCGCTGCGTCGCGCTCAACCTCTCCGGACCCGGCGGGACCACCGCCGAGCCCCCGCCCGGCGCCTTCGTCCCCGTCACGACGATCCTCGGGGCGACCAAGCCGTCCCTGGTGGGTGACCAGACGGCGATGTTCTCCCTTGCGCTGTCCGAGCAGGGCGCCACCGTCCTCAAGCAGGCCTTCGAGAAGGGCACCACCCCGGTCGGCGTGATCTACGAGCTCCAGTACTCGGCGCTCACCCCCGACCTGCACGTGGAGATCACCGCCGACTTCGAGCGCGTGTACACGCAGTTCTCCGCCGGTCTCGAGGCGCAGATCTACTGGCTGCGGGCCGGTATCGACGCCGGGTTCGAGAAGCTCGTACAGGACGGCGCCATCAAGATCAACGTGATCGACTACGACAGCGCGCAGGACCGCCAGGAGAAGGAGAAGTGGGCCCTGGACTTCTTCAAGAGCGAGCTGCTCTCGAAGTGGTTCGAGCCGTCGCTGGACCTGGGCAAGCTCAAGGGCGCCGATCCGCCGGAGGGGCTGGGCGCGGTCCTGGAGCGGCTGAAGAAGCTCCGGGGCGGTACGCCCAGCGGCGGGGCGGGCACGGGGACCGGGGGCGGGACCGGCACGGGGACCGGGGGCGGGACCGGCGCGGGCACCGGGACCCCGGCGGGCGGCGGCACGCCCGGCCCCCTGCCCGCCGCCAAGCTGGTCACCACCACGACCAGCCCCACTCCCCTGCCTCCCGGCCACGGACTGACCCACACCCCGGCGGCCACCGGGACCACCGAGACACTGCGTGTGCAGGGCCCGGCGGGCGCGGTGGTGACCGTCGACGGCCAGCCGCGCGGCGCCGACGCCAACGGGAACGTCACCGTGGACGTGCAGCCGGGCACCACGCATCCCGTCACCGTCCGCTGGCCTGCCCCGGCCCCGGTGACCGAGACGTTCAGGCTGCACTTCACCTTCGACCAGCCGCACGAGCAGGGCTTCTCCCCCTCCCCCTCGAACCCCGTCTACTCCTCGTACCTGCTCAACTCGCCGCTCCCGCCCGACCCCGGGTTCAGTCAGAGCGCCGCGCCCGGTCACACCCCTCCGCCGGGCGGAGCGGCCGCCCTGCGCGCCTGGCTCGACCGGCTGTCCGGGGCGAAGGAGGTGACGGTCAGCGCGTACGCCAGCTACGAAGGGAACGACGCGCCGAACGTCGTCGCGCTCAACCAGCGGCTGTCCGAACGCCGTCTGGCCGTCGCCAAGGGCATCATCGCCAACCGGGCGGCGATCACGGCGGCGCAGGCCGCGGGCTTCAGCCGGGCGCGGGCCGAAGGCCGGGTCAAGCCGGAGGAGGAGCGGGTCCAGGACCGGGTCGCCGAGATCACGGGCCTGGTGGCCGCGCCGGGCCAGGCCGTCTCCCTTGAGGCCACGCTCTCCCGCGAGCCCCGCCCGACCACCCCACCGACCGAGCCCACCACGCCCACGAATCCGACGACGCCGCCCACCAACCCGACCACACCCACCGACCCGCAGAGCGGTGCCACTCCGGCGCTGGTGTCGTTCCGGCTGCGGTTCGTCCGCCAGGAGGAGCGCAAGACGCTCAAGCTGGTCTACGACCGGAAGAAGGCCGTGCAGCGCACCTACGCGCCGCAGGGGTTCATCGGCCTGCTGCTCGACCAACTGCCCGACAAGAGCAGCCACGTCATCGACGTTGACCTGGACGACCCGTTCTTCCGCAAGCTGTCCGTCGACGTCGTCTCGCTGGCCGACTTCGAGCGCGTCGGACTGTCCTCCGCGGAGGTGTCCCTCGACTACGGCGATCCCGCCGACGCGGCTCACCACCGGCACGAGGAGTTCCGCCTGACCGCGCACGACCGGGGTCCGAAACGGTTCGAGACGTTCCTCGACGCCTCCTACGAACTCGGCTTCCGGGTCGGCGTGCAGTACCACTTCGACGCGGGCTCGGGCTGGGTCGGCGAGAAGCTGGCCTACGAGCTGCCGCCACGGGCCAGCCTGGACCGGACGCTGACCGTGGACCCGGGCGACGACCTGGGGTTCCTGACGCTGCGGGTGTTCCCGGGCCGGATCGACGCCGGGATCGTGGAGGCCATCGACGTACGACTGGACTACGACGACGGGGCGTCCTTCGCCCGCACCGACACCCTGCGGGTGGTCCCGGGCGGAGAGACGCAGCTGTGGCGGCTGCGGCTGAGCGACCCGGCGAAGCGCGCCTGGACCGCGCGGTTCACCCACCACCTCAGGAACGGCACCTCCCGCACCAGCGCCCCGTTCACCGGCGAGGCCTCGTTCCTGCCCGTGGACGACCCCTTCACCGACGCGCTGGACATCCGGGCCGTGCCGCTCTTCGGGCCGGGCGAGGTCCGGGAGGCCTTCCTCGACGTCGAGTACCACGACCCGGCCCATTCCTACGACCGGACGGAGCGGATCGACATCCCGGGCACCGCGACCACCCCGGTGACCCTGCGCCTGGCGCTGCTCGACCCGGCCCGCCGCACCTTCCGGCACCGGGTCACCGTCGTCACCGCCGACGGCCGCCTCGTCCAGCACGCGCCGGTGGACGGCGAGGAGACCATCATCGGGATCGGCGTGGCATGACCCCGCCCGACGTCGGCGCCCCGGGCATCCGTGCCGCCGTACGGTCGCTGGTCGCCCCGCTGGTGGGCGCCGGGACCAGCACGTCCCGCCCGGCACGGCTGCCGGTGCACCGGCTGCCCCCGGCGCTGGACGAGGCGGTGGCCCGCCTGGAGGCGAGCGCATGGCCGCAGGTGGCCGCTGTCTGGAGCCGCCTCACCCCGTCGGGCTTCCCCGTGGAGGTGACCGTACGGCCCGACCGCACATGGCAGTGGGCCGCCGAGGTGGCGGGCCCTGAACTACCGGAGTCCGCCCGGCTCGACCGGGCGCTGCGCCTGCTCGACAGCGCCGGGTCCCCGCTCCCGCCCGCCACCCGGCAGGCGCTCGTCGCCCACCAGGCCGGGCGGGCCCTGCGGTTCGGCGCCTGGATCGCGGGCCGCGGCGACCGCCTCAAGGCGTACGCGGAACTCACCGCCGAGCGCACGGCTCCCGCTGCGGCCGCCCCCTGGGGCGACGGTCCCTCCCCACGGCCGTCCGGCGCCTCACCGGCCGCGGTCACCGGCCACCCCGGCGGTCCTCTGCCGGGACTGCCGCCCGGCCTGCCGCTGCCGGGGCGGGTCGCGTCCGGGCTGGCACGGCTGCCGTACGGCACGGTCCCCCGGATGCTCGGTGTGGAACCCGCCCGGCAGCGCACCGAGTTGTATCTGCGGCTGCCCGCCACGGGACTCGATGACCTGCTTCCCTTCCTCCATGTGACCGGTCACGCCGAGGCGCTGCGCGGGCTGGAGACGGGCCTGCCCGACGGGGTGCGGCGGCTGGCGGGGCGCCGCCTCGGCCTCAGCGTGGCCTGGACCGCCGAGGGCCCCCTGGAACTGGCGCTGTTCGTGACCGCCCGCACCCTGTTCCCCGGCCACCCGCGGGGGCTGCTGAAGCTGGCCCCGTACCTCACCGGCCTGACGGCCCGCCCGTGCCTCGTCACCCTGCTCCTCGATCCGGCGGGCCGGACGGTGTCGACGCGCGCGAGTGTGTGCCCGTGGCCCGTCGGTGCGCGCTCTCGCGTGGGGGCGTGAGCCCCGGGGGCCCGTCCTCCCGCCAGGCTTCAGGACCGGTGGCCCTGGTCAGGCCGTCGAGCCCCGGCCGGGTCCTGCGGCGAGGGCCCGTGCCGTGCGGCCGGGGATGGACAGCAGATGCCCGTGCCACCGGGCACGACAGCCGGGGCAGAGGTCCACGCCGCCGAACTCCTCGGCGCCCTCGGCCCCGTAGGACGTCCGGCGGCGGCAGTCCGGGCACTTGTCCCGCTCGGGGCGGTTGAGCAGCTCGGCCATCCCGGGGAACAGGACACGGTCCGCCTGCCGCAGGACGGCCGCGTAGCGCTCCTTCTCCACCGGCGCAGGGGTGTCCGCGTCGATGCGGTACCACAGCTTGGTGTTCCTGCGTACCTGCGCGATCAGGTCGGCGGTCTCCGGAGTGCCGACCGTGAGGCCGTCCTCCACGAAGCGGTACCGGCGCATCATCAGATGGATCGGCCCACCCACCACCCGGGCGAAGCTGAGCGCGCACCGACAAGCCGTGGAGCGGGCCCAGTGGGTGTCCAGCGCCCACAGCGCCTCGCGGTAGGCGCGGTAGGCGCGGATCCGCACCTCCCGTCCGGCGTAGGCGTAGGTGTTGTGGATCTCGCCCTCAGCGCGGTGCTTGTGGAAGGCGACGGCGTCGTACAGGGCGTCGCTGATCTCGGCGATCAGGCGGTTCTCGTCCTCGGTGAGCCAGGCGTCGTCGTCGTTGCAGGCGATTGGCGATGGTGGCGGCGATGTAGAACCGGAACATCCCATCGCAATCGCGCAGCCGGAACCAGTCCTGGGGCGCGTGCGCCAGGGCGTCGGCGTAGCGCCGCATGAGTTCGGTGTCACGGCGTCCGGACGCCTTCTCCGTCGAGATGAGCAGGGAGGCCCGGTACTCCCGGCCCATGTCCTCGCGTACGGCGCTGTCGCCGAAGACGACGTCGAGGAGGCCGTCGACGTCGTAGCCGAGGACGGGCCCGTCGCCGAGCACGTCCACCAGTTCCCCGAACACCTCGGCCACGACCGCGATGCCGCACAGCCGGGCCAGGGCGATGTAGCGGTCCCAGTTGGTGAACTGCGGGACGATGCAACGGTTGTACTCCCACGCCTGCCCGAGCGTCTCGGCCCGCCGGTCGGGAGGGAGGGGCGAGGCAAGCAGGTCGCCTTCGAGAGCGGCGGGGTAGAACCACGTGTCTCTTGGCATGAGGGCTCCGGGATGGCCGCTGGTCCGCTGGAACGCTCCGGCCCGTCCGGGCTGTCGGGCCGCCCGGGCTGTCTGCGCCGTCCGGGCGTCCGCAGGCCCTTCGCGGTCCTGTCGGCGGGCTGGAGCGTTGGTCCAGCGGGTGCCCTGGAAGGTCGCGTGACTATCCTTCGATCAGGCATGTGGTCGGGAGCCCGTCTGCCGGGAGCGTGGTCATCGCACAGGACTGTCCACCTCGCGGCCAGAGCGGCCAGCTTGGCCGGGGCTGCCTGCTTCCCACTGCTCCTTGGTGATCTCGTACCGCACGCCGCCGTGCTCGGAGCCCTCGATCGCCTCCATGTCGGCGGGGAGGGGCACGGTGTCCGTGAGTGTCATCCGGAGCTTCTCCATGATGGTGCGCGAACCGTGGTTCACGGACATCGTCTGGGCCCAGACCAGGCGCACCCCCAGCTCAGTGAACGCCTTCGCCAGCAGGGCTCGCGAACCCTCGGTCGCATAGCCCCTGCCCCATGCGGCCTGTCGCAGTCGGTAGCCCAGCTCGACTTCGTCCAGCGGGCCCTCCGGCTCTGGGCGGCAGTGGAACCAGCCGATGAACGCACCGCCGTCCTTCTCGTGCGCGGCGAAGAGCCCCAGTACGCCGTCCCACCGCTCGTAGCCAGCGAGGATGCGCGGCAGCTGCTGCTCCCGGACGACCTGCGGCGCGGTCGGCCGACCGCCGGTGAGGTAGCGCATCACCGCCGGGTCGCTGTCCAGCTCGATCAGCAGGTCGGCGTCATCGGCGGTGAAGCGCCGCAGGACCAGGCGCTCGGTCTCCAGATAGGCATCCACTCGTAGATCATGACGGGAGCGAACCGCACAGCCCAACGGATTTCCTCGCCGCTCAGATCAGCGGTCAGCGGTCAGCAGTAGTCGCAGGGCTCCAGGGGGCCAGGGGCCCGCCCCCGCCAGTTCCGTGTGGTCCGGATGCATGGTCCAGGTGCTCCCCGTCGCGGGTGAGCAGCGGAAGCCGGGGCCGTGGTAGCGGATGGTGGTGAACTGCCAGTGGGTGGCGCCGGAGATGAGGTGTCCCAGCGCGTCGAGATAGGCGCGCACGTCGGGGGCGCCGTCGCAGGGGCCGGTCAGAACGGCGTTCCGCAGGGCGACGAAGTCGCGTTCGGCCTGGGCGGCATGCCCGGCGACCAGGTCGAAGGCCTCCTGCAACGACGCGCCGGTCGACAGCATCAGGCAGATGAGGTTGCCGTGGTCCTCGGCGAAGTGCTCCGCGCGGAACGAGCACAGCTCGTTGACATAGAGCGTCTGGAGTCCGGCGAGGCGGGCGGTCTGCCGCAGCAGCGGCTGCCGGGCCAGGGCGAGGGTCAGGTCGACCCCGGTGACGTACTCGGTCCAGGGCAGGTAGCAGGTGGATCCCACGGCACGGAGGCGGATCTCCCGTGCCGTGTCCCAGTCGAGTGGGGCGTCGGCGTCGGGGCGGGTGCGGGCGACCTGGTCATCGAAGCCCGCGAGCATGGTGGCCATGCCGTCCAGCGTCCGCGTGCGCAGACCGGGTGGCATGCCGTCGGTCAGGTCGCGTACGAGGCCGAGGAGGAACCGGTCCGTCGAGGTGGCGGGTTCCGCCTGGCCGCGCAGTTGCCCGGCCAGCTTCCGGCAGTGCTCGGCTGCCGTCCGGGCTCCCGCCGTGCCCGTCATGCAGGCGTCGTCGAAGAGGAAGTACACCTGGTCGAGTTTCCACAGCCGCAGCAGCCGCTCGCCGCTGGCGGTGGGATAGCACGGTATGAGCCAACTCGGCGACCGGCGCCGCAGGGCGGCCTCGATGTCGGCGTCGAAGACACGGCCGAGGCTGCGCCGCGCCCAGGCCCGCGTCTCCTCCTCGATCTGGAGTGCCGCGGGATGGTGCGCGAGCGGGAGCAGGCAGGGCAGCGGCCTGACCTCAACGTCCGCCCCGGCGAGGCCCGTTCGGCAACGCGAAGGGGCGGACCGGGAATCGGTGTGCGCGGAACTCATGGGCGGCTCCCCTTCGCTGAGGCGCCAGACGGCCCCGCCCTCGATGATGCCAAGCCCCGGCGGGCTACGGGGTACCGGCGGGGCCGCGGGCGACGAAAGCGGGGGGCGCGGCTCGGAGACGTGGGGCATGCCCTTGTCATGTTCACTGCCTCGCGGCGCTCCACGCGCCCCCGCTCCAGGGGAGTGGCGGCCCCGGCAGGGGGACTGGGAGGTGAAGGGTGCTTCAGCCGCCTCGACGCCGCTGTACACGTGGCACTCCCCGGCACGGACTCGCACGCGCCTGCCGAGGCGGGCGAAGCGGGGCGCCCGCACGCGGCGGAGTTCTCGTTCAGGACCGTCGGGCCAGTCGGTGCCGTCAGGGTCGTGTGCTGGGCCGTGCCCTTCGCTGGTTCGGTGCACTTGTGAGCTTGGGAGGCGGCTTCGATGCGGTCTGTGTCGTCGGGTGCGGTGGCGTTGGTGGGGGTGGGTCTGCGGCTGCCCGGGGGGATCTCGTCACTGGACGGTCTGTGGGCCGCGCTGATCGAGGGCCGGGACCTGGTGTCGGACACGCCGCCGGACCGGTTCGACCGGGGCGCGTTCGGTGATCCGGGCGGGCGAGCGGGCAGGACGTACACGACGGCGGGCGCCTTCCTTGAGGACGTCGCGTCCTTCGACGCGGCGTTCTTCGGGATGTCACCGAAGGAAACGTCGAGGGTGGACCCGCAGCACCGGCTGGTGCTGGAGTGCGCGGTCGAGGCCCTGGGGGACGCGGCGATCGCCCCCGAGGCGCTGGCGGGCTCCGACGCGGGCGTGTTCGTCGGGATCTCCACGCACGACTACGGCGATCTCCAGATGCGGCGGCCGAAGGAGTACAACGCCTACACCATGGCGGGCGCGGCCCTGTGCAACGTCGCCAACCGGATCTCGTACTTCCTCGACCTCCACGGGCCGTCCCTCGCGATCGACACCGCGTGCTCGTCGACGCTGACGGCGGTGCACGAGGCGTGTGAGGCGGTGCGCTCGGGACGCAGCGCGGTGGCGCTGGCCGGTGGGGTGAACGTCATCCTCAGCCCGTACGGCTACCTGGGCGGGTCGGCGGCGTCGATGCTGTCGCCGACCGGGCGGTGCCACCCGTTCTCGGCGCTCGCGGACGGGTTCGTGCGCGCGGAGGGCGCGGGCGTGTTCGTACTGAAGCCGCTCGCGGCGGCGCTCGCGGACGGCGACCGCGTCCACGCGGTGATCGCGGGCTCGGCGGCGAACTCCGACGGGCGGACGGCGGGCCTGTCGATGCCCTCTCCGCGGGCGCAACGGCAGCTGCTGGAGCGGGTGTACGCGGCATCAGGAGTGAACCCTCGTGACGTGTCGTACGTGGAGGCGCACGGGACGGGGACGCGGGCGGGGGATCCCGTGGAGTGCGCGGCGCTGGGCGCGGTCCTGGGCCGGGGGCGGTCCCTGCCGTTGCCGGTGGGGTCGGTGAAGTCGAACGTCGGGCACCTGGAGGCGGGGGCCGGGGTCGCGGGCCTGGCGAAAGCGCTGCTGGTGCTGCGCGAGGGCACGGTGCCGAGGACGCTGCACAGTCAGCCGCTGAGCGAGGAGATCGACTTCGCGGGTCTGGGGCTCGCGCCGGTCGTGGAGCCGGTGAGGCTGGAGGGCCCTCGGGTGGTGGGGGTGAACTCGTTCGGGTTCGGTGGGGCGAACGCCCACGTCGTGGTCACCGCGCCGGAGCCCGTGGAGGCCGCAGACACCGGGGCCGGGGCCGACGGGTCGGCCGCGGTGCCGGTGGTGGTGTGGGGGCGCGGCGAGGCGGCGGTGGCGCGGGCCGCCGACGAGTTGGCGGACTTCCTGTCCGGGCCTGAGGCGCCGCGGTGGGCGGATGTGGCGTACAGCTCGGTGCGGCGGGCCGGTCGGGGGCACCGGTGTGTGGTGTTCGCCGACGGCCCGGGGGTGGCCGCCGCGCGGCTGCGGGCGCTCGCCGCGGGCCTGGAGACGGCCGCGACGGGCGCGACGGCCTCGGCGACCGCAGCGGCCTCAGCGGCCGGAAAGACAGTGCCCACCGGCCGGACCGGCTTCGTGTTCTCGGGCAACGGATCGGTGTGGGAGGGCATGGGCACCGCCCTCGCTCGATGTGCCCCGCTTCCGCATCACCGTTCCCCGGCCCCACTTGGTCGGCTGACAGCACAACACCTGGTTTGGGAGGGCGACTTGGTGGACGCGAGCGTGAGGGCCAGGCCGAGGTGCGCCACCGCGACAGGGGTGGCGCCGTGCGTAAGAGTGCATAACAGGAAGGAAACAGGTATGGGTGGAACCGCGTCAGTTCCTCTGGCCCCAGGGGCCGTGCCGCTGCTCGGGCATGTGCCCGCTCTGCTCCGCGATCCCCTGCGCTTCGTGGCCTCCCTGCCCGCGTGCGGCGACCTGGTGCGGCTCCAGCTCGGTACGCGGCCGTTGGTGATGGTGTGCGATCCCGGTCTGACACGGCGGATGCTCCTCGACGACCGCGTCTTCGACAAGGGCGGGCCGCTGTACGAGCGACTTCGTGACGTGCTCGGGAACGGGCTCGGCACCTGCCCCACCGCCTGCACCGGCGGCAGCGGCGCCTGTGCCAGCCCGCCTTCCGCCCGGAGCGGTTGTCCGCCTACGCGGCTGCGATGGCGGCGCACGCCCAGGCCACGGTGGAGTCCTGGCGCGACGGCCATGTCATCGACGTACCAAGGGAGATGATGGCGCTGACGGCCCGGAGCGCGGTGGACACGATGTTCACCTCCGCGCTGCCGCCCAAGAGCGTGGCGAGGGTGGTGGATGACCTCACCACCGTGCTCGACGGAGTCATCCGGCACGTCATCAGCCCACCGCTGCTTCTGCGGGCACCCACCTCGGCCAATCGGCGCCACCGCCAGGCGCGCACGCGCGCCTTCGGGCCACGGTCGGCGCGCTGGTCGCCGCCCGCAGGGCCGACGGACGCGACCACGGCGACCTGCTCTCGGCCCTCGTGGCCGCCACCGACTGCGACGGCGCCTCCGATACGGGGCTGAGTGATGAGGAACTGGTCGATCAGGTCCTCACGTTCTTCGTCGCCGGTACCGAACCGACGGCGAGCACCGTGGCCTTCGCCGCGCGGTTGCTCTCCGGACACGGTGAGACGGAGCGGGCCCTCCACGAGGAGGCGGACCGGGTGCTGGCCGGGGACGCGGTCGCCGCCGAGCACCTGCCGCGGCTGGACGTGGCCCGCCGTGTGGTCGCCGAGACCCTGCGGCTGTATCCGCCGGGGTGGCTGTTCACGCGGGCCGTGGTGGGCGATGCCGACCTGGGCGGCGTCCGGCTCCCGGCCGGGACCACGCTCGCCTACAGCCCGTACCTCATCCACCGGCGCCCCGACCTGTACGACGAACCCGACCGCTTCGATCCCCAACGGTGGCGGGGCGCCCCACCTGAGCGCGACGCCTACCTGCCGTTCGGCTCCGGCGCACGCAAGTGCGTCGGGGAGCGCTTCGCCCTCACCGAGGCCGTGCTGGTCCTCGCCGCCATCGCCGCCCGGTGGCGGCTCGTCCCCCTTCCCGGACGGCCACCCGCCCGCACCACCACGTTGACGACCACGCTGAGCCCCACGGGACTGCGGATGCGCCTGGTCGCCCGCCACCCCGCCCGCCGAGCGATCTCGTGACAGCGCCACACCAGGACGTACAGAAGAGAACGGAGGGACCCTCGTGCCGCAGGATCTGATGGTCGCGCTGCCCTGGCCGCTGCGGAGCAACCCGCGTGTCCCCCGCGCGCGGGAACGCTCCTTGCTGTGGCTTGAGGAGTACGGGCTCTTGGACGCGCGGGGCTTCACCGCCGACGAGTTCACCGACTGGCGCCTGGCCGAGCTGGCTGGCTTCTTCTTCCCCGAGGCCGATGAGGAGGGGCTCCAGCTGGCCTCGGACCTGATGGGCTGGTACTTCGCCCCGTTCGACGACCAGTTCGACGGTCCACTCGGCCACGACCCGCGCAGGGCGGCGACGATCTGCGACGGGCTGCTCGCCGCCCTGGCCCGCCCGGCCCCTGCGCGTCCGGCCTCGTGGTCACCAGGCGCACGGGCGCTCGCGGACCTCTGGCGCCGCAGCCGCCTCGGCACGAGCCCGGCGTGGCAGGCGCGGGCGCTGCTGAGCTGGAAGGGATACCTGGCCGCCCAGGTGGCCGAGTCGGTCGACCGGCACCACGGCCGGACCCCGGACGCGCGCGACTGCCTGCGGCGACGCCAGGCGACCTCCGCCCACGTGGTCATCGACCTGATCGAGCGCACGGGCGGCTTCGAGGTGCCGGACCTGGCCTGGCACCACCCGGTCCTGACGGAGCTGCGGCAGCTGACCTCCGAGCTGATCGGGCTGACCAACGACCTGTGCTCCCTGGAGAAGGAGGAAGCCTGCGGCGACCGGGCCAACAACGTCGTCCTCGTCCTGGAGGACGAGCGGAGCCTCAGCCGGGCCGAGGCGATCGCGGAGGTGACCCGGCTCGCCCAGCGGCGCGTCACGCGCTTCCTCGACGTGCAGGACCGGGCCGCTGACCTCCACTGCGTCCTCTCCCCCTCCGGGCGCACGGCGGTGGAGCGGTTCCTGCGGGGCCTCCAGACGCTGGTGCGTGGCGACAGCGAATGGGAACGCTCCTCCGGGCGGTACGCGCCACACCATGTGGCCGCCGCCGCTCAGCGGGCGGCGGACCTGCCGACGTCACGGTGGCGACCGCTCGACGGCTGAGCCCCCCCCGCCGCAGCAGCAGAGCCGTCCGCGACTGAGCCGTCCCGCAGCAGAGCCGTCCGCGCGCGTTCCCCCGTGTGCACCGGCGAACTCACCCCAGCCATCGGCTGGTTTCGCACCGTCGGTGGCCGATATGGCTCGCCAGATGTTCATGCCCGATACATGTACGTGCCCACCACATGTGACAGGAAGGGCACCGGTAGCCGTGAGGTTCACCGACGACACACCCCGCACATCCGCACCTTCACCGTGGAGCCACACATGGACCGCAGAACCCTCCTCGCCGCGAGCGGCGGCGCCCTGGCCAGTACCGCCGTCGCGACGCAGGCCCACGCCGCCCCCAGCGACCGGTGGCACGGCCGGGACGTCGTACGGTTCAACGTCATCAGCGACATCCAGGGCGACCTGCGGGACTTCGGCCGGGCCCTGGACGACATGGCGGCCGTCAACCCGCGCAGCGCGGGCCTCGCCGTGGCGGGAGACATCACGCCGCGCGGCTACGACTTCGAGTACGCGCAGGTCAGCACCGAACTCCGGCGGCACTCCCACCCGCGCGACGTGGCCTGGGCGATCGGCAACCACGAGTTCTACGTACCGAAGTGGCGCGACCCCGACACGCTGGCGCAGGACACCTGGCCCAACGGCACCACCGAGGACTCGCTCTTCCGCAGCTTCTACCGGTTCGCCGGGCGCAACGCCGTGCACGCGGAGACGTCCTTCGGCGGCGTCCCGGTGCTCTGCCTGGGCACCGAGCGGTACATGCACTTCCACGACCCGAAGCTGTGGGACGAGGTGTGGCTGAGCGACGCGCAGTTCGCGTGGCTGGAGGACCGGCTGTGGCACTGGTCGCGCCGCGGCAAGCCCGTCATGGTCATCACCCACCACCCCCTGCCGAACACCGTCTCCGGCACCCGCAACAAGCTGTACTCCAGCGACTACCTCCAGGCTGACCGCCTCCTTAGCCTGCTCGGCCGCCACCCCGACGTGTTCCTCTTCTCCGGGCACACCCACTGGGACCTCGACCTGTCCGACTGGATCGTCCGCCGGGTCGTGCCCGGCACCGCCAACCTCAACGGGTTCACCGTGGTGAACACCGGAGCCATCCAGACCGGGTTCCGCGACGACGGCAAGGGCGGCGAGACCACCGTCGAAGGCACCTTCAACCAGGGCCTCCAGGTCGAGGTGCACCGCGACTCCGTCGTCATCAAGGCCCGCGACTTCGCCCGCCGCACCTGGCTGAAGCAGATCACGGTGCCGCTGAGCCGCTGAGGCCCGGGGCCCGGGGGTGCGGGTGTGGGCCCCGTCGCCGTGCGGCGGAGCGAATGAACGAGGGCGGCCTGAAGGCGGACCCCGCACGGCGACGCTCCGGTGATTCACCCGCAAGGAGTACTGCCCACAGCGCGGCGCCAGGGAGAAATGGCATATGACCCAGCCCTGGTGCTGGCGGTGCCTGCTCCCACACGCCCGCTGCTCCGCGCCGACACGGGCACGCTCCACGAGGCGGAGGAGCCACCATGACGAACGGCACCGTGCTGCTGGCGCTGCGCGACAACCCCCTGGCCAGCGGCGTGAGCGCCGAGCAGATGCGCCGGATCGGCAAGGAGCTGGAGGGCCGCGGTCTGGAGCTGCGCTGGGCCGGTGACAGCCGGGACGCCACGGCGACGCTCCAGATCGAGGCCGGTCTCGCCGCGGCGGTCGTGGCGTGGGGCCTGCCGCGTCCGCCCGGACGCGGCGGCGGCGCCCGCGAGCCGGTGGACGGCGTGGACCTGCCCACCGGCGGGGCCGAGGTGCTGGACCGCATCCGGCGCCGCTTCAAGGACCTGCCGGTGTTCCTGCTCATGGCGGACGGCTCCGACCACGACCTGGAGCACCTGCCGCTGTGGGTCGCCGAGGCCGTCGTCGGGTACATCTGGCCGCTGGAGGACACCGCCGCGTTCATCGCCGGACGGGTGGCGACCGCTGCCGCCGCCTACCGGTGCGACGTCCTGCCGCCGTTCTTCAGCGCCCTCACGCGGTTCGACGACGCCCACGAGTACTCCTGGCACACCCCCGCGCACTCCGGCGGCGTCGCCTTCCTGAAGTCGGCCGCCGGACGCGCCTTCTTCGACTACTACGGGGAGCGGCTGTTCCGCACCGACCTGTCCATCTCCGTCGGGGAGCTGGGGTCGCTGTACGAGCACTCCGGCCCGATCGGCGAGGCCGAGCGCAACGCGGCCCGGGTGTTCGGCGCGGAGCGCACCTACTTCGTGCTGCACGGCGACTCCACGTGCAACCGCATGGTCGGCCACTACAGCGTCACCACCGACGAGATCGCCCTCGTCGACCGCAACTGCCACAAGTCCGTCCTGCACGGCCTGGTCCTGTCCGGGGCCCGTCCGGTCTACCTCGTGCCGACCCGCAACGGGTACGGGCTCGCCGGACCCCTGCCCCCGGCCACCATCGACGCGGCGGCCGTCGCGGCCCGGATCGCCGCCAACCTGCTGGCCGACGCCGCCGCCTCACCGCAGCCGCAGTACGCCGTCATCACCAACTCCACCTATGACGGCCTGTGCTACGACACCCTCGCCGCGGCGCGGGCCCTCGCCCCGAGTACGCCGCGCCTGCACTTCGACGAGGCGTGGATCGCCTACGCCCGGTTCCACCCGCTGTACCGGGGCCGGTACGGCATGGCCGTGGGCCCGGACACCTTCCCGGAGCCGGACCGGCCGACGGTGTTCGCCACCCACTCCACGCACAAGCTGCTCGCCGCCCTCTCGCAGTGCGCCATGGTGCACGTGCGCCCCGCGTCCCGGGCGCCCGTGGAACACGACCGCTTCAACGAGGCGTTCATGATGCACGGCACCACCTCGGCGTTCTACCCCGGAATCGCCTCCCTCGACGTGGCGACCGCCATGATGGACGGCCCCCAGGGGCGCTGGCTGATCGACGAGGCCATCACCGAGGCCGTCCGGTTCCGGCAGGCCGTCGTCCGCACGGGCCGCCGGATCGCCACCGCCGGAGACCGGCCCGGATGGTTCTTCGGCGTCTGGCAGCCCGAGACGGTCACCGACCCGGCCACCGGAAAGGCCATGGCCTTTGCCGACGCGCCGCTCTCCCTGCTCGCCTCCGAGCCGTCGTGCTGGCAGCTCGAACCAGGCGCCGCCTGGCACGGCTTCGACGGCCTGACCGACGGCTACAGCCTCCTCGACCCGATCAAGGTCACCCTCACCTGCCCCGGCGTCACCGCCACCGGCGGGGCACAGCCGTGGGGAATCCCGGCGCGGATCCTGACCGAGTACCTGGCCGGACGCGGCATCGTCGTGGAGAAGACCGACAGCTACAGCACGCTCGTCCTGTTCTCCATGGGCATCACCAAGGGCAAGTGGGGCACCCTCATGGACGGCCTGATCGACTTCAAGGCCCTCTACGACGAGGACGCGCCCCTGCACCGGGTGCTGCCCGCCCTCACCCAGCGCCACCCCCGCACGTACGGGGACATGGGCCTGCGTGAGCTGTGCGCGCGGATGCACCAGCACCTCACGGATGGCGCGTTCGTCCAGTCCCTCGACGAGGCCTTCCGGCACCCGCCGACCCCGGTCCACCCGCCCCGGCACTGCTACCAGCGGCTCGTCCGCGAGGGCACCGAACGCGTCCGTCTCGCGGACGCCGACGGCCGGATCGCCGCCGCCATGGTCACCGTCACCCCGCCCGGCATCCCCGTCCTCATGCCCGGCGAGTCCCTCGGAGCGCCCGAAGGCCCCCTGCTGCGGTACCTCACCTCGCTCGAAGCCTTCGACCGCGCCTTCCCCGGCTTCGGCAGCGAGGCCCACGGCGTCACCGTGGACCCCGACACCGGCGACTACCTCATCGAGTGCCTCCGTTGACGTACGGGGATCTGGCGTACGGGGATGTCAGTCGGCCGCGCTGCGGCAGGTGCCCTCGGCCTTGCGCCCCGTGCGGAAGAACGTGACGGCCTTCTCGGCGCAGGGCGATGAGGGCAACGAGGCGTGTCCGTCGTCCAGCACGGTGAGCAGAGCACCCCCGGTGGCAACCTTGGCCTGTTCAGCCCATGCGTACGGGGTGACCCCTTCATAGAGGTGGCCCGACAGCTGGAGCGCGCTGTCGCCCCGCGAGGGTGTGACGGCTGGCGAGTCGAGCGGCCAGTCGGCACACCAGACGCTGAACTGTGTGCCACCGGTCAGGGGGTCGGCCCGACGGCGGGCCTCACGGGCCGCCCACAGCGCCTCGAAGTCGCGGCTCGACGCGTCGGCGTTGCAGAACACGGCGTTGTACTGGAGGTAGTTGGGGCCGCTGCGGGGGCCGCCCAGCCCGAACACGGGACGTCTCCGAGCTGTTGGCGCCTCGGCGGTGGGTTCGGTCGGCGGGGCGCCGCCCTTGAGGACCGCGACCAGGCTCCTGGCCGCGTCGCTCCATTCGTCCCGGGGGCGGGCCACCTGTCCGGCCACCCAGTTTCCGTCCAAGCGGGTGTCACCGCTGACGCGCGGCTCCTTGTCCAGGTCGTTGCGCAACGTGCCGAGACGCCGCCGGACACCGGTCTCGTCGGCGCCCAGACGGTACGTGGCGTCGTGCCGCGCCAGCCAGGCCACGAACGACGCGACGGCCTCTTCGCCGACCGCCTCCGTGGCGCCGTCCATGGTGGGCCAGTGGCGGGTCGGCGGCATCACCGAGTCCAGCCACATGCGTTCCGTGCGGGCGTCGAACAGGGAGCGGTAGGCCATCCCGACGGCGGTGCCGAAGGAGGCCCCGTAGAAGTTCACCTTCCTCGATCCGAGGGCGGACCGGAGCCGGTCGATGTCGCGGGCGACGTTCTCCGGGGTGAGCTGCCGCACGAAGTCCGGGTCGGCGGCCGCGCAGCGGGTGTTGAACTCCGCCTGGGATGCGAAGGCGGCCTTCAGGACGTCCTTCTCCGGCGTGGTCGGCGCTGGTTCGGGCAGCTGCGGGGAGTCGCAGGAGACGTGGTCGCTGTATCCGGTGCCGCGCAGATCCAGCCCGACGAAGTCGTGTCGGGTGTTGAGCGAGCCGAGTCCGCGTCGCGTCGCCGACGCCGGGTCGCTGATGTTGGAGAACGACGGTCCGCCGAGAACGAACGCGAGGGGCGTGGCACGTGCCGTGGGGTCAGAGGCCCGGACGCGGCTCACCGCGAGTGTGATCTTCCGTCCCTCGGGCTTGCCGTAGTCCAGCGGCACCGTCAGCTCGGCGCACTCGGTGCGGGTGTCGTCCTTGATCGGCCACTCCTTCGCGGCGCTCGCGCAGAGGTGCCAGTCGAGCTTCGCTCCGGCGGGCTGTCGGTCTGCCCGCGCGGCGGACAGGCCCGTACTCGCCTGGAGTCCGGCCATGACCACGGCGGAGACGGCCATGGCGCGGCGACGCGGGAGTCTCCTCCGGCCCGGTCGCTCGCTGCGGTCACGGGTGATCGTTGACATGGGAAGGCGCCTCCGTGCGGGGAAGGTCGGGCATTCACGGCGGGTGCGGACCCGCTCAGCGTCTTCCGGCTGTGTACCTGCCGCTTGTGGGGATGGCGGCGGCTTCCCATCTGTTCTGTATCACTCCTGTCTCCGCCCGCCCCCGTGCGTCCGGGCACGGCCACGGTCGTGGAAGCGGGGCCCTTCAGGAGGGGTCCTGGAGGTCGGGCGGGAAGCCGAGCTGCTCAGGACAGGATGGACGGGCACTCGATGACCTCGATCGAGTTCCCCGGCATCAGAGCGATATGAGGGTGGCCGCTGAAGAGGCGTGCCGCGTCGTCGTGTGTCTCGGCCTTCACGATCGCGTACGCGGTCTTCGAGTCGGTGAAGTCCTCGACGCCCCCGGCCGTCACCCGCTTCTTGCGGAAGAGCGGCGCACCGGGATCGACCAGGGCGTGCTCGTTCCTCTGGGCCCACGCGGCCCACGCGTTCATGAACTCGCGCTGCTGCTGTTCGGTGAGCCGCACCTTGTCAGCGGCGTCGGCCACGCCGTGGAGGACGGCCAGGAAGGGACCCATGGCCCGAGCCTAGTCCACGGCGAGGAGACGGGTTCCAGACCCGTTCCAGACCCGCGGGACCCCCGCACGGGGCGTGTCCTCGGTGTCCTGGCCGGGTCTCAGCCGCCGTGCGCGGCCCGCCCGGCACCGGTGGCGTCGAGGGCGTCGAGCACGGCCTCGCCGTGCGCCCGCGCCCACTCGGTCAGGACGCGGATCGGCTCGGTCAACGTGGCGCCGAGCGGGGTGAGTTCGTACTCGACGCGGGGTGGTGCCTCGGCGTGGGCCTGGCGGTGGACGAGTCCGTGCGCCATGAGGCGTCGGAGCGTCTGGGTGAGCACCTTGCGGGAGATCCCGCCGATTAGCTCGACCAACTGGCCGTGGCGCACCGGGCCTTGGCTGAGGCCGGCGAGCACGACCACCGTCCACTTGTCGGCGATCAGCTCGACCGCGAGGCGCGCCGGGCAGTCGGCGAGGAAGGGGGCGCCGGGACCACTACCGCTCATGGCGCCCAAGGTACCCGCGGCTTAGGTACCCGCCGGTTCCTGTCGGGTTCCTAGCCTCGGAGCTCCTGTCCCTTCCACCCGTGCCAGGAGAGTCATGCGAGTCATCACCCAGCAGACGGTCGGCGGTCCCGAGGTGCTCACCGTCGTGGACGCGCCCGAGCCCAGGCCCCTCCCGACGGAGGTCCTCGTCCGCGTCAGGGCGATCGGGCTCAACCCGCTGGAGGCGCGCCTGCGCGCGGGTGAGTTCCCGCTGCTCGGACAGCCGCCGTTCGTCCTCGGGTGGGACATCAGCGGCGTGGTGGAGGAGGCCCGGACGTGGCGGTTCCGGCCCGGTGACGAGGTGTTCGGGATGCCGCTGTTCCCGCGGGCGGCGAGCGCGTACGCCGAGGTCGTGTCGGCCCCGGCGCTGCACCTGGCGCGCAAGCCAGCGGCGCTCTCGCACGTCGAGGCGGCGGCGCTGCCGGTCGTCGGGCTGACGGCGTGGCAGGGCCTCGTCGCCCTGGCGGGCGTCGGCGAGGGCGACCGCGTCCTGGTCCACGGCGGCGGTGGCGGGGTCGGCCATGTCGCGGTCCAGATCGCGAAGGCGCTCGGCGCGCACGTGATCGCGACGGCCAGCGGGAGCAAGCGGGAGTTCGTGCGGGGGTTCGGCGCCGACGAGGTGATCGACCACACGGCGGTCGACTTCACCGACGCGGTCCGCGACATCGACGTCGTACTCGACACGATCGGCGGCGACACCGCCGGGCGCTCGCTCGACGTGCTCCGCCCGGGCGGTCACCTGGTGACGGCCGTGGCTGAGGAGGACGCGGGGCTCGCCGCCCGGTACGAGGCGGCGGGCCTGCGCTTCAGCGGCATCGCGGTCGACCCGGATCCGGTCGCCCTGCGGGGGCTCGTCGGGCTCGTCGAGCGGGGCGCGCTCCGGGTTCACGTGCGGGAGACGTTCCCGTTCGAGCGGGTCGCCGACGCGCACCGGCTGCTCGACGCCGGGCACCTTCAGGGCAAGCTCGTCCTCACGGTCTGATGCCGCCGTGGGGCCCCGCGTGAACGAGGCCCCACGACGCGGCGGCCGGGAGCGCGGCCGGGGTCCGCGAAGCGGACCGGCACGCCGCCGGTCAGGCCGCGGGGACGGGCAGCAGCCGGTACGCGGCGCCGTGGGTGGTGACCCGGCCCGCGGTGGGCGGGGCGAAGTGGGTGCCGAGGAGCAGGGTTCCGGTGTCGGCGAGGGAGGCGAGCAGCGCGCGGCGGGTGGCCTCGGAGCGCCCGGGGTCGATGTCGACGCAGGCGCCGATGGCGGGGTGGGCGAGTTGGACGGGGTGGTGGACGCAGTCGCCGGTGATCAGCGCCGTCTCGCCCCGGCTGGTCAGTTCGACGGCGACATGGCCGGGGGTGTGGCCGGGGGTGGGGAGCAGGCGCAGGCCGGGGGCGATCCGGGCGCCTTCGGCCGGGACGTCGACCAGGTCGAGGAGACCGGCCCGCTCCACGGGTGTCACCGAGTCGCGGAACATCTGGCGGCGCGCCTCCTCCATGGCGTACCCGGCCCAGAAGTCCCATTCGGCGCGGGCGGTGAGGTAGCGGGCGGCGGGGAAGGTGGGCACCCATACGCCGTTCGCCTGGCGGGTGTTCCAGCCGACGTGGTCGGCGTGCAGGTGGGTGAGGATGACCAGGTCGACGGAGTCCGGCGGGAACCCGGCCGCGGTGAGGCGGTCCAGGTAGTCGGTGTTCAGGTCGTGCCAGGCGGGGTTGGCCCGTTCCTTGCCGTTGCCGATGCCGGTGTCGACGAGCACGCGCAGCCCATCCACGACGAACGCGAAGCTGTGGCTGTCGATATGGAGGACGCCGTCGCGGTCGGCGAAGTCGGGGCGCAGCCAGTCGTGGCCCGCGACCACGTCGGGGGTGGCGTCGGGCAGCAGCCACGGCCCGGTCGCGGGCGGCAGCGGGGTCTCGTCGACGCGGTGGACGGTGACGTCGCCCACGGTCCAGGAGGGAGTGGCGGCGGCGGAGGGGGTCTGCATGGTCTGGTGGTTCCTTCGCTCTTCGGCGGGGTGGTGGGTCGCGGCTGTCTGAGCCGTGCGGGCCGCTGAGGGTCGGGGCCGCGGCGGGCGGGACGGCCAGGCGTCCGCCGTTCCGGAGGGGGCGGTGCGCGGGGGTGCCGGGCATGGCGCCGGGCGCGAGACTCCTCCCGTAAAAGCAATCTGTTTGCGTTAAGCGACGATAGAACCTACAGTCGCCCTAACGCAAACCATTAGCTTTTACGGGGGTGGGGCCTCGCCACCCAAGCGCCAGCCCCAGCCCCACCCCGACCAGGAGAGGGATCCATGCCTTCCGCCGACCTCACGCCGTCCGAGGCCGCCCGCTGGGCCGCCCGGGCCGGGCTCGTACTGCCCGAGGACCGCCACGCCGCGGTCGCGGCCACCGCCAACCACATCCACTCCGTCGTCGCGGTCCTGCGCGAGCTGGACTTCGGCGACACCCCGCCCGGCAGCGCCTACCGCGCGCGAGAGGAGCGGCCCGATGCGACCGCATGAGCTGACCCTCGCCGCCGCGGCGGCCGAGATCCGCGAACGACGCCTGTCCCCGTCGAGTTGGTCGACTCCGTCCTCGCACGCCTCGACCGGGTGGAGCCGCACGTCGCGGCCTACGTCACCGTCGCCGCCGAGCAGGCCCGCGACGCGGCGCGCGAGGCCGAGCGGGAGATCGCCCGCGGCGGGTACCGGGGGCCACTGCACGGCGTCCCGACCGGCCTCAAGGACCTGATCGACGTCGCCGGAACGCCCACCACGGCCAGCTCCCGGGTCCGGGCCGACCACCGCGCGGCCGCCGACAGCACGGTCGCCGCCCGGCTGCGGGCCGCCGGGGCCGTGCTGGTCGGCAAGACCCACACCCACGAGTTCGCCTACGGCCTCACCACCCCGCAGACCGGCAACGCCTGGGACCGCGACCGGGTCGCCGGAGGCTCCAGCGGCGGGTCCGCCGTCGCGGTGGCCGCGGGGGCGGCGACCTTCGCCCTCGGCACCGACACCGGCGGGTCGATCCGGGTGCCCGCCGCGCTGAACGGCGTGGTCGGCCTCAAGCCCACCTACGGCCTGGTGCCGCGCCACGGCGTCATCTCGCTGTCCTGGTCCCTGGACCACGTCGGGCCGATCACCCGCACCGTCGAGGACGCGGCCCTGGTCCTCGCCGCCCTCGCCGGGCACGACCCGCGCGACCCCGCCTCGCTGGACGCCCCCGCCCCCGACCCCCGGCCAGAGCGGGACCCGGACCTGACGGGCGTGCGCGTCGGCGTGCCGAGCGCCTACTACTTCGACCACGTCGACCCGGAGGTGGCCGCCGCCGTCCACCGCGCCGTCGCCCAGCTGGAGGCGCTCGGCGCCCGGCTCGTCGAGGTCGACATCCCGATGACCCGCTACATCCAGGCCACCCAGTGGGGCCTGATGGTGCCGGAGGCCACCGCCTACCACGAGCGCACCCTGCGCGCCGCGCCCGAGCTGTACCAGGCCGACGTACGGATCCTCCTGGAGGCCGGTGAGCTGATGCCCGCGGGCGACTACCTGCGGGCCCAGCGCGCCCGCACGCTGATGCGGGGCGCGTGGGCCCGCCTCCTGGAGCAGGTCGACGTGATCGCCGCCCCGACGGTCCCGATGGCCGCGGTCCGGGCGGGCCAGGAGACCGTCACCTGGTCCGACGGCACGGTCGAGGGCGTCTCCGACGCCTACGTACGCCTCTCCTCGCCGGCCAACATCACAGGGGTGCCCGCCCTGTCCGTCCCCGTCGGGCACGACACGGCGGGCCTGCCCCTCGGTATGCAGCTGCTCGGCCGACCCTTCGGCGAGCGGACACTGCTGCGGGTGGGCCACGCCTACGAACGGACGCAGCCCGCCCGCGCGCTCGCACCGGTCGGCTGAGCGTGGCCTGCGGGGGGCGCGGCGAAGGCGCTGCGTTCCGGCGGCCACCACGTGCCGTAGCACCCCTCCCCTCGCGCCCGCTTAACGCAACGACTGTGCTTTAAAGTGGTGCCATGAGTCGCAAGCAGATGGTGCGCCCCGGCGGTCGCAGCGCCCGGGTCCAGGCCGCGGTGCACTCCGCCGTGCGGGAGCTCCTGGCGGAGGTGGGGCGCGACGCGCTGACCGTGCCGCTGGTCGCCCAGCGCGCCGCCGTCACCCCGTCGACGATCTACCGGCGCTGGGGCGATCTGCAGGAACTACTGTCGGACGTCGCGGTGGAACGGCTGCGCCCCGACGGCGCGCCGGAGGACCACGGCGACCTGCGGACCGACCTCACCGCCTGGGCCGAGCAGTTCCTCGACGAGATGGCGTCCCCCTCGGGCCGCGCCTACATCCGCGACACCCTGCTCGGCGACCCGGACGGCGGCAACGCCGGGCAGTGCTCGGCCTACGCGGCCGAGCAGATCGACGCCATCCTCGCCCGCGCGGCCGAGCGCGACGAGGACACTCCCGGGACCGAGACGGTCATGGACCACGTCGTCGCCCCCATGATGTACCGCGTCCTCTTCCGCCCGACCGGCCTCGACGCCGCGTACGCCCGCCGCCTGGTGTCCGGGCTGCTCGGCGCAGGCGAAGAGGACGGCCGGTAGCGCCGCGCGGCCCGCGGGCGGTCAGACCAGGTCGAGGAAGAACCACCGGGCGTCCGGCCGGGCGCCGCTCAGCCACTTGCCGCAGTTCTGGAGCACGAGCGGGCTCGACGTGATGTGCTGCGTGCCCGTCCCGAGGTCACGCAGGAACCGGTCGACGGGGCCGCGGCGGATCGCCGCCGAACCGGCCCACCGGTGCACGGTGCGGCCCACCTCGTACGCGGTCGAGGTCGTGTGGTTCAGGACGAGACGGATCAGCGTCTCCTGCTCCGTGCTCGGCGGCTCGCCCTGGTCCAGGGTCTGCTCGACGTCCCGCCAGACCTCGTTCACCCAGGCGCGGGCCGCCCGGAGCCCGGCCTCCGCCGTCGCGTACTCGGCGTGGAACTGGGAGGTGTCGACGGCGGCGCCCCGCGCACCCGTCCGCGCCGCGGCGACCCGCTTCAGCTCGTCCAGGAGCCGTCGGCCGACGCCGAGGGCCCAGCCGGTGTGTCCGATCGCCGCCATGTTGACCAGGCCGACGCGGTAGACGGCGCCGCCGTTGACGGGGGTGTCCGTGGTCGCGACGTAGGTGTACGCGTGCGGCACGTACACGTCGGCGCAGTGGTAGTCGACGCTGTGGGTCGCCCGCAGGCCGAGCACGTCCCAGTTGCCGTCCAGGGTCACCCGCGGCTTCGGCATCGCGAGGACCCGCAGCTCGCCGGCGCCCTCGACCTGGATCGCGCTGTGAATGTGGGTGGCGTGCGCCATGCCGGAGGCGAACTGCCACTGCCCGCTGACGCGGTAGCCGCCGTCCACGGGGACGGCCCGGCCCGGGCGTGTGCCGTGCCCGGCGAGCAGCGCGTGCTTCCCGTTCGGCACGTCGGGGAACAGGTCGGCCGCCGCGTCCTCGGCGAGGTACGCCGCCGTGGTCCCCGTCACCATCTGCAACGCGAACATGGTCCACCCCGCCGCGGCGTCGTGGTAGCTGAGCCGCTCCGCCGTCTCGATCAGCTGCCGCGGCGCGAACTCGTATCCGCCCAGGCTCAGCGGGAGTTCGGCCCGTACGATCCCGGTGTCGAGCAGGGCCCGCGCCGTGTCCTCCGGAAGCCGCCCCAACTCCTCGGCGGCGTCGGCCCGTTCGTCGACCATCCCGCCGAGCGCGTCGATCCGCTCCAGCACGCCCGCCAGTTCCGCGCTGACATGCAGCTGCCCCTCGCCTGCCATGGAATCCCCCTCCCTGCGGCCCGTTCCCCGATCGTCTCACGCACCCGCCCGGGGGTCCGGCCCGAAGGCCCCAACCAGGTTGCCCTGTACGGCCGTTGAGGTCGCCGTGGCTCTTGCTCCGGAGGCCGAGTCGTGCATGACTGGCAGCCCGGACCAAGGGGGGAGCACATGGGTCACTGGGTGGTGATCGCGCAGTACACCAGCGACGTGTACCGGACCGACTTCATCCGCCGGGGGCTGGAGACGAAGGCCGAGGCGCTGACGGCACTCCGCGCGGCCCTGTCCACGTACGTACCGAGCAAGAACATCATCGAGAAGCGGCGTCATGTGTACCGCTTCGCCGACCAGGAGACGTACCTGGTGGTGATCAAGGGCAAGCTGACGCAGTGGGAGTGCACGCTGCGCGTCGCGCGCATGGTCGTGGACTCGACCGACCCGATCGTGGCCGAGCGGGCACAGAGGGACGACGGCGCGGCAGAGGTGCCCGACGGGCCGAAGGACACGATGCCGCCGGGCCCCGACGGGCCTCGGGATCAGATCCCGCCGGGCGTCGCCGGGCCGCGGGACCGGATGCCGCCCGGCTTCTGAGCGGCTGGGTGAACGCCGTTCGGGGTGGGGCGTCGACGAGCGGGCGCGCGGCCTCGGCGGGACCGCCCATCCCGGCAACGGAGAGGCCCGGCACCGCGGTTAGGGTGCGTGGGTATGCCATCGTCCTTCCCCGCGGGCCCCGCGGGCCCCGCGCCCGGGGAGCCGCGTCCGGGCCCGGTGGTCCGCCGTCACCGCCGGGCCCTGCGACTCTGCTTCGCGATGCCCGGGGTGTCGCTCGCCACGTGGGTGACCCGCACGCCTGACGTACGGGACCGGCTCGGGGCCTCCACCGCGGAGATGGGGCTTGTGCTGTTCGGCATGTCGATCGGCTCGATGCTCGGCATCCTGGTGGCCGGTGCCCTGGTGGCGCGGTTCGCCACACGCCCGGTGATCCTGACGGGCATGGGTCTGGTGCTGGGCGGAGTGGGGACGGCCGCGCTGGGCGCGGCCGTCGCCTCGGCACCGGTGGTGGCTGCCGGGCTGATGTTCATCGGCGCGGGCATGGGCCTGTCCGAGGTCGCCAGCAACGTCGACGGGTCCGTGGTGGAGCGGGAGTTCGGCCGACCGGTGCTTCCGGCCCTGCACGGCTGCTACAGCCTCGGCACCGTGGTCGGCGCGGGCCTCGGAGTGCTCGGCGCCGCCGTCGGCCTGCCCGCGCCCTGGCACCTGGCCGCGGTGCTGCTGCTGGCCGCCGGGCTGTTCGCCTGCGCGGTGCCGGGCCTCCGCCCCGGCCTGGGGCGCCCGGAGCCGGACGCCGCGGACCCGCCTGGGGGCAGCGGCTCCCGGGAGCGCCGCCTGCTGCTGGACGTGCGGCTGCTGATGATCGGCGGCGTGGTGTTCGGCATGACGCTCGCCGAGGGTTCCGCCACGGACTGGCTGCCGCTGCTGATGGTCGACGGCCACGGCGCGTCGGCCGGTCTCGGGTCGGCGGTCTACGCGGCGTTCGCCGCGGCCATGGCGGTCGGCCGCTTCGCTGGCGGGCCCGTGGTCACCCGCTTCGGCCGCCCCGCGGTGCTCGGGTCCGGGGCGCTGCTGACCGCCGTCGGCATCGCCCTGGTGTCGCTCGTGGACGCCCCCGTGGCCGCGGCCTGCGCCGTGCCGCTCTGGGGGCTCGGCACGTCACTCGGGTTCCCGCTGGCGCTCTCCGCGGCGGGCGAGTCCGGCCCGGACACCACCGCCCGGATCGCGCTCACCTCCCGGATCGGGTACGTGGCGCTGCTGGCCGGACCGCCGCTGCTGGGCCTCCTCGGTGAGCACCGGGGCCTGCGGGCCGCGATGCTGCCCGTCCTGCTCCTGATGCTCCTCGCGGCCGCGCTGTCGCCCGCCACGGCCCGCGGCGCCCTCACCTCCGGCGCCGAGCGACCCCCGGCCCGCCCCGCCGACGGGCGGTAGACCCGGTCACGACCGCAGGCGCACATCGTTCACTATGCCCGCGCTTGCACTTATCCCGCGTGTGCAACTATTGTGGACGCTCGTAAGGCGCGTACGAAACTTCCCTTGCGCGAGGGCTCACCCGGGGCCCGTCCGGGACCCGCCCCGCCCCTCCCCCTTGCACCGTCAAAGGACCCTTGTCATGCCGCTCGCACTGCTGGCCCTGGCCATAGGCGCCTTCGGAATCGGCACCACGGAGTTCGTGATCATGGGACTGCTGCCCCAGGTCGGCGCGGACTTCGGGGTGTCGGTTCCGACGGCCGGTCTCCTGGTCACCGGCTACGCCCTCGGCGTCATGATCGGTGCGCCGATCATGACCGTCCTGGGCACCAGGATCTCCCGGAAGAACATGCTCATGCTGCTCATGGGCCTGTTCATCCTCGGCAACCTCATCTCCGCCTTCGCACCGGTCTTCGCCGTGATGCTGATCGGCCGGGTGGTGGCCTCGCTGGCCCATGGCGCCTTCTTCGGCATCGGGTCGGTCGTCGCCGCCGAGCTGGTGGCGCCGGAGAAGAAGGCCGGGGCCATCTCCATGATGTTCACCGGCCTGACCGTGGCCAACGTCGTCGGCGTACCTCTGGGCACGTTCGTGGGCCAGAGCGCGGGCTGGCGGGTGACCTTCGTGATCGTCGCCGCGCTCGGCGTGCTCGGCCTGGCGGGCGTCGCCAAGCTGGTCCCCGACCTGCCCAAGCCGGAAGGCGTGCGGCTGCGGCACGAGGTCGCCGCCTTCAGGAACGTCCAGGTCGTCCTGGCCATGGCGATGACGGTGCTGGGCTTCGGCGGCGTGTTCGCCGCGATCACCTACATCGCGCCCATGATGACCGACGTCGGCGGCTTCGCCGAGTCCTCGGTCACCTGGCTGATGGTGGTCTTCGGGCTCGGCATGGTGGCGGGCAACCTGCTCGGCGGCCGGTACGCCGACCGCTCGCTCATGCCCATGCTCTACACGGCCCTGGGCGGCCTGGCGCTCGTCCTGCTGCTCTTCACCTTCCTGGCGTCCGTCAAGGCCGCGGCCGTCGTGGCCGTCTTCCTGATCGGCGCGCTGGGCTTCGCCACCGTCCCGCCGCTGCAGAAGCGGGTCCTGGACCACGCCCACGGCGCCCCCACCCTGGCCTCGGCGGCCAACATCGGCGCCTTCAACCTCGGCAACGCGCTGGCCGCCTGGCTCGGCGGCACGGTGATCTCCGCGGGGTTCGGCTACACCGCGCCCAACGCCGTCGGCGCCGCCCTGGCCGCCGCCGCGCTGGTCCTCGCCGTGATCTCCCACCGCCTGGAGCTGCGCCCCTCCCAGGGCCCGGCTTCCGCCACCGGCCACGAAGCCGCCGGTCACAGCACCGAAGCCGCCACCCCCGCCTCCGCGGACCTCGCCTCCCCCGTGAGCGCCGCCCGCCGCTGACCACCCGTCGTACGGAGTCGTACGAGTCGTACCAGTGGTACGGAGTCGTACAGAGCCGCACGAAATCGTACGAAGGCGTACGAAGTCTTACAAACCAGCACGGAATCGTACGAACCAGCACGGACCAGCACGGCCCCGTGCGACCCCATGCGACCCCGTGCGGAAAAGCACCAACAGCACTACTGAAAGGCCCCCTCATGACTGCCATCCCGAACGTGACGCTCAACAACGGTGTGGTCATGCCGCAGCTCGGCTTCGGCGTCTTCCAGGTCCCCGACGAGGAGACCACCGCCGCCGTCGCCAGCGCCCTCGAGGCCGGTTACCGCAGCATCGACACCGCCGCGATCTACGGCAACGAGCGCGGCGTCGGCAAGGCCCTCGCCGCCTCCGGCCTGCCCCGCGAGGACCTCTTCATCACGACGAAGCTGTGGAACGACGACCAGGGCAAGGACAAGGCCCTGGCCGCGTTCGACGCCTCCCTGGACAAGCTCGGCCTCGACTACGTCGACCTCTACCTGATCCACTGGCCCGCCCCGGCCCGCGATCTGTACGTCGAGACCTACGGTGTCCTGGAGAAGATCCTGGCGAGCGGGCGCGCCCGCGCCGTCGGCGTCTCCAACTTCCGGGTCCCCGACCTGCGGCGGCTCCAGCAGCACACCGGCGTCACCCCGGCCGTCAACCAGATCGAGCTGCACCCGGCGCTCCAGCAGCACGAGCTGCGCGCCTTCCACGCCGAGCACGGCATCGCCACCGAGGCATGGAGCCCGCTGGCGCAGGGCGCGGTCCTCCAGGACGGTCCGATCGTGGAGATCGCCGGATCCCACGGCGTGTCCCCGGCGCAGGTGGTGGTGCGCTGGCACCTGCAGAGCGGCACCATCGTGATCCCCAAGTCCGTCACCCCCGAGCGCATCCGTCAGAACCTCGACGTCTTCGGCTTCGAGCTCAGCGACACCGAGATGACCGCCGTCGCGGGCCTGGACCGCGGGCTGCGCACCGGCCCGAACCCCGACACCCTCAACTGACCACCGTCCCGAACGCCCCGGGCACCCGCCCCGCCCCACGTGTCGGGGACCGGGCGCTCGGGGCACCCGCCGTACACCGGGTAGCGGCGTACGCCCTGCGGTACCGGCCCCCGTCGGTGTCGATGGAGGGACAGCCGCACACCCTCGACGAGGAGGAACCATCGTGCAGATCGACCTTTCCGGCCGCACCGCCCTGGTCACCGGCTCCACCCAGGGCATCGGACACGCCATCGCCGTCGGCCTGGCCCGCGCCGGGGCCCGGGTGGCCGTCAACGGACGGGGCGCGGAGCGCGTCGCGCGGGCCCTGGACCGGGTGCGTGCCGAGTCCGGCGGCGAGGACGTGGTCGCCGCCGTGGGCGACCTGGCGACCGAGGAGGGCGCCACGGCCGTGCTGGAGGCCGTCCCCGAGGTCGACATCCTGGTCAACAACCTGGGCGTCTTCGGCTCCGCCGCCCCGCTGGAGATCGACGACGCCGAGTGGCGCCGCTACTTCGAGGTGAACGTCCTGTCCGCCGTCCGGCTCATCCGCGCGTACCTGCCCGGCATGAAGGAGCGGGGCTGGGGCCGCGTCCTGAACCTCGCCAGCGACTCGGCCGTGGTGATCCCCGCCGAGATGATCCACTACGGCATGACCAAGACGTCGCTGCTCGCCGTCAGCCGCGGCTTCGCCAAGGAGGCGGCCGGGACGGGCGTGACCGTCAACTCCGTCATCGCCGGTCCGACGCACACCGGGGGCGTCGAAGACTTCGTGCGGGAGCTGGTCGGCCACGAGCTGCCGTGGGACGAGGCGCAGCGCGAGTTCATGGTCAAGCACCGTCCGCAGTCCCTGATCCAGCGCCTCATCGAGCCCGAGGAGATCGCCCACATGGTGGTCTACCTGGCCTCGCCCCACGCGTCCGCGACCACCGGCGGCGCCCTGCGCGTCGACGGCGGCTACGTGGACTCGATCCTGCCCTGAGCCGACCGGCCGCCGCCGGTTCGGCTCCCCCTCCCGTGGCCGGGGCGTTCTTCCCCGCACCGAGGACGCCCCGCCCACACCGCGGGAGTCCGCCCCGACCACGGGCTGGCCTGTTCGAGTTGCCCGGCGAGGCGGAAGAGCAGGTCCTCACGGGCGTGGTCGGCGGCGAAGTGCATGCCCACGGGGAGGCCCGTCTCGGGGTCGGCCGTCACCGGCACCGACATCGCGGGGGTGCCCGCCACGTTGAAGGCCGCCGTGAACGGCGAGTGGTCGAACAGGCGGGCCAGCCACCCGAGGCCGTCCAGTGCCTCCGCGCCGTCCCCGTGCGTGCCCAGCGGCACGGGCAGCTCCGGCAGGGTCGGGGTGAGCAGCAGGTCGTGGGTGGTGAAGTGCCGTGCCAGGCTGCGCGCGACGCGGTTGCGGACGGTGAGGGCGGTGACGAAGTCCGGGCCGCTGACCCGCTGCCCGTAGCGGTGGGCGGCCAGGGTGACGGGTTCGAGGGTGGTGGCGTCGAGCGGGCGGTCCAGGGCCGTGGCCAGGTGGTGGAGCGAGGCCGAGAGGTTCGCCGTCCACAGGCGGGCGTTGGCCAGGACGAAGTCGTCCCAGTCGGCCCCGAGGTCGACCGCGGTCTCCTCCACGCGGTGGCCGAGGGAGGCGAGCAGCTCTGTGGTGCGGGCCAGGGCGGCGGCCACGGGCGCGGTGGTGCGCCGTCCGCCCCAGGCGTGGGTGAGGACGCCGATGCGCAGCACGCCCGGAGAGCGGGTGACTTCCTGGAGGTACGGGCGACAGGGCTCCGGAGCGGTGTAGGGGTCGCCCGGCTCCGGGCCGCGGATCTAGTCCAGCAGGGCCGCGCTGTCCCGCACGGTGCGGCTCACACAGCCCTGTACGGCGAGACCGTTGAAGACCTCGTCGGCGTCGGGGCCCATCGAGACGCGGCCGCGCGTGGGCTTCAGGCCGAAGAGGCCGTTGCAGGCGGCCGGGATCCGCAGGGAGCCCGCCGCATCGGTGGCGTGCGCGACGGGGACGACCCCGGCGGCGACGGCGGCTCCCGCGCCGCCGCTGGACCCGCCCGCGCTGCGCTCCGGGTCCCAGGGGTTGCGGGTCGCCCCGTACAGCGCGGGTTCCGTCGTGGTGCTGTACGCCAGTTCCGGTGTCGCGGTGCGGCCGAAGGTGCGCAGGCCCGCGCGGCGGAAGCGCCGCATCAGGAACGAGTCGGCGCGGGCCGTGTGACCGGCGGCCAGGCGGCTGCCCAGTTCGGTGCGCCTGCCCGCCATGGAGACGCCTATGTCCTTGATCAGGAAGGGGACTTCGGCCAGGGGGCCGTTTCGGGGGTGGGGCTCGTCGTCGGTCGGCCAGGTCTCCACGATCGCGTTGACGCGCGGGTTCACCGCGCGGGCGGCCTCGCGCGCGGCGGCCTCAAGGTCGGCGGGGCGCACCTCGCCGCTGGCGACCAGCCGCGCGAGTCCGACCGCGTCGAAGCTGACGTATTCGGTGACGTTCACTGTCGCTCCCGGAAGAGAGACGATACCCCTGGGTACCTTGTGATACCGAGCGGTATCGTCTGGGACTGGCTGGTACCGTAGCAGGGGCTTGAGGGAGCCCCGAGCGGGGTCCGGCCGAGCGGACGTCACGGAGCAGTCATGGGATCGAGTGTCAGCAGACCCGGCAGGGTGGCCACGCTGCCGCCGCGCGAGCGCATCCTCGACGCGGCCGAGGAGCTCTTCCAGAGCGAGGGCATCCAGGCGGTCGGCGTCCAGGCCATCGCCGAGCGCGCCCGGACCACGAAGATGGCGATCTACCGGCACTTCACCACCAAGGACGCGCTGGTCGCGGAGTGGCTGCGGATCCTGGCCGCCGACTACCAGGCCGCGTTCGACCGGGCCGAGGCCGCCCATCCCGACCGGCCCCGGCAGCAGATCCTCGCCCTGGCCCGCTTCATCGCCGACGGGCTGCCGAGGATCTCGCACCGGGGCTGCCCGTTCATCAACTCCCTGGCCGAGCTGCCCGACCGCTCCCACCCCGCCCGGCAGGTGATCGAGGAGCACAAGGCCCTCCAGACCCGCAGGCTCACCGCCCTGTGCGTCCGGGCCGGGCTGCCCGATCCCGACCAGGCCGCCGCCGCGATCACCTTCGTACTCGAAGGCGCGCAGGTCAGCACGCAGAACGGGAGCATCGACGGGGCGGGGGAACGGCTGCTGCGGATCGTCGAGGGAATCGTCGGCGAGCGCCGCGCCGCCGCTGGCTGAGCCCCTCTCCCAGTCGGACCGGTGCCGCCGCGTCAACTGGTTCCGCCGTGTCACGGCAGGACGAGGCGGCCGTCGAGGGGCCAGGCCGCTGTCAAGGGGTCAGGACGATACGGCCGCGCAGGCCGCCCTCGGCCAGGCGCCGATGGGCGCCCGCCGCCTCGCCCAGTGGCAGGACACCGGCGACGCGCGGGGTGAGCCTGCCGGCGTCGGCGAGGGCGGCGAGTTCGGCCAGGGCGGTGGCGTCGGCGGCGATCCACTGCTCGGTCACCGTGATGCCGCGCAGCGGGGTCGGTGCCGCGCCGCCGACGACGGAGACGAAGGCGCCCCGGTTGCGGACGGCTCCCAGCGCGGTCATGCCGAGCACGGCCGCGTCCAGCGCGCCGTCGACGCCGCCGGGCACCACCTCGCGTACGGCTTCGGCGAGTTCACGGGTGCGGGGACGAACCAGCGCGCCCCCACCGCGCGGACGAACTCCTCGTCCGCCGCCCCGGCCGACGCCACCACGTCCAGCCCGCGCTGCGCGGCGAGTTCGACCGCGAAGCCGCCCACGGCCCCGGCCGCCCCGGTCACCAGCAGCGTCGCCCCCGGCTCCAGCGCGAGCAGGTCCAGGGCCTGGAGGGCGGTGAGCCCGTTCAGCGGCAGCGTGGCGGCCTCGGCGGCCGACAGCCGCGACGGCGCCCGCACCACCGCGGTGGCGTCCAGCACGACGTACTCGGCGTAGGTGCCCAGCGAGAGGTCCAGCCGGTCCCGCACCCCGATCACCCGGTCGCCCGGGGCGAAACCGGTGACGCCCGGGCCGACCTCCGCCACCCGCCCCGCCACGTCCCAGCCGATGCCGGTGGTCTCCCTCGGCGGCAGCAGGCCCGCCGCGGCCAGGGCGCCGGAACGCGTCGCCGCGTCCACGGGGTTGACCGTGGCCGCCTCCACCCGCACCCGCACCTGACCGGCGCCGGGTGCGGGCACCGGGACCTCCACCAGCTCCAGCGCCTCCGGCCCGCCCGCTTCCCGTACCACGACCGCACGCATGCGCCGCTCTCCCTTCGCTCGGTTCCGTCAGCCCCCTCCTTCCGCCCAGCGTCCGTTCCGTGTCCATCGGAGGGTTGGGGGTTCTGCTCACTGCGGCGACTCTATGGAGAGTTACTCTCCATCAGGAAGAACGCACTTCAAGGTGCCCACCGAACTCCGGGGAGAGCCATGCCCACGCGCGCCGCGGAAGCCGCCGCCTACGACGCCTACCTCGCCCAGTGCCCCGCCCGGCACCTGCTGGACCGCATCAGCAACAAGTGGGTCAGCCTGATCGTCACCGCCCTCGCCGACGGGCCCCAGCGCTACTCCGACCTGGCCCGCAAGCTGGCCAGCGTCAGCCAGAAGATGCTCACCCAGAGCCTGCGCAACCTCGAACGGGACGGCCTGCTCACCCGCACCGTCACCCCGTCCGTGCCCGTCCGCGTCGACTACGCGCTCACCCCGCTCGGGCAGAGCCTGGTCCCGCTGATGCGGGCCATCAAGGCGTGGGCGGAGGAGCACATGGACGAGGTCCTGGCGGCCCGGGAGGGATACGACGCCGCCCAGGAGGGGTAGCCGCCGCCGGTGCCTGCCGCGGTCTTCGCACGCGGGCCGGTGCGGGGGACGATGGGGTGGGAGGTGGTTCCTGTCGTGGGTGAGTACGTGGCGGCCAACGGAACGACGATCTGGGTCGAGAGCCGCGGTCAGGGGCCCGACGTCCTGCTGATCGCCGGTCTGGGGGATCCCGCGGAGGCCTGGGAGCACCAGCTCGACGGGCTGGGCGACCGCTACCGGGTCATCGCCTTCGACAACCGTGGCGCGGGACGGACGCCGCTGCCCGAGGAGCCCCTGTCCGTGGCCATGATGGCCGACGACGCCGCGCAGCTGCTGCGGGCGCTGCGCGTGGACCGCGCGCACGTCGTCGGCTACTCGGGGGGCAGCGCCATCGCCCAGGAGCTGGCGCTGCGCCACCCGGCGGCCGTCCGCAGCCTCGTCCTCGTCAGCACCTGGGCGCGCTCCGACGCCTACCTCACCGCCATGACCCGCTCCTGGCACTGGCTGGTGACGCACGCACCCGACGAACGCGCCATGCTGGAAGCGTTCTTCCTGTGGATCTACACGCCGCGCGCCCACGCCGACGGCACCGTGTCGCGCCTCATCGACGAAGCCCTCGCCTTCCCCCACCCGCAGTCCCCGCGGGCCTTCCAGCGCCAACTGGAGCCCTTCACCCGGCACGACACGCTCGACCGGCTGCCCGGCGTCACCGCCCCCACGCTCGTCCTCGCCGGGGAGCGCGACATCGCGACACCACCGCGGTTCGGACAGGAGGTGGCCGACGCCGTCCCCGGCGCCCGCTTCGAAGTCCTGCCACTGGAGGCCCACCAGCCCTTCCAGGAGTCCCCGGACCTGTTCAACGCGCGCCTCCACGCCTTCTGGCGCTCCCTCGCGCCTGACGGCGGCTGACGCGGTCGCGCGGGGGCCAAGGGGCCGCGGGGCGGCTGCCCTGAGTCGTCATGCCGTGGGCCGTCATGCCGTGGGCGCGGTGGCCCGGGGCACCTCCCGTGACTCCTCGGCGGCCGAGGCGAGCCGCTGCTGCATGCGCAGGTGGCGGAACTCGTAGTGGGCGCCGGACTGCCGCAGCACTCCCCTGCGGTGCGCCTCGTCGAGGAACCCCATGACGCGCCAGGGCAGCCGCCCCGTCAGGGCCAACCAGGCGCGGGCGACCGCCAGTTGCCCCCAGGCGGTGAGCGCGAGTGCGGCGGTGCCCATCGGCACCCACATCTGCGACGCGACGTGGTCGAGCCCGCCCCGCGCGGCGAACGCCCGCGCCAGGAGGACGCACACCCCGCCGGTCATGACGGCCACGACTCCGGACCGGGACAGCGACGCCATGCGGTCCGTGCGCAGAGTGACGCGCGGACTGGCCGCCCGGATCAGGTCGGAGGGGGTGCTGAGCGCGCGGTAGAGGCCCGAAGCGGGGCCGCCGATCAGCGCGATCAGGACCCCGCCCATGGCGCCGGGGAGCAGGAACCGGTCGAACGGGTGCCGGGCGGCGCTCTGAGCGAGCCAGGCCCGGGACTGCTCGGGCAGCTCCGGCAGCATGTTCACCGCGTTGGCCGCGGCATGGCCGTCGACGAGGAGGCGCAGGTCGCCCTGGGCGACGCGGAAGGTCACCCGGGTGGCGAACGGCGCGCACGCGAGGTCGCAGCTCGGCGGACGGCTGCCGTGCGGGTAGGCGGTGGGCCTGGCGCCCCCGTGCGGGTAGACCAGGACGCCGACGACCTCCGTCGCGGACTCGGCGGTGCGCACGCCGTCGGGTGTCTCCCGGTGCGACCACGTACCGAGCCGCCTGCCGTCCAGGTCGGGCGCCCGTGAGGTCTCCACCGCGGAGAACGCGCAGCCGACGGCGCCCACCGTGGCGCCCGCCGCCACTCCGACGAGCAGGCACACGGCCCAGCCGTGCAGCAGCCCCGTCACGAAGCGCCGGGCGATCCGGCCCTCACCGGCGGGGGACACCGCCGTCCGCGCGCCCTTCCGCCCCGCTGCCGCCCACAGGCACAGGGCCGCGGCGAAGCACAGGGCACCGGCCACCGTCGGCCACGTACCGAGGTCGTGCCCGAACAGCCACGGCTGGACGATCACCAGCCCCGCCAGGGCGAGGACACCGCTGCCCGCCTGGGCCGCGAGCCGACCGGCGGGGCTGCCCGCCCAGGGCAGCCCGAGCGGCACCGCGTGGCGGGCGAGTCCCGCGACCCCGAAGTAGAGGGCGATCAGCACGCCGAAGACCGCGCCGCCGAACAGCTCGGCCGCCCAGCCGTCGGTGACCGTGCCGAACTGCAGCCCGAACTGCACCGACCCTCCGGTGAGCGCGTAACCGACGCTGGCCACGGCGCCCGTGGCCATGCAGACCGCGAGCTGCCGGGGCAGTGCCGTGCGGCCCTCTCGCCGTGCCGCCGACGCGGGAAGGAGCAGGGCGAGGCCACCGGCGAAGCCGATCAGGTTGCCGACCAGGTTGGCCGCCAGTGACGGCCTGTCGTCGGAGACGAAGACGTCGCCGCCGACGCTGGAGAGCAGGATCGGGAGGGCCAGGGCGAACGTGAGGGCCTGCGCGAGCAGGGCGGGCGCCGCCAGCCGCAGCGCCCGCGGCACGCAGAGGTACAGCTCCCACCAGGCGAGCCGCTTGGTCCCCCGCCGCTCCAACTCGCGGGCGAGCCAGGCCAGCCAGCGCCTGGCGTCCGCGGCGCGCCACCTCGGGTCGCTGCCCGTGTCGCCGAACGCGGCGGGTACGAACGCGTCCAGGAGGTGCGCCTCGATCCCGGCCGTCGTCTCGAAACGGGGGTCACCGAGGAGTTCGCGGGGGTCGCGGGACACGTCGCCGTACACCGTGCGGGCCAGGGCCACCATGAGCGGGTTGGTGAGGGTCTCCCGGAGCGCGTCGCCCGCCGGGGTGCGCGAGCCCTCCCGCAGGGAGTCGAGCACCGGCGTC
This sequence comes from Streptomyces sp. G45, assembly GCF_049542095.1. Lineage (NCBI taxonomy): Bacteria > Bacillati > Actinomycetota > Actinomycetes > Kitasatosporales > Streptomycetaceae > Streptomyces > Streptomyces sp. G45. The sequence continues at coordinate 8,959,268 of NZ_JBMUZU010000001.1, read as the reverse complement.
CACACCGTCGTACGGCGGCCATCGGGGCCGCGCACCGGACGCGCGGTGCGCTCCAGGTAGGAGGCCGCCTCGGCGAACTCCAGCGGCAGCAGTTCGAGGACCTCCGCGCCGGTGAGCACGTCGCTGGTCTCGACCGTGGTGCGCCAGGCCTCGGTCCGCGAGGTGACGAGGACCGGCATGCCGTCGTCCAGCTCGGCGTTGAGGCGGCGCATCGCGGCGCCGTACAGCGCCGGGGGCAGTTCGTCGAAGCCGTCCAGGACGGGCGCGATCAGCCCGGCGTCGAGGAGCGCCCGGGCCAGTACGGTGCCGTCGGTGGTGGCCGCCAGCGGGCGGTACTCCGCCACGAGCCGTTCGACGAGCCAGGCGCGCAGCGTGGTGGTGCCCGGGTCCCAGGCCGCCAGCGGGAAGATCACGGGCACCGCCGTGCCGGGGGCGCGCCTGCCCAGCAGGTCGAGCGTGCAGCACACGGCGAGCACGCTCTTGCCCGAACCGGGGCTGCCCAGCACGACCACGCGCCTGGACGGCACCTCTTCGAAGGCCGTGGCGATCGACGCGAGGCAGTCGTCTCCGGGCCGGGGCCGCGGCACCGGGTGCCCGCGCCGGATGTTCCGCGCGTCGTCCGCGAGCAGCCTGTCGGCCCACGTCCAGCGGACGTTCAGCGGCCTCGGGTCCTGCAGCCGCCGCAGCCGCGCCTCCTGCGCCCACTGGGCCCGCACCGCGTCGGCGAGCGCGTCGGCGGTCCGGCGCAGCACGGCGCCGGGTTCCGGGGGCGGGTCCGTGCGCCGCAGGACGTCCACGAGCAGGGCCGCGACGGACACCAGGACGCCGACCACGGACACGACGAACGCGGGCCCGTCGTACTGCGCTTGCGCGCCGGGCGCGCCGCCGACCCGGCGCAGCGTGACGGCAAGCACGACCAGCGCGGCACAGCCGACGCCGACCCACAGCCCGCGTCGTGTCCGGACGTCCCGCCCACGCATCCCGTTCCCTCCGTACCTCTCGCCCCGTATGGAACTGAGAGTTTCGAGGAAGAAACGCGCGGTGACGGGTCAGTCTCCTGCCGCAGCGGGGCGCTTAGGGGTGCGCGGAGGGCGTGCGCTCCGTGGGTGCTCCGGGCGGCCGTCCGGGGTTTCCGGTGCCGGTGGGCGGTACGCCCGTGTTGAGGAGGGCGCGGCCGAGGTGGGTCAGGGCGTGGCGTACGCCGGAGCCCTCCCGGTGGGTGGTGAGCAGCCCGGCGGCGCGCAGGGCCGAGGTGTGGTGGCTTGCGGTGGCGGCGGAGGTGCCGGTGCGGCGGGCCAGTTCGGCCGTGCCTGCCGGTCGCTGTGCCGCCGCGAGGACGCGGGCCCGGGTGGCGCCGAGGAGGGCGGTGAGCCCGTCGGCGGCCGTGTCCGTTCCGCTGGTCACCACGGAGGCGTAGTCGAGGAAGGAGGGCGCGAGCGGGTAGCGCAGGACGAAGGGGCGTTCGGGCTCGGCGTTGTCGACGAGCACCAGGGGTCTGGGACAGAAGAAGGTCGGCACCAACAGCAGCCCGCGACCGCGCAGTTCGAGGTCGGTGTCCACGTCGCAGGGCACGCTCAGGGTGCCCCGGTCCCAGGTGATCTCGGCGTGCAGGGTGCCGAGGAGCCCTTCGACACCCGTGTCGATGGCGGTCAGGGCCCGCTGGGCGCGGTCGTTGTGGGCGGCCGCCAGGAGCTGCGGCCAGTAGGGTGCCACGGCCAGGGCGTGGTAGGCGCCGAGGCGTTCGCGCACGAGCGCCGCCCATGTGCGGTCCCCGTGGTGCAGCGCGTGGACCCAGCGCGGCGCGTCGGGCCGCAGCAGCCGGGTGGCCGCCCAGTCGGCGGCCCACTGACGGCTCGGCAGGGACCAGGTGTGGTCGAGGCTGTCGGCGAGGTGGGGGGTGGTGGCGTGGGTGAACACCTCGGGCAGGTACTCGCCGATGCCCGCGGGGGCCAGGTCGAACAGGAGCCTCATCTCGGGCCGCAGCGCGCGGCGGGTGCGCTCGCGCCAGCCGGACAGGGCCTCGGTCGCCGCGTGGTCGGGGCGTCCGGCCTGGACCAGGGGCAGGCTCAGGACCGTCTCGGCGAGGGGGTCGGGTGCGTCCGCGACGCGTACGCGGGTCAGGTCCTCGGCGGAGAGGTGGAGGCGTAGCACGTCGTGTCTCCAGGCGCTCGGCGGGAGGGGGTGTGCGCCCGGCAGCGGCGCGGACGGGCCGTCGTCGGCCGGGCCGCACGCTCACGCTAGCCCGGGGTGGTGCCCACCGGTGAGGCCGCCGGGGCTCCTGTGGCTGAAGTGCGCCGCCTGGAGCTGCGGAATGTCCGATTTCGATGTGCATCAAAGGGCTTTGTGTGACGGGTGGGGTGGCGAGGAGACTGGCATGTGCACGGAGACCCGTCGCACCAGCCGGGGCAGACGGCCATGGCTGCCGTCGCGACAGCCGCTCAACAGCTACTGAGGAGTTCCTGTGGCCCGTTCGTCCGCGTTGCCGCTGCGATGCGCCGCCGTGGCGCTCGCCGCTTCGGCCTGCCTCGTCGCAGGCGTCACGTCCGCTCAGGCGGCCCCGGCCGGAGGCGGCTCGGCCTCGGCTCGGGAGGGGGCGCTGACCGAGGTCCGGACGTTCACCGGCAGTGCGAGCGGCGGATCGCCGTCCCAGGCGGTGGACGGCGCGGTCCGCGCGGCCTATGCCGTCGCCCAGTCGTCGGGCTGGCAGGCGAGCCAGTGCCACGTCCGCGCCACCGACGTGAAGTCGGTGGGCGGTGGCGTGTACGCCGCGGTCGCCAGTCTGTTCTGCCAGCGCTGACGCACACCCTGTCCGCCGGACGGCGTGCCCGCCCGACGGCGGTCCGTCCGATGGCGGTCAGACCGATGACGGTCCAGCCGACGACGGCCCGTTCGCTGACGGCCCGTCCGATGGCGGTCCAACCAACGGCGGTCCGTCCACTGGCGGTCCGCCCCATGAAGATCCACCTTATGGAAGGGAACACCACCATGGCCTCGATGCTCGCCCGAAGCGGTGCCGCTCTCGTCCTCGCCGGTCTCGCCGCGCTCACGCCGAGCGTCGCGCACGCCGACGTCAGCGCGCAGGAGACGCAGACGTTCACCGGTACCGCGTACGAGAACAGCCCCAAGGAAGCCAAGCGGGAAGCCGAGAACTCGGCCCGCCGCTCCGCGCTCATCAGCGGATACCTCAACGAGCAGTGCGTGCTGCTCTTCGCCGACTCCTACCGGCTCGCGCCCGGCTACTACGGGGCCAACGCCGCCATCAGATGCACCCGTTGAGCTAGCGGCGGGCGCCGCCCCGACCGTGGTGCACCGGACGGTCGGGGCGACGCCCGCCCACCCGGCGTGAACCCGCCCCCAACCGGTGGTGAACTCCGTACAACCAGCCCTGCCCTTCGGCGGTCACATGAGGCGAGCCGCAGTCCGTCGACCGAGTGGGAGCCTCCATGCCGCACAACCGCCGCATCCTGACGTACGCCGTCGCTGTCGCCGCCGCGGTCACCGCCGGAGTCGTGGTCCCCTCCGGCGCCGCCGCTGCCGCGCCCCGTCCCGCCACGAGCGACTTCAACGGCGACGGCTACGCGGACCTCGCCGTCGGCGTCCCGGACGGGACCGTGGGCGGCCGGGCCAAGGCCGGTTATGTGAACGTCGTCTGGGGCGGCCCGAGGGGTGTCGGCGCGCACGGCGGCATCCGTGTCACCCAGGCCACGCCCGAGGTTCCCGGCTCCCCCGAGGCGGGCGACCGCTTCGGCGCGTCCGTGGCGCTGACGGACCTGAACGGCGACGGCATCGCGGAACTGCTCGTCGGCGTCCCCGGCGAGGACGTCACCGACCGCGGCGCGGACGCGGGCATGGTCATCGCCGTGGGCGGCTCCAGGAACGGGCCGGGACCGGCGTCCTCGGTGCTGACCGGGCCGTCGCCGTCGGCCGCGTACGGCATGTCGGTCGCGGCGGCGAAGATGACCGGTGACAGCGACAAGGCGATCGTGATCGGCGGCCGGGACAAGGTCGTCGCGCGGGTCATCGTGGGCGAGGACAGCATGGTCACCACCGTCGTGGCCGCCCCCATGGGCGGGCGCGCCCCGTCCTCGCCACCGGCGACTTCGACAGCGACGGCCGGGCGGACCTGGCCGTGGCCTACTGGACCGCGGGCCGCCCCTCCACCCAGTCCCATGTGCGCCTGTGGAAGTGGGACGCCGAGCGGTCCGAGACGGCCAACTTCTGGAACACCGACAACGCCGGTGTGAGCGCCCTGGCAGCCGGGGACTTCGACGGCGACGGGCACGACGACCTGGCGCTCGGCGAGTGCCGTGAGATCGCCGACGAGAACATCGACGACCCGTGCGGCCCCGAGCCGCTCGCCAAGGGCGGCGGCGTCCACGTCCACTACGGCAGCCCCACGGGCGGCTCCTTCGGCACCCGCGCCCAGACCCTCCACCAGGACACGGCGGGCGTGCCGGGCGTGGCGGAGGACGGGGACCGCTTCGGCGCCGCCCTGGCCGTCGCCGACGTCGACCGGGACGGCCGCGACGACCTCATCGCGGGCGCGCCCGGCGAGGCCATCGGCAGCGGGGCCGGGGCGGGTGCCGCGTGGCTGCTGCGCGGCGGGGCCAAGGGGCTGCTCGACGCGGAGGGCACTGCCTCGTCCGTCGCCTGGAACCAGGACACGGCGGGCGTCCCGGGGGTGGCCGAAGCGGGCGACGCGTTCGGCGCGGCGGTCGCCACGGGTGACTACGACGGCGACCGCGTGCCGGACGTCACGGTCGGATCGCCCGGCGAGAACGCCTCCCTGGGCGCGGTGTGGCTGCTGCCCAAGGGCTCGGCCAACGGCTCGGCGGCCTTCTCGCCCCGCACCCTCGGCCTCCCCGACCTCACCACGGCGCACAAGTACGGGAAGCCGCTGGCCAGCCGCTGAGCGCGGTCGGGAAGCGCTGCCGGGGAAGCGCGGCCGCCCTCATGCGGTGAGGGCGGCCCGGAGGAAGCCGAGGATCTCCGTCCGCGCGGCCTCCGCCTGCCGCTCCACGCCCGGCAGGGTGAGGAACGCGTGCCGCGCACCGGGATACTCGGTCAGTCGGGTCGGTGTTCCGGCCGCCCGCAGCCGCTCGGCGTAACGGCGGCCGTGGTCGGCCACCGCGTCCCGGGTCGGCACCACCACGAGTGCCGGGGCCAGGCCGCTCAGGTCGTCGGCGTACAGCGGTGAGACCGCGCGGGCGTCGGCTCCCGCTGGCATGCCGAGCCGTTGGAGCAGGCGCAGCAGGGGCGCGGCACGGGTGGGGCTGTACGCGTACGCGGTCATCGACGGGTGGTCGAACATCGTCCCGGTCACGTCGACGACGGGGTTGACGAGCACCTGCGCCGCCAGCTCAAGTCCGGTCTCCTTGGCCCGGATCGCGCTGAGGGCGCTGATCAGCGCGCCACAGCTCTCGCCGAACACGGCCGTGCGCGCCGGGTCGACACCCCACTGCGCGGCATGGCGCACCACGTGCCGGAGGGCGTCCCAGCCGTCGTCGGCGGCGTCCGACAGCGGGGTGCGGTGGTCGACGAGGCGGTGGTCGACCGAGACGACGACGGCGGGCAGCCGGGCGGCCAGGTGGCTGGTGGCCCAGTCGCACTGCGCCGCCGTGCCGACGACCCCGCCTCCATGGACGTGGAGGATCAGGGGCAGCGCGGTCGGGGCGGCACCGTCGCCGCCGTCGCGTGCGGGGGCCGGGCGGTACACGCGGACCGGGAGCTCGCGGCCCGGCAGGGCCACGCTCTGCCAGCCGATCGTCGCGCCGGGGTCCGGCTCGCCCAGGAGGGTCCGCGCGGCGGCGGAGGCCCGGAAGCGGTTCTCGGCATCGCGGTAGGCGCACAGCCCTTCGGGGGTGATCGCCTGCCAGTCCGGCTCCGGAGGCCGCGCCATGGCCGTGGTCCCGTTCATGTCCTCGTACGTCCTTCCTCATGGGGGCGAACTCGATGGGGGGCGAACTCGATAAGGGGGGCGAACTACTCGACGTGGGGGGGCGAACTCGACCTGCTCGACGCGGGGCGCATTCGACGCACTGATTATGCACGCACTGCGTGCAACGGCAAGTGCATGAGTTATGCTGAGCCCGACGAAAGGGGCGAGATGGCAGGCAGAAGGCGCTGGTCGACCGAGGAGATCCTGGACGCGGCGGCGGAGCTGCTGCGCGCGGGCGACGCCGACGCGTTCAGCGTGCGCAAGCTCGCCGCGGCGCTTGGCACCGACTCCTCCAGCCTCTACCGGCATTTCCGCAACAAGACCGAGCTGGTGCGCGCGGTCGCCGACCGGGTCCTGCTGTCCGCCATGGAGGGCTACCGCCCCGAGGGCGACTGGAAGCAGCGCATCACCACCGTGGCGCTGCGCCTGCGCGACGCCTTCGGGCAGCAGCCCCAACTCGCCGCGGTCTGGGGGCGGTACGCCTCCGGCGGCGCCGGTTCCCGGCTGGTGATGGAGGAGGTCCTCCAGGCCCTGCGGTCGTCGGGGCTGCCCGACGACCAGGTCCCGGTGCGGTACCACCGGATGGTGGTCCTGCTCGCCGCGCTGATCGCCTCCGACGGCGGGGTCAGCTCCATCAGCGCCCAGGAGTTCGAGCAGGGCCTGGAGCAGTTCCGGGTCGCCGTGCTGGGCGCCGACCCCGAGCGGTTCCCCGCCCTGTCCCACTTCGCGCGCGAGATCCGCCCCCTAGGGGCGGACCGTGCGGCCGCGTTCGAGGAGATCCTCGCCGCGCACCTCGCCGACGTCGAGGCGGCGATCCCCTGACGGGCCCCTGCGGGTCTCCCCCGCACGGGCTCAACCGCGGCGGTCGGCGGACCGCCGTCAGCAGATGTCGTCCACCAGCTTCGCCGCCGCCTTGATCACCGTCTCCTGGTGCGGCTGGAGTTCCTGCTGGCCCAGTGCGTCAAAGCTGAAGGGGTCCGTCCACGGCGCAGTCACACCCGCCAGCACCTCGATGACCGCGAGGACGCAGAACGGCACGTAGGCCGCCGCGTACCCGCCTTCGTGCGCGTAGACGATCCGGCCGCCGCACAGGTCGCCCGCCGCGTCCGCCAGCAGCGCGGCGATCTCCCGGTACCCGGCGGGAGTGAGCATCAGCCGGGCCAGCGGGTCCAGGGCGCTGGCGTCGAAGCCCGCCGCGACCAGGATCAGGTCGGGCCGGTAGCGGCGCAGCGCGGGGAGGACGACGCGGTGCATCGCCTCCCGGTAGCCGCCCTTGCCGGTGCCGGGCGGCAGGGGCAGGTTCAGGGTGTAGCCGAAGCCCGCTCCGGCGCCGCGCTCGGTGAGGAAGCCCGAGTTCCGTGGGAACACCTGGTCCTGGTGCAGCGATATCTTCAGCACCGAGGGGTCCTCCCAGAACACCGCCTGGGTGCGGTTGCCGTGGTGTGCGTCGATGTCCACGACGGCGATCCGCCCCACGTCGCTCGACTGCCGCACGGCCCGGATCGCCAGGGCCAGGTTGGCAAGGACGCAGAAGCCCATCCCGGCGTCCGGCACCGCGTGGTGGCCCGGCGGGCGCACCAGGGCGTAGGCGTTGTCGACCTCCCCCGCGACGACCGCCTCCACGGCGCGGATCGTGCCGCCCGCCGCCAGCCGCGCGATGTCCAGGAACCCCACGCCCACGGGCGTGCCGCCGCCGACGTTCCCGCCGGTGTCGTCGAGGGCGGTCAGCCGCCGCAGGTAGCCGGGGGTGTGCACCCGCAGGACCTCCTCGTCGGTGGCCCTGCGCGGGGCGAGCCGGGTCAGGCGGTCGATCACACCGCTGGCCACCACCAGTTCGTGCGCCCTGCGCTTGGTGTCGCCGTGCTCGTAGTGCCGCATCGGCTGGATCCCCCGCCGGGGGTCGGCGGGCACCAGGGCCGCCTGCGTTCCCGTGTCGTGCCACCCGTACAGCTCGTGGTACACGTAACCCGTCGCCATACCCCGATGGTGGCCCCACACCCCTGAGCACAACCAGGGCCAGACGAGCCGTCAGGCGTGACTGTCCCAAAGCCGCCGCTCGGCCTCACGCGGGGCGTGCACCAGACGCCCGCCGGTGGCGTCGTACGTCATGACCGGGCGGGCGGCGCTCCAGGCCTCCCAGCCCGGGCTCCCGGTCTTGGCGAATTCCACCCAGGCGGCGTGCACGGCGTCGGCGAGGGCCTGCGGGGCGTCCGGGCCGGTGAGCGCGCGCACGTCGGCAGAGCGCAGGGTGTCGAAGACGAAGCCGAGTTCGAGCGCGTGGCAGGCGCCCAGGCCCTGCACGGGGGTCGGCCAGGCGAACTCGTACAGGAAGGTGCGGCCCGGGCGGCGCGCGTCGGCCAGCCGGTTCTGCGGGACGCGCAGCAGCAGGTCCGTGGCGAGGGCGCCGAGGATCTCGCCGGGGGTCGCACCCGGGCGGTGACGGCGGTAGGTGCGGGCAGCGGACCGCGGGACGCGCTTCTTGAGCATCGCCAGGCGCAGGGCGAGCGGGCTGACGCGCTCGGTCAGTCCGCCGGGCACGAACCACAGCCGGTACTCCTCGGTGGTCGTGCCCATCAGCAGGTCCACGTCCGCCGACGCGCCGTCGGCCAGGGCGGCGGCGGGGTGTTCGGGCAGCACGTCCCCGTCGACGGCCAAGTGGAAGCCGGGGCCGCCGGTGATCGGGTTCCCGCCGTCGAGCACCTGCCGCTGGGCGTCCAGCAGCCGCGGGACCGGCACCGTCCGCAGCGCCGCGGCGGTGGCCGGGACGCCCAGGCGGTCCGCGATCGCCCGAGTGGCGCGCCCCGCCCGGTCCGGCGGCATCGCCGTGGGCGCCCCGCTCTGCAGCACCGCCCGTCGGCACAGCCCGGCCGCGCGCGGCGCCGTCAGCAGGGCCGCGACGCTGACGGCACCGGCCGACTCGCCGAAGACGGTGACGCTGCCCGGGTCCCCGCCGAAGGCGTGGATGTTGTCGCGCACCCACTCAAGGGCCGCGATCTGATCCCGCAGCCCCAGGTTGGCCGGGGCGTCGGGCAGCACGGCGAAGCCCTCCACGCCGAGGCGGTAGTTGACGGACACCAGGACCACGCCGTCGCGGGCGAAGGCGGTGCCGTCGTACACCGGGGCGCGGTTCGAGCCGTGGCAGAAGGAACCGCCGTGGATCCACACCATGACCGGGTACGGTCCGCCCGCCGGATCCGGGGTCCACACGTTCAGGTTGAGGCAGTCGTCGCCGGGGGCGTCCGGGTCGGGCAGCAGTTCGCTCAGCGGCGGCCGGTAGGGGTGCTTGGGCGCGGTGGGGCCGAAGGCCGTGGCGTCACGGACCCCCTCCCAGGGCTCGGGGGGCCGCGGGACGTCGAAGCGGCGCGGGCCGAAGGGGGCGGCGGCGTAGGGGATGCCGCGGAAGACCGTGGCGTGTTCCTCCCGCACCCCCCGGACCCTGCCCTGAGCGGTGACGACCACCGTCACGCCCAGGACTCCCGCAGCGCCCGCTTGAGGACCTTGCCGCTGGGGCCCAGCGGCAGATCGGGCAGGACGCGGACGATCCGGGGGTACTTGTGCCGCCCCAGGTGCTCCCGGCCCCAGGCCACCAGGTCCTCCTCGGTGGTGTCGGCGGCGCCCTCGCGCAGCACCACCGCGGCGCACACCTCCTCGCCGCGGGCCGCGTCGGGCAGCCCGATGACGGCGACCGTGGCGATGGCGGGGTGGCGGGCGAGGACCTCCTCGACCTCACGCGGATAGACGTTGTAGCCGCCGCGGATGATGAGGTCCTTCTTGCGGTCGACGATGCTCAGGAAGCCGTCCTCGTCGCGCACGCCGAGGTCGCCGGTGCGGAACCAGCCGTCGACCAGGACGGCGGCGGTCGCCTCGGGGTCGTCGAGGTACCCGGCGAAGACGTTGTGCCCGCGGATCACCACCTCGCCGACCTCGCCGTCCGGCAGCAGCTCGATGCGCCGCTCCTGCTCGGGGTCGGCGACCGCGGCCTCGACACCCCACACGGGGTGGCCGACCGTGCCGGGGCGGCGGCCCGTGCTGTGCTGGTTGAACGTGGCCACCGGGGAGGTCTCGGTCAGTCCGTAGCCCTCCAGGACCACGGTGTCGTACGCCGCTTCGAAGCGTTCGAGGAGGGCGACGGGCAGCGCCGCGCCGCCGGAGACGGCCACCCGCAGCGCCGCCGGGCGGCGGTCGTCGGCCGCGGCGGCCTCCGTGAGGGCGTGGTACATGGTCGGCACGCCCATGAACACGGTGACCTGCTCGCGGACCATGGCGTCCAGGGCCGCGGGGCCGGAGAAGCGCGGCAGCAGCACGAGGGTGGCCCCCGCCCGCAGGGTGGCGTTCATCGCGCAGCTCTGCCCATAGGTGTGGAACAGCGGCAGACAGCCGAGCACGGTGTCCTCGGGCGTCAGGGAGAGCAGGTCACCCGCGCAGACGGTGGCGTTCATGACCAGGTTGAGGTGGGTAAGCAGGGCGCCCTTCGGCCGCCCCGTGGTGCCGCTGGTGTAGAGGACGGCGGCGGTGTCCGTCGCGGTGCGCTCGACCGCGTACGGAAGGGGTTCCCGGTCCGTGCCGACCTCGACGACCGGGATGCCGGTCGCGTGCGCCGCCTCTTCGGCGACGGGCCGCAGCGCTCCCCGCTGACGAGCGCCTTGGCGCCGCTGTGCCGCAGCACGTACGCCACTTCGTCGGCCACGAGCAGCGCGTGCACCGGCACCACGCTCGCGCCCACGGCGAGCACCCCGTAGTAGGCGCGGGGGAATTCCGCCGTGTTCGGCAGCAGCAGCGCGACCCGGTCGCCGGGCCCGATCCCGCGCTCGCGCAAGGAGGCGGCGAAGCGCAGGGCGTCCTGCCACAGCTCGGCGTAGGTGAGGCGCAGCTCCCCCTCGATGACCGCGGTGCGGTCGGGGTGGCGGCGGGCCGAGTCGGCAAGCAGGGTGGCGACGCTGAGCTGCACGACGTCTCCTTCGTACGGGGGTGGCGGTACGGTCAGAATCCGTCACCGGCCGACCGGGCCGCCATGTGCGGACGCACAACGCTCGCGCCGTCGACCTGGGCAGTGGCACCGCGCCTTTCGCGCGGACGGTGCAGAAGCCTAATCTTCCGTCATGAACGAAGCGGAGCGGGCACTGCGCCGGGAGCTGGCGACGGCCCTGCTCGTGGACATCGACCGGCTCACCGACGACCTGGTGGCCGACATCCGCGTGCACAGCCCGCTGTACGCCTCCAGCGGCCCGGTCGCCCCCGGCGACCTGTGGAGCGCCTGCCGCCGCAATGTGGAACTCGCCCTCAACGACCTCGGCGAACTGCCCTCCAGCGGACGCCACATCGACGACGCCGCCACCGAGACCGGGCGGCTGCGCGCCGAGCAGGGCGTGCCGCTGGCCACCGTGCTGCGGGCGTTCCGCCGCGGCGGCCGGGTGATCTGGCAGGCGGTGGCGGACCGGATGCGTGACCGGCCGCCCGCGCAGCAGCGGATGCTCGGGGACATCGCGGGCGCCGTGTGGGAGACCGTCGACCGGTTCTCGTCCGTGATGGCCGACTCCTACCGGCTCACCACCGTGGAGCTGCACCACCGCGAGGACTCCCGGCGCGGCGCCCTCTTCGAGGCGCTGCTGGACGGGCGGGGCGGTGACCCGGCCGTGGCCGGTGCGGCGGCCGCCGCTCTCGGGGTGCCCCTGCGCGACCGGTACGCCGTGGTGGTCATCGCCCAGGACCCGGCGTCGCCCGCCGATCCGGGGCCGGTGCTCGAGGCGGCCGGGCTGTGGTCGTTCTGGCGGCCGCGTGCCGAGGTCCTCGCCGGGCTCGTGCGCCTCGGCTCCGCGGAGCCCGCGGAGCTGGCGGAGGTGCTGCGCGGAGTGGTGCGCTGCACGTCGGGCATCTCGCCGACCTTCGAGGAACTGCCGCTGGCCGACCAGGCGCTGCGGCTCGCCGGGCGCGCCCTCGCGACGCTTCCCGCGGGCAGCGGCGCGGTCGCGGCGCTCGACGACCGGCTGGTCCACGCGCTGCTCGGCGTCGACCCGGAGCTGGCGGAGCGCACGGTACGGCGCTATCTCGGCGGGGTCCTGCGCTGCGGATCCGAGCGGCAGGTGCTCCTTGACACGCTGCGCGTCTGGCTCGACGAGGGCTGCTCGGCCCACCGCACCGCCGGGCGGCTCTACTGCCACCGCAACACGGTGCGCGGCCGCATCGGGCGGATCAGCGAACTCACCGGCTGGTCCGCGGAGTCCGGGGAGGCCCGGCTGGGGTGGGCGCTGGCGCTGCGGGCGCTGGAGGGGGCGCGGTAGCGGCGGGGCGCCGGGGCGGGCGCTGAGGGTGGTGCGTTGAGGGCGGCGCGCTGACGGCGGCGCGCTGACGGCGAGGCGGCTGGCGCCGGGCCGGGGAGCGCCCGCAGACCGGGAGGGTCGCCGACCGGAAGCGCCCCCGACCCGGGTGCCGCCCTCCGCCGGGCCTCACTCGCGCGGCCTGAGCCCGTTCACCACCAGGTCCACCGCCGCGACGACCCTCGTGTCGGGCACGCGGGAGCCGATGTGGGCGACGTGGATGTTCAGCAGCCCGCCGAGGGTGAACAGGACCAGCTCCGAGTCGGTGTCCGGGGTGACCTCGCCGCGCTCCTTGCCGCGCTCCAGGACGACGGTCGCCTGCCCCATCCGCCGGGTCCAGAACTCCCGCCGCGCGTCGGCGACTTCGGGATCCGTGTCGGAGACCACCGTGCCACGGACGAACGCGGCCCCGGCCGGGGTCGACACGAAGTGGTTCAGGCTGGTGAAGAAGTCGATCAGGTCCTGGCGCACGGAGCCGGTGTCGGGCACCGGCACGGACTGCGCGGTGTGCGTGAGCAGGGCGTCGACGAGGAGGCGCGGGCGGGTCTTCCAGCGGCGGTAGATCGAGGTCTCATGGACTCCCGCCGCCTGCGCGATGTCGGCGATCCGGGTGCCGTCGATGCCCTCGGACTCGATCCGGGCGATGGTCGCGTCGAGCACGGCCGCCCGCAGCCGCTCCCCGCGGACGCCTCGGGCGGGACGGGCGGGCTCCGCACCCGTCCCGCCCGGCGCCGAAGGCTCCCGGGGGTCGGGCGACGAGGAGGGTGAGGCACCGGCTGGAGTCGTCATGGTCCGAGTATCGCAGATAACGCAAGTCCACTTGCGTTCGGCGGACACCGAGGGCTACGGTCCCCGTATCGCAAGTCGACTTGCGTTGGGAAGGGGGAAGTCATGACCGTAGTGACCGCCCCGGCCGGTGCGTGGCGGGGCGCGCGGCACGGGCGTACGTACGTCTTCCACGGCATCCGGTACGCCGAGGCCGACCGGTTCGAGCCGCCCCGTCGGCCCGCACCGCACCAGGGCGTCCTCGACGCCGTCAGCCCTGGGCCCGCCGCGCCGCAGACGCCGTCCCGCCTGGAGGGGGTGATGGGCGCCCCAGCGCCCGTCCCGCAGTCCGAGGACTGCCTGCGGCTCACCGTCACCACACCGCGGCCCGGCCCGGCGCGCCCGCGCCCCGTCCTGGTGTGGCTGCACGGCGGCGCGTACCTCTCCGGGAGCGGCGAGTGGAACCTCTACGACGCCGAGCGGCTGAGCGCCGAGGGGGACCTCGTCGTCGTGTCCGTCGGCTACCGGCTCGGCGCGCTCGGCTATCTGCGCGCCCCCGGCGTCTGCGACGGCAACCTCGGGCTCAGGGACCAGATCGCCGGGCTTGAGTGGGTACGGGACAACATCGCGGCGTTCGGCGGGGACCCGGAGCGCGTCACCGTCGCCGGGCAGTCCGCCGGTGCCCACTCGATCGCCGCGCTCCTCGGCATCCCGGGCGCGGGCCAGGGCGTCGAGCGCGTGATCCTCCAGAGCGCGCCCCTCGGCCTGGACTTCGCGCCGCCGGGCGCCGCAGAACGGGTCGGCGCGCTGTTCCTGCGCGAGCTGGCCGCGGAGCTGGGCCCGGACCGCCGCCCGCTGGCCCCGGGAACGCACCGGGGCCGCCGCCAGCCGACCGCGAGGACGAGCCGGGGGCCCGACCGGGGCCTGCCCTCAACCCCCGCCCCGGACGAGGACGCGCCCGCGGGGCCGCACGTCGACGCGCGCGGCGCGCCGCTCCCCGCGGTCCTCGCCGCGCAGGCCCGCACGGCCCGGCGCCTCGCGGGCCGCCTGGGCCTGAACTCGGCGCCGCCGTTCCTGCCGGTCGCCGGGGTGGGCCCGCTGCCGCCCCGGATCGCCTGGCACGAGAACCTGATCCGCCGCGCCCGGACCGGACGCCTCGACGTCCTCATCGGCACCACCCGCGACGAGGCCCGGGCCTTCTACGGGCGCCACCACCCCGTCCTCTCCCGCGTGCGCCGTCTGCCCGCGGCCGGGGACGCGCTGGCCGACCGCTTCGAACGGGCCGTGCAGCAGCGGGTGTTCGACGCGCCGACCTGGCGCCTGGCCGACCTGCTCGCCGCCTCCGGCGCCCGCACCTACCGCTACCTCCTGGACCCGCTCGCGCCCGGCGCGCCCTTCGGGGCCTGCCACTGCCTCGAACTGCCGCTGCTGTTCGGCGCGCCGGAGGACTGGGCCACCGCGCCGATGCTCGCGGGCACCGACCCGGCGCTGATCGAAGCGGCGGGCGCCCGGATGCGGGCACGTTGGAGCCGCTTCGTCCACACCGGCAGCCCCGGTCCGGACCCGGGCCCGGCCTCGGCGCCGGATCCGACCGCTGACGCGGACCTGGACGCGTACGCGGGCGAAGGCGGCCACGAAGCGCGGCACGAGCCCGGCTCCCGCACCCCGATCCGCCTCCCCTGACTCCGCCCCGATCCGCCTCCCCTGACTCCGCCTCGCCCGCCTCCCCTGACTCCACTCGGCCCGTCCCCCCTCCCCTGATTCCGCCCCCTCCCTGCTCCCGCTGATCCCACCCCCTCCCTGCTCCCGCACCCACCCCTCTGCCACGGCTCGCGCGGCAACGAAAGGTCCGATATGCACTCATCCCCGCGCGCCGAGGTCATCGGCGCGGGCATCGGCGGCCTCACGGCCGCGGCCGCGCTCGCCCGCTGCGGCTGGAGCGTCCGGCTGCACGAGCGGCAGTCCGAGATCCGCGCCGCGGGCGCGGGCATCTACGTCTGGGACAACGGGCTGTACGCGCTCGACGCGGTCGGCGCCTTCGAGGAGGCCACGCAGGACGCGCACATCGGGCCCGCCGTCGAGGCCCGCTCCCGGCAGGGCCGGACGCTCTACCGGATCGCCATCAACGGCCCCGACCAGCCGCGCTGCTACACCCTGCTGCGCGACCGCCTGATGCGGGCGCTCGTCGCGGCGGCCCGGGCTGCGGGCGTCGAGATCGTCACCTCCTCCCAGGCGACGCGGGCCCACGCCGACGGCCGGGTCGAGTTCGAGGGCGCGCCGGACGCCCGGGCCGACCTGGTCGTCGCCGCCGACGGCGTCCACTCCCGGCTGCGCGACCGGCTCGGTCTCGCCCGGCGCCGCACCCGCATGCGGCAGGGCGCGGCCCGCCTGATGGTGCCCGCGTCGGCCGACTACCTCCCGGCCGCCGACGCCCCACTGCACCTGGAGCACTTCCAGGGGCGCCGCCGCCTGCTCTACACGCCCTGCACCGCCGACGCGGTCTACCTCGCGCTGGTCTCCGACGCCAGCGACCCCGCCGTGCGCGGCGCGCGGATCGACGCCGCGTCCTGGACGCGCAGCTTCCCCACCCTGGGGGCGCTCATCGACCAGGCCGCCCAGGTGGAGACCCGCTGGGACACCTTCGAACTGATCCAGCTGCGCTCCTGGTCGCACGGGCGCGTGGCGTTCCTCGGGGACTGCGCGCACGCCCAGCCCCCGTACCTGGGCCAGGGCGGCGGGACGGCGATGAACAACGCCGTCGCCCTGGCGGCGTCGGTGTCCCGCCCAGGGGCGGGCGGCACGGCACGCGAGCACGTCCCCGCCTCGCTCGCGGTGTGGGAGCGGGAGCAGCGCCCCGGCACCGAACGCACGCAGCGGACCTCGTACCGCATGCGCCTGCTCAACCAGATCCCGGACGCCGCGCGCGACGCGCTGCTGACGGCCGTCAGCCGCTCGCCCCGGGTCGCGCGCTCCCAGCTCGCCGCCACCCGGCTCCGCCCGGCCACCCCCCTCCCCCTCATGAACCCCCCAGCGAACCCCCCGGCGATCCCCCGGGCGAACCTCCCGGCCGACAGCGACGGCGACGGGTACGACCGCACCAAGGACAAGGAGCAGGAACGATGATGAACACGATGACGCTCAACGGCGTGGAGATCGGGTTCGACGACCAGGGCTACGCGTTCGACGGGCCGACGCTCGTCCTGCTGCCCGGCTGGGCGCACGATCTGCGCGCCTTCGACCGGCTGCTGCCGTACCTGCGGACCGAGCACCGGGTGGTCCGCGTATGCTGGCGCGGCCACGGCCCCGACCGCACGCCGCTCGCGGCGGACTGGGGCGTCGAGGAGCAGGTGGACGACACGATCGCGCTGCTCGACGCGCTGGAGGTCGAGTCGTTCGTGCCGGTCTCGCACGCGCACGGCGGCTGGGTGTCGATGGGCATGGCCGAGCGCCTCGGCGCGGCCCGGGTGCCCCGGCTGCTGCTCCTCGACCTGATCATGACGCCGCCCCCCGCGGAGTTCACGGCGGCCGTCCGCGCCCTGCAGAGCCGGGACACCTGGCGCCAGGCGCGCGAGGACCTGCTGCGCAGCTGGCTGGACAGCAGCGACAACGAACCCGTGCGGCAGCACACGCTGTTCGAGGCCGGTGGCCACGGCTTCGACATGTGGGCCCGCTCCGGGCGCGAGGTCGAACGCGCCTACGCCACCTGGGGCTCCCCGATGGACCGCCTCGCCGCGCTCACCGAACCGCGTCCGGTCCGGCACGTCTTCTCGCACCCCAAGGCACCGGAGTACGACGAGATCCACGCCCGTTTCCAGGAGCGCAACCCCTGGTTCAGCTACCGCCGTCTGAACGGCGAGACGCATTTCCCCGGCATCGAACTCCCGGAGGAGGTCGCCGCGGAAATCCGTACGCTGCTGTCCCTTTGACACCTCGTCACCCACCCGCGCAGCGGAATCCCCAAGCGGCGCCCGGGCGCGCGGCTCGCTCCCTTGTGGCGAGCCGTGCGCCCGGGGCCCATGGAATTCGGGGCCAGCGGCATGCCGTGAGTCAACCGCCGTGAAGAAACCGGCCACTTGGGGTGGCTGGGGATTTTCCCTTAACTCATTTCATGGGCCCCGCATCGCTTCTCGTTCAGCCCTCGCGCTCCGCGCACCGGCCCTTCCCCTGGGCGCCACCCCTCGTCTCCCTCGGCCCCTCCCCCTTCAGCGGCGCCGGGTCCGGCAGCACCGCGCGGGTTCGAGCCAAGATCCTTCTGCGCCAGGAGAGTTGACCGGTTCGGCGCGACGCGCGTGCGGGCCTGGCAGACGGGGAAGTCCTTCGTCGTGGCGCCCCGCCGAGGGGCGTCCGAGGGGGCCGAAACGCGCCCGGATACGTGTGCGAGAGCCCGCTGAGGGAAAGGTTCCGGTGGCCGGGCGAAATGCCGTCCCCGCAGGTCAGACGGTATGAGTCGACCACCGGGGGACCCGTGGCGGGTTACCGGCCGGTGGATCAAGTCTCAAAGCTTGACCACAAGTTGCACACACCCCCTCTACATCCGGGCCGCGATGGTCTAAATTGACCGTGCTTCAGATGCTCGGCCGCGAGACGATCAATGATGATCTAGTCGTAATGATCTATGGGGCCGGTGCCGTGGACCGCCTGTGGCGCGTTCCGGTACCAGGCGTGGGGGTGATCAGTTCTTGGGGCCCGGGGGGCTTGGGTGCGGGGAGCGCCCGGTGTTTCTCATGGGTTTCCGTATGCCTGGAAAATCTGGCCGGACACGCGAGTCCGCTGCCGCCAGGGTGGGTTGTTGTTCACATAGCGCTGGAAAGCCGCAATGTCATGTGCGGGGGGCACCGGCCTCCCGAGGGGAGGAATGGCGCGGCGCGGGAGGCGGGGGCCTCCCGGGGGAGAGAACAGTGTGAGGCGAGCACGTCGTGTTCACTGGCGACCTGGGGGGGTTCTGTGCAGCAGGGGAATTAGTCGACCCGTTCGCATCGGCACGCGGGCGTCTGACGAGCGGAGTGATCAGCCAGCCCGCGAGCGACTGGGAGCAGCGCTACCGCCGTACCGTGATCGTCAGCGACACGGTGGCCACCGCCTTCGTGGTGGCGTCGATCGGCCTCTTCTTCGGGGCCCGGGACGCGGCCAACTGGCATGAGAAGTGGGGGATCCTCGCCTTCGGCACCGAGTTGCTGGTGCTCAGCGCGCTCGGGGTGAGCAAGGCGTGGGCCCCGGCCGTGCTCGGCCAGGGCGCCGAGGAGTTCCGTCGGCTCGGCCGCTCGCTGTTCGCGGCGACCGTCGTGCTCGCGCTCGGCGGGATCGCCCTGACCTCGCGCAACATCAAGCTCTGGATCTTCGTCGCGATCCCGGCGATCGCGGTCGTCGCCATGACCGCGCGGTATCTGCTGCGGCTGTGGCTGCACAAGCAGCGCAAGGACGGGCGCTGCCTGCGACCGGTGCTCGCCGCCGGGAGCGTGGCCACCGTACGCGACCTGATCACCCGCACCCGCAAGTTCCCGCACCTCGGCTGGCGCGTGGAGGCGGTGTGCACCACGGACGGCCTGGCGCCCGGTGACGGCCTGCTGGACGGCGTTCCGGTGGTCGGCCGCCTGTCGGACGTCGCCGACCATGTGCGCCGCGACGGCTACCGCGTCGTCGCGCTCACCCCGGACCCGCACTGGTCGCCGGACCGGCTCCAGCGGCTCGCCTGGAACCTGGAGGGCAGCGACGCCGAGATGGTCGTGGCCCCGGTGCTCATGGAGGTGGCGGGGCCGCGGCTGCACGTCGACGCGGTGCTCGGGATCCCGCTGCTGCGGGTCAGCATGCCGACCTTCACCGGAGGCCGAAGAGCCGTCAAGGAGGTCGTCGACCGGGTCGGCGCGGCGATCCTGCTGGTGCTGTTCGCGCCGCTGATGCTGCTGGTCGGACTGCTGGTCCTCGCGGACAGCCGGGGCGGGGCCTTCTACCGGCAGCGCCGGGTCGGCAAGGACGGCCGGGAGTTCACCATCCTGAAGTTCCGCACCATGGTGGTCGGCGCCGACCGGGCGCGCGCCGAGCTGGCCGAACTCAACGAAGGCGCGGGCCTGTTGTTCAAGATGCGCCGGGACCCGCGGGTGACCCGGGTGGGGGCGGTGCTGCGCCGCTACTCGCTCGACGAGCTGCCGCAGCTGTTCAACGTGCTCACCGGATCGATGTCGCTGGTCGGGCCCCGGCCCCCGCTGCCGGAGGAGTCCGCCGCGTACGGCCCGGACATCCGGCGGCGGCTGCTCGTCAAGCCCGGACTCACCGGCCTGTGGCAGATCAGCGGGCGCAGCGACCTGCCGTGGGAGGAGGCGGTCCGCCTGGACCTGCGGTACGTCGAGGACTGGTCGCTGGCCCTGGACACGGTGATCTTGTGGAAGACGCTGCGCGCGGTGCTCTACGGGCAGGGGGCCTACTGACATGCGCCAAGGGGGGCGTCGCCCGTACGACGCGCGGACCGCAGGCCACGAGGGCCTGCCTGGGGGGAGAGACGGATCATGAGAGTCAGCATTTTCGGCCTGGGCTACGTGGGCTGCGTGTCAGCCGCGTGCCTGGCCAGCATGGGGCACCAGGTCATCGGGGTGGACGTGAACCCGGTGAAGGTCGACCTCGTCAACGACGGCAAGGCCCCGGTGGTCGAGGAGCGGATCGGTGAGCTGATCGCCGAGGTCGTCGGGAGCGGGGCCTTACGCGCCACGTCCGACGTCCGCGAGGCGGTCACCGGCAGCGAGGTGTCCCTCGTCTGCGTCGGCACGCCGTCGGAGCCCAACGGCAGCCTGTGCACCACGTACCTGGAGCGGGTCACCGAGCAGATCGGCGCCGTCCTCGCCGAGGGCGGCGAGCGGCACACCGTCGTCTTCCGCAGCACCATGCTGCCGGGCACCTGCCTGAACCTGCTGGTGCCGATCCTGGAGAAGTTCGTCGGCGGCACGGCCGGGGTGGACTTCGGGGTCGCGGTCAACCCGGAGTTCCTGCGCGAGGGCACCAGCGTGCGGGACTTCTTCGACCCGCCGAAGACCGTCGTCGGCGAACTCGACCCGGCGAGCGGCGACGCCGTCCTCGCGCTGTACGAGGGCCTGCCCGGCGAGGTGTTCCGGGTGCCGGTCCCCACGGCCGAGGCGATCAAGTACGCGGACAACGCGTTCCACGGCCTGAAGATCGGCTTCGCGAACGAGCTGGGCGCGGTGTGCCAGGCGCTCGGCGTGGACTCGCACCAGGTGATGGACGTGTTCCTCGCCGACCGCAAGCTGAACATCAGCCCCGCCTACCTGCGGCCCGGCTTCGCCTTCGGCGGCTCCTGCCTGCCCAAGGACCTGCGCAGCCTGGTCCACGCGGCGCAGCGGGCCGATGTGTCGGTGCCCATCCTGTCCCATGTGCTGCCCTCCAACTCCGCGCACCTGCAGCGCGCGGTGGAGCTGGTGGAGCGCACCGGGAAGCGCCGCGCCGGGCTCTTCGGCCTGTCCTTCAAGCCCGGCACCGACGACCTGCGCGAGAGCCCGCTCGTCGAACTGGCGGAGCGGCTGTTCGGCAAGGGCTACGACCTCAAGATCTACGACGCCAACGTCAGCCTGTCCCGGCTGCTCGGCGCGAACCGCGAGTACATCGAGACCCGCCTGCCCCACCTCGCCCAGCTGCTCGCGGACTCCGTCGACGAGGTCCTCGAGCACGCCGAGGTGTGCCTGGTCGGCACCAGGGACCCCGCCGTCCTCTCGGCGCTGCCCCATGGCGACGGCCCCGTGATCGTCGATCTCGTCCGCCTTCCCGACGCCGATGAGCGCCGGACCGAACCGGGGTACGTGGGACTTGCCTGGTAACACGACGTTTGGTGACACGACCAGGGGCGCGGGGCCGACCCGGCGCGCGCTGATCCTGGTGGAGAACCTGTCGGTGCCCTTCGACCGACGGGTGTGGCAGGAGTGCACGACCCTGCGCGACGCGGGCTGGGAGGTGCACGTCATCTGCCCCCGCGGGGAGAAGCGGGACACCGAGCCGCGCGCCCTGATCGACGGGGTGCGGATCCACCGCTACCCGCTGCGCGCGGCCACCGGCGGCCCCGCCGGGTACCTGCGCGAGTACGGATCGGCGCTGTGGCACACCATGCGGCTGGCCCGCAGGGTGGGGCCCGTCGACGTGGTGCACGCCTGCAACCCGCCCGACCTGCTGTTCCTGCCCGCGCTGTGGCTCAAGCGGCGCGGCGCGCGGTTCGTCTTCGACCAGCACGACCTGGTGCCCGAGCTGTACCTCTCCCGGTTCGGCCGCGGCGAGGACCTGCTGTACCGAGGGGTGTGCGCCCTGGAACGGATGACGTACCGGGCCGCGGACATCGTGCTCGCCACCAACGAGAGCTACCGGGACGTCGCCGTGCGCCGCGGCGGACGGCGCCCCGAGGACGTGTTCGTGGTGCGCAGCGCCCCGCAGGTCGAGCGGTTCCAACCGGTGCCGCCCGAACCGGAGTTGAAGCGCGGCAAACCTTATCTGCTGTGCTACCTCGGCGTCATGGGTCCGCAGGACGGCGTCGACTACGCGCTGCGGGCCCTGGCGGCGCTGCGCGACGAGGTCGGGCGCGACGACTGGCACGCGGTGTTCGTCGGCTCCGGAGACGCCTTCGACGCGATGGTGGAGCTGTCGCGGCGGCTCGGGCTCTCCGAGCGGGTGCAGTTCACCGGGCGCATACCGGACGCCGACCTGGTGCGCTACCTGTCCACCGCGGACGTGTGCCTCTCCCCGACCCCCGCAACCCGCTGAACGACGTGTCGACCATGAACAAGGTCCTGGAGTACATGGCCATGGGCCGACCGATCGTGTCGTTCGACCTGAAGGAGGCGCGCGTCTCCGCCTCGGACGCCGCCGTGTACGCGCCCGCCAACGACGAGGCGGCGTTCGCCAAGCTCATCGGCGAACTCCTGGACGATCCGGGCAAGCGGGCCCGGATGGGCGAGATCGGCCAGGAGCGGATCACCGGGCCGCTGTCCTGGCGGAACTCGCAGGCGTCCCTGCTCGCCGCCTACGCGGCGGCCTGCGGTGACCGCCCACCCGTGGCGAGCGGCAGACCGGCCCGGATCACGAAAGCGAGCGGCCCCGCCCGCGCAGGGAAGAGGCCTCGGAGTTGAACGACGACACCATCCGGCTCGTCACCATCGGCCGGATTCTCCACCGGCGGTGGCGCCTGCTCACCATCGCCGCCCTGGTCGGCGCACTCGTCGGCTACGGCGCCTCGCTGGTGTTCCCGCCGCGGTACACGGCGTCGGCGTCGGTGCTGCTCCCCGGGCAGTGGGAGGAGCGCGAACTGCTGACGCAGGCGGAGATCGCGACCAGCTCCAACGTCGTCGACCGGGCCGCCGCCGCGCTCGGCTGGCGGGGCGTCGGCGGCGGCGAGCTGCGCGACCGCGTGAGCGCCAAGGCCGCCGACGGCAACATCCTCAAGATCTCCGGCACGGCTGAGACGCCGGAGCGCGCCCAGCAGCTCTCCGACCGGGTGGCCAGGGAGTTCGTCACCTTCTCCGCGCGGATCACGGGCAACGGCAGCGACTCCGAAGCGGCGACCGGGCCCGAGGCGCTGCGAGAGAAGGTGGCGGAGACCAACCGCCGCATCACCGAGCTGGCCAACGCGGCCGATCCAGGGCAGACCGTGGAGAGCGTGCAGGCCCGTACCGAACTGGAGAAACTGCGCACCGCGCTCCAAGACGCCATGAAGAAACTGGACGAGGCCGACCCGACGGCCACCAAGGCGGGCATGGTCGTGATGGGCCCCGCGCCCAAGCCGACCAGCGAGGCACCGCCCACGAGGACCCAGCTGATCGGCGGCGGGGCGCTGCTGTTCCTCCTGGTCGCGGTCATCGGCCACCTCACCGCCGCGCGGATGAACCGCCGTCTGCGCGCCGAGCCGGAGCTGGCGGCCGCGCTCGGCTCGACGTTCCTCGGCACCGTCGACGTGCCCGGCGACCGGCGCCCGCCCCGGCCACGGGGCCGGGACGCGCGGGCCTGGCTGCGCTGGTTCCTCGGCGTCGACACCCGCTGGGACCTGCCGACGCCGCGCGTGTCCGGCGACGAGGCCAGCAGGCGGGTCCGCTACCGGCGGGTGTGCGCCCGCCTGCGGGACCGGCTCCCGGCGCCCCGGCGGCTGCTGGTCGTCGTACCCGAGGGCGACGCGGTCGCCCGCCGGGCCGCCGAGCAGCTCGCCGCCGAGGCCCAGGGCGATCCCGTGCTGCGGGTGGTGGACGTGTCGGTGACCCGGCCGATGGTGCCCGACCGCGACACCGAGTCCGGTGCCCTGGTCGTGCTCAGCGCGGGCCACTGGACCGCCGCGGACCTCGGCGGCGTCGCGGAGGCGTGCGCGGACGGCAGGCACGAGGTCGTCGGCGTCGTCGTCGCCGGGCCGGTCCGGTCCGGTCCGGAGCCGTCCGCGGGCCGCCCCGCGAAGAGCGCCGCCCTGACGTTCGCGGCGCGCGGCAACGCGACGGGGGGTTCGGCGTGACGGCCCACCCGGCACACCCGGCGCACACGTCCGCGCAGTCGCCGCAGTCGGCGGAGCCGCCCGAGGCCGCTCCCCTGATCGACCTGCGGACCCTGGTGGTCGCGGTGCGCAGGCGCCGCCGCCTCTGGTGCTCCCTCGCGGTCCTCGGGTTCCTCGCGGGCGCGGCCCTCGCGGTCCTGCGGCCACCGCCGCCGACCGCGGTGACCAAGGTCCTCGTCGCGCACCAGGAGGACCAGCCGAACGACACGGGAACGCTGATCCGCACCGACGTCGAGCTGCTCGGCACCACGCGGATCGCCGGACAGGCCCTCAAGGCCCTCAAGTCCCCGCTGAAGCCCGAGGACTTCATGCGGGACTACCGCGGCACCGGACTGACCAACAACCTGCTCCAGATCGAGGTGACCGGCGCCAGCGACAAGGAGGCCGTGGCCCGCGCCAAGGCGCTGGCCGACGCGTTCGTCGCCGACCACGTGCGGCGCATCCGGGACGCGGCGAAGGCCGAGTCCAAGGCGCTGCTCAAGCAGCGCGACCGCATGCGCGAGGAGCTGGCCCGGGTCAACGAGGCGATCGGGGGCCGGTCGCCGGGCGGCGACCCCAAGGAGTCGGCGAGCATCGAGTCGCTGTTCGCCCGCCGGGCCGAACTCAACTCGCGGATCGCCGACTTCGACCAGCGCGCCGCGGAGGCGCGCACCGGTACGCCCCGGCTCATCTCCGGCACCCAGATCGTGGACGACCCGCGCGCGGTGTGGCACTCGCTGCCCAAGTCCGCCGCCACCAACGCCGCGATCGGCCTGGTCCTCGGGCTCGTGGTCGGGCTCGCGGTGGCCGCGGTCGGCACGGTGGTGGCGGACCGCCCCGTGCTGCGCCGGGAGATCGCGCTGAACCTCGGCGCCTCGGTCATCGCGGAGCTGCCCCGCGTGCCGCGCCGCCCGGTCGTGCCGTGGCAGCGGCGCCGGACGCGGGTGGCCCGTGAACGGCTCACCCAGACCCTGGCGCGCGCCGTGCGGGGCGCCCCGGACGGGGTGTCGCTGCTGGAGCTGGGCTGTGCGCACAGCACGTGCGCGCTCGCCCTGGACGTCGCGCGGGCCCTTGCGGCGGAGGGGCCCGTGGTCGTCGTCGACGGCCTGCCCGGTCCGCAGCTCGCCCACCGCCGCGAGCGGCCGGGGGACCCGGCCGTGGTCAGCGGCGAGCAGCTCGCGGGCACACCCCACCAGGGGCGTCGGCTCGGCGTCGGCTCGGTCGCGCCCGGCACGACGTGGACCGACCTCAGCTACCTCGGCGGCCAGACCGTGCTCGTCGTGCGGGCCGGGCACGGCAGCGCGGCATGGCTGCACACGGTGGCGCGGCAGCTCGCGGACCTGCGCATCGCCGTGATCGGCGTGGTGCTGATCGACCCCGATCCGCGTGACCGGACCGACGGCACCCTGTGGGACGGGCCGCACACCGCGCTGCGCGGCCCTTATGAGCGTCCGGCCCGGCAGAACGGGGCGGGCCCGATGCGGACGGAGCGGCCGTCGAGAGTGGCCGCCCGGGTCCCGGACAGCGACCAGGAGGCGCGGTAGCACATGTGTGGCATCGTCGGCACCTACCGATGGCCGGACGGCAAGGCCGTCACCGACCGGCTCACCGACATCCTCGCCCACCGCGGCCCGGACGGCGCGGGCCGCTACAGCCACCCCGCCGGTGACGGTGACGTGCAGTTGGGGCACCGCCGCCTGGCGATCATCGACCTGTCCGAGACGGGCGCCCAGCCGATGGTCTCGGGCGGGCTCGCGCTGACGTACAACGGCGAGCTGTACAACGCGCCCGAGCTGCGGGCCGAGCTGACCGCGGCCGGGGTGCGCTTCCGCGGCACCTCCGACACCGAGGTGCTCCTCGAGGCCTGGCGGCGCTGGGGCACCGACTGCCTGCCCAGGCTGCGCGGCATGTTCGCGTTCGGCGTCTTCGACGAGCGCACCGGTGAGCTGGTGCTCGCCCGCGACCAGCTCGGCGTCAAGCCGCTGTTCCTGCTGCGGCGCGGTGCGGGCCTGGTGTTCGCCTCCGAGCTGAAGGCGCTCGCCGCGGTGACCGGCGCTCCCCTTGAGGTGGACCACGCGGCGCTGGTGGCCTCGCTGCTCTACTACTGGGTGCCGGACTCGCGCTGCGCGTTCCGCGACGCGGAGAAGCTGCCGCCGGGCAGCTGGATGCGGTTCCGTCCCGACGGGCGCGTGGAGCGCGGCCGGTACTGGAGCCTGAGGGACGTCGCCGCCGAGGGCCGCGACCGTGCCCGTGGCGGTGAGCTGCCGGACCTGGCCGCCGTCGTCGAGGAGTCGACCCGGCGGCACCTGCTGTCCGACGTGCCCGTGGCGACCTTCCTCTCCGGCGGGCTCGACTCCAGCTACCTCACCGCGCTCGCCGCCCGGCACCGGCCCGGGATCTCCGCCTACACGATCGGGTTCCGGCCCGAGGACGCCAAGTTCGAGGCGATGCCGGACGACCTGCGCTACGCCCGGCAGGTGGCCGAGCGGTTCGGCGTGGATCTGCACGAGATCGAGATCGCCCCGAACGTGCTCGACCTGCTGCCGCGGATGACGTACCACCTGGACGAGCCGATCGGCGACCCCGCGGCCATCAACACGTTCCTGATCTGCTCGGCCGCCCGGGACGCCGGGGTCAAGGTGCTGCTCTCGGGGATGGGCGCCGACGAGCTGTTCGCCGGGTACCGCAAGCACCTGGCCAACGTGCTGGCGCTGCGCTACCAGCGCGTCCCGCGGCCCCTGCGGCGCGGGGTGTTCCGGGCGGTGGACCGGCTGCCGGTCGCCACCTCCAAGCGGGGCCTGCGGTCGGTGCGCTTCGCCAAGCGGTTCCTGTCCTTCGCGGAACTGCCGGAGGAGACCGCGTTCCGGCGCAGCTACACCATGTACGACCAGGAGGAACTGCTCGCGCTTGTCGATCCGGACCTGGCCGGGACGGTCGAGGACGTGCTGACCGAGCACGCGGACGTCTACGAGGACAACGACCTCGACGACTTCGTCAACCGCATGTGCCTGGGCGACGCCCGGATGTTCCTGCCGGGCCTCAACCTCACGTACACGGACCGCTCCAGCATGGCCGCCTCGACCGAGGTGCGGGTGCCGTACGTGGACGTCGAGGTGGTGAAGGCGGCGTTCGCCGTGCCGGGCGACCGCAAGATCGTCGGACGGCAGGGCAAGGCCGTGCTGAAGGAGGCGGCGACCTCGGTCCTGCCCCGGGAGATCGTCTACCGGCCCAAGGGTCTGTTCAGCGCCCCGCTGCGGGCCTGGATGAGCCGGGATCTCGCGCCGCTGGTGCGGGAGGTCGTCAACGACGGCCTGCTGGTGCGCTCCGGGTTCCTGCGCCGCGAGGCGCTGGCGCGGCTCGTGGCCGAGGACGCCGCCGGGCAGCGGGACTTCTCCAAGCACCTGTGGCACGTACTGACCCTTGAGTACTGGTATCGCGGCGCGACGTCCGGCTCCGGCCAGAGCCGGGCGGCCTGACGGCGTACGTGGACGGCGTACGCGGGTGGCGTACGTGGATGGCGTGGATCGACCGCGCGGGGACTGACCGCGGGGAAACAAGAGGAGCTCGGGTGAAACAGGTTGTGCAGAACTACAAGAGCGGCGAGCTGGCGCTGCTCGACGTGCCGGTGCCGGGCTGCAAGCCGGGCGGCGTCCTGGTCCGCAGCGCCTACTCGCTGATCTCGACCGGAACCGAGCTCATGAAGGTGTCCGAGGCGGGCATGTCGATGCTGGGCAAGGCCCGCTCCCGCCCGGACCAGGTGGCCAAGGTCGTGCAGAGCGTCGCCACGAACGGGGTGCCCGCCACCTACCGCAAGGTGATGGGCAAGCTGGACTCCTACACGCCGCTCGGCTACTCGCTGTGCGGGGTGGTCGAGCAGGTCGGCGCGGGCATCGACGACGTGGCGGTCGGTGACCTCGTGGCGTGCGCGGGCAACGAGCACGCGCTGCACGCCGAGCTGAACTGGGTGCCGAAGAACCTGTACGCGCGGGTGCCGGACGGTCTGGCGCCGGAGCACGCGGCGTTCGGCACCGTCGGGTCGATCGCCCTGCAGGGCGTCCGGCGCGGCGAGCCGCAGCTCGGTGACGTGGCGCTGGTCATCGGCCTCGGCCTGATCGGGCAGCTCGTGGTGCAACTCCTCGCCGCGTCGGGGGTGCGGGTCGTCGGCGTCGACCCCGATCCGGTCCGCTGCGACCTGGCCGAGCGCCTGGGCGCGGCGGCCTGCGGGGATCCCGCGGCCGCGGCCGTGGAGGCCGCCGTCGCCGAACTGACCGACGGGCACGGCGTGGACCAGGTGTACCTGGCCGCCGGAGGCGGCAGCAACCAGCCCGTGGAGCTGGCCGCCCGGCTCAGCCGGGACCGCGGCCGGGTCGTCGACATCGGCAAGTGCCGCCTGGACCTGCCGTGGAACGCGTACTACGAGAAGGAGCTGGACGTCCGCTTCTCCCGCTCCTACGGCCCCGGGCGCTACGACCCGGAGTACGAACTCCAGGGGCGCGACTACCCGATCGGCTATGTGCGCTGGACCGAGCGCCGCAACCTGGCGTGCTTCCTGGACCTCGCCGCCCGCGGCCGCGTCGACGTGGAGCCGCTGATCTCCCACATCGCCGACTTCGACGACGCCGTGGAGACGTACCAGAGCCTCAAGGACGGCGGTCTGAAGGCCGTGGCGGTGCTGTTCCGCTACCCGGAAGGAGCACCGGAAGCGGTGGCTCCGGCGGTGGCCGTGCCCACGGTGAACGTCAAGCGGAGCCCGGGGCGGGTCGCGAAGACGCCGGTGCGCCTGGCGTTCGTCGGCGCCGGGAACTACGCGACGTCCATGCTGCTGCCGCACCTGGCGGAGCGCGACGGCGTCGAGCTGTCGACCGTGGTGACCACGACGGCGCTGTCCGGTGCCAACGCGCAGCGGAAGTTCGGCTTCGCCCGGGCGACCACCGACCTCGACGCCGTGCTCGGCGACGACTCCGTCGACGCGGTGTTCGTCGTCACCCGGCACAGCTCGCACGCCGAACTCACCCGCAAGGCACTCCTCGCGGGCAAGACGGTCTTCGTGGAGAAGCCCCTCGCGCTCAGCGAGGACGAGCTGGCCGGGGTGCTCGCGGCGGTGGAGGAGTCCGGCAACGACCGGCTCCAGGTGGGCTTCAACCGCCGGTTCGCGCCGCTGCTCCAGGAGGCCAAGCAGCGCTTCGGCGCCCGCGGCGGCCCGGCGAGCCTGCGCTACCTGGTCAACGCGGGCCGCCTGGAGCACGGCAGCTGGTACCTCCAGCAGGGCACCGAGGGCTCGCGGTTCGCCGGGGAGGGCGGGCACTTCATCGACACGGCGAGCTGGCTGCTCGACGCCGATCCCGTCTCGGTGTACGCGGTGGCCACCTCCGGCGGCGAGGACCTCCAGGTGGTGCTGCGCTACCCGGACGGGTCCACCGCCACCCTCAGCTATGTCACCACCGGCCCGGCCAGCCTGCCCAAGGAGACCCTGGACCTGGTCGCGGACGGCCGCGCGCTGCGGCTGGACGACTTCGTGCGCGCCTCGGTGTACGCCCGCAAGCGCTGGGTCAGCTCGCGGCTGCCCAAGGCCCGGGACAAGGGCCAGAACGCCGAGCTGGCCGCGTTCGTCAAGGCCGTGCGGACCGGCGGGCCGATGCCGGTGCCGCTGCGGTCGCTCGTCGCCACCACGGCGGCCACCCTCGCCGTGCCCGTCGCCCTGGCCGGTGGCGCGCCCGTGACGCTGGCGGAGGCGCCGTGACGGTCAGTTCGGGGACCGCGGGCTGGTACCTGCGGCGGCTCTCCCGCATGGGGCCGCGGGAGGTCGGCGGCCGGGTGGGCGACGCGGTGCGCAGGCGGCGGTGGCGGTCGGCGCGGCCGCGGTGCCCGCGGGTGAGCGGCGCCCGGTTCACCGCGGTGCTGCCCGCGGGGGCGATCGCCGCGGTGCCGCCGGACGCCGCGAAGCGGCTGGTGGCCCAGGCGGACCTGCTGCTCGCCGGGCACGCCGTGTACTTCGGGGTGGCCCGCGACGACCTGGTCGACCCCGACTGGTGGCACGACCCGAAGACCGGGCGCCGCGCTCCGTGGGGCTACGCCTTCGACGTGCCGTACCGCAGCGAGGACGCGGTCGGCGACATCAAGCAGATCTGGGAGCCGTCCCGGCACCAGTACCTGACCCAGCTGGCCGCGGCCTACGCGCTCACCGGGGACGAGCGGTACGCCGAGCGTGTCGCCGCGCACCTGCGGTCGTGGTGGAAGGCCAACCCGCCGCTGCGCGGAGTGCACTGGATCAGCGGCATCGAGCTGGGCATCCGGCTGCTGTCGTGGGTGTGGATCCGCCGACTCCTCGACGGCTGGCCCGGGGCGGCCGGGCTCTTCGAGGACAACCCGGTGGCGCTGCGCCAGATCTGGCACCACCAGCGCTGGCTCGCGGGCTTCCCCAGCCGGGGCTCGTCGGCGAACAACCACGTCATCGCCGAGGCCGCCGGGCAGCTCGCCGCGTCCTGCGCCTTCGACTGGTTCCCCACGTCGGCGCGCTGGCGGGACCAGGCGCTGCGGTCGCTCGACCGGAACCTGCGCGGCAACACCTTCCTGTCGGGGCTCAACCGCGAGCTGGCCACCGAGTACCACGGCCTCGTCCTGGAGCTGGGCCTGGCCGCGCTGGCGGAGGCGGACGCCGCGGGCGTGCCGGTACCGGCGACCGTGCGGGTGGTGCTGCTGCGGATGACCGACGCGCTCGCGGCCGTCGTGGACGACCGGCTGCGGCCGCCGCGCCAGGGGGACGCGGACGACGGGCACGGCCTGGTCGTCGACGGCGCGGGCACCGACCGCTGGGGCTCGCTCCTTGCCACCGGGGAGGCCGTGTTCGGCGCCCTGCCCTGGTGGCCGACGGTGACCGGCACCGATGTGCGCACCCCGCTGCTGACCGCCCTTGTCCGTCCGTACGCCGAGACGGCCGCACCGGCCGTGCGCCGCCCGTCGAGCCGCCCGGGGCACTTCGCCGACGCGGGCCTGACGATCCTGCGCGGGCCGGGAGGGATCTGGTGCCGCTGCGACGGCGGCCCGCACGGCTTCCTGTCGATCGCCGCGCACGCCCACGCGGACGCGCTGTCCGTGGAGGTGCGGCACGACGGGGTGGACGTGCTCGCCGACCCGGGGACGTTCTGCTACCACGGGCAGCCCGAGTGGCGGCGGTACTTCCGCTCGACGCTCGGCCACAACACCCTGGAGCTGGACGGCGAGGACCAGTCAGTCTCCGGCGGCCCGTTCCTGTGGACCCGGCACGCCCGCACCCGCGTCCTGGTCGCGGAGCCCGCCGAGGAAGGGGTGTCCCGCTGGTGCGCCGAACACGACGGCTACCGGCCGTCGACGCACCGCCGCCGGGTGGAACTGGACCCCGCCACCAAGGAGTTGACGGTGGTGGACGAGGTGCGCGGCGAGGGCGGCCCGCGCCGGGCCGTGCGCCTGGCCTTCCACCTCGGCCCCGCGGTCACCGCCGAGCTGGTGGGGAACCGGGCCGTGCTCAGCTGGCTGGGGGACGGCGAGGACCGCTCCGCGGTGCTCGACCTGCCCGGTCAGCTCGACTGGCGGGCGCACCGCGGCGAGAGCGGCGCCTCCCCGGGCCCGGCGAGCGGGGGGAACCCCGTCCTGGGCTGGTACTCCCCCGGCTTCGGCCGCAAGGAGGCGGCGACCACGCTGGTCGGCACCGGATTCGCCGAGGGCACGCGGGAGTTCACCACCGTGCTCAGGTTCCGCGGCTAGGGGGCGCGTGGTGGTCAACAGGTGGCACCGGGCGTTACCGGTGGCGGCGCTGGCGCTGGCCGTGGCCGCGGCGAGCGGCTGCACGGGCACGCCGGACGCCCCGGCGGAGCCGACCGGTGCCACGGTCGGGGCGCGCTCCACGGCCGTGGCCCGGGTGTGCGCCAAGCCCCCGGCCGGGCCGTCGAAGGCCCCGGCGGGCGCGGTGACGGTCGACCCCGCAGTGGTCGACGACCTGGCCGCGAAGACCAAGAGCAGCCCCCCGGGCACCACGTTCTGGCTGCGCCCGGGCACGCACCGCCTTGAGCCCGACCGCTACGCCCAGGTCGTCGCCAAGAAGGGCAACCGCTACCTGGGCGCGCCGGGCGCGGTCCTGGACGGGGGAAGGTCAACCAGTACGCGTTCGGCGGCGACGCCCGCGACGTCACCCTCCGCCATCTGACCGTGCAGCGCTTCGTGGCGCCGAACAACGAGGGCGTCGTCAACCACGACATGGCCGACGGCTGGGTGATCGAGCACAGCAGGATCCAGCACAACTCCGGCGCCGGGCTGATGGCCGGGGCCCGCCAGCGGGTCCGCGGCAACTGCCTGCGCGGCAACGGGCAGTACGGGATGAACGCGTACAAGTCCGGTGACACCATCCGGGGCCTGGTCGTCGAGGGCAACGAGGTCGTGGGCAACAACACCGACGACTGGGAGCGGCGCAAGCCGGGCTGCGGCTGCACCGGAGGCATCAAGTTCTGGGCCGTCAACGGCGCCGACGTCCGCGGCAACTGGGTGCACGACAACCGCGGCACGGGTCTGTGGGCGGACAACAACAACAACGACTTCCGCATCGAGAACAACCTCCTGGAGCGCAACGACGGTGCCGCGCTGATGTACGAGACCAGCTACAACGCGGTCATCCGCCACAACACGATCCGGCGGAACAACTGGGTCGAGGGCCGCAGGAACGCCGACCGCGGCGACGACTTCCCGTACGCGACGGTGTACGTGTCCGAGTCCGGGGGCGAGCCGCGGATCAGGGCCCGCACCGACAAGATCGAGATCTACCGGAACGTCCTCGAGGACAACTGGTCCGGGATCACGCTGTGGGAGAACTCCGACCGGTTCTGCAACAGCCCGGCCAACACCTCGACGGGCTACTGCACGCTGCTGGTGAAGGACACCAAGCGCTGCGCGCGCCCGGCGATCGCCAAGGAGCCGCTGTACGGCGACTGCCGGTGGAAGACCCAGCGCGTCGACATCCACGCCAACCGCTTCGACCTGGACGCCTCCGTCGTCAAGTGCGCGGTGGAGTGCGGCCGCATGGCGGTCCTCGCCAACTACGGCACCTATCCCGACTGGTCGCCGTACAAGGGCAGGCGGGTCGCCCAGGCGATCACCCACAAGCAGCGCAACCGCTGGCACGACAACGACTACCGCGGACCGTGGAGCTTCGTCGCAACCGACCCGAGCCGCAGGCTCGACCCCGGGCAGTGGCAGAGCACCCCCTACCGGCAGGACGAGGGCAGCACCTTCGCGCCGCGGGCCGGTGATTGAGATGGGTCAGGACCTGATGCGCGGCGCGCTGCCGGGAGCGCCGCACCCGGCGGGCACGCGCCCCGGCGACGCGCGGCCCGGCGGCACGCCGAAGGCCGTGGGAGCCGTCTGGGCGCTGCTCGCCCTCAACACGCTGGGCTCGGCCGGGGCGAAGACCGTGGTGCCGCTGCCGCGCTCCCTCATCCAGATGGCCACGATGGGCGCGCTGGTCGCGGCGTTCGCGCTGGCCCTCGCGCTCAACCTCCAGCTGCGCATCCGGCCGAGCGCCTTCGTGTTCCTGCTCACCCTGCTGCTGGTGCCGAGCGTGATCGCCAGCGCGGACCTGGAGGGCGGGTTCGGCGCGCTGTTCCGCTGCGCCCGGTTCGGGCTCTTCGTGGGCACGCTGTGGCTGCTGAGCCGCTGGTGGAACGGCGGCCTGACGTTCGTCCGCTACCACATCCGGATGTACTTCGCGGTGCTCGCGCTCGTGGCCGCGGGCCTGGTCGTCGCGCCGGGCACGGCCAGGCCCGAGTACTACGGCGGGCGTCTCGTCGGCGCGCTGTGGCCGCTGACGCCGCCGCAGATCGGGCAGTACGCCGCGGTGATCATCGGCCTGACGGTGCTGCTCCTGCTGGGCCGCCGGACCACCGGGGGCGGCGCGGCGCTCGTCATCGTGCCGTCGGTGGTCCTGCTCGCGCTGACCCACACCCGCACGGCCACGCTCGGGCTGCTCATCGGGCTCGTCCTCGCGATCGGCTCGCTCTTCCTGACGAGCGCCGCCGCCCGCCGCTTCTTCGCCTGGACGGTGCTCACCGCCACGGTGGCCGCGGTGGTGTTCGCCTCCGCGGTGCGGGCGTGGTTCCTGCGCGGGCAGAGCCAGGAGAACTTCTCCAACCTCACCGGCCGGGCCAAGGTCTGGGACGCCCTGCTCGGGGCGCCCCGCTCGGCCGGGGAGAAGGTGTTCGGCACGGGCCTCGGCGACAAGTCCTTCGGCGGGCTGCCGATCGACAACAGCTGGCTGGCCGTCTACCACGAGCAGGGCCTGACCGGTATCGCCCTGGTGGCGGCGATGCTGCTCGCGCTCGGCGGCGTCGCGCTGCTGCGGCCGCCGTCGCTGCCGAGGGCCTGCGCGATCTTCCTGATCGGCTACTGCGCGATCTCGTCGTACACCGAGGCCGGGCTCGGCGACGCCTCGCCGTACCTGCTGCACCTGGCGCTGGCCGCCTCGCTGCTCGCGGCGCCCGCCGCGACCCCGCACGCGGCGGACACCGCGGCCACGCCCCCGTCGACGGCCGAGGCCCCTCGACGACGTATCCCGCGATGGGCCCGGAGGTGACCTGACAGATGCACGTCCTTGTGGTGCACAACCGCTACTCCTCGAAGCAGCCGAGCGGGGAGAACAGAGTCGTCGAGGAGGAGGTGGAGCTGTTGCGCTCGGCCGGGCACCGGGTCGAGCTGTTCGAGCGGCGCAGCGACACCATCGCCTCCCGGTCGCTGCTGGGCAAGGCCGCGGTGCCGCTCCTCGTGCCGTGGAACCCGAAGGTCCGCTCGGAGCTGGCGGCCCTGCTGCGCGCCGAGCGCCCCGACGTGGTGCATGTGCACAACGTGTTCCCGCTGCTTTCGCCCGCGGTGCTCGCCGCCTGCGCCGACGTCGGCGTGCCCGTCGTCGCCACGCTGCACAACTACACCCAGGTCTGCCCGCCGGGGACGCTGCACCGGGACGGCAGGGCGTGCACCGAGTGCGTCGGCTCGTCGGTGCCGCTGCCCGCCGTCCGGCACGGCTGCTACCGCGACTCGCGGCTCGCGACGGTGCCGCTCGCGGTGAGCATGGCGGTCAACCGGCGGCGGTGGTGGACGGGCGTGGAGCGGTTCTTCTGCATCTCCGCGGCGCAGCGCGACGTCCTGGTGCGCTCCGGGATGCCCGCCGAGCGGCTCGCGGTGAAGCACAACTTCGTGCCGGACCCGGGCCTTCGCCGGGACGGCCCGGGTGAGCACGTGCTGTTCCTCGGACGGCTCGCGGAGGCCAAGGGCGTGGCGCTGCTCATGGCCGCGTGGGACCGGCTCGCGGACGCCGGTGGCGTGGGCGTGCCGCTGGTGCTCGCCGGTGCGGGGCCGCTGGAGGCGGAGGTGCGCGCCTGGGCGGCGGGCCGCGACGATGTGCGCTACGTCGGCCTGCTGGACCTGGCGGAGTGCCGCAAGGCCGTGGCGCGGTCGGTCGCCATGGTGACCCCGTCAGTGGCCCTGGAGACGTTCGGCCTGGTGGTCGTGGAGGCGATGGCGACGGGGGTTCCGGCCGTCGCCGCCGCTCACGGCGCCTTCGTGGAGATCGTCGAGGACGGCGTGACCGGGCTGCTGCACCAGCCGGGGGATCCCGGCTCGCTCGCGTCGTGCCTGCGCCAGGTGACGGCCGAGCGGGACCGGAACGAGGAGATGGGCCGGGCGGCCCGGCGCCGTTACGAGCGGGACTTCAGTCCGGCCGTCGGCCTGCGCCGCCTGGAGGAGGGGTACCGCGCCGCGATCGCGGGGCGGACCGGCGGCGGGGCCCTCCCGTCGCCGACAGGGAACACGAGCACTGGCTCGCGGTGGGGACTCGCGCGAGCGGGATGGGGGCAGGACATGACACGATGCCGACTCTGCGGCTCACCGGCGCTGGAGAGCGTCGTCGACCTGGGGGCGACACCGCCGTGCGAGAGCTTTCTCGCCGCGGACCAGCTGGACGAGCCGGAACCCGCGTACCCGCTGCACCTGCGGGTGTGCACCGACTGCTGGCTGGCACAGATCCCCGCGCTGATCACCCCGGAGGAGACGTTCAAGGAGTACGCGTACTTCTCGTCGTTCTCGACGTCCTGGGTGGAGCACGCGCGCACGTTCGTCGCCGACGCCGTGCGGCGCGCGGAGCTCGGCCCGGACGCCTTCGTGGTGGAGGTCGCCAGCAACGACGGCTATCTGCTCAGGCACGTGGTGGACCGGGGGATCCGCTGCCTGGGCATCGAGCCGTCGGTGAACGTCGGCGCGGCGGCGCGGGAGGCGGGCGTGCCCACGCTCACCGAGTTCCTGAGCCCCGACACCGGCGCGTCCGTGCGCGCCGAGCACGGCCCCGCGGACCTGGTCGTGGCCAACAACGTGTACGCGCACATCCCCGACGTGGTCGGCTTCACCCGGGGCCTG
Source organism: Streptomyces sp. G45 (assembly GCF_049542095.1). Classification (NCBI taxonomy): domain Bacteria; kingdom Bacillati; phylum Actinomycetota; class Actinomycetes; order Kitasatosporales; family Streptomycetaceae; genus Streptomyces; species Streptomyces sp. G45. Next base: position 8,923,330 of record NZ_JBMUZU010000001.1, on the reverse strand, counting down.
CGCGCCCTGGTGGCCGACGACGGCTGGGTCTCCATCGAGGTGCAGCACCTGCTGACGCTGATCGAGGACAACCAGTACGACACGATCTACCACGAGCACTTCCAGTACTACACGGTCGCCTCCGCGATCCGGGCGCTCGCCAGCGGCGGACTGGCTCTGGTGGACGTCGAGCTGCTGCCCACGCACGGCGGCTCCATCCGGCTGTGGGCCCGCCCCGCCGAGGCGGCCGGTGAGCCGACGCGGCGCGTCGCCGAGGTCCTCGACCGCGAGAAGGCCGCCGGGCTCGGGGAGCTGTCCGGGTACGCCGAGTTCTCCGCCCGGGTGGCGAAGGTGCGCCGGGACCTGCTGAGGTTCCTCATCGAGGCGGCCGAGCGCGGTGAGACGGTGGTCGGCTACGGCGCCCCGGGCAAGGGCAACACCCTGCTCAACCACTGCGGTGTCCGCCCCGACCTGCTCGCGTACACCGTGGACCGCAACCCCTACAAGCACGGCCGGTTCACCCCGGGCACCCGCATCCCGATCCTGCCGCCCGAGCGGATCGCCGCCGACAAGCCGGACTACGTCCTGGTCCTGCCGTGGAACCTGCGCGCGGAGCTGGTCGAGCAGCTGTCGTACGTGCACGAGTGGGGCGGCCGCCTTGTCTTTCCCATTCCGGAACTGAGCATTGTCGAGGTCAACTCATGAAGGTCGTTCTGTTCTGCGGCGGTTACGGGATGCGGATGCGCAGCGGCGCCGCGGACGACGTGCCCAAGCCGATGGCGATGGTCGGCCCGCGACCGCTGATCTGGCACGTGATGCGCTACTACGCGCACTTCGGGCACACGGAGTTCATCCTGTGCCTGGGGTACGGGGCGCACCACATCAAGGACTTCTTCCTGAACTACGAGGAGACGGCGTCCAACGACTTCGTGCTGCGGGGCGGGCGGGCCGAACTCCTCTCCACGGACATCGCCGACTGGACGATCACGTTCGCGCAGACCGGCATCGAGTCGCCGATCGGGGAGCGCCTGCGCCGGGTGCGCCACCACCTGGACGGCGACGAGATGTTCCTCGCCAACTACGCCGACGTCCTCACCGACGCCCCGCTGCCGGAGATGATCGACTCCTTCGCCCAGCGCGACGCGGGGGCGTCGATGATGGTGGTGCCGCCGCAGTCCTCCTTCCACTGCGTGGAGCTGGGCGAGGACAATCTGGTGGGCGGGATCACCGCGGTGAGCGAGCTTCCGCTGTGGGAGAACGGCGGCTACTTCGTGCTCCGCCAGGAGGTCTTCGACCACATACCCGAAGGCGGCGACCTGGTCGCCGACGGCTGCGCCCAACTGGCCAAGCGGGGCCGCCTGGTGGCGCACCGCCACCGCGGCTTCTGGAAGCCGACCGACACGGTGAAGGAGCGGGCCGCGCTGGACGCCGCGTACGCGCGCGGCGACCGGCCGTGGGCCGTGTGGGAGCGGGACGGCGTGCGCGCCGACGCCGGGGTGAGGTCCGCGTGATCCGGCTCGGCCCCGGGCGCCTGACGCGGATCGCCGCGGTGGGCGCGCACTGCGACGACATCGCCATCGGCGCCGGCGGCACCCTGCTCACGCTGTGCCGGGCCTGGCCCGGCGTCCGCGTCGACGCGCTGGTGCTGTCCGGCGGCGGCAGCGAGCGCGAGCAGGAGGAGCGGGCCGCGCTCGCCGCCTTCTGCCCGGGCGCCGACCTGCGCCTGACGGTGCTGAAGCTGCCCGACGGCAGGCTGCCCGCGCACTGGGAGGAGGCCAAGTCCGCCGTCGAGGAGCTGCGCCAGCGCACCGACCCGGACCTGCTGCTCGCCCCCCGCACCGACGACGCGCACCAGGACCACCGCGGTCTGGCACGACTGATCCCCACCGCGTTCCGCGACCACCTGGTGCTCGGCTACGAGATCGTCAAGTGGGACGGCGACCTGGGGCGGCCGACCGCGTACCAGCCGCTCGCGCCCGAGACCGCCGAGGACAAGGTGCGGCTGCTCCAGGAGCACTACGCCTCGCAGCGGCACCGGCCCTGGTACGACCGGGAGGCCTTCCTGGGCCTGGCCCGGATCCGCGGCATCGAATGCCACGCCCGCTATGCCGAGGCGTTCGCCACCACCAAACTCACTCTGACTCTGGGGACTGAACCTTGCGCGTGCTGCTGACCGGACACCAGGGCTACCTGGGCACCGTGATGGCCCCGGTCCTCGCGGCCGCCGGGCACGAGGTCGTCGGCCTCGACTCGGGCCTGTTCGCCGACTGCGTCCTCGGCCCGGCGCCCGCCGACCCCGCAGGGCACCGGGTGGACCTGCGGGACGTGACCGCCGAGCACGTGGCCGGGGTGGACGCCGTGATCCACCTGGCCGCGCTGTCCAACGACCCCCTGGGCTCGCTGGCGCCGCAGCTCACCTACGACATCAACCACCACGCCTCCGTGCGCCTGGCGAAGCTGGCCCGCGACGCCGGGGTGCGGCGCTTCCTGTACGCGTCGACGTGCTCGGTGTACGGCGCCGCCGGTGGCGACGAGCTGGTGGGCGAGGACGCCCCGCTGCGGCCGGTGACGCCGTACGCGGAGTCCAAGGTGCGGGTCGAGGACGACCTGCGCGCGCTGGCCGACGACGACTTCAGCCCGGTGTACCTGCGCAACGCCACCGCGTTCGGCTACTCGCCCCGGCTGCGCGCCGACATCGTGCTGAACAACCTGGTGGGGCACGCGCTGCTGTCCGGCGAGGTGCTCGTGCTGTCCGACGGCACGCCGTGGCGCCCGCTGGTGCACGCCGCCGACATCGCCCGGGCCTTCACGGCCGCGCTGGCCGCGCCGCGCGAGGCGGTGCACGACCGGGCGTTCAACATCGGCAGCGAGACCAACAACGTCACGGTCGCCGAGATCGCCGAGCAGGTCGCCGAGGCGGTGTCCGGCGCGAAGGTGGTCATCACCGGGGAGTCCGGCGCCGATCCGCGGTCGTACCGGGTGGACTTCTCCCGGTTCCGCGCCGCGGTCCCCGGCTTCGACTGCGAGTGGACGGTGAAGCGGGGCGCGCTCGAACTCGCCGGCGCCTACCGCGCGCACGGGCTGACCCGGGAGGACTTCGAGCGGCGCTTCACCCGCCTCGCCGTGCTGCGCGCGGCGTCCGAGGCCGGGTCCGTCGACGACACCCTGCGGCGGCGCCGATGACCGCGACCGATCCCGGCGGGGAGATGTTCGCCCTGGTGGAGCGGATGTACCCGCTGTGCCGCAGCATCACCGGGGACGGCGTCCGCGCCACCCTGGAGATCGTCGGCGAGTACCTGCCGCTTGAAGTGCACGAGGTGCCGACCGGGACGCAGGTGCTCGACTGGACGGTGCCCAAGGAGTGGAACATCCGGGACGCCTACATCGCCGACTCCGACGGCAACCGGGTCGTCGACTTCGCCGCGTCCAACCTGCACGTGCTCGGCTACAGCGTGCCGGTGGCTGCGACGCTGCCGCTGGCGGAGCTGCGCGAGCACCTGTACACGCTGCCGGACCGGCCGAGTTGGGTGCCGTACCGCACCAGCTACTACCAGCCGCGGTGGGGGTTCTGCCTGGCGCAGGAGACCCTGGACGCGCTGCCGGACGGCGACTACGAGGTGCGGGTGGACTCCACGCTCGCCGACGGCCACCTCACCTACGCCGAGCACGTGGTCCCCGGGCAGGTCACCGACGAGGTGATCGTCTCCTGCCACGTCTGCCACCCGTCGCTCGCCAACGACAACCTGGCCGGGGTCGCGGTGGCGACGTTCCTGGCCCGGGCGCTGGCGGAGCGGACGCCGTACTACACCTACCGGTTCCTGTTCGCGCCCGGCACCATCGGGGCGATCACCTGGCTGGCGCGCAACGCCGAGCGCGTGGAGCGGGTGAAGCACGGCCTGGTGCTCGCCTGCGCGGGCGACTCCGGGCAGCTGACGTACAAGCAGAGCAGGCGCGGCGACGCGGAGATCGACCAGGTGCTGCGGCATGTCCTGACCGCCTCCGAACGCCCGCACCGGATCGTGGAGTTCACCCCGTACGGCTACGACGAGCGGCAGTTCTGCTCGCCGGGGTTCAACCTCGGCGTGGGCTCGCTCACCCGCACCCCGTACGCGGGGTACCCCGAGTACCACACGTCGGCGGACAACCTGGACTTCGTCTCGCCCGAGGCGATGGTGGACACGCTCGCCGTCTGCCGGGAGGCGTTCGCCGTCCTGGACCGCAACCGGCGCTACGTCAACCTCAGCCCGTACGGCGAACCGCAGTTGGGGCGGCGCGGCCTGTACGCGTCGCTCGGCGGGCGCAGCGACGCGCAGCAGGCGCAGATGGCCATGCTGTGGGTGCTCAGCCTGTCCGACGGGGAGCACAGCCTGCTCGACGTCGCCGAGCGGTCCGGGCTGCCGTTCGACACCGTCGCCGCCGCGGCCGGTGCGCTGGCCACGGCCGAGCTGATCAAGGCGTGACGCCGATGACCAGCGGGCGCGAGGACGCGACGGCCCCCGGCGCCGGGGCCGCGCCCGCCGGGTCCACCGCCAAGCGGGCCATCGTCGGCCGCCTGTCCTGGGGCCTGGTCGACCAGGCGGTGTGCAGCATGACCAACTTCGTGCTGGGCGTGTATGTGGCGCGCTCCCTGGGCCTGGCCGCGTTCGGCGTGTTCAGCCTGGCCTGGGTGACGTACGGCGTGGTCCTCGGCGTCTCCCGGGGCCTGGCCACCGACCCGCTGGTGGTGCGGTTCAGCGGTGTGCCGGTCGCGTCCTGGCGGGCGGCGGCGGCCCGCTCGACGGGCACCGCGCTCTGCGTGAGCGCCGCCATCGGGTCGGTGTGCCTGGTGGTCGGCCTCGCGGTGGGCGGCCGGGTGGGGCACGCGTTCGCCGCGCTCGGCGTCGCCCTGCCCGCGCTGCTGCTCCAGGACGCCTGGCGGTTCTCGTTCTTCGCCGCCGGTACCGGGCGCAAGGCCTGCGTCAACGACCTGCTGGGGGGCCTCGCGCTGGTGCCCGCCATGCTGGTGGCGGACCGCGTGGGCAGCGTGCCCGCCTTCCTCCTCGCCTGGGGGGCGGCCGCCGCGGTGGCCGCGGGGTACGGCTGCTTGCAGTCCGGCATCCGGCCCCGCGTGGCCGGGGCCCGCCAGTGGCTGCGCGACCACCGTGACCTCGGCTACCGGTATCTGGTGGAGAACGTCGGCGTCAGCGGCGCGGGCCAGTTGCGGGCGTACGGGCTCGGCGCGATCGTCGGGGTCGGCGCGGTGGGCGTGATCCGGGGCGCGGAGCTGCTGCTCGGCCCGTTCCTCGCCGTGCTGATGGGCCTGTCGCTGGTCACCGTCGCGGAGGCGGCCCGGGTGCTGCGGCAGGCCCCGCACCGGATGCGGCTGTTCTGCCTGCTGCTCGGCGGCGGCCAGGCCGTCGGCGCGCTGCTGTGGGGCGGGGCGCTGCTGCTGTTGCCGGACCGGGCCGGGGAGTTCGTGCTCGGCGACGTCTGGCACTCCGCGTCGGAGCTGATCGTTCCGGCCACTCTGGGCGTCGCGGGCGCCAGCCTCGGCGTGGGCGCGGCGTCCGGGCTGCGCGCGCTGGCCGCGGCCCGGCGCAGCCTGCGCTGCCAACTGATCGCCTCCACGCTCTATGTCGGCGGTGGGCTCGGCGGGGCGGCCGTGGCGGGCACGGTCGGCTCGGCCTGGGGCGTCGCCGCCGCGACGCTGAGCGGCTCGGCCGTGTGGTGGCTGCACCTGCGGTCCGCGCTGCGCGAGCACCATCCCAACCCCATCCGTGAAGTGAGGACGTCATGACCGCCCAACCCCGGCTGAGCATCGGCCTGCCCGTGTACAACGGCGAGGAGTACCTCGCCGAGGCGCTCGACGCCCTGCTCGGCCAGACGTACGAGGACTTCGAGCTGGTCATCTCGGACAACGCCTCGACCGACGGGACCCAGGACATCTGCCGCACGTACGCGGCGAAGGACTCCCGCATCCGCTACATCCGCCTGGCCCGGAACATCGGCGCCGCGCCGAACCACAACTACGTGTTCACCCAGTGCCGCGGCGAGCTGTTCAAGTGGGCCTCGCACGACGACCTGTACGCCCGTGACCTGCTGCGGCGCTGCGTGGAGGCGTTGGACGAGCGGCCCGAGGTGATCCTCGCGCACGCCGACCAGGCGGTCATCGACGGCGACGGCCAGGTGACGGTCCCCTACGAGTACACGCTGGAGACGGACTCGCCGCACGCGCCGACGCGGTTTCGCAGCATGCTGTTCGAGCCGGGCGGCGACGACTTCTACGGGGTGATGCGGGCCGATGTGCTGCGCCGGGTGAAGCCGCACGACAGCTACCACCACGCGGACCGCACGTTCGTCGCCGAGATCGGCCTGCACGGGCCGTTCCACCAGGTGCCGGAGCTGCTGTACTTCCGCCGCGACCACCCCACCCGCGCCGAGCGGGCGAACCCCTCCAAGCGGTCCCGGTGCGTCAACCTGGATCCGCGCAGGGCTGGCCCGCTGCACCCGACGCCCCGGCTGCTCGCCGAGTACGTGTGGGGGTTCGTCGCGGCGATCCGGCGGGCGCCGCTGTCCTCGGCGGACCGGCGCGCCTGCTACCGCCACCTGGCGGCGTGGATGGCGAGCCGGGCCCGGCCGGGCGCCGGTGAGCGGGTCGAGGACCGCGCCCCGGTGGACCCGGCGCTGCTCGCGGTGGACGTCGACGCGCTCGTCGCGGGCCGTGAGGGGCGGCGGGCGTGACGGGGGCGCCGCGCGTCGGGGTGTTCGGCCTGCTCGGCTCCGGCAACCTCGGCAACGACGGGTCGCTTGAGGCGGTGCTCGGCTATCTGCGCGCCGAGCATCCGCGGGCGGTCGTGGACGCGCTGTGCGGCGGCCCCGAGGTCGTCTCGGCCCGGTACGGGATTCCCGCGACGCGGCTGCACTGGTACCGCGGGGAGTACCGGACCGCGTCGCGTGCGGGCGCGGTCGCGGCGAAGGGGTTCGGCAAGCTCGTCGACGTCGTGCGCACCGCCGCCTGGGTGCGGCGGCACGACGTGGTGATCGTGCCGGGCATGGGGGTGCTGGAGGCCACGCTGCCGCTGCGGCCGTGGGGCTTTCCGTACTCGCTGTTCCTGCTGTGCGCGAGCGGCCGCCTGTTCGGCACCCGGGTGGCGCTCGTCAGCGTCGGCGCGGACCGGATCCGCGACCGGCCGACGCGGGCCCTGGTGCGCTGGGCGGCGCGCTGCGCCCGGTACCGCTCCTACCGGGACGTCCTGTCCCGTGACGCGATGCGGGCGATGGGCGTGGACACCTCGCGCGACGAGGTCTACCCGGACCTGGCGTTCGCCCTGCCGACGCCGCCCGCGAGCGCTCCCCCCGGCGCGCCGGGCCCGGTCTGCGTCGGCGTCATGGACTTCCACGGCGGCAACGACGACCGGGCGCGGGCCGCGGAGATCCACCGTCGCTACCTCGACGGGACGACCCGGTTCGTCCGGGCGCTCGTCGAGGACGGCAGGCCGGTGCGGCTGCTCACCGGCGACGCGTGCGACGCGCCGGTGGCCGCCGCGATCCGCGACGCGGTGGGCTCGCCGCTGGTGACCGCCGCGGACGCCACCTCGCTCGGCGATCTGATGAAGGAGCTGGCGGCCGCCGACGTGGCGGTGGCGACCCGCTACCACAACCTGATCTGCGCGCTGAAGGTCGGTACGCCGACGCTCGCGCTCAGCTACGCGGCCAAGAGCGAGGCGCTGATGGACCGGATGGGCCTCGGCGCGTACTGCCACCCGGCGCGGGAGGTCGACGCGGACCGGCTGCTCGCACAGTTCCGGGCGCTGGAGCAGCGCTCGGGGGACCTGCGGCGCACGCTCGCCGAGCGGAACCTGGCCGTCGCCCGGCAGCTGACCGACCAGTTCACCGCGTTGACCGCGTCCCTGTTCCCGACGTCTCCGACGTCCCACCACGCCCATGTGTATCGGGAGGCTCCATGAAAGCGACCGAAGTCCCGGAGATCTCCGGTGCGTACCTGTTCGAGCCGGTGCCGTACGCCGACGAGCGCGGGTTCTTCTGCCGCACCTTCGACGCCGATGTGGTCCGCTCGGTGGGCCTCGACCCGGCCGCCTTCGTCCAGGACAGCGTGTCCCGCTCGGTGCGGGGCGTGCTGCGCGGTCTGCACCTGCGCTCCGGCGCGGGCGAGGCGAAGCTGGTGCGGTGTTCGTACGGCAGGATCTTCGACGTCGTCGTGGACCTGCGGCCCGCCTCGCCGACGTATCTGCGCTGGGCGTTCTTCGAGCTGTCCGGTGACACGCAGGCGACGGTGTACGTCCCGGCGGGGTGCGCGCACGGCTTCCAGGCGCTGACCGAGACCGCCGACACCTCGTACCGGATCGACCGCCCGCACGATCCGTCCGAGGACGTGACGATCGCCTTCGACGACCCGCAGCTCGCCATTCCCTGGCCGCTGCCGGTCACGTCGATGTCCCCGAGGGACCGGGAGGCGCCGAGCCTCGCCGAGGTCCTCAAGCGCCGGGAGGGGTGAGGCCGCCCATGAACACCAGGGACAACAGGGACACCATGAACAACAGGGATACCAGCGACACCATGGACACCGAGGAGTTCGCGCTGCCCCGGTCGCGCGCGGCGAACGAGCGGCTGCACGCGCTCATTCCCGGCGGCGCGCACACCTACGCCAAGGGCGACGACCAGTACCCCGAGCACCTGGCCCCGGTCATCAGCCACGGCCGTGGCGCCCACGTGTGGGACGTCGACGGCAACCGCTACGTCGAGTACGGCTCGGGGCTGCGGTCGGTGAGCCTCGGGCACGCCCATCCGCGCGTCCTCGAGGCGGTGCGGCGTCAGCTGGACCGCGGCAGCAACTTCGTACGGCCGTCCCTGCTGGAGGCCGAGGCCGCGGAGCGCTTCCTGGCGACGGTGCCGACGGCCGAGATGGTGAAGTTCGCGAAGAACGGCTCCGACGCCACCACCGCCGCGGTGCGCCTGGCCCGCGCCGTCACGGGCCGCCCGCGGGTGGCGATCTGCGCGGACCACCCGTTCTTCTCCGTCGACGACTGGTTCATCGGCACGACGCCGATGTCCGCGGGCGTCCCGGAGGCGACCAACGAGCTGACCGTGGCGTTCCCGTACGGGGACCTGGCGGCCACGCGGGAGCTGCTGGACCGGTACGAGGGGGAGATCGCCTGTCTGATCCTGGAGCCCGCCACGCACAGCGAGCCGCCGCCCGGGTACCTCGAAGGGCTGCGCGAGCTGGCCCACCGGCACGGCTGCGTCCTGGTCTTCGACGAGATGATCACCGGTTTCCGCTGGTCCGAGGCGGGCGCGCAGGGCCTGTACGGCGTCGTCCCCGACCTGTCCACGTTCGGCAAGGCGCTGGGCAACGGGTTCGCGGTGTCCGCGCTCGCCGGGCGCCGCGAGCTGATGGAGCGGGGCGGCCTGCGCCACTCCGGTGACCGGGTGTTCCTGCTGTCGACGACGCACGGCGCGGAGACGCACGCGCTGGCCGCCGCGATGGCCGTGCAGACCACGTACGTCGAGGAGGGGGTGACCGCGCGGCTGCACGTCCTCGGCGAGAAGCTGGCCGCGGGGGTGCGCGAGGCCGCGGCCAGCATGGGCGTGGGCGAGCACGTGGTGGTCCGGGGCCGGGCCAGCAACCTGGTCTTCGCCACCCTCGACGAGCGGCGGCGGCCGTCGCAGCCCTACCGCACCCTGTTCCTGCGCCAGCTCCTCGCGGGCGGGGTGCTGGCCCCGTCGTTCGTGGTGAGCGCCGCGCTCAGCGACGCCGACATCGAGCACACCGTCGACGTGGTGGGTCAGGCCTGCGCGGTGTACCGCAAGGCGCTGGACTCCGGTGACCCCACCCCGTGGCTGGGCGGGCGGCCGGTGAAGCCGGTGTTCCGCCGCACGGTGTGAGGTGACGTGCCGTCAGCGGCGTGGCCGGGGACCGGCGTCGGCCGCCCGGTCGACCAGCCACGCCGTCGCCGGTACCACGGCCAGCGCGGTGCACCAGCCGCCGAGGACGTCGGTCGGGTAGTGGGCGCTCAGGGAGACCTGCGCCCAGCCCATGGCGGCACCGGCGGCCAGCGCCGCGCCGAGCGCCAGTGCCGTCCCGGCCGCCCTGCCGAGGCCGAGCCGCCCGGTCGCGAGCAGCGCCGTCACGAGGGCGAGCGTGGTGAGGAAGGCGGTGTGCCCGCTCGGATACGACAGGTTGCCCTCGCCGTGGATGGTGCGCCCCACCAGCGGCTTGACCAGCGTGGTCGTGCCGACGGCAGCGCCGCTCGCGGCCACGGCGAGCACCGCCGCGCGGGGGCCGCGCAGCAGCAGACAGGCCGTCGCGACGGCCACGACGAGCAGGGCCGCTCCGGCGGGCTCCCCCAGGAAGTCCACGGCCAGCGCGAGGCGCCGCCACGGCGGCCCGATGGCGTCCGCCGTGGGGTCGACGAACCATCGGTCCACCCTGCCGGGTGCGCTGTGGCCCGCGTACAGGATCCCGATGACGACGGTGGTCAGGGCGCCCAGGGCCGCGATCAGCGCGAGCGGTGGGCGTAACGCCGCGGGCAGCGCCGTGGGCGCCGTCCGTTCGACTTCCGTCGGCGCCGACTCCCCGCTCACGAGCCCCCCCTGGCATGTCTCGCTTGGCCCGTGTGGGGGCCGTCCGTGCGGCCCCGAACTCGCGTGCGTGTCCGTCGCCTTGGTCCCGGGCGCCGGACGCGGTCCCGGCCTGCCACCCTAGCCAACATCCGCTGACAGCACACCGCGTTCCCCCGCCGTGACGCGCGGCGGGGAACGCGGCACGCGGTTCGCACGGCGCCCGCTCCGTCACGTCCGCGCGGCGCCGGGCGCGGCGGCCTCCAGGTCCGCGAGGGAGCCCGACATGATCGTCCGTACGTGTGCGGTGATGTGCTCGGCGGGCCAGTCCCACCAGGCCAGCGCCAGCAGCCGGGCGACGTCGTCCTCGTCGTAGCGGGTGCGGATGAGGCGCGCCGGGTTGCCGCCGACGATCCCGTAGTCGGGTACGTCGCTGGTGACCACGGCGCCGGAGGCGACGATCGCGCCGTGGCCGATCCGCACGCCGGGCATGACGGTCGCGCCGTGGCCGAACCAGACGTCGTGGCCGACGACGGTGTCGCCCCGGTTGGGCAGGCCGGTGAGCAGGTCCATGTGCTCGGCCCAGGAGCCGCCCATGGTGGGGAAGGGGAAGGTGGAGGGGCCGTCCATCCGGTGGTTGGCGCCGTTCATGAGGAACCGCGTTCCCGTGCCCAGCGCGCAGAACTTGCCGATGACCAGCTTCTCCGGGCCGTAGTGGTAGAGGACGTTCCGCGTCTCGAACGCGGTCGCGTGGTCCGGGTCGTCGTAGTACGAGTACTCCCCCACCTCGATCAGCGGGGACGTGACCAGCGGCTTCAGCAGCACGACCCGGGGCTGCCCGGGCATGGGGTGGAGGATCGTCGGGTCTGCGGGTACGGGCATGGGACTGGTTCCTCGCGGTCGTGCGGATCGCTTCCAACGCAACGGCACGGCCCGTGCCGATCGTTCGGTCATCCTCCGCCCCCGCCCGCGCGCCTGTCAACGGCATGCCACGTGCCGTTAGAGTCGGGCCCATGGCGAACGAAACCCCGGCCCCCCGGCGCCGGGGCGCGGCACGCACCGAGGCCCTGCTACAGGCGACGCTCGACCTGGCCGCGGAGGTCGGGTACGCGGGCCTGAGCATCGAGGCCCTCGCACGCCGGGCCGGGGTCGGCAAGCACACGATCTACCGGCGGTGGCCGAACAAGGCGGCGCTGCTCCTCGACGCGCTCAACCGCGCCTGGCTGACGGACCTGGACTACCGCGACACCGGCGACCTCCGCTCCGACCTGCGCGAGCAGTTCCTGCGCTCCTTGGCGGCGCTGGCCGACCCGCCGATCGGTCAGGTCTACCGCGCCGTCATCGCCGAGGCCCAGTCCGACCCGGCGCTGCGGGCCACCCTGCACGAGCGGTTCCTGCGCACCGCCGAGCAGAGCACCCTCGAACGCGTCATCCGCGCCCAGCGCGCGGGCGAGCTGCGGGCGGACGCCGACCTGACGTTCGCGGCGGAGGTGCTGTGCGGGGCGCTGTACTACCGGCACCTGCTGACGCCGTTCCCGGTGGACGAACGCGCGGTCGACGGGCTGCTGGACATGTTCATGGACGCGTACGCCGCGCGCTGACCGGGGGCGGCCAGGGCCGACCGGCGCGCGGGCCGTTCGGTCACGCCTGAGGAAGCCCGGCGCGCGCCGCGGAGTTGGCGCGGCGCGCCCCGATGACCAGCAGGGCGCAGGCCACCGCGAAGACGGGCCAGGGCGTGAAGGGCAGCACCACGGCGTCCAGCAGGGTCCAGACCCCGAGCGTCCAGCCGATGAACGCCGGTGGGGTGATGCCGCGCCGCTCCAGCCACAGCACCGTCAGGCCCACCAGGATCAGCGGCACGCCAAAGCTGTCCAGACTCAGGAAGTACGCGCTGCCCGCGGGGCTCATATCGGCGAGGTCCTCGTTCCACAGGCCGCCGCTGAACCACGTGTCGGCGTGGCGCGCGGCCTTCTCCACGGTCAGGGCGCCGATCGAGTGGGCGATTCCGCCCAGCGTGATGATCCAGCCAGCCCACTTGATCATCCGAGGTCTCCGTTCGTGACGTGCGTGGTCGTGATGTACGCGGTTCCGGTACCCGTGTTTCGCTACCACGGTTTCGATACTGCGGTTTCGATACTCTCGTTCCGTATAATGCAGGCATGGCAGGCACGAAGCAACGGGGCGGGCGCCCCCGGGACAGTCGCGTGGATCACAAGATCCTCCAGACCACCCGCGAGCTGATCGACGAAGTCGGCTACCAGGACCTGACGGTCGACCAGGTCGCGGCCCGCGCCGGGGTGGGCAAGGCGGCGATCTACCGCCGTTACGCGTCCAAGGCGGAGATGGCGTTCGTCGCCACCGTGCACGAGCAGCGGATGCCGCCGTTCACCAGCACCGGCTCGCTGCACGGGGACCTGCTGGCGCTGGTGCGCGCGTTCCACGCCCGGATGGCCGCCCCGGCGGCCCGGCAGCTGGCCCCGGCGCTGATCAGCGAACTGGCCGTCAATCCCGAGCTGGAGGACCGCTTCCAGGACACGTTCCTGGCCACCGAGCAGGCCTGCCTCGCCGAGATCGTCGAACAGGCCGTGGCGCGCGGCGAGTTGGCCGGACCCGTGGATCCGGCCATGGCGCATCTGCTGCTGCTCGGCTCGCTGGCGTCCGCCCTGTACATCCTCAAGCTGCCCGTGGACGACGCGATGGTCACCGACCTCGCGACCGCCGCCGCGGCGGGGATCACCGCCCTCGCCGACCGGCGCCCCGGCGGGCCCGGCGACGCCGCCGGGCCGCGCTGACGGGGCCCGGACCGGTGTGCCGCCGCCTCAGCCGAACCGCAGGACGCGCGGGGCGAAGGCGCCGTTGGGGCCGCTGGCGCGGCCGACCGACCACACGGTCGCCGAGCCCGGCACCGGCGCCAGGCTGAACGACCAGGAGTCGTACTCCCCCGGGACCGCGGGTTCGTCGTACTCGGCGAACGACCGCCCGTCCCAGGCGAGGAAGTCCGGTCCCGGGACCAGCGGCGGGGAGCTGCCCGGCGGGCCCCACTTCAGCGAGCGGGCCACGGAGATCCAGCCCAGCTCGCCGGAGGCGGTGGGAGCCAGCGAGGTGACGGAGCCGAAGTCGGCGGGCACCTTCACCCGGCTCCACTGCTGCCCGTCGAAGCGGACCAGCAGGGGCGGGATGGGTCGTCCCGGCGGGCCGCCGATGAACCCGCCCGTGCCGCCCGCCCACACCTCGGTCGGCGAGACCGCGAGGACGCTGCCCACGGCCGCCCGCGGGAACCCGTCCACGATGGTCTGCTCCCACCGCTGGCCGTCCCAGTGCGACACGGCCGCGCCGTCGCTGGCCGCGCCCGCGGCCCAGACGTCGTCGGCCGCCCGGACGTGCAGGCCGTACACGGCTCCGGGCGGCACCGGCATGTCCCGCCAGCCGCGCCCGTCCCAGCGCAGCAGCGCCTGCGCGCCCTCCCGGGTGCCGATCAGCCAGGTCGCGCCGCCGCCGGAGACGACCTTCGTCAGGGCGACGCCGCGCGGCGGTCGGCTCTCGGACCAGGCGGTGCCGTTCAGGCGCAGCAGGCGGGCGCCGCCCGCCGTGTCGCGGCCGACCGCCCAGGCGGCGGTCGGCGAGGTCGCGGCGGCGGACAGCAGCTCCCCCTGCCAACCGGCACCGGGCAGCCGCTGGCGCTGCCAGGCGGTGCCGTTCCAGCGCAGCAGCAGCGGGAACCCCGGTGCCTCCCGGCCGACGGCGTCGGCGCCCACCGCCCACGCCCGGTCGGGCCCCGTCGCCACGGCCTCGTTCAGCCCGGCCTGGGGGCGCACCTGCTCGGGGACGGGAACGTGCTGCCAGGAGCGGGTGTCCGCGGCGGCCGACGACATCAGGGTCGCGAGGGCCAGGGCGGCGGCGAGGGCCGCGACGAGCAGTCTGCGCACCACGGTCAGCCTCCCCGCCGCTCGCTCATCAGGGTGGGTTTCGAGCCGTAGATCTCGACGGTCCCGAAGGACAGCAGCGAGGATCCGGCCCTCGTCAGGGCTCGCGGCCTGACGTCGATCGCGTCCTCGCGCTCGGGCCCGTAGGAGAAGGTGGTGCGGGAGCCGCGCAGGCGCGCGTACCTCGACTGGAAGGCGCGGTCGCTGCGCACCGGCAGCCACAGCGCGCCGTCCGGGCCACGCACCATGTCCGCGAGGTGGGCGTCGCCGAGCGGCGGGTAGGCGGTGCGCCAGGTCCTTCCGTCGAAGGTCATCAGGTAGGCGCGGGGCACGCCGTCGGTGTACTGGCTGCCGCCGATGGTGGCCCGCCCCGACGGCTCCAGCAGGATCGTGTGCACGTTGCTGCCCGGCGGCAGCGGCACCCGCGCGTCGCGCCACGCCGTGCCGTCCCAGCGCAGGACGGCCATCCCTCCGGTGCTCCGGTCCGCCCAGGCCCAGACGTCGTCGGCGGTGCGCGCGGTGAGGCCCATCACGTACAGCACACCGTCCGGGGTGGACTGGGTGGTCCAGCGGGCGCCGTCGTAGTGCAGCACCTTCAGGCCGGTGTCGTCCTCGCCGACCACCCACGCGCCGCCGGGTACGGCGGCGAAGTCCTGGTACGTCCGCAGGGTCCGCGGCAGGGCGACGGTGCTCCAGCCCTCCGCCGACCGGCGCAGGATCCGCCCCTCCCCCCGGTGGTTCTGGAGGATCCACACCTCGTCGCCGACGAACTGCACCCTGCCGAGCGAGCCGGGCTCACCGGTGCCGGGGAAGCCGGTGTCCCGGGTCCACGCCCTGCCGTTCCACCGGTACAGCATCGGCCGCACCCCGTCGACGGCGTGCTCCTCGTGCCCCGTCGCCCAGGCCTCGCCGGGGCCGCGCGCGGCGAGGTCCCGCACGGTCGCGGGCGCGGACGCCGTCGGCACCGGCAGCGCCGACCAGCCCCGCGCCCCCACCACCGCCGGTGACGCCGCGGCGGTCGGCGACACCACCGTCGTACACGCCATCACGAAGCACACCAGCACCGCACGGAGACCGTTCACGAGACCCCCCAGAGCGCGAAGGTCGCACAAAGTACCGGCGTTCACGCGCCCGCGAACAGACGGCATCCGGCCGAACCCGCGCCCGGCCGTCACCCACGCGGGCACCGGCACCCCGACGGCACCGGAGCCCCGGTAGCGTCGGGCGCCATGGAGGATCTGAAGATCGTCGTCGAGCGCCGGTGCGCCGCGAACCCGATCGACTACGAGCGCCTCGCCTCGCTCGTCGAGTCCACCGGCGAGCGCGTGGTGCTCACCGACGCGGACGTGCCGGTGAGCGTGCTCTACCCGGCGGCCAGGGCGGCCGAGTTGGAGCACTGGGCCCGCGCCGACCACCCCGCGGACCCGCCCCCGCCGCGGGCCGAGGAGGAGGGCGACCCCGACCAGCCGACGTGGGACGTCGGCCGCCTGCACGCCGAGCCGCTGGCCCACCCCCGGGAGTACGGGCCCTACACCCGCTACGCGCGCGCCGACGGCAGACGCGTGAGCTTCGCCCGCGGCGGAGCCGTGGTGGCGGTGCAGATGAGCGCCGACGAGGCGGCGTGGCTTGAGGACAAGGCCCTGCACACCCGCCAGGGACACATGGACCCCAAGCAGCTGGCCGCGTTCAGGGAGTTCCTGGCCCGGCAGCCGCCGGTCGGCGAGCGGTGACCCGGCGAGCGGTGACCAGGTGCCCGCGCCTGGCCAGGCGCGGGCACTGGACTGGGCGTACACGCCGCGTCGGGCGTTCGCGCCGCGCCTGGCACCCGCGCTGAACCGGGCGTTCGCCCCACTGGACCGGGCGTTCGCCCCGAGCGGAGGGCCGGTGCGTTCCCTCTGGATCCCCCTAAGATGTCATCCGCCCGATGACAAGCTCCATGTCGTCCAGAGAGTGACAGCGATGACCGAGAAGCCCACCGCTCCCGACGGCGGGCCGCCGCCCGGCGGGCCAGCTTCCTTCGTTGCCGCAGCCACCGCGCTGGCCGCCATCGACGACGCCGTCCGCACCGCGCAGAAGCCCGCGCCGGACGCCGCTCCCGAGGCGCGGGTCGGCCCCGAGCAGGCGCTCGCCGGCCTGCTGCTGCTGCGCGAGGTGCGCACCCGTCTCGCCGGGTGGGAGGCGGGACTCGTCGAGACCGCCCGCGCCGCCGGTGCCACCTGGGCCGACCTCGCCCACCCCATGGGCGTCGCCAGCCGCCAGGCCGCCGAGAACCGCTATCTGCGGCTGCGGACCGCCACCGGCGCCCGCGGCCCGGCCGACACCGGCGCCGAGCGCGTCAAGGCGGTGCGCGACCGCCGCGCCGCCGAGCGCAGCGTGACCTCCTGGGCCCGTGCGAACGCCGCCGACCTGCGGGTCCTCGCCGCCCAGCTCACCGCGCTCACCGACCTCGCACCCACGGCGCGCGCCGCCCAGGCCGCCCTGCGCACCGCCCTCGGCGCCACCGACGCCGCCGGGCTCATCGCGCCCCTGGCCGAGATGCGCCCCCACCTCGGCGCCCGCCACCCCGACCTCGCCGACCGCCTCGACTCCCTCACCCGCCACACCGACCGGCTCCGTCACGACAG
Organism: Streptomyces sp. G45; assembly: GCF_049542095.1. Classification (NCBI taxonomy): domain Bacteria; kingdom Bacillati; phylum Actinomycetota; class Actinomycetes; order Kitasatosporales; family Streptomycetaceae; genus Streptomyces; species Streptomyces sp. G45. Next base: position 8,906,247 of record NZ_JBMUZU010000001.1, on the reverse strand, counting down.
CAACCGCCGCCGCGCCTGAGAGCCCGGACACCCACGAGCCCCTAGATGCCCAGATGCCTATGGAGCCCCAGATCCCTGCCCCCGAGGCCCCCAGGCCCCATCCCCCGCCGTTCCCCATGCCTTAGATCCGTTAAATCCACAGCCATAGATCCCGTACCTCCAGAAAGGGAGACCCCAGAGTGGGCAGCAGTGTCGAGACGCTGGAATTCCAGGCCGAGACCCGCCAGTTGCTCCGGCTGGTGATTCACTCGATCTACTCGAACAAGGACATCTTCCTGCGCGAGTTGATCTCGAACGCCTCCGACGCACTGGACAAGCTGCGGCTGGAGTCGCTGACCGACTCCGACCTCAAGGTCGACACCTCCGACCTGCACATCGCGCTGGAGATCGACAAGGACGCCCGTACGCTGACCGTCCGTGACAACGGCATCGGCATGACCCGGGACGAACTCGTCGAGCTGATCGGCACGATCGCCAAGTCCGGTACCGCCGGACTGCTGGAGAAGATCAAGGAGTCCAAGGACGCCGCCACGGCACAGAGCCTGATCGGCCAGTTCGGCGTCGGCTTCTACTCGGCGTTCATGGTCGCCGACAAGGTCACCCTGCGCACCCGGCGCGCGGGCACCGACGCCGGTACCCAGTGGGAGTCCGACGGCGAGGGCACATACGAGATCCAGGGCGTCGACGACCTGCCGACGGGCACCTCGGTCACCCTGCACCTCAAGCCCGCCGACAGCGAGGACGGGCTCGCCGACTACCTGTCCGAGTCGAAGATCCGTCAGATCGTCAAGCGCTACTCGGACTTCATCCGCTGGCCGATCCGGATGGCCACCGAGCGCACCGACTCCGAGGGGAACACCACGCGGAGCGTCGACACGCTCAACTCGATGAAGGCGCTGTGGGCCCGGCCGCGCTCGGAGGTCACCGAGGCCGAGTACAAGGAGTTCTACCAGCAGATCAGCCACGACTGGCTCGAACCTGCCGAGACGATCCACATGCGCGCCGAAGGCACCTTCGAGTACGAGGCGCTGCTGTTCATCCCCTCGCAGGCACCGTTCGACCTGTTCTCCCGCGAGACCAAGCGCGGCGTGCAGCTGTACGTCAAGCGGGTGTTCATCATGGACGACTGCGAAGCGCTGATGCCCAACTACCTGCGCTTCGTCAAGGGCGTCGTGGACGCCCACGACCTGTCCCTGAACGTGTCCCGCGAGATCCTCCAGCACGACCGGCAGATCCGCAGCGTACGCCGCCGCCTGGTCAAGAAGGTGCTCGGCGCCATCAAGGACATGCAGGCCAAGGACACCGAGCGCTACACGAAGCTGTGGGACCAGTTCGGCCGGGCGCTCAAGGAGGGCCTGATCGAGGACACCGACAACACCCAGGCGCTGCTCGAGCTGGTGTCGGCCGCCTCCACGCACGACCCGGAGAAGACCACCACCCTGCGCGAGTACGTCGAGCGCATGAAGGACGGCCAGGACGCGATCTACTACCTGACCGGCGAGACCCGCGCGATGGTGGAGAACTCCCCGCACATGGAGGCCTTCGCCGCCAAGGGGTACGAGGTGCTGATCCTCACCGACCCCATCGACGAGGTCTGGGTCGAGCAGGTCCCGGAGTTCGACGGCCACCGCCTCCAGTCCATCGCCAAGGGCCAGGTCGACCTCGACGAGTCCGGCGACGGCGACGAGGGCGCCGACAGCGACAAGGCCCAGCGCGAGCAGGACTTCGCCGCGCTGCTGCCGTGGCTGACCACCACCCTGTCCGAGCAGGTCAAGGAGGTCCGCCTGTCGTCGCGTCTGACGACGTCGGCGGCGTGCATCGTCGGCGACGCGCACGACATGACGCCGACCCTGGAGAAGATGTACCGGGCGATGGGCCAGCAGATGCCCCCGGTCAAGCGGATCCTGGAGCTCAACCCGACGCACCCGCTGATCACCGCGCTGCGCTCGGCGCACGAGGCCAACGCCGACGACCCGGCGCTGCCGGAGATCGCCGAGCTGGTGTACGGCAGCGCCCTGCTCGCCGAGGGCGGTGACCTGCCCGACCCGGCCCGCTTCACGCGGCTGCTCACCGAGCGCCTGACCCGCGCCCTCTGATGAGCCGCGGGGTGCGGTCCCCTCACCTGGGGGACCGCACCCCACGTCCGCCGACCGCCGCCCGACCACCCCACCTGTCCTTCTCAGGGGGCGAGTTGGCCGCCCCCGAACGGCTGCGCGGGCGGCGGGCCGGAGCGTGCCGCGGGGTCGAGGGCGTAGGCGATGCCGGTGTCCTCGTCGACGGCGCCTCCGGCGTCGAAGGCGTCCCGGTAGGCGTCCGCTCCGAGGGCCTCGCGGGTCCGGCGCTCGCAGGCCTCGTGGGCGGCCACCATCGCCGGAATGCCCGCCTGGGGCTGACCGAGCGAGTCCCACAGCCGCGCGGCCAGACCGAGCAGCCACGCGGCCTCCCGGTGTCGGCCTGCGCCGGTGGCGGAGCGGGCCAGCGATTCCAGGGCGTGGGCGGTGCCCACGCCGTCGCGCAGCCGGTGCTTGATCCGCAGTGCTGCCCTGGCGTGCTCATGTGCTTCCTGGAGTCGGCCCAGGGCCAGTTCGGCCTGGGCGCGGACGAAGTCGCCCCAGGCGCACATACTGCGCTCGCCGCTGCGCTCGCCCGCGGCGCTCAGCTCATCCAGCCAGACGACGGCTTCCTCCAAGCGGCCCGCGGCCACGAGGGAGTGGGTGAGGAGGACCAGGGCCGACAGGTGCACCGAGGTGGGTGGTTGCTCGCGCCAGCCCGCGGGGAGCAGGGCCTCGGCCTGGGCCACCGTCCGCTCCAGGTCGCCGCGCAGCGCCGATGTCCGCAGGGCGGTGGAGGCCGCGTAGGTCCGCTCCCTGTCGCCGAAGCGTGCGGCCAGGGCGGCGCATTCGGCGGCCCGTTCCTCAAGGGCGGGCAGGTCGCCCAGGTAGAGCAGCAGCAGACCGCAGGCGTACAGGGCCGTCACCCGGGCCGGGGAGGGGGCGATGTCGGCGGCCAGGGCCTGGTCCAGATAGTGCCGTCCCTCCTTGGCGAACCCGCACTCCTGCCAGAAGAACCACAGCGTTCCGGTCAGCTCCAGCGCGACGTGGCCCCCGCGTTCGGTCAGGCTGTACTCCAGCGCGGCGCGCAGGTTGTCGTGCTCGGCGGTCATCCGGTCGTACCAGGCGAACTGGTGCGGCCCGATCCAGGCGGCCTCGCCCCGGCGGGCCAGGGCCAGGTAGTGGTCCCGGTGGCGTCGGCGCAGCGTGGCCTCCTCCCCGAGGCCGCGCAGCCAGTGGGCGCCGTACTCACGGATGGTGTCCAGCATCCGGTAGCGCTCGGCGTCACCGGTCGGTTCCCAGATCAGGATGGACTTGTCCACCAGTGCCTGGAGGAGGCCGGGGACCTGCTCGCCGGAGACCAGCGCGTCGGCGCACACCCGGCGGGCCGCCTCGGTGTCGAAGGTGCCTGCGAAGACCGAGAGGCGGGCCCAGATCAGGCGTTCGGCGGGCGTGCACAGCTGGTGGCTCCAGCCGATGGCGGTGCGCAGTGCCCGGTGCCAGGGCGGATCGGCGTCCAGGTCTTCGCCTTCGGTGCTGCCGAGGATGGTGTACCGGTCGTCCAGGCGCTGGTTCAGCTCGGCCACGGGAAGGTCGCGCAGGCGGGCGGCGGCGAGCTCCAGGGCCAGCGGCAGGCCCTCCAGTCGGCGGCACAGGGCGGCGAGTTCGGCGCGGTTGGCGTCGGTGACGGCGAATCCGGGCACGGCCCGCGCGGCCCGGTCGGCGAGCAGCACCACCGCGTCGGCCGCCGCGGCCATGCCGTCGGCCGTGGGGACCGGGAGCGGATCCAGGGCGAGTATGTCCTCGATGTGCAGGCCGAGCGGGCGGCGGCTGGTGGCCAGGATCCGCAGACCCGGCGCGACGCTCAGCAGCGTCGCCGCCACCTCGCGGCACTCCTCGACGAGGTGCTCGCAGGTGTCCCACACCAGCAGCGTCTGCCGCTCGGCCAGGTACTCGGCGATCACCTCCAGCATCGGCCGGGTGGTCTGGTCCGCCAGCGGCAGAGCCTCGGCGATCGCGTACGGGAGCGCTTCCCAGCCGTCGGTGAGCGGGGACAGCCCCACCCACCACACGCCGTCCGCAAAGCGCGGCTGCAGTTCGCCCGCCGCCCGTCGGGCCAGCCGGGTCTTGCCCACGCCCCCGACGCCGGTCACGGTCACCAGCCGCGACCGCCCGCACAGCCGGGCCACGTCCTGAAGCTCCGTCCGCCGCCCGACCAGACGACTTGTCTCTCCGGGCAGATTCCCCGCGCGCCGCTCCGCCGCCATGACCGCCCCTTCTCCGGCACTCTGTCGCCGCCCTAGGGAGACGGTGCGAGGCAGAGACCCCACCCAAACCACTCGACCGCAAGCGTCGACAAATGATCACTCCTGACCGGTATCGCCGCCCACAGCCCTCAGAAGCGTTCACACTGCCCCGAGCGGCGCGGAAGCGCGCGAGGCCCCGTGCCGCTCTGCGAGGCGCCAACGGCAAGGAGGCCCCACCCTGCGGGTGGGGCCTCCGGTTCGGCTCGGTCCGGCTCGGTCCGGGCCTACCCGTTCGAGCAGGGCTTCCAGGCGAGCCTGTACACGCTGCTGACCTTGGCGTCGGTCGAGTCCATGGTCATGAAGCTGGTCTTGTCGGAGTCCGTCGCACCGAGGACCCGCAACTCGGTGTTGACGTTCAGGTTCCGCTTCGCGCCGCAGGGGGCCCAGTCCAGGTCCTCCCAGGGCTTCGTGTCGGTCGCCTGCCAGTTGTCGGCGTAGGGGCCGCGCCAGCGGTGGCTCTCGGACTCGGTCTCGGGCGAGCCCTGGAAGTAGTACGACGCCTTCTCCACGCCGCTGACACCGTGGTGCAGCGAGGCGTAGCCGCGGTAGTCGACGCTGGCGATGGCGTAGGTGTGGCTCTCCGGGGCGTGCACGATCAGGCTGAGCTGGCAGTTCTTGCGGAAGTCGACGGGGGCGGACTGCGCTCCCGCGCTGGCGAGGTAGTCGCTGTAGGTGACGGTGAACGCCGAGCTGTCCGGGGCGGGAGCCACGGCGACCGTGCCCGCGCGGCAGCCCGATCCGTTGACCGTGGCGACCTCGACGCGGATCTTCTCGACGGGGGGCTGGGGAGTGGTGGGGACGTCTGGGGACGTGCTGGGTGGAGCCAGAGACATGGCGAACAGCGCCGTGAGCGCGCCGCTCGCGAGAAGTCCAGCGGCCATGGTTTTCCTATCGCGTTGTCGGAGCCTGAATCCTGAAAGTGACGTGAGCGGTTCAGGAGGGATGCATGTACCCACGAGAAACCAGTGGGGCATGCCAAGCGGGCGGATCATTGGGGAACGAGCGGCCACCCGCTGGCTGAGGGCCTCAGGCGAGAGGAATGGTACGAACCAAGGGTGGGACTGCCTAGTGCAACTTCGGCCAAGCACGGACGCCCCGGTGGGGCGTGGCCCGCTCGGCGCCGGGCCGTGACCCGTCCGCCCGGAACATGTACTCCGCACCAACGGAAGGGCGTTGCGGAGCCATCGGATCCGCCTACTTGGACTCGATCCGGCCGACGGGGGACGGGGCGGTCGTGAGGGCTTCGCGGGCCGTTCGCCAGGTGGGGTCGTCGGGGTGGAGTTCGCTGCGGAGGTAGGCCGCGGTGAGGCGGGCGAGCGCGGTGACGCGTTCGGGGTTTTCGTCGGTGGTCTCGGCGACGTCGTATCCGGAGATCCCGCCGAGGCTGTGCTCCGCGTCGAACAGGGTGAGCAGGGACTTGGGGCCCGGGGCGAGGTGGTACGGGTCGGCGTGCCAGTCGGGGCCCTGGACCGTCAGGAAGGCGGAGTCGTCCTTGTCACCGGCGACGACGAGCGCGGGCGTCGTCATCGTGGAGAAGTCCGCGGTCAGGAGGAAGGGGTAGTTCTCGGCGGTGAACTCGGTGAGGGCGGCGCCGCCGCGGCCGGTCGCGGCGAGCAGGACGCCCGCCTTGATCCGGGAGTCGGCCAGGTCCACCTCCGTACCGTCGTCGGGATCGGTGAGCCGGGCGCCGAGCAGCAGGCTCGCGGTGTGCCCGCCCATCGAGTGCCCGGCGACGGCGACCCGGCTGGGGTCGAGGCGGCCGCTCAGCTGCGGGACGGCGGCCTCGACCGCGTCGAGCCGGTCCAGGATGCGCGTCATGTCCTCGGCCCGGGTGCGCCAGTGCGCGGCGGCGCCGGGTGCGTGGGGGTCCGGGGTGAGCGTCCGGGAGTCCAGGTGGGTCGGCTGGATCACGGCGAAGCCCTCGGCCGCCCAGGAGTTCGCGAGCGGGGCGTAGCCGTGCAGCGAGGAGAGGTGGCGGGAGAAGCCCAGGCCGTGCGAGAGGAGGATCACCGGCAGCTCCCCGCCGGTGACGGGCGCGGAGACCCGCACCTGGAGGTCCACCGCGCGGCCGGGAGCCGACAGCACCACCGGGCTGACGGAGAGGACGGGAACGGGAGCGGCGGGGGTGGTGACGGTGCCAGCAGGTTCACTCATGACGCACATGCCCTTCGATGGCCCCCGCCGTCGGCCGCGTACGGCCGACGGCGGGGATGGCGGAGCGCCCGCGTTCAGCTACGCTAAATCGGATCGTTGTTCCACTTACGATACGGATCAGCGTTCCGTTTAGTCAACGGCCGATCGGGAGGAGAGCGTGGTGCCCACAGCAGGCCAGCCCAAGGGGGCATCCGCCCGCAACAAGCGGGCGGACGCCGTGCGCAACCAGCAGACGCTGCTGGACGCCGCCGCGGAGGTGTTCGTGACCTCGGGGATCGACGCGCCGATCCGGGAGATCGCGGCCCGGGCGGGCGTCGGCCTGGGGACGCTCTACCGCCACTTCCCGACCCGCGCGGACCTCGTCACCGCCGTCTACCGCCGCCAGATCGAGGCGTGCGCCGAGGCCGGGCCGAGGCTGCTGGCCGACGCCGCGTCCCCGTTCGACGCGCTGCGCCAGTGGATCGACCTCTTCGTCGACTTCCTGGTCACCAAGCACGGCCTCGCCGACGCCCTGCGGTCCGACAGCGAGCGCTTCGCCGCGCTGCACACCCAGTTCCTCGACCGTCTGCTGCCCGTCTGCGCCGAGCTGCTCGACGCCGCGGTCGCCGCCGGTGACATCAGGCCCGGCGTCCAGCCGTACGAGCTGATGCGCGGCGTCGGCAACCTCTGCGCCGGACGGGACGACGACCCCCGCTACGACCCCCGCCGGTTGATCGGGCTGCTCCTCCAGGGGCTGCGGCAGCCGCACCCCGGATCGGGCCTCAGGCCTGGGCCGTCGGCGCGGCGAGCTGCGCCAGGTGGTTGAGCGAGTTGGCCAGGTGCTCGGTGTCGAACGGGGGAACTGGATGATCTCCCGGACGGGCGGGGGCACCTGCGACCAGTCGTAGGTGAGCGTGATCTCGGTCTCGAACGGGCTGAGGGGCACGAGGTCGTAGCGCCAGAACCAGCCGCCGAACTCCAGGCGCCCGTCCTCCTTCTCCTGCCCCGGCCGCCAGCCGATGGCGTGCGGCGCGTCCAGGACGTTGACCTGGTTGGCCACCTGGTAGTCGCCGTCCGGATGGTTGGCGTGGTACATGCTCATGCGGAAGACCTGTCCCGTCTCGGTGAGCGGCGCCCGGTCGACCGGCTCCCGCACCCAGCCGGTGCCGTCTATCGCGGCGTGGGTCGTCGGGTCCGCCAGCACCGCGAACACGCTCGCGGCTGGCACGTCGACCTTCAGGGTGGCGCTCAGGGTCTCCTGATTCACGGTGTGCACGCTCCTCGTCGTCCTCTTGTTGGCCGTTGGCCTTGGTGGCTCGGGTCCTCGCCCCGGGCTCATCTGTGTAGACGGCGCACCGAGGCCGGACTCATCGGCCCTTCCGGGCCCGGCCGCGTCCGGAAGGGCCGACCGGTCAGCCTCGGACGTACGGGCGGAATCTCGTCGCCGTCTCCCCTAACGGGCGGAACCCGGCCCCGGCCAGGAGCCGATCGGCGTCGGCCTCGGGGAACACGCGGTAAGTGGAACGCTGGTGGGCCAGCACGGTGTCGTCGCGCAGGACGTAGTAGTCCTTGGTGATCCGGCCGTCTTCGCGCTCGCCGACTTCCTGGGCGTACACCAGGCCGCCGGGCAGCGGGCGCCGGTAGGGGCGGTGCGCCTCCTGGACGGAGAGCAGCAGCAGGCCGCCGGGGCGCAGGGCCGCGGCCACGTTGGCGAGGCCCTTGGCGTTGTCGCCGTCGTCCAGGAGGTGGCTGCCGAGGTCGGCGCGGTCGGCGTCGCCCAGCCAGAGCCAGACGCCGCCCACCGAGTAGGCGACGTCGAACGCCGGGCCCGGCGCCATGGTCAGGACGTCCTGGTGTACGAGTCGCACCCGGTCGCCCAGCCGTGCCCGGGCCCGCGTCAGCATGCTCGCGGTGTGGTCGACGCCGGTGAACCGCACGTGGTCCGGGACCAGTGGGAGCAGGCGTTCGCAGGCCAGCCCCGTGCCGACGCCCAGTTCCAGGACGTCGTGGCGGTCTTCGATGAGGGGTGCCAGTTCGTGTGCGTACGCGTCGTGGTCGTAGTACCCCGACGTCATGATCAGGTCGTAGTAACGAGCTAGCTCTGCGTAGGAGTTGGCCACCCGCGTGACGGTAACGGCCCCGGCGAGGCGTCGGTAGGACGCCCTCACCGGGGCCGTGCGGGGGCGCGTGGGGGCGTGCGGCCCGTCGGCAGGGCCGCCGCCGAGGCCCACTGCGGCCTCGGCGCGGGTGTCAGTCGCGGTCCTGCGAGTCGGGCGTGTCCCACGAGTCGGAGCGCGGCTGGGGCTTCTGCGGAGGGTTCGGCCGCTGCTCCACGCGCCGCTTGCCGCGCCAGAAGAGGTAGAGCAGCGCCACCACGAGCGCCACCCCGATGATCACGATCAGGGCGGTCGCGCCGCTGCCGGATGCGAGTGTCGAATAGTTCATCCTCTGCCTGTACCTCACCGGCGTCGGCCGATGCCCTGTCGGCGCGATCACCCACCCGATCGGCCCACCGATCGGCCCGCCGGGCGGTCAGTCCCGGGCGGAGGCTTCGCGGGCGGCCGCGTCCTGGGCGGCCATGACCTCGTCCCCGTACGCGAAGGCCCACGCGCCGACGGCGTCGATGGGGGCCAGCAGGGTGCGGCCCAGGTCGGTGAGCCCGTACTCGACCCCCGTGGGCGCCTCGGGGTGTGCCCGCCGGTCGACCAGGCCGTTGAACTGGAGCCGCCGCAGCGTCTCGGTGAGGACCTTGGAGCTGATGCCCCCGATCCGCTCCCGGAGTTCCGCCGGGCGCCGGGGGCCGTCGCGCAGCGCCCAGAGCACCACGGCGTTCCAGGTGTTGGAGAGCAGGTCGAAGGCCAGGCGGGCGCGGCAGTCGGCGAGGAAGGCGTCGGTGGTCACGTACCAAATGGTGCCCGACGGGCCTTCTAGCGTCGATGTGACCGCTCGCACTCGCGGCGGCGACGGAATGGACGGAGAGGCAACGCGTGACGAGGATCGGCGTCCTGGGCACGGGCAACATGGCTGACGCGCTCGCCACCCACTGGGTGCGGGCCGGACACGAGGTGACCATCGGGGGACGGGACGCGCACAAGGCGCAGCGGCTCGCGGCGCGCGTCGGGTGCGGGGCGCGGCCGGGCAGCCTGCGGGCGGCGGCCGAGTCCGGCGAGGTGGTGCTGGCCGCGCTGCCGTTCGCGGCGGGCGCGGACGTGGTGCGGGAGCTGCGGGCGGCCCTGGCGGGCAAGGTGCTGATCGACTGCTCGAATCCGGTGGGACCGGGCTTTCGGCTGCTGACGGAGGGCGGGCCCTCGGCGGCGCGGCGGCTGGCCGCGGCGGCGCCGGAAGCCCACGTGGTGAAGGCCTTCAACCTGTGCCACGAGGACGTGTGGCGCATGCGCCCGCCCGTGTTCGAGGGGCGGCCCCTGGCCGTGCCGGTCTGCGGGGACGACGAGGCGGCCCTGGCCCGCGTGCGCGAGCTGGTCGGGGACGTGGGCTGTGCGCCCGTGGCGGGCGGCGGGCTCGACCGGGCCGGTCTCCTGGAGGCGACCGCCGCGCTGTTCATCGCGCTGTGGGTGGCCGAGGGCGCGGACGCGCAGGCCATCGCGCCGCCGCTGGCCTACGCGACCGGGCCGGGCCGACCGGAGGCGGAGAGCGTGGCGGGGGCCGGGCGTTAGCGGCTGTCGCGCCTGCCGGGACCGGATGCGCACGCTCCCCCGTGAGGGCGGCGGGCTGATCGGAGGGTCGTAGGGTCGTCGCGGGCGCCATCTGGCCCGCCCCGACCTTCGTGGAGGACTGCTCGTGTCAAGGATCGCCTACGGCGACGTGGAAGCCGCCGCCGACCGCATCGCCGGTCATGTCCGCCCGGTCGCGATGGCCCCGGTCGAGCCGGGGGTGTTCGGCGCGGCCAGGGGGCACCTCGCGCTGGAGTACCTCCAGCACACCGGGAGCTTCAAGGCCCGCGGCAGCGAGGCGTTCTTCACCGCGCACCTCGCTGAGGGGAGCATGCCGGGCGCCGGGGTCGTCATCGCCTCCGGGGGCAACGCCGGTCTCGCCACGGCCTGGTCGGGGCGTCGCCACGAGGTCCCGGTCACGGTGTTCGTCCCCGAGAACGCGCCCGCGGTGAAGACCGCGCGGCTGCGGGCGCTGGGCGCCGACGTCCGCCAGGTCGGGCGGGAGTACGCCGAAGCCCTCGCCGCCGCCGAGCGGTTCGCCGCCGAGTCGGGGGCGCTGCGCGGGCACGCGTACGACCACCTCCAGGTGGCCGCCGGTGCCGGGACCCTGCTGCCGGAGATGGTGGCGGCGCTCCCCGAGGGCCTTGACACCGTCGTCGTGGCGGTGGGCGGCGGCGGGCTCTTCGCCGGGGTCGCGGCCGCCGCCGAGCACTTCGGGGTCCGGGTGGTGGCCGTCGAGCCGCGCCACTGCCGGGCCCTCAACGCCGCCATCGAGGCGGACGCGGTCGTCGACGTCACCGTGGAGTCCGTCGCCGCGGACTCGCTCGGGGCCCGGCGCACCTCGCGGATGGCCCTGGAGCGGGCCCGGCGTCCGGAGGTGCGGTCGGTCCTCGTCGAGGACGCCCATATCGTCCAAGCCCGGCAGGCCCTGTGGGACGACCGCCGGATCGTGGTGGAGCACGGCGCGGCCACGGCGCTCGCGGCACTGCTGAGCGGCGCCTACCAGCCGGTCGCCGGGGAGCGGGTCGCCGTGGTGCTGTGCGGGGCGAACACCGATCCGGCCGATCTGCTTCCGACGCCCTGACGCGAGCGGGAGGGCGGGCCCGCTACCGCTGGGGCGTGACGTCCTGGTTGCGGTCGGGCGGTGCGAGCGTGCCGTGGTTCTCCAGTGGCACGACGGTGCCGTGGTGCTCCAGGGGCGCGAGCGTGCCGTGGTTCTCGCCAGGGCTCGGCGGATGGTTCTCGGCGACGGCCGCGGGGGCCGCGATCCCGCCCAGGACGACCGCGACCAGCGCGCTGGCAGCGAGGATCTTCTGCGGGTGGCGCATCACTTCGACTCCTTCGTACAGGAAGCGCTTCGGCTCGGAACCTCAGGACTTCAGGACCTCAAGGCCTCGGGGCTTCCGGGCCTCCGGGCCTCGGGCCTCGGGGGTTCCAGGCCTCGGGGCGCGCGAGGCGGGGCACAGGACGCGGGGCGTGGACGCCGAGACGTGCGAGCCGCTCAGCTCGCCGTACGCACTCCCCCCGTGGTGCGTACGGCGCCGGTGCCCAGCACGTCGTGTGCCGCGCCTCGCGGTGGCCCGCGCTGGCTGGTCGCGGGCCGCCCAGCTCATTCTCCGAGCCCGACGGCAGTTGTCCGAAAGCCCCGACGGTCAACGACAGACAAGTCGAACAACCAGGTCACGGGCGCAGGTTGGCCGGAACAGTCGTTGAGCACGCGTACGCACGCACAGCGATCCGCACAGTGGTCCGCACAGCGCCCCGTGCGACGATCCGTACAGCAATCCGTACGACGATCCGTACATCAGGGGAAGGTCGGGGTGGTCATGGGCACGCCTGCCGGGCGCAGCCGGACGTCTCGGGGAGGCCGCTCGGGGAGGCCGGAGTCTCCGGTCGATCCGGAGGCCGGTCCGGTGGAGCGGTTCGCCTGGGAGCTGCGCCAGTTACGGGAGCGGGCGGGCGGCCCGAGCTACCGGGCGCTGGCGCGGCGGGCCCACTACGCCGCCAGCACGCTGGCCGACGCGGCGAAGGGCCGACGGCTGCCCAGCCTGGAGGTCGCCCTGGCCTACGCGCGGGCCTGCGGCGCGGAGCCGCAGGAGTGGGAGACGCGCTGGCGGGCCGCGGAGGCCGCCGCCCTGGCCGCTGAGCGGGAGCGGGAGGAGGCGCGGAGCCAGGGGCCGTACCCGGGGCTCGCCGCGTACGGGGCCGAGGACGCGCCCTATTTCTTCGGCCGCTCCGATCTGCTCAAGGAGCTGGTCGACCTGGTCGCGCGGGAGGCGCTGACCGCCGTGTCGGGCGTGTCCGGCAGCGGCAAGTCGTCGCTGCTGCGGGCGGGGCTGCTGCCCGCCCTGGAGCCGCACTGCCACCCGGTGGTGTTCACTCCGGGCGCGCGTCCGCTGCGCGCCCTGGCCGGGGCCGCCGTCGACCTGGCGGCCGGAGCGGGCGGCACGGACGGCACGGACGGCACGGACGACGCCCGTGAGGACCGCCGCGGTGCGGCCGCGCGCCTCGCGGGCCAGCTCGCCGAGGACGCCTCCGCGCTGGCGCTCGCGCTCACCACCGCCCTGGCGGGCCGCGCGGACGACACGCGGTTCGTGATGGTGGTCGACCAGCTCGAAGAGGTCTTCACCCTGTGCGAGGACGCGGCGGAACGCGCGGCGTTCCTGGCGGCGGTCGCCCACCTCGTGCGGGCGTGCCCCCAGCAGGTGCGGGTGGTCCTCGGCGTCCGCGCCGACTTCTACGCGCACTGCTTCGCGCACCCCGGCCTGGTCGCCGCGCTGCGCTCGGGCGGACAGCTGCCCGTCGGGCCGCCCACCCGGGCCGAGCTGCGGGACATCCTCGTCGAACCGGCCGCCCGGTGCGGCGTGGCCGTGGCCGCCGACCTCCAGGAGGCGGTGCTCGCCGACGCCGCCGACCAGCCGGGCGCGCTGCCGCTGGTCGCCCACGTCATGCGGGAGGTGTGGCGCGCCCGCGGCGGCCCGCTGCTGCGGCTCGCGGACTACCGCGCGTGCGGCGGGGTGCGCGGCGCCGTCGCGCGGAGCGCCGAGCAGGCGTACACGCGGGCCACCGCCGCGCAACAGGAGTCGATCCGCGCCCTGTTCCTGCGCCTGACGGTGCCCGGCGACGGCACCGAGGCCACCCGGCGGCGGGTGCCGCTGGAGGAGTTGGACGGGCTCGGGCTCGGCGCGATGGTGGGCGACCTCGTGGCGGCCCGGCTCCTGGTGACGTCCGGCCGGACCGTGGAGGTGGCCCACGAGGCCGTCGTCCGCGCGTGGCCCCGGCTGCGGCGCTGGCTGGACGAGGACCAGGACGCGCTCCGGGCGCACCGCGCGCTGACCACCGCGGCCCGCACCTGGGACGAACTGGGGCGCGACGACGGCGCGTTGTACCGGGGAGCGCAGCTCGCCGTGGCCCGGGAGTGGGCCGCGGGGCACCCCCACGCGCTCAACACACGGGAAGCGGCGTTCCTGCGCGCCAGCACGGCCGCCTCGCGGCGGCGGACCCGGCGCGGCCGTCAGCTCATGGCGGCCCTGGGCGTGCTGGTCGTCCTCGCGCTGACCGCCACGGGTGTCGCCGTGCACAAGTCCTCGACGGCGGAGGCCCAGCGGCGGCTCGCCACCTCCCGCGAACTGGCCGCCCGCGCCGCCCAGTTGAGCGAGCGGCGCCCCGAGGCGGCCATGGTGCTCGCCCTGCGGGGCTACCGGCAGGCCCGCACCGCGGAGGCCCGCGGCAGCCTGCTCAGCGCCTACGCCCGGTACCACGCCAACCAGCTCACCGGGCACACCCGTGCCGTACAGAGCGCGGCGTTCGCACCCGACGGCCGCACCCTGGCCACCGCGAGCTTCGACCACACCGTGAAGCTGTGGGACGCCCGCACGCGTCGGCTCCGCGCCACGCTGACCGGCCACACCGACGCCGTCAACGCGGTGGCGTTCGCGCCCGACGGCCGCACCCTGGCCACGGCGGGCAACGACCGCGGCGTCAAGCTGTGGGACGCCCGCTCCCACCGCCTTCTGGCCACGCTCACCGGGCACACCAACATGGTCGAGGCCGTGGCGTTCTCCCCCGACGGCCGCACCCTCGCCAGCACGGGCAGCGACCGCACGGTGCGCCTGTGGAGCGTGCGCGGCCACCGGGAGCGGGCCGTCCTGACCGGGCACACCGAAGCGGTGCTGCGCCTGGCGTTCTCCCCCGACGGCCGTACCCTCGCGAGCGCGGGCAGCGACCACAGCACACGCCTGTGGGACGTGGCCTCGCGCACCAGCCGCGCGGTCCTGTCCGGCCGCACCGGCGCCATCGGCTCGGTGGCGTTCTCGCCGGACGGCCGCACCCTGGCCACGTCCAGCACCGACCACGGCGTCGCACTCTGGGACACCCGCAGCCGTCGGCTCCGCGCCACCCTGAGCGGCCACACCAAGACCGTGCAGGAGGTGGCCTTCTCCCCCGACGGCCGCACCCTGGCCAGCACGGGTCTCGACGGCACCGTCCGCCTGTGGCGCCCCTCCGCCCGCACTCCGCTGACGGCCACCCTGCGTGTGGGAGGCCCCGGCTACGCCCTGTCGTTCTCCCCGGACGGGCGCACGCTCGCCACCACCGGCAAGGGCTCCGCCGTCCAGCTGTGGAACGTGGCCTCGCACCGCCCGCTGGCGGCCCTGACCGGCCGCTCCGGCGTCGTCACCACGCGCGTGCCGTACGCGACCTCCGGTGCCGCCCTGACCGTCGACCACCCCGGCCACACCGCCCGCTGGGCGCCGACGCCACCATCGGCGCACGCGGTGCCGTCCAGCGCCGGACGGCACGTCACGGCCAGCGCCGCGAGCGACGACGGCCGGGCCGTGGCCCTGGCCGGTGCCGACCGGACCGTGCGCGTCTTCGACGCCGCCACGGGCCGACGGACCGCCACGCTCAGGGGCGCGTCGAGCGGTGTGCGCCAGCTGGTCCTCAGCGCTGACGGGCGCCACCTCGCCGCGCACAGCGGCGACGGCACCATCCGGCTGTGGCAGGTGGCCACCGGCCGGGTCACGGTCGTACGCGGCGACCGCGCGACGCTGAACCTGGCGCTCGCCGCCGACGGCCGCACCCTGGCCGCGGTCGCCACCGACGGCACCACACGCGTCTGGCGCGTCCGCCCCGGGCGCGCCGCTCGGCCGCTGCCGGGGCCCCGGAACGCCACGATGGCCCTGGACTTCAGCCCCGACGGCCGCACCCTCGCGTTCGGCTCGGCCGACAACAGCCTGCGCCTGTGGGACGTGGGCGCCCACCGTGCCACGGCCACCCTCACCGGCCACACCGGCTATGTCATCGGGGCGTCCTACAACCCTGACGGCTCCCTGCTCGCCACGACCGGCTCCGACGGCGGCGTACGGCTGTGGAGCACCGGCCGCGCGCCGCGGCTGCTCGCGGCGCTCGACGGTCCCGTCTCCCCTCAGCCCACCCCGCGCTTCTCCCCCGACGGCCGGGCCTTCGTGGCGTTCGACACGCGCGCCGACGCCCGCGTCTGGAACACCGACGCCGACGACGTCGCCGCCCGGGTCTGCCGCATCGCCACGAGCCAGAACTGGGAGCGGCTGTTCCCCGACCAGACGGTCACGGATGTGTGCTGACGACTCACGGGGGTGAGAGGCACTAACCGGCGCTTGAGGGTGTGACCGCCTCGCCCGGCGGTTCCCTGGCGGGGCCGCTGGCGGGGGACGGTGCGTTAGACGACGGGCGGGCGGGGGACCCGGGGTGGGGTACCGCGGCCGCGGACCCGCAGGCGCCCGTCCCGAACCGGGAGACGACCTCCCGCAACGGGGCACGGACAGGGGAACTCCCGCCCCCTGGGCGCCAGCTGAGGGAGTGCGCCTCGTGGGGAAGGGAGCTCCCCACGGGGCGCACGTAGCCGTCGCCCACCAGCTCGGAGGCGCCTACCGCCCTGCGCGGCTCCAGGTCCGCCCGGGACGTCCCCCTCGGCTTCGCCGCGCGCGGCCGCACTCCCGCGACAGCCATGCGGCGCCGCCTGGCCGAGGGCTGGCGCGTCAGCATCCGGTCTACTCCCCGCCGGTGCCCGCCGACAGGGGCCGAACGGCCCGTAGGGTTCCCCGGCCGGGCCCCGCCCGCGCCACGGGTTCAGTCCGCCCAGATCCGCACCAGGCACCGGTGCTTGTCAGGCTCGGCCGGGTCGGTGAAGGCGGTTCTGCCGTGCAGGACCGCCTTGTTGCACACCAGCAGGAAGTCGCCGCGCCGCAGCGGGACGCGCAGCACCATCCGCGGGTCGGCCAGGACCGCGTCGAAGGCGTCCAGGGCGGCCAGATACGCGGCCGACAGCGGTATCCCGGCCTCGCGCTGGCCTCGTTCGATGTGGTGGCGGTTGTAGCGGACCTCCAGCGCGCCGGGCTCGTCGGTGGGGCGCCGGAACACGGGGAAGTACCGGTCGAAGTCCGCGCCCCGCCCGAAGTGCACCGGCCGGTACAGCTGGCGCAGAAGCGCCGTCGGCCGTTCGGCCAGCAGCCGGTCGTGCACGGCCGCTCCACTGACCAGCGTCGACTCGCCTCCGCTCGCGGCGGGGTGGACGCACAGCAGCCCCAGCACGCGGGGCGGCTCCCGCTGCGGCGACCTGTCCATGTGCGGGGGCAGCGCGCGGTCGTCCCGCTCCCGGCCCGGGGACGCGGCGGTCCGCCCGGCGCGGGCACCGGCGGTGACCAGCCCGTCCGCCGGGCCGTCGTACGGCCGCAGGGTGCCCAGCAGCCCGCCGAACCAGCGGGCCAGCTCGACGCAGTCGTCGTCGTCGCGCCCCTCCAGGCCGATCCCGCGTACGACGGCGAAGCCGGGCCCCTCCCGCAGCCGCCGGTCCACGCCCGCGGCGGCCTCCGCCAGCGCCTGGCGGTCAGCGTCCCTTCCGCACGCGCCGGAAGGGCCGTACGCCCGGGACCTGCCGCCCGCGTCGGACCGGCCGCCCGCGTCGGACCTGTCGTACGCGTCTGACCTGTCGTACGCACGGGACCCGTCGTACGCACGGGGCGGCCCGTCCGCGTCGGGCCGTACCGGTGGAAGCCGCACCAGCCAGTCGTCCTCGCGCAGGGACTCCCGGTCCCATGCCGCGCGTCCACCCACTGGGAGAAGTTCCGTCACGCAGTGCCCCCTTGACCGTGCCTCGGCTGTGCCTCAGGGCGTCGTCTGACGCAGGACACAGGGAGTCTTGCCCGGGGGTGTCGGAGCGATGCCGGGGACGGTCGGCCACCGAGAGGTTCCGCTGCTCAGGAAGTCGCGTCAGGGTACGGGCGCGGGGCCGAAGCGCGGCTCGGGAAGCCCGCCGGTGGCGAACACGCGGGAACGGCCCCGCCCCGGGCCGGAGCCGCGCCGGGGCTATTTCGGTTGCGGGCCGGGCACCAGGCGCCGCATCGTTCGTCCACACCCGCCCGCCCCGGCGGGCCCGTTCCTCAAGGAGGCGATAGCGCGTGGCCGCCAGTCCCCCGCGTCGTGTGGCTCTGCTCGGCGGAGGCTTCTCCACCGACGAGGACGGGCTGCTCGACGACTGGGTGCTCGCCCACGCGCGCGCCTCCCGGCCGAAGGTCTGCTTCGTGCCCACGGCGAGCGGTGACGCCCCGGCCTACGTGGAGCGGTTCCTCGCGGCGTTCCGGTCGCGCCCCGGCTGTACGGCCGCCGTCCTGCCGCTGTTCCGGCGGGAACTGGGCGACGACGCCCTGCGCGCGTTCCTGCTGTCGCAGGACGTCGTGTACGTGGGCGGGGGCAACACCGCCAACCTCCTGGCGGTCTGGCGCGCGCACGGCGTGGACCGGCTGCTGCGCGAGGCCCACGACCGGGGGACGCTGCTGTGCGGCATCAGCGCCGGGGCCAACTGCTGGGCCGAGGGCTCGCACACCGACTCCTTCGGCCCCCTCTCCACCCTGCCGGACGGCCTCGGCCTGCTGTCCGGCTCGGTGTGCCCGCACTACGACAGCGAGCCCGGCCGCCGCTCCTCCTACCGGGCGGCCGTGGCGAGCGGGGCGCTGCCCCCGGGGTGGGCGGTCGAGGACGGTGTCGGAGCGCTCTTCGCCGACGGGCGGCTCGTCGAGGCGGTGACCCGCGCCCCGGACGCGCGTCTGCGCCGGGTGGAGCCGGACGGGCGGGGCGGGGCCGCCGAGCGGGCGCTGCCGTGCCGTCCGCTGCCGTGCCGCTCCGCCGCGCCGTGAGCGGTGCCTGCGCGGGCCGCTCGCGGGACCGTGACCGGGCGGCCAGCGGGGCGTCGACGCGGGCGTGTCCGGCAGACCGCCGCCCCTTCCCGCCCGGGAGCGCCGCCCGCGCCCCGGCAGGTGGCCGCGCGCTCAGGGGTTGACGCCGGTGAAGGACCAGGGCGGGCCGCCGTTGTCGGCGACGAACTGCACGATCGTCGCCATGGCCGCGGCCTGGGCGAGGACCCAGGCGAACTGGATGGACAGATAGCGGGTCTGGTACACCGCCGGAAGCAGGCTCAGGAGGCCGCGGCCGGGGGCGAGTTCACCGCGGAAGGTCTCCAGGTCCATCCTGAAGCCGGTCAGCGTCATGATGAGCAGCATGGACACCGCGCCGAGGGCGAGGCTGGTCTGCTCCTCGCCCAGGCTCCAGTTCCCGAGCGCGAACAGCCCGATCGGCAGGGCGTAGGCGGCGGCGAGCGCGATGGCTTTGGCCGGTCCGCGCCGCCCGGGCAGTTCCTGCCACAGCGCGCCGAGGAGGAACCCGGCCGCCGCGTACCCGACCTGCCACAGGGCGAACTGGGTCACCACGTCGGGCAGTCCGAGCCGGTCGTGCAGGGTGCCCGTCAGGGCTTCGCCGCGCAGGTGGCTGCCCCAGACCAGGCCCGCGCTGAACGGCAGGGCGAGCGGCTGGGTGAAGCGGGCCGCCCGGGCCCCGTTCTCCCACCACGTGTCGCAGGGCCCCAGGGCGAGGGCGGCGTCCACCACGGAGACGTCGCGGGGCAGCCGGTCGGCACGGCCCGTGGAGGCGCGCCAGCGGTGCAGTCGGCGCAGCCGGGTCTCCGCGCCGCGCCGGGCCGCGACGTCCTCGTCGCTCTGCGCCTGGGCCGTGCCCCGCAGTGCGGCGTGGAGTTCGCGGTGGCGGCGGGACCGGGCGAGCAGCCTGGCGCGGTGGGAGGCGGACAGGGTCGCGGCGAGCGGCTCCCCCGACACGCTCAGCGGCCTGGCGGGGACCGCGCGGTGGCCGGTCAGGCGCAGGGTGCCCCAGAGCGCGAAGAGGGAGAGGAAGAACCACCACCAGGCGACGGCGCCGCTGGCCGCGTACACGCCGATGTCCATCGCGGCCATGACCGGGAACAGCAGGAGGACCAGCACCCGGTCGACCCCCTTGGGGCCGCGGCGCGCGAGGACGGCCCGCGCGGTCCGCGTTCCCCGGGCGCGCAGCACCGCCAGGACGGCCAGCCCGCTGAGCACCCACAGCATCCCGAACCACCACCACTGCGCGGTGTCGGTGAACCACAGCAGACCGCTGCGCAGCTCGGCCCGGTGCCACGCGCCGTACCCCCACTCCCAGGTGCAGGCGCCGGAGCTGTCCGTCCGCCATCCCGTGGGGTCGATGTGCGGGGAGAGCCAGCTCGCGCGGTTCCAGTCCCGCTCGGCGGCCATCGCGTAGCAGCCGCCCAGCACGGCGACGACGGCACCGACCCCGGCGAGCAGCGCCCGGAGCCGGGGGCGCGGGCGCCGGGGCCGCCACAGGCCGCCGTCCACCAGCACCCTGCGCACGGCGAGCGCGCCGCCGAGCAGCGGCAGGGCGAGGGAGCAGACGGCGGCCCCCCACACGGCGCCCACGGTCACCGGCCCGGGTCCGGGCGGCCGCACGAACCGCTCCGCGTCGAGCCCCACCAGGCCGGGCGCCAGGGCGGGCACCGCGCCGCCCACGGCGAGGGCGGCGCCGAGCACGGCCGCGGCGCGCGGCGGCCGGGCGAAGAGCAGCAGCAGCGCCCCGGCCACCACGGAGGCCAGCCAGGCGTACGGGGCGTGGGCGGCGCGCTGCGCCCAGTCCGGTGTGTCCTCGTAGGCGCCGACCGCGCCGAGGTACACATCGCGGCCCTGGACGGTCAGCGCGACGGCGAGCAGGGTGACGCTCCAGTTCCGCAGGTTGGTGACGGCCCGCTGCTCGACGCGGTCGGGCACGCCGTGCCGGGGCAGCACGATCAGCGCGTACCACAGGGCCAGGACCACGGCGATCGTCCAGAGGAGGCCGCCGACCGCGTCGTACACCGCGTACGGCGGTGAGTCGTCCAGGGCCGACAGGGCGCGGGGCCACGCGGGCTCGACGCCGACCTCGACCGGCGGGGCGCCGTGGGCGCGGGCGGGCCGCCAGGCCAGCGCGCCGCCGTCCGTCGTGGTGGTGGGCCTGGGCGTGGCCGAGCGGGCGCCGGGGCGGCCCGGGTCCACGGTGATCTCGCGCCACCGCGCCTGCGCCAAGGGGCCCGGCGGGGTCAGGCGGACGTCCCAGCGGCCCTCGCCGACCCACACGGTCCAGGGGCCGACGGGGACGGCGCCGCGCTGGTCCACCCAGGTGTGGGCGGTCAGGCGGACCTTCAGCCACCGCGCGCGGTCGCGGGAGGAGGCCTTCGTGCCCTTCCCGGAGGGGTCCTTCCCGCCCTTCCCGGAGGGGTCCTTCCCGCCATTCCCTGAGGGGTCCTCCGCGGTCTTCCCGGAGGGGTCCTTCGCGGGCGTCACCGCGGGTTCCGCGGACCGCCACTCCTCCCAGCGGGTCTCCACCCCGTCGTGGTCTCCCCTGGCCAGGCACCGCATGGCCCGCCGGTAGCCGTCGGAGCCGGTGCCGAGCAGCAGCCGGGCGGCTGGTCTCCAGGACAGCGGGACCGTGACCGTCAGGGTGCTGGAGACCTTGGCGTAGGTCCGGTCGTCGTGGTCGACGCGCACCGCCGCCTCGACGCGCGCGGTGCGCAGGCCGTGCGCGTGGCAGCGGTCACGGGGCACGGCCGCCGCCCCGGCCGCGTACGCGTCCCACGCCCCGCAACCGGTGAGGACCCCGGTCAGGAACACGGCGAACAGCCCTCGCCACCACCACGGCATGCGTCCCCCATCCCCCGGACCGGCACGCATCCCCCATCCCCCGGGACAGCCCCGTCCATGCCCCCTGGGGACCGTCACCCGGGGCCTTCTGCGATGATGATCACACCCGGGTGGTCAGCAACCCACCCCGCCCGTTAGGTTAGGCTCCCCTAAGTCTATGGTGATCGGCGTGTCCGCCGTCATCGGCGCAGCCAGTCGTCACCGCTCGAAGGGAACCTGATCATGCACCGCCCCCTGCGGGTAGCCATCGTCGGAGCCGGACCCGCTGGGATCTACGCCGCCGACGCGCTGCTGAAGTCCGACGCGGCCGCCGACCCGGGTGTGTCCATCGACCTCTTCGAGCGGAT
The DNA here is from genome assembly GCF_049542095.1 of Streptomyces sp. G45. Classification (NCBI taxonomy): domain Bacteria; kingdom Bacillati; phylum Actinomycetota; class Actinomycetes; order Kitasatosporales; family Streptomycetaceae; genus Streptomyces; species Streptomyces sp. G45. Next base: position 8,884,706 of record NZ_JBMUZU010000001.1, on the reverse strand, counting down.
GCCCGCCCCGTTCGGCCTGATCCGGTACGGCGTGGCCCCCGACCACCCGCGGATCAAGGGCATCGTCACGGCCCTGCACCAGGTGCTCGACAAGCCGCAGATCCGGCTGTTCGGCAACGTCGACTACCCGCGCGACATCAGCCTGGACGACCTGCGGACCTTCTACGACGCGGTGATCTTCTCCACCGGGGCCGCGGCCGACCGCGCCCTCGACATCCCGGGCATCGACCTCGACGGCTCCTACGGCGCGGCCGACTTCGTCTCCTGGTACGACGGCCACCCCGACGTCCCGCGGACCTGGCCCCTGGACGCGGAGAAGGTCGCCGTGCTCGGCGTCGGCAACGTCGCCCTGGACGTGGCACGCGTCCTCGCCAAGACGGCCGACGAACTGCTCCCGACGGAGATCCCGCCGAACGTGTACGACGGCCTGAAGGCCAACCGGGCGCGGGAGATCCACGTGTTCGGCCGCCGCGGCCCGGCGCAGGCCAAGTTCAGCCCGATGGAGCTGCGCGAGCTGGACCACTCCCCCACCATCGAGGTCATCGTCGACCCCGAGGACATCGACTACGACGACGGCTCGATCGCCACCCGGCGCGGCAACAAGCAGGCCGACATGGTCGCCAAGACGCTGGAGAACTGGGCGATCCGCGACGTCGGCGACCGCCCGCACAGACTGTTCCTGCACTTCTTCGAGTCGCCCACCGAGATCCTGGGCGAGGACGGCCGCGTCGTCGGCCTGCGCACCGAGCGCACCGCCCTCGACGGCACCGGCAACGTCAAGGGCACCGGCGCCTTCACGGACTGGGACGTCACCGCCGTCTACCGCGCCGTGGGCTACCTCTCCGACAAGCTGCCCAAGCTGCCCTGGGACGTCGCGTCGGGCACCGTGCCGGACTCCGGCGGCCGGGTGATCGAGGAGACCGGGGCGCACCTGACGTCGACGTACGTCACGGGCTGGATCCGGCGCGGCCCGGTGGGCCTCATCGGGCACACCAAGGGCGACGCCAACGAGACGGTCGCCAACCTGCTCGACGACCACGCGCAGGGCCGCCTCCCCGAGCCCGCCGCGCCCGCGCCGGAGGCCGTGGACGCCTTCCTCGCCGAGCGGAACGTCCGCTTCACGACCTGGGACGGCTGGTACCGCCTCGACGCCGCGGAGAAGGCGCTCGGCGAGCCGCAGGGCAGGGAGCGCGTGAAGATCGTCGAGCGCGAGGACATGCTCAGGGAAAGCGGCGCCTGACCCCGCCCCGCACCCCGGCCTCAACCACCCCACCCGACCGGCCGTCGCCACCCGCGACGGCCGGTCGGGTTTTGGCGCCCGGAAAAAGCCGGGCACCGCGACGAGACAGCCCATGGTGAATTTCCCTCGGGCCACGGACGGGGGTTTTCAGCGGCGTCAAGGATGCCGTTATTGGATCCTCTTATGGAAAGCGGTCACCTTTCCTTATCCGGGGCCCCTCAGCAGTCATGACGCATGCTCACAGCACGGCGGCACGAGGGGGTTTCCATTCCTTGGCCACTAGCCAAATTTCCACACCGCGGCAATTCCCGTCCCGTGGACGGGACGATTGCGGGGAGGATTCCTTGACCGCGGTGCCGCGGCTCGGTCACTGTGGGGGAAATCGAGGTGATCTTCCTGGCGAGGGAGTTCACCGCACCGCTCTTTGTCTCCGGCCCGGGCGGTCGGCGTCGCCGAGGGTCACCGGGCGCCGAGCCGCGCCGGGCGCGCCGTCCTGAGCCGTTCCACGTCAGGCGCACCGCCCTGGGCCGTACCCCACCACGGCGGGCGCACCGCCGTGAACCGCTTCCCGCGAGGGGCCGCCGCGCGGCTGGACGCCACCGCGCCCGCCACGCGGCCGGAGGGATCGGCTTCCCCGCCACCCGGCCCGCGCACGACGCTCGTAGAGGAGTAAGCATCCATGATTCCCCTGTCCTTCGCCCAGCGCCGCATGTGGCTCCTGCACCAGTTGGAGGGCGGGTCGGAGAACTGGAACACGCCGATGGCCTTCAGGCTGCGGGGATCACTGGACCCGGCCGCGCTCACCGCGGCGATCCGCGATGTGGTCGACCGGCACGAGATCCTCCGCACCCTCTACGTGACGGACGACGACGGCGAGCCCCGTCAGCGGATCCTCCGCGAGGCGGAGGCGCGACCGGAGGTGCCGCTCGTCGAGGTGGCGCCCGATGACCTGTCCGCCGCGCTCGACGAGGCCTACGCCCACCGCTTCGACCTGGCGGCCGAACTCCCGCTCCAGGTGCGCCTGTTCCGCTGCGGGCCCGAGGAGCACGTCCTGGTCCTCGTGATCCACCACATCGCCACGGACGGCAGTTCGAGCGCCCCGCTGATCCGGGACCTGACCACCGCCTACACCGCGCGCCTCGACGGCCGGGCGCCCGTGTGGGAGCCGCTGCCCGTGCAGTACAAGGACTACACGATGTGGCAGCGCGAGTTACTCGGCGACCCGAGCGACCCGAAGAGCCTCGCCGCACGGCAGATCGCGTACTGGCGCGAGGAGTTGGCGGGGGTGCCGCAGCCCCTGAACCTGCCGCTCGACCGCCCCCGGCCCCCGCAGCGCGGCACCCGCGGCGCCACCGTCGAGCTGCTGGTGGAGCCGGAGGTGGCCAGCCGCCTCCAGAAGCTGGCCGACGACCGCAAGGCCACCCTGTCGATGGTGCTGCACGCCGCGCTCGCGGTGCTGCTGCGCAAGCTCGGCGGCGGGGACGACATCACGATCGGCAGCCCGATCGCCGGACGCACCGACGAGGCCCTCGCCGACCTGATCGGGTTCTTCGTCAACACCCAGGTCCTGCGCGTCGACCTGTCCGCTGACCCGTCGTTCGCCGACCTGCTCTCCCAGGTGCGCGAGAAGTCGCTGACGGCCTACGAGCACCAGGACGTGCCGTTCGACACGCTCGTCGAGGCCGTCAACCCCGAGCGGTCCACCGCGTACCAGCCGCTGTTCCAGGTGATGTTCGCCTGGCACAACTGGGCGCGGCGGGACCTCGAACTCCCCGGGCTCCAGGTGGAGGTCGAGCAGCACCTCATGTCGACCAATATGTTCGACCTGTTCTTCAACATGGCGGTGGACGACTCGGGCGCGCTGCGCGGCGACCTCCAGCACGCGACCGACCTGTTCGACCGGGCGACGGCCGAGGCCATCGCCGCCCGGTTCGCCCGGGTCGTCGAGCAGTTGGCCACCGAACCGGCGGCGCCGGTGAGCGCCGTCGAGGTCCTGTCGGCGCAGGAGCGCGACTGGCTGGTGCGCCAGGTCAACGACACGGCGCACCCGGTGCCCCCGAGCACCCTGCCGGACGCGTTCGAGGCCCAGGTGGCGCGGGACCCGGATCGCGTCGCGCTGATCGGCGAGCACGAGTGGGTGTCGTACGGGGAGCTGAACCGGCGCGCGAACCGACTGGCGCACTGGCTGATCGAGCGGGGCGCGGGCCCCGAGCGGCTCGTCGCGGTGCGCATGCCGCGTTCCGTGGAGCTGATGGTGGCGCTGTACGCCGTGGTCAAGACCGGCGCGGCGTACCTGCCGATGGACCCCGACGTGCCCGAGCACCGCGTCCGGCATGTGCTGGAGAGCGCCCGGCCAGTGATCGACCTGGCCGACGGGACGCTTCCGGACGTGTCCGCGTACCCGACCGCCGACCCGCGGCGGACACTGTCCCCGGACAACGCGGCGTACACCATCTTCACCTCGGGTTCGACGGGCGGCCCCAAGGGCGTGCAGGTGTCCCACCGGGCGGTCATGAACCGGCTGGCATGGGGCCTGGCGTACTTCGGCGTGGGCGCCGACGACCGGGTGCTGCTGAGCACGCCGACGAGCTTCGACGTGTCGGTGCCGGAGCTGTTCGCGCCGCTCCAGGTGGGCGCGGCCGTGGTGATCGCGCGTCCGGACGGGCGCAAGGACCCCGCCTACCTGCCGGAGCTGATCCGGCGGGAGCAGGTCACGGGCGCGGCGTTCGTGCCGTCCGTCCTGGAGGTCTTCGCCGCCGAACCGGGGGCGGGAGAGTGCCGGAGCCTGCGGTGGATGGAGGTGGTCGGCGAGGCGTTCCCGGCCCCGCTGGCCAACAGGGTCGTGGATCTGCTGCCGGACTGCGGGGTGCACAACTGCTACGGGCCCACCGAGGCCGCGGTGGAGATCACGGCCTGGCGGCACGTGCCGGGCGCGGACCGGCTGCCGATCGGCACGCCGGTGTGGAACAGCCAGGTGTACGTCCTCGACGCCGCCCTGCGCCCGGTTCCGCCCGGGGTCGCAGGCGAGCTGTACCTCGCCGGTGCCCAGCTCGCCCGCGGCTACCTGGGCCAGACCGGTCTGACCGCCGACCGCTTCGTGGCGTGCCCGTTCGGCGAGCCCGGCACGCGCATGTACCGCACCGGCGACGTCGTGCGCTGGAACGGGGACGGCCAGGTCGAGTACGTCGGCCGCACCGACTTCCAGGTGAAGGTCCGGGGCGTGCGGGTCGAGCTGGGCGACATCGAGGACGTCCTGTCCGCGCACCCCGGCGTGGCGCAGGCCACCGTCGTGGTGCGGGAGAACCAGGACGGCGACAAGCGCCTGATCGGCTATGTGGTGCCCGCCGCCGACGCCGTGGCGGCGGACGCCGCCGACCCGGTGGACGAGTGGCGGCGCGTCTACGACGACACCTACACCGCCTCCAGCGAGGTGGCGCTTGGCGAGGACTTCCACCTGTGGACGTCGTCGTACGACGGCGAGTCGATCCCGCTGGAGCAGATGCGGGAGTGGCGGGACGCGGCGGTGGCCCAGGTGCTGCGGTACGCGCCCCGGCGGATCCTGGAACTCGGCGTGGGCTCCGGCCTGCTCCTGGCGAAGATCGTCGACCGGGTCGAGGAGTACTGGGGCACCGACATCTCCGCCACCGTCGTGGACCGCGTCCGCGCCCAGGCCGAACAGGCCGGGTACGGCGACCGGGTCCGCCTCAGCGCCCAGGCCGCCGACGACCTGACCGGGCTGCCCCAGGGCCGCTTCGACACCGTCGTCCTCAACTCGGTCGTGCAGTACTTCCCCAGCGCCGCCTACCTGGACCAGGTCCTGCGCCAGGCGATGGACCTGCTCGTGCCCGGCGGCCGGATCGTCGTCGGCGACGTCCGCAACGCCGTGACGCTCCGGCTGCTCCTGACGGCCGTGCAGCGCACGGGCTGGCCCGACGCCTCCCCGAACGAGGTGCGGGCCCTGGTGGAGCAGGCGCTGCTCGCCGAGCGCGAGCTGGTCGTCGCGCCCGAGTGGTTCACCCAGTGGGCGGCGGAGCACTCCGCGGGCGTCGACATCCGGCTCAAGCCCGGCCGGGAGCACAACGAGCTGACTCGGCACCGCTACGAGGTCGTCCTGCACAAGCGGCCGTCCGACGCCCTCGACCTGGCCGGTGTGCCGTCGGTGGCATGGGGCAGGGAGGTGTCGGACCTGACGGAACTGGACGCCCGCGTACGGCAGGCGGGCGGTCCGGTGCGGGTGACGGGGATACCGAACGCGCGGCTGACCGAAGAGGCCGCCGCGGTGTCGGCCGGTGCGGCGGCCGCCCCCTGCGGCGCGGTGCTCGATCCGGAGGACCTCGCCGCGTGGGCGCGGCGGCAGGGCCGGGACGCGGTGCTCACCTGGTCCGGTGAGGCCGCCGACTGCTTCGAGGCGGTCCTGCTGCCGCACCCGACGGCCGTCCGCGGCGGCTTCGTGCCGAGCGCCACGCCCAGGCGGGCCCTGACGAACACGCCCGCGCTCGCCGCGGCGATCGGTCCGCTCCTGTCCGAGCTGCCCGAGTACCTGCGCGAACGCCTGCCCGACTACATGGTCCCGGCCGCGGTCGTGCCGCTCTCGGAGATTCCGCTGACGCCCAGCGGCAAGCTCGACCGGCGGGCGCTGCCGCCGGAGCACACCACCCTCGTGGGCAGCCGGGGGCCGCGCAACGCCCACGAGGAGAAGCTGTGCTCCTTCTTCCGTGAACTGCTCGGCCTGGAGCGCGTCGGCATCCACGACGGCTTCTTCGCCCTGGGCGGCCACTCCCTCCTCGCCACCCGGCTCATCGCCCGCATCCGCAAGGAGTTCGCCATCGACCTGCCGCTGAGGACGGTCGTCCAGTACTCCACGGTGGCCGAGCTGGCCTCGCTGCTGCTCCTCGGCGGCATCCCCGACGACCAGGCCGACTCGTTCGCGGTGGTGCTGCCGCTCAACCGGGACCCCGGCACGGGCAAGCCGCCGGTGTGGTTCGTGCACGGCGGGGGCGGGCTCGGCTGGTCGTACTTCGCCTTCGCGCCGCACCTCCAGGACCGGGCGGCCTACGCCCTGCAGTCGCGCGGCTCGGACGGCGTGGGCCCCGTCGCGGAGTCGGTGCCGGACATGGTCGACGACTACGTCGCCCAGATCCTCGGGACCCAGCCGGACGGCCCCTACCACCTGATCGGCTGGTCGTACGGCGGCCCACTGGCGCACGCCATCGCGGCGGCCCTGGACCGGCGCGGGCACGAGGTCGGCCTCCTGGCCATCCTCGACGCCCAGCCCGCGAGCGGCTTCGAGAAGGCGGCCGACTGGACGCCCGCGCTCTACCGGGAGGACGTCGAGGAAGCCTTCGGCGAGTTCATGAACACCGAGAACATGGGCCGGTTCCTGGAGAACATGGCGCGGGTGGGGGCCAACAACATGGCCCGGATGGCGGAGTTCACCTCGCCCGTCCACCGCGGTGACGTGCTGTTCTTCAACGCCCTGCTCGACGAGGAGCACCCGGGCTCCTACGCGGACGACTGGCGCCCGTACGTCCTGGGCGCCGTCGAAGCCCACGACGTCCACGCCCGGCACCACGACATGAGCATGCCCACCCCGGTGGCCGAGGTCATGGAGGTCGTCCGCCGCAAGCTGGACGGCTGACCGCACTGAGCGCCTGACCGGACCGGGCGGCAGACCGGACCGGGCGGCACACCGGACCGGGCGGCCGGGCCCCGCACGTCGCGGGACCCGGCCGCCCGGCTGTGCCCTCAGCGGCCGAGGGCCTGCTTGAGCTCCTTCTTGTTCATCGACGAGCGGCCCTCGATGTTCTTCTTCTTGGCCTCCTCGTACAGCTGGTCGCGGGTGGGGCCCTTGGCTCCGCTGTGCGAGCGCTCGCCGCCGCGCTGGGACGCGGACTTCGTGTCGCGCGTGGAGGTCTTGCTGGCGGTCTTGGACTCGCCCGCCCGCGCGCGCTCCTTGTTCACCGTCCGGGCCGCGATCTCCTTCGCGCGCTCGGGGGACTCTCCGCGGCTCCGCGCGCTCTCCCTGATGTGCTCGTACTGACGTTCCCGCTTCTTGCTGGATCCCGCAGGCATGGGACAGCCCTCTCATCGATTCCAGTGACTTGTGCTGCTATGTCATGAATTTAGGGGCTCATAGGGACGCTGTCGCGCCGCCGGGACCCACGAGGGCGTTCGTCCGCCGACCAGGACGGCGGCCCCCGCTCAGGCACCCACCAGGGAGTCGTCCTCGGGGCGCGCCCCGGGCAGCCGGTGGCGGGCGGCGATGAGCGCGGCGTCGATGTCACGGGTCCCGGTGGACACGCACAGCGTGTACGCGACGTCGTCCATGCGCTGCCGGTCCCGCGGACGACCGTGCTGGGCCCCCAGGGCCCGCAGGGTCTCGTACTCCTCGACGAGGTCACGCAGAACCGCCGGGTGCGCCATGAGCATGAGAAGCCTCCCTTGTGCCAGTTTTCGGTGACCAGTGCGGCCCGGCGGTTCCGCCGGGCCGCACTGCGGCTCGTGTGCCCCAGAGCGCGCCTCCTAATCCCCCCGGCATCCCCCGGCATCCCCCTGACCTTCCACCGACCTTCCCCCGACGCGACGACAGCGCGACGGCGGCACCCGGACCCTTGAGGAGCGACGGCCCCCCGCTCTACCGTTTGAGGCCAAACAATAAACCCCTCACGCCCCAGGGAGCCCGGATGCCCACGCCCCGCCCCCGCATGACACTCGTCCTGACCGAGAACTGGACCATGACCGGCGGCCGCTGCGACGTCGGCGCCCTGGTGCGCTGGGCCCGCGAGGCGGAGGACGCGGGGTTCGACTCGGTCATGCTCAGCGAACACGTCGTGCTCGGCCCGGACTCCGGCGCGGGCGGCCCGATGCCCAACCCGCGCGAGTACGCCCTGCCGGGCAACCAGCCCCCGGACACGCCCTGGCCCAGCTCCGTCGTGCTGCTCTCCGCGATGGCCGCCGTCACCGAGCGCGTGCGCCTCGCCGCCGCGGCCGTCATCGCACCGCTGCGCCACCCCCTGCTGCTGGCCAAGGAACTGGCTACGCTCGACCTGCTGAGCGGGGGGCGGCTGGTGGTCCTGCCGACGGTGAGCTGGAGCGAGGACGAGTACGCGGCCCTCCAGGTCCCCTTCGCGCGGCGCGGCCGCCTCCTGGACGAGCACCTCGCCGCCTGGGAGGCCCTCTGGCGCCCGGGGCCCGCGACCTTCGAGGGCACCCACTACCGCTTCCGCGACGTCTGGCTCGAACCCAAGCCGCACCGGGAGGGCGGCCCCGCGCTCTGGTTCGGCGGCTCCACGCTGCACGACGCGGTGCTGCGGCGCCTGGTGCGGTACGGGCACGGCTTCAACCCGCTGGGGCGGCCCGCGCCGGGCGAGCTGGAGAAGCTGCGCGCGGCGATGGCGGAGGCGGGGCGCGACATGTCCGACCTGGAGATGGTCGGCGGCACCCGCGCCGTCTTCCCCGACGCGACATCGGTGGCCAGCCTCGAACGGGCCCTGGAGGCCGTGCCGGAGCAGATGGAGCAGGGCTTCACGACGTTCTGCGTCAAGCCGTCGCAGTTCACGGACGACCCGGACGGGGTCGGGGACTTCTGCCGTGAGGTGATGCGGCGGGTGGAGCGGCTCACCGGGTGACACGGCGGTACGCGAGCGGGGCGCGGGCACTTCCCGGGCACCTCCCGGGCACTCCCACGCTCCGCCCGCCACCAGAGCCCCCGCCGCACACCCCTCGCGATTCGCGCAGAACTCCCGCGCCCGAACCCTTGCGCCGGACGCGGACCCGGGGCATATGTTTGGGCCCAAACGATACAGCAGGGAGGTCACCCCCATGCCCAGGCCCGCAGACCTCGTGCTCGTCAACGGCACCGTACTGACCGTCGACGCGGCGTTCCGCACCACACAGGCCGTCGCCGTGCGCGACCGCCGCATCGCGGCGACCGGAAGCACCCGCGAGCTGCGCGAACTCATCGGGCCCGGCACGGAGGTCATCGACCTCCAGGGGCGCACCGCGCTCCCCGGCGTCAACGACTCGCACCTGCACGCCGCCGCGTTCGGCGCGACCCGTCCGCCGCTCGCCCTCGACGTCGCCTCCCCCGCCGTGTCGTCGCTCGCCGACATCCGCGAGGCCGTGCGCCGCAAGGCCGCCGAACTCCCGCCCGGGGACTGGATCTTCGGCAACGGCTGGGACGTCGGCTACCTCAAGGAGTGCCTGGCCGTGCGGGGTCGCACCCCCTGCCGCCAGGACCTGGACGAGGTCTCGCCCCGGCACCCGGTGCTGCTGTACGAGTTCTCCGGGCACACCTCCTGGCTCAACTCCCGGGCCCTGGAACTCGCGGGCATCACCGCCGCCACACCGGTCCCGCCCGGCGGCGTCATCGAGACCGACGCCCACGGCGCCCCCACCGGCATCCTCCGCGAGGGCGCGCAGGACCTGGTGAACTCCGTGGTGCCGCTGATGGACGACGCGGCGCGCGAGGCCGCCATCCGCTCCGCCGTCGCGGTCTGCCACGCCGAGGGCATCACCAGCTTCACCGAACCGGGCCTCGGCCCCGGCGGCACCTCCCTGTTCCTCGGCGTCGCCGACACCGGGACCTTGGAGACGTACGCGCGTCTGGAGGCGGCCGGTGAGCTGCGGGCGCGGGTGAGCGTGCTGCTGCTCCCCCTGGAGATGGGCGGCGCGGCACGGCACCTGCCCGAGCGTCTCGCCCAGCTCAACGGGGTGTGCGCCGACGCCGACCCGCGGCTGCTGCGGGTGCTCGGCGTCAAGCTGTTCGCCGACGGCATTCCGCCGAGCCGCACGGCCTGGATGCACGAGGAGTACGTGGGCGGCGGGTACGGCAGCCTCTGCCTGCACGGACACAGCGACGCCCAGCGCGTCGAGGAGCTGGACGCGATCGTGCGCCACGTCCACGCCGCGGGCCACCAGCTCGGCGTCCACATCACCGGCGACCACGGCATCGACGCGGTCGTCGAGGCCTTCGAGGCGGCGCAGACCGACGCGCCGCGCCCCGACGCCCGCCACTACGTCATCCACGGCGACTTCGCCTCCGCCCGCTCCCTGGCCACGCTCGCCAGGCACGGCTGGGGCATCAACATGAACCCCGGCGTCAAGGACGCCATCGCGGACCTGATGGACGGCATCGTGGGCCCCGAGCGCTCCGCCTACCAGTGGCCCGTGCGCAGCGCGGCGGAGGCGGGCATCCCGGTGACCGCCAGCTCGGACGCGCCCATCACCTACCCCGACTGGCGGCGGGGCGTGGCCTCGATGATGCTGCGCGAGTCGAAGGCGAGCGGACGGCAGAGCGGCCCCGAGCAGTGCGTCGGCCTGGAGACCGCGATCCGCGCGTACACCTCGAACGCCGCCTGGCAGGACTTCGCGGAGAGCTGGAAGGGGTCCCTCGAAGTGGGCAAGGCGGCCGACATCTGCGTCGTCGACGGCGATCTGCCGCACGCCGACCCGCACGAGATCGCGGAGCTGCCGGTGGCGCTGACGGTCTTCGACGGGGAGGTCGTCCATGACGCCCGGTGAGGCACCGCCATCCGCCCCGCCCAGGGGCGCGGGACGGCCGTCGGGGCGGTTCGCGCGCTGGGCGGTGGCGCTCTCGCCGCGGCGCAAGTGGGCGTTCTTCGGCTCCTGGTTCGCGCTCGACGCCGTGCTCGCCCTGGTCCCGCCCGTGTACTGGACCGCGGGAGCGCCCCGGTTCCAGTCCGGATTCCCGCTCTCCGTCTGCTACTTCCTCGCTCTGGGCGCGCACATCTCGGCCGGTGTCGTCGTGCTGTACGGCGTCGAGGCCGCCCGCGGCGAACTCGACTGACACGCCCTCGGAACTGAGAGGGGTTCGTCCCCAGTGAATGTGGTCCTCGGCTACGGCATGGTGGCGCTCTTCTTCGCGGGAGTGCTCCTCACCCTGCGTCTGCACCGCCAGCACGACGCGGACTTCACCGACTACGCGGTGGGCGGGCGCAGCTTCGGCAGCGGCTACCAGACCATGTCGGTCCTCAACACCTGGTTCCCCGGCTCGGTGTTCATCGCCGACGCGGGCCTCGCGGCGGGCAGCGGGGTGATCGGCTTCCACCTGCTGATCTACGGCCTGTTCGCCTACCTGCTGATGTATCTGATGTCCCGGCGGGTGTGGATGTGGGGCGCGCGGCACGGCCTGCGCACCCAGTCCGACCTGTTCGGCCTGCGCTACGGCGGCACCTCGTCGCGGACGGTCCCGGCGCTGATCCAGGTCCTGGTGAACTTCCCGATGACGGTGATCGGGATGCAGGCCATGGGGCTGATCTTCTTCTATATCTCCTTCGGGCACCTCAGCTACTCGCAGTCGGTGCTCGCGGGCGTGCTCGTGCTGGTGGCGCGGCAGTTCTGGACGGTGCGCATGGGCATGCGCGGCGTGGTCGTCACGGACTTCTACCAGGGGATGATCGCCTACGTCTTCGGCTCGGTGCTGCTGGTGGGGCTCATCGTCTATCTCGTCGCGCAGGGCCACGGGTTCGCGCACCTGCCCGTGGAAGCGCTCTCGCTGCCCGTGGACGGCGGCGGCAGCGGCGGCCTGTACCTGTTCGCGCTGACGTTCACCGGCTCGGTGGGCGGCTGGTGCCTGTCGGGGATGTTCGTGCGGCTGTTCACCGCGGACGGGGTGCGCAGCGTCAAGCGGTCCGCGGTGCTCGCGATGCCCTGTTCGCTGGTGTTCGCCGGGCTGCTGCTGACCGCCGCGCTGCTGTCCGGGACGCTTCCGGGCGTGTCCGACAACCCCGACCACGCCCTGTTCACCCTCGGCGAGCGGATCGGCGGCCCGTGGGTCATCATCGCCATCGCCCTGTGCGTGCTGGCCGCGCAGATCGGCATGGCCGACGGGGTGCTCCAGTCCGTGGGCACGCTCATCTCCAACGACCTGGTCGCGGTGTACCGGCCGATGAACGACAAGGGGCGGCTGGTGACGGCGAAGATCTCCATCGCCGTCTACACGGTGGCCGCCGCGCTGGTCGCCAACATCGGCCTGAGCAACCTCATCACGCTGTCGATCATGGCGTACCAGGGGGTGGTGCAGCTCGCCGTGCCGCAGTTCCTCGGCCTGTTCTGGAAGCGCGGCAACCGGATCGGCACGGTCGCGGGAACCGTGGTGGGCTTCTGTGTCGCCGCCGGTCTCTCGGCGGCGTACCCCACGTCCATTCCCTGGCTGGACGGCCTGACGTCGGGTGTCGTGGGGATGGCCCTGAACCTCGTGGTGTACGTCGGGTGCGCGTACGCCTTCCCGCAGGACGCGGCGGAGCGCGGGCGCGTGGACGGGCTGTTCGCCGCCACGGCCGTGGCGGCGCCGTCGGCCGTGCCCGGCGAGGCGGTGTCGGCGCCGCCGGAGCCGACGCAGGCGTGAGGCGCCGACCGGGTCAGGGGCTGTGCCCTCGGTGCCCGCGGGCGGCGTTCACGGCGCCCGCTGGTCCGGCCCGCACGCGGTCCAGCCGTCTGCGGGGCGGTCGAACCACAGGTGGATCTGGCCGGTGCCGATGGAGTTCTCGTACGCGCTGTAGGCGCGCGCGGGTGCGGTCAGGCGCTCCTCGCCGAGGGCGCCCGCCATCATCAGATAGTGGCCGAAGCCCGCTTCGGGCCGGTGGGCGGCGAACTGAGGCATGGTGCGCAGCACCCGCGCGTGGTCGCCGCGCAGCAGCCAGGCGATGCGCTCCTCGTCGGCGGCACGGGCCTCGGGCGTGCGGATGTGCGCGGGGTCGCTGGCCTCGTGGGCGCGCAGTTCGCGCAGGGGCCAGAAGGTGTGCGAGAGCGCGCCGGACGCGATGAGTACGACCTTGCGGTCCGGCAGCGCGGCGACGCCGTCGGCGAGCGCGCGGCCGAGCCGCAGGTGGTCCTCGGCGTCCCCGGTCTGGCACACCCCGACGGACAGCCACCGTTTGTCGGGCAGCCCCTTGCCGAGGTACGTCCACAGGTTGACGGTGGCGTAGTGGATCGGCAGGTAGGGGTCGGCGATCGGAGTGATCCAGGTGCCGTGCCGGTCGGCGAACGAGGCGACGGCGTGGGCGAGTTCGGGGTCGCCGAGGAAGTCGTAGGGCATGCGGCACATGCCGCGCGGCAGTTCGTCGGAGGTGTAGAGCCCGGTGCGCGCCTCCTGGGCGGCGATGACGAACTCCACGGTGGTCGCCCAGTGCGAGTCCAGGACGACGACCGTGTCGTAGTCGAGGGTCTCGAAGACCTCCTGGCGCAGGGCGCGAAGTCCCGGTACGAGGCTGACCTCGCGGCCCTCGTTCAGCTCCAGGCGGCTGGACTCGGGCAGCACGATGGTGGGGACGTGGGCGAGCAGTCCGGCCCCGACGACCTCACCCATGGCCCTGCCGTTCCTCGGGCGCCGGGGCGGCCGGGCGCGCCGCGGGTCCCGGTGCGGGCACGGGGTCCGGCGCGGGCGCGGAGGGTGGAGCCATCGCGACCTCCTTGTCATTTGAGCCCAAACAAGATAGGTGGCCCGATCCGGACGGTCAACCCCCTTCCACGGCGGGGCCCCAGGGCTATCCTTTGACCCCAAACGTCACACGGGAGGGGTGCCCAAGGGGTGTCCGTGACAGAGGCGAGAGGCGCGGCCGACATGCCGGGCGGACCTGTGCGGGTCGGCGGCGGGCGGCTCCGCTGACCGGCGTCGGCGCGCAGGAGTCGGGCCCCGGGCGCGGCTCGGCGGCGCGGGTCCCGGGGCCGACGTCCGGCGGCTCAGTCGCGGGACGGGCGGCGTCCGCTGCGCCGGGGTCGGGGTTCGGCGCCGTCGAGGAGGGCGAGGCGCCGCTCCTCGCCGTTCTCCTCCGTCTGCGTCACGATCTTCCGCAACAGGTCGGCGAGCGTGCGGCACTCGTCGTCGGTGAGCCGGTCGGCGACGAAGACCTCCTCGGCGTTGAAGGCGGGGAACACCTCGGCCATCAGCCGCTCGCCGTCCTCGGTCAGCCGCAGCAGCGCCAGGCGCCCGTCGGTGGGGTGGCTGTTGCGTTCGAGCAGGCCGCGGCGCTGGAGCGTGCGGGCCACGCCCGTCAGGGTGCCCTTGGAGATGCCCGCCTCCTCGGCCACGTGGCGGGTCTCCGTCTCGCCCCAGATCCAGACCACCCACAGCACGACGAACGAGGTCCAGGTCAGCTCGGCGCCGCGCAGCACGGAGTTCTCGAAGTGCTGCCGCACCGCTGCGGCGGCCCGGTAGATGTTCGCCACCGCGACCATCTGCACGTGCTGGATCGGCGTGTCACCCAGCTTGGCCTGGACGGCCTTCTCGGTCTCCCGGATGGAACGGTGCCCCGTCACGTCGTGTTCTCCCGCGTCTCTCTCGCCGTCCCCCGCGCCCCCGGGCGGGTTCCGTCCGCTGCCGTACGACCGCTGCCGTGCGTGACCCTTACGGGCTCAAACGATAACCCGGCCTCCGCCGACCCGCCGCTCCTCCCCTCGCGGGGACCGCCCGGCGGCGCCCGCGCACCCGCTTCGCGCCACCCTCTTCGCCGCACCTGTCCCGCGCCCGTCCCGCGCCCGTCCCGCGCCACCGAACCGCCGTCACTCGACAGGGAGTTCCCCATGACCCAGACCGACCAGTCAGACTCGCGCGTCCTGCTCGTGGCCGGGGCCAGCAGCGGGATCGGCGCGGCCGTCGCCGTGCGCGGCGCGCAGGAAGGGGCGCGCGTCGCCGCGTGCGCCCGGCGCGCTGAGGCGCTGCGCGCGGTCGCGGACCGGTGCGGCGCCACGCCGTACGTCGCCGACGTCACCGTACGCGACGAGGTCGAGGAGCTGGTCGCGGCCGTGGTGCGTGACCACGGGCGGCTTGACGGCGTGGTCGCCAACGCCGGGATCCTGCGCCCCGGCGGGCTGCTCGAAGTCAGCGACGAGGACTGGGACGCCACCCTGCGCACCAACCTCACCTCCGTCTTCCTGCTGGCGCGCGCGGCCCTGCCCCATCTCATCGCCACGCGGGGCGCGTTCGTCACGGTGGGCTCCATCGCCGCGCTGCGCGCCCCGGGTGGTGCGAGCGCGTACGCCGCGTCCAAGGCGGGTGCGGGGATGCTGACGAACGCCATAGCGACGGAGTTCGGACCGCGCGGGGTGCGCGCCAACACGGTCTGCCCGGGCTGGACGCGCACGGAGATGGCGGACGAGGAGATGCGCGAGTTCACCGACGGCGCTTCCCTTGACGAGGCGTACGCGCAGGTCACGGCCCTGGTGCCACAGCGCCGCGCGGCCCGCGCGGAGGAGGTGGCGGACGCCGTCCTGTGGCTGCTCGGCCCGCGGTCGTCGTACGTCAACGGCGCGACGCTGACGGTGGACGGCGGCACGAACGTGGTGGACGCGGGGTATGTGCCGTTCGAGTTCTCGGTGGTTCCACGGGCGTGAGGGGCGCGGTCGGGCCTCGGGCGGGCCGCCGGGCGCGGATGAGCGGTCCGGGCCTGCCCCTGGCCGGACCGCTCACCCGTCTACTCCTTAGGAGGCTCGGACCGCCGGGTGGTAGTTGATGCGTTCACGGACGACGGGGAAGCCCGCCTTGGCGAACTGCGCGGCCATGGGGACGTTGCCCTGGTCGGTGGCCCCCGTGATGAACTCCGCGCCCCGCTCGACCAGGAAGTGGGCGCACTCCACGAGGAGGTCGTAGGCGTAGCCGTGCCCGCGCTGCTCCGGGACGACTCCGATGAAGCCGACGATCGGGCCGGAGTGGTTGCGGGCCGGGATGTGGATGCCGACCAGCTCGCCCTCCGGGGTGTGCGCGGTCTGCCACCACTCCCGTGGGGAGGGGCACCAGTGGAAGAAGTCGAGTTCCTCCTGGGCGGCCTGGTCGAGGCCGCCCTCCTCGATGGCCTTGAGCGCGTGGGCGTCCAGGGTGGCGGAGTGGATGCGGCGCAGCGCGTCGAAGAACACCGCGTCGTCGGGTTCGGCGGTGAAGCGCAGGCGCCCGGGCCGCTCGGGCAGGCCCCGCTCCGGGGTCCAGCGGTACAGGAAGCGCTCCACCAGGAGTGCGTACCCGGCGGCTCGCGCGGCGGCGAAGCGCGCCTCGGCGGCCGCGCGCAGGGCGGGGTCCTCCCGCCAGCCGCCGGGCAGGTTGATCTCCAGTTCGACCTGCTGGGGGGCAGAGCGCAAGAGCGCGGCCCCGGCCTCCTCCTCGCCCTCGGCCACGTCGAACCAGTTGATGTTGATGGGCTCCGCGTCGTCGGGACCGCCCCACCAGGCGCCGCGTGCGACGACCTCGCCGTCGCGCAGGGCGACGCGCTTCCAGTCGGGGCGGAACCGGGTGCGCCGGTGAGCCTCACGGGCACCCAGGGGGTCGGGCAGTGCGTCGAACAGCTGGGCGTCGCTCGCGGAGAGCGCGCGGATGACCAGATCGGTCATGGATTCCTCCGGGATACAGGCTGCTTGGAGCGCTCCCGGTCAGAACTGACGAACCACGCCGGGACACCGGATGAGGGAGCGCTGGAAAGGTGTGAACCGCACGGCACTCGCCTCCTTCCATTCGTCTCAGGGCGTGAGGCCACACAGTACGTGATCTTCCATGGCCTCGTCCATGGATTTCCGCGCTCCTTCGCGGAGTGGATCTCCGCGCCCCTTCCCGGAGGGGTGCGTGCCGTCCCGCTCCCGCACCCTCCCCGGCGATTCCCCGCAGCCTCTTGCGCTGCGCTCCCCCCGCTCCCTACTGTTTGACCTCAAACGACACCCGGGGTGAGCCCGCGAACAGGCCCCGCAGGAAGGCTGGACAGGGTGAGCGAAGACAGCCCGGCACACGGTGAGCGAACCCGGCAGGCCGTCGCGGCGCTGCGCACGCGGAACATCGACGTGGTGCGGGTCGTCTACCCCGACCTGCTCGGCGCCGACCGCGCCCGCGACGTCCTCCTGGACCACCTCGCCACCACCGCCGAGCACGGACTGGCGTTCTGCCGCGCCGTCTACCACACCAGCCCGCAGGGCGACACCATTCCCATGCCGGGGGGCCTGGCGGCCGGGATGCCGGACATCTCGGTCCGGCCCGACCTGGACACCGTGCGCGCGCTGCCCTGGGAACCCGGCGTCGCCTGGTGCCTGGGCGACGCGCTGGACCCGGCGACGGGCAACCCGGCCGTCGAGTCCCGCGCGACCTGCTGCGCGCCGTCCTCGACTGGAGCGGCGGCGAGGTTCGCCCGCTGGTCGGCCCCGAGCTGGAGTACTACCTGTGCGAGCGCGACGAGGGCTCGGTCACCGGCTGGTCGCCGTACGGGCGGGGCCCCGGCAATGTGTACAGCGCCGGGCTGCGGGGCGACCCCGATGGTCATCTGCTGCGCACGATACGGCACTTGAGGGAGCTTCAGGTCGGCGCGACCGCCGGGAACCGCGAGTTCGACAGCGGCCAGTTCGAGGTCAACCTCGACTACTCGGAGGCCCTCGACGCCGCCGACCGGGCGTTCCTCTTCAAGTCGGCCATCAAGGAGATCGCGCGTACGGAGGGGCGTCTCGCCACCTTCATGGCCAGGCCCTTCAACGCGGAGGGCGGCTCCGGCTTCCATCTGCACCTGTCGATGGTGGACGCCGACGGCCGCAACGTCTTCGCCGACCCGGGCGGCCCGCACGGACTGTCCGCCGCCGCGCGGCACGCGATCGCCGGAGTCCTCGCCCACGCGCCCGCGCTCACCGCCCTGCTGAACCCGACCGTCAACTCCTACAAGCGCTTCGGCCCCCACACCCTCGCCCCCTGGCTGATCGACTGGGGCCTCGACAACCGCAGCGCGATGCTGCGGGTACCTCCCGAGCGCGGCCCCGGCACACGCCTGGAGCTGCGCCTGGGCGACGCCACGGCCAACCCCTACCTCGCCGTCGCGGGCACCCTCGCCGCGGTGGGCCTCGGCCTGCGGCAGAAGCGGGAGCCGCCCGAGCCGCTGGACGGCTACGGCTACCAGGAGGGCACCGCGGCCAGGCTGCCGGGCACGCTCGTCCAGGCGCTCGACGCGCTGGAGGCCGACACCGACCTCACCGAGGTGCTGGGCGCGCCCTTCGTGCGCTCCTTCCTCGCGTACAAGCGCAACGAGGTCCAGCGGTTCCAGGAGTACGTCACCGACTGGGAGTTCAAGGAGTACGCCTACCTCCTGTGACCGCGGTCGGCCGCCGCCGGACGGGGGCCCGCCGCTCAGGTCGAGGCGGGCAGCAGCACGGAGGAGTCCGGCTCCAGCTGGGTGGCGAAGCCGCCGACTTCGGTCAGCCGGTCCAGGTCGACGACACCGACCCGGTTGGTGCCCAGCTGGGACACGTACGCCAGCGGCTTGTCCGGGTGAAGGGACACGGCGGCGGGGGTGCCGTCGAGCTGGAGGGAGCGCAGCGGGCGCAGGTCGGTGCTCCACAGCGTGAGGGTCTTGTGGGCGATGTCCGTCACCAGCAGCCGCTCGTCGTCGAGGGTGTAGACGCGCAGGGGGTCTCCGCCCGTGGTCCGGCTGTCGCGTACCTTCAGGGTGCGCGCGTCGACGGCGACGAGCGCGGAGCTCTTGCGGGCCCCCACGAACAGGGTCCGCTCGTCCCGGCTCAGGCAGCTACTCTCGGGGAGTTGACCGGGGGTCACCAGGAGCGGCGGGACGGCGGCGTCGTGCGGGCGCACCAGACTGACCGTGTGCGACAACAGGCCGGTGACATAGGCGCGTTCGCCGTCGCGGCTGAGCGTGAACAGATGGGTCTTCACCCCGTGTGCGGGGACCGCGCGCGTCGGTGCCTCGTCGGTGGCCGGACGGTCGAAGCCGAGCAGGACCGCCTTCTCCTCGCTCAGCGCGTACAGGCGGTCCTCGCGGTCGATGCCCATGCCGTGGACGCGGTTGAAGGGCCGGGTGTCGATGGTCCGGGCCAGGGACCGCTCGGCGAGGTCGATGACGAAGACGGCGGCGCCGCCCTCGCCCACGGAGGACGACATCCGCACCCCGTAGTGCCCGACGTAGGCGAAGCGCCTGCGCGAGTCGACGACCATCTCGTGCGGATAGTCGGGCAGCGCCACGCTCCGCAGCCGCCGCCCCGACCCCACGTCGTAGAAGCTCACCGCGTGGCTGCTCTTCTCCACCACCGCCAGGACGTCGCCGTCCGCCGCCCGGGAGGCGCCCCAGGCCGACGTGGACAGCCCGCTCGCCAACGTCCCGGCACCCGCCGCCTTGATCACCGTACGCCGCGTCACCACGAACCCTCACCCCGATCTGCCCGAAGCCCGACACCGACACCGACACTGCGACTGCGACTGCGACTGCGACTGCGACTGCGACTGCGACCATCACGGTCGCTGTCGCTGTCACTGTCACGGGCGAGGGATCACGCCCTCGCCCGCACGCCCGAGCCTGATGGACGACGGGCCGCGGCGTCCAGATCGCCCGGCTGCTCGGGCGAAGTCCGGGTAGCAGCGGCCAGCAGAGGAAGCACCAGGACGGGAGCCATCGGGAGGTACGCGTGAGTGGGCTTGCGGCGCCGTTGTGGGACATGCAGCACGGGCAGGGGCCACGGCAGCTCGTGGAGCTGGGTCTCGCGCTGCTGCTTTCGAGCCTCATCGGCTGGGAGCGGGCGGCGCAGCAGAAGAGCGCGGGCCTGCGCACCCACACCCTGGTCGGCGTCGCCAGCGCCCTGATGATGGAGGTCTCCCAGCACGGCTTCTCCGGCGTCCTCGGCGTGGACGGCGTCTCCTTCGACCCGTCCCGGGTGGCGGCGCAGATCGTCTCGGGCATCGGCTTCATCGGCGGCGGCCTGATCTTCGTGCGCCGGGACGCGGTACGGGGACTGACCACCGCCGCGACCGTCTGGCTGACCTGCGCCGTCGGCATGGCCTGCGGCGGCGGTCTGCCCGTGCTCGCGCTCGCCGCCACCGCTCTGCACTTCCTGGTGGTGCGGGGCTATCCGCGGCTGCTGCCGCGTCTGGTGCCCGGCGGCGCGGCGAGCGCCTTCGAGGTGCGCCTGACCTACCGGACGGGGGCGGCGCTGCTGCCGCGGCTGATGCGGATCTGCACGCGGCGCGGCTTCCGCATCCTGCGGGTCGACGTCGAACGGCTGCCCGGCGGCAGCGACCGCGTCGCGCGGGTGGCGCTGGAGGTCGAGGGCACGGGTGATCCCGCGCGGCTGGCCGCCGAGCTGTTCGAGGACGACGGGGTGGCGCACGTCGACATCACCGGCGCGGCCGACGACGAGTAGCCGCTGTCAGGGGGTGGGCGACGGCTCGGCGGGCGCCGTCACCGCGGCCAGGCGGCGGTAGCGGGCGATGGCCCGGCGCAGCTCGTCCCGCTCCGCCTCGGGCAGGTCGCCGCCCTGGGCGAACGCGAGGACGTGCTCCGAGACGGCACGCAGCTTGACGTTGGCCCGCTGGGACACGTCCCGCAGCACGCGCCAGCACTCCTCGGGCGGGAGCTGCCCGAGCACCGCCAGGGCCCCGATGGCCTGGTCGATCACGGCGTGCGAGGTCACGGCCTGCTGGAGCTGCTCGTTCTGCGCACGCAGCCGCTGGGCCTCGGCCAGCAGGAGGTTCACTCGTGAGGCGGCGGCATGGTCGGGCGTGAGGTCCACAGGAGTCCGTTCCACGGGCGGTGCGGCCCGCTGGCAGGCGTCGGGGCCACCGAGGCCGACGGCTTTCCGCACCGCGGGGCAGCGTCCCGGCACACGGCTACCACCCGGCCCCTGGCGGGGCCGCGCGAAATGGGCCGCTCCTCCACTCTGTCCACGAGTCCGGTCCCGGCACAACCCCAACCCCGGGCAGATCACCGCACGTCCCGGCAGTTCACGCCACGGGTCGCGGTCCGGCTCAGCCCTCGACGCCGGTCGATGTGTGGGCCGCTCCGACCGGCTTGGACTCCGGTGAGCCGCGCTGGCGCAGATAGACCGAGAAGATGGCCATCGACCCCACGGCGAGCAGCTCGGACTGCCAGTTCTGCAGGGTGCGGTCCCAGAAGTCGGCGGCCGTCAGGTAGGCGGACCAGCTGATCGGCGCCTGGAGTTCCCGCAGGTGCTCCTCGTTGTAGGCGGCCGCGCCGGTCACGGACTGGGCCAGCCAGGACAGCAGGAACAGCGTGCACATCACCATGCCGAGGGACCGGGAGTACCAGGCCTGGCGCAGGCCGCCTACGGCCGCCCAGCGCGGCGACCGGGACGTCGCGTACCGGCCGACCTTCTGCTCCTTGTCGGTGCCCGGACCCGCCTTGTCCAGCTCCTTGGACTCGGGCGATCCGTGCTGGAGCAGCCAGACGGTGCCGAAGATGTACAGGAAGAACTGGAGGTACTCCGACTGCCAGTTCTCGGTGACGTCCACCGCGAAGTCGGAGGTCAGCAGGTAGCCGCCGAAGCTCACCGGGTGCAGGTCCTCGGCGACGAGGCGGTTGTTCAGCTCGGCGCGCCCGGCGACGGCCTGGCCCGCCAGGGTCAGCAGGAAGCCGGTCCCGAAGGCCAGCGTCAGACCGTTGTCGCGCAGGAACCGAAGGAACCGCGGGAAACCCGGGACACGCGGAAGACCCGGGAAACGGGGAACCGGCTCACCGCTGCGTCAGCCCCAGCACCATGCAGTAGGCGAGCCCGCCGAGCACCACCACCAGATACAGCGTGAACAGCGTCCGCATGCGTCAACCACCCTTGATCAGACAGCGGTACGGTTTGTCGGCGCGCGGCACGCAGCCCGCGGCCGTGATCTTCCAGCCGCCGGGGAAGGACGACAGGAAGAGCGTGTCGCGCTCGGTGACGACCCGCGCCTGGCCGCCGTACACGTCGACGTGCCGCACGCCACCCGCCGGGGGCAGGCCCGCGTCCGGCAGTGCGCGCACGCACGGTTGCCCGGCGCTCTCCTCCAGCTCCTCGACGGTGCCGGGGGCCAGCGCCGCGCAGGCGCGCCCGGCGTCCGCGGCGCGCAGGCTCCCCGCGAACCGGGCCGCCGCCGCACCGGCGGCGTCCTCGCGCTCGGCGAGCGTGCCGCAGCCCGTCAGCGCGCCGAGCAGCACCCCCGTGAGGACCATCGCGCCGCCGCCACGCACCTGATCGCTCCCCTCCGCTGGTCCACCGGTTCCTCGGCCTCCGCGCGGGGCCCGTGGGGTGCGGGCGGGCGCGGGGCACTGTGACGATGCCGTACGGGGCCGGGGTGGGCGGGCGCCGGGCGCGGCCGACACGCGGGGTACGCCCGATCGGAGCGCGGCCGTTCGGCCGTTCCCTGATTCGTCCCGGCGGCTACGGGCACACGGTGACGGTGATCGGGACGCGGACCCGTGGGGCCGTACGCGCCGCTCCGGTGGTGGCGGCCTCCCTTCCGACGGAGGCTGGCACCCCACGGACACGGCCCCGCGGACACACGCCCCGCGCGACCCACCACACGACCGACCACGCGATCGACCTCGGGAGGACCAGCATGACGCACCACGACGGCCACCGGACCACGCCTGAGCGGCCCGCCGAGACCGCCGCCGATGAGGTCTTCGAGGAGGCCGAGGACGCCGCGACGCGCCGTCCCGGCGACGAGCGGGACCCCGACAAGGACGGCGAGGCCGGGGACGCGCTCACCCCCAACGCCGAAGCCCAGCGCGACGCCCACCGGCACGACCAGGGCAAGCACGGCCAGGGCAAGGGGGCGTAGCGCCGTGGCCCGCGCAGCGCTCTTCGACGTCGACGGGACGCTCGCCGACACCAACCACCTGCACGTGGTCACCTGGTGGGAGGCGTTCCGGCAGGCGGGCGAGCGGGTCGCCACGCACGACATCCACCGGGCCGTCGGGCTCGGCTCGACGGACCTGATCGCCCATCTGCTCGGCCCCGGCCGCGACCGTGACCGCGACGAGGAGCTGAGTTCCGCGCACAGCACCCTGTACGGCACGTACTTCGACCGGCTCGCCCCGCTGGAGGGCGCCCGTGACCTGCTGTACGCGCTCGCGGAGCGCGGGTGGCGCATCGTCCTCGCGACCTCGGCGGGCGGCGGTGAGCTGTCGGCGCTGCGCCGGGCCATCGACGCCGACGAGGTGATCGCCGGTGTCGCGAGCGCGGACGACGTCTCCTCGGGCAAACCGGCTCCCGACCCCGTGCACCAGGCCCTGGACATCGCGGGCTGCGCGCCCGAGGAGGCGGTGTTCGTGGGGGACACGGTGTGGGACATGCGCGCGGCCCGCCGGGCGGGCGTGCGCGGCATCGCGCTGCTGTGCGGCGGCATCCCCCGCCGTGACCTGGAGGAGGCCGGGGCCGCGGCCGTGTACGCCACGCCCGCCGACCTCCTCAAGCACGTGGACAGCGGCGTGCTGACCGGCTCGCGGTGACGCGCCGCGCCGCGCTGGCTACGGGCGGTCGCCGGGGTCGCCGCGGGTCCGCCGGTGGCTGGTGTCGCACCAGGGGTAGCGGCGGCTGCGGCGGCAGGTGCACACGGCGACCTGGAAGCGGTCCGAGGTCACGGTGCTGCCGTCGTCGAGGGTGACCTCGACGGGGCCCTCCACCATCAGGGGGCCGCAGCGGCGGGCCGTGAGGCGGGTGACGCGGGCACCGCTGCGGGGCTCTTCGACCGGTTCAGCCGGTCCGGCGGGTTCGGCCGGTTCGCGGCGGGGCTCCTCAACCGGTTCAGTCGCTTCGTACGGCACGGACGACCACCAGCCCTTCGCAGGTCGCGCTGTCGGAGAGCAGCTTTCTGTCGCGCAGCCACTGCTGGCGCGCGGTCAGCACGGGCCCGAAGGGCACCGAGCTGCGCCGCACGACCTCGGCGTGCAGCCCGTGCTGCCTGAGCAGCCCGAGCGTGCGGCTGGGGCTGCTCAGGACCGAGTGCACCAGGAGCAGCCTGCCGCCCGGGCGCAGCAGTGCCGGGGCGGTGCGGCAGATCCGGTCCAGGACGC
This sequence comes from Streptomyces sp. G45, assembly GCF_049542095.1. Lineage (NCBI taxonomy): Bacteria > Bacillati > Actinomycetota > Actinomycetes > Kitasatosporales > Streptomycetaceae > Streptomyces > Streptomyces sp. G45. The sequence continues at coordinate 8,860,697 of NZ_JBMUZU010000001.1, read as the reverse complement.
ACCGCCCGTCGTACCCGGCGTCCCAGGCCCGGGCCGCCCCGCGCCGCGGCGGGTGCGGGGCCAGGGCGGGCACGTACGGCGGGTTGGCGAGGATGAGGTCGAAGGAGTGCCGCGCGACGGGCGCGAACAGGTCGCCGTGCAGCACCCGCAGCGGTGCCCGCCTGCGCCAGGCGTTGAGGCGGGCGACGAACACCGCGAGCCGCGAGATGTCCACGGCGGTCACCCGCGCGCCGCGGGCGGCCGCGGTCAGGGCGAGCGCGCCGGTGCCGGTGCCGACGTCCAGCACTTCTGTGCCCGGTGGCAGAGGCTCGTGGCGCAGGACCTCGGCGAGCAGGCGCGTGTCGTGCTGCGGGGCGTAGACGCCCGGCAGGGTCACCAGCGACGCGCTCATGCCGCACCCCCGGCGCGTGTCGCCGTACGCCCCTCCGTACGGGCCGCCCGCTCGCGCAGTGTGGAGCGGCCCGTGCGCCACGCCGTGAGCAGTTCGTCGGCGAAGCGGTCCTCCAGCCAGACCGTGGCGTGCACGCCGAAGGCGACGTCGGCGTCCAGCTCCGGCTCCTCCTCCAGGAGGCCGTCGACGACCTCGTGCCGTACGACCTGCTCGTGCACGGCGTCGGCCTCGACGTGCTCGTCGTAGAAGAACACGGCCCGCTGGCCCGCGCCGACGCGCCGCAGTGCCTGGGCGAGGCGCCGGGAGCCGGGCGACGACGTGGTCTCGACAGCGGCGAAGTGACCCACGAGCGCGCCCCGCAGCGAGCGGTGCAGGCCGAACAGGGACATCAGGTTGACCAGCGCAAGGGCCGTCGCGGACGCGGCGTCGAGGTAGCGGCCGTAGGCGGGGTCGAGGCCGAGGTCCGCCATGAGGTCGGCGAACAGGCGGGCGTGCACGCGGTCGGCGCGGCCGCCGCCGTACTCGTCGAACTCCACGGCGGCCATCGCGGCCTTGGCCCGGCCGCGCAGGCGGGGCAGCACCCAGGCGTGCGGGTCGGCCTCCTTCAGGTGGTAGACCGAGCGGTGCACGGCGTACTCGCGCAGCTGCCACAGCTCGCCCTGGTCGCGCAGGAAGTGCGTGACGCCACCGCCGTCGGCGGGCTCCACAAGCAGTTCGTCCAGCGCGTCGCGGGCGCCCTGGCGGCGGGTGGCGCGGGCCCGCAGCTCGCCCAGCAGCAGCCTTTCCAGCTCCCCGCGTGCGCGCAGCAGCCCCGGGTCCCACTCGCGGGCGGCCGGAACGTCGGCGAAGCCGCGGTAGTGCAGCTCGTAGCAGGCGTACAGGGCGAGGTTCAGGTCGTCGCCGAGGGGGTCGGCGGCGGCGATCCGCGCCGGGTCGGGCAGGGGGTGCGCGGCGTCGCGGAGGTAGCCGAGCACGGCAGTGGAGACCGGGCCCCTGGGGGACGGGAGTGCCGGTTCCCGCTGTGTGGGGCCTGCGGGGGCGGTGATGAGGGTGTTCATGGCCGCCGAGTACCCGGCCGCCCCCTCGCCATGTGTGGGCCGCGCCGGGGGCATGGCGTCGCCGTCGGCGCGTCCGGTGCGTGAGGTGTGCGTTTCGGGGGACCCGGGAGGCATGAGCGACACCTCACCCCTCGGCAGCTCGTACTGGATCGAGTCGGCGCCCGGCACGCCGTACCCGCCGCTCGAACGGGACGTGACCGTCGACGTGACCGTGATCGGCGGCGGCATCGCGGGCCTGAGCACGGCCTGGGAGGTGTCCCGGGCGGGGCTCGGCGTGGCGGTCCTGGAGGCGGACCGCGTCGCCGGGGGCGTCACGGGGCACACGACGGCGAAGCTGTCGGCGCTGCACACCTTGGTGTACGACCGGCTGCGGCGCACCCGCGGCGCCGAGGCCACCCGCTGGTACGCGCGGTCGCAGTCCGCGGCGGTGGAGCACGCCTTCGAGGTGTCCGACCTGACGGGCGCCGACTGCGAGCAGGAGCGGGCGGACGCCTACACCTACGCGTGTGACGGCCGCCTGGCGCGGACGCTGCGGGCGGAGGCCGCCGCGGCGCGGGAGGCGGGGCTGCCCGCGTCGTTCGTCACCGAGACGGGCCTGCCGTTCGCGGTTGCCGGGGCGGTGCGGGTGACCGGGCAGGCCCAGTTCCACCCGCGCAAGTACCTGCTGGCGCTGGCCGCCGACCTGCGCTCCCGGGGCGCCCTGATCCACGAGCGCACCACCGTGACCGGGTTGAAGGAGGGCACGCCGTGCCGGGTGACCACCCGCAGCGGCGCGCGGGTGACCGCCCGTGACGTGGTCGTCGCCACGCACTACCCCGTGTTCGACCGGGCGCTGCTGTTCACGCGGCTCGCGCCGCGCCGGGAGTTCGTCGTGGCCGCGCCGATCCCCGAGGACCGCGATCCGCACGGCATGTACATCACCCCGGAGGCGAACACCCGGTCCGTGCGCACCGCTCCGTACGAGGACGGGCAGCGCCTGCTGATCGTCACCGGTGCGAAGTTCACTCCCGGCACCGGCGACACGTCACGGCACTTCGACGACCTGCTGGCGTGGACCGCCGAGCACTTCCCCGGCACCCTGCCCCGCTACGGCTGGGCCACCCAGGACACCTTCGCCAGCGACACCGTCCCGCTGGTGGGCCCGCTGCACCCGGCGGCCCGGCACACCTATGTGGCGACGGGCTTCGGCGGCTGGGGCATGAGCGGCGGCATCATGGCGGGCTCGCTGCTGGCCGCGCTGATCACGGGGCGCGCGGTGCCGCCGTGGAAGGACCTGTACGACCCCCGCCGGGTCCGGTCGGTGCTGCGCTCCGCCCCCACTCTCGTACGCAACCAGGCCGACGTCGCCCGCCACTTCGTCGGCGACCGGCTGCGGTCCCCGCAGGTCGACTCCGTGGACCAGCTCGCCCCGGACAGCGGGGCGGTGGTGCGCGTGAACGGTCGGCGCACGGCCGTGTACCGGGACGCCGACGGTGCGCTGCACGCGGTGTCGGCACGCTGTACGCACCTGGGGTGCCTGGTCGCGTTCAACGCTGCCGAGCGCGCCTGGGAGTGCCCGTGCCACGGCTCGCGGTTCGCCACGGACGGGCGGGTCGTGCAGGGCCCCGCCACTCGCCCGCTCGACCAGCGCGAGATGTGACCGTCCCCCGTGCGGCAGGGGCCGCCCGTGCTCGGACGGGTCCGCTCAGCCGCCCGTCGCGCCGTCGGCGCGCTCTCGCAGGAAGTCCGCGTGCCCGTTGTGGCGGGCGTACTCCTGGATCAGGAGCACATGGACCCAGCGCAGGCTCAGGAGCGTGCCGCGCGGACCCATGAACGTCTCGTCGAGGTCGTGGCCGCGCGCCGCGGCGTCGCACGCGGCGACCTCGGCCCGGTAGCGGGCGAAGTCCCGCTCCGCGTACTCCGCCCGCACGCCGTCGATGCCCTCGTCGCCGTCGCCCGGCCCGCTGAAGACGTCCCCGACGGCCTCGCCCGCGACGTTCCGCCGGAACCAGCGGCGCTCCACCTCCGCCATGTGCCGGACCAGGCCCAGCAGCGTGAGGTGCGATGGTGCCACCGTCGTCCGCGCCAGGTCGGCCGGTGCGAGACCGGCGCAGTGGGGTGGCCTCAGGGGGCGGCGGTCGGCCACGCGATGTCGTCGACCGCGAGCCAGGGCGCGGCCGCGGCGGCCGCGGGGGTCACCCCGGCGAAGGCCATGACGTCCCGGTGCAGGTGGGACTGGTCGGCGTAGCCGCTCTCCGCCGCCACGCGGACGGCGGTGTGACCAGCGGCGAGGCGGTGGACGGCGTGGTCGAAGCGGACCAGCCGGGCGGCGCGCTTGGGCGTGAGGCCGAGCTGGCCGCGGAACCGGGACCACAGCCGCTTACGGCTCCAGCCGACCTCGGCGGCCAGCGCCTCGACCCGCACCTGGCCCCGGCCGCGCACCATCCGCCGCCAGGCGTGGGCGACTTCGGGGGCGACCGTCCGGCGCTCCTGACGCCTTCGGGCCAGCGCGGCTTCCGCGATCGCGAACCGCTCCTCCCACGACCCGGCGGCACGCAGTCGCTCCCGGACGCGCGGGGCGTCGCGGCCCCAGAGGTCGTCGAGGGCGACCACCTCCCCGCCCGGGTCCGGCAGGGCGCCCAGCATCGCGTGGGCGACCACTGGTGACAGCCGTATCTGGAGGCATTCGATGCCCCGCCCACGCGCCCGGACGCGGCCGGGGGCGAGGCCGAGGGCGACGCTGCCGCGCCGCTGTCGGCCGCTGGCGTCCTCGATGAGCAGGCCGCCGCCCCGCCCGTCGCCCAGGTCGACGGCCACGGTGACCGCCGGGTACGGCACCACCTGGAGGTCGACGAGGTCCGTGGACCGGTCGCGGAATCCCGCCATGCCGACACCGGGCAGTCTGCCCGGCCCCGCTGGCGTGGCGATCTCCCACCTGGTCGCGGCGTCGCTGACCCCCTCGACTCCCCTGGTGTCGCGCATGGTTCCAGGCTACGGGTCGGCGGCGGCGCGGCCTCGCGACATTTTTCCAAGACCGGTGCCGGGGCGGGCGGTGACACTCACGGCGAGCCCTCGCGCAGGGCTCAGCGAACCGCGCTCAGGGGGCGGCAGCGCCCGCCCCGGAGAGGACAGCCCGTGACCCGCCACGCCGTCGACCCGTCCATGCCCAGCACCGATCCGGCCAAGCCCACCGCCACCCCGGCCAAGCCCACCGCCACCCCGGCCAAGCCCGCCACCGTCCCGGCCGCGTCCGCCCTCGACCCGTTCACGCCCGCCGTCGAACTCGCCGCGGCCGTACGCCGCAAGGAGGTGAGCCCGGTCGAGGTCGCCGACGCCTTCCTGGAGCGGATCGAGTCGCTCGACCCCCGGCTCAACGCGTTCTGCCACCGGGCCGACCACGACGTCCGCAAGGCCGCGGCCGCGGCGGCCGACGCGGTCGTACGGGCCGCCTCACCCGACGAACTCCCGCCGTTCCACGGCGTTCCGCTGCCGGTCAAGGACCTGGTCGACGTGGCCGGATGGCCCACGACGCACGGCTCCGCGGGCGCCAGCCGGGTACCGGCCGCCGCGTCGGAGCCGGTGGTGCGGCGGCTCCTGGACGCCGGGTTCGTGCTGCTCGGGAAGACCACCACGTCCGAGTTCGGCAGCGTGTCCTTCGCCGAGAGCGAGGCCCTCGGCGTCACCCGCAACCCGTGGGACCCGGACCGCACTCCGGGCGGGTCGTCCAGCGGCGCGGGCGCCGCCGTCGCCTCCGGGATGGCTCCCCTGGCCCACGGCGCCGACGGCGGCGGCTCGATCCGCGTCCCGGCGTCGTGCACCGGCCTCGTCGGGCTCAAGCCCACCCGCGGTCTGGTCACCAACGCGACCGTCGACAGCGAGGGCCTGGCCACCCACGGCGCCCTCACCCACACGGTGGCCGACGCCGCGGCCGTCCTCGACGTGCTCGCCCGCCACGACCCCGCCGCCTGGTGGTCGCCCCCGAACCGGCGCCGGTCGTTCGCCGACGCGGCGTTCCAGGCCCCGCCGAGCGGCCTGCGGATCGGCGTGCTGGTCACCCCTCCCGTCGACGGGCTGCACGTCGACCCGGCGTGCCTGGCCGCGGTCGACACGACCCTGCGGGCCCTGGAGTCGGCAGGTCACCACGTCCTCGACACCGCCCTGCCGCTGCCGCCGACCGACGAGCTGGTCAAGGCGTTCACCAGCATCCTCAACCTCGCGGGCGTCGGCGTCGCCCTCGCGGACCCCGACGGCATCGAGCCCCACAACCGGGCCCTGCGCACCGCCGCCCGCGCCACCGACTCCTGGACCTACGCCGAGGGCGTGCGGCGGACCCAGCACCTGTCGCGGCGCGTCGTCGAGGCCTTCCGCGAGAGCTTCGACCTCCTCGTCACCCCCACCATGGCGTGCCTGCCGCCCCCGGTCGGGTTCTGGCGCGCGGAGCCGGGCGACGACCCCCTGACGCCCGTCCTGAAGAGCTATCCGCTGGCGGTCTTCACGTCCCTGTTCAACGTGACCGGCCAACCGGCCGTCTCGCTCCCCGTCCACCACGACCCCGCCACCGGCCTGCCCGTCGGCGTCCAGCTCGTCGCCGCCCCCTGGCGCGAGGACCTCCTCCTCCAGGTCTCCCGCACCCTCGAACTCGCCCTCCCCTGGGCCGACCGCCGCCCACCGGTCAGCTGACGGCCGACCGGGCGGTGACGCCTGGGCACTCGCTCCTGGGACGCCGGGCGCGTCCCCAGCGGCCAGGGGACCGGCCCCACCTGGTCCCGCCTGGTCCCACCTGGTCCCGCCCGGCGCCACACCAGCACCGGACGCCCACACATGAGGTCCAAAAGCACTTGCCGAGCGGGCCGTGGCTCCTGTTACCCTGCCGGTGGCTTTGACCGTTTGACTTGAGGAGTCCCAGACGTGGTGGGTGACGACGACATCTCCGGGTGAGATCCGGATGTGACGGCCACCGGACGGCGCTGTGAGAGCGCTGCCGCAGTGGCCCCGCTGTCGTACCCCTTTTCTCCCACGCTGCCAGGGCAGAGGTCTGCCTGCCCGCGATTCTCCGAGGTCATCTCCATGTCCGATGCCGCCATCGTCTGCTCGAACCTGTCCTTCGCCTGGCCGGACGACACGCCGGTCTTCGACGGCCTGTCCTTCACCGTGCCCGTCGGCCGCACCGGCCTGGTCGCGCCCAACGGCTCCGGCAAGAGCACCCTGCTCAAGCTCGTCGCCGGTCACCTCACGCCCGCCGCCGGATCGGTGGTGGTCAGCGGCACGCTCGGCTATCTGCCGCAGAGCCTCCCCCTGACCAGCGAGCTCACGGTCGCCGAGGTGCTGGGCGTCGCCGAGGTGATCCGCGCCCTTGACGCCGTCGAGTCCGGGGACGTCAGCGAGGAGCACTTCGCCACCATCGGCGACGACTGGGACATCGAGGAGCGCACCCGCGCCCAGCTCGACCGCCTGGGCCTCGGCGGGCTCGCCCTGGACCGGCGGCTCGGCACGCTCAGCGGCGGCCAGGTCGTCTCCCTCGGCCTCGCCGCCCAGCTGCTCAAGCGCCCCGACGTCCTCCTGCTCGACGAGCCGACCAACAACCTCGACCTCGACGCCCGGCACCACCTCTACGACGTCCTTGCGGACTTCACCGGCTGTCTGCTGCTCGTCAGCCACGACCGCGCCCTGCTCGACCGCATGGACCGCATCGCCGAACTCGGCAGCGGCGAACTGCGCCTCTACGGAGGCGACTTCACGGCGTACGAGGAGGCGGTGCGCGCCGAGCAGGAGGTCGCCGAGAAGAACGTCCGCAACGCCGAGCAGGAACTCAAGCGGGAGAAGCGGGAGATGCAGCAGGCCCGCGAACGCGCCGAGCGGCGCGCCAGCAACGCCGCCCGCAACCTGAAGAGCGCCGGTCTGCCCGGATCTTCGCCGGGAACATGAAGCGCGGCGCCCAGGAGTCCGCGGGCCGGGCCGGGCAGATGCACGCGGCGCGGGTCAACGAGGCCAAGGCCCGGCTCGACGAGGCCGGGCGCGCCCTGCGCGACGAGCAGCGCATCACCCTGGACCTGCCCGACACGCGGGTCCCCGCCGGGCGCACCCTCTTCCTCGGCGAGGGGATGCGGGTCCGCCTCGGCGGCCGTGACGTGTTCGCCGACGGCGGCGTCGACCTGTCCGTGCGCGGCCCCGAGCGCATCGCCCTGACCGGGCCCAACGGCGCGGGCAAGACCACCCTGCTGCGCCTGGTCACCGGTGAACTCGCCCCGGACGCCGGGGAGATCAGGCGCGGCGATGGCCGGATCGCCTACCTCTCGCAGCGCCTGGACCTGCTGGACCCGGAGCGCACGGTGGCGGAGAACTTCGCCGCGTTCGCCCCCGAGCGGCCCGAGGCGGAGCGGATGAACCTGCTCGCCCGCTTCCTGTTCCGCGGCGCGCGAGCGCACCTGCCGGTCGCGGTGCTCTCCGGCGGCGAGCGGCTGCGCGCCACCCTGGCCTGCGTCCTGTGCGCCGAACCCGCCCCGCAGCTGCTCCTGCTGGACGAGCCGACCAACAACCTCGACCTGGTCAGCGCGGGCCAGTTGGAGAGCGCCCTCGACTCCTACCAGGGCGCCTTCATGGTGATCAGCCACGACGAGCGGTTCCTCACCGAGATCGGCGTGAACCGGTGGCTGCGCCTGGCCGACGGCGCGCTCAAGGAGACCGGCGCACCCGGGAAGTGACCCGAACGCGCCGTGCGGCGGCGCCCGGACCAGCACCGCGCCCAGCCGCCCCGGGGTCGGACCGGGCGGTCACAGCGGCCGGAGCCGGGTGCGCAGCAGGCAGAACTCGTTGCCCTCGGGGTCGGCCAGGACGTGCCAGGTCTCGGTGCCGGTCTGGCCGACGTCGGCGGGCCTGGCGCCCAGAGCGAGCAGCCGCTCCAGCTCGGCGTCCTGGTCGCGGTCGGTGGGGCTCACGTCGAGGTGCAGGGGGAGCTTCCCCGGGCGCGGGTCGCCGCTGGGGCTGAGGACGAGCGTGGGCCGCGGGCCGCCGGAACCGGCGTCCGGCGGCCCGATCTCGATGCTCCCGTCGCCCTCGCGGCCGAGTTCGACATAGCCGAGGACATCGCTCCAGAACGCGGCGAGCCGCTCGGGGTCGGCACAGTCCAGGACCAGCTCACTGATGCGGCACGCCATGCGCGTGAGTATACGAAGGCACCCAGGAGCCGATCACCGGTCGCGCACCGGAGGGCACCAGGACAGGGGCCGGTCAGGTCAGGCGTCGTCCCCCTCCGTGGCGCGGCGGTGAATCCCCGGGCCCGGCGGGCCTCGCGTCGGCCCGCGTAGCGCTCCCCGCGGTTGCGGCTCCGGTCCTCCCGCTGCCGCTCCTCCTTGCAGCCGCGCACGCTACAGCCCGAGCAGCAGGTGTGCCCGAAGAGCAGCGCTCCGGGGTGCTCCCAGCGGCAGCGGGTGCCGGTCTCCTCGCGCGTGGGGCGCGGCGGCAGGTCGCAGGGGCCGTCGCGGTGGTCATGCACCGGTCGCGGGCGGTGCTCCCGGTGGCGTACCCACAGGGGTTTGGTCTTGTCCGTACGGGACATCGTGTTCCTTCTGGAACCGCCGCCCGGGCTCCCGGACCCTCCGGGCGGGCGGCTGGGTTCGCCGCTTCACGGCGGACACCTCTCTCACGTCCCTCTCGTCCCTCTCGCCGCCGCGCACGCCCGCTTGCGTACGCGCGTACGTCGAACGTGGCAGCCTAGGCCAGCCCGCCCGTGCGTGACCAGTGGTTTCCTGCCCACTGGTTCCCGACTCGCTGGTTCCCGACCCACTGGTTCCCGACCCGCGTCACGGCCGCCAGAACCGGGCGAGGGCGCCCTGTCTGAAGGCGTCCGGGGAGACGCTGATGTCCCCGGAGAAGGGGTGGTCGAGCACGAGGACGAGGAGCAGGCTGAAGCTGACGAGCGCGGCGACCGAGCCGACGAACAGCAGCCGTACCTGTCTGCTCTTGTTGCCGTACAGGAAGGTGAGCGGGATGAACACCACCGCTCCCCCGTACACCAGGACCTTGAACACCGCTGGCAGCGTCTGCCGGGCCTGGGTGATCCGGGCGCGGCGCTCGGCGACCACCCTGTTGATGTCCCGGACGACCTCGCGGTAGAAGGTCTTCTCCCGTTCCGTCGTCGGCTCGAACGAGCGCAGAGCGGCGAACATCCGCTCCACGGCCCGCTCCGTGACCGCGTACCGGGGACGCCCCTCCCGCATCAGGGGCCACTGGACCTCCGCGACGGCGCGGACGTACGCGCCGACGGCCGCCTCCAGGTGCGCGCGCGGGGCGGGCGGGAACGCCCGGGCGTCGCGGACCATCTGCGCCAGGTACGTCGACTCGTTGGCCACCACCGTCTCGGCCTCGTCCGCCTCGGTCCACAGCGTCACGACGACGAAGGCCAGGATGATCCCGTAGATGGCGGCGAACATGCTCAGTCCCGTGCCGACCATGTCGTTGTGCTCGCCCTCGGCGAGCGCGGGGCGCCACCGGTAGGCCAGCACGCTGCCCGCCACGGCGAGCGTGACCATGCCGCCCACGATGACCACGGCGAGGGCCCACGTGGGCAGGTTGTTCAACAGCCAGATCTCCACAGGGATTTGTCCTGCTCAACCACCGCCGCCCGCATCCCCGCCGCGCCGCCAACCTCACCTCAACGGGTGACACCGCGCCCGCGCGGGCGTGCCGTCCCGTGCCGGGCGGCCGGGCCCCGGTGGCCGGGCTAGCCTCCCCTCATGTTCCTGGAACCGCTCACCCCCGCCGAGGACGGCGCGCTGCCCGGCCCCCTGCTCACCGAACTCACCGCCCTGTACGCCTCGAACCACGCGTTCTTCGCGCTCAGCGGCGACTTCCCCGACCCGTACGACATCCGCGCCGAGCAGGTCGCCAGGGCGCTGGCCGACGAACTGGCCGTGCCCGGCGCGCAGGTGCTGCTCGCCCGCTCCGAAGGGCGCCTGGTCGCCGTCGCCGTGACGCTCGACCAGCACCCCGTGCGGGCCGACGACCCCGACCCGTGGATCGGGCTGCTCCTCGTCGACGCGCGGGTCCAGCGCGCCGGGTGGGGGCGCCGGGCGGCACGCGCCGTCGAGGAGCGGTTCCGGGCCGCGGGGCGCACCGGCGTGCGCCTCGCCGTCCTGGCGAACAACCCGAAGGGGGCGGCCTTCTGGGCCGCGCTCGGCTACGAGGTCATCGACCGGCGTGACGACCTCGGCGCGGGCCGCCCCTGCACCGTGCTGCGCAAGCCCCTGTAGGTTGCGGCGGGCGCGGGCGCCTCAGCGCAGCACGGCCGCGAGCAGGTCGCCGCCCAGCGCCGTCACGGCGGGCACCTTGAGGGTGTGGCGCACATAGCGGCCCTGCCGCCGCGCGCTGAGCAGGCCCGCGCGGCGCAGCACGGCGAGGTGCCGGGAGACCTCCGGGAGCGTGAGTTCCCAGGCGTGGGCGAGTTCGCCGGTGGTGTGCGGGCCGCGGGCCAGGGTGCGCAGCAGCCGCAGCCGTACGGGGTGGGCGAGTGCCTCCAGGCGCAGGGTGACCGTGTCCAGCGGTACCGGCTCCTCCTGGCCCGGTTCGGCCACGGGGTACTGCACCACCGGTGGCCAGCCGGGCGCGTAGACCGCGACCAGGTGCGGGCGGCCGTAGACGCTGGGCAGGAAGGTGACTCCGGTGTCGTGCGCGGTGGTCGCGCTGTCCTGCAGCTTGTCCACGACGATGCGGTCGCCGTCCGGCGCCAGGGTCACGGCGCCGGAGACCGACGCGAGTGCCGCCCCGATGCCCTGGCGCCGCAGCAGGTCGTTCTTCAGGCGCAGGTCGGTGGCGAGTTCCACGGCGATGCCCGCCCAGGCGGCGTCGAAGAACGCCTCCGCGCACTGTTCGAGGGTGTCGCGCACCCGTGCCCGCGCCGCGACCGGGTCGGCGAGCAGCCGTTGCGCGAAGGACTCCTGGAGCGCGCCGCGGGCCTGGGCCCGGTCCAGGGCCCGCTCGCGCGCCGTCGCGTCGGCCAGCGGCGACGGCGCGGCGAAGTGGAGCCGGTTGCTGCCGCACGTGGTGATGAGCGCGGCGGTCACATAGCTCTCGTCGTCGATCCGGTCCACGTCGTCCAGCTCCTCGGCGAGCGTGGGCCGCGGCCGGGAGGGGACCAGGAAGTCGGCGCGCGAGGAGCGCCAGAGGAACTCCGCCTCCCGCAGCCGCTCGGTCAGCTCCGGCGCGAGCCCGGCCCGGATGTCCGCGGCCCAGTCGGCGAACCGCGGGTGGTGGCCGGGTTCGGCCAGCACGTGCAGCATCGCGGTCAGTTCGGCCAGCGGGGACGCGGCGAACCGCACGCGCTCGGACGGCGGGCCGCCGATGTCGATCCTCAACGTCATCCCCTCATCATCACGGGCCGGACGCCGGGCGCCGCCGTCGGTTGACGGTCTCCGTCAACCGACGAGGCCCACCGGGGCGCCGTCCGCACCGTTGACGCCATGACCACCACCGCCAAGATCAAGCCCCGGGCCCTCGTCACCGCCTCCGGAGGCCCCCGCTACGCCGTCGCCCTGGTCGTGGACGCGCTCGGCACCGGCCTGCTGCGGCCCTTCCTGCTGCTGTACGGGGTGGCGGTGCTCGGGCTGTCCGCGCCGGTGACCGGCGCCGCCATGACGGCCGGTGTCGTCGCGGGTCTGGTGTGCGTGCCCGCGGTGGGCCGCTGGCTGGACCGGGGCGCGCGCAGCTCGGTCGTGGCGGCGTCGATGCTGGTACGGGTGGGGGGCGTGGCGCTGCTGCTCGCGGCACCGGCGGGGAACGTGGGCCTGTTCGGGGCGGCGGCGCTGTTCCTCGGCGTCGGCAACCAGGCGTGGCCCGCGGCGCTGGTGGCCACGGTCGCCCACGGCCGGGAGCGGGATGCCGCGCTGGCGGCGGGGCGGGCGCTGCGCAACGGCGCCCTGGGCGTGGGCGCGCTCATCGCGACCGTGTGCCTCGCGGGCGGGCCCGCCGCGCTGCGGGCGCTGGCGGCCGTCACCGGGCTCGCCTACCTCGCCGCGGCGTACCTGGCCGGGTCGGTCCGCCTGCGCTCCGACCCGGCCGCGGCCCCGGCCGAGGACACGGACGGCTCCCCCGCCCCGCGGATGCGCGCGCTGCTCGCCGCCAACGTGGTGTACGTGTTCTGCCTGAACGTTCCCGAGATCGCGCTGCCGCTGATCCTGGTGACGCAGTTGGACGCGTCGCCGGTGTGGTCGGCGGCCATCTTCGTCGCCAACACGGTGCTGGTGGTCACCCTTCAGGTCCCGCTGACCGTCCTGCTGTCCCGGTTCCCCCGGCGGACCGTGCTGGCCGTCGCCGGTGTGGTGCTCAGCGTCTCCTACGTTGGCTTCCTCGCGGCCACCTCGCTGGGGCACGGCTGGGGCGCTCCGGCCGTGGCCGCGGTGTCCGTGCTCTGCACGCTCGGCGAGATCATCTACGCGGGCAGTGCCACCGCACTGGTCACCCACCTCGCCCCGGCCCGCGTCCTGGGCCGCGCCCTCGCCCGCTTCCAGGTCTCCACGGGCTTCGGCCTCGCCGTCTCCCCCGCGGCCATCACCGCGCTCGCCGCGCACGGCCCGGCGGCCCTGTGGGGCAGCCTCACCGCCGCCACCCTGCTGTCCGCGACCGCGGTGGCCCGCTGATCGCGACGGGGTGCCGCGCACGACGTCGGCGACCCGGCGCACAGGCCCTCGCACTCTAGCCGAACGCCCGAGAAGAACGAGCTGGTACCCCAGGTGATCCCGGGTGCGGACGCCCCCCGAAAATTCTTTCGTCTCCCGAGAACCGCCGCTGTGCAAGATCGCGTGTTACGGGCGACCACATCCACACATTCAAGGGACAGGCAATTCGGGTGGCAGGTATATCGAGGGCGGGGGCGGCGGCGATCGCCGTCGTGGTGTCCGGGGCGCTGCTGACGGGGGCGGCGGCGGCCGACACCGGGGCACCGCCGGACCGCGCCGCGGGCGCGGGGCAGGGCACGGGCGCCAAGGGCGGTCGGCAGCAGGCCGGGAAGACGGCGACCGTCACGTTGATCACCGGTGACCGGGTGGTCGTGACGGCGAAGAGCGGGCAGGTCGTCCGGCTGATCCGCGGCGAGGGCCGCGAGCGGATGACGATCTCGGTGCGGCGCGAGGGCGGCCATGTGTTCGTCGTGCCGCGCGACGCCGAGGAGCTGATCGCGGCGGGCCGCCTGGACCGGCGGCTCTTCGACGTGACGCAGCTCGTCAGGGACGAGTACGACGACGCGCACCGCGCGTCGCTGCCGCTGATCGTCGCCTACCGGCCCGGCCGGGCCAACGGCCTCAGGGCGGCCGACGCGCTCCGGGGCCGCGCGAGCGACCGCCGCGCCCTGCCCGCCGTCGGCGGCGAGGCGTTCCGCACGCCCAAGTCCGACACGGCGGGCCTCTGGTCGGCGCTCACCGGCGGCACCGGCGGCCGCGTGAACGCCCGCGCCACCGCCGCTCCGGCCATCGCGCACGTGTGGCTGGACGCCAAGGTCCGCGCCACCCTCGACAAGAGCGTGCCGCAGATCGGCGCCCCCGCGATGTGGAACGCCGGCTACACCGGCAAGGGCGTCAAGGTCGCCGTCCTGGACACCGGCGTCGACCAGACGCACCCGGACCTCAAGGGCGTCGAGGTCACCGAGAAGAACTTCACGACGGCGCCCGACGCCAAGGACCGCATGGGCCACGGCACCCATGTCGCCTCGATCCTCGCGGGTTCCGGCGCCAAGTCCGGAGGCAAGTACAAGGGCGTGGCGCCCGATGTGCGGATCCTGGACGGCAAGGTCATCTCCGAGGTGGAGGGCACCGGCACCGACTCCAGCATCGCCGCCGGGATGCAGTGGGCCGTCGACAGCGGCGCCAAGGTCGTCAACATGAGCCTGGGCAGCCTGGACACGCCGGGCACGGAACCCCTGGAGGAGGCCATCGGCCGCCTGTCGGGCAAGGCCCTGTTCGTCGTGGCGGCGGGCAACGACGGCCCGGGGCCGCGCACGCTGAACTCGCCCGGCAGTGCCCCCGACGCCCTCACCGTCGGCTCGGTCGACAAGAAGGACCGCATCGCGGAGACGTCCAGCCGGGGCCCGACGGCCGACGGGGCCGCCAAGCCGGACCTCACCGCGCCCGGCGACGGCATCACCGCCGCCCGCTCCACGCAGATCCCCGGCGGCCCCGAAGGCAACGGCTACACCACCCTGGCGGGCACCTCGATGGCCACCCCGCACGTGGCCGGGGCCGCCGCCATGCTCCTGCAGCAGCACCCCACGTGGACGGGCCCGCAGCTCAAGGGGGTGCTGACCGGTTCCGCCAAGCCCAACCCCCAGCTGAACGCCTACGAGCAGGGGGCGGGCCGCGTGGACCTGACGCGCGCCGTCACCGCGTCGGTGGTCTCCCAGCCCGGCACGCTCGACTTCGGCACGCGGAACTGGCCGCACACCGACGACAAGCCGGTCGGCAAGACCCTCACGTACCGCAACCACGGCACCAAGGCCGTCACCCTGAAGCTGTCCACGACGGCCGTGGGCCCGGAGGGCCGCCCGGGCCCGGCGGGCATGTTCACCGTCAAGGACGCCAAGCTCACCGTCCCGGCGGGCGGCTCCGCGAAGACCACCGTCACCGTCGACACCAAGCTCGGCACCGCCGACGGCCTCTACGGCGGTACGGTCCTCGCCGCCGGTGACGGCCAGTCGGTCCGCACCGGCCTGGTCGTCGAGCGGGAGATCGAGTCGTACGACGTCACGTTCAAGCACCTCGGCGTCGACGGGCGGAGCGCGTCCACCTACACCACGACGCTCACCGACCGCGCCACCCAGGAGAAGATCACCGTCCCGTACGGCGACGGCCTGGTCACCGTGCGGGTGCCGAAGGGCACGTACGCGGTGGAGTCCACCGTCTACGAACCGACGGCGGACTTCGCGGTGTTCGTCCAGCCGAAGCTGAAGGTGGCGGCGGAGCAGTCGCTCACGCTGGACGCCCGCAAGGCCAAGCCGATGGCCGTCACCGCACCGGACCGGGCGGCGCGCCTGGTCGAGGCGAACATCAGCTACGACGACCCGAACGCCCAGATCGCGGGCACCTGGAGCCTCGGCGCCGGGACCGTCGTCCGCACCGCCGGGCTCGGTTCGGCGTCCCCGACGCTGAAGGCCCAGTACAGCGGCCTGTGGCGGCCCTCGGGCGCGGCGGGCAAGAAGGTCGACTACCGGCTCGGCTTCTTCCGCACCGGCAGCTGGTTCACCGGCCTGAAGCACGCCACCACCAAGGCGGAGGTCGCCGAGGTGAAGCTCGGCCTCGGCGCGTCCGCCGCCCGCCGCAAGGGCACGCTGTCCGCCACGCCGACCGGCGCCAACGACTACGGCCCGAACGCCTCCCCCGTGACCACCGTGAGCCTCCCGGCCTCCCACACGACGTACGTCAACACCGCGGACGTGCGCTGGAACTGGTCCATGGCGCAGCTCGACGACGCGGGCGAGCCGCGGATCAACTACGCCACCGACCTGGTCACGTACAAGGCGGGCAAGCGCTACACACTGAACTTCAACACCGGCGTGGTCGGCCCCGACCTGAAGGCGGACGACACCCAGGGCGCGCGCCGCGCGGGCAACTCCATGGACGCCTATGTGCGGCTGTTCAACGACGGCGCGGGCCACGCGGGCGACTCCGCGGGGACCAAGGGCTTCACGCGGCTCGAGTCGGGCGGGCGCACCATCGCCGAGGGCGGACCGGGCGCGCTGTACGGCGACCTGCCGTCCGCGTCGGCGCCGTACCGCCTGACGATGGAGGCGAGCCGTCCGGCCAAGGACACCACGACCAGCACCAAGGTGAACGTGTCCTGGACCTTCACGTCGGCCAGGACGCCTGACCAGCCGCCCACGCAGCTGCCGCTGTCCACCGTCCGCCTCGCGCCGAAGCTGGCGCTGAACGGCACGGCCCGCGCGGGCGCCACCCTGTCGGTGCCGCTGAAGGTGGCGGGCGCCGCCGCGGGCCGCGGCAAGGTCGCCTCGCTGACCGTGAAGGTCTCCTACGACGGCGGCGGCACCTGGAAGTCGGTCCCGGTCACGACCGGCGCCGACGGCGGGCGCGAGGCGAGCGTGCGCCACCCGGCCTCGGCCAAGGCCGCCTCGTTCCAGGTGCGCCTGAAGGACACGTCCGGCAACACCATGACCGAGACGATCACCAACGCCTACCGGCTCGTTCCGTAACACCCGGCGCGGGCGGTCGCGCCCGCAGCGCGACCTGAAGATCAACACAACCGAAGATCCGCACAACCGTTCCCGCTCGGCAGAGGTCTTGGGGATGCGCCACGTCCGCGTGGGGAGGTGTCTCCTCCCCACGCGGACGTGCGTTTCCATCGCATTCCTACTGAGTTCCTACTGAGTCCCACAAGGGGGGAACGGACGTGCGCAGCCACATCCGTCACGCCGTCGTGGTCGCCGCGGCGGCCACGACGTGCACGGCTCTCGCCGGGGGCCTGCTGGTCTCCACCAGCGCCCAGGCAGCCACCAGGGGCCCCGCGCCCACCCGGTACGCCGATGACTTCAACGGCGACGGGTACCACGACCTCGCGATCGGCGCCCCGGACGGCGCGGTGAGCGTCACCGGCCCGGACGGCGCCCCGGCGCAGGCCTACAACGCGGGCTACGTCACCGTGTCGTACGGCTCGAAGAACGGCGCCCAGAAGACCGGCCTGAAGGCGCTCACCCGGAACAGCCCGGGCGTGCCCGGCGACGCGACGCAGGGCCAGCGGTTCGGCCGGACCCTCGCGAACGGCGACTTCAACGCCGACGGCTACGCGGACCTCGCGGTCGCCTCGCGCGGCGCGGGCCGCGACGACGTCACCCTGCTGTGGGGCGGCGCCAGCGGCCTCAAGGGCGGTGTCGCGCTGACCGGCGTCGAGCCGGGGCAGGGCTTCGGCAGCGTCCTGAAGGCCGGTGACTTCACCGGGGACGGCAAGGCCGACCTGGTCGTCGGCTCCTCCACGGCGCTGCGCCTGTTCCGGGGCCCGTTCAAGGCGGACGGCTCGCCCGCCTCCGTCAAGGCGGTGGACGTGGGTGCCGGGTTCGTCTACACCGACGCCCAGAAGCGCCTGGCGGTGGGCCGGATCAACAAGGGCGCCATCGACGACCTCGTGGTGCTCGGCGACGAGCGCAAGCGGGGCCGGGTGCTGCTCGGCGGCGCCTCCGGCCTGCGCAAGACCGAGGCCACCGTCCGCGGCGGCAACAGCGCCGTGATCGCCGACTTCGACAAGGACGGCTACGGCGACATCGCGGTGGGCGACTCCGCGCACCAGATCGACACCGAGCGCTACGCGGGCCGGGTCATGGTCACCTACGGCGGCTCCCAGGGCGTGGACGAGAACCGCGCCACCAAGGTGTTCACCGAGGACAGCAAGGGCGTCCCCGGCGGCGTGGAGGCGGGCGACAGCTTCGGCGTCGACGTGGCCGCGGGCGACCTCGACCGGGACGGCTACACCGACCTGATCACCGGCGCGCCCGGCGAGCGGCACGCCACCTGCGAGCACTGCTACATCAGCGGGGGCGGCCTGTACGTCCTCAAGGGCGCGAAGAAGGGCGTGACCGGCACCGGCGCCGCGTTCTACCCGTACAACGCGCCCGGTCTGCCCCGCCCGGCGGGCACCTACCGCATCCCCCAGGTCCTCAAGGTCACGGACCTGAACGGGGACAGGCAGCCCGAGATCGCCATCCCGGTCCGCACGGGCGAGCCGCGGGTGTGGTCGGTCGGCACCAAGAACGGCAAGGTCGCCGGGACCGCGCCCACCCGCGTGGTGGAGCCCCCGGTCGACCCGGGGATCAACCCGACCACCTTCGAGTTCGGCGTGCTCGCCCGCTGACCGGTCCCGCGCACGGTCAGGCCACGCCCCCGGGGCCGTGCCACCGCTGCGGCGGTGGCACGGCCCCGGGCTCGTCAGCGCGGGCGCTCCCCGGCGGCAGGCGGGCGGTGCAGGCGCCACACGACGTCGGTGCCGCTGGCCGCGGGGGCCGGGGGCGGCGGGGCCTGCTCGCGCCGGACCTCGGTGAAGCCGAGGCGGCGCGGGACGGCGCCGCTGGAGGTGTTGGCGAGGTCGTGCCGGATCTCCACGTACGCCACTCCCGGCAGCGCGAGCATCTCGGCGGCCACGGCGGCCGTCGCACGCGTGGCGATGCCCCGTCCCAGGGCGGCGGGGTGCAGCCAGTACCCCAGCCGCCACCCCTGGGGGTCGGCCGCACGGTGGCTCTGGCACATGCCGACGGGTGTGCCGTCCGGATCGGTGACGGCGTAGTTGTACGCCTCGCCGCTCGCCCACCGCGCCTCGGCCCTGGCGAGGAACTCGCGGGTGTGCTGCTCGCTGTGCCGCTCCACCCACGCCATCCAGGGGCGCAGATGCTCCAGGGACTCCTCGATCAGCGTGAACGCCTCAGCGAGGTCGCGCTGTCCCCGCCAGCGCCGCAGCACGAAGTCCCCGCACTCGATGATCCCACTCGGCCGCTCCACCATGCCCCCCATGATTGTTTCGCCGTACGGGAGACGGCAATGGGGTCCGACGGAAGGCCGCACCCTGACTGGCCGTCAGGGACGCGGCGGGTCCGCGCTGTCGGGGCCCGCGGCGTGGGCGCGGCGGTAGACGCGGGGGGTGGTGCCGGTGAGCGCGCGGAAGTGGTGGCGCAGCGCGGCGGGCGAGGCGAACCCCGTCGCGCCCGCGACGCCCTCGACGGGCAGGTCCGTCTCCCGCAGCAGCCGCATCGCCTCGCGCAGGCGGGCCCGCAGCACGTACTGGAGGGGGCTGAGCCCGGTGTGGGCGCGGAAGCGGCGCGTGACGCCGCTGGTGCTCGTGCGCGCGTGGGCGGCGATCTCGGGGAGCGTGAGCGGCAGGTGGAGGCGCTCCTCGATCCACCGCAGGGTGGGTTCGAGCCCCGTGCTCTCGGCGACCTCCCGGTCGATGACCTCCTGGACGCTGTCCGCGTCCGCGTGCAGCGGCGAGATCAGCTCCCGCGAGGTCTCCCCGGCGACGCGGCGGCCGTGGTCGCGGGCCAGCAGCCGCAGGCAGACGTCCATGCCCCCGAAGACCCCGGCCGCCGTGCTGAACGGACCGTCCTCGACGACCGTGCCGACCGGGTCGACGTCGATACGGGGGTACAGCGCGGCCAGTTCCTCCATGTGCCGCCAGCCCGTCGTGGCCCGCCGCCCGTCGAGCAGCCCGGCCGCGGCGAGCGTGAACGTGCCGGTGCCGACGGCGGCGACGCGGCCGCCCCGGGCCGCCGTCGCACGCAGCGCGGCGGCGACGCCCTCGGGGGGCCGCCCGGCGCGGGGGCCGTCGTGCCCGGGGACCAGGACGACGTCGGCGTCGGCCAGGCCTTCCAGGCCGTGCGGCGGGCGGACCGCGAGCACCGCCCCCGGGCCGCCCGTCGCCCGGAACCCGGGGGCCGCGCACAGCCTGACCTCGTAGTCCACTCCGGGGTGCTCGCGGCAGGCGGTGCCGAAGACGAGGCCGGGCGTGGTGAGGTGATGACCCGGGGCTCCGTCGAGGGCGAGGACGGCGATCACTGACATGCCGGGAATCCAACCATCCGCGCGGGCCGACCCGCGGACCGACTCATGGGCCGTCTGCTCGGCCGTCTGCTACCCCGTCTGCTCGGCCGTCCAGTCGGCTGACTACTTGGCCGACTTATGGGCCGCCTTATGGGCCGACTCGTGGATCGTCTTGTGGATCCAGTCCTTGAAGGCGGGCACATTGGAGTAGAGCCCCGGCCCGGTGCCGCAGCCCTCGCGGAGGCTGCCCGGCCCGGACGTGGCGCCGATCAGCTCCCAGCGGCCGTTCTTCGCGCGCTGGAGCTGCGGGCCGCCGGAGTCGCCGTTGCACGCCATGGCCTTCGGCTTGGGGCTGACGGTGCACAGGCGCGTCTTGCCCGCCCAGCCGGGGGCGCACTCGCTCGCCGCGCCCCGGCGCGTGTCCAGCTGCTGGAGGCGGTCGGGGAACTTCGCGTCCTCCAGTGTCGGCGCCTCGACGACCGTGCCGTAGCCGAGGATGCGGGTGGGCGTGCCGACCGGCCCCGCCTTGGCGGCGATGCGGATGGGCTTCTGGGAGACGGGGCGGTCCAGGCGTATCAGCGCGAGGTCGTTCTTGTTGTGCGTCGTGCCCGTCATGTCCTGCACATAGCCGGGGGCGGTGACGATCCTGTCGATGTTCCGGACGGAGCCGCCGGTGGTGCGGTGGTCGCTCCCGACGCGGATCTTGCCGGTCAGCGTGGCCAGCTCGGGGTTGACGCAGTGCGCGGCCGTGAGGACCCACTGGGGGTCGATGAGCGTCGCGCCGCACTGGGCGCCGTACTCCTTGATCGGCACGGTCGCCATGAACGGGTAGTGCTGGGTGGCGTCCTCGCCGTTGACGATGGCGCTCGCGCTGCCGGTCATCACCGTGGCGCCGAGGAGGGCGGTCGCGCCGAGCGCCGCGGCGCCCCGGCCGAGCAGTCGGCGCGGACCGCGCCGGGAGCGACCACGGGAACGACCGGAGGAGGAGGCTTCGGAGCCGGAAGAGATATCCGTAACGCTCATCAATGGACCTTTCACGAAGAAGAACCGTTTAACACGTGAGTGAGGCGTCTACCCGCCTTGTCCCATCGCTCTGTGATCATCCTTCGGGGGGCGCCCTCGCGAACAGGGGCCGCGATGTCACCTTGGGCTAAATTCTGGACATGTCAGTGATCGCCGTCCTCGCCCTCGACGGAGCCCCGGGGCATCAGCTCACCGCTCCCGGCCTCGCCTTCGCCACGGCGGCCCGGCACCACCACCCGGTCGCGTACAAGGTGCGGGTCTGCGCGGGGCCGGGGTTCCGGAGCACGGGCGGGCCCGCGCCCTTCGGCCTCGACACCGCCTGGGGGCTGGAAGGGCTCGACGACGCGGACACGGTGCTGCTGCCGGGGCACGAGGGCTTCCGGGCCGCGCCGCCGCCCGAGGTCGTGGCGGCGCTGCGGGGCGCGGTGGCGCGCGGGGCCCGCGTCGGCGCCGTCGGGACCGGCACGTTCACGCTCGCGGCCACCGGCCTCCTCGACGGGCGCCGGGCGGCCACCAGTCGGCGGCACACGCGGGAGCTGGCGCGGCTGCACCCCCGCGTCGACGTGGACCCCGAGGGGTCCGCCGTGGCCGACGGCCCCTTCCACAGCGCGGCCGGGGTGCTCGGCGGTGTCGACCTGTGCCTGCACCTGATCACCCTGGACCACGGGGAGCCGGTGGCCATCGAGACGGAACGGCAGCTCTTCCTGCACCTGCACCCGGAGCCGGGGGACGCCGCGGCGCCGCCCGGGGCCCGCCCGGCGGCAGTCCAGGGCGCCGCCGAGGCCGCGTACAACGCCGTCATCCCGCCCGGCAGCAGCCTCGAACCGGTGACGCGGTGGATGGAGGCCAACCTCCACCACCCGCTGACGCTCGACGACATCGCGGGCCGGGCGGGGCTGGGCGTCCGCAGCCTCACCCGCCGCTTCCGCGCCGAGACGGGCCTCACCCCGCTCCAGTACCTCCTCCGTACGCGCGTCCAGCGCGCCCAGCGGCTCCTGGAGCGCACCGACGACCCGGTGGAGCGCATTGCCGCCCGCAGCGGCCTCGGCACCCCCGCCAACCTGCGCCACCAGTTCCAGCGCTCCACCGGCACCACCCCCACCACCTACCGCACGGCGTTCCGCGCGCTGGTCTCCGACCTCACCTGGCCGGAACGCCCCGAGGAGCCGTGACGCGACACGACACCCACCGCGCGCCCGGGGCGTACCACGGCCGCGCGGGCGCCGCAGCGGCGTTCGCGACGATCGCGTGCGCGTCCTGTCACCCCCGCACCGGTGCGGATCCGTACGTCTCCCCTCCGGCTCACACGCGGTACCGGCGGCGCACGGTGGCCCCATCGGATTCCGGACGCGGCGACCAGCGACTCGCCGAGGACCAAGCGGCACCCGGCACACCGCTGGCCCACGCGGTGCGCTCCGACGCCACGGACCGTCCCGGCACCTGATGGGGCCAGCCAACCCCGGACCCATCGGCCGAGTTGGGCACCGGCTTCGCCGATGACGGCTCCGGATAGGCTGGCGCGTATGGACGTGACGGGGTGTCTTGGGTGCGATCTTCTGGCCGGGCGGCGGGAGTTGCCCGGGGGTGTCCTGCACGAGACCACCGCGTGGGTGGTGAATCACGTCGTCGGCCCCATGAATCTCGGCACCTTGATCGTCGGTCCGCGCGAACACGTCGTGGCCATCGCGGAACTCGACGACACGGCGGTGGCGGAACTCGGCCCCCTGCTGCGCGATACCGCCCGTGTCGTGGAGACGCTGTGCCGACCCGAGCAGACCTACGTGTGCGTGTGGTCGCACGGCCGTGACACACGCAAGCACCTGCACATCGCTGTCCAGCCGGTGACCGCCGAGGTGCGGGCCCGCTACGGCGGGCTGCGCTCGGAGCAGCTCCAGGCCAGGATGCTGGCCGACGGTGAGGAGCCGGACAGCACGGAAGTCGAGCACTTCTGCGCGCGGGCTCGCGAGCTGTTCCGGGTGATGACCGACGGCAGTGCCGACGACCGCAGCTGAGCACCCGGCCCGCCGCGGCTGCTGCCGCTCCCCTGCTCCCCCTGCGCGGCGCCGAGTGGCCGCGGCGGCGGTGCCGCGTCGCGCAGGCGCGCGGGCCGCTCGGCGAAGCCCCAGAGACCTTTCGCCGCAGGGGCGCGCGCCTCGGGCCTCGGCGCCGCGGGCGGCGCGGCGCCCGACGTGCTCGCTCAACTCTCGCCACGGCAGCGGCAGTTCGCCAGTCTCCTGGCACGCGGCCCGACCAACCGGGAGATCGGTGAGCGGCTCTCCCCGTCGCCCCGCACGGGCAGCCCAGAGCGGCACCGCGGCTTCCCCGAGCTGGGCAACACCGCCCGCGCCCAGCATCGCGACCTGATCGAGGACGCCCTCACGTCGTGATCGGCCCGAGGCGGGGCGACCGCAGACACTCAGCCAATTCCGGGGTCCGCCCTCCATGACGCGGGCGCGCGGGGGCACGCTGGAGTCCGGGCCCGCCGTGCTCCCCCGTCGCGGCGGGCCCGTCCACGTCCGGGCCGTGCGCCCCCGTGGAGTCCGGACGGTGCTCAGAGGGCCTTGCGGTACCAGCGCTCCGCGTACACGTCGTCGTTGTGCCGCGCCGACCGTTCGTAGCCGCTGCGCTCGTACAGCGACCACGCCTCCGCCAGGTCGCTGCGCGTGTCGAGCAGCATGACGCGGGCGCCGAGCGCGCGGGCCGCGTCCTCGGCGGCGGCGAGGAGGACCGGACCGCCGCCGGTGCCGCGCGCTTCCTTGCGTACGAAGAGCCGCTTCAGCTCGGCGGCGAGCGGCCCCGGCGCCGCGCCACCGCCGCCCCCGCCCTCCCCTTCGAAGAGCCGTACCCCGGCCATGCCCGCGGGCTCCCCCGCGTACCGGCCGAGCAGCAGCGCTCCCGACGGGGGCGCGAGCGTGGCGTGGTCGTTCGCCGCGACGACCTCGCGCTCCAGCTCGTCGGGGGGCGTGTCCCGGCCCTCGTGCAACTGGAACCAGCGGTCGCTCACCTCCGTGTAGTACGCGCGCCACAGATCAAGCGCGAGGGGCGAGTCGGCGGGCTCGGGGGCAATGGTCCAGGCACGGGTCATGGCGGTCATTCTCAGCCGACGCGGGCCGGGTACGGCAAGTCAATTGCCGCCCTGCCGCCCGCTGCCTGGTGCCGGTGCGGGGTGTCGCGGCACCGGGGTGGCGGGTTCGCCGCACAGGCTGGCGGTTCCGTGCGTATCGGGTCCGCCGGATGCGCCCTAGGTTCGCGGCATGACAGCGATCACCTACCGCGCGGACGACGGCTGCCTCCTGCACGCCACCGTCGTGGGGGCGGGCCCGCCCCTGGTCCTGCTGCACGCAGGGGGACCCGACCACCGGAGCATGCTCCCCCTGGCGGAGCGGCTCGCGGACCGGCACACGGTCGTGCTGCCCGATCTGCGCGGCTACGGCCGCTCGGTGTGCACGGACCCGGCGCGCTACTCCTGGGCCCGCTACACCGACGACGTCGTCGCGCTCATGGACCGCCTGGGGCTCGCCGACGCGGCGCTGGGCGGCGCGGGCCTCGGGTCGACGGTCGCGCTCCGCACGGCGGCGGCGCATCCGGGGCGGGTGCGGGCCGCCGTGCTGATCGGCGTCGAGGACATCGAGGACGACGCGGCGAAGGAGGCGGAGATCCGCTTCCTCGACGCGTTCGCCGCCCGCGTCGCCGCCGACGGGATCGAGGCGGGCTGGGCGCCGATCCTCGCCGCGTTCCCGCCCGTCGTCGGGGCGATGGTGCGGGACGCGATCCCCCGGTCGGACCCGGCCAGTATCGTGGCCGCCGCCGCGATCGCCCACGACCGTTCCTTCCGGAGCGTCGGCGACCTCGCCTCGATCACGGCACCCGCCCTGGTGTTCCCCGGCACCGACCCGCGCCATCCGACCGCGCTCGCCCACCAGGCCGCCGAGAACCTCCCGAACGGGCGGCTGGCCACGACCGCCATCGACGGCACCCTGCACACCGCCGAGGACCTGGCCCGCGCCGTGGCCCCCGCGATCCGCGCGTTCCTGTGACGGCCGTCGCCCCGCACGCCGCGCCGGGCGCTTCCGCCCGCCGCCGCGTCAGCTCACCAGGCCCGGCGCGAAGTAGTCACGCAGCCGCGCGATCCTGCCGTCGCGGACGCGGAAGATCCGCACCAGCGAGACCGTCACATCGTCCTCGCCCCGCCCCTCCCCGTCGAAGACCGTGTCGATCTCCGCGATGAACACGTCGGGGACCGCGGTGGTGTGCAGCACGTACGCGGACTTCGCCAGGTTCGGCGCGCGGCCGTCGCCGGGCTGTCGCGCGTAGTGCGCCGCCATGGCGGCGCGGATCGCCTCGCGCCCCTCCAGCCTGCGGGGGAAGGCGGCGTCGGCCGGGACGAGGGGCGCCTCGAAGACCCCGTCCTCGGTGAAGGCCTCGGCCAGCGCGTCGGCGTCGCGGGACACGGCACCCGCGTACACGTAACTCTCGAAGATCTCCCGCGGCGTTCGGGACACGGCGGCCTCCCAGGCTCGGAGTCGGGGTACCAGCACACCACGGCACCGCCGCGCGCGAAGGCGGTGGCGGCCCGCACCCGGGTGGTGCGAGCCGCGTGCGCCCGGCGCTCAGGAGCGGCAGTACTCGGCGTCGAGGATCTTCATCATGGGTGACGCGTCCCAGTCGCCGTTGAAGTTGTACGCGAGCTGGTGGCGGCCGTCGGCGGTGGACACGGCCAGGGAGAGCGTCCCGGCCATCCCTCCGGCGTGGCCCCAGAGCGTCGTGCCGCAGCTCGTCTTGAGGCGTGCGATGCCGAGCCCGTAGGCCTTGTACGACTCGCCGGGCGTGTCCACGGTGGTCGTCATCTCCTTCAGCTGCTTCGGCTTCAGGAGCTTGCCGCGCAGCAGGGCCCGGTAGAACCGGGTGAGGTCGCCCGCGGTGGAGATGATGTCGCCGTCGGCCCAGCCCTGCGAGCCGTTCAGCTCGGTGACGTCGTCGACGCGGTCCGGCCGCGCCGGGAAGAGCTTGGAGTAGGCGCGGCTGCTGGGCTGGGGCAGGTGGATGCTGTTGCCGGGGTTGGAGGTGTTCTTCAGGCCCAGGGGTCTGATGATGCGCGCGCGGACCTCGTCCTCGTATGTGCCCTCGCCGAGCTTCTCGATGATCAGCGCCGCCAGGATGTAGTTGGTGTTGGAGTACGCGTGCCGGGCGCCGGGGGTGAAGTCGGGCCGGTGGGACAGCGCCACCTTGATCTGCTTCTCGGGCGGCAGGGTGTCGTAGCGGTGTCTGAGGAACCCGTCGCCCTCCAGGTAGGTGCGGCGGTACTCGGGGTCGTCCAGGTAGTCGAACAGGCCGCTGGTGTGGTTGAGGAGCTGCCGGACCTTGATCTTCCGGCCGTCGTTGCCGTTGCCCCGGACGACGCCGGGCAGATGGCGCTCCACGGTGTCGTCGAGGTCGAGCCGTCCCTCCGCCTCCATCTGGAGCAGGACGGTCGCCACGAACGTCTTGGTGATGCTGGCGACGCGGAACTTGTCGTCCTTGCCTCGGGGCGTGCCCTTCGTCAGGTCGCCCACGCCGGAGGCGGCCCTCCAGGCGCCGTCGGCGTCCCGTGCGTGCGCCGTGACGCCGGGGACGCCCGCCCGGACGGCGGCGTCCATCGCGCGCTGCGTGGCCCGGTGCCCGGACCGCTCCGACGGCGCCCCGGACACCGCCTGGGCGGGCGCCACGAACGCGGTGGCCGCCACCGCGGCCGCCGCGATCCCCACCACGCCGGTCTTCGTCCCGTTCCGTAGTGCCATGCCGTACTCCTCACGCTCGTCTGCGCTGATCCACCTGTGTACCGAGACCGCCGACAGTGCGCGGGGGTTGAGCGGGTCCTGCGGGGCCGGGGCGAGGTGGTGTGACGGCACCGGCGGAGGGGGGTGCCGCAACAGGGTGCTGTCCCCGGCGCTATCGCCGGGTGCACAGGAAGCACCCCTGCCAGTGCGGCAGCGCGCTCAGCACCCGGTGCCGCACGCAGGAGGCCACCGCGCCTTCGTCGGCCGACGGGAAGCGCCCGGCGGGCGGGGTGTGCGCGGACGGCTCGAAGGACTCGACCATGGCCCGGAACCGGTCCAGGTAGCCGTCGGCGAACGGCGCCTCGTAGCCCAGCTCGGCCCGGCGGTGGCCCGCCCTCGCCAGCGCGGTGGCGCGCAGCACGAAGTCCTTGGCCCGCGCCCGCTCCGGGGGCGTGGCGCCCCAGTCGACGTCCTCCAGGTCGAAGCCGACGAAGCCCCGGCCCAGCACGTCCTGGTTCTGCCAGGTCAGGAGCGCCGCGAAGCGGAAGTCCCACTCGTGGTCGGCGAGTTCGGAGACCGCGAGGGCCAGGGCGTCGACGAACACGTCCGTCGCGCCGTTGGACAGGTCGAGGCTCAGCCCGCCGCCGCCGAACACGTTCCCCACCCCGCCAGCGTACGCGGCCGCGAGCGGCCGACCGCGCCCGTGCGGGAATACACGGCGCTCCACGGGACTTGCCCACAGGCATGGCCACCACCGCGTTCGACCCGCATGCCCTGCTCGCCGAGTCCCGTCTCGGCGTCCTCGCCACCCTCAAGGCCGACGGGCGCCCCCACCTCTCCCCCGTCACGCCCTTCTACGACCGCGACGCCGGTCTGCTGTACGTCTCCACCCGGGAGGGCCTGGTGAAGACGGCCAACCTGCGCCGCGATCCGCGGGCCGCCCTCGAAGTCACCCGGCCCGACGGCTGGGCCTGGGCCACCGCCGAGGGCACCGTCTCCCTGCGCGGTCCCGGCACCGACCCGCACGGCCCGGAGGTGGACGCGCTCGTGGACTACTACCGCGCCGCCGCCGGGGAGCACCCGGACTGGGACGAGTACCGCTCGGTGATGGTCTCCGACCGCCGGGTGCTGCTGACCCTGACCGTCGAGAAGGTGTACGGAGCCAAGATCCGCTGACCGGCCGCCGGGTGACCGGGGAGAGGAGGACCGTGAACGGGACCGTCGATCTGGCCAGTCTGGCCAAGAGGTTCTGGGCCTGGCGGGAGGAGACCCAGCCCGACTCCGGGGACGACCTGCCGAGGGTGGAGCGGCCCCCGGGGTGGGTGGCCGACTGGTCACCGGCCGCCGTCGCCGAACGGGGCCGCGTCCTCGGCGAGTTCGAGCGGGAGCTGGCGCGGCTCCCGGACGGCGTGGACGCCCGGCTGCTCGGCTCGGCCGTGGCGCGGGCCCGCTGGGAGCTGGACCAGCAGCGCGGCTGGCAGCGCAACCCGTGCTTCTACGTCGACCAGACGCTGGGCCCGCTGTACTGCGTGCTGCTCGACCAGCGGCCGTTCACCGGGGAGCGCGCCGACGCGGTGCTGCGGCATCTGCGCCGGGTGCCCGAGACGCTGCGCCACGCGCGGCAGCACCTCACGGGGCACGCGGAGCGGCCGTTCGCCCGCTCGGCCGTGCGCAAACTCGACCGCGTACCGGAGCGGTTGACGGCGAGCATGCGGGCGCTGGCGCCGCTGCTGCCCGCCCCGGAGGCGGGCGCGCTGCCCGAGGCCACCGAGACGGCCGTGCGGGCGCTCGTCGGCTACCGGGAGTGGCTGGCCGAGGCCGACGGCGGCTTCGCGGACCGCGTGACCACCGGCGACGGCCTGGACGTGCTGCTGCACCGGGTGGCGCTGCTCCCCCACCGGCCGGAGCGCATCCGGGAGCTGGCCCGGCAGGAGTGGGACCGGGCCACGGTCCTGGAGCGGGTGCTGCGGGCCCGCCACCGCGACCTGCCGCCCGCCGCGCTGCCCCGGACGGCGGCCGAGCAGATCGCCCGCCAGGAGGCCGCCGAGCGGGAGATGCGCGCCTTCCTCGCCGAGCGCGGCCTCTTCGACGCCCCCGAGGACCTGCGGCCCTACCGGTTCGTGCCGATGCCCGCCCAGCTGGCGCCGCTGACCTGGCTCGGCGTGTGCGACGACCTCACCTCGATCACCCGGCCCCGCGCGCAGGCCGTGCGGTACGTCCCCGAGCCGGGACCCGGTCTGCCGTACTTCCCGTACGCGGACGCGCTCGACCCGCGGCTCGGCATCTGCCACGAGGGGGTGCACGCCCAGCAGCTCGCCCTGGCGTGGGAGCACCCCAACCCCGTACGGCGGAGGTTCTACGACTCCACGCCCAACGAGGGCGTCGCCTTCCACCAGGAGGAGCTGCTGCTGTCGGCGGGCCTGTTCGACGACGCCCCGCACAGCGCGCTGATGATCGCCGGGTTCCTGCGGCTGCGGGCGCGGCGCGCGGAGGTCGACGTGGGCCTCGCGGCGGGCGAGCTGACCATCGAGGAGGCCGCGGACCGGCTGGATGCGGTCCTCGGCGACCGGGCGACGGCCTGGGAGGAGGCGGTGTTCTTCGCCGGGAACCCGGGCCAGGCGCTGAGCTACCAGGTGGGCAAGGCCCAGATCAACGAGCTGCTCGCGCAGCTGCCCGGCGATCTGGACCTGGCCGCCTTCCACCGCCGTCTGTGGCAGGAGGGCAATGTGCCGCTCGCGCTCCAGCGGTGGGAGCTGCTCGGTCTGCGCGACCACCTCGACCGGGCGGACACGCTCGCCGGTCACTCCACCACGACGTCGTAGGCCCGCATCCAGCGGTCCACCTCGATCAGCGGAAGCAGCAGGTGCAGCGTGTCGGCGACGGCCATCATCGGCCCGCTGCGCCCGCCGAGGCGCCGTACCGCGTCCGCGTCGAGCAGCGGGGCCAGCGGCGAGGCGGGGTCGGCGAGGAGCGCGTCCAGCTCGCCGCGGACCCGCTCGCCGTGGGCGGGTGAGAACGTCGCCGGGTAGGCGCTCTTGCGCCGCTGGAGGATGCCCTCGGGCAGCAGGTCGGCGACGGCGGCGCGCAGCACGCTCTTCTCGCGGCCGTCGCCGGTCTTCATCTTCCAGGGCACGTTCCAGACGTACTCGAGGAGCCGGTGGTCGCAGAACGGCACCCGCACCTCAAGGCCCACGGCCATGCTCATGCGGTCCTTGCGGTCCAGGAGGTAGCAGAGCGGGCCCTGGAGGCTCAGGTGGAGCACCTCGCGCATGCGTGCCTCAAGGCCCGACTCGCCGTCCAGGCGGGGCACGCGGGCCAGGAGCGTGGTGTAGCGGTCGTGCTCGTCGTCCTCGGGCCTTACCCGGGCGCGCACGTCGGGGGCGAGGCAGTCGGTGAGCCGGGGGCCGTTGCCCAGCCAGGGGAAGGTGTCGGCGCGGACGGTCGCCGGGTCGAAGAACCAGGGGTAGCCGCCGAACACCTCGTCCGCGGCCTCCCCGGACAGGGCCACGGTGAAGCGCTCCCGGATCCGCGCGAACAGCAGGTACATGGAGGTGTCGAACTGGCCGAGCGTGGGCAGGTCGCGCGCGGCGAGCGCGTCCGGCACGGCGTCCGCGAGGCGGGCCGGGTCCAGGAGGACCTCGGTGTGGTCGGTGCCCAGGTGCGCGGCGGCGGCGTGCGCGAACGGCGCGTCGCGCTCCGGGCGCAGCGGGGTGGACCGGAAGTCCGCCGCGGCGTCCTGGAAGTCCATCGAGTACGTGGCCAGGTCGGGCCGTTCGGCGGCGGCGAGCGCGGTGACCGCGCTGGAGTCGAGTCCGCCGGACAGCAGGGTGCAGGTGGGCACGTCGGCGACGAGTTGCTCGGAGACGATGCCGGTGAGCAGGTCGCGGACGTGGCTCGCGGTGGTGGCCTCGTCGTCGGTGTGCTCGCGGCTGACGAGCCGCCAGTACGGGGTGGAGTGCGTGCCGGAGCGGTCGACGCGGACCAGGTGTCCGGGCGGGACCTGGTACAGGTCGGTCAGGGCGGTCTCGCCCGGCATCAGCAGCCGGGGGTTGAACAGGACGGGGAGCGACTCCAGGCGGGTGCGGGCCCGGAACTCCGGGTGGGCGAGGAGCGCCTTCGGCTCGGAGGCGAACAGGACGCCGTCGGGGCGCGGGTGGTAGTAGAGGGGCTTCACGCCGAGCCGGTCGCGGACCAGGAGCAGTTCTTCGCGCTCGGCGTCCCAGATGCCGAAGGCGTACATGCCGACGAGGTGGTCGACGAAGCCCGCGCCCCACTCCAGGTAGGCGCGCAGCACCACCTCGGTGTCGGACGCGGTGGTGAAGCGGTGCCCTCGGGAGCGCAACTGGGCGCGCAGGGCACGGTAGTTGTAGACCTCGCCGCTGTAGGTGAGGACGACGGGCGGCCCGCCCGGGGTGCGTTCGGCCCGCATGGGCTGCCGTCCGCCCTCCAGGTCGACGACGGAGAGCCTGCGGTGGCCGAGCGCCGCGTGCGGGGCGGTCCAGACGTCACCGGCGTCGGGGCCGCGCCTGCTGAGCGTCGCCGTCATGGCCTCGATGGTGGGCCGCTCCGTCCTCAGGTTCCGGGCGAAGCCGACCCAGCCCGCGATTCCGCACATGGCAGTCCTTTCAGGAACACGTCGAGATCGACCTCGGTGGCGCCCAGGACACCGCCCGTGCGCCACTGCAGGGCCGTGCGCGGCGGCCGCTCGCGGTCGTGGAAGTACGTGGCGCGCAGCCCGTCCCGCTCCAGGGCGAGGACGGGGTTGGCGACCAGGAAGTCCCGCACGGCCGGGGTGTCCCGGCGGACGCACAGCCACAGCCGTTTGCCCGTGAAGTGGTTGGCGGGCGGCGCGATGTGCGGGTGGAGCTTGCGTTTGAACTGGACGATGCCCTTGCTGAGGAAGGGCTCGGCGCCGGACAGGTCGACGCGGGCGAGGCCCGCGCGCTGGGCCCACTCCAGGATCGCCACGTAGAGGGCGACGTAGGTGCCGGAGCGGTAGCGGTCCTCGGAGCCGTCGAGGACGCCCGCGAGCCGCAGGACGAGCGTGTCGGGCTCCAGGCGGCAGAGCATGCCCGCGACGCGCTCGCCGTGCTCGCGCAGGAAGAACAGCACGCCGTGCCGGAACAGGCTGTGCCAGGCGGCCGCGCGGGGCACGGAGCGGGTGGCGGCGCCGTGCCTGCGGCTCATGGTGGGCCGGTGCATCCGGTCGTAGAAGTAGGTGAAGTCGGCGTGTGCGGTGGCCACTTCGAGGTCGCGGTCCAGGGCCCGCTGTTCGCGCTGGTACTGCTGGCGGGCCTTGCGGGACAGGCGGGAGGTGACCGGTGCGGTGTCCAGGGGCACGACCAGGCCGACGCGGAAGGGCGCCACGACGGTGGGCTGTGCCGCGGGCGGGCGGAACGTCCGGCCCGCGGGGCAGCCCACGGCGAGCAGGTCCGCCTCGGGCACTCCGCGCGCGGCGAGGTCCGCCCAGGTGGTGCGGCGGCTCTCGCGGCGCGCGGTGGGGCCGCGCCGCTCCTCCAGGAAGGGCAGCACGTGGTCGAGTCCGGCGCCGATCCCGGCGTAGGCGAGGGTGAGCGCACCGGCGTCGGCACCCTCGGGGTGGGAGACCGTGACCTCGGGGCGCAGGGCGGCGCAGGTGTCGACGGCGTGGTGCAGGCGCACGAGCCGGGGGTCGGTGCTGTTGTGCCAGCGGTAGCGCCACTCCTCGGCCCGGCGGCGGGCGGGCCCGCCGCCGGTGTGGTCGCCGGTCCGGCTCGGGCGCCGGTCCTCGGTCGCCGTCATGCACTCGCCGCTGCGGTGAGGAGCTTGGCCAGCTCCGGTGCGGTGCGCACCGGTTCGGTGTGCTCGACGGGCAGCGGGGGGATGGTGTCGTCGGTGTAGTAGCCGGAGGCGTGCAGGACGACGTCGGTGCCCGGGGGGATCAGGCCGCGCTCGCGGCCGACCAGGATGCCGGTGAGCGCCTTGACCAGGGACCACTCGCGGATCCGCGCGGGGTCCTCGACGATGGTGAGGCCCGCGCGGGCGGCGAGGTCGCGGACCCGGTCGAAGCGGTCGAGGCACTCGCGCCGCGACACCACGATCCCGCCGCCGCCGTGCTGGTGGATCAGCGGGTCCATCTCGCGTGAGGTGACGGGGTTCTTGGTGTAGAACGTCGGGTCGATGACCTCGGCGGGGTCGTCGGTGACGGCGGGGAACGCCGCGTCGTCGCCGGACTGCCGCCAGGGGCCGGTCTCGCCGTCGCGGGTGTAGTGCGGCACGGCGCGGCCGAGGGCGCTGACCACCATGTCGGGCGTGGCGAGCTGCTGCACGAGGAAGAAGCCGGGGTGGCGGGCGGGTGCGGGCAGGTCCGGGTAGTGGCCGTCGGTGAGTATCCGGTGGCCGAGGTGGTAGCCGAGCAGTCCGTAGGCGCTGGAGACGGCGTGCGCGTGCCAGCGGGGCGCGGAGTCCTCGGTGAGGGGCAGGAGTTCGGCCTCGGCGTAGGCGCGCACGGAGTCCGCGACGCGGTAGTTGTCGAGGTCGAGGGTGTACCAGCAGCGGAATCCGGTGCCCGCGAGGGCGTCATCGGCGTAGTGGTCGACGACGTCCTTGGCGAGGTCCTTCACTCCGGCGGGCGTGTCGACGTCGGCCAGGGCCAGCGGGTTGGCGGCGCGCAGGGCGGGGTCGTCGGAGAGGGGGCCGCCACGCAGCTTGGCGGTGGACGCGGCGGGCGCGACCATGACGACGCGCAGTTCGTCGGGGGTCGCGAAGCCGGTGGCGTAGGCGCGGGCGACGGCGTCGCGCAGGGCGCTGCCCTTGTTGCCGGAGGTCGGCGTGAGGAAGATGACGCGCTCGCCGGTGCGGCGGATGTGCGCCACCGCGCGCGCCACCATGGTCAGGGACGCGAACGCCTTGGTGGTGCGGGTGCCGGGGCTGCGCATCAGGTCGAGCAGGTACAGCTCCTCGTCGAGCCGGGACAGGACGAGGTCGGTGACGTCGGTGAAGCGGGTGTACGCCGCGTCGGGCTCCGGCGGGGCCAGCGGCACCGGGGGCGGGGCGGCGGGGTCGCGCAGTTCGGTGAGGCGGCGGGCGGCGGCCAGCACACCGGCGTGGTAGTGGGTGAGCGCGTTGCGGACGGTGCCGAGGTGTTCCGGGTGGGCGTCGGACATGGGACTTACCCTTCTGTTCGGTGCCGCGCCCGCAGCGCGGGCAGGACGTCGGTGGCGATCCGTTCGAGGACGGCGGGGTCGGCCTGGTGCGGCGGGGCGGTGCGCGGGAACGGCACGACGAGGTCGGTGACGCCGAGTTCGGCGTAGCGCCCGGCGAGTTCGGCGAACGCGTCGGCGGACGTCAGCGCGGAGTGCGTGCGGTCGCCGTGGTAGACGAGCCGGTCGACCTCCGCCGGGTCGCGGCCCTCGCGCGCGCACGCCTCGTCGAACCGTTCCAGCTGCTCGCGCACGATGGCGGTGTCCACTACGGCGGCGCGCAGGCCCGGCTTCGGGGAGGTGCCGTTGGTGATCCAGATGTCGGCGTGGCGTGCGGCGGTGCGCATGACGCGGGGCCCGGTGGCGGCGACCGCGAGCGGCAGGCGGGGCCGCTGGCGGCAGCCGGGGATCATCCGGGCGGCTTCGGCGCGGTAGTGCCGCCCGGTGAAGTCCGTGACGTCCTGGCGCAGCAGACGGTCCGTCAGTTCGGTGAACTCGGCGAACCTGGCCGTCCGGGTGCGGGCGTCCAGCGGGGGCTCGCCGAGCACCCGGGCGTCGGGGCCGTCGACGCCCGCCCCGATGCCGAGGATCATGCGCCCTTCGGAGATGTCGTCCAGGGCGACGGCCTCTTTGGCGAGCGTGACGGGGTGCCGGTAGTTGGGCGTGCACACCAGGGTGCCGAGGCGCACGCGGCTGGTGACGGCGGCCGCCGCGGTGAGCGTGGGCAGGGCCGCGTACCAGGTCTGGTCGAGCAGGTCGCGCCACCCGATGTGGTCGTGCGTCCAGGCGTGGTCGAAGCCCATGGCGTCGACGGCCCGCCAGTGCGCGGCGGACTCGCTCCAGGACTGCGCGGGCAGGATCAGCACTCCGACGCGCATGGGCGCCTCCCCGTGGTGACGTGAGCGGTGACGTGGGCCCGGGTGCGGGCCGCGGCCGTGCGGTGGCCGGATCCTCCGGCGGCCCCGGGTCTTCGGGCGGCGGTGCTCATGTGTCGCGCTCCGGTGCGATCAGGGCGTCGACCTCCGCCGGGTCGAGCCCTTCGATCTCCGCGAGGATGGCGTCCTCGACGGCCCGGGCGAGCGCGCGCACCGTCGCCTCCCGGAACACCAGGCTGACCGGCAGGCGCACACCGAACTCGGTGAAGACGCGGGTGACGACGCGGGCCGCGAGCAGCGAGTTGCCGCCCAGCTCCATGAAGTCGTCGTCGACGCCGACCCGTTTGACGTCCAGGACGTCGGCGAACACGTCGCACAGGATGCGTTCCTGGTCGTTGTCGGGCGCGGTGTACGGCGTCTGGGGGCGCAGGTCGTCCGGAGCGGGCAGGGCGGTCCGGTCGACCTTGCCGTTCTGGTTGAGGGGCAGTTTCTCCAGGGCCTGGAGCGTGGCGGGGACCATGTGCTCGGGCAGCCGCTCGCTGAGGTAGGCGCGCAGCGCGGCGGGGCTCTCCGTGGCGACCGCGTAGCCGTCGAGGCGCCAGGCGCCCTCGGGGGTGCGGCGCGCGAGCACCGCGGCCTCGCGCACCCGGGGGTGTCCGGCGAGGGCCGCCTCGACCTCGGCGGGCTCGACGCGGAAGCCGCGCACCTTGACCTGGTCGTCGACGCGCCCGACGAACGCCAGGCCCCGCGGGGTGCGCTGGGCGCGGTCGCCGGTGCGGTACATGCGCGCGCCGGGCGCGGCGGCGAACGGGTCGGGCACGAACCGCTCGGCGGTCAGGCCGGGCTGACCGACGTAGCCGCGGGCGACGCCGCGCCCGCCGATGTACACCTCGCCCTCGTCGACGGGGCGCAGCCGGTCGTCGAGGAGGTGGACGGTGACGTCGGTGATGGGGGCGCCGAGGGCGGGGTCGGCGGGCCAGTCGGAGGCGGGGCCGGGCAGGGGGTTGGCGGTGGCCTGGTGGGTCTCCGAGGGCCCGTACTGGTTCTCCAGGGTGGCGCCGGTCTCGGCGAGGAAGCGGCGCACCTCCTCGGTGACCCGCAGGGGTTCGCCCGCCGCGATGATCTCGCGCAGGGCGAGCCGGGGCCGGTCGGGCGCGCTCAGGTGGGCGCCCGCGAGCTGGCGCAGGAAGCTCGGCGAGAGGTAGAGCCGCTCGACCTGCTCGCGGGCGAGCAGGTCGAGCAGCAGGAAGGGGTCCTTGCGCCGCTCCTCGGTCACCGTGACGAGGCTGCCGCCCGCGAGCAGCGCGCCGAAGACCTCCTGGAGGGACATGTCGAAGCCGAGGGAGCAGAACTGGGCGCAGACGCGGGGGTTGGGGACGCGCAGGGCC
Organism: Streptomyces sp. G45; assembly: GCF_049542095.1. NCBI lineage: Bacteria > Bacillati > Actinomycetota > Actinomycetes > Kitasatosporales > Streptomycetaceae > Streptomyces > Streptomyces sp. G45. The sequence goes on along the minus strand of NZ_JBMUZU010000001.1, from coordinate 8,824,534 downwards.
CAGTCCGCGACGTTGGCGAGCGTCCGGGCGGGCAGGCCGATGCCTTTGGGCCGCCCGGTGGAGCCGGAGGTGAAGATCACGCACAGCAGCCGGTCCGGCGACGCGTGCCGCTCGGGCGGGGTGGCGGACTCGGCGTCGGTCCCGGGTCCGGGCGGGCCGGAGAGGTCGGGCAGCAGCGAGGGCGCGCCGAAGCCTTCCGGTCCGAGGACGAGGCGCGCCCCGGACACGGCGACCAGGCGGGCGAGCCGGTCGTGCGGATAGGTTCCGTCGAGCGGCAGGTAGACACCACCGGCCTTCATGATCGCCAGGAGTCCGGTGATCGCCTCCACGCCGCGCGGCAGGCAGCAGCCGACGACGTCCTCCGCGCCGATTCCGCGGGCGCGCAGCTGGTGGGCGAGGCGGTTGGCGCGGGCGTCCAGGGCGCGGTAGGTGGTGCGGTGGCCGTCGTCGCCGACGACGGCCACGGCGTCGGGGGTGAGTTCCACCTGCCGGTGGAACCGGTCAACGACGTCCATCGGGGGCCTCCTGGGCGGTGGGGGTGGCGGAGGGGGTCGCCTGGGGGGCCGTCGCGGGGGCGGCGGTGGCGGCGGTCGTGGTGGTCGCCTCGCGGGCCGCCCGCACCTCGTCCGCGAGCGCCCGCGCGGTCTGCGAGCGGAACAGCGTGCGCAGCGACAGCGAGACGCCGAACGCGCGGTTGACGCGCAGCACGACCTGCGGGATGAGCAGCGAGTGGCCGCCCAGGTCGAAGAAGTTGTCGTGGAGGCGGATGCCGGTGCGCCCCAGGACCTCCTCCCACATGGCGATGATCCGGCGGTCCGTCTCGTCCCGGGGCGGCGCGGGCTCGTGCCGCTCGTCGCGGGGCTCCGGCAGGGCCTTGCGGTCGACCTTGCCGGTCGCGGTGGACGGCAGCCGCTCCAGGACGACGCAGGCGTGCGGCACCATGTGGTGCGGCAGCCGGGCGCGCAGGAAGTCCAGGAGCGCGTCGGCGGTGGGCAGTTCCTCGCCCGCCGGGGGCGCGGCGTACGCGGTGAGGCGGGCCCCGGCGTCCGTGGTGCGGGCGGTGACGGCGGCCCGGGCCACGGCCGGGTGGTCGCGCAGCACGCCCTCGATCTCGCCCGGCTCCACGCGGTAGCCGTGGATCTTCAGCTGGAAGTCGGCGCGCCCCAGGAACTCCAGGGTCCCGTCGGGCCGCCACCGCCCCCGGTCGCCCGTGCGGTACATGCGCCCGCCCGGGGTGTCCGTGAACGGGTCGGGCAGGAACGCGGCGGCCGTCAGGTCCGGGCGGCCCAGGTAGCCGCGCGCGAGCTGGCCGCCGCCGACGTACAGGTCCCCGGGCACGTTGACCGGCACCCTGCGCAGCCGCTCGTCGAGTACGTGGATCTTGCCGCCGGACACGGGTGAGCCGATGGACGGCGTGGTGGGCCAGTCGTCGGGCGGGGCCTGGAGGCGCAGCGCCGTGACGACGTTGACCTCGGTGGAGCCCCACTGGTTGTCGAGGACGAGTCCGTCGCCGAGGTCCGCGCACATCGCCCGCAGGTGCTCGCCGACGGTCAGCCGGTCGCCGGTCGTCACGATCTGGCGGACGCTCGCCACGCTCGCGGGGTGGCGCCGGGCGTGCCGGGCCAGTTCCTCCAGGACGGCGCCGGGCAGCAGCACGGTGTCCACCTGGTGGCGCCGGATCAGTTCGGCGAGGGCGGTGACGTCGAAGCGGTCGGTCTCCTCGGCGAGGACCACGCAGCCGCCGGACCACCAGGCGGACAGGAGTTCGTAGCCGCACACGTCGGACGTGACGGGGAAGTACTGGAGCACCACGCCGTCGAGGCGGTAGCGGCGGCTGGTCCACTCCATCAGGCGGGCGGTGGGTCCGTGCTCCATCACCACCGCTTTGGGGCGCCCGGTGGAGCCGGAGGTGAACACGGCGTACAGGGCGTTGCCGGGACCGGCGGCGAGCGGCGGGTCCGTGTCCAGGGCGCCGGGCGCGCCGGAGAGTTCCTTGACGGTCACCGCCGGGACCGGCCAGTCGGCGGTCGCGTCGGGCTCGGTGACGACGCAGGCGGCACCGGAGCTGTCGGCGAGCAGGGCCAGGCGCTCGCGCGGGTGCTGCGGGTCGAGCGCGACGTACGCGGCGCCCGACTTGGCGATGCCGAGCAGGGTCACCGGCAGGTCGGCGGTGCGCTCCAGGCAGAGTCCGACGCGGGACTCGGCGCGCACGCCCCGGGCCCGCAGGCCCGCGGCGACGCGGTTGGCGCGCGCGTTCAGCTCCGCGTACGACAGTCGTTCGGCGCCGCTGATCAGGGCGGGGGCGTCGGGGTGGCGGCGTACGCGGTCCTCGAACCGGGCGACGACGGTGGGGCGGTCCGCGAAGGATACGACGGGGGTCGTGCCGTTCATGCGCGCTCCTTCGGCGTGAAGGTCGCCGGGATGGCCGCCGGGCCGCGCAGCAGGGGGCCGAAGCTCCACACGACCTCCTCCAGGGGGATGTCGGACCGTATGTCCCCCAGTTCCTCGAACAGTGTCCGCAGGGCGATCTCCGCCTCGGCCCGGCCGAGGTGCGCCCCCAGGCAGAAGTGGGTGCCGTGCCCGAAGGCGAGGTGGCCGCCGCGGGGCCGGTCCATGTCGAAGACGTCGGGGTCGGCGAAGCGCGCCGGGTCGCGGTTGGCGGCGGCGAACGACAGCAGGACCGTGCCGCCCTTGGGCACGGGCACGTCGCCGACGGCCATGTCCTCCAGGGCGTAGCGGTTGTTGGCGACCTGGATGACCGAGTCGTACCGCAGCAGTTCCTCCACGACGTCCGGCCAGCGCTCCGGGTCCGCCGTCGCCCGCGCCAGCTGCTCGGGGTGCTGGAGCATCCGCACGATGCCCGCGGACACCAGCGGGACCGTGGTGATGTGCCCGGCTCCCAGGACGGCGGTGACCATGCCGCGCAGCTCGGACTCGTCGCGCAGCTCCCCGGTGTCGAGGGCGCGGAGCAGCGCGGTGGTCACGTCGTTGCCGGGGTGGGCGCGCTTGTGGTCGATGATGCCGGTGACGTACTCCTCCACGAACGCGGCGGCCTCCGGGTCCGGTTCGCGGGCCGCGGCCGCCCACCAGAAGCGGTGCAGGAACTCCGCCGGGTCCGCGCGCTCCTCGGGGGGCACGCCGAGGATGTCGTGGATCACGGCCACGGGGACGACCAGTCCGTACTCGGCCATCAGATCGGCCCGGCCGCGCCCGGCGAACGCGGCGATCGCCTCCCGGCAGGCGCGGGCGATCCCGGGGCGCAGGGCGTCGACGGCGCTGAGGCTGAACGCGGGGTTGACGACCCGGCGCAGCCGCCCGTGGTCCGGCGGGTCGGTGTCCAGGACGCTGCGGTCGGCGGGGGCGAGGGGGTCGGCGCCCGCGGCGTTGCGCGGGTCGGCGCTGAGCCGGGAGTCGAGCAGTCCCGCGCGCACCAGGTCGTAGGAGGTGACGAAGCAGGTGGAGTCCGCGTCGGTGTCGCCGCCCATGGGGCAGGCGGGGGCGTTCTCCCGCAGCCAGCGGTAGTTCGGATAGGGATCCGGGTCAGCGGGATAGCCCTTCATGGCGGGACACCCTCCTCGTCGGTTCGGGTTCTGTGCGCGGCCTTGACGTTCTCTGCTGCCCTTCGCGTGCGTGTCGCCCTTCGCGTCGCCCTTCGCGACGGCGTCTTCCGGCGACCGGTGCGGAGGAGCGACGTGGAGTGACGAGGAGCGACGAGGAGGGGGAACAGGGAGGTGGAGCGAGGTGCGTAGCGAACTCGCCGCGACCGGGGGCCGAATGTGCCGCGCCCGGCCCGGCGTGGGTCCTGCGTGATAAGGGGGGCGAGCCGTACCAGCGGGTGGTGATGTGGGGCTTCCGACTCCGAAACCTCGCCGCGGAAGTCGGTGTTGATCACGGGACCACGAAAGCTTGGACCAGTCCGTGAAAGGCTGTCAAGCGTGGCGCTTTCCCTGAGGGCGCCGTCTTCGTCGGGCCGGGGGCGACAGGGTGAACTTGGTCTCATCCAAGGGCGACAGCAAGGTGCGCTCTCGCACGAAGAGGTCCGGTCTGCCATGACTTGAACACTTAATCTGGAGGGTTAACCTCCGTTTACTGGTGTCCTGTTGACAGTGTTGCTGGCAACTGCACAGAATGGCCGAGCTGTCACGCCAACTGTAAGCAAGTAGTCCTTCTCAGCAAGCGATCCTCGTGGAAACCGGCGCAAACACGCCGGATGTATCGACAACTTGATGATTCTTGCCCGGACTTCTCACCGTCACCGGCCCGAACCGAGCGACGTGCCGGTTTTTTGATCCCATGACAGTGATGCCATGAAAGTGATCTCACGACAGTGATCCGATGACAGGCGCTCATGGCCCCGATGATCTGCCGGGGCACCCTAAACAGTGCTTTCCCTAGGGGTTCGTGACCATCTTCCTGGGAGTTTTCTACGTTGCGAGGAAAACACCGCCCGGGCGGCCTCTTCCCTGACGCGCCGCGCGCAGAGGAGGGGACGTGAAGGGCGACCGAGAGGAGCTGCTGCGCCGCCGCCTGGCCGGGCGGGCGCGCAGGACCGGCTCCCTGGCCAAGGCCCGCCGCGCCGAGCGCCCCGAACTCTCCTTCGGGCAGCGCCGCATCTGGTTCATCGACCGCCTCCAGCCCGGCAGCGCCGCCTACACGATCCCGCTGGCCCACCGTCTGCGCGGCGAGGTGCACCACGCCACCCTGGACGCCGCCCTCGCCGCCGTCGTCCGCCGCCACGAGGCGCTGCGCACCCGCTACCCCGCCGACAAGGGCGAGCCCTACCAGCTCGTCGAGGACACCTGTCCCCCGCTCGCCTTCGAGGACCTGAGCGCGGCGGACGACCCCGAGGCGCGGGCCCGCGCGATCCTCGACGAGGAGACGCACGGCGCCTTCGACCTCGCCGGGGGCTCCCCGCTGCGGGCCCGGCTGCTGCGCCTCGCGCCGGACGACCACGTCCTGCTCGTGACCGTGCACCACATCGCCTTCGACGGCTGGTCCCTCGGCGTCTTCCTGCGGGAGCTGTCCGAGTGCTACGCCGCGCTGCGCGCGGGCCGCGCCCCCGACCTGCCGGAACCCCCGCTCCAGTACGCCGACTTCGCCGCCTGGCAGCACGCCCACCTCACCGCCGAGCGGCTGCGGGGCCACCTGGAGCACTGGCGCGCCGAGTTGGACGGCGCCCCGCACGTGCTGGAGCTGCCCGGCGACCACCCGCGCCCCGAGGTGCCCTCGCACCGCGCCGGCGCGGTGGCCTTCGAGGTGCCCGCCGCCACGGCGGACCGGCTGCGGGACCTCGCCCGCGCCCACAGCGCCAGCCTGTTCGTGGTGGTGCTCGCCGCCTACCAGGCCGTGCTCGGCCGCCACGCGGCGATGGACGACCTGCTCGTCGGGGTGCCCGTGGCCGGGCGCGACCGCCGTGAGCTGGAGAACGTGATCGGCTTCTTCGCGCACACCCTGCCGCTGCGGGCCCGCCTGGACGACGACCCGCCGTTCGTGGACCTCGTCGCCCGCGTCCGCGAGACCGTCCTTGAGGGGATGAACCACCAGGAGCTGCCCTTCGACCAGCTGGTCGAGCACGTGGCGCCGACCAGGGAACTCGGCCGCTCCCCGCTGGTGCAGGTGCTGTTCAACCTGCTGACCGGCGAGACGGGCACGGAGCCCGGCGCGCTGCGCCTGACGGGCCTGGAGGTCGAGGGGTTCGCGGGCGAGGCCGCCAGCACCCGCTTCGACCTGGAGTGTCACGTCCAGGACCACGGGGCGGGGCTCACGGGCCGGGTCGTCTACGCCGTGGACCTCTTCGACCGTACGACGATGGAGTGGTTCACCGAGCACCTGCTGAATTTCGTCACGGCGGTGGCGGACGACCCCACGGCGCGTGTGTCAGACATATCCCTCGTCACGGACGAGGAACTGGAACTGATGGCGCGGTGGAACGCGGCGAGCGACGTGATGTGAGCGCGTTTCGAGCGGCCCGGGAAAACGGGCCGCGGCACGGGCAGGACAAAAGGTCCGAGGAGGCAGGCTGGAAAAGCGGGCGGCCCACGCCGTCACGGCGTGACGCTCCCCCACCGCATTCGCCTCGGCCTCTCGCATTCCCTTCGACCGCGCCCACGGGTGCCCGCCGTCAACGGGACCGGGCACATCCGGCGCACAAGATTGCCCGCTCCGCACTCCGCGTCGGTACGGCTTCCGCGTACGCACCCCGCCCGATCTTCGGAAGTCCGGCCCCCGGCCGTGCCACGCGTGGCGCCCCAAGCGACCACTGAGCGACTGCCAAACACCCCCTGAGCGACATCGTCTGAGAAATTCCCGCAGCGGATTCCCGAAAGAACACTCCTTTCCCCACAGCGGACCACAGCGAACCTCAGCGGACCCAGCGGACCCCAGCGAAAAGGGAGGACGGCCCATGCGTCACCGTGTCGTGGTGAACCACGAAGAGCAGTACTCGATCTGGCCCGTGGACCAGGAATTGCCGCCCGGCTGGACCGACACCGGATTCACGGGCCCGCGGGAGGACTGCCTCGCCCACATCAGCGAGGTGTGGACCGACATCACCCCGCTCAGCGTGCGCCAGTCCCTCGGCGGCTGAACCACCGCCCCACCCCCGCAGCCCCCCTCGCCGTGCACACGAACCTGGAGGACGCATGACCGCCGAACGCCCCCGGCTCACTCCGGGACAGGCCGCGCTGCTCGCCCAGCGCCTCAAGGGCGGGCGACGCGCCACCAGTGCCGGACCCGAACTCGCCCCCCGGCCCCCGGGCGCCCCCGCCGAGCCGTCGTTCGCCCAGATGCGCCTGTGGTTCCTGGACCAGCTCCAGCCCGGCGCCATCGCCTACGTCATGCCCGACGCCACCTACCGGCTGCGCGGCCCCGTCGACGCCGACGCGCTGCGCACGGCCCTGCGCGCCGTCACCGCCCGGCACGCGGCGCTGCGCAGCCGCTTCGAGAACGGCGACGCCGGGCCCCGCCTGGTGTTCGACGACCCCGAGGAGACCCGGCTCGACGTGGTGGACGTCTCCACCGAGCCCGACCCGCACGCCGCCGTGCGGGCCTTCGTGCGCCAGGCCGCCCGCACCCCCATCGACCTGGACACCGGCCCCCTGCTGCGCACCACCCTGCTGCGGCTCGCCCCCGACGACCACGTCCTTCAGGTGACGGTGCACCACAGCGTCTTCGACGGCCTGTCCATCGGCGTCTTCGAGGCCGACCTGAGCACCGCCTACCGCGCCGTGCTCACCGGCACCGCCCCCGACTGGCCCGAGCTGACCGTGGACTACGCGGACTTCGCGGCGTGGCAGCGCGAGGCCCTGTCCGCCGAGGCCACCGCCGACGACGTCGCCTACTGGCGCGAGCGGCTCGCCGGGGCGCCGCCCGTGCTCGAACTGCCCACCGACCGGCCCCGGCCGCCCGTGCCGTCCTACCGGGGCGGCACCGCCTCCTTCACCGTGCCCGCGCCCGTCGTGGACGCGCTGCGCGAGATCTCCCGCAGCCGCCGCGCCACTCTGTTCATGACGACGCTCGCCGCCTACCAGGAGGTCCTCGGCCGCTACGCCCGCACCGACGACGTCGTGGTGGGCTGCCCCACCGCCGGGCGCGAGCGGCCCGAACTCCAGGACCTGATCGGCTTCTTCGTCAACTCCCTGCCGCTGCGCCCCCGCCTGGACCCGGGGCGGTCCTTCGAGGACCTCGTCGAGGCCGTGCGGGACACCACCCTGGACGCCTTCACCCACCAGGAGCTGCCCTTCGACCGGATCGTCGAGGAGCTGGCGCCGCCCCGCGAGACCGGCCGCAACCCCATCACGCAGACCTGGTTCGACCTGTTCACGCCGCGGGTGCGCCTGGAGCTGGAGGGGACGGTCGCCGAGAAGTTCCCCGCGCACTGGTACACCACCCGCTTCGACCTGGAGCTGCACCTGGTCGAGCACGCCGACGGCAGCCTGCGCGGCCATCTGGTGTACGCGGTCGACCTGTTCGACCGGGCCACGGCCGAGCGCCTGGCCGAGCACTACGTCACCCTGCTCACCGCCGTCGCGCAGGACCCGAGGCGCCCGCTGGGCGAGCTGACCATGGCGCCGCCCGCCGAGCTGGACCGCCTCCTGCACGGCTGGAACGACACCGCCACGCCCGAGCGGGACCCCGACGACGCCACGGTCATCGGCGCGTTCGAGCAGCAGGTCACCCGGACCCCCGACGCGACGGCCCTGGTCTTCGGCGACGAGCGCCTCACCTACTGGGAGCTGAACTCCCGCGCCAACCAGATCGCCTGGCAGCTCAAGGACACCGGCGTCGGCCCCGAAACCGTGGTCGGCCTGCTGCTGCCGCGCGGCCCGGAACTCGTCGCCGCGCTCCTCGGCGTCCTGAAGGCGGGCGGCGCCTATCTGCCCCTGGACCCCCAGCACCCGCAGGACCGCGTCGCCTTCATGCTCGACGACGCCGGGGCCCGGCAGGTCATCGCCGCCCCCGGGCTCGTGGACCGCCTCCCCGCGGGCGTCGCCGCCATCGAGCCGCCCGCCCCCGACGGGCGCCCCCGCACCGACCCGCCGCGCGCCACCACCGCCGACCACCTGATCTACATCATCTACACCTCGGGGTCCACGGGCCGCCCCAAGGGCGTGGCGATGACGCACCGTCCGCTGCTGAATCTGCTGCGCTGGCAGCTCGGCCGGGCCCGCACGGCGGGCCCCACACTGCAGTTCTCCGCCATCAACTTCGACATCTCGTTCCAGGAGATGTTCTCCACCTGGCTGGACGGCGGCGCCATCGTCCTGGTCACCGAGGACCAGCGGCGCGACCCCGACCAGCTGCTCGACACCATGATCGGCGCGGGTGCCCGGCGGCTGTTCTGCCCGCCGATGGTCCTGGAGCAGATCGCGCAGGCCGCGAGCGTCCGCCCGGCGCTGCCGCCGCTGCTCGACATCCACACGGCGGGCGAGCAGCTGCACCTCACGCGGGAGATCACCGACCTCGTCGAGCGGCTGCCCGGCGCCCGCGTCGACAACCAGTACGGGCCCACGGAGGCCCACGTCATCACCGCGCACCTGCTGGAGGGCGACCCGCTGGACTGGCCGGTGGACCCGCCGGTGGGCAGCCCCATCGACAACACCCGCGTGTACCTGCTCGACGAGCGGATGCGCCCGGTGCCGGTCGGCATCCCCGGCGAGGTGTACGTCGGCGGCGCCTGCCTCGCCCGGGGCTACCTCAACCGGCCGGACCTGACCGCCGACCGGTTCCTGCCGGACCCCTTCGCGACCGAGCCGGGCGCGCGCCTGTACCGCACCGGCGACCTCGCCCGCCGCCTCGACGACGGCACGCTGCAGTTCCTGGGCCGCGCCGACGACCAGGTCAAGATCCGCGGCTACCGCATCGAGCCCGGCGAGATCGCCGCCCTGCTCGGCGAGCACCCCGACGTCACCGACGCCGCCGTCGTGCCCATCGAACTCGTCCGCGGCGACCTGCGGCTCGCCGCCTACGTCGTCCCGGCGGCGGGCACCGCGCCGGACACCGCGGCGCTGCGCGCCTACCTGGAGGGTCTGCTTCCCGACTACATGGTGCCCAGCTATGTGCTGACGCTGCCCAAGCTGCCCCTGACCGGCCCCGGCAAGCTCGACCGCAAGGCGCTGCCGCTGCCGGACCGGGAGTCCGGTGTCTCGGACGACTACGCGGCGCCCCGTGACGAGCGGGAGGCCGCCATGGCGCGGATCTGGGCGGAGGCGACCGGCCTGGAACGCGTCGGCGTCCACGACGACTTCTTCGACCTCGGCGGCCACTCGCTGCTCGCCACCCGCGTCACCGCGCGCGTCAGCAAGGTCTTCGGCGTCGACCTGCCGCTGCGCGCGATCTTCAGCCACCGCACGGTGGCGCGGCTCACCGCCGCGCTCGGCGGCGCGGTGCCCTTCGCCCGCACCGCCCCCACCCGCCGCCCCGACGGCGAGGAGCCCCAGCTGTCCTTCGCGCAGCGGCGACTGTGGTTCCTGGACCGGCTCCAGCCGGGCCTGATCGCGTACGTCATGCCGGACACCACCTACCGCATCCGGGGCCCCCTGGACGTACCCGCCCTCGAAGCGGCGCTGCGGGCGGTCCTGGACCGGCACGCGGTGCTGCGCAGCCACTACGAGCAGGGCGCCGACGGCACGCCCCGGATCGCGTACACCGACAGCGCGGACATCGCCGTGGAGCACCGCGATCTGAGCGGCGAGCCCGATCCGCTGCGCGCCGCCCTGGAGTCCACCGAGCGCAGCGGGCAGACGCCGTTCGACCTGGCCCGGGGCCCGCTGGTGCGCCCCACCGTGCTGCGGCTCGGCGAGGACGACCACGTCCTTCAGGTGACCGTGCACCACTCGGTGTTCGACGGCGTGTCCATCCCGGTCTTCGAGGAGGAGTTGACCCTCGCCTACCGGGCCCGCACCGTGCCCGGGGCGCCGCAGCCCGCGCCGCTGCCGGTGGACTACGCCGACTTCGCGGCCTGGCAGCGGCGGGCCCTGACCGACGAGGTCGCGGGCGCGCACGCGGCGTACTGGCGCGCGAAGCTCGGCGGCGCCCCGCCGACCCTGGAGCTGCCCACCGACCGGCCGCGCCCGCTCCAGCCGTCGTTCCGGGCGGACATCATCCGCTTCGACCTGCCCGCGGACGTGGTGCGCGCCCTGCGCGAGCTGGCCGGGGCCCGCGAGGCCACGCTGTTCATGGCCACGGCGGCCGCCTACCAGGCGCTGCTGGGGCGCTGGGCGGGCACCGACGACGTGGTGATCGGCTGCCCGGCCGCCGGGCGCGACCGGCCCGAACTCGAAGGCCTGATCGGCCTGTTCGTCAACTCGCTGCCGCTGCGCACCGACCTGTCCGGCGCGCCCGCCTTCGGCGAGCTGCTCGACCGGGTCCGCGAGACCACCCTGGACGCGTTCGCCCACCAGGAGCTGCCCTTCGAGCGGCTCGTGGAGGAGCTGGCCCCGCCGCGCGACATGGGGCGCAACCCGATCGTGCAGGCGTGGTTCGACCTGTTCACACCGCACTGCCGCCTGGTCGTGGAGGGCGCCGAGGCCGAGCGGATCGTGCCGGAGGGCGGCACCACCCGCTTCGACGTCGAGCTGCGCCTGGCCGAGCAGGAGGACGGCGGCCTCGCGGGCGAACTGGTCTACGCGACCGACCTGTTCGAGCGCGCCACCATGGACGTGTTCGTCGAGCACTACGCGGCCCTGCTCGCCCGCGTCGCGAAGGACCCCGGCCGCCCCGTGGACGAGCTGGTCGACGTCGCGCCCGGCGAACGGGCCCGCCTGCTGACCGGCTTCAACGACAGCGCGCTCACCGGCGTCGACCCCGAGGCCACCGTGATCGGCCGGTTCGAGGAGCAGGCCCGCGCCACCCCCGACGCCACCGCGCTCGTCGCGGGCGCCACGCGGTGGACCTACCGCGAGGCCGACGAGCGGGCCGAGCGGATGGCCGCCGCGCTCACCGGCCGCGGCATCGGCGTGGAGACCCGGGTGGCGGTGTGCCTGCCGCGCACGGCGGAGCTGCCGCTGACGCTGCTGGCCATCGCCAAGGCGGGCGCCGTCGCCGTCGGCCTGGACCCCGACCACCCGGCGGAGCGGCTGCGGCTGCTCGCCGCCGACTCCGGGGCCGCGCTGGTCGTCACCGCGGGCCCGGACGCCGCCGACGGCGACTGGCCCGTGCCGGTCGCGACGGTGGCCGACCTCGACGCGCCGACCAACGCGCCGCCGGGCGGGCGGCACCGCGCGGGCCCCCGCAACGCGCTGTACGTCGTCTACACCTCCGGCTCGACGGGCCGCCCCAAGGGCGTGGTGATGGACCACGGCCCCACGGCCCGCCTGATGCACTGGGCGGCGCAGCGCTACGCCCCCGCCCCCGTCGCCCTCCAGTACTTCCCGGTGACGTCCGACGTGTGCGCCTACGAGATGTGGTCGACCTGGTGGACGGGCGGCACGCTGGTCCTCGCCGACGAGCGCGACCGGTACGACACCGACCGGCTGGCCGCGCTCGTGGAGACCCACCGGATCACCACGGTGCTGCTGCCCGGCGCCGTCCTCGGCGAGCTTGCCGCGCGCCACCCGGAGCGCCTGGGCTCGCTCACCGAGGTGATCACCACCGGCGACCGCCTGGTGATCACGGACGCGATCCGCGCCCTGGGCGTCCGCGTGGACAACCAGTGGGGCTCCACCGAGGTCAACGTCGTCACCGCGGGCAGGCTGAGCCCACCGGCGGCGCACTGGCCGACCCTGCCCGGCATCGGCGCGCCCGTCTCCGAGGCGCGGATCTACGTCCTCGACGAGCGGCTGCGCCCCATGCCCACGCGGGTGCCGGGAGACCTGTACGTCGCCGGGCCGCCGCTGGCGCGCGGCTATCTGGGGCGCCCGGACCTGACCGCGGCGTCGTTCCTGCCCGACCCGTTCGCGGGCGAGCCGGGGGCCCGCATGTACCGGACGGGCGACCGGGGCCGGTGGCGCACCGACGGCACCCTGGAGTTCCTGGGCCGCGCCGACTTCCAGCTGAAGGTGCACGGCTACCGCGTGGAGCCCGGCGAGATCGAGACCGTCCTGGAGGCGCACCCGGCGGTGTCCCGCGCCGCCGTCACGGCGCTCGCCGACGGCACCGGCGGCGGCGACGGTGTCCGGCTGGTGGCCCATCTGGAGACGCCGGGCCTCGACACGGACGCGCTCCTGGACTGGCTCGGCGACCGGCTGCCCGCGCACATGACGCCGCGGGACTTCGTCACGCTGCCGGTGCTGCCCACCACCGCCACCGGCAAGATCGACCGGGGCGCGCTGCCCGCGCCCGAGCGGAGTTCGGCGGACGGCTCGCCGCGCCACGCCGTCGACGCGCGGATCGCCGAGGTGTGGGCGGAGGTTCTCGGCCACCGGGACTTCGGTGTCCGGGACGACTTCTTCGCCCTGGGCGGCCACTCGCTGCTGTGCGTGGAGGTGCTGCACCGCGTCGCCCGGGACTTGGGCGTGGAGCTGCCGCTGCGCGTGATGTTCACGCACCGCACCGTGGCGCGGCTCGCCGACGCGGTCGCGGCGGCACGGGAGGCGGAGGCGCGGGAGGCGGCGACACGGGAGGCGACGGCCAAGACGCCCGCCGTGGCTTCCGCCGGGAGCGGCGAGGGTCCGCGCAGGCCGTCGTTCGCGCAGCGGCGGCTGTGGTTCCTCGAACGCCTCCAGCCGGGCCTGCCCGCCTACTTGGTGCCGTTCGCGCACCGGCTGCGCGGGCCGCTGGACGCCGACGCGCTGGGCCGGGCCTTCACCGGCGTCCAGGACCGGCACGAGGTGCTGCGCTGCCGCTTCGACGAGCGCGACGGCGAGCCCGTCCTGCTGCCGGGGCCCGCCGTGCCCCTCACGGTGGTCGACCTGGGCGGCGCCGCCGATCCGCTGCGGGCCGCCGAGGAGCACGTCGCGCGCGACGCGGTCGCCCCGTTCGACCTGGCGGGCGGGGCGCTGGTGCGCGGCACGCTGCTGCGGCTCGCCGACGACGACCACGTCCTCGCCGTCGTCGTCCACCACGCCGTGTTCGACGGCCTGTCCCGGCAGCTCTTCGGCCGTGAGCTGGCGGCCGCCTACGAGGGCCAGGAGGTCGCCGAACCTCCGTTGCGCTACGCCGACTTCGCCGCCTGGCAGCACGACGCGCTCACCGCCGACGCCGCCGCCGAGCACCTCGCGCACTGGCGCGAGGCGCTGGCCGGTGCGCCCGCGGCGCTTGAGCTGCCCACCGCCCGGCCGCGCCCGCCCGTGCCGTCGTACCGGGGCGCGGTGGTCTCCTTCGACGTGGACCGGGAGACGGCCAAGGGCCTGCGCGAACTCGCCAGGTCCCGGGGGGCCACGCCGTTCATGACGGCCCTTGCCGCCTTCCAGGTGCTGCTCGCACGGACGGCGGGCGTCGACGACGTGGTGGTGGGCAGCCCCGTGTCCGGCCGCCACCGGCCGGGCCTCGACCGGCTCATCGGGTTCTTCGTGAACCTGCTGCCGCTGCGCGCCGACCTGTCGGACGATCCGCGCTTCGACCAGCTCCTGGACCGGGTCCGCGAGGACACCCTCGCGGCGTTCGTCCACCAGGACCTGCCGTTCGAGCAGCTCGTGGAGGAGCTGGCGCCGCCCCGCGACCTCGGGCGCAACCCGGTCGTCCAGGTGTGCTTCCAGCTCTTCGACGCGGACGCCCTGGACGCGTTCACGCCCGCGGGCCTGGAGGTGTCGCCGTTCGACAGCGCGGGCGCGGTCACCCGCTTCGACCTGGAGATGCACCTGACGGCGCGCTCGGACGGCACGCTCGCCGGTGAACTCGTCTACGCCACCGACCTGTTCGACGAGGCCGTGGCGCGGCGCGTCACCGAGCACTACGCGACGCTGCTCGCCGCGGTCGTCCGCACCCCCGAGGCGCCGGTCCGCTCCCTGACGATGACCGGCCCCGCCGAGCTCGACCTGGTCGCGCGCCCCCAGGAACGGCACGCCGCGGGCGCGGGCGCCGCCGTGACCGTCGCGGAGGCGTTCGCCCGGCAGGCCCGCGAGACCCCCGACGCGCCCGCCCTCGCCCACGGCGCCGAGCGGTGGACGTACGCGCGGCTCGACGCCCGCGCGAACCGCGTCGCCGCCGCGCTCGCCGCCCACGGCCCCGAAGCGGTGGTGGCGGTCCTGCTGCCCCGCGGCGCCGACCTCGTCACGGCGCTCCTCGGCACCCTCAAGGCGGGCGCGGCCTATCTGCCGGTCGACCCGCACCTGCCGCCGGAGCGGATCGCCTTCCTCCTCGCGGACTCCGGGGCGGCGACGGTCCTGACCGTGCCCGAACTGGCGCACCTGGTGCCGAAGGAGCACTCCACGACGCTGCTCGGAGCCGTCGAGGCCGCCGAGGACCGCGCCGCCCCGGCGCCGCCGCACCCGAGGAGCGGGGCCCGCGCGGCGTACGTCGTCTACACCTCCGGCTCCACGGGGCAGCCCAAGGGCGTCGCGGTCCCGCACGCCGCGCTGCTCAGCCTCGTGCGCTGGCACGTCGCCACCTACGCGCTGCGGCCGGGTGACGTGGTCAGCCAGGTGGCGAGCCCGTCCTTCGACGCGGCGGGCTGGGAGATCTGGCCGACGCTGCTGTCCGGGGCCTGCCTGGACGTGCCGGACGACGACACGGTCGCCTCCCCTCAGGCGCTCGCGGAGCACTTCGCGGCGGCGGGCACCACGCTCGCCTTCGCGCCGACGCCGCTCGCGGAGGCCCTGCTCGACCTGCCGCTCGCGGACACCACCGCGCTGCGGGCCCTGCTGACCGGCGGCGACGTGCTGCGCCCGCGGGCGGCCGCCGGTGCGGGCCTGCCCGTGGTCAACCACTACGGGCCCACGGAGAACGCGGTGGTGGCGACGGCCACCGGTGAGCTGACCGCCCCCTGGGAGCTGCCGCCCATCGGGGCACCGCTCCCGCACGTCACGGCGTACGTCCTGGACGAGGCGCTGCGCCCGGTGGGCTTCGGCGTGCCCGGTGAGCTGTATCTGGGCGGTGCGGGCGTGGCGCGCGGCTATGTGGGCCAACCGGCCCTGACCGCGAGCCGGTTCGTGCCGGACCCGTTCGGCGGGGAGCCGGGCGCCCGCCTGTACCGGACGGGTGACCTGGCGCTGTGGCTGGAGGAGGGCGGGCTGCGCTTCCTCGGCCGCGCGGACGACCAGCTCGCGATCCGCGGCTACCGCGTGGAGCCCGGCGAGGTCGAGGCCGCGCTGCTCACCCACCCGGGCGTCGCGGCGGCGGCCGTGACGGCGGCGGACTCGCCGGGCGGCCCGCAGCTCGTGGGGTACGTCGTGCCGCGCGGGGCGGAGCCCGCCCCCGCCGAGCTGCGCGCGCACCTCGCGGCCACGCTGCCGCGGCACATGGTCCCGGCGGCGTTCGTGTTCCTCGCCCGGCTGCCGCTCACCGCGAGCGACAAGGTCGACCGGCGGGCCCTGCCCGCGCCCGAGTGGTCGGGAACGGAGGCGGTGGCGCCGCGCACGGCGACCGAGGAGGCCGTCGCCGAGATCTGGGACGAGGTCCTGGGCCTCGCGGAAGGCGCGGGCGTGGGTGTCCACGACGACTTCTTCGACCGGGGCGGGCACTCCCTGCTCGCCACCCGGGTGGTCACGCGCGTCGACGAGGCGTTCGCCGTGCGGCTGCCGCTGCGGGCGCTGTTCGAGCACCGCACGGTCGCCGAGCTGGCGGGCGTGATCGAGGCGGCCGTGCGCGCCGAGGTCGACGCCATGGCGGAGGAGGAGGTCGCCGAGGAACTGCGGTGAGCACCGCTCGGCCACACGCCCGCTGTCGGGAACTGGGGAATGATGGAGACGAATCTGGCGGCCGCGCCGCCGCGCTACACAGTGCCGTACTCACGTGTCGGAAGCCGACTGGACGAGAGCGACGTCGCGGCCGTGCGCGAGGTGATGCTCTCCGGCGCCACGCTGTCCGCGGGCGAGGTCAGGGAGCGCTTCGAGGAGCGGTTCGCCGCGCACGTCGGGGTGCGCCACGCGCTGTCGGTGACCAGCGGCACGGTCGCCCTGGAGCTGGCCATCCACCTGCTCGACCTGGAGCCGGGCGACGAGGTGATCACCACCCCGCAGACCTACCAGGCCACGATCCAGCCGCTGCTCGACCGGGACGTGCGGGTGCGGTTCGCCGACGTCGACCCGGCCACGGCGAACATCGACCCTCAGCGGGTCGCCGCGCTCGTCACGCCGCGCACCAAGGCGATCCTGCTGGTGCACTACGGCGGTCTGCCCGCCGACATGGACGCGGTCATGCGGGTGGCCCGCGAGCACGGCCTGACCGTGGTGGAGGACGCCGCGCACGCCCTCGGCAGCTCCCTGAACGGCCGCAGGCCCGGCGCGCTCGGGCACATCGGCTGCTTCAGCTTCCACTCCAGCAAGAACATCACCACCCTCGGCGAGGGCGGGATGGTCACCACGGACCGCGACGACTGGGCGGAGCGGCTGCGGCGGGTGCGCGGCAACCAGGCCGACATGGTCCTCACGCCCCGTGAGGGCGGCATCGCCGGGTCGAGCGAGCCGCCGTTCGGCGCGCTGTATCCGGGCGAGGCGTACACGCACGACTGCCTGCGGGTGCGACGCGCGGGCACCAACGCGGCGCTCAGCGAGGCCGCCGCGGCGATGGGCCTGGTGCAGCTGGGCAGGCTGCCCGAGCTGGTGGCGCGGCGGCGGGCGGTGGCCGCGCGGCTGACGGCGGAGCTGGCCGCGTACGACACCGTGCGCGTGCAGTCCGTGCCGCCGGGAGTCGAGCACGCCTACCACCTGTTCACCTTCTCCGTGGACTCCCGGCGCGTGGACCGCGACGAGCTGGTGCGCGTCCTGGCCGCCGAGGGCGTGGAGACGTACCTGCGCTACTTCCCGCTGCACCTGCTGCCGGAGTGGCGGGCGCGGGGAAGCGCCCTCGGCGACTGCCCGCGCGCCGAGAAGGCCTGGTTCCACGAGCACATGAACCTGCCCTGCCACCCCGAACTCACCGACGGCCAGGTGGAGTTCCTCGCGGCCGCCGTGAGCCGCGCCCTCGCCAAGGCCACCCGCGCGTGACCCGCGCCCGGACACCGCGCGGGCCCGCCGGGCCCCGCTGACCTGGAGCCGACCAGCAGCCGACCAGCAGCCGACGACCAGCCGACGACCAGCGACGAAGGGACATCGCATGACCGCTTCCGTGAGCACGCGGCCCACCCACTACGACATCGTCGTCATCGGCGGCGGCCCGGTCGGCCTCGCCGCGGCCTGCGCCGGGGCCCGCCGGGGCCACTCGGTGCTGGTCCTGGAGCAGTACGAGATCCTGCACGAGCACGGCAGTTCGGGCGGCGCCGAGCGGCAGTGGCGGCTGCAGTACGCCCAGGAGGACCTGGCGAGGCTCACCGTGGAGGCCCTGCCGCTGTGGGCGGAGCTGGAGCAGGCGGGCGGCCGCCGCCTGGTGCACCGCACCGGCAGCCTCTGGTTCGGCGACACCGCGACCTCCACCAACGAGGGGCAGGTCAACGCCGCCGTCGCCGTCCTGGACCGGCTCGGCCTGCCGTACGAGTGGCTGGCCGCCAAGGACATCGAGGAGCGCTACCGGTTCGCCCGGCTGCCCGGGCACTACGAGGGCTTCTTCCAGCCCGACGGCGGCATGGTGGACGTGCGGGCCACGCTGTGGCTGCTGTACGAGCAGGCCCGCGCCGCCGGTGCGCGGGTCCGCGACCGCGAGCCGGTGCGCGCCATCGAGCCGGACGACAACGGCGTCACCGTGCGCACCGAGCACGGCCACTACCGCGCCGACCACGTGATCGTCGCCGCCGGTGCGTTCTCCGCGCCGCTGCTGCGCCCCCTGGGCATCGACTTCGACGTCGAGCTGTACGAGATGGCCACGGCGTACTTCCGGTGCGTGGACCCGGACTTCGACTACCCGACGTGGTTCGCCTTCCAGCGGCCCACCGAGGAGGACACCAACCTGTTCTACGGGTTCGGGCGGCTGCCGTGGGCGACGGGCGACCTGGTGCGGGTGGCGCCGGACTTCGAGGTCGACGTGTTCGACGACGCGTACGGCGCGAGCCGGACGCCCGCGCCCCGCCATGTGAAGCGCACCGCCGACTGGGTCGCCGAGCACATGCCCGCGCTCGACCCGAACCCGCTGCACCCGGGCACCTGTCTGATCGCCCTGCCGAAGGACCACGAGCGGCAGTTC
This sequence comes from Streptomyces sp. G45, assembly GCF_049542095.1. Classification (NCBI taxonomy): domain Bacteria; kingdom Bacillati; phylum Actinomycetota; class Actinomycetes; order Kitasatosporales; family Streptomycetaceae; genus Streptomyces; species Streptomyces sp. G45. The sequence goes on along the minus strand of NZ_JBMUZU010000001.1, from coordinate 8,805,883 downwards.
TACTTCGGCCACGCCCCCGACTCCGTCCCCGGCGCCCGCCGCCTGGTCGTGCACGGCGCGGGCTGGGGCTTCAAGTACATACCGCTGCTCGGCCGGGCCTGCGTGGAGCTGGCGCTCGACGGGCGGACCGGCTACGACCTGTCCCGCTTCGCGTTCTGACCCCGGCACCCGCCGGTTCACCCGCTCCTGCTGCCCCTCCGTTCCACTGGCCCCCTGTTGACCCCTTGTTGACCCTTGCTGAAAGGACCCACGGACATGTTGCGAGTCATCAACGGCGAGACCGTCCGGTCGCTGTACTCGGGCGCCGACGCGCTGCCCGCCATGAAGCGCGCGCTGACCTCGTTCAGCGACGGCTCGGCCTACCAGCACCCGCGGATCACGGTGGAGCCGCCCGGCGAGGGCGGCATGGTGCTGCTGATGCCCGCCGCGTCCGAGGACACCCTCGGCCTGAAGCTGCTCAGCATGTTCCCGCGGGCGGCCGAGAAGGGCCTCGCCAACGTGCAGGGCCTGGTCATCCTGGTGGACGCCGTGCACGGCGAGCCGCTCGCCCTGATCGACGGCATCTCCGTCACCGAGATCCGCACCGCCGCCGTCTCCGCCCTGGCCACCCAGAGCCTGGCCCGCCCCGACGCGACGACGCTCGGCGTGATCGGCGCGGGCGTGCAGGCCAGGGGGCACCTGGAGGCGCTGGCCGGGGTGCGGCCGTGGGAGCGGATCCGGCTGTACAGCAGGACCGCCGAGCGCGCCCGTGAGCTGGTGGAGTGGGCGCGCGGCCGGGGCCTGCCCGCCGAGGTGGCCGACTCCGCGTCCGGTGCCGTCGCGGACGCGGACGTCATCTGCACGGTCACCTCCGCCTGTTCCCCGGTCCTCGCCGACGCCGACGTGACCGGTGGCGGGGTGCACATCAACGCGGTGGGCGCGTTCGGGCCGACCTGCCGGGAGCTGCCCTCGGAGCTGATCGCCCGGTCCCGGATCTTCGTGGACAGCCGGGAGGCGGCGCTCTCCGAGGCCGGTGACCTGATGATCCCGATCCAGGAGGGCGTCCTGGACGAGAAGGCCGTGCGGGGCGAGATCGGCGAGGTGCTGGCCGGTGCCGAGGGGCGCGTCGGTGACGAGCTGACGGTGTTCAAGTCGCTCGGCCTGCCCATCCAGGACGTCGTGGCCTGCGCGGAGATCTACCGGCGCGCGGTGGAGCGCGACGCAGGGGACGTGCTCAGCTTCCCCTGAGCGCGCCGCCGCCCCTCCCCCGCGGCCGTCCCGCGGGACGGCCGCGGTGCCTTGAGACCCGCCGTGCCCTCCCGCGCACGCCGCCGCGACCTGGCCGCCGGGCCCGTGACGCCCGCCCTTGACGCCCCCGCCCCTGACGGCTCGCCCGTTGCTGTCCTGCCCCTGCCGCCGTGACCCGAAAGGACTGCCGTGGCCCCACCAGAAGCCCTGTCCCTGCTCCCGCGCCCGCCCCGGTCCGGCGCCCGCCGCCGTCCGCTGCTGTGCCTGCCGTACGCGGGCGGCGGGAGCCGGTCGTACGACAGCTGGCAGCCGCTGCTGCCGGGGGCCGTGGACGCGCAGACGCTGCGCCTGCCCGGGCGCGAGGGCCGGGCCGCCGACCCGGTGCCCGACGACCCGCGGGTCCTCGCCTCGGACATCGCCGACGAGCTGGGCCCGCACCTCAACGGCCCCTTCGCGCTGTTCGGGCACAGCCTGGGCGCCTCGGTCGCCTATGAGCTGGCCCTGGTCCTGCGGGACCGCTTCGCCGTCGTCCCCAGCTGCGTGGTCGTCTCCGGCAGCCGTCCGCCGCACCTGCTGGTCACCGGCAGGCAGTACTCGGCGATGGACGACGCCACGCTGCGCTCGGCCCTGGAGCACATGGGCGGCACCGACCCCGAGGTGCTCACCGACGGCGACCTGTGGCAGCTGGTCGAGCCCACCATCCGCGCCGATCTGATCATGAGCGACAACTACCGCCGCCTCGAGGCCGACCCGCTGTCCTGCCCGCTGGTCGCGTACGGCTCGAAGGAGGACATCGACCTCGACCAGGAGTCCCTGGACGCCTGGCGGGCCTACACCGCGGGCCCGTTCACCTCCCGGATCTTCCCCGGTGACCACTTCTACTTCCGCCGCTGGCCCGAAGGGTTCGTCATGGATCTCATCAACCGCCTCTACGAGCATCTGCTGGAGGTCGACCAGTGACCGCCACGGCCGTTCGGGCGCCGCTCGCCGAGCGCCTCGCGGACGACCTGACCGCGTCCTTCGGGCCGTTCTTCGGCACGCCGTGCGGCATCCTCGCGCCCCTCTACCGCACCCTGGAGGAGCGCGCGGGCCTGCTGACCGTGGCCCGCGAGGACAACGCCGTCGGCCTCGCCGCGGGCGCCGCCCTCGCCGGGCGCGCCCCGGCGGTGCTCATGCAGAACTCCGGCCTGGCGCAGTCGGTCAACGCCCTGGCCTCCCTCGTCGTGCCGTACCGGATCCCGCTGCTGCTCGTGGTGAGCCTGCGCGGTGTGGACCCCGACCCGACCCCGGAGAACACCGTGATGGGACGCCTGACCGCACCGCTCCTGGACTCCCTCGGCATCCCGGCGGTGACGCTCGCCGACCCGGTCGACCTGGAGCGGCTGCGGCACGTGGTGCACGTGGAGCGCGGGCCCGCCGCGCTGCTGGTGGAACCGACCGCGTTCGGGTGGCGGGCATGAACAAGACCGAGGCCGTGGCCGCCGTCCTCGCGGCCACCACCATCGAGCCGATCGTCTACACCACCGGCTACGCCTGCCGCATCGCGCGCCACCTGGACGACCGGCCGAGCCACTTCTACATGACCGGTTCGATGGGCCTCGCCTCGTCCATCGGCATCGGCGTCGCCCGCGAGACGGGCCGCCCCACCGTCGTGGTCGACGGCGACGGCAGCCTCCTGATGAACCCGGTCGGCCTGGTCACGGCGGGTGCCCTGCCCGAACTGCCGCTGGCGCACGTGGTCCTCGACGACGGCGCGTACGCCTCCACGGGCGGCCAGACCGTGCCCTCGCGCCGCGCCGACCTGACCGCCTGGGCCCTGGCCTGCGGCTACACCCGCGCCGTCGAGACCGACGACGCGGCGCGGTTCGCCGCCATTGTCCGCGACGAGGTGGCGCGGTGCGCGGCGCCGGTGCTGATCGTGGCCCGGCTCACCGAGCCGGACCCGCCGGTCCCCGGCCGGATCGAGCAGGACCTGACGGAGCACGCCCAGCGCTTCGCCCACCACCTGGCGAAGCACGGCTGACCGGCGGGCCGCGCCGCGCTTCGCGGAAGATCGCGCGCCGCGGCTCGCGGACCGGTACGTTCCCTACGCTAGGCAACGCAACAGGCAGGAGAAGAGCATGAGTTGGGGCGTGGGTCGCGTCCTGCGCGAGCGCAACGCCGCGTTCTACCTCAGTGGCGTGGTGGTCTCGGGCTTCGGCAGTTCGGCGATGGCCCTGGCGGCCGGTGTGTGGGCCAAGTCCCTGACGGGCTCGGACAGTCTGGCCGCCCTGACCACGTTCTGCGTGTGGGCCCCGACGCTGTTCGGCCCGCTGCTCGGCACGGTCGCGGACCGGGTGCGCCGCAAGCCGCTGCTGATCTGGTCGAACGTGGCGATGGCCGCCCTGCTGCCCACCCTCGTGTTCGTGGACTCCGAGGACGGGATGTGGCTGCTGTTCTCCGTCCTGATCGTGTACGGCGTCACCATCGTCCTGATGGACGCGGCCGAGGCGGCGCTGGTCGCCGCGGCCGTGTCCGAGGATCTGCGCGGCGACTTCAACGGCCTGCGCACCACCGCAAACGAGGGCATGAAGCTGCTCGCCCCACTGCTCGGCGCGGGCCTGTTCATCCAGTTCGGCGGGGAGAGCGTCGCCCTCCTCGACGCCGCCACGTTCGCCGTCGCGGCCCTCGCGTTCACCCTCGTACGGGTCGACGAGCCCCGCCCGGAGCGCGCCGGTCGACAGCCGTGGACCGCCCAGGCCGCCGAGGGCGTGCGCTTCCTGCGGACCCACCCCGTGCTGTGGCGCCTGGTCCTCGCGGGCGCGATCACCATGGCGATGGCGGGCGTCAACGGCGCGGCCATCTACGCCGTCGTGGACTCCGGCCTGGACCGGGCGCCCGCGTTCGCCGGTGTGCTGTACACGGTGCAGGGCGCGGGCTCGGTCGTCAGCGGCCTGTTCGCCGGGGCGCTGCTGCGGCGGGTGCCGGAGCGGGTGTTCACCGCGGCCGGGATCCTGCTGTTCGCGCTCGGCGTGGCCCTGCGCGCGGTGCCGTCGACGCCCGTGGCGCTGGCGGCGAGCGTGCTGATCGGGGCGGGCCTGCCGTGCGTGCTCATCGCCGCCCTGACCGCCGTGCAGCGCGAGACCCCCGGGGAGCTGCTGGGGCGGGTGGCGGGCACTGCCAACACCCTGCTGCTCGCGCCCAACTCCGTGTTCCTCGCCCTGGGGGCGGGCCTGCTGCCGGTCGTCGACTTCCGGGTGCTGGTGGTCGCCGCGGGCGTGGTGGCGGCCGTCGCCGCGGTCGCGCTGCTCGGGCGCGGGGCGGGGCGCGGGCCGGAGGCGGCGGCCGGGGCGGACGGGGCGCCGGAGCCGTCGGCGGTGGAGACGGCCACGGCGTCGCAGGACGGAAGCTGACACACGGGCGGGGGCGCACGCATCGGGCGCCCCCAGGTCACGTGGTCGCGCTTCGTCGCCGTACTCGTTCCGAGGCGTGGCGGGTCGGGCGATGGGTTCGCCCGGCGGGCGGTTACAGCGCGATGAGTCCGGCGTCCGTCGGCTGGAATCCGCAGGCGTCCACATAGAACGTGCGGTGTTCGTCGTCGAAGTCCACGTGCAGCCATTCGCATCCGGCCGCCCGGGCGCCTCGTACGGCCTCCTCGACGAGTTTCGTGCCGATGCCCCGGCGCTGGAACTCCCTGTCGACGAGGGTGTCCAGGACGAAGGCGTGGACGCCGCCGTCCCAGGCGACGTTCACGAATCCGACGAGTCGGCCACCGCCCTCGGCTTTTCCGGCTCCCCCGTTTTCTGCGGCTGCCCCGGTTTCTCCCGCTGCCCCGTTTTCTCCGGCTGCCCCCGTTTCTCCGGGCCCCCCGGTTTCCTCGGTCTCCCGGGCGACGACCCAGCCGAGGCTGTGCCGCCGCACCTGCTCCCACCAGCCGATGGACAGTGGCGCGTGGTCGAAGCCCTGGCCGTGCAGGGCGTTGAGGGCGTCGTCGTCGAAGGCGCCGCGCCATGCGTAGGTGATCCCCATGCGCCGATCCTAGACGTCGCGGCAGGCCGTGGGCATGGGTGGTGACACTCATGCGCCCGGGACCTTGGTCCCGTATTTCGCCGGGATCGGCGGTATTTCTTCCGGTCCTCTCGTCACGTGTGGCAGGGTGCTCGATGGCTCGACGGCGCCGATCATGGTGTGCCCATGGTGCGTGGTCCCGTCGCGGCTTTCTGGCTTTTTCGGGGAGAGGGATATTCATGACTCGACGTGGAGAACACGTCCGTCGTTTCCCCTGTCCCGCCCCGGGGACGGTCACGCTGACGGGCGGCGCGAAGCCGCCCCCGTACCGCGGTTTCCGTCGGGCCACCAAGGACCCCTGTTTCTGAGAAATCCCCTCTGTTTCCGAGGACATCACCTCACCCCCGCGTCAGGCGCGCGGGCCGCTGACGGCCCTGCCCGCCCTGGGGTCGGCGGTGAGTCGAGCGACGGCGTCCGAATCCGTTGTCCTGCCTTGTTTTTAGGCCTTTTAGGTTTTTTGGGAGTTATGAAGTGAAGTACGACTGGCGTGCCCGAACAGCAGGCGTGGCCATGGTGACGGTGGGCGCCGTCCTAATCTCCACGCCGCACGCGATCTCCAAGTCGGCGCCGGAGGGCAGCACGTCCGCCGCCGGGAGCGATCAGGCGCGAGCGGAGTCGGAACTCAAGGACGTCCTGGAGACCTTCAAGGCCCATCCCATCAAGGAGGCCGAGAGCGTGGAGGCCGGTCTCACCGCGGCGGCCGTCCAGGACCGCAGGGTCGAGGTGCTCCAGCTGCGCACCGAGACCGACACCGTGTACGCCAACCCCGACGGCACCCTCACCCGGGAGATGGCGTCCGGCCCGATCCGCATGATCCGCGACGGGCAGTGGGTGGACGTCGACGTCGACCTGAAGACCACCGGCGACGGCGAGGTGGCGGCGAAGGCCCACCCCAAGCAGCTGGAGCTGGCCGGACGCGGCGGCACCCCGGCGCGCTCCCTGGCGGCGGCGGCCGAGGCCCCCGCGTCCAAGGCGCGCGACCTGGTCACCCTCGGCACCGGCGACGACCGGCTGGCCGTGCGCTGGAAGGGCGGCCTGCCCGCGCCGACCCTGAAGGGGAACGTCGCCACCTACCGGGGCGCCGTCCCCGGCGGCGACCTGATCGTGGAGTCCACCCGCACCGGGTTCGAGCAGTTCCTGCGCCTCAACAAGGCACCCGAGGACGGGGCGCCGATCGTGCTGCCCATGACGGTCCCGGACGGGGTGACGGCGAAGCAGAACGCCGACGGATCGGTGACGTTCGCCGACGCCGACGGCACGGAGCGGATGCTGATGCCCGCGCCCGTGATGTGGGACTCGACCGTCGACAAGAAGTCCCTGGAGCGCGCCAACAGCCACCCCGTCGACATGAAGGTCACCCAGCGCGGCACCACCGTGGAGCTGACCCTCACCCCCGACGCCGCGTGGCTGAGCGACCCCAAGACCCAGTACCCGGTCACCATCGACCCGGCGACCGACGCCCTCGACACGCTCTTCGACACCTTCGTGCAGGGCGGCGACACCACCGACCAGTCCGCCAGCACCGACCTCAAGATCGGCTGGCCCGGCGACCACGCGGGCTCCACCAAGCGCACCGCCCGGTCCTTCCTGACGTTCCGCACCTCGAACTTCGCCGACTCCCTGGTGTCCAAGGCGACGCTGAAGATGTGGAACTACCACTCCTGGTCGTGCGAGAAGCGCGGCTGGGAGGTGTGGGCGGCCGACCCGGCGGACAAGAACACCCGCTGGACGAAGCAGCCGGTGCTGCGGGAGAAGGTCGCCAGCTCCACCGACACCAAGTCGGCCACGTGCTCGAACGCGGGCTGGGTGAGCGCCGACGTCACCAAGCTCGCGCAGACCTGGTCCTCCGCCAAGGCCGAGCAGGGCTCCATAGCCCTGAAGGCGGCGGACGAGAACGACACGTACGCCTGGAAGCGCTTCTACTCCTCCGAGGCCCCCAACCAGGACCAGGTCCCGACCCTGGAAGTCACCTACAACTACCGGCCCTACAACGGCGCCAACCTCCAGGCCGGTACGCCGTTCGTCTCCCAGGGCGGCATCTTCAAGGTGAACTCGACCACGCCGACGCTGCGGTTCTCCACGGTCGACACCAACGGCGAGGACAAGATCACCGGCACGTACGAGATCACCGACACCGCCACGGGCGAGGTCGTCGCCACGCTCAACGCCGCCCCGGTGCCCGCCAACAGCACCTCCAGCCTGCGGGTCCCGGCGGGCAAGCTCGTCTCGGGCCGCACCTACAGCTTCCGCACCACCACCTTCGACGGCACGCACTACGCCAACGGCTGGTCGGACCCGGTCCGCTTCACCGTCGACACCTCCTGGAAGCCCACCGCCGCCGAGAACGCCCTTGGCCTGGCGAACCTGTACTCCGACGCCGCGGACATCACGGCGGCCACGGCCTCCGACGACACGTACGCCTCGATCGCCGCGACCGGCGAGAACACCGTCTCCGTGCCCTGGGACGGTAAAAACAACGGCATCGACATCAAGAACGAGCTGATGCCGAACAGGCTCACCATCCCCGGGGGCAGCACCAAGGGAACGCGGGTGGGCGGCAACGTCGTCTACACCTCGTCCGGTCCCGTCGACACCGTCGTGCAGCCCACGGCGGACGGCGGCTCGCGCACGCTGAACATCATCAAGAACGCCTCCGCGCCGCGTGACTACGAGACCGGCTTCGTGCTCCCCGCGGGCATGAAGGCCGTCACCCACGACGACGGCTCGGTGTCCCTGTACTCCGCGGGCGACGACGACGGCGACAAGGCGCCCACGAAGGAGGCGGCGGGCTTCTTCGACGCCCCGTGGGCCAAGGACGCCAACGGCAAGGACGTGCCCACCAGCTACAAGGTGGTCGGCAACAAGCTCGTCCAGCACGTCGAGTTCGGCGCCGACAGCGCCTTCCCCATCGTGATCGACCCGTCCTGGTGGTCCACCACCAAGAAGATCGTCAAGTGCAGCGTGTACGGCGTGGCGCCCTTCGTTCTCGGCTTCACCCCGGCCGGGTCGACCAAGCGCGTGATCACCGCCGTGCGCCTGGCCAAGAGGATCGGCTTCAAGAAGACGGCGAAGCTCATCTACAACTACTCCAAGCGCCGCAAGATGGAGCCGTCGTTCCGCAAGATGGTCGGAGCGCTGCTCGGCATCGAGGGCATCAAGAAGAACTGCAAGTTCTGAGGTCACGAAGGAGTCGCGAGGAACCACCATGCTCGTCGAAGCCATCGCGACGGCCGTCCTGCTGGCGGAGCTGGCCCTGCTGATCCGCTACCGGATCGTCCGCCGCCGCCAGGAGCGCCCCGGTGACTGGCCCCGGCTCACCGACGTCGGTTACGGCCATCTGGCGGCGGCGCTCGCCGCGGCCGCCGCCGGGTGGGCCGCCGCCGGAGCGCCCCTGGATCTGGGCACCGTGGCCGCGGTGCTCTTCCTCGGCGGGGTCGTCCCCGCCCAGGCGGCCCTCGCGGCGACGGCCCTCCGGCGCCCGCTCACCGGCTGGTTCGTGTGCGGGGCGGGAGGGTTCACCGCGGGCCTGGCCCTGCTGTAGCCGCCCGTACCCCTACGGGCCGCCCACCGGAACCCCTGTCCCCTCGATCCGGTGGGCGGCCGCCCTCTTGGCGCAGTATCGGCCAACTCAACCGCCTACACCCTCTTTGACCATATTGGCGGCGCTACGCTGACCCGGCGCGCGGGCGCATCCGGACCGCGCCCCGCGTGGTGACCTCGACGTTCGATCGTCGTGACCCCAGGGGGTGCAGAGGTGCGTAGGAGAAGTGTGCTGGCCGGTGCCGTCGGATCCGCGGCCGTCGCCGCGTGGGGAGGCCGGACCGCGGAGGCGGTCACGGACGCCGGTGCGAGACGGCTGCTCGGGGCGGACGGGCGGCCGGACTGGGGCGCGGTGCGGGCGCAGTTCCGCCTCGACCCCGGCTGGGTCCACCTGGCCGCGTTCTACCTGGCCTCGCAGCCGCGTGCGGTGCGCGAGGCCGTGGCGCACCTGGCCCGGCAGCTCGACGCCGACCCCATGCTGCTGCCGTCGAAGCTGACGCTGCCCGACGGCCCCACGGGCTGGGACCGGGTACGGCGGTCCCTGGCCGGGTACCTGGGGGCGAGCCCGGGCAGCTCGCCCTCGTGGCCAGCACCACCGTCGGCCTCGGCGTGGTCTACAACGGGGTGGTCACCCGCCCCGGCCAGGAGTTCCTGCTCAGCGAGGACGACCACGACGTGCACCGGGGTGCCGCCCGGCTGTCGGCGGAGAAGCACGGGGCGGTCCTGCGGATCGTGCCCTCGTGGTTCGCCGACTCGGCGCGGGCCACGGCCGACGAGGTGGTGAGCGCGATCCGCGCCCAGCTCCGCCCGACGACCCGCGTGCTCGGCGTGACCTGGGTGCAGTCGAGGACAGGGGTGCGGATGCCGGTGGAGCGCATCGCCGAGGTGGTGCGAGAGGCCAACCGGGGCCGCGGGGACTCCGACCGATGTCTGCTGGTGGTCGACGGGGTGCACGGCCTGGCCGCGGTCGACGCCGACGCCGCGCGCCTCGGCGCCGACGCGGTGGTCGCGGGCACTCACAAGTGGCTGCTCGGCCCGCGCGGCACCGGCCTGGTGTGGCTGGCGCCGTGGGCGGTGGAGCAGGTGCGGCCGACGTTCGCGAGCTTCATCGCCCGCGAGGGCACCGCCGCGCTGTCCCCCGGCGGGTTCCTCGCCTTCGAGCACGCCTTCGCCCTTCCGGTGTCCGTGGCGTTCCACGAGACCCTGGGCCGCGCCCGGGTCGCCGCGCGGATCACGGAGCTGTCCACGCACGCCAAGCGGGGGCTCGCCCGCATCCCCGGCGTGCGGGTGCACACGCCCGCCGATCCCGGCATGTCCGCGGGCATCACCTGCTTCAGCGTCCGCGACCACCCCGGCGCCGCCGTGGTCACCATGGCCGCCGAACGCAAGGTCCGCCTGTCGTCCCTGTACAACGACAGCCTGGGGTACGCCCGCATCGGCACCGGGATCATGAACTCGCCGCGGGACGTGGATGCCGCGCTGCGTGTCGTACGGGACATCGCGCGCGGATAGCGCCGGGGCGGCGCGAGCGGCTTCGGTGGGCGCGGACAGCGTCACACACGCCCCCAGCTCACCACCAGCCAACCATCCGTTCGGCGAGCGGGTAGGCACCGGCCAGCGGGCTCAGCCCACCGGCCCCCCAGGCACCGGGCCTCACTCACCGAGCCCCAGTCACCAGGCGGCGGTCCTCAGCGCGTCCCGGCGGACGCCCGCCTGGTCGTTCGGCTCGTCGACGGCGACCGCGCGGGCCACGGCGGTGTCGGGCAGGTCGACGCTGTGTACGCCGCGAGGGCCGCTCCTTCACCCCCGGTGACCGCCCGGGCGCACGCCCCGGCGTCAGGCGGTGTGGCGATCAAGCGGTGGTCACGCGCAGACTCACAGGACGAGTGGTGTCGAGGAGGGGGCCATGACACACCGTCAGCAGAGCAATGGCCAGGTCGGCGGCGAGTACTCCGCACCGGGCGACCCCGGCAACCCCATGCCGCAGGAGGCGGGCCTGCCCGGGGAGCTGGAGGAGCTGGAGGACCCACCGGAGGCGGACCCCCCGCCGGGCGAGCCGGGGACGTAGTGGCCGACACGGCGGCCAGGGCGATCGCGGAGCGGCTGCGGGCCGAGTGCGCCGAGGAGATCGACCGGCTCGGCACCGGCTTCCGCGAACGGCCCTGGCTGCGGGAGGCCTTCCTCGCCGTACCGCGCGAGGTGTTCGTGCCCGACCGGGTGTGGTGGCCCCACCGGAGCGCCGAGGACGGCCTGTTCCCGCTCCTCGACCGCGGCCTGCGGCCACGGCAGTGGCTGCGGTCGGTCTACCGGGCCCGGGTCCCCCTGATCACGCAGATCGCCGACGGCGCCGTACTCCCCGACGGGCCGACCGACCGCACCGACTTCACCGGGTCCATATCCTGCCCCGCGGTCGTGGTGTCGATGCTGCGCCACCTGGACCCGCAGCCGGGCGAGCGGATCCTGGAGATCGGAACCGGCACGGGGTACGGCACGGCCCTGCTGGCGCGGCGCGTCGGGGCGGGCGCCGTCACGTCGGTCGAGATCGACAAGGCCCTCGCCACACATGCCGGGGTCGCCCTGCGCGCCGTCGGCTGCGCGCCCCGGCTCGTGGTCGGCGACGGTGAGGGCGGCCACCCGCCGGGCGCGCCGTACGACCGGGTCATCGCCACCGCGGCCTTCCGCCGCCTCCCGCAGGCCCTGCTCGACCAACTCCGGCCCGGCGGCGTGCTCCTGGCCCCGCTCGACACGCCCTTCGGCTGCGACGGCCTCGCCCGCCTGACCGCCGACGGGCACGGGCGCGCCCACGGCCGCTTCGTGGGCGCCGTCGACTTCATGAAGGTACGCGGCCAACGCGATCGCCCCACCAGCTACGCCGAACTGGGCTGGCCCACCTGGGGCGACTACCGCGTCACCGTCGAACACGGCCACCAGCACATCCGCACCACGCTCTGACCGCCCGGGGTCACGTCGTCGCCGTCCCGTCCCGGCGTGATCGAGGATGGCCGATACCCGCTCCACCCCAAAGCCCTTGTTCCGCATCTCCCTGTCAGGGCCCACGCGCACCCGGCGAACCGGGCCGCGAGGCATGTCGGCGTACCGGGGAGTAGCGCCCCGAAGATGATCACCGAGCCTTCCGCGCGGCCTGACCCGGACGTTATGGTCCGTGGCGTCGCCACCTACCTCAGTGGCCGCAGAGGCCTCACCGGCCACAGTAAGGAGCGTGCCCGCATGGCTGTCCCGACGTACCCGTCCGCCTCCCCGGCCGCCGCAGAGCTGACCGTCGCGGGGCGGTTCGAGCAGTGGGCGGACGCGGCCCCGGACGCGCCCGCCGTGGTCGGCGGGGGCGACGCGCCGCTGACGTACGGGGAGTTGGACGCGGCGGCGAACCGGCTGGCCCGGGTGCTGCGCGCGCGGGGGGTCGGGCAGGAGTCCGTCGTCGCCGTGGCGCTCCCCCGGTCGGCCGCGTACGTGGTGGCGGTCCTGGCCGTCCTCAAGGCCGGGGGGCTCTACCTGCCCCTGGACACCGAACACCCCGCCGAGCGGCTGCGGTTCCTGCTCGACGACGCCGCGCCCGCGCTGCTCGTCACCGACGCCCGCACCACCGGTGACCTGCCCGAGCACGGCACGGCCCGCCTCGTCCTGGACGCGCCCGGCACCGCGGCCGACCTCGCCGCGGCCGCCGCTGACCGGCTGGCGGCGCGGCCGCCGACGCACCCGGACCAGATCGCGTACGTGATGTACACGTCCGGCTCCACGGGGCGGCCCAAGGGCGTCGCCGTCACCCAGCGCGGCGTGGTCGGCCTCGCCGCGGACCCCGCCTTCGCCGTCGGGCACCACGAGCGGCTCCTGATGCACAACACCCTGGCCTTCGACGCCTCCACCTACGACCTGTGGATCCCGCTGCTCGGCGGCGGCACGGTCGTGCTCGCCCCGCCCGGGCGGCTCGACGCGGCCGTGCTCGCCGCGGCGGTCGCCGAGCACGGCGTGACCCAGGTGACCCTGACGGCGGCCCTGTTCGCGCTGATCGCCGACGACGACCCGAGGGCCTTCGCCGGGCTGCGCGAGGTCTGCCCGGCCGGGGAGGCGCCGTCCCCGGCGGCGGTGGCACGCGTCCTCGACGCCTGCCCGGGCCTGACGGTCGTCAACGGGTACGGGCCCACCGAGGCGACCGTGGCCGCCGTGCTGCACCCCGTGACCGCGGCGGACGAGGTCGGTGACGTGGTGCCGATCGGGCAGCCGATGGCCGCCGTGCGGGCGCACGTCCTGGACGCGGCGCTCGCCCCGGTGCCGGACGGCGAGCCCGGCGAGCTGTACCTGGAGGGCCCGGGCCTGGCCCGCGGCTACCCGGGCCGCCACGCCCTGACCGCCGAGCGCTTCGTGGCCTGCCCCTTCGCGGACCGCCCCGGCGCCCGCATGTACCGCACGGGCGACGTGGTGTCCCGCGCGGCGGACGGCTGTCTCACCTTCCGTGGCCGCACCGACGACCAGGTGAAGGTCCGCGGCTTCCGGATCGAGCCCGGCGAGGTCGAGGCCGCCCTCGCCGAGCACCCCGGCGTCGCCCGCGCCGCCGTGGTCCTGCGCCAGGACCGCGCGGGAGAGCGGCACTTGGTGGCGTACGTGGTGCCCGAGGCGGAGGCCGGACCCGCGGCCGATGAGTCCGGCCCGGCCGCCAGGGACGGCGGGCCCGGGGGCGGCGGCGAGCCCGGGCACGGCGGCGAGCCCGAGCGGCGGCTCGTCGAGGAGTGGCGGCAGGTCTACGACCAGGTTCACGGGCACGACCACGTCCCTGCCACGTCCGGCGCGGCCTGGGGCGAGGACTTCACCGGCTGGAACTCCCGCTACACCGGCGCCCCCATCGACCCCGAGGAGATGCGGGAGTGGCGCGACGCCGCCGTCCGGCAGATCGCCGCCTGGCGGCCGCGGCGGATCCTCGACATCGGCGCCGGGTCCGGCCTGCTGGCCTCGCGCCTGCTGCCGGACGTCGAGGAGTACTGGGCGACGGACCTCTCCGCGACGGCCGTCGCCCGTCTCTCCCGCGAGGCCGAGCGGGCCGGGTACGGCGACCGGCTCAGGCCTCGCCACCAGGCGGCCGACGACATGAGCGGCCTGCCGGAGGGGCACTTCGACACGGTGGTCCTCAACTCGGTGGTCCAGTACTTCCCGGGCGCCGCCTACCTGGACCGGGTCCTGGCCCGGGCCTTCGCGCTGCTCGCGCCGGGCGGGCGGATCGTGGTGGGCGACGTGCGCAACGCGGACACGCTGCCGCTGTTCCACGCCGGAGTGCGGCACGCCCAGGCGCCGGACGGGCCGGGCGCCGAGCCGTCGGCGCTGCGGGCGGCGGTGGCGCGCGCCGTCCTGACCGACCCCGAACTCGCCCTGCACCCCGACTGGTTCGCGCGCTGGGCCGAGCGCCACGGGGCCGCCGGGGTGGACGTCCGCCTCAAGGACGGCGCGGCCCACAACGAGCTGACCCGGCACCGCTACGAGGTCGTGCTGCACAAGCCGGGCGTCACGGCCGAGGACGTGAGCGGCGCCCCGGCGGTCGAGTGGGGCCGTGACGTCACGGACCTGGGCGAGCTGGCGGAGCGGGTGCGCGGCGCCGACGGCGGGCGGGTGCTGCGCGTGACCGGCGTCCCCAACGCCCGCGTGGCGGACGAGTTCGCGCTGGCCGCCGGTGCCCGCCTCGTGGACCGGCCCGCGACGGCACCCTCCCCCGCCGCCGCGGACCCCCTCCTACCGGGCCCGCTCATAGCGGACCCGCCCATACCGGCCCCGCCCGCACCCCACGCCCCCGCCCTCGACCCCCACCAGCTCACCGCCTGGGCCGCCGCCCACGGCTGGAGCGCCCTGCTGACCTGGTCCCGCACCGGCGACCGCTTCGACGCGCTGGTCTTCACCGACGCCGCCGTCACGGGCCGCGCCCTCACCGGCACGCATCGGCCGTCGCGACGCCCCGGCGCGGTGCTCGCCACCGACCCGGGCGCCGCCGCCCGGATCGACGCCCTGGTCGGCTCGCTGCGCGGGCACCTCCAGGAGCGGCTGCCCGCCCACCTCGTCCCGGCCGCCGTCCTGGCGGTCGCCGAGCTGCCCCTGACCGTCAACGGCAAGCTGGACCGGCACGCCCTGCCCGCGCCGGACTTCGCCGCGCAGACCACCGACCGCGCCCCGCGCACCCCCCGGGAGGCGCTGCTGTGCGGCCTGTTCGCGGAGGTGCTCGGCCTGGAGCGGGTCGGCGCCGACGACGACTTCTTCGCCCTCGGCGGGCACTCGCTGCTCGCGACGAAGCTGATCAGCCGTCTGCGTGCGGCCGTCGGCGCCGAGGTCGACCTGCGGACGGTGTTCGCGCACCCCACGGCGGCCGCGCTCGCCCCGCACCTGGACGGCTCCGCCCGCGCCCGGGCGCCGCTCACGCGCCGTGCCGGGCGCCCCGAGCGGCTGCCGCTCTCGCCCGCCCAGCGGCGCCTGTGGTTCCTGCACCAGTACGAGGCCTCGCCCACGTACAACATGCCGTTCACCCTGCGCCTGGACGGTGACCTGGACGTGGCCGCGCTGGAGTCGGCCCTCCACGACGTGATCGCCCGGCACGAGACGCTGCGGACGGTGTTCCCGCAGGCCGACGGCGAGCCGTACCAGCGCGTCCTGGGTGTCGACGAGGTCCAGGACGGCCACCGGATCGCGCTGGCGCCGTGCCCGGTGGACGGCGAGGCCGAGCTGGCCGGGCGCCTCACCGCGGCGGCCCGGCACCCCTTCGACCTGGCGGCCGCCCTCCCCCTGCGCGCGCACCTGTTCCGCACCGGCGACGGCGCGCACGTCCTCTCCCTGGTGATCCACCACATAGCCGGGGACGGCTGGTCCCTGGCCCCGCTCGCCCGCGACCTGACCTCCGCGTACCGCGCCCGCGCGGCCCGGCGGGCACCGGAGTGGGAGCCGTTGCCGGTGAGCTACGCGGACTACACGCTGTGGCAGCGGGACCTGCTCGGCGAACCCGACGACCCGGAGAGCCTGTTCCACGAGCAGTACGCCTACTGGGCACGGCAGTTGACCGGTCTCCCCGAGACGACCACCCTGCCCGGGGACCGGCCGCGACCGGCCGCCCTCGACTACAGCGGCGACAGGATCCGGCGCTCGCTCGCGCCCGAGGTGCACCGGGGCGTCGTGGAGTGGGCCCACGCTTCCGGCGCCACGCCGTTCATGGTGCTCCAGGCCACCATGGCCGCGCTGCTGACCCGGCTCGGCGCGGGCGACGACATCGCGATCGGCAGCGGCGTCGCGGGCCGCACCGACGACAACCTCAAGGACCTCGTCGGCCTGTTCGTGAACACCCTCGTCCTGCGCACGGACACCTCCGGCGACCCCACGTTCGCCGAGCTGCTCGCCCAGGTCCGCGAGACCAGCCTCGCCGCCTACACCCACCAGGACGTGCCCTTCGACGCCCTGGTGGAGAAGCTCAACCCGCGGCGCTCCACGTCCCACCACCCGCTGTTCCAGATCGCGCTGGTCCTCCAGAACAACGAGGACGCCGTCTACGAGCTGCCCGGACTGCGCGCCCGCGTCGACGACCGCGGCACCGGAACGGCCCGCTACGACCTGATGCTCAGCCTCACGGAGACCTTCGAGGACCGCACCCGGCCCGCGGGCATCGCCCTGACGGCCGAGTACTCCACGGAGCTGTACGACGCCGCCACGGTCGAGACCCTGCTCGGCCGCTGGGAGCGCCTCCTCGCCGCCGCCGTCGCCGACCCCGCCCAGCGCGTCAGCCGGGCCGACCTGCTCACCGCCGAGGAGCGCGCCGCCCTGACCGTGCCCCCGGCCCATCCCGCCGTCGAGCAGGCCACGTTCCCCGAGCTGTTCGCCGCCCAGGTGCACAGGGCGCCGGACGCCCTCGCCGTGGAGTCCGCCGACGCGGCCTGGTCGTACGCCGAGCTGGACGCCCGGGCCAACCGGATCGCGCACTGGCTGGCCGGGCGGGGCGTCGGGCCCGAGAGCCTGGTGGCCATGGCGATGCCGCGCTGTGCGGAGCAGGTCGCGCTGGCGCTCGGCGTGCTGAAGGCGGGCGCCGCCCAGCTGCCCCTGGACCTGGAGTATCCGGCGGACCGGATCGCGTACATGGTCAAGGACGCCGCTCCGGCAGTGGTCCTGACGACGGCGGACTCCGTCGGCGAACTGCCGCCGGGGCTCGGCGTGGACGTGGTCGCCGTCGACACGGAGGAGGTCCGCGCCGCGTGGTGGCAGGCCCCGCACACCGAACCGGACAGCGCCCTCGACCCGGCGCACCCGGCGTACGTGATCTACACGTCCGGCTCGACGGGCCGCCCCAAGGGTGTGACCGTCACCCACGCCGGGCTCGCCGCGCTGAGCGCCACCCTCCGCGCACGCCTGCGCGTCGGGCCCGACTCGCGCGTCCTCCAGGTGGCCTCGCCCAGCTTCGACGCGGCGTTCTGGGAGCTGGTGCAGGCCCTGACCAGCGGGGCGGCGCTGGTGGTGCCCCGGCGGCGGCGCGTGGTCGGCGACGACCTGCGCCGGGCCCTCGCGGAGCGGGCCATCACCCATGTGACGCTGCCGCCGAGCGTGGTCGCCACCCTCCCCGACGAGGCCGCTGACGCGCTGGACGCGCTACGGGTGCTGACCGTCGCGGGCGAGGCCTGCCCACCGGGCCTGGCCGCGCGGTGGGGGGCGGGGCGGCACCTCGTCAACGCCTACGGCCCGACCGAGACCACCGTGTGCGCCACCCTCAGCGACGCGCTGACGACGGCCGACGCGCCCATCGGCACGCCCGTCGCCGACAGTGTGGTCCGCGTCCTCGACGACCGGCTCGCCCCGGTGCCGCCCGGCGCCGTCGGCGAGGCGTACATCTCGGGCCCCTCCCTGGCCCGCGGCTACCACGACCGGCGGGCACTGACCGCACAGCGGTTCGTCGCCGACCCCTACGGCCCGCCGGGCGCCCGTGTGTACCGCACCGGGGACCTGGTACGCCTGCGCTCCGACGGCCAGTTGGCGTACGTGGGCCGCGCCGACGAGCAGGTCAAGATCCGGGGCCTGCGCGTGGAGCCCGGCGAGGTCGAGGCGGTGCTCGCCGACCACCCGTCCGTGGCGCGGGCGGTCGTCGCGGTCCACGAGACCGACGGCGACCGGCGCCTGGTGGCGTACGTGGTGCCGGACCTGGACGGCACGCGGCAAGTGGCGCGGGCCGAGCAGCAGGTCGACGAGTGGGAGCAGATCTACGACGACGTCTACGGCGCCCCCGCCGAGGGGCGGTGGGGCGAGGACTTCACCGGCTGGAACTCCAGCTACACCGGAGAGCCGATCGACCTGGACGAGATGCGGGACTGGCGCGACGCCGCGGTGCGGCAGATCACCCGCTGGCGGCCGGAGCGCGTCATCGAACTCGGCGCGGGCTCGGGCCTGTTGATGGCGCGCGCCCTGCCCCATGTCCAGGAGTACTGGGCGACGGACCTGTCCTCGCAGGTCATCAAGCGCCTGGCGCGGGACGTCACCGAGGCCGGGTACGCCGACAGGGTCACGCTGCGCCATCAGCACGCGGACGATGTGAGCGGGCTCCCGGTGGGCCACTTCGACATGGTCGTCCTGAACTCGGTGGTCCAGTACTTCCCGCACGCCGCCTATCTGGACCGGGTGCTCGCCCAGGCGTTCACGCTGCTCAGGCCGGGCGGGCGGGTCCTGGTGGGGGACGTGCGCAACGCGGGCTCGCTGCACCTGTTCGCCTCCGGGGTGCACCACGCGCAGCACCCGGCGGACGGGCCGTCGGCGGCGCGGGCCGCGATCGAGCGGGCCATGCTCACCGAGCCCGAACTGGTCCTCGACCCCGAGTGGTTCCACCGCTGGGCCGAGCGCCACGGCGCGGCGGGCGTCGACATCCGCCTGAAGCCCGGCGCGGCGCACAACGAACTCACCCGGCACCGCTACGAG
Organism: Streptomyces sp. G45; assembly: GCF_049542095.1. Taxonomy (NCBI): domain Bacteria; kingdom Bacillati; phylum Actinomycetota; class Actinomycetes; order Kitasatosporales; family Streptomycetaceae; genus Streptomyces; species Streptomyces sp. G45. Next base: position 8,787,142 of record NZ_JBMUZU010000001.1, on the reverse strand, counting down.
ATCGTCCTGCACGCGCCCGGCACCCCCGTCGAGGACGTCAGCGCCGCCCCGGCCGTGGCCTGGGGCGGCCAGGTGGCCGACCTGCGGGACCTGGAGGGCCTGGTGCGCGCCCGGCGGGAGCCGGTGCTGCGCGTGACCGGCATCCCCAACGCCCGCGTCGGCGGCGAGGTCGCCCTGGCCGTCGACGCCCAGCAGATGGCGGCCCCGGCCGGGCACCCGGCGCTCGACCCGCGGGACGTCGCGGACTGGGCGCGGGCACGGGGCTGGGACGCCGTGCTGACCTGGGCGAGCACGGGCCACTGCTTCGACGCGCTGGTCTTCGCCGACGCCGCCGTCACCCCCCGCGCCCTGACGGGTGTGTACGTGCCGTCGGGGCGCGGCGACAAGCGGCTGGCCAGCGACCCGGCCGCGGCGACGCAGATCGGGGTGCTCGTCGGCTCGCTGCGCGGCTACCTCCAGGAGCGGCTGCCCGCGCATTTGGTGCCCGCGTCGGTGGTGGCGATCGCCTCGGTGCCGCTGACCGCCAACGGCAAGCTGGACCGGCGGGCGCTGCCCGCGCCGGACTTCTCCGCGCGGACGGGCGGCCGGGGGCCGCGCACGCTGCGCGAGGAGCTGCTGTGCGATCTGTTCGCCGAGGTCCTGGACGTGGCGCGGGTCGGCATCGACGACGACTTCTTCGCCCTGGGCGGGCACTCGCTGCTCGCGACGAAGCTGATCAGCCGCGTCCGCGCCGCCCTGGGCGCGGAGGTCGAGCTGCGGGTGTTCTTCGCCCACCCCACCGTCGCGGCGCTGGCCCCGCACCTGGACGGCGGTGCCCGGCCCCGGCCCGCGCTGACCCGCGCCGAGCGGCGGCCCGAGCGGCTGCCGCTGTCCTTCGCCCAGCGGCGCCTGTGGTTCCTGCACCAGTACGAGGGCCCGTCGCCGACGTACAACATGGCGTTCGTGCTCCGCCTGGACGGCTCCCTGGACGTCGCCGCGCTCGAGGCGGCGCTGCACGACGTGGTCGCCCGGCACGAGACGCTGCGCACGGTGTTCCGCGAGGGCGACGACGGCAGGCCCCACCAGCACGTCCTCGCGCCGGAGCGGGCCCGGCCGCCGCTGGCGGTGCGCCGGGTGGGCGGCGCGGACGAGCTGGCCCGGGCCGTCGCCGCCAGCGCCCGCCACTCCTTCGACCTGGCGGCCGAGGCGCCCGTACGGGCGAGCCTGTTCCGCACCGGCGAGAGGGCGCACGTCCTGGCTCTGGTGATCCACCACATAGCCGGGGACGGCTGGTCGGCGGCCCCGCTCGCCCGGGACCTGGCCACCGCCTACACGGCCCGCGCGGGCGGCGCCGCCCCGCGGTGGGAGCCGCTGCCGGTGAGCTACGCGGACTACGCGCTGTGGCAGCGGGACCTGCTCGGTGATCCCGACGACCCGGAGAGCCTGTTCCACGAGCAGTACGCCTACTGGGCACGGCAGTTGGCCGGTCTTCCGGAGACGACGACGCTGCCCGGGGACCGGCCGCGACCGGCCGCCCTGGACTACAGCGGTGCCGTCCTGACCGCGTCGTTCGGGCCGGAACTCCACCGGGGCGTGGTCGAGTTGGCGCGGTCCGCGGACGCGACGCCGTTCATGGTGCTCCAGGCCACCATGGCCGCGCTGCTGACCCGGCTGGGCGCGGGCGACGACATCGCGATCGGCAGCGGCGTCGCGGGCCGCACCGACGAGAACCTGAAGGACCTCGTCGGCCTGTTCGTGAACACGCTCGTCCTGCGCACGGACACCTCGGGCGATCCGACGTTCGGCGAGCTGCTCGCGCGGGTCCGGGCGGCGAGCCTGGCCGCCTACACCCACCAGGACGTGCCCTTCGACGCGCTGGTGGAGAGGCTCAACCCGCGGCGCTCCACGTCCCACCACCCGTTCTTCCAGATCGCGCTGGTGCTCCAGAACAACGAGGAGGGCCGCTTCGAGCTGCCCGGCCTGGAGGTGGGCGTCGAGTTCGCGGGCACCGGCACGGCCCGCTACGACCTGCTGTTCAGCCTCAGTGAGACCTTCGACGCGGACCGCTCGCGCCCCGCGGGCATCCAGATCGGCGTGGAGTACTCCACCGAGCTGTACGACGCGGCGACGGTCGAGACGCTGATCGCCCGCTGGGAGCGGCTGCTCACCACGGCCGTCACCCACCCGTCGCACCGCATCAGCTACGCCGACCTGCTCACCGGGCAGGAGCGCGGCGCCCTCCTGGCCGCCGAGCGGGCACCGGCCCCGCCGCGGGTCGAACCGGCCACGTTCCCGGAGCTGTTCGCCGACCGAGTGCGGCGGGCCCCGGACGCGCCAGCCGTGGAGGCCGACGGCGCGGTGTGGTCGTACGCGGAGCTGCGGGCGCGCGCCCACCGGGTCGCGCACTGGCTGATCGGCAGGGGGGTCGGGCCCGAGGACCTGGTGGGCGTGGCGATGCCGCGCTGCGCGGACCAGGTGGCCGTGGCGCTCGGCGTGCTGGCGGCCGGGGCCGCGTATCTGCCGGTCGACCTGGAGTATCCGGCCGACCGGATCGCGTACATGGTGCGGGACGCGGCACCGGCGGCGATCCTCACGACCGAGGACTGTCTGAACGAGCTGCCGGGCGGGCTGCCCGTGGACGTGGTCGCCGTCGACGGCGAGCAGGCGCGGGCCGCCCTGCGGCGGGCCCCGGACCACGATCCGCGCGTCCCGCTGTCGCTCGCCCACCCGGCGTACGTGATCTACACGTCCGGTTCGACGGGCCGCCCCAAGGGCGTGACCGTCACCCACGCGGGGCTCGCCGCGTTCAGCGCCACCAAGCGCGAACGCCTGGCGATCGCTCCCGGCTCGCGGGTCCTGCAGGTGGCCTCGCCCAGCTTCGACGCCGCGTTCGGCGAGCTGGTGCAGGCCTTCACCAGCGGGGCCGCGCTGATCGTGCCGCGGCAGCGGCGCCTGGTGGGCGACGACCTGTACCAGGTGCTCGCCGAGCGGAACGTGTCGCATGTGACGCTGCCGCCGAGCGTCGTGGCGACCCTGCCGGAGGAGGCCGCGCGGACGCTGACGTCGCTGCGGGCGCTGACGGTGGCGGGTGAGGCCTGCCCACCGGGACTGGTCTCCGTCTGGGCGCCGGGGCGGTGCTTCGTCAACGCCTACGGCCCGACCGAGACCACCGTGTGCGCCACGCTCAGCGCCCCGCTGACGTCCGGCCCGGCGCCCATCGGCACGGCCGCCGCCGACGTCCGCCTGCGGGTCCTCGACGAGCGCCTCGCGCCCGTCCCGCCGGGCACTCCGGGCGAGCTGTACGTGGCGGGGCCGTCGCTGGCGCGGGGCTACCGCAACCGGCCGGGGCTGACCGCGGAGCGGTTCGTCGCCGACCCGTACGGCCCGGCGGGCGCCCGCATGTACCGCACCGGGGACCTGGTACGGCGGTGCTCCGACGGCCAGTTGGAGTATCTGGGCCGCGGTGACGACCAGGTCAAGGTGCGCGGCCTGCGCATCGAGCCCGCCGAGATCGAGGCCGCCCTCGCCCGGCACCCGGGGGTGTCCCGCGCGGTCGTCGCGGTGCGGGACAACCGGGGCAGCGCGCAGCTCGTCGGCTATGTGGTGCCGACCGAGGGCGGGGTGCGGGTCACCGAGCTGCGCCGGTTCGCCGCCGCGCGGCTGCCCGAGTTCATGGTGCCCGCCGCGTTCGTGCTGCTCGACGCGCTGCCGCTGACGCCCAACGGCAAGCTCGACAAGGCGGCCCTGCCGGGCCCGGACAGCGCGGACGGCACCGCGTACCGCGCGCCCGCCACGGCGGCGGAGGAGCTGCTCGCCACCGTGGTCGCCGAGGTCCTGGGCCTGGAGCGGGTGGGCGTGGACGACGACTTCTTCGCCGTCGGCGGCGACAGCATCCGCTCCGTGCAGGTCGTGTCGCGGGCCCGCGCGCACGGCGTCACGCTCACGCCCCGCCTCATCTTCGAGCACCGCACGGTCGCCCGCCTCGCCGCGCTCGCGACCGGCCCGGACACCGGCCCGCCCGCACCGGCAGGCACCGAGGGCCGCGAGGGCCCGCTGGTCGTGGTGGACCCGGCGGACGAGGAGTGCTGGCGGCGGGCGTATCCGGGCCTCGTCGACGTGTGGCCGGTGACGGCGGCCCAATCCGGGCTGCTCTTCGAGAGCAGCCTGGCGAACGTCTCCTACGACGCCTACCACGTGCACTTCGTGCTGCGGATCGGCGGCGCCGTCGACGCCGAGCGGATGCGCAAGGCGGCCCAGGCGCTGCTCGACCGGCACGCCGCGCTGCGCACCGCGTTCACCACGGGCGCGGCGGGCGAGCAGGTGCAGCTCGTCGTCGACGGCGTGGCCCTGCCGTGGCGGGTCGTCGACCTCGCTGACCTCCATGACTCCGGCGGCCCCGGTGACCTCAGGGGCCTCGGCGACCCCGGTGACCTCGGTGACCCCGGTGACTTTGACGCCGCCGGGTGGGACGCGGCCGTGGAGCGGCTGATCGCCGAGGACCGCGCGGTGCCGTTCGATCCGGCACGGCCGCCGCTGCTGCGGATGACGCTGGCCCGGATGGGCGCCGACCGCGCCGCGTTGCTGCTGTCCGCCCACCACGTGCTGTTCGACGGCTGGTCCATGCCGCTGCTGGTGACGGACCTGCTGCGGCTGTACGCGGCCGACGGCGACGCCTCGGAGCTGGCGCCGGTGCGCTCCTACCGGGCCTTCCTCGACTGGCTCGCGGGCCAGGACCGGCAGGCGGCGGCGCGCGCCTGGGCGCGGGAGCTGGCGGGACTCACCGGTCCGACGCTCCTGGCCGGGCCCGCCCCCGCCACCGTGGAGCGCGCCGAGCCCGGCCATGTCGAGCTGCGCGTGCCGCCCCGCACGCTCCGCGAACTCCAGGACCGGGCAGCCGAGTTGGGCCTCACCCTGAACACGCTGCTCCAGGGCGCGTGGGGCCTGCTCGTCGGGCATCTGACCGGGCGTCAGGACGTGGTGTTCGGCACCACGGTGTCGGGGCGGCCGCCGCAAGTGCCGGGCGTCGACGAGATGGTGGGCCTGTTCGTCAACGGCCTTCCCGTGCGGGTGCGGTACGCGGCCGACGACACCCTCGCCGATGTCCTCACCGCGCTCCAGGACCGCCAGGCCGTCCTGTTGGACCACCATCACCAGGGCCTCAGCGAGATCCAGCGGGCCGCCGGGCTCGGCACGCTCTTCGACACGATGCTCGTCTTCGAGTCCATCCCGGTCGACCGACCCCGGCTCGCCGCGGCGCTCGCCGCCGCCGGGATCACCGTCACCGGTACGCGGGCGGTCTCCGGAACCCACTATCCGCTGACCATCATCGCGGAGCCGGACCTGCGGATGGACTTCCAGTACCGGCCGGGGGCGTTCGACCGGGCCGCCGTGGAGGCGCTCGCCGCCCGGCTGGCCCGGATCCTGGAGCAGGTCGCCGCCGATCCGCACGCCCCGCTGGCCCGCCTCGACCTGCTCCTCGACGCCGAACGCAGGCCGCTGGAGCGGGTGAACGCCACCGGCGTCGACGTGCCGCCGTGGACCGTCACCCGCCTGGTGGCCGAGCGGGCCGCCCTGTGCCCGGACGCCACCGCCGTGACCGGGGACGGCGCGACGCTGACGTACGCGGAACTGGGCGCGCGCACCACGCGGCTCGCGCGCGAGCTGGTCGCCCGGGGCGCGGGGCCCGAGACCGTGGTGGGCCTGGCGCTGCCCCGCACCACCGACCTCGTCGTGGGCATGCTCGCCGTCCTGGCGGCGGGCGCGGCGTATCTGCCCGTCGACCCGGCCTACCCCAGCGCGCGCCTCGGCCACATCCTGGCCGACGCCCGCCCCGCCCTCGTCCTGTCCAGCACCGCCACCGCCCACGTGCTGCCCGAGGCCCTGGCGGTGCCCGTCCTGTGCGTGGAGGACGTCGACTTCGCGGCCGCCGGGCCCGAGGCGGAGCTGCCGGTGGTACGGCCGGGGAACGCCGCGTACGTGATGTACACGTCCGGCTCCACCGGCACCCCCAAGGGCGTGACCGTCACGCACGGCACGCTGGTCAACGGCGTGCTGCGCCTGGCCGAGGCCACCGGTGTCACCGCGGCGACGCGCACGCTGGCGGCGACGTCGGTCAACTTCGACGTGTCCGCCTTCGAGGTGCTCACCACGCTCGCCGCGGGCGGCACCGTGGAGGTGGTCCGCGACGTCCTGACGGTCGGTGAGCGCGGCGGCTGGAGCGGCGGCCTGATCAGCACCGTGCCGTCGGTCCTGCGGGAACTCCTCGACCAGCTCGGCGACGGCGCGCTCCGCGCGGACTCGGTCGTCCTCGCCGGTGAGGCGCTGCCCGCCGCCCTCGTCCAGCGCGTCCGGCAGGCCGTCCCGGGCGCCCGGGTGGTCAACGCCTACGGCCAGACCGAGTCGTTCTACGCCACCGCGTTCACCGCCGACGAGCACCTCGCGGACACCGCCGCCACGCCCATCGGCTCCCCGCTGGGCAACATGCGCGCCCGGGTCCTCGGGCCCGCGCTCACGGTGCTGCCGCCGGGCGCGGTCGGCGAGCTGTACGTGGCGGGCCGCGTCGCGCGGGGCTACCACGGCCGCCCGGCCCTGACCGCCGAGCGGTTCGTCGCCGACCCGTACGGGCCGCCCGGCGCCCGCATGTACCGCACGGGCGACCTCGCCCGCTGGGGTGCCGACGGGCAGCTGGTGTACGTGGGCCGCGCCGACGACCAGGCGAAGGTCCGCGGCGTACGCGTCGAGCCCGCGGAGATCGAGGCCGTGCTCGTCGAGCACCCGGGCGTCGCCCAGGCCGCCGTCGTGGTCAGCGAGGAGCACGGCGCCCCGCGGCTGCTGGCCTGCCTGGTGCCCGCCGACCCGGCCGCGGGCGGCCCCGGTGACCGGCAGCTGCGCGCCTTCCTCGGCGAGCGCCTGCCGACGTACCTGGTGCCGTCGCTGTTCCTGACGCTGGACCGGCTGCCGCTCGCCCCGAACGGCAAGCTCGACCGGGCCGCCCTGGTGGCGCAGGCGCGGCTCGCCCCGGCCGGTCAGGTCAACCAGACCACGCCGCGCGACCACGTCGAGTGGTCCCTCTACCAGCTGTGGCGGCGGGTGCTGCTCACCGCCGACTTCGGCATCCGGGACAGCTTCTTCGACGTCGGCGGCACCTCCATCTCGGCCATCAAGCTCGCGCACGCCGTCCGCGAGGAACTCGGCGAGGACCTGCCGGTGCGCGACGTGCTGCTGCATCCCACCATCGAGGACCTGGCCGAGCGGCTGCGCCGCGGCACGTCCGGGGCGCCGCCCAGCGACCTGATCGCCTTCCGTCCGGGCGACGGCGGCGCGCGGGTGCTCTGCGTCCACCCGGCGGGCGGCACCGCGTTCTGCTATCTGTCGCTGGCCAAGGAACTGCCCGACTCCGTCGGCGTGTACGGCGTCCAGGCGCCGGGGCTGCACGCGGGCGGCTCGTTCCTGCCGACGGTGGAGGCGATGGCCGAGGCGTACGAGAAGCTGGCCGAGCCGCTGCTCGACGGTTCCCCGCTGGTGGTCGTCGGCCTGTCGTTCGGCGGTCTGGTCGCCCACGAGCTGGGCCGCCGCCTCGCCGCCGCGGGCCACTCCCGCCTCAGCGTGGTGCTGCTGGACGCGCCCGGCTCGGAGGACACCGAGGCGCGCGCGGCCGTCGCGCCGGTCGGCATGGCGGAGTTCCGCGACAAGCTCGTCCGGTTCAACGGCATGTACCCCGGCATCGAGGACGAGCAGATCGAGCGCTACTTCCAGGTCTACAACAACAACCGGGCCGCGATCGCCGCGTACGCGCCGCCGCCGTCCCCGGCCAGGACGGTCTTCGTGCAGGCCATGGAGGAGGAGGTGCCCGAGGCCTACCGCACCGAGGTGCGGGAGTTCTGGGGGCGGCGCGCCGGGGGCGGCTACCGCGTGGAGCCGCTGCCGTGCGACCACTGGGAGATGCTGGAGAGCGACGAGGTGCGGAAGGTGGCCGCGCTCGTCCGCGCCGAACTGGCCGCGGTCACCGAACTCCCGCCGCGCGCGCGATGACCCGTGCCGTCAGCGTCCCCGCGTCCAGGGCGTGGCCGCCCGTCGCGGGGACGCAGCGGCCCGCTTGAGGGTCGTACGTGGTCATGACCGCGCCCGCGTGGTCGGTCGGCGGCTCCGCCAGGGCGACCGACCACCCCCGCGCCCCGAGCGCGGCGGCGAAGGTCCGGGTGTGCTCGACGGCGAGGACGGTGTCGTCCGTGCCGTGGACCAGGGCCACGGGGACCGGCGCGGCCGCGTCGGGGGCGGCGAGGTCGTCCGTGGGGCTCGTCCCGGTCGTGCGCGCGGGGATGTCGTAGCGCGAGGCGATGCCGACGACCGCGGCGGTCCGCCAGCCGTCCACGGCTTCGGGGCGCAGCGCGATGCCCATGGCCGCGGGGGCGCTCGCGGACCAGCCCGCGAGCACGATCCGGTCGGGGTCGCCGCCGTGGGAGGCGGCCTGCCCGCGGGTGAACGTGAGGGAGTCCAGGAGGTGCGCCCGGCCCCGGTCCGGCGCGTCGGAGCGCCAGTCGGGGACGAACACCGGCAGGCCGTGGGCGGCGACCGCCCGTGCGAGCGGGCGCAGGACGTCCCGCTCGTCGGGGCCGCTGCCGTGCCAGAGCAGCACGGTCGGCGCCGACGGTGAGGCCTCCGGCGGCCGGTGGACGTCGATGAGCTTGCCGTGCGGTCCACGGACGACGTGAGACTCCACGCGGGGGTCGTCAGGCATGGCTTTCCCTTCCGGGGTTCTTCGCGGAGCGCGGCGGGCGGCGGGTTCCGCAGGCGTCTGGGCTTGGTCAGGGCTGCGCGCTGTCCGGTGCGAGGAGGCGCAGGAGTCCGGCGTGCGGAGCGGGGGTGGCGTCGGCGGCGGGGCGCTGTCCTCCGCCGTGCCGTGGCTGAGGGCGATGATGGCCGCCACCTGCCAGGACAGCGCCGGGCGCGGCTCAAACTGCCTTGCGTCGCGGCCGCGTTGGAGTACGCGGGCGACGCGGGTCGGCGATCGGCTGGTGCCGGGCCCAGTCGCCCTCGGCGGTCACCGGGGGTGCGGTGAGGCGGGTCAGGGCTGGGTACGCGACGGAGACGCGCCAGGCCGCGTCGAGCCTGAGACCTTCTGGACGGCGGTGTCGTCGGGGTCGAGCCGCCGCCCGTCCGCGGCGAGCACTTCCAGGGGGCGCAGGCGCCGCCCCTGTCGGCGGTCGACGAGTTCCGAGTGCGGCTCCCCGGGGGCGAAGAAGTTCTGCTCGCCCCACTGCCGCAGTGCCACGATGACGGGGAACAGGGCCCTGCCCTTCGGGGTGAGCACATACTCCCGGTAGGCGCTGCCGTCCGACGCGGGGACGGATTCGAGGACGCCACCGGCGACCAGGGCGCGCAGGCGCGCGCTGAGGATGTTCTTCGCCACGCCCAGGCTGCGCTGAAACTCTCCGAAGCGGCGGCTCCCGTCGAAGGCGTCCCGCACGATCAGCAGGGACCACCAGTCACCGATCGCGTCCACCGACCGGGCGACCGGACACGCACTGTCGTCGAAGCGGGTCCTGCTCACCATCGCGCTCCTCGCTCTCCACTCTCCACACACTCCACCAACGGGACACCCCGCCCAGGGCACCCTTATCCGGGCACCCCATCCAGTTGCAACATGCTACCAAGGGGTCTACCGTCGCGCTGGTGGCAAGTTGCAACCAGACCTGTGGAGGGGCGCTGATGACCAGCGACTGCGTGGCCCGAATCCCCAACAGAGAGGAGGATTCCGCCTTCGTCCTGTCCCGTGGTGTCGTCCTTCTGTTCGCCGTCGCCTGTGGCGCCGCGGTGGCCAACGTCTACTTCTCCCAGCCGCTCCTGGTGACCATGGGCCAGGACCTCGCGATGAGCCCGGCGCTCGTGGGCAGCGTGGTCACCCTCACGCAGGTCGGGTACGGGATCGGGCTGTTCTTCCTCGTGCCGCTGGGCGACGTGACCGACCGCAGACGGCTCGTCGTCACGCAGCTGCTGCTCCTGGTGGCGGCGCTGACCGTGGTGGCCGCCGCCCCCACGGCGGCGGTCCTGCTCGTGGGCATGGCCGCGACGGGGCTGCTCGCGGTCGTCACGCAGACCCTGGTGGCCTTCGCCGCGTCGCTGGCGCCGCCCGCCGGGCGCGGCCGGGTCGTCGGCCTGGTCACCAGCGGCGTGGTCGTCGGCATCCTGCTGGCCCGCACCGTGTCCGGCGTACTGGCCGACCTCGCGGGCTGGCGCTCGGTGTACGTCGCCTCGGCGTCGCTCACCGCGCTGCTCGCCCTGGTCCTGTCCCGGGTGCTGCCGCACCACGGCGCCACCCCGCCGACCGCCCTGCGCTACGGCCAGTTGCTGCGCTCGACGGTCACCTTGTTCGCGCGGGAGCGGCTCCTGCGGCTCAGGGCCCTGTTCGGTCTGCTGGTCTTCGCCTCGTTCAGCACCCTGTGGAGCAGCGTCGCGCTGCCGCTGAGCGAGGCCCCGTACTCCATGTCGCACAGCGAGATCGGGGCGCTCGGCCTGATCGGCGTCGCCGGTGCGCTGGCCGCGGGCGTGGCGGGCCGCCTCAACGACCGCGGGCTGTCCCGGCGGACCACCGGCGTCGCCCTGGCCCTGCTCGCCGCCTCGTGGCTGCCCCTGGCATGCGCCCGCAGCTCCCTGTGGGCCCTGTTCCTCGGCGTGATCCTGCTCGACCTCGCCGTCCAGGCGGTCCACGTCACCAACCAGACCCTGATCTACGCCCTGCACCCGGAGGCGGGCAGTCGCCTGATCGGCGGGTACATGGTCTTCTACTCCGTCGGCAGCGCCACCGGCGCCATCGCCGCGACCTCCCTCTACACGGCGGCCGGTTGGGGCGCGGTCTGCGCGCTGGGCGCGGCGTTCAGCGTCGTCGGGCTCGCGCTGTGGGCGGTCACGGCCTTCCGTACGGGGCCGTCGGATCGTACGGATACGGGGCCGTCAGGTCCCACGGCTACGAGGCCGTCGGGACTTACGGAACGGTGACGCGCGGGCGCCGCGTGCAGGGATGCTGGGTGCGGCGCCGAGCGGGCTGGGGTGAGCGGTCCGGTCAGGAGCGGCCGGTGGGTGTCGTGGGTTCGCTGGGTGCGTTGTTGAGGGACTCCAGGTGCTGCTGCGCGGCGGGGAGCTGGCGGGGGTCGAGTCCGGGGAGCTGGCGCAGCAGGTCGATCAGCTCTGGTCCCGTGGCGCGGGCCTGGGAGGGGTCGGTGATCTGTGTCCAGCAGTAGTGGGCGCTGCGGGCCGCGTTGAGGGCTTCGGGGGCGTGGGGGGACTGGTGGGCGAGGCGGTCGCGGGCTGCCGCGATCCACAGCTGTGCGGCGAGCGCGAGGTCGCCGGACATCTTGGCGAGGTCCGCGCGGATCTCGGTCCACTGGGTGGCCTGCGGGGAGTGGGGTCCGTGTGTCCGCTGGGCGTGCTGTTCCCACGCGAGGGCCGTCTGGGCGGCCTCTTCGTGGCGTCCGGCCTGGGCCGCGGCGGCGATGTAGGGGCGCGGGTCGTGCTGCTGCGCGGCGGTCGGCGACGCCTGGACCGGGGCGGGGAGCTGCGCCGCTGGCGCTGGCGGTGCCTGGACGGCGGCGGGTTGCTGGGGGACGTACGGAACAGGGGCCGACCGCGGCTGCGGCGCCGGGTCCGGCGAGGTCTGCGGGCGGTAGGTGGACCGCACGGGGTGGTGCGCCTCCTGGACCCGCTGGTGGGTGGCGTGGGGCGGGAGGTGGGTGGTGGCCGCGTCCTGAACCCCCGGTCCGTCGCCGGTGCGTGCGGGGGCGGCGGGCTCGGGCCTGCGCCGACGGGGGAGGAAGCCGGTGTCCCGGGCGATGAGGCGCCGCGGGTTGGGCTTCGTACGCTGCGCCTCGGCCGGGGGCGCGCCGAGCTGAGGGGTGAGGGGCAGTATCACGGTGCCCGGTGGGAGCGAGGCGGTGGCGATGGTCAGAGCGTGGACGGTGGAGTTGGCGGGCCTCCTGGGATCGCTCCGCAGCTGTTCGATCCAGGCCTGGGTGTAGGGGCTGACGCCGCCGTGGCCGGAGAAGGCGGGCGGGGTGATCACGCCGTACGCCTCGGCGGAGGGAAGGGCGGGCAGGGTGCCGCCCTCCCCCACCAGTTCCCAGGCCCCTTTGTCCGCGGCGACGTCGAACACGACGGTGGTCCAGCCCGCGGGCCGGTTGCGCAGCTCGGTGCCGAGCCACTCCCAGGGCAGGGCCGTGTAGCGGGTGGTGGCGGCTGTCGTGCCCGGCAGGGCGAGATAGGGCCGCTGGCTGCGGCGGTCCACGGTCAGGCGGCCGGAGAGGTAGACGAGCAGGGGGCCCGGGGTGGCCGCGGCGGTGCGCAGCTTCATCAGCAGGGCGTTCTGGTCGCGGGGGCCGTCGAGGTACGTGGTGTCGGCCGGGGCGTCGGTCGCGAGCAGGACCGGCACGGGCACCAGTGAGAGGGCGGCCAGGTTGGCGCTGGGTTCGACCTGGACGGTGCGTCGGCGCGCTGCGATGTCTCCGGCGATGAGCAGGAGGTGTCCTCGCTGCTGGTCCGCCCCGTTGAAGTGCATGTCAGCACCGTACTCATAGGCGAAGAACTCCGGCAGCCCGCTAGGATTCTTCGCCTTGATGACGACCCGTCACACCTTGACGCGATTCGTTCTCCACGGCGGGGACCCGCCCGGTGCGTCTCCGCCGCACGGTCCTCAGCCGAGCCCGCCCGACTCCCCCGGCTCGCCCGCATCGCCCGACTCCCCCGGCTCACCCGCATCGCCCGACTCCCCGGGATCGCCCGACTCGTGCGGCGCCCGCGGCTCCCCCGGCTCGAAGGCCCGTGCGACGGCCAGGCTGTCCTCGTACACGTGGTGCCTGGTGACGAGGCCGTTCTCGACCGTCACGTGCAGCGCGAACCGGGCACGGTAGGCGCGGCCCGTGGGGCGGGCGGTCTGGCGGATCTCGCCGAGCACGACGGCGTCGATCCCGTCGACGAGGATCCGCTCGACCTCGGTGGCCACGCCTTCGGGCAGGTGGTACTCGGCGAGGAGGCGGTAGTGGTCGACGGCGTCGGCGCGGGTGGCGCGGTGCCGGATCCACGGGGTGGCCGTCCGGCCGTGCTCGGACGGCGGCCAGTTCAGCTTCCAGTCGCCGTGCTCGGCGTACAGCTCCGCGACGTGCTCGGGGTCGCCCTCGGCGATCCGGCGCAGCAGTTCCTCCACCACGGCACGGGTGGTCGGGGCGGTGTCCGTCGACATGTCGGCTCTCCGTATCTCTCCTCGCGCGTCCGACGGCCGGAGCGGCGGGGCCGTCATCCTCGCCGGGGTGCGCGGTCCTGCGCGATGACCCCTCAGGTAAGTGCGCGGGGCGCCGGGAGAGGCTAGGCGTCCGGTTCCTCCTGCCGCCGCAGCTCCTTCTCCAGCAGCGTGAAGGACTTCGGGGGCCCGCCCGGCTGCGGTTTGCCCTCCTTGTGGCCCACGACGCGGTAACCGGCGTCCTGGTAGTAGGCGCTGAGCCGCGCGTTGCCCGCCAGGCAGTCCAGGCGGACCCGCGTGCGGCCCGCGGTGGCCACCCGGCGTTCCGCGGCCGTCAGGAGCAGCCGTCCCGTGCCGGGCGCGGCGGCGGCGCGGTCCACCATGAGCCGGTGCACATATCCGGCCACGGGCGGCTGCGGGCCCCAGGCGGCCTCGTCCCGCCACCACAGCTCCCAGGCTCCGGCGACGCGCCCGCCGCTCTCCGCGAGCCAGACCTCACCGTGCGCCATGACCTGCCGGAAGTGGTCCTCGTCCAGTTCCCCCGGGCGCCACTGCCCGGTGATGCCGCTGGCCAGCATCCAGCGGGCCGCGTCGTCGCGGAGGCGGACGAGGGTGGGCAGGTCGGCCTCGGCGGCCGGGCGCACGCGGAGATCGTTCATCGGGCGATCTTCGCACAGCGGTTCGGTGGCGCTGGTTCCGCTGCGGGCCGGTAGCCGTGTCCGGGCGCTTGTCAGGCCGTGCGCCCGAGGGGTTCGCTGGGCGGAGGACACCTGTAGGGCGACGCAACGGAAGGAGCCAGCGATGCGCCACGGCGACATCGCCTCCGGCCCGGACACTGTCGGGGTCGCGGTCGTGAACTACAAGATGCCCCGGCTGCACACCAGGGCCGAGGTGCTGGAGAACGCCCGGAACATCGCCGAGATGGTCAAGGGCGTCAAGGTCGGCCTGCCGGGCATGGACCTCATCGTGTTCCCCGAGTACTCCACCCACGGCATCATGTACGACCCGGGCGAGATGCTGGACACCGCGTCCAGCGTGCCCGGCGAGGAGACCGAGGTCTTCGCCGCCGCCTGCCGGGAAGCGGGCGTCTGGGGCGTGTTCTCGCTGACCGGCGAGCGGCACGAGGACCATCCGCACAAGCCCCCGTACAACACGCTGGTGCTCATCGACGACCAGGGCCGGATCGCGCAGAAGTACCGCAAGATCCTCCCCTGGTGTCCCATCGAGGGCTGGTATCCCGGGGACACCACGCACGTGACCGAGGGCCCCAAGGGCCTGAAGGTGTCGCTGATCGTCTGCGACGACGGCAACTACCCGGAGATCTGGCGCGACTGCGCCATGAAGGGCGCCGAGCTGATCGTGCGCTGCCAGGGTTATATGTACCCGGCCAAGGACCAGCAGGTCCTCATGGCCAGGGCGATGGCCTGGGCGAACAACTGCTATGTCGCGGTCGCCAACGCCTCGGGGTTCGACGGCGTGTACTCCTTCTTCGGGCACTCCGCGCTCATCGGCTTCGACGGGCGCACGCTCGGCGAGACCGGCGAGGAGGACTACGGGGTGCAGTACGCGCAGTTGTCGGTGTCCGCGATCCGTGACGCGCGCGCCCACGACCAGTCGCAGAACCACCTGTTCAAGCTGCTGCACCGCGGCTACTCCGGGGTGCACGCGGCGGACGAGGGCGAACGGGGCGTCGCGGACTGCCCGTTCGACTTCTACCGGCTGTGGGTCACCGACCCGGCGAAGGCCGCGGAGAACGTCGAGTCGTTCACCCGCGACACGGTGGGCGTCGCCCAATGCCCGGTGGGCTCCCTGCCGGTGCGGCGGCCGGAGCAGGCGTAGGTCCGGGGCGCCGGGCCCGGGCCGTGGCGGTCAGCCGCGCCGCACGTCGGCCGCGACGGCCGCCGCGGTCTGGGCGGGCGTGAGGTGCGTGGTGTCGATGACGTCGGCTGCGCGGCGCAGCCAGGGCAGGGCTTCCTGGTAGCGGGCGATGTGGTCCAGGCGCCACTGGCGGGCGCCGGTCTCGACGGTGTCGCCCTCGATGCGCCGGGCGAGCGTGTCCGGGTCGGTGTGCAGTACGAAGTGCCGTACGGGAACGCCCGCCTTGGTCAGGCCGTCGTGGATCTCCCGCCAGTATCGCTCGACCAGGACCGTCTGGGGGATGACCAGCACGCCCTGGACGTAGGTGAGGATCTGCGCGGCGGTCTCCACGACCAGGGCCCGCCAGGGCGGCCACTCCTGGAAGTCGTCGACGGGGGCGGCGTCGCGCAGGACCGGGCGCAGCAGGTATCCGACGGTCTCCGTGTCGAAGATCCGCGCGTCCGGAAGCAGCGCCGCGAGCGCTTTCGAGGTCGTCGTCTTGCCCGCGCCGAAGGTTCCGTTGAGCCACACGATCATGCCGGTGACCCTATCCGGCGCCGGGTGCGGGCCGGGCAGACCGGGGTGCGGCTCGGGCGAGCCAGGTGCGGTCCGGGTGGACGAGGGTGTGGCCCGCGTGAGCCGGGTGCGGCCCGGCCCGAGTAGGCCAGGTGGGGCGGCCCCGGTGGGCCTGGCGAGCCCGGGTAGGCCAGGTGGGGCGGCCCGGTTTGGCGGCCGGGGCCGACAGGGCCCCGGCCGCTCCCCGCTCCCCCTCCTCCTGCGTTCGACACCGTCAGCTCGTGACGACGTTGTGCGCCGGGATGACCTGGGGTTCGGCGTCGCCGAGGCCCAGGTCCGCGAGGATCGGCTGGAGGATCTTGGCGAAGTTCTCCAGCGCGTCCTCGGACTCCCACACGTCGACGACCCTCCACCCGCCGTCGACCGGCCCGGCCGCGTGGGAGATGAGGCCGTGCGCGGGAATGTCGTCGACGGCGGTGAACTCGCCGCCGCCGGTGAGGCGTTGCACGCAGGCGTCGTACGCCTCCTGGCCGACGCCGGGCATGTCGATGGTGACGATGATGGCCATGTGGTCCCCCCACGGTGCTGTTTCCCGCGTGCCGCGAGCACGCTGCTCGGCGCGGTTCCCCTCATGCGTACCCGGCCGTCGGTCACGCGTCGACGGGTGGCGCGGGCCGCGCCCGGGGAACTGAGGCGCACCGGCGCGCCGGGCGCCTGGCTCGCGCCGGATGCCAACGGGCGCACACCACGCGGTGGTTGACGGGGGCTCTGTGTGCCCGACGGGGTCCGGGCGTGGCGCCGCACCGGCTGGGTGCCGCGTGGACGCCGGGGTCCCGGTGGTGCGTATGGGGGCCCTTTGGCGGTCGCGGGGGGGCGGAGCGGGCGCCGTCGCCGGTCAAACGCGTCAGGGCCGCCGAGCGCGGACGGCCGCCCGGCCCACCGTGCCCTCGGCCCACGCCACGCCTGAGCGGGAACGGGCGGCTGATCGCCTTCCACTCCGCCGCGGACAACCTCGTACCGGGGGACGTAAACCGCGCGGCGACGTCTTCGTCCGCGACCTGCGGAGCAGGGACCGTGGAGGGGGCTCGGTCAGGGCGCCTGAGCTGCGTAAATGTGTTGGGTGGTCCTCCAGGACGCACATCTGGGACACACATCGCGTGCGCATCCGTGATGACGGTCCACGGCGACGTCCCCGTACGACTCCCGGCCCGTCGCCTCACCGTTCGCGCTCGGCGCGCGGATGAGGTATTTGCAGGTGTCCAGGGCCTCGGCCAGGCGTGTGTGTCTCGCGGCGCTGTTCCGCTACCACCCGCTGTTCGCCCCGCTTCACCTCGCTCACCGGCCGGGGCCCCAGTACGGGAAACCGCGTGGCGACGCAGGCGGTGCCCGTACGTCTCCACGGTGCGGCGCGTCCTCGGCCTCCGTCTCCTGGTCGGCCTCCGCTGCCCTGGCACTCCTCCTTCGCCGGGCAGGATGCGGCAGGGGATCCCGGCCCTCGGCGGCCGCCGCGCGCTGGCCGCGTTGCGGGGCAAAAGCGGCCAGCTTCCCGTCCTTCGGATAGTTCTTGGAACGCTGTTCGCCGTCCCCATCTCGTCAGCGCGCCTGCCACCGTGTGTCGGTGCCGTGGATGGAGGTCGGTACGAGACCTGGGTGCTCGGGGCGTTCGGGTTCGCCCGGCTTCGGGCGCGCCTTGTGCCAGCGGCCGCAGGGCTCCTCGTTCGCACTCCCGGTAGTGGAGCGCGGTCGCCATCCCGCTCTGCGGCCGCCACCGTGGGGGCGGGCGGATGAACAGCGGCACGGAGACGTGCCGCTGCGCCGTTGTCTGGGGCAATGGGGGTTCGTCGAGCGGCAGCAGACCCGCGAGCCGAGCAACGGCTCGACGCGTTCGCTGTCAGCGACGCAGGCGAGCAGACCGGTAGGGCCGAGAAGCACGCTCCAGGGGACGTCTCGGCCCAGCCGAACGACCGGGCATCCACGCACGCGACCACGGTATCGACGGGAGCGACCGTGCCCCTGGGCTCCGCCTCGTGCTGTGGGGTCCGGCAGCGGCGGGCCGACCGCCGGTGAGGGGGGGTTGAGGCTCCGGCCCGGGGCCGGGCTCGGCCGCCGTTCCTTCGGTCCCGCCGGGCGGTGCGATCCCGTCGGCAGGGCGGAGGACTCTTACGGCGAGTGTCCGCACGAGTCGTGGCATGGACCATGGACTCGGCTGCTGGCCATCAGGGCGTTGCCCGCAGCGGGGCGAGCCTCGTCCTCGTCGGCCGCGCACGCGAGGCTGGCAGTAGTTCGCGACGGCAGTGAGGACCGCGTCGGGCCACCAGCTGGCGTCACGCTGGCCGTTCTCATCTTCGTGGGGGTGTGGCGTCTCCGGTTCCTCTTGTCGCTTCAAGAGGCCGGGGATCGTTGAGACCTTCGATCTCGACCGGTGAGAGCGCTCCGCGCGACTTGGCACGGGCGCTGGACAGCGGCGGATGGTGCAGGTGACTTGACGCTCACCGGAAGCCCTCCATGCGGCCTACCTGAACTGCTAGAACTGGGGCGTGCCGTTCATGAACGGTCGCGTTGATCCAAGGCGAGGGATCTGGGTTGGCCTTCCGGACGGCTCCCTACGACTCCCTGTAGATGGCGGGCTGTCGGCTCGTGCAGCGCGATCCGAGACCGCAGGGAAGGAAATGTCCGTTTCTCTGAAAGTGAGTGAAAACCGGGGTCCCCGCCGCTAACGTGCCTGGTCAGTTCGTGTGGTCCCCGCGCGTGCGGGGGTGGTCCCTTGTCGAGGGTCGCTCAGCTCCTGCCGCCGGTGTGGTCCCCGCGCGTGCGGGGGTGGTCCCAGATCGTCCTGACGATCCGCGCCGCGCTCACCGTGGTCCCCGCTCGTGCGGGGTTGGCCCCATCAATCCGTGCAGGAATCCTGCACCAGTCTCGTGGTCCCCGCGTGCGGGGTTGGCCCCGCGCCGTCACGCTCGTCCTCGGGGAGGCTGCGGTGGTCCGCGTGCGGGGAGGGACCGCTCACGATGCCCGTTTCCTTGCCGCACGACGACGGCGGCGGCTTATCCCGCGTGGATGCTAAAGGCACGCGGCCACGCAACGCGTTGCGCGTCGCGCACGGCCGGGCCTGGTCACCACACCCTTTAGGTGACGCAGCGGACCGTTAGCTCGTTTTCTGGCGGCGATCATGGCTCCCGGAGGCCTCGTGACGAGTCACCCACCTCAAAGGAGGCGTCCCCAACCCGACGCACTCCGGGCGAGGGGCCGCTGCCCCGGGCGTCGCCCAGCACAGTTTCGATCTCCTGGTGACCGGGACCGATCCCCTGCCCCTCGGCTGCCGTGAGCCGAACGGTCTGCCTCCGCGCCACGTCCCCCTGACGAACCGCGCGGCCGCTGCTCACCGCGTACGAAGGGCGCCGTCTGGGCCACGCTGGTGAAGCGCTCGCGGACCGTAGGGGCCACCTGGACCCTGGCCTGCGCCGGGATGGCCCTGCCTGCCCTCGCTGGCGTCGCGAAGCGGTTGACGGCGCGGCACACAGATGATCCGTACGACGTGCACGCCAAGGTGCCCTCGGGGACAGCCTGGACCGGTCTGGCCGGGTCAGTGGGCAGCTTGCGGACGGGGAATCAGAGCCCTGACGCAGGAGTTCGACGCGCCGACTCCAGTGGGGGCCGGTGAGTTCGAGTCCATCCGGCCGAAGGCACCCTCGGGCCACCCGGACCTCGTCCTGGCGAACGCGGTCCATGTGGGAGTCCTGAACCGAACCAAGGCGCACCTGATCGGCAGTACCCGCTTACACGAGCAGTCCGTCAGCGACTGATCGACTTTCCCTGGACGAGCTCCGGACCACCAACCCGGAGCGCCCCGCAGGGGGACAGCCACGCCCGGTGCCGGATTGGCCGACGATCTCCCCCGATCGTCACCCTCCGTGCCGTCTTCGGCCAGTTGTCCCAAGGCGTAGCCCGTGCCGGTCTCTTCGGGTGCAAGGGGTACTTGATCGGCCGCCGTGCTTCCCTGCCTCATGGGAAATGCTTCAGACGCGCGAGAAGTCTTTCAGCGGTCAGCCCGCGTCCGGGGGTGCCCGGCTCGATCAGCAGGGACAGCGGACGGCGTCTGCCGTCGCCAGTGAGGTGAGGTTTCGCAGGTCAGGACGCCCCGGGAGCAGCCGAGTTGCTGGCCGGGGCGTGGAGTCCACGCTCGCCATCGGCCAGTCCCGCGTACTATCCGCTCACCAGGTCGGTACCGCTCGTACGTGATGATCCTGCGATGGCTTGCCCACCTTCCCTCGTAGTAGCGGGACTTCGACAGATGGCGCTTCGGCCGTGCGATCCGCCGGGCATGCCGAGCCCGCGCATGCCCCTGGTGCGGGAGGGGTGAGCAGAGACCGGGCGGGGCGGATCAGAGCCCCGGCCCCCCCGTCGCCCTCCACCAGGCGTGCCACGGACGGCCGCATATGCGCCCCCAGTGAACCTGGGTTGACGTATCGCAGCCGTTGTCCGGCGATCAGCCGTTGGGGTACGCCTCGGAGATCACCTTCTGCCGCAGCACCGACCACTGCGCCATCATGTCGCTCACCAGGTACACGTCACGGCGCCGTGTCCACGCCTGGCCCGACTGCGGATCGTACGTCTTCGGCATCGTGAACCCGCGCGGCGCGAACGCGGGTATCCCGCGGTCCTTCGTCGTCTGCACACAGCGCTTGAGGTGGTCGCGGAAGCCGACGACGCCCGCGGTGCCGAGGCCGCCGGGCAGTTTCCTGCGGGCCTCGGCGACCTGCTGGGCCACGCCGTCGGTGCTCAGATAGGTGATGGTGCCGTCGGGAGCGATCACGGGCTCGATCGAGGTGACGTTCTTCATCGCGTACTTGGAGTCCAGGAACCGGGCGATCTCCCACTGCGCGTACACCGGCAGGTCCCGCTGTCGGCGGATCCGCGCGACTGTCTCGGCCAGTTCCTCGTTCACCGGGCCCGGCTCGAACAGCACCTTGGTCGGGTCGCCGCCGCCTGCCGGGGGACGGTTGCCGAAACCGTAGGCGACGATGAAGTCCACCTTGTCCAGGCGCGCGGTCGGTGGCTCCCAGTCGAAGCCGACGTCCTGGAGCAGCGGCACCAGTGTTCTCGCGGTCTCCCGGTCGCCGCCGAGCGCCTCGGTCAGCGCGGCCAGCATCGCCCGGGTCAGGCGCTCCTCGCTGTGGCCGCTGCCGCCGTGCCCGCTGGCGGCGTGCGCGGTACCGGCCGCCGCGGGGACGGCGAGGGCCGCAGTAAGGGCGGTGGCGAAGCGACGTCGTTGCATCAGCGGCTCTTCCGGTCTGGGGTGGTGTTCCGCAACGCACGATCAACGTCCCAGGTGATCGGTGCGGGAACCGCAGATGTACGGGGCTCGACCAGGTGGAGCCAAGCGCCACCTGGCCGTAGAGCGAGGCCAGAAGCCCCTACCGATCGTGGTGACGGCTGGACAGCGCGGGGACTCGCCGCGGTTCGAAACCGTTTCGAAACCGTACGGAAGAACGTCCGTGTGCTCCAGAGGGTCCGTGCGCCCCGCATCGGACCGGGTCGGCCACGCGTCCGCCCCGATCGGGTGCGCGCCGACTCGGGCGGAGGACGGCCATGCGCGGCCCCGGGTGAGGCCCCGGACGAGGGGTGGTCGGGCCAGGCGGTGTTCCTGGTGACGAAGTCCGCGATGGCGTCTTCCATCTGCTGGAGGCCGGGGTCTTCGAGTCGGTAGTGGCCCGCGCCTTCGAGCGTGACGGTGTCCACGGGGACCTTGGGGACGCGGGAGAGGGCGGGCACGCTGAGGTGGTGGGGCGTCCAGCGGTCATCAGCTGGCTGGGTCAGCAGCACGGGGCAGAGCATCGAAGTCCTGGGGCTCGACGGCGGGGGTGTAGTACCCGTAGGTGTCGAGGAAGCGGACGCTGACCCAGTTGGCGGCCGAGGTGCGGTCCTGCGACGTCATCGAGGCCGACGCCACCTCGGCAGCCGCACTCAGGTGAACCCGGTGCCAGGCGACAGCGAACCCGGCGCCAGGCGACACCGACGACAACCTCGACGTGGCCGTACGCCCTCCGCGCTGAGCCCCAACCCGCCGACTCCTGACAGGCGTTGGCCCGCCCGAGGGCCCGTGCCCGCGCCGCGCCGGGCGCCCGGCGCGGCGCGGTGCTCCTCGCTGGACGCGACGGCGGCGCTCTAGGGTGAGCGGCATGATCGCGCCGTGTCCCCTCCTCGTGTCCCGCGTCCCGTTCCGCCTCGCGGGCCTCGAATCCGCGTCCGCGCGGCGCCTCGTGAGGGGGCTCCGCCACGGCCCGGACGGGACGGTGATCCCGGGTGGGGCGCGGCGCGTTCGGGGGCGCTCGGCGAGCGGGCGCTTTCAGACACGTCCCGGCGCGGAACGCGCCGCGGCGCCCGCTCGGCACGACGCCACGGAGCGGGCGGCGATATAAAACTCACACCAGCGAGCCCGTCCGGCACGACAAGCCCGCGCGGGCGGGAAGCGTGACCAGCAAGCCATGACCAGGCCATCTGCGAAGAGCCGGGGAACTCTGATGCGCACAGCGGAACGCCACCACCAACTGCTCGGGCTCGTCCGCCGACAAGGCAAGGTCGACGTCACCACCGTGGCGGCGGAGTTCGGGGTGGCCCCGGAGACCATCCGCCGCGACCTGAGCGAGCTGGAGCGCCGAGGCCTGGTCCGGCGCACCCACGGGGGCGCCTACCCGGTGGAGAGCGCGGGCTTCGAGACCAACCTGGCGCAGCGCGTCACGATGCACGTCGAGGACAAGCGGCGCATCGCCACCGAGGCCGCCAAGATGCTCGACGGCGCCGAGACCGTCTTCATCGACGAGGGGTACACGCCGCAGCTGCTGGCCTCCCGGCTGCCCACCGACCAGCCGCTGACCGTGGTGACCGCCTCGCTGTCCACGGCCGCCGCGGTCGTGGAGTCCCCGAACGTGACGGTGCTGCTCCTGGGCGGGCGGGTGCGGGCGCGCACGGTGGCGACGGTCGGCTCGTGGGCCTGCAACATGCTGGGGAGCCTCGTCATCGACCTCGCCTACATCGGGGCCAACGGCATCTCCCTCAAGTACGGGCTCACCACCCCGGACCCGGTCGTCGCCGATGTGAAGGCCAAGGCGATCGAGGTGTCCCGCAGGCGGATCTTCTTCGGCCACCACGGGAAGTTCGGTGCGGCCAGCTTCTGCCGGTTCGGCGAGGTGGAGCACTTCGAGGCGATCGTCACCGACACCGGCCTGTCCAGTGCGGAGGCGCAGCGCTACACGCTGTTGGGACCCCAGGTCATCCGCGTCTGACCGGTACCGGCCCGCGTGGGCTCCCCGGCCAACCTCGTATCAGACATGACGTCCACGGCAGGGGTGGCCG
Organism: Streptomyces sp. G45; assembly: GCF_049542095.1. Taxonomy (NCBI): domain Bacteria; kingdom Bacillati; phylum Actinomycetota; class Actinomycetes; order Kitasatosporales; family Streptomycetaceae; genus Streptomyces; species Streptomyces sp. G45. The sequence continues at coordinate 8,764,212 of NZ_JBMUZU010000001.1, read as the reverse complement.
TGCCCGCTTCCGCGTCGGCCGCGCCCGATCTCGTGGAATCCGGACGCGGCCAGCGCGCAGGTGGCGGCGCTGCCTTGTCCGTATTCCCGGTGCGTCTGTTTGTTTCCCGCCCCTTTCGGTGTGCGGGCGCGCGGTCCGGAATTGTCTCCGTCACATTTTCCGGCCGGGTCGCCTTGCTAGGGTCGACCGGGTTCGGTGAAAAGCCGGGGGGCACCGCACCCTTCTGTCTGTCCGTCGCGGTGTGCCGACCGGCACGGACGAATGGACAGCCCTATGTGCCGCATCACAGGCCGGATGGACATCGCACCGGAATCGGGGGAGGAGCGCGGGGCTCCTCACGTAGGTGACCTGTGGTGCGCGGGCCCGCCCGCCCCCTGCGCACGCTTCGCTTCCGCACCGCCCCGGCCCACGGACGGCTCCGTCCACGCGGCCCCCTGACACCTCACCTTGGGAAGCGCCGCCGCTCCCCCGCTCGGGGCGGTGACGCGTCGACGCCACGCGCGCCGCCGGGCGGCGGTCAGCCGCTCCACCCGGGGCGGCCCGCGCGGGAACGCAGCCTTCTACCAGCACCACGAGGAGACACCTCCATGCCGGACCCGCACTCGCGGAAGCACGAGCAGCACCGCTTCCCGCCACCGACCACCCCGGCCGCGCCACCGCGGCCACGCGCCGCGCGGCGGCCCGCCCGGGCCCGCCGCACAGCGGAAGGCGCGCCTTGGTGACGCGCGACGAAGGCGCCGTCGTCACCCTCCTCGGCGGCCTCGAGGTCAGGACCACGAGCCAGGTCGTGCTGAGCCCCCAGGTGGAGACGGTGCTCGCGTTCCTGGTCGCCCACAACAACACGTACGTGACCGTCGCGGACCTCGTCGACGAGGTGTGGGGCGACGTGGCGCCGAAGACCGCCGTCAACACCATCCAGGTCTACGTCTCCCGCATCCGCCGCGCCCTGCGCTACCCGGCCGGTCTCGCCAGCACCGAGATACGGCACCTGCACGGCAAGTACGTGCTGCGGCTCCAGCCGCACCTCATCGACGCGGAGCGGTTCATCGCGCATGTCGCCGAGGCCCGCCGCGTCCTGAACGACGGCGCGATCGACGACGCGGTCGGCCACTTCGAGGCGGCCCGCCGCCTGTGGCACTCCGAGCCACTCAGCGGCGTCCAGTGCGGCCCGCGCCTGACGGCCTACCGGAACCGCCTGGTGAAGCTGCACGAGGAGGCCACACAGGAGTACGCGTCCACGCTGATCGGCATGGGGCGGCACAGCGAGGCGATCCCCCCGCTGGAGGAACTCGTCACCAGGAACCCGTACCGCGAGACCGCCTACGCCCACCTGATGATCGCCCTGATGATGGTCGGCAGACGGCTCGACGCCCTGCGGACCTTCACCACCGCCCGGCAGGTCCTGCGCGACCGGCTCGGACTCGACCCCAGCCCCGAGTTGGTGGCGCTGCACCAGCGGGTCCTCAACGGCGAGGGGCCCAACCACTACCCGGAGTCGGTCACCAACAGCTACGGCACGAGCCCGCGCGGGCCCCGGCCCGCGGCCGCCGGTGCGGTCCTGCGCGGACCCCGTGCCCGCGAGACGACCGCCGGACACCGCCACGCCACGCCCGAGACCTGTCCCTGACACGAGGGACACGAGGGACACAAGGGACCCGAGGGACACCAGGGCCCCGGCTCGCGAAGCACGCCAGTGCGCCTTGACGACGCGGATCGTCAAGGCGCACTGGCGTGCCGCCGAGCGCTCGCTGGGCGGCTACCGGGGGCGGGCGGCGGCGACCGGGGCAGCCGCCGCGGCGGGCCCGGTCGGCTCCGGGGCGGCGAACAGCGCCGCGTGCAGCGGCGAGCGCCGGAACTCCGGCCCCGCGTACAGCGACTCGGCCGTGACGTCGACGCGCTGGCCGCCGGTGCGGCGGACCTCCCCGGCGAAGCGGTAGTCGGGGTGGACGCCATCGGCGCTGAGGTCGCAGGTGACACGCAGGTCGATGACGTCGCCGACGCCCAGGGCCACCGGCTCGGCCCACAGGAACGGCACATAGACGGGCAGCCAGCTGGTGCGCACGGCGAGGGTGTCCAGGCGCGCGCCGTCGGCGCGGCCCTGGAGGTCGAGCCACAGCAGCAGCCCGTCCACCCGGCCGGGCCGCTTCACGGTCAGGCGCAGCGGCCCGCCCTGGCGGCAGTCGCCGTCGTTGAACCGCAGGTCCTCCACGGCGTCGACCGTGGACCGCAGCGCTTCGTGCCCCACTCCCCCGACGCACATCCGCAGGTCGAAGAAGCCGCCCACCGCGTCGAACACCGACTCCACGTACGGCACCAGGGCCTCCGGCACACCAGGGCCCCGCGGCATCAGGTCGGCCAGGCAGACGGCCGCGGCGAGCGTGCGGACGCGGTGCGGCACCACCCGCGCGCCCGGCCGCAGCAGGCGGCGCCGGGCGTCCTCGATCACACGCGCCATGCCCTCGGATCCGCCGATGCAGCCGACGAGTTCGGCGACGCACAGGTCGGCCCGGTCGGTGAGCGTGACGTCCGTCGACAGGCCCGCGACGACGCGGACGCGGCCCGGCGCCCGCTCAAGGGCCAGCTCCTCGGCCTCCCGGACGCTGTCGGGCAGGCTCTCCACGGCGACCACCCGGTCCGCGCCCGCGTCGGCCGCGCACAGCGACCACAGCAGGTCGGGGCCGCAGCCGATCTCCAGGACGGCGGCGCCGGGCGCCTGCCGCGTGACGGCGTCGCGGAACAGCTCGTTGCGGTGCCGGTCGGCGAGCATCGCGTGGTACAGGAAGGCGTCGTAGACCGGGTACTCGCCGACCGACGGCCACAGGTGGACCCGTTCCGGCCGCGGCACCAGGCCCGCGGTCCTGACCCGCACGCTGCTCCCACCGGTCTGAAGGGTTTCCCACATGCCGTCCATCCGGTGCCCTTTCCTCGGCCCGTTTTCCGCCCGGCGGGCGGCGGAAGTCCTCGCCATAATGGCAGCCGGGAATTGCCGGACAAGGGTTCCGAGCGAATTCTGAGCAAGGGCTGAGTGGGCGCTGAACGACGCCTGAACGCCGCCTGATCAAAGCGGCCGAGCCCCTATCCGGCGCGGGCCCGGCCCCTTGATGATGAGGCGCGGAATTCCCTCACCGCCCCCGTGGAAAGGCAATGGGCCCATGCCGAACGAGGTCCTCGCGCTCGATCTTCCCGGCACCGGCGGCACCACGGACTTCGGGTTCCTGGCCGGACCGGCCGCGTCGCCCGGCGCCGCACGGCTGTCCCGGGTCGACCCGCTGGTCGGGCACGTCGCCGGGGCCCTCACCGTCGAGCGGCAGGCGCGGGCGCTGCTCGCCGAGCGGCCCCGGGCGCCCGCCGTGGTGGTCGCGTACTGCGCGGGCGCCACGCTCGCCGCCCACCTCGCCGAGCGCGCGGGAGCCCGTGCCGTGCTCGTCGACCCGTATCCGATCACCACGGGAGTCATCCACTACGAACTGACCAAGCTCTGCCGCACCTTGGGGTGCGAGGCGCCCGCGTACGACGAGTTCGCCGCGGGCGACATCCGGCAGTGGGAGACGGTCCTCAACAAGACCCGCGACGGCCTGGTGCGCCAGTACGGGGGCGACGAGACGGCGTACGAGATGGTGGACGGCCTCCTTGACCGCTACCGGGCCTGGCTGCGCTTCCTCGACGCGAGCGCGTCGGCCCCGACGGCCGCCCCGGCCGGGGCCCTGGTGATCGCCGTGGGACCGCCGCCGGACCTGGGCGCCCTGCTCACCGAGCCCGCCGACGCGGCGGTGCGCCCCGTCGACGCCGCGGCCGACCCGCTCGGCTCGCCCCAGGTCCGGGCCCTGCTGTCGGACGCGATCGACGCCGCTGCCACGTGACGGAAGGACAGATGATGGACGATCAGGTGCTGGTACTCACTCTCGCGCGGGAACTGCTCGAACGACCCGACGTGACACTGGACGACGACTTCTTCACGGTGGGCGGCGACAGCATCTCCGCCATGCACCTGGTCGGCCGGATCTCCCGGCAGACGGGGCTCAGGCTGCGCGTGTCCTGGGTGTACGCCACACCGGTGCTGCGCGACCTCGCGGCGGCGGTGGAGCAGGCGCGGGCGAACGGCCGGGTCGGCCATGCGTCCTGAGCTGGACGCGGAGCAGGCCCGGCTCGCCGACGAGGTGGACCGGGTCCTCGACTCCGCGCCCCCGGGCACGGCCCCCCTCGACCTGTTCGCGCTGCTCGGCGCCGAGCGGCTGCTCGCCGTGCACTACCCGGTGGAGTTCGGCGGGCGCGGCCTGAGCCTCGCGCACCACGTGGCCGCCGCCGAGCGGATGGGCGCGCGGGGCCTGCCGGACGTCGTCCACATCGTGACGGTGCAGGCGCTCGGCGGGGCCCTGCTCGCCTTCGGCAGCGCCGAGCAGCAGGCCCGCTGGCTGCCGCCCATCGCGGCCGGGCGGCTGTTCGGCAGCCTCCTGCTGTCCGAGCCGGAGGCCGGGAGCGACGCCGCCGCCATCCGCGCCACGGCCAACCCGGACGGCGAGGGCTGGCGGATCACCGGCGTCAAGACGTGGAGCGTGGCCACCGACCGGTCCGGTGTCGCCCTGTGCTCGGCGCGGACCCGGGCCGGGCTGAACCGGTACGACGGGATCAGCCTGTTCCTGCTGGACCTGGCCGACCCGGCGATCCGCATGACGCCGCTGCCCCGGGCGCTCGGCGACCCGTACTTCGAGGTGACGGTGGACGGCGCGTACGTCGGCCCCGAGTCCCTGGTGGGGCCGCTGCACCGGGGCTGGTCGCTGCTGCCGTCCACGATCAGCTTCGAGCGGGCCGGGTTCGAGTGCCTGTCGCGGGCGGCGTCCTGGCTGGCGGCGGCCGAGGAGGAGTTCCGGCGTCTGCCGTCCGAGGAGCGGGCGGCCGGGGCGGGCGACCTGGTCCGGCTGCGGGCGCGGCTGGCGGGGGCGCGCGCGCTCGCGTTCCACACCATGCACACCGCCGACGACCTGGACGTCGACGAGGTCCTGATCGCGTTCTCCAAGCTGGCCTGCGCGCGGGCCGGGCAGGCGGTGGCGCGCTGGGCGGGCGAGGAGCTGCCGCCGACGCCCGCGCTCCGGGCGGCCGTGGCCGAGGCCCCCGAGCTGACGGTCTCCGGCGGCCCGCAGGAGCAGCAACTCGACCTCATCGCCCATGACTTCCCGATCGGAGGGGCCGTACGGTGAATCTGGACCTGGACCTGGACCAGCGGCGCCTCGTGGACGCCGTGCGCGACGGGCGCACGGAGACGGCCGGGTGCGGCTGGGCGGTGCTGCGCGCGGCCGGTGTCGTCGACGCCCTGGACCGCGGCGGGCTCGTCGGGTGGTGCCTCGCGCTGGAGGAGCTGGGCGCGGGCTGCCACGACATCGCGGCCGTGCGGGCGGCGTACGCCTACCGCGAGGCGCACCCCGGCACGCCGCCCGAGGACACCGTGACGGCCCCCGCGCCGCCGGTCGCCACCGCCGACCACGACGTGCTGCTGTGCGCGGCGTACGCGGTCGGAGTCGGCCGCCAGTGTCTGGAGGTGGCGCAGGGCCGGGCCGCCGACCGGGTCATCGCGGGCCGACGGCAGATCGAGTTCCAGGGTTCCGCGCACCGCCTCGCCGAGGCCGCCCTCGACCTGGTCCTGGCCCGGATCGCGGTCTGGCACGCCGCCTGGTACGAGGACCGGGGCCGCCCCGAGCACCATGCCGCGGCCGCCGCGGCGGCCGCGAGCGTGGCGGCGGCGCTGGACTGCGCGCACACGCTGGTGCAGGCCTTCGGCGCGGCGGGCACGAGCGACCCGGACGTGGTCCGGCTCTATCGCGCCGCCTACGCGCTGCCGCGGCTGTGCGGCTCCCCGCGGAGCCTGTGGCGGACGGCCGGGGAGCGGTGGCTGGCCGCCGCGGCGGTGTCGTGAGGGACGCGGGGGCGTACGGCCCCGGGCGGTGACGACCGGACCGGCCCGCGCGGGCCGGTCCGGTCCTTCTCCGTACTACGCGGAGCGCGGTACGGAGGTCGGCCGGGGTCAGGCCGGGAGTTCCTCGCCCACGGTGAGGGCGGAGTCGCGCAGCAGGGCCCGGTCGACCTTGCCGTTGCCGGTGCGCGGCAGTTCGGGCACCCGGCGCCAGCGGCTCGGCACCATGTAGGCGGGCAGCCGGTCGGCCAGGAAGACGGACAGGGCCCGGCCTCCGGCCGACCGGCCCGGGGCGAACGCGACCACCGCGACCAGGCGCAGGCCGGTCGGGGAAGGGTGCGGTACGACGGCCGCGTCCGCCAGGTCGGGGTGTTGCAGCAGGTGCGCCTCCAGTTCGCCGAGTTCGACGCGGAAGCCGCGCACCTTGACCAGGTTGTCGTCGCGCCCCTGGAAGACCAGCTCGCCGTCGGGTGTGAGGTGCCCCAAGTCGCCGGTGCGGTACATGCGCTGGCCGGGGAAGCGCGGGTCGGGGTCGGCGACGAAGCGCTCCGCGGTCTGCGCGGGCCGCCCCAGGTAGTGCCAGGCGAGCCCGGCACCGGCGAGGTAGATCTCGCCGAGGGCGCCGGGTTCGGCGGGGGCCAGGTCGGCGCCGCGGACGGTCGCCCGCACACCGCTGATGGGCCGTCCGATGGGCACGAGCGGGCCGGTGTCGGCGGCGCCGCAGCGGTGCGCGGTGGCCCACACGGTGCTCTCGGTGGGCCCGTACTCGTTGAACAGCGCGGTCTCGGGCAGGGTCGCCAGGTGGTCGCGGACCACGGCGTGGTGCAGGCTCTCGCCACCGGTGATGACGCACCGCAGGCCGGTCAGCGCCTCGGGGTGGAAGCGCAGCAGCGCCGCGTACTGCGAGGGCAGCCCGTCCAGGTGGCTGGCCCGCTGGTCGTGGACCAGGTCGGCGAGGAGCTGGAGGTCGAGCACCTCGTCCGGGGTGGGCAGCACCAGGCGGCCACCGGCGGCGAGCGTGAAGAACAGGCCCGCGACGGCGGCGTCGATGGTGAGCGGCGCGAGCATGACGTAGCGGACGTCGTCGTACGGGTAGACCGCGAACCGGGCCCGGGTCGAGGCGACGACCGCCCGGTGCGGCACCACCACGCCCTTGGGCCGCCCGGTCGAGCCGGACGTGAAGATCGCGTACGCGGGCCGGTCGGGGTCGGAGTCCGGCAGGTGCCCGTCGGCGGGTCCGGTGCCGTCGGCGGGGATCCAGCGGGCGCGGATCGCCCCGGCGACGGAGGCGCCCGATCCGGTGACGACGCCGATGCGCGCGTCGGCGGCGACGGCCCGGATCCGCTCGGCGGGGAGTTCCGCGGCGAGCGGCACGTACGCGGCGCCGGACATGAGGACGCCGAGGAGCCCGGTCACGGCGTCGAGGGAGCGGTCCACGGCGACGCCGACGAAGTCCCCGGGCCGCACCCCGGCGTCGCGCAAGCGCCGGGCGAGCCGTTCGGCGCGGTCGACCAGGTCGCCGTACCCGAGCGACGCGGAGCCGACCGTGACCGCCACGGCGCCGGGCGTGGACCGGGCCCGCGCGGTCACCAGGTCGTGCAGGCCGCCGGTGCGGGCCGACAGTTCGATGGATGCCACTGCTCTCCCTCTCCTTCCCCGTTTCCGCGCGGGCCGTCAGCGCCCGGCGGACTCCCGGACGAGGCTCGCCGGGCGCATGTCGGTCCAGTTGTTCTCGATGTGGTCGAGGCAGTTCTGCCGGGTGTCGGGGCCGTGGACGACGGTCCAGCCGCCGGGCACGTCGAGGGCGGTGGGCCACAGCGCGTGCTGGTTCTCCGCGTTCACCACGGCGACGAACTCGCCGTCCGGGTCGTCGAATACGTTGATCACGGGTCGGGTCCTTTCGGAAGCGCGGTTCCGGGCCTTCCGGAACGCGGGGGGCGGCGGTGTCCGCAGGCCCATCATGGGCCGCGGGCGGGTCCGCGGACATGCCCGGCGTGCTTTCGCTCAGCGGCCGGTCAGCGGCTGCTCAGCGACGCGACCGGGGGCGTCCGGGGCCCGGGGGGTCCGGGGGTCGGGGGGTCGTCCGGGTGCTCTCGGGGTGTCATCGGGGCGTCGGCGCCGGGCCGTCGTCGGGGCGCTGCCGCAGGAGCGCGGCGAGGGCGTCGACGTGGGGCGGGTCGAGGGCCGTCATGTGGTTGCCGGGGGCGGTGGACACCCGCAGGTCGGCGATCCAGGCGGACCAGCCGCGCCGCCGCTCGGCGAACTCCCGGTCGTTCTCCGCCCGGCTCAGCCGGGGGTCGTCGGCGAACACCATGCGTACGGGGCCCGGGTAGGCCCGCTGGGGCGTGTACATGGTCCGCACGGCGGCCGCGAACGTGGTCAGGGGGCCGTGCAAGTAGGCGGGCGATGTGCGCGCGGAGGCGAGGCCGCAGGCGACGAGTCGGCCGTGGACGGCGGCGAGTTGCGCGGTCGGCGGCTGGTCCGCGAGCCGTTCGGCGTCCAGTTCCAGCGGCCGTCCGGCCATCAGCTCGAAGATCTCCAGCCAGCGGGACAGGACCTGGCGGTGGCTGCGGTGGCGGCGCGGCGCGTCCGCCGCGTCGGGCACGTCGCTGTCGACGACGGTCAGGGCGACGTCCCGGCCCTGGTCGCGCAGCGCGGCGGCCATCTCGTACGCCACCCAGCCGCCGAACGAGTGGCCGACCAGGTGCAGCGGCCCCCTGACTCCGGCGCGGGCGAGCCCGTCGAGGTAGGCGCGGGCCGCCGCGGGCACGCCGCTGTGCGGCAGGCCCGTGCCGTCCAGGCCGCGCGGCTGGAGGCCGTACACGGTCCAGTCCCGGCCGAGCGCGGCCGCCAGGTCTCCGAAGGCGACGGCGCCCGCGCCCGCCCCGGGCACGCACACCACCGTCGGGTGCGCGCCGGACCGGCCGCGCTGGAGGGGCACCACCGGCTGGTGGGGGGCGGTGCGCGGAGGCGTGCGCGGCGGTGTTCCCGCGGCGCGCGGCTGTGCTCGCGTGGTGTGCGGCGGCGTTTCCGTGGCGCGCAGCGCGGCGGCGAAGTCCGCGCCGAAGCGGTCCAGGTGGGGTGCCGTCAGCATCGTCTGGTGGTCGCCGGGGACGGTGGTCACGGTGACCGCGTCCCGGGTCAGGACCCGCCCCCAGCCGAGCAGTTCGTCGGGTGTGGCCCCGGTGGGTTCCGCGGCCCGGAACAGGTGCACGGGGGCGGGGCTCGGCCGCACCACGTACTGCGTCTCGGCGCGCAGCATGGCCCGCATGGCGGACACCGCGGCCCGGAACTCCGCAGCGGTGACGCCCAGCGGCGCGACCTCCTGGGCGGCTTCGACCAGCGTGGTGAAGTCGTGCGGCCCGGACGCGACGAGTTCGCGCACCTTCGCCTCCCGGTCCGCGTCGCCCCGCGCCATCCGCTCGAACATGCGCTGGGCGAAGTCGGTGTCGCTGTCCAGGACGTCGGCGAAGGCACCGGCGTCGCCGGGGAAGTGCGTGTCGATCAGGCCGACGAACGTCACCGCCTGGTCCTGGCCGAGGAGTTGGGCCGCGATCTCGTACGCGAGCGTTCCGCCGCTGGAGTATCCGGCCACCCGGTACGGGCCGTCGGCCTGGACCTCCTGGATCAGCTGGACCATCCGGGCGGCGGCGCCCTCGACGGTCCGCAGGCCGTCGGGCCCGGCGGGGTCGACGGGAAGGCCGTAGACCGGCTGGTCGTCGTCGAGGTACGGCAGCAGGGCCCGCCCGTACAGCAGGTATCCGTCGCCGTCGTGGACGAGGAACAGCGGGGGGCGGTCGGGGTTTCCGGCGCGCAGCAGCAGGGCGCGGTCCTCCGGTACGTCGGCGGGAGGCGCGACGGCCTCAAGGGTGCCCGGCTCGGGGGAGCCCAGCCCGGGTGTGGCCACCTCGGGGGTTCCCGACTCGGGGCTGCCCGTTTCGGCCGCGTCCGCCGGGGCCGTGTCCGTTGAGGCACCGGCGGCCGTCTGTGCCGTCGCCGCGCGCCCCGCCAGGGCCGTCGCCAGGTCGGCGAGCCTGGGGTGCGCGAACAGGTCGGCGATCGTCACGTCGAGCCCCGCCCGCTTGCACTCAAGCCCGACCTGGACGGCCAGCAGGGACTGGCCGCCGCGGTCGAAGAAGCTGTCGTGCCGCCCGACGCGGTCCACGCCGAGCACCCGCTCCCAGATCTCCGCGATCCGCTCCTCGACCGCGCCGCGCGGAGCCTCGTACTCCGTGTACGCGCCCTCGGCGTGGGCCTGGCCGCCCGTCTCTCCCTGGGTCACCAGGTCGAGGGTGCCGTCGGCGCGCCAGCGGCCGTGCTCGCCGGTGCGCCGCGGCCCGGCGCCCGTCTCGTCGGTGGTCAGTTCGCCGACCACGCCGATCGGCACCGGGCGGCCCTGCGGGTCGAGGAGGCGCACCCGGCGGTCGGCCGCCTCGGGGAAGGTGGTCAGGAGGAGGGCGCGCTCGTCGGCGGGCAGCACGTCGAGGTCCCGCACGGGGGTGTCGGGCGCCTCCGCCAGGGCCTCGGCCAGGGTGGTGAGGGCGGTGTCGAACAGCGCGCACACCCGCCGCGGGTCGACGGGTTCGGCCACCTTCACGGTCAGCACGAAGCCTGCCCCGAGGTCGTCGACCGTGACGTCGACGGGGTAGGTGGTGCGCTCGTCGGCCTGGAGCATCCGCACGCCCGACCACGGGGCCGCCTCGGAGGCCGCCTCGGGGTCCGCCGCTTCCGTTCCGGCGTCGGTGTCGGTCACCGGGCTGTACCGGTAGACGAGCAGGCTGGTGAACAGCGGTGCCGGTGCGGCGACGCCGCTGCACCGCTGGGCCAGCATCAGCGGGGCGTGTTCGTGCGCGAGCAGGTCGGCGAGCAGCCGGTGGGTGCGCCGCACGCCGTCCGCCACGGTCTCCGCGCCGATGCCGAGCCGTACCGGCAGGGTGTTGATGAACAGGCCGATGCCCCGGTCGGCTCCGGCGCCGCCGCTCATCCGCCCGAACAGGCCGGTGCCGAACACCACGTCCGTGCGGCCGGTCAGCCGCGACAGCGCGAGCCCCCAGGCGAGGTGGCACAGGCTCGCCGGGGACACGCCCCGCCGGTGTGCCTGTTCCCGCAGCGTCCGCGCGACCGCCGCGTCCACCTCGACGGACACGGCACCCATCCGGGTCCCGTCGCCGCGCACGTCGAGGAGGCCGTACGGGGCGGTCGGCTCGTCGACGTCGCCGAGCAGGCCGGTGAAGAACTCCTCGTGCTCGTGCCGGGCGGCGCCCAGGACGGCCTGCGCGACGACGTTCCGGTAGGGCACGGGCTCGGGCAGCCGGTCGGCGCGGCCCGCGAGGATCGCCCCGATCTCCTCCTGCACGACGTCCATGGTGGTGTGGTCGCCGACGAGGTGGTGCATGAGCACCAGCAGCAGCCACCGCCCGTTGGGCTTGTCGTACGCCCTGACCACGCGCAGCAGGGGCGCGGTGCTCAGGTCGAGCCGGTAGTGCCGGGGCTCGTAGCGGGTCTGGAGCGCGGCGGCGGCGTCGCCGCCCGCGTCGAGTGACACTTCCTCGACGGGCAGCGCGGCCCGCCGCCACACCACCTGGACGGGCCGGGGAAGTCCCTCCCAGACGACCGCCGTACGCAGGATGTCGTGCCGGTCGAGTACGGCCTGCACGGCGGCCGTGAACTGCTCCACGGCGGCCCGGGTGTCCATGGTGAGCAGGAAGGACAGCAGATACGGGTCGCCCTCGTCGTGCATCGCGTGGTGGAAGAGGAAGCCTTCCTGGAGCGGGGCGAGCGGGTAGACGTCCTGGATGTTCGCGGGCCCGCCCGGCACCGTGGCGGCGACCTTGGCGATCTGCTCCTCGGTCAGCTCCACCAGCGGGAGCATGTCCGGGGTGATGGCCTCGGCGTCCGCCGGGATCGCGTTCGGCGGGATCGGTACCTCGGTGCCGTCTCCGTCCTCGACGGCGGCGGCGAGTCCGGCGACCGTCGGTGCCGTGAACACCGCGCGGACGTCGCAGGCCAGCCCGGCCTGCCGCATGCGCTCCACCAGGGAGACGGCGAGGAGGGAGTGCCCGCCGAGTTCGAAGAAGTCGTCGTCGCGGCCGACGCGTTCGACGCCCAGGAGGTCCGCCCAGATCTCCGCCAGTGCCTCTTCGACGGGCCCGGTCGGTGCCTGGTGGCCACGGGTCGCCATCGCGTCGTCGTCCGGAGCGGGCAGCTTGTCCCGGTCGACCTTGCCGTTCGCGGTCAGCGGCAGCGCGTCCAGCGCGACGAAGGCCGACGGCACCATGTAGGACGGCAGGCTGTCGCTGAGCGCGTGGCGCAGGGCTCCGACGGCCGCGCCATCGCGCCCGTCGGTGGCGTCGGGGACGTAGTAGGCGTGCAGACGGTCGCCTCGGGCGAGGAGCACGGCTTCCCGTACGGAGTCCTGGTCGAGCAACCGGGCTTCGATTTCCCCGAGTTCGATGCGATAGCCCCGAATCTTGACCTGATGGTCGTTACGGCCGACAAACTCGATCGTGCCGTCCGGCAGCCAACGCCCCAGGTCACCCGTCCGATAGAGCCGCGAACCGTCCCCGGTGAACCAGTCCGGCACGAACCGCTCACCCGTCAGCCCAGGACGACCCAAATAGCCACGGGCCACACCCAATCCGCCGATGAACAGCTCCCCCACCGCACCCACCGGCACCGGACGACCCTGACCATCCACCAGATAGATCCGCGTATTGCCGATCGGGCGACCGATCGGCAGGGTCTCCTGACCGTCGGCGACTTCAGTCACCTCGAAGGTGCTGGCGAAGGTCGTCGTCTCCGTCGGCCCATAGCAGTGCACCAGATGCTCAGGGGCACTGCCGCTGCCGAGTACGCGGGCGAAGGCGGCCGGATCACAACGCTCACCACCGGTCAGCAGATACCGCAGCCCGCCGAAGCCCCCGGGGACGAGTGTGGCGGCCTGGTTGAACAGCGCGGTCGTGGTGAACCACGCCGACACCTCCTGCTCCACCAGCGAAGCCGACAACCGCCGGGGGTCCAGCACCACGTCCTGGTCCATCACCACCACTGCGCCGCCGTTGACCAGCGGCCCCCAGATCTCCCACGTCGCCGCGTCGAAGGACGGATTCGCCGCGAACGCCGCCCGGTCCCCCGCACCGAACACCACGAACGGGTTGCCCACCACCAGCCGCACGATGTTGCGGTGCTCCACCGCGACACCCTTCGGCACCCCCGTCGACCCCGACGTATAGATCACATACGCCACATCCCCAGCCGACGCGACACCCGGCACATCCGTATCCGGCTCGTCGGTGAAGTCAGCGGCCAGGTCCAGGACCGGTATGCCGTCCGTGTCGAGGCTGGTGCCGTCGGTCAGGACCACCGCGGGCCGGGAGTCCCCGAGCATGAACGCCAGCCGCTCGGCCGGGTAGGACGGGTCGATCGGCACATACGCGCCCCCCGCCTTCAGCACCCCCAGCATCGCCGCCAGCAGAGGAACCCCGCGCCGGGCGCAGATCCCCACCCGTACGTCGGGCCCGACGTTCGCCGACCGCAGCCGGTGGGCGATCTGATTGGCTCGCGCGTTCAGCTCCGCGTACGACAGCCGAACGTCGCCGTGTGTGACGGCGAGGGCGTCCGGCTCGGCCCGCACCTGGGCCTCGAACAGCTCGTGTACCCGCGCGGACGCGTCGACGGGCACATCGGTGGCGTTGAACTCGCCCACCACTAGCTCCCGTTCGCGCTCCGGCAGCACGTCCAGGCCCGCCACCGGCGCCGACGCGTCGGATGCCAGGGCCCGCGTCAGCTCCCGCAGCGCCACCGCCAGCAGAGCGCAGAGCCGGTCGCCGTCCAAGCGGTCGTCCACCTGGGCGGTGACCACGAACCCCGCCCCGTCGACGTCGTCCACGGACATGGCGACCGGGTAGTTGGTGCGCTCCTGGCTGTGCAGCACCTCGATGCCGGACAGGTCCGTCTCGGCGGTGGCCGGGTCCGTCGGGGAGCCGTGCCGGTAGTTGAGGAGGCTGGTGAACAGCGGCTGCCCGGCGGGGACTTGGCTGCACCCCTGCGCGAGCACGAGGGGCGCGTGCTCGTGCCGCAGCAGCTGGGCCAGCAGGCGCTGCGTGTCGCGGACCCCGTCCAGAGCGCTCCGGGCGCCGACGTCGACCCGTACCGGCAGGGTGTTGATGAACAGGCCCACCGCCCGTTCCGCGCCGGTCCCGGCCCGGGTGCGGCCCAGGAGGACCGTGCCGAACACCACGTCCGTGCGGCCGGTCAGCCGGGACAGCGCCATGCCCCACGCCAGGTGGCACAGGCTGGCCGGTGACACACCTGCCCGGCGCGCCTGCTCCCTGACCTGCCGGGACAGGGTCGCGTCCAGGTCGAGGCGGGCCTCGGCGATGCCGGTGCCGTCGCCTCGTACGTCGAGGATGCCGTACGGCGCGGTCGGCTCGTCCACGTCGCCGAGGAGGTCCGTGAAGAACGCGTCGTGCGCGTCCTTGGCCGTGCCGAGCACGGCCTGGGCCACGGCGTCGCGGTACGGGACCGGGTCGGGCAGCGCGTCGGCGCGGTCGGCCAGGACGGCGCCGATCTCCTTCTGGAGGACGTTCCAGGTCGCGTTGTCACCGGCCAGGTGGTGCATCAGGACCAGGAGCAGCCAGCGGTCGTTCGGCTCGTCGTACGTGATGACCGCTCGCAGCAGCGGCGCCCGGTTGAGGTCGAGGCGGAACCGGCGGGGGTCGTAGCGGTCCTGGAGCCATGCCACCGCGTCCGGGGGGCCGCCGTGCGTCGCGGGCGCGGCCTCCTTCGCGTGCGCCTGGCCGGTCGTGGCCGTCGTGGCCGTCGTGACCGTCACCTCGTCCACCGGCAGCTGGGCCCGCCGGTGGACCACCTGGACGGGCTGGGGCAGACCCTCCCACACGATCGACGTCCGCAGGATGTCGTGCCGGTCCACGACGGTTTGCAGCGCGGTCGTCAGGGCGACGAGGGCTTCCCTGCTGCGGGCCGCGTACAGGCTCTGGCCGAGGTAGGGGTCTCCGTCGCCGCCCATGAGGTGGTGGAAGAAGATGCCTTCCTGGAGCGGGGCGAGGGGGTAGACGTCCTGGACGTTCGCGGCGCCGCCGGGCACCGAGGCGACCACGTCCGCGATCTGCTCCTCGGTCAGCTCCACCAGCGGCAGCATGTCCGGCGTGATCGCCTCGGCGCCCGCGGGGATCGCGTTCGGCGGGACCGGCACCTCGCCCTCGCCCCCGTCCGCCACCGCGGCGGCGAGCCCGGCGACCGTGGGCGCGGCGAAGACGGCCCGCACGTCGCAGGGGAGCCCGGCCTGCCGCATCCGTCCGACCAGGGTGACCGCGAGGAGGGAGTGGCCGCCGAGTGCGAAGAAGTCGTCGTCGCGGCCGACGCGCTCCACGCCAAGCAGCTCCGACCAGAGGGCGGCGAGCACTTCCTCCACCACGCCCGCCGGTGCCCGATAGCCGCGCGTCACCACCGCGCCGACGCCGGGTGCGGGCAACCTGCCCCGGTCGACCTTGCCGTTCGGGGTCAGCGGCAGCGCGTCCAACGCGACGAAGGCCGACGGCACCATGTACGAGGGCAGGCTCGCCGCCAGCGCGGCACGCAGCGCGTCGACCTCGACGCGCACGTCATCGGCAGGGACGTAGTAGGCGTCGATCCGGTCCCCGCGGGCGACCACCACGGCTTCCCGCACGGCTTCCTGGTCGAGGAGCCGCGCCTCGATCTCCCCCAGCTCGATCCGATAGCCACGGACCTTCACCTGGTGGTCATTGCGGCCGACGTACTCCAATGTGCCGTCCGGCAGCCAACGCCCCAGGTCACCGGTGCGGTAGAGCCGCGAGCCGTCACCGGTGAACCAGTCGGGCACGAACCGCCCCGCCGTCAGACCGGGCCGCCCGAGGTAGCCACGGGCCACACCCAGACCGCCGATGAACAGCTCCCCCACCACACCCACCGGCACCGGGCGCCCGGAACCGTCCACTACGTGGATCCGGGTGTTGTCGATGGGCCGCCCGATCGGGACGACCGCCGGGTCGGCGTCGCGGCACGCGTGGTGCGTCACGTCGACGGTGGCCTCGGTCGGCCCGTACAGGTTGATCAGGCTCGGCCGCTCGGGGCCGTGGAAGGTCCGGTGGAACCGCCGTACGAGATGCGGCGGAAGGGCCTCGCCGCTCGCGAACACCTGGCGCAGCGTGGCGAGTTGGGGCCTGCGAGCGGCCTCACCCGCGCCGTCGGCTGCCGTCTTGGCCGCGTCAGCTGTCTTGAATGTGTCAGTCGGCTTGGCCGCGTCAGCCAGCTCGACGGCGTCGACCGCGTCGACCGCGTCGAGGAACGCGCCGAGCATGGCCGGGACGAAGTGCACCGTGGTCACTCCGGCGCGCTCCACGGCGGCGATGACGGCGTCCGGGTCCTTCTCGCCGCCCGGCTCCAGCAGGCACAGCGAGGCCCCTTCCGTCGCCCACCAGAAGAACTCCCAGACGGAGACGTCGAACGACATGGGGGTCTTCTGGAGGATCACGTCGTCCGCGCCGATCGGGTAGGCGCGCTGCATCCAGCGGACGCGGTTCACGACCGAGCGGTGCTCGACGACCACGCCCTTGGGCGTGCCGGTGGAGCCGGAGGTGTAGATGACGTACGCGGCGTCCGTCGCGGAGGCGGCGTTCGGCAGGTCGGTCTCGGGGCCGTCGGTGAAGTCGCCGGTCAGGTCCAGGACCGGGAGGGGTGCCGGGACGGCGTCCGCGTCCAGCGCGGTGCCGTCGGTCAGGACCACCGCGGGCCGGGAGTCGGCCAGCATGAACGCCAGGCGCTCGGCCGGGTACGACGGGTCCAGGGGCACATACGCGCCACCGGACTTGAGCACCCCCAGGATCGCGGCGACCAGTGGCACTCCGCGGTGCGCGTACAGCCCCACGCGCGCATCGGGGCCGACCCCTTCGGCGCGCAGCCGGTGCGCGATCCGGTTCGCGGCGCGGTTCAGCTCCGCGTACGACATCTGGCCCGCGCCGTGGACCAGCGCCACCGCGTCGGGGGTCGTCCGCGCTCGCGCCTCGAACAGCTCATGCACACACACCTGCGTGTCAACGGGGGTGCGGGTGTCGTTGAAGTCCTCGATCAGGGTGGCGAGTTCGGCATCGGGCAGGACGTCGAAGCCCGCGACCGGGGCCGTGGGGCGATCGCCCAGGGCGTGGGTGAGTTCGCGTACGGCCGCCACCATCAGGTCGGCGACGCGGTGGGCGTCGAGGCGGTCGTCCGCCTGTGCCGAGATGCCGAGTCCGGCGACGCCGAGGTCGTTGACCGAGAGCACGATCGGATAGTTGGTGCGCTCCTGGCTGTGCAGCACCTGGAACGCGGCCCCGTCGCCGGTGGAGGCCGCGGGCGCGGCGGCGCGGGTCGCCACCGGGCGGGCCGTGGAGCTGTGCCGGTAGTTCAGCAGTGTCGTGAACAGCGGCTGTCCGGCGGGGACTTGGCTGCACCCCTGCGCGAGCACGAGGGGCGCGTGCTCGTGCCGCAGCAGCTCGGACAGCAGCCGCTGGGTGTCGCGGACGGCGTCGAGAACGCCCTGCCACGCCACGTCGACGCGTACGGGAAGGGTGTTGATGAAGAGCCCGAGCCCGCGTTCAGCGCCCGCACCGGCCTGTGTCCGCCCGAACAGCACCGTGCCGAACACCACGTCGGAACGGCCCGTCAGGCGTGACAGGACCACGCTCCACGCCAGGTGGCACACGCTCGCCGGGGAGACACCGGCGCGCCGCGCCTGCCGCCGCAGTTCGTGGACCAGTTCGGTCGGGACCTCGACGTGTGCTTCGGTGATGCCGGTGCCGTCGCCGCGTACGTCGAGGATGCCGTACGGCGCGGTCGGCTCGTCGATGTCGCCGAGCAGCTGGGTGAAGAACTCCTCGTGCTCCGCGCGGCCGGTTCCCAGGGTCGCCCGGGCGACGGCGTCGCGGTACGGCACCGGCTCCGGCAGCGCGTCGGCGCGGCCTGCCAGGACCGCCGCGATCTCCTCCTGCATCACCTCAAGCGTCGTGTGGTCGCCGATGAGGTGGTGCATGAGGACGAGCAGCAGCCAGCGGTCGTGGGGCTCGTCGTACGCCCTGACGACGCGCAGCAGCGGCGCCCGGTCCAGGCCGAGGCGGTAGCGGAGCGGGTCGAACCGTGCCAGGAGTTCCGCGTCCGCGTCCGCGGCGCCATCCAGGGCCACTTCTTCGACGGGCAGCGCGGCCCGGCGCCACACGATCTGCACCGGCCGCGCGAGGCCGTCCCACGCCACGGACGTGCGCAGGATGTCGTGCCGGTCCACCACGGCCTGGAGCGCGGCGGTGAACCGGTCCGCCTCGTCCCGCGTGCCGACCGGCAGCAGGTACGACACCAGGTACGGGTCCGTGTCGCCGCCCATGAGGTGGTGGAAGAGGATGCCCTCTTGGAGCGGCGCGAGGGGGTAGATGTCCTGCACGTTCGCGGCCCCACCCGGCACCGAGGCGACGATCTTCGTGATCTGCTCCTGGGTCAGCTCCACGAGCGGCAGCATGTCCGGGGTGATCGCCTCGGCGCCCGCCGGGATGGCGTTCGGCGGCACCGGCGTCTCGCCACTGCCGCCTTGTGCGGTCGCCGCCGCCAGGGCGGTGACGGTGGGGCTCGCGAAGACCGCCCGGACGTCACAGGACAGCCCGGCCTGCCGCATCCGCTCCACCAGGGACACCGCGAGCAGCGAATGACCGCCCAGTTCGAAGAAATCGTCGTAACGCCCCACCCGCTCCACACCCAGCAGCTCCGCCCAGATCCCGGCCAGAGCCTCTTCCACCACACCACTGGGCGCCTCATAGCCACGCACCACGACCGCGCCACCGTCCGGCACGGGTAACCTGCCCCGGTCGACCTTGCCGTTCGCGGTCAGCGGCAGCGCGTCCAGCGCCACGAACGCCGACGGCACCATGTACGAGGGCAGGCTCGCCGCCAGCACGCCACGCAGCGCGTCGACCTCGACGCGCACACCGTCGGCAGGGACGTAGTAGGCGTCAAGCCGATCACCACGGGCCACCACGACGGCCTGCCGTACACCCTCGCTGTCGAGGAGCCGTGTCTCGATCTCCCCCAGCTCGATCCGGTAGCCACGGACCTTCACCTGGTGGTCATGACGACCCACGTACTCCAACGTGCCGTCCGGCAGCCAGCGGCCGAGGTCACCGGTCCGGTACAGCCGTGTGCCGTCACCAGTGAACCAGTCCGGCACGAAACGCTCAGCCGTCAGCCCAGGCCGCCCCAGATAGCCCCGGGCCACACCCAGGCCACCGATGAACAGCTCGCCGACCGCACCCACCGGCACCGGGCGGCCCTCTGGGTCGACGAGGTAGACCCGCAGGTCCGGGATGGGCCGCCCGATCAGCGAACCCCCGAGGCCGCCGGTGGTGTCCGGTGTGACCACCTGCCCGGTCACGTGCACGGTCGTCTCGGTGATGCCGTACATGTTCACCAGCACGGGACCGTCATCGCCCACGGTGTCGCACCACGGCCGCAGCGAAGCGACCTCCAACGCCTCCCCACCGAAGATCACATACCGCAACTGGTCCTGGCTGACGCCGGTGCGTACGCGTACGTCCGCCAGCCGCGCGAAGGCCCCGGGCGTTTGACACAGCACCGTCACCCCGGCCGCGCACACCAGCCCCCACAACTCCTCCGGAGCGCGGACGACGTCACTGGGTACGACGACGAGCCTGCCGCCGTGCAGCAGCGCGCCCCAGATCTCCCACACCGAGAAGTCGAACGCGTACGAATGGCACAGCGCCCACACATCCGCAGGACCGAACCCGAATCGGTCCTGAGTCGCCGAGAACAGCCGGACCACCTGCCGGTGCTCCACCACGACACCCTTCGGCACGCCCGTCGACCCGGACGTGTAGATCACGTACGCCGCGTCCGAAGGCGAGGACAGCGGCGGCAGGTCGGTCGCAGGGCCGTCAGCGAAGTCCGTCGTCAGGTCCAGGACCAGGGCGGCGGTGTCACCTGCCGCGGTCTCGATCAGCGCCGTCGACGCGGGGCCGTCGGTCAGGACCAGCGCGGGCCGGGCGTCGGCGAGCATGAAGGCGAGGCGCTCGGCCGGGTACGACGGGTCCAGGGGCACATACGCGCCACCGGCCTTGAGCACCCCCAGGATCGCGGCGACGAGTTCCGTGCCCCGCTCGGCGCAGATGCCGACGCGGACGTCAGGCCCCACGCCTGCGGCCCGGCACCGGTGGGCAACGCGATTCGCCCGCTCGTTCAGCCCCTGGTACGTGACATGGGTGTGCCCGTAGGTCACGGCGACCGCGTCGGGCGTCGCGTGGGCCCTGACCTGGAACAGCTCGTGCAGGGTGGAGCGCGGCGCCGGTGTCTCGTCGGCCGGGTTGAACTCCCGTACCACCAGCTCATGTTCGCTCACGGGCAGGACGTCGAGGTCGGAGAGGGGCGTCGTCACGTCGTCGGCGAGGTTCCGCGAGAGCGTGTCCAGGGCGGCGACCAGCAGGGCGCACATCCGTTCCGGGTCCAGCCGGTCGTCGACCTGGGCCGTGACGGCGAAGCCCGCGCCACCGGTGCCGCCGTCGTCGACGGACATCACGACGGGGTAGTTGGTGCGCTGGTGGCCGCCGAGTACGTCCACGCCGGTGTCGGGGGCGGTCGTGTCGGGGGTGGGTGTTTCCGGGGTGTGCCGGTAGTTGAGCAGGCTGGTGAACAGGGGGAGCCCGGTCGGGACCTGGGCGCACCCTTGGGCGAGGACCAGCGGGGCGTGCTCGTGCCGCAGCAGATCGGCCAGCAGCCCGTGGGTGTCCCGCGTGGCCTCCAGCACACCACGGGTGTCGACGCCGACCCGTACCGGCAGGGTGTTGATGAAGAGCCCGAGCCCGCGCTCGGCACCGCGGCCAGCCTGCATCCGCCCGAACAGGACCGTGCCGAACACCACGTCCGCACGGCCCGTAAGCCGGGACAGGACGAGGCTCCACGCCACGTGACACAGGCTCGCCGGGGTCACACCGGCCCGGCGCGCCTGCTCGCGGACGCGCCGCGCCAAGGCGCCGTCCACATCGAGGCGCGCCTCGGCGACACCTGTGCCGTCGCCGTGGACGTCGAGGATGCCGTACGGCGCGGTCGGCTCGTCGACGTCGCCGAGCAGGCCGGTGAAGAACTCCTCGTGCTCGTGCCGGGGCGTGCCGAGCACGGCCTGGGCGACGACGTTGCGGTACGGGACCGGCTCGGGCAGTGTCTCGGCGCGTCCGGCGAGGTGCGCTTCCACTTCGGCGACCAGGGCGCCGACGGATGTGTTGTCGTCGATGATGTGATGCCGCAGGAGGGTCATGAGCCACCGCTGTCGGGCGGTGTCGTACCCGACGAGGATGCGGAGCAGCGGCGCCACGCCCAGCTCCATGCTGTGCCGCTGGGGGGCGAGCGCGTCCGGCACCGGCCTGGTCGGGCCCTGCGCGGCCTCGGTGGACACATCTTCGACCGGCACCTCTTCGACCACCAGGTCCGCGTGCCGCCAGACCACCTGGACGGGCTGCGGCAGCCCTTCCCACACGATGGACGTCCGCAGGATGTCGTGCCGGTCCACCACCGCCTGCAGGGCCCTGGTGAACCGGTCGACCGCCGACCGGGACTCCGCAGCCAGCGACACGGAGATCAGGTACGGGTCCGACTCCTCCCGTACCAGGTGGTGGAAGAAGATGCCTTCCTGGAGCGGGGCGAGGGGGTAGATGTCCTGCACGTTCGTGGCCCCGCCCGGCACCGAGGCGACGATCTTCGTGATCTGTTCCTGGGTCAGCTCCACGAGCGGCAGCATGTCGGGGGTGATCGCCTCGGCACCCGCCGGTATCGCGTTGGGCGGTACGGGCACCTCCGCGCCGGGCCCTTCCGCCACCGCCGCCGCCAGGGCGGTGACGGTGGGGCTCGCGAAGACCGCCCGGACGTCACAGGACAGCCCGGCCTGCCGCATCCGCTCCACCAGGGAGATCGCGAGCAGAGAATGACCGCCGAGTTCGAAGAAGTCGTCGTGGCGGCCGACCTGTTCGACGCCCAGCAGCTCCGCCCAGATCCCGGCCAGAGCCTCTTCCACCACACCACTGGGCGCCTCATAGCCGCGCACCACGACCGCGCCGACGTCCGGCGCGGGCAGCTTGTCCCGGTCGACCTTGCCGTTCGCGGTCAGCGGCAGCGCGTCCAGCGCGACGAAGGCCGACGGCACCATGTACGAGGGCAGGCTCGCCGCCAGTGCCTCGCGCAACCGCGCGGCCTCGGTGCACTTCTCGTCCTGGGGGACGTAGTACGCGTCGAGGCGATCGTCACGGGCGACCACGACGGCTTCCTTGACGCCCTCGGCCTCCAGGAGACGCGCCTCGATCTCGCCGAGTTCGACCCGGTAGCCACGGACCTTCACCTGATGGTCGTCACGGCCGACGAACTCAATGGTCCCGTCCGGCAGCCAACGCCCCAGGTCACCCGTCCGATAGAGCCGCGAGCCGTCAGCGGTCAGCCAGTCCGGCACGAACCGCTCAGCCGTCAGCCCCGGACGCCCCAAGTACCCGCGCGCCACGCCCAAGCCACCGATGAACAGCTCCCCCACCGCACCCACCGGCACCGGGTGGCCCTCTGGGTCGACGAGGTAGATGCGGGTGTTACCGATCGGACGCCCGATGGGCACACTCCGACCGACTGGCAGCGACTCGATCCGGTGCATGGCCGCGAACGTCGTCGACTCCGTCGGCCCGTACCCATTCAGCACATGCTCCGGACCGCCCACTATCGCGGCCATGATGGTCGGGTCGAGAACGTCCCCACCCACCACCAAGTACCGCAACTGGCCCAGCACTTCACCGAGCGCGGAGTGGTACTGGTTGAACAAGCCCACCGTCATCCACAACACCGACACCGACCGCCCGCGCAACACCTCCGCGAACCGCCCAGCATCCAGCACCACGTCCTGCTCCACGACCACCACGGCACCGCCATTGAGGAGCGGTCCCCACACCTCCCACGTCGCCGCGTCAAACGAAGGATTGGCCGCGAACGCCACCCGATCCCCCGGCTCGAACACCACCGCCGGGTTGTCCACCACCAGCCGCACAATGTTGCGGTGCTCCACCGCCACACCCTTCGGCACCCCCGTCGACCCCGACGTATACATCACATACGCCACACCCAACGACGAAGACGCCCCCACCCACGGCACCTCCACGTCCGGCTCGTCGGTGACATCGGCCAGGTCGACGACCGGCACATCGCCCGTCGCCCACTCCACCCCGTCGGTCAGCACCAGCGCGGGCCGCGCGTCGGCGAGCATGAACGCCAACCGCTCCGCCGGATAGGACGGGTCAAGCGGCACATACGCGCCGCCCACCTTCAACACCCCCAACATCGCCGCCACCAGGCCCGCACCGCGATAGGCGCAGATCCCCACCCGCGTCTCGGGGCCGACGCCCGCTGACCGCAGCCGGTGGGCGATCTGGTTCGCCGTGCGGTTCAGCTCCGCGTACGAGACCGACACATCACCGTGGACCACCGCGACCGCGTCCGGGGTCGCCGTGGCCCGTGCCTCGAACAGCTCATGCACGCACACCCGAGTGTCCACGGACGTACCGGTGTCATTGAACCCCTCAACGACCAGCGCGCGTTCCGCCTCCGGCAACACCTCCACCGCACCCACCGACACACCCGAACCGGCCTCCAACGCCCGACCGACCCCCCGCACCGCGTTCACCAACAACGCACACACACGCCCCGCATCCACCCGCTCATCCACCTGAGCCGTCACCACGAACCCCGAACCACCGACGTCATCGACCGACACCACGACCGGATAGTTCGTCCGCTCCTGACTGTGCAGCACCTCGAAACCGCCGTCGGCAGCGTCGGGAGTGGGTGACTCGGGCTCAGGGCTGTGCCGGTAGTTGAGCAGGCTGGTGAACAGGGGGAGCCCGGTCGGGACCTGGCTGCACCCCTGGGCTAGGACCAGCGGGGTGTGCTCGTGCCGCAGCACCTCCGCCAGTAGCCGGTGCGTGTCCCGGACGGCGTCGAGGACGTTCTGCTCGGCGACGTCGAACCGCACCGGCAGGGTGTTGATGAACAGGCCGAGCCCGCGCTCCGCGCCCGCACCGACCTGCATCCGCCCGAACAGCACGGTCCCGAACACCACATCCGACCGGCCCGTCAACCGCGACAGGACCAGACTCCACGCCAGATGGCACACACTCGCCGGGGACACCCCGGCCTGGCGTGCCTGTTCCCGCACGGTCGCGGCGACCTCGGCCTCAATGGCTGCCCGTGCCTCGACGATGCCGGTGCCGTCGCCACGGACGTCCAGGATTCCGTACGGGGCCGTCGGCTCGTCGACGTCGCCGAGCAGGCCGGTGAAGAACTCCTCCTGCTCGTCGCGGCTCGTGCCGAGCACCGCCTGGGCGACCACGTTGCGGTACGGCACCGGTTCCGGCAGCGCCTCTGTCCGCCCGGCCAGCAGGGCGCCGATCTCCTCGTGCAGGACGTCCATGGTGGTGTGGTCGCCCATGAGGTGGTGCATCAGGACCAGGAGCAGCCAGCGGTCGTTCGGCTCGTCGTACGCCGTCACCACGCGCAGCAGTGGCGCTCGCTGGAGGTCGAGGCGGAACCGACGGGGGTCGAAGCGCGCCAGCAGCTGTGCGGCGGCGGCGCCGTGACCGCCTCCGCCGTCCGTGTCCCCGGCGTCGGGGCCTCCGCCGTCGAGCGTGACCTCTTCCACCGGGGCCTCGGCGTGCCGCCACACCACCTGGACGGGCTGCGGCAGCCCCTCCCACACGATCGACGTCCGCAGGATGTCGTGCCGGTCCACCACGGCCTGCAAGGCCCCGGCGAACTCGTCCACCCACTCCCGCGACGGCACCGCCAACACGCTCGACAGCAGATACGCGTCGCCCTCCCCACCGACCAAGTGGTGGAAGAAGATGCCCTCCTGAAGCGGGGCCAGCGGATAGACGTCCTGGACGTTCGCGGCGCCGCCGGGCACTGAGGCGACCACTTTCGCGATCTCCTCCTCGGTCAGCGACACCAGCGGCAGCATCTCCGACGTGATCCGGAACGGTGGGCTCCACCAGTCGGAGTCGCCCGGTCCGATCTGGGCCAGGAGTTGCTCCTTGTGCGTCCGCAACTCCTGGACCAGCGGGCCGTCCAGGGCGTCTTCGGGTCCGCGTACCTTCAGGTCGTCACCGATGCGCCGGAGTTCGACGGACCGTGCCCGGATCTCCACCAGCAGCTCGTCGATGCTCATAGGTCGATCTCCATCTTCCGGCCACCGTCAGCATCGCTCCGGTGAACGTCGGGAATCAGATTCGGTGGCACCTGTATCTCCGTGCCGCCCCCGGCCTCGACTGCGGCGGCGAGTCCGGCGACGGTCGGGGTGGTGAAGACGGCGCGGATGTCACACTCCAGGCCGGACTGTCGCATCCGCTCCACGAGGGAGACCGCGAGGAGGGAGTGGCCGCCGAGTTCGAAGAAGTCGTCGTGGCGGCCGACCTGTTCGACGCCCAGCAGGTCCGTCCAGATCCCGGCCAGGACTTCCTCGACCGCGCCCACGGGTTCCTGGTAGCCGCGCTGCACCAGCGCGTCGGCACCCGGTGTCGGCAGCTTCTCCCGGTCGACCTTGCCGTTCGTGGTCAGCGGGAGCGCGTCCAGCGCCACGAAGGCGGAGGGCAGCATGTAGGACGGCAGCACGTCGCTCAGAGCGCCCCGCAGCGCCTCCGCGTCGGCGCTGCCGTCGCCGTCGGGGACGTAGTACGCGTCGAGGCGATCGTCACGGGCGACCACGACGGCTTCCTTGACGCCCTCGGCCTCCAGGAGACGCGCCTCGATCTCGCCGAGTTCGACCCGGTAGCCACGGACCTTCACCTGATGGTCGTCACGGCCGACGAACTCAATGGTCCCGTCCGGCAGCCAACGCCCCAGGTCACCCGTCCGATAGAGCCGCGAGCCGTCACCGGTTAGCCAGTCCGGCACGAACCGCTCAGCCGTCAGACCAGGACGACCCAAATAGCCACGCGCCACACCCAAGCCGCCGATGAACAGCTCCCCCACCGCACCCACCGGCACCGGTCGACCCCGACCATCCACCAGATAGATCCGCGTATTGCCGATCGGACGACCAATCGGCACACTCCGACCGACTGGCAGCGACTCGATCCGGTGCATGGCCGCGAACGTCGTCGACTCCGTCGGCCCATACCCGTTCAGCACCTGCTCCGGACCGCCCACTATCGCGGCCATGACGCTCGGGTCGAGCACATCCCCGCCGACCACCAAGTACCGCAACTGGCCCAGCACTTCGCGCAACACCATGTGGTACTGGTTGAACAAGCCCACCGTCATCCACAACACCGACACCGACCGCGCCCGCAACACCTCCGCGAACCGCCCAGCATCCAGCACATCCTCCTGGTCCACGACCACCACGGCACCGCCATTGAGAAGCGGCCCCCACACCTCCCACGTCGCCGCGTCAAACGACGGGTTCGCCGCGAACGCCACCCGATCCCCCGGCTCGAACACCACCGCCGGGTTGTCCACCACCAGCCGCACGATGTTGCGGTGCTCCACCGCCACACCCTTCGGCACCCCCGTCGACCCCGACGTATACATCACATACGCCACATCCGCAGAGCGGGCCAACGGCACTAGATCCGTCACCAGCTCATCGACGAAGTCGGCGGCGAGGTCCAAGGCAGGCACGCCCTCCAAGGCGAGATCAACGCTGTCGGTCAGGACCAGCGCGGGCCGGGCGTCGGCGAGCATGAACGCCAACCGCTCCGCCGGATATGAAGGGTCAAGCGGCACATACGCACCGCCCGCCTTCAACACCCCCAACATCGCCGTCACCAACGGCACGCCACGCCGAGCACACACCCCCACCCGCACATCCGGCCCCACACCCTCGGCCCGCAACCTGCGCGCCACCCGATTCGCCGCACGGTCCAACTCCCCGTACGACACCGACACATCACCGTGCACCACGGCCACCGCATCCGGAGACACACGCGCCCGCGCCTCGAACAGCTCATGCACGCGCGCGTCCGCGTCGATCGAGGTCTCCGTAGCGTTGAACTCGCCCACAACCAGGGCACGTTCCGCATCCGGCAGCACATCGAGCCCCGAAACCGCCGCGTCCGGATCGGTCGCCAGCGCGTCCGTGAGCTCGCGCAGTGCCGCCGTCAGCAGACCGCACAGTCGCTCCGGGTCCAGCCGGTCGTCCACCTGGGTCGTGATCGTGAGGCCCGCCTCGCCCCAGTCGTCGATCGACACCAGGACCGGATAGTTGGTGCGTTCCTCGCTGTACAGCGCCTGGAAGCCGGGGATCGCCTCGTCGCCCTCGAACGCCACGGAAGCGACGGAAGCCGTGGGAGCCGTGGAAGCCGTGGAAGCCGTAGGCGAGTTCGCCGGGGCGCTGTGCCGGTAGTTGAAGAGGCTGGTGAACAGCGGCAGCCCCGCCGGGACCTGGCTGCACCCCTGGGCGAGCACCAGCGGCGCGTACTCGTGACGCAGGACCTCCGCCAGCAGCCCGTGTGTGTCCCGGACCGCGTCCAGGACCCCCTGGTCACCTGCCTCGATCCGGACAGGCAGAGTGTTGATGAACAGGCCGAGCCCGCGCTCAGCGCCCGCACCGGCCTGCATCCGCCCGAACAGCACGGTGCCGAACACCACGTCCGACCGGCCCGTCAGCCGTGACAGCACGAGACTCCACGCCAGGTGGCACACGCTCGCCGAGGACACCCCGGCTCGGCGCGCCTGCTCCCTGATGCCCTGAGCCAGGTCGGCGCCCACCGCGGCCTGTGCTTCCACGATGCTGGTGCCGTCGCCTCGTACGTCGAGGATGCCGTACGGCGCGGTCGGCTCGTCGATGTCGCCGAGCAGCTCGCTGAAGAACTCCTCGTGCTGCTGCCGGGGCATGCCGAGCACGGCCTGGGCGACGACGTTGCGGTACGGCACCGGCTCGGGCAGGGCCTCGGCGCGTCCGGCCAGGACGGCCCCGACCTCCTCCTGCATGGCCTCCAGCGTGGTGTGGTCGCCGATCAGGTGGTGCATCAGGACCAGGAGCAGCCAGCGGTCGTTCAGCTCGTCGTACGCCGTCACCACGCGCAGGAGTGGCGCCTGGGCCAGATCCAGCCGGAGCCGCCGCGGGTCGTAGCGCGACAGGAGTTCGGCGGTCGCGTCCGCCGCGCCGTCCAGGCGTATTTCCTCGACCGGGAGCGGGGACTCACGCCAGACCACCTGGACCGGTTGCGGCAACCCTTCCCACACGAGCGAGGTCCGCAGGATGTCGTGCCGGTCCACCACGGCCTGCAAGGCCCCGGCGAACTCGTCCACCCACTCCCGCGACGGCACCACCGACACACTCGACAGCAGATACGCGTCGCCCTCCCCACCGACCAAGTGGTGGAAGAAGATGCCCTCCTGAAGCGGAGCCAGCGGATAGACGTCCTGCACGTTCGCGGCGCCGCCCGGAACCGAGGCGACCACCGTAGCGATCTCCTCCTCGGTCAGCGACACCAGCGGCAGCATCCCCGGCGTGATCACCTCAGCGCCCACCGGGATCGCGTTCGGCGGCACCGGCACTTCCGCGCCGTCCCCCTCCGCGACCGCCGCCGCGAGCCCGGCCACGGTCGGCGTGGCGAACACCGCCCGCACGTCACACGTCAGCCCGGCCTGCCGCATCCGCTCCACCAGGGAGACCGCGAGGAGGGAGTGGCCGCCGAGTTCGAAGAAGTCGTCGTGGCGGCCGACCCGTTCGACGCCCAGCAGGTCCGCCCAGATGCCCGCCAGGACCTCCTCCACGACACCGGCCGGTGCCTGGTATCCGCGTGCCACGACCGCTCCGCCGTCCGGCGCGGGCAGCTTGTCCCGATCGACTTTGCCGTTCGCGGTCAGCGGCAGCACGTCCAGCGCCACGAACGCCGACGGCACCATGTACGACGGCAACACCGCACCCAGCGCCCCGCGCAGCGCCTCCACCTCGACACCGCCGCCACCATCGGGAACGACGTAGGCGTCGAGGCGCTCGCCATGGGCCACCACCACGGCCTCCCGCACACCGTCCAGCTCCACCAGCCGGGTCTCGATCTCCCCCAGCTCCACGCGGAACCCACGGACCTTGACCTGGTGGTCGTTGCGGCCGACGTACTCCAGCGTGCCGTCCGGCAGCCAACGCCCCAGGTCACCGGTGCGGTAGAGCCGCGAACCGTCACCGGCCAGCCAGTCCGGCACGAACCGCTCAGCCGTCAGCCCCGGACGCCCCAGATACCCCGGGCCACTCCCCGACCGCCGACCAGCAACTCACCCACCACCCCCACCGGCACCGGACGCCCCACCGCATCCACCACATACACCCGCAGGTCCGGGATCGGACGCCCGATCAGCGATCCACCGAGGCCACCAGTGGCGTCCGGTGTGACCACCTGTCCGGTCACGTGCACGGTCGTCTCGGTGATGCCGTACATGTTCACCAGCACCGGACCGCCACCGGCCGTAGCGTCGCACCACGGCCGCAGCGAAGCGACCTCCAACGCCTCCCCACCGAAGATCACATACCGCAACTGGTCCTGGCCGTCCCCCGCACGCACCCGCACATCCGCCAGCCGCGCGAAGGCCCCCGGCGTCTGACACAACACCGTCACCCCAGCCGCGCACACCAGCCCCCACAACTCCTCCGGAGCCCGTACCACATCACTGGGTACGACGACGAGTCGCCCGCCATGCAGCAACGCGCCCCAGATCTCCCACACCGAGAAGTCAAACGCGTACGAATGGCACAACGCCCACACATCCGCAGGACCGAACCCGAACCAATCCCTCGTCGCCGAGAACAACCGGACCACCTGCCGGTGCTCCACCAGCACACCCTTCGGCACCCCCGTCGACCCCGACGTATAGATCACATACGCCACATCCGAAGCAGACCCCTCACACAGCAGGTCCGTGTCCGGCTCATCGGCGAGGTCCGCCAGCTCCAGCACCGGCACCTCCCCACCGCTCAGGGCATGCGTGGCCACGCCGTCGGTGAGCACCACCGCGGGCTGGGCGTCGGCGAGGATGAACGCCAACCGCTCCGCCGGGTACGACGGGTCCAGCGGCACATAAGCACCCCCGCCTTCAACACACCCAGAATCGCGGCAACCAACCCCACACCCCGCTCCGCACAGACCCCCACCCGCACATCCGGCCCCACCCCCACCGACCGCAACCGATGCGCAACCCGATTGGCTGCACGATTCAACTCGGCATACGACCACCGCTCCGCACCACACACCACCGCGACCGCCCCCGGAGCCACCCGCACCCGCTCCTCGAACAGCTCATGCAGACAGGCCAGCGGCGCCGCCGACGCCTCGGCGGGGTTGAACTCCCGTACCACCAGCTCGTGTTCGTCCTCCGGAAGCACCTCAAGTCCCGACAGCGGAGTCGCCATGCCGTCCGCGAGGTCCTGCGCCAGCTCGTCCAGGGCGGCGACCAGCAGGGCGCACACCCGCTCCGGGTCCAGCCGGTCGTCGACCTGGGCGGTGACGGCGAAACCGGCGTCCGCGGCCGCGAGGTCGTCGACCGAGACCACCACCGGGTAGTTGGTGCGCTCGTAGCTGCGGAGTACGTCCACTCCGGCCGCGCCAGCGGGCCCGTCCGGGGCGGAGTTGAGGGACTCGGGGCTGTGCCGGTAGTTGAGCAGGCTGGTGAACAGGGGCATCCCCGCCGGGACCTGGCTGCACCCCTGGGCGAGGACCAGCGGGGCGTGCTCGTGCCGCAGCAGCTCGGCCAGCAGCTCGTGCGTGTCCCGGACGGCGTCGTACACGCCCCGTCCATCGACGTCGACGCGCACGGGAAGGGTGTTGATGAAGAGACCGAGCCCGCGCTCCGCGCCCGCACCGGCCTGCATCCGCCCGAACAGGACCGTGCCGAACACCACGTCCGATCGGCCCGTCAGCCGGGACAGGACGAGGCTCCACGCCAGGTGGCACATGCTCGCCGGGGACACACCGGCCCGGCGTGCCTGGTCGCGGACCCGGTCGGCCAGGGCCGCGTCCACCTCGGTACGGGCCTCGGCGACGCTCGTGCCGTCGCCTCGTACGTCGAGGATGCCGTACGGCGCGGTCACCTCGTCCACGTCTCCCAGCAGCTCGCTGAAGAACTCCTCGTGCTGCTGTCGGGGCATGCCGAGCACGGCCTGGGCGACGACGTTGCGGTACGGCACCGGCTCGGGCAGCGTCCCGGCGTGCCCGGCGAGGTGGGCCTCCACCTCGGCGACCAGCGCGCCGACGGACGTGTTGTCGTCGATGATGTGGTGCATCAGGACCAGCGAGAGCCACCGGTCGTTCGGCTCGTCGTACGCCGTGACGATCCGCAGCAGCGGAGCCCGCCGCAGGTCCAGCGCGGTCCGGTGGGCCTCAAGGCACGCGACCGCGTCTTCGTGGCCGTCCGCGCTGACCTCCTCCACGGACAGTCGGGCGTGCCGCCAGACCACCTGGACGGGCTGCGGCAGCCCTTCCCACACGATCGACGTCCGCAGGATGTCGTGCCGGTCCACCACCGCCTGCAGGGCACCCGCGAACCGGTCCACCGCCGCCCGCGACTCCGCGGCCAGCAGCACCGAGATCAGATACGGGTCCGACTCCTCCCGCACCAGGTGGTGGAAGAAGATGCCCTCCTGCAACGGTCCGAGCGGGTAGACGTCCTGCACGTTCTCCGCCCCGCCGGGCACCGAGGCGACGACCTTCGCGATCTCCTCCTCGGTCAGCGACACCAGCGGCAGCATGGCGGGGGTGATGACCTGGGCGCCCGCCGGTATGGCGTTCGGCGGCACCGGCACCTCCGTGCCGCCGCCCTCCGCGACCGCTGCCGCGAGCCCGGCGACCGTCGGCGTGGCGAACACCGCCCGCACGTCACACGTCAGCCCGGCCTGCCGCATCCGCTCCACCAGGGACACCGCGAGGAGGGAGTGGCCGCCGAGTTCGAAGAAGTCGTCGTGGCGGCCTACCCGTTCGACGCCCAGCAGGTCCGCCCAGATGCCCGCCAGGGCCTCTTCCACAGCACCGACCGGCGCTTGATAGCCGCGTGCCACGACCGCGCCGCCGTCCGGCACCGGCAACGCGCGACGGTCGACCTTGCCGTTCGCGGTCAGCGGCAGCGCGTCCAGCGCCACGAACGCCGACGGCACCATGTACGAGGGCAGCACCGCGGCCAGCGCCCCGCGCAGCGCCTCCACCTCGACACCGCCGCCACCATCGGGAACGACGTAGGCATCCAGGCGGTCCTCGCGAGCGACTACCACCGCTTCCCGCACGGCTTCCTGGTCGAGGAGCCGTGCCTCGATCTCCCCCAGCTCGATCCGGTAGCCACGGACCTTGACCTGGTGGTCGTTGCGGCCGACGTACTCCAGCGTGCCGTCCGGCAGCCAACGCCCCAGGTCACCGGTGCGGTAAAGCCGCGAACCGTCACCGGCCAGCCAGTCCGGTACGAAGCGCTCCGCGGTCAGCCCCGGCAGCCGAGATACCCCCGGGCCACGCCCCGGCCGCCGACCAGCAGTTCGCCCACCACACCCACCGGCACCGGACGCCCCACCGCATCCACCACATACACCCGCAGGTCCGGGATCGGCCGCCCGATCAGCGAGCCCCGAGGCCACCAGTGGCGTCCGGTGTGACCACTTGTCCGGTCACGTGCACGGTCGTCTCGGTGATGCCGTACATGTTCACCAGCACCGGACCGCCACCGGCCGTAGCGTCGAACCACGGCCGCAGCGAAGCGACCTCCAACGCCTCCCCACCGAAGATCACATACCGCAACGCGTCGCCGCCCTGCCCGGCACGCACCCGCACATCCGCCAGCCGCGCGAAGGCCCCCGGCGTCTGGCACAACACCGTCACCCCAGCCGCGCACACCAGCCCCCACAACTCCTCCGGAGCGCGGACGACGTCACTGGGTACGACGACGAGCCTGCCGCCGTGCAGCAACGCGCCCCAGATCTCCCACACCGAGAAGTCGAACGCGTACGAATGGCACAGCGCCCACACATCCGCAGGACCGAACCCGAACCAATCCCTCGTCGCCGAGAACAGCCGGACCACCTGCCGGTGCTCCACCAGTACACCCTTCGGCACCCCCGTCGACCCCGACGTATAGATCACATACGCCACATCCGAAGGCGAAGCCAGCGGCGACAGGTCCGTGTCCGGCTCATCGGCGAAGTCGGCGGCCAGGTCCCAGACCGTCGCGGCGGTCTCACCGGCCGCCTCGCGGACCAGGGCGGCCGGTCCGGCGCCGTCGGCCAGCACCACCGCGGGCCGGGCGTCAGCGAGGACGAACGCCACCCGCTCCGCCGGGTACGACGGGTCCAGCGGCACATCAGCACCCCCGCCTTCAGCACACCGAGAATCGCAGCGACCAACCCCACACCCCGCTCCGCACAGACCCCCACCCGCACATCCGGCCCCACCCCCACCGACCGCAGCCGATGCGCGACCCGATTGGCGGCACGATTCAGCTCGGCATACGACCACCGCTCCGCACCGCACACCACCGCGACCGCCCCCGGAGCCACCCGCACCCGCTCCTCGAACAGCTCATGCAGGCGGACCGCTGGAGCGGCCGACTGGTCGGCGGGGTTGAATCCCCGGACCACCTGCGCGCGTTCCGCATCCGGCAGCACCTCCAGGCCGGACAGCGGTGCCGCAGGGGCGGTCGCCAGGGCGCGGGTCAGTTCCCGCAGGGCCGTGGCCAGCAGGGCGCAGATGCCCTCGGGGTCCAGCCGGTCGTCGACCTGGGCCGTGATGGTGAGGCCCGCGGCGCCCAGGTCGTCGACGGACACCACGATCGGGTAGTTGGTGCGCTCCTGGCTCCGCAACACCTCGACACCGGACATGGCCGCCCCGTCCGCCGCGGGGACCGCCGGGGCGCTGTGCCGGTAGTTGAGCAGGCTGGTGAACAGCGGGAGGCCGATCGGCACGGCGCTGCGCCCCTGCGCGAAGACCAGCGGGGCGTGCTCGTGGCGCAGCAGTTCGGACAGCAGGCGCTGGGTCGCGCGGACGGAGTCGCGTACGCCGCGCCCGGTCACGCCCATGCGCACGGGAAGGGTGTTGATGAACAGGCCGAGGCCCCGGTCCGCGCCTAGTCCGGCCTGCATGCGGCCGAACAGGACCGTGCCGAACACCACGTCCGACCGGCCCGTCAGCCGGGACAGGACGAGGCTCCACGCCAGGTGGCACACGCTCGCCGACGAGACACCGGCCCGGCGCGCCTGCTCCCGGACCTCCTCGGCCAGTTCGGTCTCCACGGCGACCCGCGCCTCGGCGATGCCGGTGCCGTCACCGCGTACGTCGAGGATGCCGTACGGCGCGGTCGGCTCGTCGATGTCGCCGAGCAGGCCGGTGAAGAACTCCTCCTGCTGCGTCTGGTTGTTGTTCCGCAGGACGGCCTGGGCGACGGCGTTGCGGTACGGCACCGGCTCCGGCAGTTCGTCGGCGCGGCCCGCCAGGACGGCCGCGACTTCCTCCTGCAGCACGTCCATCGTGGTGTGGTCGCCGATGAGGTGGTGCATGAGGACGAGCAGCAGCCAGCGGTCGTGGGGTTGGTCGTACGCGGTGACCACCCGCAGCAGTGGCGCCTGTGTGAGGTCGAGGCGGTGGCGTGTCGGGTCGAAGCGGGTCTGCAGCTCGGTGACCGCGTCGCCGTCTCCGTCGAGCGTCACCTCTTCCACAGGCGCGGTGACCTGCCGTGACACGACCTGCACGGGTTGCGGGAGCCCTTCCCACACGAGTGATGTCCGCAGGATGTCGTGCCGGTCGACCACCGTCTGGAGTGCCGTGGTGAACTCGTCCACCCATGGCCGTGACGGTACGGCCGACACGCTCGACAGCAGGTAGGCGTCTCCGTCGCCGCCCATGAGGTGGTGGAAGAAGATGCCTTCCTGGAGCGGCGCGAGGGGGTAGACGTCCTGGACGTTCGCGGCGCCGCCCGGCACCGCGGCGGTGACTCGGGCGATCTGCTCCTCGGTCAGTGACACCAGCGGCAGCATGTCCGGCGTGATCGTCTCGGCGCCCGCCGGGATGGCGTTCGGCGGGACCGTGAGGCCGGTGTCGTCGTCGCCGACGGCCACGGCGGCCGCGAGCGCGGCGACGGTCGGGGTGGTGAAGACCGCGCGGACGTCGCAGGTCAGTCCGGCTTCCCGCATCCGCTCCACCAGCGAGACCACCAGCAGGGAATGCCCGCCGAGTGCGAAGAAGTCATCGTCGCGGCCGACGCGTTCCACGCCCAGCAGGTCCGCCCAGATTCCGGCGAGCACCTCCTCGACGACACCCACCGGCGGCCGGTAGCCCTGGACCACCAGGGCGCCGCCGTCCGGTGTCGGCAGCGCGCCGCGGTCGACCTTGCCGTTCGGCGTCAGCGGCAGCGCGTCCAGCTCGACGTACGCCGACGGCACCATGTACGGCGGCAGCACCGCGCCCAGCGCCTCGCGCAGTGCCGCCGCCCGCACGCCGTCCTCGGTGTGGGGGACGTAGTAGGCGTCGAGGCGGTCGCCGCGGGCCACTACGACGGCTTCCCGTACGCCGTCGACGTCAAGGAGCCGGGTCTCGATCTCGCCGAGTTCGACGCGGTGGCCCCGGACCTTCACCTGGTGGTCGCCGCGCCCGGCGAACTCGATGGTCCCGTCGGGCAGCCAGCGGCCCAGGTCTCCGGTGCGGTACAGGCGGGAGCCGTCGCCCGTCAGCCAGTCCGGTACGAACCGCTCGGCCGTCAGCGCCGGACGGCCCAGGTATCCCCGGGTCACGCCCTGGCCGCCGATGAACAGCTCGCCCACCACTCCGACCGGTGCCGGGCGGCCCGCCGGGTCGACGACGTACACCCGGGTGTTGTCGATCGGGTGGCCGACGTGGGGCACGAATCCCGTCGCGCGGCGCATGACGGCGGCGGTGGAGTAGGTGGTGGTCTCCGAGGGGCCGTACAGGTTGCGGATCTCCTCGATGCCCGGCGCCGAGGCGAACGCCCGCTCCACCACGTCTCGTTGGAGGGCCTCCCCGGCCAGGTTGACCGTGCGTACCGACTCGGGTATCTCCCGTGCGTCGGTCAGGGCGGTGAGCGCCGAGGGGACGGTGTTGACCAGGGTGACGTCGGTCGTGGCGGCGCGGACCGCGAGCGCGTCACGGACCGCCACCACGGTCCGGCCGGTGACCAGCGGCAGGAACAGTTCGAACACGGCGAGGTCGAAGTTGACGGACGTCGACCACAGCGTCCGGTCCAGGGCCTCGGCGGGGAAGGCCGAGCGCGCCCAGCGCAGGAAGTTCACGGTGTTCCGGTGTTCTACGGCGACGCCCTTGGGCACGCCGGTGGAGCCGGATGTGTAGAGGACGTAGGCCAGGTTCGACGGGGACACCGCGCTTGGTGCGCCGAGACCCGTGCCGGGGCCGGTACCGGGGCCGGTGCCTGGGCAGGTGCTGGAATCGGCGTCGGGATCGGTGCCGGGACCGGTGCCGGGACCGGTGCCGGTGTCCAGGCCCGGGCCTGCGCCAAGGTCGCCGTCGGCGTCCTCCGGCAGGTCAAGGACCGGTACGTCCCCGCCGGTCACCGCGGCCGCCGTGGTGCCGTCGGCCAGGATCACCGCGGGCTGGGCGTCGGCCCGCATGAACGCGAGCCGTTCCGCCGGGTACGACGGGTCGAGGGGCACATACGCGCCACCGGCCTTGAGCACGCCCAGCAGCGCGGCGATCAGCCGGGCGCCCCGCTCGGCGCACACGCCCACCCTCGCGTCGGGGCCCACGCCCGCCGACCGCAGCCGGTGCGCGATCCGGTCGGCCTGCTCGTTCAGCTCCGCGTACGACACCTGTGTGCCGCCGTCGACCACCGCCACCGCGTCGGGGGTCGCCGCCACCTGCGCCTCGAACATCTCGTGCACGCAGACGTCGGCGTCGGCCGGACGCGCCGTGGCGTTGAACTCCCTGACGACCAGCCTCCGTTGCGCGGCCGGTAGCACCTCCACGGTGGACGTCCGCGCCGCCGGGTCAGCCGCCAGTGCCTCGGTCAGCTCCCGCAGCGCGGTCACCAGCAGGGCGCACACCTGCTCCGGGTCGAGCAGGTCGTCCGCCTGCGCGGTGATCGTCAGGCCCGCCGCGCCCAGGTCGTCGACGGACACGAGGATCGGGTAGTTGGTGCGCTCCTCGCTGTGCAGTACCTCCACGCCCGCCATCACGCCGTCGGCCACGGCCGGATCGGGGGCGCTGTGCCGGTAGTTGAGGAGGGTGGTGAACAGGGGGAGCCCGGCCGGGACCTGGCTGCGCCCCTGGGCGAGCACCAGGGGGGCGTGCTCGTGCCGCAGCACCTCGGCCAGCAGCCCGTGCGTGTCCCGCACCGCGTCCCGCACGCCCGTGGCGCCCACACGGACCCGTACCGGCAGGGTGTTGATGAACAGGCCGAGTCCGCGCTCCGCCCCGGCACCGGCCCGCATCCGTCCGAACAGCACGGTGCCGAACACCACGTCCGACCGGCCCGTCAGCCGCGACAACACCATGCCCCACGCGAGATGGCACACGCTCGCCGACGACACCCCGGCCCGCCGCGCCTGCTCCCGGATGCCCTCGACCAGCTCGCCGTCCACCGCGACCCGCGCCTCGGCGATGCCGGTGCCGTCGCCTCGTACGTCGAGGACTCCGTACGGCGCGGTCGGCTCGTCGATGTCGCCGAGCAGGCCGTCGAAGAACTCCTCGTGCTCCTGCCGGGACGCGCCCAGCACCGCCTGGGCGACCACATTGCGGTACGGCACCGGCTCCGGAAGCTCATCCGCGCGGCCCGCCAGGATCGCCGCGATCTCCTCCTGCACCACGTCCATCGTGGTGTGATCACCGATCAGATGATGCATCAGGACGAGCAACAGCCAGCGGTCGTTCGGCTCGTCGTACGCCGTCACCACACGCAGCAGCGGCGCGGTGCTCAGGTCCAGCCGGTGGTGCCGGGCGTCGAACCGGGCCCGCAGCTGTTCGGCGGCGTCGACGCCGTTCCGGTCGAGGGTCACTTCCTCCACGGGCGCGGTGACCTGGCGCCGGACCACCTGGACCGGCTGCGGCAGCCCTTCCCAGGCGACGGCGGTCCGCAGGATGTCGTGTCGGTCCACCACGGCCTGCAAGGCCCCGGCGAACTCGTCCAGCCACTGCCGTGACGGTACCACCGACACACTCGACAGCAGGTACGCGTCGCCTTCGTCGCCCATGAGGTGGTGGAAGAAGATGCCCTCCTGAAGCGGGGCCAGCGGGTAGATGTCCTGGATGTTCGCGGGCCCGCCCGGCACCGTGGCGGCGGCTCGCGCGATGTGCTCCTCGGTCAGCTCGACCAACGGCAGCATGTCCGGCGTGATCGCCTCGGCGCCCGCCGGGATCGCGTTGGGCGGCACGGGCACCTCCGCGCCGTCCCCCTCCGCGACCGCCGCCGCGAGCCCGGCCACGGTCGGCGTGGCGAACACCGCCCGCACGTCGCAGGTCAGCCCGGCCTCCCGCATGCGCTCCACCAGGGAGACCACCAGCAGGGAATGCCCGCCGAGTTCGAAGAAGTCGTCGTCGCGGCCGACGCGTTCGACGCCCAGGAGGTCCGCCCACATCTCCGCCAGTGCCTCTTCGACGGGCCCGGTCGGTGCCTGGTGGCCACGGGTCGCCATCGCGTCGTCGTCCGGAGCGGGCAGCTTGTCCCGGTCGACCTTGCCGTTCGCGGTCAGCGGCAGCGCGTCCAGCGCCACGAACGCCGACGGCACCATGTACGAGGGAAGCACCGCGCCCAGCGCCTCACGCAACGCCGCCGCCGACCCGTCGCCCCCGGCAGGCACGTAGTAGGCGTGGAGGCGGTCGTCGCGAGCCATGACGACGGCTTCCCGTACGCCTTCGGTCTCCAGGAGGCGGGCCTCGATCTCGCCGAGTTCGATGCGATAGCCACGAATCTTGACCTGATGGTCGTTACGGCCGGCGAACTCGATCGTGCCGTCCGGCAGCCAACGCCCCAGGTCACCCGTCCGATAGAGCCGCGAGCCGTCCCCGGTGAACCAGTCCGGCACGAACCGCTCACCCGTCAGCCCAGGACGACCCAAATAGCCACGCGCCACACCCAATCCGCCGATGAACAGCTCCCCCACCGCACCCACCGGCACCGGACGACCCCGACCATCCACCAGATAGATCCGCGTGTTACCGATCGGGCGACCGATCGGCAGGGTCTCCTGACCGTCTACGACCTCGGCCACCTCAAAGGTGCTGGCGAAGGTCGTCGTCTCCGTCGGCCCATAGCAGTGCACCAGATGCTCAGGGGCACTGCCGCTATCGAGTACGCGGGCGAAGGCGGCCGGATCACAACGCTCACCACCGGTCAGCAGGTAGCGCAGCCCGCCGAAGCCTCCAGGGACAAGCGTGGCGGCCTGGTTGAACAGCGCGGTCGTGGTGAACCACGCCGTGACTCTTTGCTCCGCCAGCACATCAGCGAGACGTCGCGGATCCAGCACCACGTCCTGGTCCATCACCACCACAGCGCCGCCGTTGACCAGCGGCCCCCAGATCTCCCACGTCGCCGCGTCGAAGGACGGATTCGCCGCGAACGCCACCCGGTCCCTCGCACCGAACACCACGAACGGGTTGTCCACCACCAGCCGCACGATGTTGCGGTGCTCCACCGCGACGCCCTTCGGCACCCCCGTCGACCCCGACGTATAGATCACATACGCCACATCCGCAGCCGACGCGACACCCGGCACATCCGTATCCGGCTCGTCCGTGAAGTCACTGGCCAGGTCCAGGACCGGTACCTCACCGGCGCCGACGACCACGCCATCGGTCAGCACCACGGCGGGCCGGGCGTCGGCCAGCATGAACGCCAGCCGCTCCGCCGGATACGACGGGTCGATCGGCACATAGGCGCCCCCCGCCTTCAGCACCCCCAGCATCGCCGCCAGCA
The DNA here is from genome assembly GCF_049542095.1 of Streptomyces sp. G45. Lineage (NCBI taxonomy): Bacteria > Bacillati > Actinomycetota > Actinomycetes > Kitasatosporales > Streptomycetaceae > Streptomyces > Streptomyces sp. G45. The sequence goes on along the minus strand of NZ_JBMUZU010000001.1, from coordinate 8,724,371 downwards.
GAGGAACCCCGCGCCGCGCACAGATCCCCACGCGCACATCCGGCCCCACCCCCACCGACCGCAGCCGGTGGGCGATCCGGTTCGCCGCACGGTTCAGCTCCGCGTACGACAGCTGAACGTCACCGTGGATCACCGCGACCGCGTCCGGAGCCGCCTTGGCGCGCGCCTCGAACAGTCGGTGCACCCGCGCGGACGCGTCGACGGGCACATCGGTGGCGTTGAACTCCCCTACCACCAGGGCGCGTTCCACCGGCGGCAGCACGTCCAGTTGGGCCACCGGTGTCGGGGCGTCGGATGCCAGCGCCCCTGTCAACTCCCTTACGGCAGCGGTCAGCAGGCCGCAGACACGGTCCGCGTCCAGCCGCGCGTCCACCTGCGCGGTGACCACGAAGCCCGCTCCGTCGACGTCGTCCACCGCCAGCGCGATCGGGTAGTTGGTGCGCTCCTGGCTATGCAGCACCTCGATGTGCTCGCCGAGGCCGCCCGTCGCGCGGTCGACGGCTTCCGGGGTGTGCCGGTAGTTGAGGAGGGTGGTGAACAGGGGCAGGCCGGTCGGGACCCGGCTGCGCCCCTGGGCGAGGACCAGCGGGGCGTGCTCGTGCCGCAGCAGTTCGGACAGCAGCCGCTGGGCCTCGCGAACGGCGTGGGCCGCACCGTGCCCTGTGACGTCCATCCGTACGGGCAGGGTGTTGATGAAGAGGCCGAGCCCGCGCTCGGCACCGAGACCTGCGTGCATGCGTCCGAACAGCACGGTGCCGAACACCACGTCCGACCGGCCCGTCAGCCGTGACAAGACCATGCCCCACGCCACATGCCACAGGCTCGCCGACGACACGCCCGCCTGACGTGCCTGTTCCCGCACAGCCTCCGCCAGTCCGGCCTCCACCGCCTTGCGCGCCTCGACCACGGCGGTGCCGTCGCCTCGTACGTCGAGGACTCCGTACGGCGCGGTCGGCTCGTCGATGTCGCCGAGCAGGCCGTCGAAGAACTCCTCGTGCTCCTGCCGAGACGCGCCCAGCACCGCCTGGGCGACCACATTGCGGTACGGCACCGGCTCAGGCAGCTCATCGGCCCGGCCCGCCAGAATCGCCGCGATCTCCTCCTGCACCACGTCCATCGTGGTGTGATCACCGATCAGATGGTGCATCAGGACCAGGAGCAGCCAGCGGTCGTTCGGCTCGTCGTACGCCGTCACCACACGCAGCAGGGGTGCCCGTGTCAGGTCCACCCGATAGCGCCGAGGGTCGAACCGGTTCTGCAACTCCGTGACCGCGTCGCCGTCTCCGTCGAGCGTCACCTCTTCCACGGGCGCGGTGACCTGCCGCGACACGACCTGCACCGGCTGCGGCAGCCCCTCCCACACGAGCGACGTCCGCAGGATGTCGTGCCGGTCCACCACGGCCTGCAAGGCCCCGGCGAACTCGTCCAGCCACTGCCGCGACGGCACCACCGACACACTCGACAGCAGGTACGCGTCGCCTTCGTCCCCCATGAGGTGGTGGAAGAAGATGCCCTCCTGAAGCGGGGCGAGGGGGTAGATGTCCTGTACGTTTCCCGGCCCGCCGGGTACGGAGGCGGCCACCTTTGTGATCTGCTCCTCGGTCAGCTCCACCAGCGGCAGCATGTCCGGGGTGATCGCCTCGGCGCCCGCCGGTATCGCGTTGGGCGGTACGGGCACCTCCGCGCCGCCGCCTTCCGCGACCGCCGCCGCGAGCCCGGCCACGGTCGGCGTGGCGAACACCGCCCGCACATCACACGTCAGCCCGGCCTCCCGCATCCGCTCCACCAGGGAGACCACCAGCAGCGAATGCCCACCCAGGTGGAAGAAGTCGTCGTGGCGACCGACCCGCTCCACGCCCAGGAGGTCCGCCCAGATTCCCGCCAGCACCTCTTCGACCGCACCGACGGGCGGCACATACCCCCGGCCACCACCGCACCCCTGTCCGGCACCGGCAGCGCGCGACGGTCGACCTTGCCGTTCGGGGTCAGCGGCAGCGCGTCCAGCGCCACGAACGCCGACGGCACCATGTACGACGGCAACACCGCCCCCAGCGCCTCACGCAACGCCGCCGCCGACCCGTCGCTCCCGGCAGGCACGTAGTAGGCGTCCAGGCGATCGCCCCGGCCCACAACCACGGCTTCCCGCACCCCGTCAAGCTCCAGCAGCCGGGCCTCCACCTCCCCCAGCTCCACACGGAACCCACGGACCTTCACCTGATGGTCGTTACGGCCGACGAACTCGATGGTCCCGTCCGGCAGCCAACGCCCCAGGTCACCCGTCCGATAGAGCCGCGAGCCGTCACCGGTCAGCCAGTCCGGCACGAACCGCTCAGCCGTCAGCCCCGGACGCCCCAAGTACCCGCGCGCCACACCCAAGCCGCCGATGAACAACTCGCCGACCGCACCCACCGGCACCGGTCGGCCCCGACCATCCACGAGGTAGATGCGCGTATTGCCGATCGGACGACCGATCGGCACACTCCGACCAGCCTCCACCGACTCGATCCGGTGCATGGCCGCGAACGTCGTCGACTCCGTCGGCCCGTACCCATTCAGCACATGCTCCGGACCGCCCACTATCGCTGCCATGACGGTCGGGTCGAGCACATCCCCGCCGACCACCAAGTACCGCAACTGGCCCAGCACTTCGCGCAACACCGAGTGGTACTGGTTGAACAAGCCCACCGTCATCCACAACACCGACACCGACCGCGCCCGCAACACCTCCGCGAACCGCCCAGCATCCAGCACCACGTCCTGCTCCACGACCACCACGGCACCGCCATTGAGGAGCGGACCCCACACCTCCCACGTCGCCGCATCAAACGAAGGATTGGCCGCGAACGCCACCCGATCCCCCGGCTCAAACACCACCGCCGGGTTGTCCACCACCAGCCGCACGATGTTGCGGTGCTCCACCGCCACACCCTTCGGCACCCCCGTCGACCCCGACGTATACATCACATACGCCACACCCAACGACGAAGACGCCCCCACCCACGGCACCTCCACGTCAGGCTCGTCATCGAAGTCAGTCGTCAGGTCCAGGACCGGAATGCCCTCCGCGTCCAGCCGGGTGCCGTCGACCAAGACCACTGCGGGCCGCGCGTCGGCGAGCATGAACGCCAACCGCTCCGCCGGGTAGGACGGGTCAAGCGGCACATACGCACCGCCCGCCTTCAACACCCCCAGCATCGCCGCCAGCAGTGGAATCCCGCGCCGCGCGCAGATCCCCACCCGCACATCCGGCCCCACACCCTCGGCCCGCAACCTGCGCGCCACCCGATTCGCCGCACGGTCCAACTCCCCGTACGACACCGACACATCACCGTGCACCACGGCCACCGCATCCGGAGACACACGCGCCCGCGCCTCGAACAGCTCATGCACGCACACCCGAGCGTCCACGGACGTACCAGTGTCATTGAACCCCTCGACGACCAGCGCGCGTTCCGCCTCCGGCAACACCTCCACCGCACCCACCGACACACCCGAACCGGCCTCCAACGCCCGACCGACCCCCCGCACCGCGTTCACCAACAACGCACACACACGCCCCGCATCCACCCGCTCATCCACCTGAGCCGTCACCACGAACCCCGACCCACCGACGTCATCGACCGACACCACAACCGGATAGTTCGTGCGCTCCTGACTGTGCAGCACCTCGAAACCGCCATCGGCAGCGTCGGAAGTGGCAGGTGTGGGCGTCGGAACGCTCTGCCGGTAGTTGAAGAGGCTGGTGAACAGGGGTGTCCCCGCCGGGACCTGGCTGCACCCCTGGGCGAGGACCAGCGGGGTGTGCTCGTGCCGCAGTACGTCGGCCAGGAGGTGCTGGGCGTCCTGGACGGCGTCGCGTACGGGGCGCTCGGCCACGTCGAGCCGTAGCGGCAGCGTGTTGATGAACAGGCCGAGCCCGCGCTCCGCGCCCGCACCGGCCTGCGTCCGCCCGAACAGCACCGTGCCGAACACCACGTCCGACCGGCCCGTCAACCGCGACAGGACCAGCCCCCACGCCACGTGGAAGACGCTCGCGGGAGACACCCCGGCCCGGCGCGCCTGTTCCCGTACCGTCGCCGCGAGGTCCGGGTCGGCGGTGACCTGTGCTTCCGTGATGCCGCTGCCGTCGCCGCGCACGTCGAGGATGCCGTACGGCGCGGTCGGCTCGTCGATGTCGCCGAGCAGGCCGGTGAAGAACTCCTCCTGCTCGTCGCGGCTTGCGCCGAGCACCGCCTGGGCGACCGCATTGCGGTACGGCACCGGGTCGGGGAGCCCGTCGGCGCGGCCCGCCAGGACCGCCGCGACCTCCGTCCGCATCGCCGCCAGCGCGGTGTGGTCGCCCACCAGGTGGTGCATCAGGACCAGGAGCAGCCAGCGGTCGTTCGGCTCGTCGTACGCGGTGACGACGCGCAGCAGTGGCGCCTGCTGGAGATCGAGTGGGGCCCGGTGCGTCTGGAGGTGTCGGACCGCGTCGTCGGGGCCGTCGAGGGTCACCTCGTCGACGGGGAGCGCGGCGTGGCGCCGGACCACCTGTACGGGGTGCGGAAGCCCCTCCCACACGATCGACGTCCGCAGGATGTCGTGCCGGTCCACCACGGTCTGGAGTGCGGCGGTGAAGCGGTCGGCGTCGTCGCGCGTGCGGACGGGCAGGGTGTAGGACAGCAGGTAGGGGTCGGTTTCGCCGCCCATGAGGTGGTGGAAGAAGATGCCCTCCTGGAGCGGGGCCAGGGGGTAGATGTCCTGGACGTTCGCGGCGCCTCCCGGTACCGAAGCAACCGCCTTCGCGATCTGCTCCTCGGTCAGCGACACCAGCGGCAGCATGTCCGGCGTGATCGCCTCGGCGCCCGCCGGGATGGCGTTCGGCGGCACCGGAACCTCCGTGCCGCCGCCCTCCGCGACCGCCGCCGCGAGACCGGCGACCGTCGGCGTGGCGAACACCGCCCGCACATCACACGTCAGCCCGGCCTGCCGCATCCGCTCCACCAGGGACACCGCGAGCAGGGAGTGGCCGCCCAGCTGGAAGAAGTCGTCGTCGCGGCCGACGCCCGGCACGCCGAGCAGGTCCGCCCAGATCCCCGCCAGGACCTCCTCCACGACGCCGACGGGCGGCCGGTAGCCGCTGGCCGCGACCGCACCGGCGCCGGGTGCGGGCAGCGCGGACCGGTCGACCTTCTTGTTCGGGGTGAGCGGCAGGGCATCCAGTGCGACGAACGCCGACGGCACCATGTACGACGGCAGTGCCGCGCCCAGTGCCTCGCGCAGCGCCGCCGGGGTCACCCCGGGCGCGGCCGGTACGTAGTAGGCGTCGAGGCGGTCCTCGCGGGCGACGACCACGGCCTCGCTGACGCCGTCCACTTCGGTGAGGCGGGCCTCGACCTCGCCGAGTTCGATGCGGTAGCCGCGGACCTTCACCTGGAAGTCGTCACGGCCGACGAACTCCAGCGTGCCGTCCGGCAGCCGGCGGACCAGGTCGCCCGTGCGGTACAGGCGTGAGCCGCCACCGGTCAGCCAGTCGGGCACGAAGCGTTCGCCCGTGAGGGCCGGGCGGCCCAGATAGCCCCGCGCCACGCCCCGGCCGCCGATGAACAGCTCGCCCACCACGCCCACCGGCGCGGGGCGGCCGCGGCCGTCGACGACGTACACGGCGGTGTTGCGGAGGGGGCGGCCGATGGGGGTGTCGTCGCGGTCGGTCAGCGGCGCCGCGGTGGACCAGATCGTCGTCTCCGTCGGCCCGTACACGTTGAGGAGTTCACGGCCGAGGTCCCGCAGCTGGTCGGCGAGCGGGGCCGGGAGCGCCTCGCCGCCGACGAGCATCCGAAGGCCGCGGAGGCCGTCCGGGTCGTGGGCGGTGAGCATCCGCCACAGGGACGGGGTCGCCTGGAGCACCGTCACGTCCGCGCAGTGCGCCAGGCCGATGAGGGCGGCGGGCGCGGCCGTCGTGCCCTCGTCGGCGATGACCACGCGCGCCCCGCTGGTCAGCGGCAGGTACAGCTCCAGGGCGGCGATGTCGAACGCGACCGTCGTGACCGCGAGCAGCGCGTCCCCGGCATCCAGCGGGACGAGGTCGCGCATGCCGAGCAGGAAGTTCGTCAGGGAGCCGTGCTGGACCACGACGCCCTTGGGTACGCCGGTGGAGCCCGAGGTGTAGATCACGTACGCGGCGTCGGCGGGCGTCACCGTGTGCGGCGGGTCGTCGGTGGGCCCGGTGGTGAAGTCGGTGGCCAGGTCCAGGACAGGGACGCCGTCGGTGTCCGGGGCGGTGCCGTCGACGAGGACCACGGCGGGCCGGGCGTCAGCCAGGGTGAACGCCAGGCGCTCCGCCGGGTACGACGGGTCAAGGGGGACGTACGCGGCGCCCGCCTTCAGCACGCCGAGGAGCGCCGCGAGCAGCCGGACGCCGCGCCGCGCGCAGAGGGCGACCCGGGCGTCCGGGCCCACGCCCGCCGACCGGAGGCGGTGTGCGACGCGGTTGGCCATCGCGTTCAGGTCCCGGTAGGTGACCTGGGTGTGCCCGTCGGTCGCGGCCACGGCGTGCGGGTGTGCCGCGGCCCGCGCTTCGAAGGCCCGGTGCACGGGTGCGTCCGTGGCGTCAGGGCGGGCGGTGGCGTTGAACTCGCCTGTGATCAGGGCGCGTTCGGCTGCCGGGAGGACATCGATGTCGGCCATCGGGGCCGCCGGGTCCGTGGCCAGGGTGTGGCACAGCTCTTCGAGAGCGGTGACGAGGTGCGCGCACACCCGGTCGGGGTCGAGGTGGTGGTCGACCTGCGCGGTGACGGTGAGGCCCGCGCTGCCCGCGTCGTCGACGGACACCGTGAGGGGGTAGTTGGTGCGCTCCTCGCTGTGCAGCACCTCCACGCCGACGCCGAGTCCGCCCAGGGTCGCCGCGGGGTCCGACGGGGTGTGCCGGTAGTTGAGGAGGCTGGTGAACAGCGGCAGGCCCGCCGGGACCCGGCTGCACCCCTGGGCGAGCACCAGCGGGGCGTGCTCGTGCCGCAGCAGTTCGGCCAGCAGCTCATGGGTGTGCCGGAGGGCGTCCAGGGTGCCCGTGGCGTCCACGGGGACGCGTATCGGCAGGGTGTTGATGAACAGGCCGACGCCGCTTCCGGCGCTGCCCTGGGTCCGGCCCAGGAGGACCGTGCCGAACACCACGTCCGACCGGCCCGTGAGGCGGGCCAGGACCGTGCCCCACGCCAGGTGGAACAGGCTCGCCGTGGACACCCCGGCCCGTCGCGCCCGCTCGCGGACCGCGCGGGTCAGGGACGGGGCGAGCGGCAGGCGCCGCTCGGCGGTCGCGGTGCTGTGGTGCACGTCGGTCAGGCCGTACGGCGCGGTCGGCTCGTCGACATCGCCGAGGAGGCCGGTGAAGAACTCCTCGTGGTCGGCGCGCGAGGTGCCGAGGACGGCACGGGCGACCACGTCGCGGTAGGGCACAGGCCGCGGCAGCGCGTCCGCGCGCCCGGCGAGGACGGCCGCGATCTCGCCCTGGAGGACGCCCCAGGTGGCGTTGTCGCCGATCAGGTGGTGCATGAGGACCAGCAGCAGCCAGCGGTCGGCCCGCTCGTCGTACGCCGTCACGACGCGCAGCAGGGGCGCCGTGCGCAGGTCCATGCGGAAGCCCGCCGGGTCGAAGCGGTCCCGGAGCTGCTCGACGGGGTCGCGCCCGGTGTCGAGGGTGACCTCGTCGACGGTCGGCTCGGCGTGGCGCAGGACGACCTGCACCGGCTGCGGCAGGCCCTCCCAGGCGAGGGCGGTGCGCAGGATGTCGTGCCGGTCCACCACGGCCCGCAGCGCGGTGACGAACCGGTCGACGTCGGCGCGGGAGTCCGCCGCGAGCATGCCCCAGCCCAGGTAGGGGTCGCCGTCGCCGCCCATGAGGTGGTGGAAGAAGATGCCTTCCTGGAGCGGCCCGAGCGGGTAGACGTCCTGGACGTTCGCGGCCCCGCCGGGCACCGAGGCGACCACCCGGTCGAGCTGCTCCTGCGTCAGGTCGACCAGCGGCAGCAGCCGCGGGGTGAGGCGCGGCGGCGGGCTCCACCATCCGGTGTCGCCGCGGGCGAGCCGGTCGAGGAGGGCGGCCTTGTGGGCGCGCAGTTCGCGCAGCAGCTCGGCGTCGAGTGTGCCCTCCGGTGCCCGCACCACGAGGTCGTCGCCGTCGCGGCGGATCCTGACGGGCAGGCCGGTGAGCCGGGACAGCAGCTCGTCGAGGGTCATAGCGTGAACTCCAGCTCGGTCTCGGGGTCTTCGCCGGGCACGTCGGGGATCAGGTTCGGGGGCGCGGCGGGCGTGCCGTGCGCGTCGGGGCCCAGGCCTGCGATCGCGGTGGCCAGCCGCGCCACGGTGGGGGCGCTGAACACCGACCGGACGTCGCCGGGCAGGTCGGCGGCGCGCATCCGCTCCACCAGGGACACGGCGAGCAGGGAGTTGCCGCCGAGTTCGAAGAAGTTGTCGTGCCGTCCGATCCGGTCCAGGCGCAGCAGGTCCGCCCAGATCCCGGCGAGGGTGGTCTCCACCGTGCCGTCGGGGGCCTCGTAGCGCTGCCCGGTGGGGGCGTCGCCGCCGGGCGCGGGCAGGGCGGCGCGGTCCACCTTGCCGTGCGCGGTCAGCGGCAGCCGGTCGAGGAAGACGTACGCCGACGGCAGCATGTAGCTGGGCAGCCGCTCGCCGAGCCGGGTGCGCAGGGCCGTCACGAGGCGTCGAGTGGTGCGGCGCAGGGAGCTGTTGACGTACGTCGACCAGGTCGGCTCGGCGGTCGGTGCGGTGGTCGCGGGGAGGCCGACGAGGGGCTGGCCCGCCGGGTCGCGGCGCCGTGCCACGAGCCGCAGGTCGCCGTGTTCGCCGTGCTCGGCGAAGTCCAGGTCGACGCGGTATCCGGTGTCGGCGCCGAGCTGGAGCAGGTCCTCCGGGTGGACGCCCGGTGCGGTGTGCGGCGGCTCCAGGAGGGGGGTGTACGGGGTGAGGCGGGCGTTCGGGACGGAGTGGACGGCGAGCAGGTCGGGCCGTGCGGAGGTCAGCTCGTCCCGGAGGGAGTCGAGGGTCATCCGCTCGTCCTGCCAGTCGCGCCAGCGGACCGTTGCGGGCGGCCGTGGCTGGGGGTGCTCGCCTCCGGCCTTGGTGAGCTGGACGTCGTACCGGAAGGCGGTCATCTCGTTGTCGTGCCGCCCGCGCCTCGGTGTGACCCGGACCGTGGCGATGTCCGGGATGCGGGTGGGCAGCGCGGTGAACAGGCGGGGGTCGATGACGAGTTCCTCGTCGTCGGCCACGGCCCGGTCGACGCGGGCGCGGAGCTGGTCCGCCGGGGTGTCGGGCCCGGCTGTGGCGGCCTGGACGGTGGTGTGGAAGGTGCGCAGCATCGGCAGGCTGCGGACGTCGCCGACGGTGAGGGTGCCGCCGGGGGCGAGGCGGCGCACGGCCGCTTCGATGGCCGCGAGGAGGTACTGCTCGTCGGGGAAGTACTGCACGACGGAGTTGAGGATCGCGGCGTCGAAGGTCCGCGCGGGCAGCCGGTCGAGTCCGTCGGCGGGGCTCGTGAACAGCTCGACCCTGCCGGGCGGCAGCCCCGAGTCGGCGACGGCCCGCCGGAGGTTGCGGACAGCCACCGCGGACAGGTCGGTGCCCCAGTACGTCCGCACGTGCGGCCCGGCGGCGAACACGGTCAGGCCGGTGCCGCAGCCGATGTCCAGCACGGAGTCCGGCCGGGTGGCGAGGACCAGTTCGGCGGTGTGGTCGACCCACTCGCGCATGTGCGCGGCGGGCAGCGGTTCGCGGGTGTAGCTGCTGTTCCAGCCCCGGATGTCGAAGGCGGGGTCGACGGGTGCGGGGTCCGGCCGCTGCCCGTCGGCGGCGGGCTCGTCGGCGGTGGGCGTGTCGCCGGTGGGCTGGGCGTCGTCGTAGGTGACGTCGAAGACCTGGCGCCAGTGGGCGAGTTGCTCGGCCGACTCCTGGTCGTCCTGGTAGGCGCCGTCGTGCTGTCGCACGCCGACGTAGGCGACGAGCCGCTTGTCGCCGGGCGCGTCCTCGCGGGCCACCACGACGGCTTCGCGGACGGCCTCGTGCTGGAGGAGGCGGGCCTCGATCTCCCCGGGTTCGACGCGGTGGCCGCGGACCTTGACCTGGTGGTCGTTGCGGCCGACGTACTCCAGCGTGCCGTCCGGCAGCCAGCGGCCGAGGTCACCGGTGCGGTAGAGGCGCGAGCCGTCGCCGGTGAGCCAGTCCGGTACGAAGCGCTCCGCGGTCAGCCCCGGGCGGCCGAGGTACCCCCGGGCCACGCCCCGGCCGCCGACCAGCAGTTCGCCCACCACCCCCACCGGCACCGGGCGCCCCGCCGGGTCCACCACGTACACCCGCAGGTCCGGGATGGGGCAGCCGATCAACGAGCCGCCGAGCGCACCGCCCGCCTCCGGGGAGACGGTCTGCCCGGTCACGTGCACGGTGGTCTCGGTGATGCCGTACATGTTCACCAGCGCCGGACCGCCCTCGCCCACGGCGTCGCACCACGGCCGCAGCGAGGCGACTTCCAGCGCCTCACCGCCGAAGATCACATACCGCAGCGCGTCGTCGCCGCGCCCCGCGCGCACGCGTGCGTCGGCCAGCCGCGCGAAGGCCCCCGGCGTCTGGCACAACACCGTCACCCCGGCCGCGCACACCAGCTCCCACAGCTCCTCCGGGGCCCGCACCACATCACTGGGTACGACGACGAGCCTGCCGCCGTGCAGCAACGCGCCCCAGATCTCCCACACGGAGAAGTCGAACGCGTACGAATGGCACAACGCCCACACGTCGGCGGGCCCGAAGCCGAACCAGTCCTGAGTCACCGAGAACAGCCGGACCACCTGCCGGTGCTCCACCAGCACACCCTTCGGCACCCCCGTCGACCCCGACGTGTAGATCACATACGCCACGTCCGAAGGCGAAGCCAGCGGCGGCAGGTCCGTGTCCGGCTGATCGGCGAGTTCTGTGGGGTCCGTGAGATCCGTGAGGTCCACCACTGGCACATCTCCGGTACTCACCTCCACGCCGTCGGTGAGCACCACCGCGGGCCGGGCGTCGGCGAGGATGAACGCCAACCGCTCCGCCGGGTACGACGGGTCCAGCGGCACATAGGCGGCGCCCGCCTTCAGCACACCGAGAATCGCGGCGACCAGCCCCACACCCCGCTCCGCGCAGATCCCCACCCGCACATCCGGCCCCACCCCCACCGACCGCAGCCGATGCGCGACCCGATTGGCGGCACGGTTCAGCTCGGCGTACGACCACCGCTCCGCACCGCACACCACCGCGACCGCCTCCGGAGCCACCCGCGCCCGCTCCTCGAAGAGGTGGTGCAGGCAGGTGTCCGCGTCGTGGGCGGTGGTCGGCGGGTTGAAGGCGTGGACGACGGTGTCGTACTCGTCGGCGGGCAGCAGCGGCAGCCGTGCCACCGGGGTGGCGGCGTGGTCCACCAGGGACCGCAGGAGCGCGACGTAGCAGCGGCCCATCCGCTCGGCGGTGGCACGGTCGAACAGCGCGGCGGCGTACTCGAGGGAGCCGTCGAGCGCGTCGCCGCTCTCGCGCAGCGACAGCATCAGGTCGACGCGGGAGGTGCCGTACGAGGCGGTCGGCGCGAGGGTGGTGGTGACCCCGCTGAGCTGGGGGATCTCGCCGAGGTCCGGGAGCCAGGCGAACAGCACCTGGGTGAGGGGGTCGTGGGCCGCGCTGCGCACGGGGTTGGCCAGGTCGACGATCTCCTCGAAGTGGACGTCCTGGTTGGCCATGGCGTCGAGGACCCGCCCCGTCACCCGGCGCAGCAGGGCGTCGACGTCGGGCAGGCCGGTCAGGTCGACGCGGATGGGGAGGGTGTTGACGAAGAAGCCGATCAGGTCCTCGGCCTCCGGACGGCGCCGGGAGGCGGAGGGGATGCCGATGACGAGGTCGTCGTCGCCGCCGAGCCGGGACAGCAGCGCCGCCCAGCTCGCCAGGAGCGTCATGAAGAGGGTGGTGTCGTGCCGGTGGGCGAGGTCCCGCAGACCGCGCACGAGGTCGGTGGGGATGTCGACGGGGACGATGTCACCGGCGCGGTCCTGGTGGGCGGGGCGGGGGCGGTCCAGGGGCAGCCGGAGCGCGGTCGGCGCCCCGGTGAGGGTGTCGCGCCAGTAGGCGCGCTGCCGGTCGCGCTGTTCGGCGGTGACCAGGCCCGCCTGCCAGGCGGCGTAGTCCCGGTACTGGAGGGCGAGTTCGGGCAGGTCCGGGTGCCGGTCGTGGGTGTGGGCGTCGTAGAGCGCGGCGAGTTCGCGGAGGAAGACGTGCAGGGACCAGCCGTCGGAGACGATGTGGTGCATCGTGATCAGCAGGGTGTGCCGGTCGTCGGCCTCCGCGATCAGTCGGCCGCGCACCAGGGGGCCGGTCGCGAGGTCGAAGGGCCGCCGGGCCTCCTCCTGGGCGAGGCGGTTCGCGTCGTCGGCGTCGGCGGCGCGCTGTTCGAGCAGGTCGAAGCGGATCCGGTCGGCGGGCACGACGCGCTGGACGGGCTCCCCGTCGACCAGGGTGAACACGGCGCGCAGCGCGTCGTGGCGGGCGACGATGGCGTCCAGCGCCGCCCTGAGGGCGGTCCGGTCGAGGGGTCCGTGGAGCCTCAGGCCGACGGGCATGTGGTAGGCCTCGCTGCCGCCGGGGAGCTGGGCGACGAACCACATGCGGGCCTGCGTCAGCGGCACTTCGGTGCCGTGGTCGGGGGCCGGGGCCTCGTCGGGGCCGACGGCCGCCGCCGCGGTCACCTCGGTGGCGAAGTCGGCGAGGACGGGCCGGTTGAACAGGGCGGCGACCGACACGTCCACGCCGAGCGCCTGGCGCAGCCGGGACATGACCTGGGTGGCCAGCAGGGAGTGCCCGCCGAGGGCGAAGAAGTTGTCGTGCCGTCCGACGCGCTCGACGCCGAGCAGCGCCGACCAGAGGGCGGCGAGGCGCTGCTCCACGTCTCCGCGCGGCGCCTCGTAGGCGCGGCTGGCGACGGCGTCGGCGTCCGGGGCGGGGAGCGCCCTGCGGTCGATCTTGCCGGTGCGGGTGAGGGGGACCTGGTCGAGGCCCACGTAGGCGGTCGGCACCATGTACGGCGGGAGGGTGCGGGCCAGGTGTGCGCGCAGTTCCTCGGCGGCGGGCAGGGGGCCGGTCGTGGCGGGCGTGCAGTAGGCGACGAGGCGGGTGGTGCCGGGGGTGTCGCGGCGGGCGAGGACGACGGCCTGGCCGACGGCGGGGTGCTGGCGCAGCCGGGCCTCGATCTCGCCGGGTTCCACGCGGAAGCCGCGGACCTTCACCTGGAGGTCGGCGCGCCCGAGGTACTCGATGGTGCCGTCGGGCAGCCACCGGCCGAGGTCGCCGGTGCGGTACATGCGGGCGCCGGGCCGGTCGGCGTGCGGGTCGGGCAGGAAGCGGGCGGCGGTGAGGCCCGGCTGGTTGAGGTAGCCGTGGGCCAGGCCGTCGCCCGCGAGGTACAGCTCGCCGGTGACGCCGACGGGCACGGGGTGGCCGCGGCCGTCCAGGAGGTAGCCGCGGGTGTTGGGCAGGGGGCGGCCGATGGGGACGCCGCGGTGGCCGTCGGGCGGTTCCTCGACCGCGTACGACGTGGCGAAGGTGCCCTCGGTGGGGCCGTAGCCGTTGACGAGGTGCCGGGGCGGGCTCTGCCGCAGCACGCGGGCGACGACCTCCGGGGTGAGGGCGTCGCCGCCGACGAGCAGGTGCCGCAGCGCGGCGAACTGGTCGGCGAGGTGGTCGGCGTACTCGTCGAACAGGCCGGACGTCAGCCACAGCAGGGTGACGCCGTGCCGGGTGAGGGCCGCGGCGAGGCGGTGCGGGTCGAGGACCTCGGCGGGGCTGATCACGGCGGTCCGCCCGCCGCACAGCAGGGGTGCCCACATTTCCAGGGTGGCGACGTCGAAGCTGGGGTTCGCGGCGAACGCCGAGCAGGTGTCGGCGTTCACGGGCACCAGGCCCCCGCTGACCGCGAACCGGACGAGGGCGCGGTGCGGCAGCAGGACGCCCTTGGGGGTGCCGGTGGACCCGGAGGTGTAGAGCACGTAGGCGGTGGACTCGGGGCTGACGGTCGGCCGGGGGCCGTCGTGGGTGACCGGGTGGCTGTCCGTGGCGGTGTCGGTGGTGACGCGGGTGACGCCGGTGTGCGGGGGCAGGCTCGTGGCGCTGTCGGTGAGGACGACGCGGCAGCCGCTGTCGGCGAGCAGGAACGCGAGGCGTTCGGCGGGCAGGTCCGGGTCGAGCGGGACGCACGCTCCCCGGCCTTCAGGGCGGCGATCTGGGCGGCGATCAGGTCGAGGGAGCGGTGCAGTGCCACGCCGACGTGCTCGCCCGCCCGCAGGCCCGCGGCGGTCAGCTGCCCGGCCAGGCGGTCCGCCCAGGCGTTCAGCTCCGCGTAGGTGACGGAGCGGTCGCCCTGCACGGCCGCCACCCGGTGCGGCGCCCGGCGGGCCTGGGCCTCGAACAGCTCGTGCAGGGTGCGGTCGCGGGGGTAGTCGAGGGCCGGGCCGCTCGCGTGGGCGGTGAGTTCGCGGCGTTCGGCCTCGCCGGTCAGGCGCAGGTCCGCGACGGGGGTGCCGGGCCGTGCGGTCAGGTCGCGCAGCAGCGTCAGGAAGTGACCGCTGAGCCGCTGGACGTCGGCCGGGTCGAAGGCGCTGGTGGCGTACTCGAACAGGCCGGTCAGGCCGGTGCCGGAGTCGGAGACGACCAGCGACAGGTCGAACTTGGCGGTGCCCTCGACGCCCGCGTCGATGCGCCCTTCCAGGCCGACCCGGGCGTCGAGTCCGGTCAGCAGGTCGGCGCCGTCGGGGGTGAGCTGGGCGTTCTCGAAGAGGAAGGCGGCCCGCACCAGCGGGTTCAGGTCGGTGCCGCCGGAGGCGCCGGTCGCGGCGACGACGTCGGCGAAGGGCACCTCGTGGCGGAACGCGGTCGCCGTCTCGGTGGCGATCCGGTCGATCAGCTCGGTGGCGTCCGGGTCGCCGGACAGGTCGCAGCGCAGCACGACGGTGTTGGAGAAGAAGCCGAGCATCCGCTGGAGTTCGGGCCGGTCGCGGCCGCTGGTGACCGTGCCGACGGCGAAGTCGTCCTGGCCGGTGCGGCGGTGCAGCACGGCGGCCCAGGCGGCGAGCAGGACGGTGTAGAGGGTGCAGCCGCGACTCTTCGCCAACTCCCTTATTGAGTTGGTGAGTTCGGGTTCCAGGTCGAAGGCGGCGGTGGCGCCGCGGTGGTTCGGCGCGGCGAGCGGGCGCGGGCCGCCGCGCAGCGGCAGCGGTTCGAGCCGGTCGAGGTGCGCGGCCCACCAGTCCAGGTTCCGCCGGTGGGCGGGGGTGTCGCGGCGGGACTGCTGCCAGCGCGCGAAGTCTGCGTACTGGAGGGCCGGGGCCGGGCGGTCGCGGCGCTCGCCGCGCACGGTCGCCCGGTAGTCCTCCAGGAGTTCGGTGACGAGCAGGCCGACGGACCAGCCGTCGGTGACGATGTGGTGCTGGGTCACCGAGATGAGGTGGTCGTCGTCGGCGCGTGTGATCACGGCCGCGCGCAGCAGCGGGCCGGTGTCGAGGGCGAACGCGGTGCGCTGCTGGTCGGCGATGACGGCGTCGGCGGCGTCGGTGGCGGCCGGGCGGCCGCGCAGGTCGATGTGGTCGAGGTCGATGTGCGCGGTCGGCGAGACATGGGCGCGCGGCACCCCGTCGTGTTCGGTGAAGCGGGTGCGCAGGGCGGCGTGGCGGGCGACGACGCCGCGCAGGCAGGACGCCAGCACGCGCTGGTCGAGGGGGCCGGTCCAGCGGAGCCGGAAGTGCACGTGGTAGAGGGGGCTCGGGCCGTGGGCGCGCTCGATGAGCCACAGCCCGGCCTGTCCGGCGGACAGCGGGGCGCCGTCGGTCCCGGTGCCGCCGGTCGGGCGGATCGGGGCCTCCGTCGTGCCGCTGGCCAGGGCTTCGGCGAGTTCGGCCGCGTGGCGTTCGAGGTCCGAGCGCAGGGCGTCGGAGAGCGCGCCGGGCGGCGCGTCGACCACGAGGCGGTGGTCGCCGTCGAGGCGGAGCGCCGCGCCCGCCGCCGTCGCCGCGGTGAGCAGTTCGTTGACGCGCAGCACGGTGTCGAGGTGTGCGGCGATCGCGGCGGGCGTCGGGTGGTCGTACAGCAGGGCGGGCGGCAGGGCCAGTCCGGTGGCCGCGGCCAGCCGGTGGTGGAGGCGGGCCGCCTGGAGGGAGTCGAGCCCGAGCTCGCGCAGCGGACGGTCGGGCGGCACGCCGTCGGTGGGGGTGCGGCCGAGTACGGCGGCGGCCTCACCGGCGACGACATAGGTCAGCAGCGGCCCGCGGGCCTCGGCGGGCACCGCGTCGAGGCGGAGCTGGAGGGAGGGGGCGGGGGTGTGGGGCGCGGGTGCTTCGGGTGGTGTGGGCGCCGCATGTGTCGCGGGTGCCTCGTGAGGGGAGGGTGCCGCATGTGTGGCGGGCGCTGCCTGTGTCACAGGCGTCGCCTCGGTCGCGGGCGGGGCCGCCGACCACCGCAGCACCGTCTTCAGTGCGCCGCCCCGCAGCAGCTCCCGCGTGTGCCGTCGGCGCAGCTTGCCGCTGGTCGTCTTCGGCAGGGCGCCCGGCGCGAGGAGGGCGACCTCGCCCACGGTCAGTTCGTGGGCGTCCCAGATGGCCGAGGCCAGGTCCTCGGCCACCTGGGTGATGTCGTCGCGCAGCAGGCTGCCCCTGACCTCGGCGGCGACGCCGAGCCGTTCGCCGTCGTCGCCGGTGAGGGCGAAGGCGACGCTGTTGCCGTCGCGGATCGCCGGGTGCCGCTCGACGGTCGCCTCGATGTCCTGCGGGTAGTGGCTGCGGCCCGCGACGATGACGAGGTCCTTCAGACGGCCGGTCACATACAGGTCGCCGTCGTGCAGGAAGCCGAGGTCACCGGTGCGCAGGAAGGCGTGGCCGGGGCGGGTCGGGAGCGGTCGGCCGAAGTCCGCCGCGGTCGCCTCCGGGTTGTCCCAGTAGCCCTGGGCGATGGTCTCGCCCGCCACCCAGATCTCGCCGACCTCGTCGGGGGCGCGTTCGCGCAGCGTCGCCGGGTCGACGATGGCCACGGTCAGTCCGTACGAGGGGCGGCCGCAGTTCACCACGGTGCGCCCCGGCGCGCCGCTCGCCGCGGGGACCAGGCGGTCCCCCTCCAGCGCCGCCGGGTCGACCACGATGCCCGGCTCCGCGCCCAGGTTGCCGCTGGACACGACGAGGGTCGCCTCGGCGAGGCCGTAGGAGGGGCAGGACGCGGAGCGGGCGAACCCGGCCGGGGCGAAGCGGCGGCTGAACCGCTCCAGGGTGGCGGGCCGGATCGGCTCGGCGGCGTTGACGGCCTTCTCCAGGCAGGACAGGTCGAGCGCGGCCAGGTCCGCCTCGCTGACCCGGTCACAGCACAGCTCGTACGCGAAGTTCGGCCCGTGGACGAGCGTGGCCCGGTAGCGGGTGATCGCGCGCAGCCAGCGGGCGGGGTCGCGGATGAACGCCACCGGGGGCATCACGGCCACGAACAGCCCCTGCCAGACGGGCAGGAGCAGCGCCCCGATGAGGCCCATGTCATGGTGGACGGGCAGCCAGCTGACGATCCTGGTGCCCGCGTGGATGCCCTGGGAGAGGGCCATCTCGGCGATGTTCACGGCCAGGTTGTGGTGGCTGACGACGACGCCCTTGGGGGTGCTCGTCGAGCCGGAGGTGTACTGGAGGAAGGCCACGCCGTCGGGGTCGGGCGGGGCGGGGGTCCACTCGGCGTCGGTCCGGAGCGCGGGCACGGTGGTCCAGGGCACGCCCATGAGCGGCTCGCCGACGCGCACGCCGAGCCGGTCGGCGGTGTCGGTGTCGGCGAGGACGACGGCCGCGCCGCAGTCGGCGACGATCCCGGCGAGGCGGTCGGCGTGCCGGGGCGACGCGGGCGCGGGGACGGGCACCGCGATGATCCCGGCGTACAGGCAGCCCAGGAACGACACCACGAAGTCCGCGCTCGACGCGCTGCACAGCAGCACGCGGTCGCCGGGCCCGGCGAGGTGGCGCAGCCCCGCCGCGACACGTGCGGCGGCGCGGTCGAGTTCGGCGTACGTCAGCCGCGCCCGCTCCTGCTCGCCGTCCGGCAGGAACGCGAGGACCACGTGGTCGGGCCGGTGTTCCGCCCACCACCGCACCGCGTCGACGAGGCTCGGGAAGTCCGGATAGAACAGCTCACGAGTCGGCCTCACAGTGGAGCTCCCCCTCAGTACGTGCATGAGTACGTGCATGGCCTCTGACGTGCATGACGGATACGCATCTGGGGTCACGGGTCAGGTCGAGGCGCCCCGTGACGTGTTCGGCTCCCCGCGAGGCACGCCGGTCCGCGTGCCGGGGACCCGGCGTCGCACGCGGTCGGAGGGTGTGTTCCGGTCGTGCCGTCCCGCCGGTGAAGTTGCCGTCATCCTGGGTGACGCTCCGGGTGGGTGTATAGCGATCACGGCCTCTTACTCAGCACGCGTTCAGCGGGCATTCAGAGGCGCGCCCGCCGAGGGGGACGGCGGGCGCGGGGCGGCCGGGCGGCCCTATGGGCGCAGCACGTACGGCGCGAGTGCGGCGGGCAGGGCCGCGATCAGGGTGTCCACCGCGGTGAAGTGGTGCTCCATGCGGGTCAGCAGCAGCACCCGCCACACGCGGGGGTGGCCGCGGACCAGGCACAGGGGCCGCCCTCCGGCGTCGGTGATCCGCTTGATGTGGCACAGCAGGCGCAGGCCGCTGGCGTCGAGGAAGGTCACCGGGCGCAGGTCCACGACGACGCGGGCGGCGGGGAGGTCGAGGAGTGCGGTCAGGGGCGTGGCGAGTTCCTGCGTGGCCCAGGCGTCGATCTCACCGTGCAGGGTCAGGACGAGGGCGTCGCCGATCAGGTCGTGGTGCAGGCCGAAGGCGAGTTCAGAGGTAAGCATGGCCCACTCGGATGAGTCAGCTCCCTAACAGGGAGTAACCGAAAGAGGAGGTCGACAGGGACGGAACCCGCGCCCCTGACTATGGGGGCCCGGGGTGAGGAAGTAGTTTCAACGGGCATCCTGCCCGCTCAGCAGCGGTCTAAGCCTCTGACGCTCGCTCAGACCGCAGGCTTTAACCAAAGACCGCCCCTCAACAGGCCTGCTACTCTGCGTAGTTGATTGCACGGTGGTCGAGCGCGTCGCTTCGGCCGCGCGGCGACGGCGAGTGCGTCAGCGAGTGCGCGGGCGGCTGGCGTTTCTCCTGGGGCCCGGCGGCGCGCCTGTGGCGCGGCGACACTCCTGGGGTCCGGCGGCATTCCTCGTGCTCTACGGGACGTTCTCGTGGCCCCGTGAGGCACTCCTACTGCCGCGCGAGGCGGCCTCCCGTTGTCCTGCGACAGGACGCGGCAAGGGAGGCGACGCGGGACGGCGCGGGGAGCAGCGGAGGGGTGGTGCGGGGACGGTGTCGCGGAGGCAGTGGTGCGGGGACGGTGTCGCGGGGGCGGTGGTGCGAGGACGGTGTCGCGGGGGCGGTGGTGCGGGGATCGGCACATGTGTCGCTGTCACCGGTGGCCACTCGGGCATCGGCGTATCCGGCGGCACACATGTGGTGCCCGGGGCGCTAGGCGCGGGTGAGGCCGCTGATGGCGACGAGGTAGCCGTTGGGGTCGCGGAAGGTGAGCGTGCGGAAGACCCCGTCGGTGGTCTGCTCGTCCAGCACCTCGGCGTGGTCGCGGACGCGTTCAGCCGTGGCGTCGTAGTCGGGGACGGGGATGGTGAACACGCAGCTCGCGCCCAGCGGCTGGCCGGTCATGCCCGGCGTCTGACGGCGCAGGTCGCGCTCCTCGTGGAGCACGAACAGGGTCCGCTGGTCCAGCGTCACCATGGCCGCCTCGCCCAGCAGGGCGGCGACCTCGGCGCTCGGCGGACGGAACCCGATCTTCTCGTAGAAGGCGGCGGTGGCGGCGACATCACGGACCGCGAGGACAGTGAACGGGGCAGACTGCATGGGTTGAATCACTCCAAGCCGGGTCTAGTGGGCGGCCTGCCGCCACCACAGGGCCTTGAAGATATCCATGACACACACCATGTGTGGCACCTCTTGGCACCAAAACAGCGCCATTCTTGGCCGAGACCCACACATCGCTCGGTGATATGCCCCCGGGATGATGCCCCTCCGGCACGGCGGAGCGCGCCGCCCCCACCTCTGAGCGAGGGCCCGCACGGGCCCTCGCTCCCGGTGGTCGACCACCCTGCTCAGCTGCCGCGGCGCGCTTCCGCGTCGACGCGCGGCGCATTGGCGTGGCGGGTGTCCTCACGGGCGAGCAGCGCGAGCAGGGAGGCCACGGTGAGTCCGGCTTCGGCGGGGTGGCGCAGGATCTTCCCCGGCTCGATCCGGTACGTGTTGCTCCGGCCCGCGCGGGTGTGGGACAGGTACCCGCTGTGCTCCAGGTCGGAAATGATCTTCTGGACGGCGCGTTCCGTGAGCCTGCAGTGTGCCGCGATGTCCCGGACCCGTACCTGCGGATCGTCGGCGATGACGGCGAGTACGCGCGCGTGGTTGGTGATGAACGTCCATCCCGTGTGGGGTTCCGGTGCTGCACCCATGCAGGGATCGTACGCCACTGAGTTCCGGCACGAGAATACGTGAACTCAATTTCATGTATCTGTTGACGTGTGTCGGTGAGTTGGGGACCCTGGGACTGAGGCAAGAACAGGCGCTTCCAGCCCAGGGGAGAAGACCAATGCCGCAGGCGGCACAGTCAGGGACCGGGCGGGTCAACGGCCATAGCAGGCCTGTCGACCCCCCGGGCACGACGAGACTGCCGAGGCTGGTGGTGCGCGCGTGTGCCACCGATGACCGCGACCGCCTGAGGGTCATGGTGTCGGGCGACCTCGACCTGGACACGGACCAGCAGTTGCGGCGTGAGCTGCGCTCGGCGCTCGCGCGCGCGAACCGCGGCATCGACCTGGACCTCAGCGGTGTCGCGTTCTGCGACTGCTCCGGTCTCAACACCCTGCTGCACATCCGCCAGCGCGCCCTGCGCGCGTCGAAGACAGCCACGATCAGCGCCATCAGCCCGGCCGCCGAACGGGTCTTCGTGCACGCCGACGCCCTGCCCCTGTTCGCGGCGGACGGGGACGCGCGCCCTGCGGACGCGCACAAGGACGAGGAAGAACTGCGCGTCGAGGTCGCGCAGTTGCGGCGCGCGCTCCAGACCCGAGGGCCCATCGACACCGCCCGCGGGATCCTGATGGCCGTCTTCGCCCTCAGCCAGGAAGAGGCCTGGAACGTGCTGGTGATGACCTCTCAGAACACCAACACCAAACTGCATCTGACGGCCCAGCAGCTCGTGGATTCCGTCAAGGGCGAACCGCTGCCCGAGGCGTCCCAGGAGCAGTTGTCGGCCGCCGTCGCCCACGTCACGGCCGCACAGAACTGACCGTACCGACCCGACTGACCGGGCCGATACGACCGATACGACTGCCTGACTGACCGGCCGGGCCGGGCCGCCCGCTCCGCCCGGACACCGGTCGTCGGTCGTCGGTCGTCGGTCGTCACACAACCTTCACCTCCCGCGGTTCATCGCCCGCGCCCAGCCGGGCACACGGCCGACGAACCGCACGGAGGGGTGATCGAGTGTGATCGTCACCGTGGCCCTGCTCCTGCTGCCGCTCCTGAGCGCGCTGCTGGCGGGGATGTCCTGGTGGGAGGAGCACGTGCTGCGCACCTCTGACGCACCGCGGCACGCCCGGGGCCACCGGCGTCCGCGGCTCGTCCGAGGAGGACGCCGGGAACGAGAACGAGGGCGTTCGGCAGGAGGAGGCCGAGGGGACCGGCGCGCCCCGCGGCGGCGGGCGCCCACCAGGAGGCGCCCCGGCAAGCACCAGCGTCACGCCGCGTGAAACGCGCACCCGCGGACGCGGCGCGGCGCCCGGCCGCCAGCGTGGTCCCCAGCACTCCTATGGCGGCGACCGGTAGCCCGTGGCCCCTCGGGTCGGGCTGCCGGGCTACGCCGCCGCGGGGTGCAGGAGCACCTTCGTCCAGCCGTCGGCGCGCCGGTCGAACTGGTCGTAGGCATGGGCCGCCTCGTCGAGCGACAGTTCGTGGGACACGATCAGGCCCGGCCGCGCCCGGCCCCGGACGATGAGGTCGCGCAGCTTGCGGTTGTAGCGCTTCACCGGGCACTGGCCGTGTCCCAGGGTGATGTTCTTGTCGAAGACGCTGCCGTAGTCGAAGGCGATCCGCCCCTGCTGGGCGCCCTCGGTCACGGCCCCCGGGTCCTGGGGGAGGTAGACGCCCACCACGCCGATCCGGCCGGTGCTGCGTACCACCTCGACGAGCCGGTCGAGCACCATCTCCGGGTGTTCGTGACCGCTCGCGTCATGCGCCTGGTACCCGACCGCTTCGATGCCGCAGTCGACACCCGTGCCGTCCGTCGCCATAGCGATCACCTCCGTCGGGTCGGCCTCCGAGAAGTCGACGGCGGTCGCGCCGAACCGCGTGGCCAGGGCCAGCCGGTCCGGCTCCTTGTCGACGACGAACACCTGCGCCGCGCCGCGCAGGGCGGCGCTGTGCGCGGCCATCAGGCCGACCGGACCGGCCCCGAAGACCGCCACGGTGTCCCCGGGCCCACACCGGCGAGTTCGGCGCCGTGGTACCCGGTCGGGAAGACGTCCGACAGCATGGCGAAGTCCTTCTCGTGCTCCGTGCCGTCGGGGAGCTTGAGCAGGTTGAAGTCGGCCCACGGGACCCGCAGGTAGTCGGCCTGGCCGCCCCAGTAGGGCCCCATCATCGGGTAGCCGTACCCGGCCGTCGGCCGCCCGGAGGGGTTCGCGCGCAGGCAGGCGTTCGTCCAGCCCTCCGCGCAGTTGCGGCACGTACCGCAGGCGATGTTGAACGGTACGGAGACCCGGTCGCCGACCGCGATCCGGTCCACGGCGGCGCCGGTCTCCACGACGACGCCCATGTTCTCGTGCCCGAGCACCATGCCCTCGTCCAACGGCGCCCGGCCCTCGTACGGATGCAGGTCCGAGCCGCAGATGTTGGACGTCGTGATCCGCACGACCGCGTCCAGCGGATGCTCGATCCGCGGATCCGCCACGTCCTCGGTGGCGACGTCGAACGGGCCGTGGAAGACGACAGCTTTCATGACGGCGGTCACTCTCCTGGGTTGTGGGCTGTGACAGTGGGCTGTGCGGTGTCACCGCGGGCGGTGAGGTGCGACGCGGGCGCTCCGGCGCGGTCCTCCGCCGGGGCGTCCCGCGTTCGCGGGGCGGGCGCGCGGCCGCGGTGGCGCGCCTCATCCGCCGGGTTCCGCCCAGCGCAGCAGCGCCCCCAGGCCGCCGACGGGCCCGGACTCCGGGGCGGTGGCCGCGACGGACAGGGCCGCGCCGCCACTCGCCGCGACGCAGCGCATCAGCGCGTCGTCGGCGCGGGCCGGGACCGGTGCGTCCGCGCCGAGGGCGGCGGCGTCCGTGCGCCGCACGCCCAGCTGGTCGGGCTCCTCCCCCACCCACACCTCGCGGTGCGCGTCCGGCCCCTCGGGCCGCACCAGGAGCTGTGCGACACGGTGTTCGCGCGCCGCGTCCACCAGCGCGGGCACCCCCGCCACCGCACCCTCCTCGCGGCCGCTCGCCGCCGCGAAGCGCTCCATGGTGCGGGCCGCCTGGTAGGCGACGTGCTCCGCACGGGCGCGTTCCACCTCCACGTCGAGGAGTCGGCTTCCGGCGCCGTGCCGCGCCCTCATGGTGCGGTCCTGGAGCTCCTTGGGCAGCTTGTCCCGCACCGCGGCGCACTCGCGGTCGTCGCCGACGAGCATCACCAGGTCCGCCCGCGTCTCGGCCTGGCTGGTCGTCAGCGCCCGGGCGATCTCACCGGCGTTGTGCTCCCAGGTGTTCTCGACGCGGAGCTGGAAGTGCCGCTCCGACCAGTCCGCGGTCGCCGTGCGGTGCACGGGCCACTGCCGCCCGGACACCGAACCGGCCTCCGACTCCCCGCGCGCGGAGCGCAGTTCGAGGTCGGCGCCCTTGCGGTCGACGTACGCCACCAGGCACAGCGGGTCCTCCCCCACCAGGTCGAGCAGCGGGGTGGTGCGGGGCAGCGGCGCCCAGTCGCCGGACGCGGCGGGCGCCTTGCTCAGCGGCAGGTCGAGCGCCACCTCGCCGTGCGCGGCGAACAGGGCCCGGCCCACCGGTTCACGCGCCCGGTGCAGGTCGTCGACCGCCTCACGGACGGCTTCGCAGGTCGCCTCGTCGGCACCGGCCGAGGCGAGCGCCCGCGCCACCCCGGCCGCCGCCACCGGCTGCTCCCCGGCCGTGGCCTCGGACTGCCGGGGCGCCTCGACGTAGACGCTGGCCCAGGGGCCGGGGCGCTCGTACAGCGGGGTGAGGAACGCGAGGTCCATGACTGCCTCCCATGGTCGTGGGGGTACGGCGGGCGGCCGGGCGATACGACGGCGCGGGCGCCCCATACCGGGGCTCGCCCTCAGCAGGCGCGGACGCGCGCGGGAGTCCGCTGTCCGCCCTCTCGACGCGACGTGTGCCCACCTTCCCGAGGGGTACACAGACATCCCTCCACGAGCCAGCCGCCCGAGGAGCCACTGCCGCCGGGCCGCGAAGGGCACCGGCGCCTCAGGAGAGTCGGCGCACATCACCACGGCACGCCTGGGAACCCGCGCGCCATGAACACTCCCGATCCAGACCCGCGCCACACCACCGGACTCGAACCGGGCGGCGGCGTACCACCCGGCGAGACTCCCCCCGCGGAGGACTCGACCGGGGGCGCCGGGCCCCAGGAGACGCACAACCCGCCACGCGGCTGGGCCAAGGGCCCGCTGATCGTCATCGGCGCGGTCGTCGTCCTGTTCGCCGCGTTCTTCCTCGCGTTCGCCCTGTCGCTGTGAACCAGCACGGTCGCGAGCCGCGGAACCCGAAGGACCGTAGGGCCCGATGGACGGCACGACCCGATGGACGGCAGAACGCGATGGACGGCAGAACGCGAAGGAAGCAGGAGCGGCGAAGCCACGTCCGGGCTCACCGCTCCCGCAGACGCGCCTGTGGTCTCAAGCGCCACCGCCCGGGTTGCCCGTCTCCCCGTACCGCAAACACCTGGTTCCCCGCACCGCGGACGACGTCCTCTCCGCACCGCGGACGACGCCCTTCCCGTACCCCGGACGACGCCTTTCCCGTACTGCTCGCCCGTACCGCGGACGACCCCTTTCCCGTACCGCGAGCAGCGCGTTCTCCGCTCAGCGGGCGGCGGCGAAGACCAGGGACGCGACGGCCAGCGCCAAGTAGGTGCCGGGGAAGGCGATGTTGTGGAAGACGCGGGCCCGTACGTGCGCGGCCAGGGCGCCCACGTAGAACAGCACGAGGCCCGTCGCGGCGGCCACGCCGACGAGCGGGACGCCCACGAGCCCGAGCAGGAGACCGGCCGCCCCCGCCGCCTTGAGCGCGGCGAGCCCGGGGATCCAGGACGGTGGGACGCCCACCTCGGCCGAGTTGGCCAGGACGAACCCGGCCCTCGCGACGTCCGCGGCGGCGATCGCGGCGTTGGCCCCGATCGTGATGACGGTGACGACCACAGCGGCGACGAGCATGTCTCTCCCCTTCCGGCGGAGTTGCCAGTGGAGTTCCAGTGGAGCGGGCGGGCGGAACGGGGGGCTCACGTCGGGCGGGCAGCCGCCGCGCACCCTGTCCGCCGTGCTCGTCAAGCCTCCCGGGGGCTCCCGGCTCGCGTCCAATACCAGCTTCTATAACCTGGTGGAATGGATGTGGACACCAGGCTGCTGCGCTCCTTCACCGCCGTGGCGGAGGACGGGAGCCTGACGCGCGCCGCCCAGCGGCTGTTCGTCTCCCAGCCCGCGCTGACCAAGCAGATCAAGCAGTTGGAGACCCTCCTCGGAGTGCCGCTGTTCGTGCGGTCCCGGTCCGGCATGGCGCTGACCGCGGCGGGGCGGGCGCTGGCCGAGCGGGCGCCCAGCCTGCTCGCCGAGTGGGACGCGGTGCTGCACGCGACCCGCGGCGCGGCGAGCCGGGCCGCGCGGGTCCTGCGCGTCGGCTTCCTGGCCAGCGCCGCCAACGAGGCGACGCCCCGGATCGTTGCCGCGTTCTCCCGGCGCCGCCCGGGCTGGCGGGCCGAGATGCGGCAGGCCACGTGGGCCGACCCGACGGCGGGTCTCGCCACCGGGAGCGTCGACGTCGCCCTGGTGCGGCTCCCCTCGCCCGGGCAGGAGTTCCCCGGGCAGGAGCGGCTGCGGGTGGAGGTGCTGGCGACCGAGCCCCGCTGGGTCGCGCTGCCCTCGGCGCACCCGCTCGCCGGGCGCGAGGTCATCGCCTTCCGGGAGCTGTGGGACGAGCCGTTCGTGACGGCCCCGGCCGAGACCGGCCCCTGGCGCGACTACTGGCTGGCCGCCGACGAGCGCGCCGGGCACCCGGTCCGCGTCGGCGCCGTCACCGAGCAGCCCGACGACTGGCTCAGCGCGATCGCCAACGGCCACGGCATCGCCCTCGCCCCCGAGTCCGCCGCCCGCTTCTACGCCCGCCCCGGCATCACCTACCGGCCCGTCACCGGCGTCAGCCCCAGCAGGATCGGAGTCGCCTGGGCGCCCGGCGACGACGCCAACCCCGTTGTCCAGGAGTTCGTCCGCTGCTGCCGGGAGGGCGGGGCCGGTGCCGGGGACGGCGCCTGAGCAGGCGCCTCAGTGGGCCGAGCCGGGCGCGCGGCCCTGCCCCGGCGGCGGGGCCGCGGGGGCTGCCGGTGCTTCTCCGACGGCCGCCGTGCCCTTGACGGCCGGTGCCTTCCCGGTGGCCCCCTCGTCCCTGGCAGCCGGTGCCTCCCCCAGGGCCGCCGCCAGGCGCAGGCTCCGCTCCACCGCGTCCGGGATGTCCACGACCGGGAACAGCGCGTGCCGGACGGTCCGTTCGCCGTCGACGACGAGGACCAGGCGCTTGTGCCGCAGCCGCCCGGCGCCGCGGAACGTCGGCAGTCGCAGAGCGGCGGCGAACCGGTGGGCGGCGTCGGACAGGAGCGGGTAGGGCACGCCCTCGGCGCGGGCGAACTCCTCCTGTTCGGGTACGAGTTGGGTGCTGATGCCGCGCACATCCACGCCCGCCTGGCGGAACGCGGGCCAGGAGTCCCTGAAGAGGCGGTTCTCCAGCGTGCAGCCGACCGCCCCCGGGATCGGCGGATCGCCCCAGGCGACGCCCGTGCCGGGGTAGGTGAACAGGACGGTCGCGGGGGCGTCCGGTGCGACGAGGGGCAGCGGGTCGGGGCCGTGCGTGCCGGGCAGGCGGAGGTCTCCGGGCAGGCGGGTGCCCACCAGGGCGTGCACGCGGGCGTGCTCGGCGCCGTCCTCGGCAGCCGTCGCGGTCACACTGCCGTCGCCGAGCACCCACCGGTCGCCCCAGTCCTGCATCGCGACCAGCAGCGGCAGCAGCGCGGCGCCGGAGTCGGTGAGCAGGTACTCGTAGCGCACCGGGCGCCGCTGGTAGAGGCTGCGCCGCAGCACCCCGCTCGCCACCAGGCGGCCCAGGCGTTCGGTGAGGACCTTGCGGGACAGGCCGATCTCGGCGGCCAGCGCGTCGAAGCGGACGTGCCCGCGGGCCACTTCGCGGAGCACCAGTACGTTCCACCAGTCCCCCAGGACCAGGGCGGCCTGGGCGATGCCGCAGGTCTCGTCGGCGTTGTGCATCCTCATGCGTCCATAGTAGGTTCCCATTCGGGACCCACTTGATTACTTGTCCGAACTAATGGCCTGCCAGCGCCCGCCCCCCGCCGATCACTCACCCCCACTCATCGCTCACCCCCGCCCCCACCACCACCAATCCGCCCCACCCCGAACCACCCGCCCGCCGCCGCGCGGGCCGAACACGAGGAGTTGCGCGTGACCGCCATCAGCCGCGTCGTCGCACGGGAGATCATCGACAGCCGGGGCAACCCCACCGTCGAGGTCGACGTGGAGCTCAGGGACGGTTCGCTCGGCCGGGCCGCCGTCCCCTCCGGCGCCTCCACCGGCGCCCGCGAGGCCGTCGAGCTGCGCGACGGCGACCCGAGCCGCTTCCACGGCAAGGGCGTACGGAGGGCCGTGGACGGCGTGAACGAGACCATCGCGGACGCCGTGACCGGGCTCGACGCCGAGGACCAGGCGACCGTCGACGGCGTCATGATCGAGCTGGACGGCACGGACACCAAGTCCCGGCTCGGCGCCAACGCCCTGCTCGGCGTCTCCCTGGCCACCGCCAAGGCCGCCGCGGCCGCCCACCGCCTGCCCCTGTACCGCTACGTCGGCGGAGTCGACGCCCGCCTGCTCCCCGTACCGATGATGAACATCGTCAACGGCGGCGCCCACGCCGACAACCCGCTGGACTTCCAGGAGTTCATGATCGCCCCGGTCGGCGCGGCCTCGTTCGCCGAGGCCGTGCGGATGGGCTCGGAGGTCTTCCACACGCTGCGCCGCTCCCTGAGGGACGCCGGACACAGCGTGAACGTCGGCGACGAAGGCGGCTTCGCCCCCGACCTGCGCACCGCCGACGAGGCCCTGGACTTCGTCGTACGCGCCATCGAGGACACCGGCTACAAGCCCGGCACCGACATCACGCTCGTCATGGACCCGGCCACCTCGGAGTTCTTCCGCGACGGCGGCTACGACTACGCGGGCGAGGGCGTGCGCCGCACCCCCGCCGAGCACGCCGACTACCTCGCCGCGCTCGTCGAGCGCTACCCCGTCGCCTCCATCGAGGACCCCATGGCCGAGGACGACCACGACGGCTGGCGCGCCCTCACCGCCCGGCTCGGCGACCGCTGCCAGCTCACCGGCGACGACGTCTTCTGCACCAACGAGGCACTGCTGCGCGCCGGGATCCGCGACGGCGTCGCCAACTCCATCCTGGTGAAGGTCAACCAGATCGGCACCCTCACCGAGACCCTGGCCACGGTCGCCACCGCCCAGCGGGCGGGCTACACCGTCGTCATGTCCCACCGCTCCGGCGAGACCGAGGACACCACCATCGCCGACCTCGCCGTCGCCACCGGCTGCGGCCAGATCAAGACCGGCTCGCTCTCCCGCGCCGACCGCACCGCCAAGTACAACCAACTCCTGCGCATCGAGCAGGAGTTGGGCACCCAGGCCCGGTACGCGGGCCGGGCGGCACTGGGACTCCGTCACCGACGTCACCCCCTTGACCAGTGACGCGCTCGGCGGCGAGAATCATCACCTGCCCAACCACTGACGCCGATGGAAAGCGACGCCCATGGAAAGCGACGCCCATGGAACAGGAGAGCGGAGACCGCATGGCCGACGTCCACGACATCGAGGTCATCGTCTTCGACGTCCTCGGCACGCTGGTCGACGAGGCGACCGGACTCCGGGCAGCCCTCCGCGACGCGGCGCTCCGGCCCGGCGAGGCGTCGGGCGGCACGGCTGACGCCGCCTCGGTCGACGCGCTGCTCGCGCTGTGGCAGCGGCACCGCGCCACCGAGGAGCGGCGCATCGCCGAGGGGCGCCGCGCGTACGCCAACTCCGAGGCCATCGACGCCGAGGCCGCGCAGCGAGTGGCCGACCGCGCCGGGCTCACCGACCCGGCGGCCGTCGCCCGCCTCGCCACGGCGGGACAGCGCCTGCCCGCCTGGGGCGACTCCGCCACCGGTCTCGACCGGCTCGCGCGGCGCTTCGCCGTGATCGGCCTCTCCAACGCCAGCCGGACCGCGCTGCTGCGCCTCAGCGCCCACGCCGGGCTGCGCTGGCACCAGGCCCTGTCCGGCGAGGCCGTCCGGGCCTACAAGCCGACGCCGGAGATCTACCGGTTCGCCATCGACACCGCCGGACGCCCACCGGAGCGCATGCTCATGGTGGCCGCCCACGCCTGGGACCTCCGCGCGGCACAGCAGCGGGGCATGCGGACCGCCTACGTCCAGCGACCGGGCGGGGATCCCCCGACGGGCGCCGACGCCTTCGACTGGCAGTGCGACGGGCTGGACGAACTGGCGGCCCTGCTGACGGCCGCGGGCTAGCCGGACCGGACCGGCCGCCCCGCGGCACATAGCGCGGACGCCCCGCCCAAGTGCCGCGCGCCCCGCGCTACTCGCCGCCCCGGCGCCGCACCATCTCGGCGATCCACGTCGGCGCGTACGGAGACGTGCAGCCGGGGGACGTCGGGTAGTCCTTGAGGACCCCCAGGCGCTCGCCGATGGCGATGGCGCGGGCGCGGTGCCCGGCGTGTTCGATGCCGATCTGCGCCAGGCAGTGGTTCATCGCCCACTGGAGCCGGTCCGGGGCGTCCTTCAGGCGGGCCTCGATGATGTCGAGCAGCCCGGCGAGGTCAAGGCCCTCGGGCTTGCGCGCCACGCGTTCGGTGGTCAGCGCCCACCCGGCGCTCGCGACCACCGGGTCGGCATCGGCCAGCCAGGCCACGCGCAGCTCCTCACGGTGCGGGCTCTTCTTCACCACGTAGTTCACGAGCCAGTCGTGGACCTTGGGGGTGCGCGCCCGGCGCAGCATGGCGTCCAGTTCGCCGTGCGTGAACTCCTTCGGACGGCAGACGAGGGTGGCGAGCAGCTTGGCGGCCGTGTCGTCGCTCTCCCAGAGCCGCCGCGCGAGGTCCTGCCGCGTGCCCAGGCGCTTCGCGAGCGCGCGCAGCTGGCCGAGGTTCACGCCGTGGTCGTCGCCGTGCCGCTCGTTGACCGCGCGCGCCTTCGGGTCGTCGAGCGCGGCCAGTTCGGCCAGCAGCTCGGCCACACCGGTCTCGGCCACCTCAGCCTCCCCTGGGTCGTGTGCGCGTCCCAGCCTACGGCGGGCGCCGGTCCCGCGTACGCGGTCAGCGGCCCGGGGCCCGCCATTCGCGGGCGAGGACCGCCCAGAGCTGCTTGTCGTGGCGCACGCCCTCGTACGGCCAGGCCTCGCGCCGTACGCCTTCCAGGGTCATGCCGAGCCGCTTGGCCACGGCGGCGCTGCGGTCGTTGTCGGCCCGGCAGTGCCACTCGGCCCGGTGCAGGCCGCGGACGTGGAACGCCCAGTCGAGGAGCGCCTCGCACGCCTGGGTGACCAGGCCGTGGCCCTCGGCGGCGGGTTCGAGCCAGCAGCCGACCTCGCAGGAGCCGAGCGCGGCCTGGAAGTCGGTGAACATCACGCCGCCGACCAGCGTGCCCTCCCGCCAGATGCCGAAGAGGCGGGCGCCGTCGGCCGCCTGGCGCCGGGCGTACCGCTCCAGGGTGCCCCGCGCCCCGGCCAGGTCGCCGGTGACGAACGCGGCCCCGACCCACGGCCGGATGTGCTCGCGCGCCCGGTCCAGGTGCTCGGCGAACTCCTCGGCGTGCCGGACCTCCAGCGGACCGAGCCGGGCACCGTCGCGCAGCGGCATCGAGAACATCAGGGCCACCCCATTCACATAACAAGCGTTCTGGCAATGTACGGTGACAGCATGCCACGCACTAAGGGAGATCACGAAGCCCGCCGCCGGGACGTCTCCGCGGCGGTCTGGCAGGTGATGGCCACGCGCGGCTTCGCCGGGCTGACCCTGCGCGCCGTCGCCGCCGAGATGGGCGCGACCACGGGGCTGCTCACGCACTACTTCCCCACCAAGCGCGCGCTCGTGGCGTACGCGCTCGACCTGCTCGAACAGCGGACGCTCGCCCGTCCCCGCCGCCACACCGGCGAGGGCCTGGCCGCCCTGCGGGACGCGCTGCTCGACATCCTGCCGCTGACCCCCGAGGCCACCGACACCAACCGGATCTGGGTCTCCTCCTGGGACACCGCCCTCTGCGACCCCGGGCTCAGCGCCGACTACGCCGGGAAGTACGCCCGCAGCCGCGACAAGCTGCGCGAGCGGGTGGCGGCGGCCCAGGCGCTCGGCGAACTGCCCCCCGGCGACGCCACGGCCGTCGCGGAGGGCGCCCAGTCCTTCGTCCTCGGCCTGGTCGTGCAGGCCCTGTTCGCCCCCGGCACGTTCACGCCGGAGCGCCAGGTCGAGCTGCTGGACGACTACCTGGCCGCCCTCGCCGTCCCGCGCCCACCCGACGGCGGCCAAGCGCACCGCGCCTGACGACCTCCGCGCCGGGCTCGGCCCCCTGGCCGCAGCGTGGGGCCGCCGCCCCCTGGCCCTCGCGCGTGCCGGGGCACAGCGTTCCGTTGTGACCGGCCCCGAAAACGTTGTTGCCGAAAGCGCCTTCTCACGTCGCCATGACGGCACGTTCGCACCAGAATGAATCGCGGAGTCACCCCGTCGGCGATATCCGCCGGTCCACGGGGCGTCGTGAGGAGAATTCCCATGGGCCTGCACGAAAGGACGGCTCCCGCCACCGGACCCTCCAAGGGAATCGCTCAAGCAGTCGCGAGGGGATTCACCTAGGGAACCGGAAGGGCGATCGCACTGAGATTGCCCGCTCCGGGATGCGCGGAAAGGGCGCGGAGGCCGTCGTCCCTCGCGGACGGGGCGAGAGCACCGCTGACGACCTGCGGAAAGCGGCCGAGGAACACCGCGTCCAGGCCGTCGCGGCGCGGGTCGAGGACATTCGTGCCGCGGGGTCACGAGGCTTTTCCGAATTCACTCACCCGCGTCAGGCGGAATCGACGGCGCCGTCGCCGTCGCCAGAACCGGGAGCCTCGGCAGGCCCGTGGACGTGGCCCACGTCGCGGAATTCCGCGCCGGTGACGCCTCCTCGTTCCCACCGGCGAGGAGATCCTCACGAACGGCGGCTCCGGCAGCTGAACCCCTGTCTCACGAAGACCGAGCAAGGAGTCATTCATGACCACCGCCCTGCCCACCACCCTGGAGAACAAGGCCGTCTTCGTCGGCGGCGCGTCCCGCAACCTCGGCGCCCTCATCAGCCGCACCCTCGCCGACGCGGGCGCGCGGGTCGCCGTGCACTATAACAGCGACTCCTCCGCCGCGAAGGCCCAGGCCGTCGCCGACGACATCGTGGCCCGGGGCGGCGAGGCGTTCACGCTCCAGGCCGACCTGACCGAGCCGGAGCAGGCCGCGCGCGCCTTCGACGAGGTCGTCGACCGCTTCGGCTCCCTGTACGCGAGCGTCAACACCGCCGGGATGGTCATCAAGAAGCCCCTGGTGGAGGTGGCCCCGGAGGAATACGACCGGATGTTCGCGGTCAACTCCAAGGCCGCGTTCTTCGTGATGAAGGAGGCCGCCCGGCGCGTCGAGGACGGCGGCAAGATCCTCACCATCGTCACGTCGCTGCTCGCCGGGTACACCGGCCAGTACTCCGTGTACGCGGGCAGCAAGGCCCCGGTGGAGGACTTCACCCGCGCCCTGTCGAAGGAGTTGTTCGGCCGCAACATCTCCGTGAACACCATCGCGCCCGGACCGATGGACACCGCCTTCTTCTACCCGGCCGAGACCGACGACTCCGTGGCCTACCTCAAGGACCAGGCGATGAACGGCGACCTCACCAAGATCGAGTACATCGCCCCGTGGGTGAGGTTCCTGCTCACCGACGGCTGGTGGGCCAACGGCCAGGTCTTCTTCGTCAACGGCGGCTTCACCACCCGCTGAGCGGCGGGCCCTGACCGGCCGTGCCTGAACGGCGGCCCCCGAGCTGCCGGGGGGCGCGGCGGGTCTCACCCCTCCCGCGCCCACCGGCGGCAGTGGTCCACCAGCCGGTCAAGCAGCGCCGGCGGCGCCTGCCGGGCCCAGGCGACGGCCAGCCGGAACGGCTCCGCGTCCACGACCGGCACCCAGGCCAGCCGGGGGTGGACGAAGTACTGGGCGCTGGACGCCGGGGCCAGCCAGACGCCGCGCCCGGCTGCCACGAGCTGGAGGCACTCCTCCGGGGTGTGCGCTTCCGGCCCGTACACGGCGGGCGAGCCGTCCGGGCGCGGGTCGACGAACCAGAACTTCACCACCTCGGTCGGCATGACCGTGTGCGGCCCCACGACCGGCTCCGCCGCCAGGTCGGCCAGGGTGACCTCCGCGCGCCCCGCCAGCGGGTGGTCGGGCGGCAGCGCCACGACCCGCCGCTCGGTCAGCACCTCGGCGGCGGCGACCCGGTCGTCCCCGGTCGGCAGCCACAGGAACGCCGCGTCGGCCCTGCCGCCCGCCAGCGCCTCCAACTCCTCCGACAGGGACGACACGGACAGCACGTCCACCTCGACGTCGGGCGCCTCCCGCTCCAGGGCGGCCACGACCTGCGGCATGAAGTGCGCCGTGCTCTGCGCCTTGAACGCGATCCGCAACCGGCCGACCCGACCCGAGCCGACCCTGCGGACCTCGTCGAGCATCTCCTCCGCCCGGTCGAGCAGCGCCGAGCCCTGCTTGACCAGTTCCTGACCCGCGGGTGAGAGCACCACCCCCTGGGCGGTGCGCACCAGCAGGGCGGTGCCCACCAGCTTCTCCAGTTGCTGGATGTGTCCGCTGACCGCCTGCTGCGTCAGATGCAGGCGCGCCGCGGCACGGGTGATGCTGCCTTCGTCCGCCACCCTCACGAGGGCGTGGACGAGCTTCAGGTTCAGGTCCACCACGCCATTCTCCCGCCCAGGACCCCCTCGGTTACGATCAGGCGCGTCGAGTGACCCGGCAGGACGGCTGATGAGCGACCGGCAGGACGGCTTCCGAGGCGCGGCGGGGCATGCCGCGCGGGTCTTCGTGCTGCGCTGCGCCGCCCTGCTCGCCGTGGTGCTGTGGGCGCTTCCGGTGTGCGCCCACGCCGCGAACGAACCGCCCGCCACGGCCCCTTCCGCAACCGCTGTGAGCGCCGACGCGCCGCACCCGGCCACCGCCGACGCGTTCGGGACGTCCGCCCACCTGTGCGTGGGCGCCGGGCACGACTCCGGTGACACCCACTGCCGCGCCTCGGCCGAGGAGCTGACGACCGGCACCGGCCCCAACCCTTCGCCGCCCTCCCCCGAGGCGCTGGCGCTCGTGCCCGCGGTCTGCGGGGCGGCCGTACCCGCCCCGCAGGGGCCGCCGCCCGCGCCCGTCCGGGCCCCCGGCATCCACCAGCTCCAGGTCCAGCGGACGTAGGCCGGGCCCCGCGCGGCCGCACCGCCGCCGCGCGCCGCTCGTCACGCCCGCCCGGCAGCGCGGGCGCACCGGCCCGACCCCTTCATTCGCACCGCCGTGCCCATCGGGGCGGCGGGGACAAGGACTTGCCATGGGTTCCGCCCCCACCACAGCACAGCGCGCCGCCCGGCGCGCCAGGACCGAGGAGCCGCGCCGCGCCCAGGCGGCGCGAGGCCGCCGCGACGCCGTGCGCTCCCTGGAGCACGGCACGACGTGGGCCGCGTACGACGACGAGGCGGCGGGCGCCGCGTGCACCGGGGGTGTGGCGCTGTGAGGGCAGCCATGTCCAGGGTCAGGAAGCAGCTCGTCGTCGCCGCCGTGGTGCTGGCCTCGCTCGCCGCCGCCTACGGCTCCGTCCTGCTGTTCGCACCGGAGAGCCGCGGCCGCGGCGCGGACGCGCGGCCCGCCGCCGACGCCGAGCCCGTGCGGGAGAGCAGCCACCGCCTCAGCGACCCGAAGCGCGGCGAACTGACCATCGTGGAGTTCCTCGACTTCGAGTGCGAGGCGTGCGGCGCGATGTACCCGGTCGTGGAGCGGCTGCGCGAGGAGTACGGCGACCGGGTCACCTTCGTCGCGCGCTACTTCCCGCTGCCCGGGCACCGCAACGGCGAACTCGCCGCGCGCACCGCCGAAGCAGCCGCCCGGCAGGGCAAGTTCAAGGAGATGTACGCCAAGCTCTTCACCACGCAGCGGGACTGGGGCGAGGCGCGGGAGTCCAAGCGGGACACCTTCCGGGGCTACGCGAAGGACCTCGGCCTGGACCTGCGCGCGTTCGACGCCGCCCTCGACGACCGGGCCACCGCGCGGCGCGTCGCGACCGACCTGAGCGACGGCCTCGGCCTCGACGTGCGGGGCACCCCGACGTTCTTCGTGGACGGCGAGAAGGTCGCCACTCCCGGGTCGTACGCCGCCTTCAAGGCGCTCATCGAGGACCGGCTCGCCGACTGACAGCCGCGGACCGGCTCGCCGAGCGGCACCGGACGCCGAGCGGCCCCCGTCCTCTCGTGGACGGGGGCCACCCCGGTCCTGCCGGTCACCCGGTCTCCGCGGGCGCCACGGCCTTCGCGGTCACTCGGGCTTCGCGGCCGTCCCGGCGTCTTCCGGCCGCCGTGGGCCGTCAGCGCCGCAGCGGCTGCCTGTCGTGCGGCCACCCGTCACCCGCGTACGGGCTGTGGGGTTCGTACGCGGGCTGCCGCGTCCGGCGCCTGCCGCCCTTGCCGCGGCCCGACTTCGACGGCCACCACGTGGCCCGGCCGAGCAGCGCCACCGCCGCGGGCACCAGGACCACCGACAGGACCAGCGAGGACAGGCCGATGCCGAGGGCGGTGACCAGGCCGATCTCCTGGGTGGCCGGGGCCGGGTTGACGGCGAGGCTGGCGAAGGAGCCCGCGAGGACGACCCCGGCGGTGACGATGGCGGGCGCGGTGTGGCGCACGGCGGCGGCCGCCGCCTGGCGGGCCGTGCCGGGCCGCCCCATCTCCTCGCGGACGCGGTCGCTGATGAGGATGTTGTAGTCGGTGCCGAGGGCGACGACGAACAGGAACAGCACCAGCGGCAGTGTGAACGACACCCCGGGCCGGTCGAGTACGTGCTGGAAGACGAGCACGCCGGAGCCGAGGGTGGCGGTGAAGCCGAGGCCGATGGCGAGCATCAGGACCAGCGGCGCGAGCAGGCTGCGCAGCAGCAGCACCAGGATCAGGGCGATGAGCGCGGCGGCCACCGGGAAGACGACCTTCAGGTCCTTCGACACCGCCTCGGACACGTCGGAGAAGAGGGCGGCCTCGCCGGACACATGGGCTTCGGTGCCGGGCGGTGCCTTCTTGGTGACGACGGGCCGCACCGTGTCGGCGATCAGGTCGCGGGCGCCCTGCGACTGGGTGTCGACGGTCAGGTAGAAGTCGACCTTGGCGGCCGTGCGGCGTTCGTTGAGCACGGGCGCGGCCACCCGGCCCACGCCCTTGACGGCCTTCAGCTCCTTGGTGAGCCCCAGGAGCGCGGACCGGTCGAGGCGGGTGCCCTCGGCGTGCCGGTCGTCGGCGGTGACGTACACGGTGTGCGGGCTCTCCACGCCGCCGGGCAGGGCGCGGGCGATCTCCCGGGCGGTCGCGGCGGCCGGGGTGTCGTCGGGGCCCGCGCCGGTGCCGTAGTCCATGCGCATGCCCAGGGCACCGGCGCTCAGCGCGACGAGCAGTCCGACGCTGGCCGTGAGGAACAGGAACGGGCGGCGTGCGACGCGCTCCCCGAGCCGCCCGCTCAGGCCGGGGCGCGGGGCGCGCCGCAGTGCCCGCGACGGCCAGAACATGCGGCGCCCGGACACGGCGAGCAGCGCGGGCATGAAGGTGAGGCTGGCCAGGAGCATCACCAGGACGCATACCGCGATGGCCGGGCCGAGCACCCTGAACTGGCCGAAGCTGGCGATGCCGAGGGTGGCGAAGGCCGCGACGATCGTCAGCGCGGCCGAGGCGATGGCCGCCCCGACGCGGCCCGCGCACTCGGCCGCGAGGGCCCGCGGGCGCGTCGTCGGGTCGCCCCGCAGCACCTCGCGGAACCGGAACAGCAGGAACAGGAAGTAGTCGATGCCGATGCCCAGCAGCACCACGTTGATGAGGGACGGCGTCGACGGGTCCAGCTTGAAGTCGAACAGCAGGGCCGTGCCGACGACCGCGCCGGTCGCGGCGCCGCCGACGAGGACGACCGCGAGCAGCGGCAGCAGCGCGGCGAGGACGCTGCGGAACGCGAGGACGTTCAGGAGGAGGATGAGCCCGAAGGTGAGCAGGCCCACCAGCTTCTCGGTGTCCTCCTGCTCCTCGGCCGTGTCGGCGGTGTCGGCGATGCCGCCGGTGAAGCCGGTGCGCAGGTCGGCGCGGGCGAAGGCCTTCTTGGCGTGGTCGCGGAAGTCGCGGTAGAGCTCCTGGAGCTCGGGGTCGTTCTGGTTGCCCTTGAGGGAGGCCGACAGCAGCCGGAACGTGCCGTCGGGCGCGTTGGACAGCGGCTTCACCACCGGCTTCTGGGAGTGGTCGGTGAACAGCAGCGGCGGCAGGTCGTCCGGATTGGGGCTCTTCAGGCGCCGCTGGCCGAGGTCGGCGGCGATCCGGTCGATGCGGCGCCGGTCGGCGGCGGTGATCCGGCGCCCGTCGTCGCGGGCGACGAGCACGGTCACGGCGTTGGCGTCGGGCTTGGCGCCGAACTCGTCCTCGGCGACGCGCAGCGCGGCCGCCGAGTCGTAGGACTTCGGCAGGAAGCTGCCCACGTCGGGTTCGGTGACGCTGTGCAGCTTGGACTGCCCGACGACGGACAGGGCGACGCCGAGCACCGTCCACAGCAGGATGAACTTCCAGGCGTGGCGGGTGGTCAGGGCGGTCAGGGGTCTGATCAAGGGGTCCTCCGGCGGGGGTCGTGCCCGGTCCCACCGGGCCCTTCCAGAAGATCACCGGCGTTCCGGCCGCCTCCTCGCCCGCGGCGACGAAACCGCCCCGGGACCTGGGCCGTGCTCCGCGCCCCGACCAGGACCCTGCTCCCAGGTGCGGCTCCCCCTTGAGGACGACGTCCGGGCCCCCGGCGGCGACTGGAATGGACCGTGTCCCGGTGACAATGGATCCCGTCCCCGGACCACGTCCCCCGGGCACGGCCCCTTCGCCCTGCGACAGCGGGCCCCGTCCCCACCGCGAAGGAGATTCACGGCATGCTCACGCGCGCCCGCCTGCGGCGCCTGTCCGGTGCCCGTCCGAGCCGCCAGGAGGTGCTGGTGGCCCTCGGCACCCTGGTGATCGACCTCACCGGGTACGCCGTGGCCCTGCCGCCCGGCGGGCGGTGGAGCGCGGGCGTCGTCGCGCTGTACGTCCTCTCGGTCGTTCCGCTGGCGTGGCACCGGCGCTTCCCGGTCGCCGCGCTCGTCGCCGTCCTCGCCGCCCTCGCGGTGCTCACCCTGGTCGTGCCCATCGCGTACCGGATGCCGATCTGCCTGATCGTCGCCCTGTTCTCGGTGGCGCGGCTGCGTGCGGCCCGCGTCACGGCGGGCGCGACGGCGCTGTCCCTGGCGGTGCTGCAGATTCCCGGCCCCGTCCCCGAGGAGGAGTGGTGGCACGCCCTGCTCGGGGACGTGGTGGGGCTGAGCGTGGCGGTGGTCGTCGGCTGCGCGGTGCGGCAGTGGCAGCGCCAGCTGGCCCTGCACCGCGAGCTGCTCGCCGCGAACGCCGTCGCCGACGAGCGCCGCCGCATCGCCCGTGAGCTGCACGACGTGGTCGCCCACCACATCACGGCCATGCAGCTGATGGCGGGCGGCGCCCGCAAGGTGCTGCACCACGACGTGCACCTCGCGCAGGACGCCCTGAAGTCCCTGGAGGACTCCGGGCGCCTCGCGCTCAGCGAGATGCGCCAGCTCCTGGACGTGCTGCGCGCCGACGACACCGACCACGACGGCCGCCCGTCACCGCCGCAGCCGGGCATCGCGGACCTGCCGCGCGTGGTCGCCGACTCCCGGCAGGCGGGCGTGCCCACCGAGCTGCGCGTCGAGGGCGAGCGGCGGGAGCTGGCCCCCACGCTTGGCCTGACGGTGTTCCGGATCGTCCAGGAGTCCCTGACCAACGTCCGCAAGCACGCGGGGCGCGCGCGGGCGACGGTCCTGCTCGATTACGGGCCCGAGCTGCTCACCGTGCAGGTGTACGACGACGGCGCGGGCGGCGGCGCCACCTCGCGCAAGGGGCGTGCCGGGCACGGTCTGGTCGGCATGCGGGAGCGCGTCGCCCTGCACGACGGCACGCTCGAAGCCGGGGCGCGGCCCGAAGGCGGCTTCCGGGTGGCGGCCACGCTGCCGCTGCCCGCCCCCGCGCCGGAATCCGCCCGTGACGAGGAGGTCGTGCTCCGGTGACCCGCCCCCTGACCGTCCTGATCGCCGACGACCAGCCCCTGGTGCGGCGCGGACTCGCGCTCATCTTCCACACCGACCCCGGCGTCACGGTCGTCGGCGAGGCGGGCGACGGCCGCGAGGCCGTGGACCTGGCCCGGCGGCTGCGCCCCGACGTCGTCCTGATGGACATCCGCATGCCGCACCTGGACGGCGTCGGGGCCACGGCCGAACTGACCGCCGAGCTGCCCCAGTGCCGTGTGCTGGCCCTGAGCACCTTCGACATGGACGAGTACGTCGTGGGCGCGCTGCGCGCGGGCGCGGCGGGCTTCCTGCCCAAGGACGTGTCCCCGGAGGAGCTGGTCGCGGCCGTCCACACCGTTCACGCGGGCGAGGCCGCGGTGGCGCCCCGGCTGCTGACCCGCCTCATCTCCGCGTACATCACCACGCCCCCGGCCCGCCCGGCGCCCCGGGCCCACCCGGACCTCACGGCGCGCGAGACCGACGTGTGGACGCTGATCGCCCGGGGCCACGACAACAACGACATAGCGGAGACGCTGTGCATCAGCCCGTCCACGGTGAAGAACCACGTCACCGCGGTGTTCGCGAAGCTCGGCGTCCGCGACCGCGCCCAGGCGGTGATCGCGGCCTACGAGTCGGGTCTGGTCACCCCCGGCAAGTGACCGGACCCGCACGGGCCGTCGGGCCCGGACCGGCTCAGGCGGCGGCGCGGGCGCCGGGCGTGCGCCGCCGCAGCGCCGGGTCCGTCAGCGCGGGCGGGGCCCAGACGCCGTCCGGCGGGTAGACGTCGGTGCCGGGGGCCACGATCTCGTCGATGCGGTCGAGGACGGCGTCCTCAAGGACCAGGGACGCGCCCTTGAGGGTGGCGCGCAGCTGCTCCATCGTGCGCGGGCCGATGATGACCGACGTGACGGCGGGGTGGGCCAGCGGGAAGGCGATCGCCAGCTCCGGCAGGGTGCAGCCGACGTCGTCGGCCAGGGCCACGAGCTGCTCGACGATGTCCAGCTTGGTGGCGGTCAGCGGAGCCTGCGGGTCGAAGCGGGCGGGGCTGAGGGTGGGGCGTACGCCGCTCAGGTCGAGCGGCTGCCCCTTGCGGTAGCGGCCGGTGAGGAACCCCGAGGCCAGCGGGCTCCAGGTGAGCACGCCCATTCCCAGGCGCTGGGCGACGGGCAGCACGTGCCGCTCCACGCCCCGGGCCAGCAGGGAGTAGGGCGGCTGTTCGGTGCGGAACCGGTGGAGGCCGCGCCGCTCGGCGACATGGTGGGCCTCGACGATGTGGTCCGCGGGGAACGTGGAGCAGCCGAACGCCCTGATCTTGCCCTGGTGGACCAGGTCGGTGAGGGCGGACAGCGTCTCCTCGACGTCGGTCGTGTGGTCGGGCCGGTGCACCTGGTAGAGGTCGATCCAGTCGGTGCCGAGGCGGCGCAGGCTGTCCTCCACCGCCCGTACGATCCAACGCCGTGAGTTCCCGCCCCTGTTGGGGCCCTCGCCCATGGGGAAGTGCACCTTCGTGGCGAGCACCACGTCGTCGCGCCGGTCCTTCAGGGCCTTGCCGACGACCGTCTCCGACTCGCCGCTGGAGTACATGTCGGCGGTGTCGACGAAGTTGATGCCCTCGTCGAGCGCCGCGTGGATGATGCGGACGCAGTCGTCGTGATCGCCGTTGCCGACGAAGCCGAACATCATGGTGCCGAGGCAGTAGGCGCTGACCTCGATGCCGGTCCCGCCCAGAACGTGGTGACGCATGCAACTCTCCTTGCCCGTGGCCGCGTTGGGTGCCGTGACTGTACGAGTTGGAGTCCGCTCCAGGGCAAGCCCGTTGGGCGCCAGCGGCAGGACGGCGGCGGGCGGCGGGGGTCCGTCGTGCGTTGTCGTGCGCCGACAGTAGGCACGGGGCGAGCGGGTCAGTAGCTTCGATGAGTGACGGGCGGTGCGGCGCCCCACCGGGCCGCGCCTCCCCTCCCTCCCCCACAACTGCTTCGAGACGAGGTCCTCGTGAGCCGTAGACTTCTCCCCCGGCTGCTGACCGCATCGCTCGTCCTGGCGCTCGGCACGGGAACCGTGGCCGCGTCCGGTCCGGCGGCGGCCGCCCCTGCCGACAGCACCGAGCGCGCCCGCGCCGCCGAGCCCTACTGCTACGACGAACCGTCGCAGCCCACCGCCGACATCAGCGACCTCAAGGCGTCGTTCAACTCCTCGAACTGGATGCGCACCCTCCAGGCCATGTACAAGCGGCGCTGGCCCAGCGGTGAGGCGCTGGCGATCGCCCAGGCCAAGGACAAGTACTGGGACCAGTTCGTGAACAAGCGGAGCTTCGAGGGGTTCGCCGAGTCGATGATGGTGGCGATCCACGAGGAGACCCACATGTGGGACCTCGACCCGTCCCGCACCCGGTGGGACGTGCACATCGCCGCGTGGATCAACGGCGGCCAGCAGGCCCTGACCGTGCCCCTGCACGGCGGCTTCCCCCGCAAGGAGATACTGCCGCTGATCAAGGACAGCCTCAGCTCCTCCATGGACGACATCTACCTGCGGGACCGCACACAGGGCGAGTACCGCCTCCAGGGAGTGCTCGCCGAGCAGAACGCCGGGCTCACCGGGCTGCCCGCGGTCACGGTGCTCCAGGAGTACATCAGGGGCGTCGGCGCCAGCAACGCACGCGACATCGCCGCCACCAACCTGCGCTACCTGCTGCTGTACCTGCGCGTCGCCAAGGACAAGCACCCCGACTACTGGGCGCGGATCAAGGCCGAGCCGAAGCTGCGCGACCTGGTCCTGACCCAGTTCCTGCGCACGGCGTACTGGCTGGAGAAGTCCGCGCCGTACACCGGCA
Source organism: Streptomyces sp. G45 (assembly GCF_049542095.1). Classification (NCBI taxonomy): domain Bacteria; kingdom Bacillati; phylum Actinomycetota; class Actinomycetes; order Kitasatosporales; family Streptomycetaceae; genus Streptomyces; species Streptomyces sp. G45. The sequence continues at coordinate 8,681,696 of NZ_JBMUZU010000001.1, read as the reverse complement.
AACTGGGCAGCCGCGACGCCGACAAGATCACGGCGGCGAACTACGCCCCGGAGAACATCGCCGTCCTGGAGGAGTTCACCGGCCGGAAGGTGCGCGTGGACGCGCAGAAGCACTGCACCACCTGACCCACGGCCGCCCTGTCGGCGATCCGTCGGCGTGCGCCGCCGGGCTGTCGGCGGGCTGTCGGTGGGGCGCGGGACGCTCGGTGTGACGGATCAACGGCACGTCGAACAGGAGCACCGAGTGTCCCCTCTGCCCCTTCGTCAGGAAGACCGCCGGGCGCGGCGGCGGCCCGCCGCCGCGCGCGTCCTGATCTGCGGCGCCAGCATCGGCGGGCCCACCCTCGCCTACTGGTTGCGCCGCCACGGCTTCGAGGTCACCGTGGTGGAGCGCGCCCCCGCACTGCGCCCCGGCGGCCAGGCCATCGACGTGCGCGGTGCGGCGCTCGACGTGGCCGAGCGCATGGGCGTCCTCGACGGCATCCGCCGCCGCAGCACCGCGCTGCGCGGGATGTCGGTCGTCGACGAGGACGGCACGGAGCTGTCCCGCACCACCGAACGCACCGCGAGCGGCGGCGAGATCGCGAGCCCGGACGTCGAGATCCTCCGGGACGACCTCTGCCGGATCCTGTACGAGGCCAGCGGCGACGGCGTCGAGTACCTCTTCGGGGACAGCGTGGCCACCCTCGTGCAGGACGAGGACGAGGTGCGGGTGCTCTTCGAGAGCGGCACCTCGCGCGGCTTCGACCTGGTGGTCGGCGCCGACGGGGTGCACTCCGACACGCGCCGCCTCGTCTTCGGCCCCGAGGAGCGCTATCTGCGCCATCTGGGCGCCTACTTGAGCGTGTGGTCCGTGCCGAACCTCCTGGACCTCGACCACTGGGAGGTCGTCTACCGCATGTCCCGCCCCGACGTCTGGGGCGCCCTGGTGATGAGCGTCCGCGGCAACGCGGAGGCCCGCGTCTTCGTCGGCATCGAGTCGGACGAGGCGCCCGCGGACTTCCTGCCGCGCGACCCCGCGGCGCAGAAGCGCCTGATCGCCGACACCTACAAGGACGCCCGCTGGGAACTGCCGCGCTTCCTCGACCACATGTGGACCGCCCCGGACTTCCACTGCGACGCCCTGGCGCAGATCCACATGGACACTTGGTCGCGCGGCCGCGTCGCGCTCCTCGGAGACGCGGGCTACTGCGGCTCACCCGCTTCGGGACAGGGCACGACCGTCGCGATGGTCGGCGCGTACGTCCTGGCCGGGGAGCTCAAGGCGGCCGGGGGCGACCACCGCGAGGCGTTCGCCGCGTACGAGGAGCAGCTGCGCCCCTTCGTGGCCATGAACCAGCACGTCGCCGTCGCCAACCGCGAGCGCATGCGCAGACAACTGGCCGAGGACGTCGGCGAGTTGAGTGCGATTCCGGAGGACGGGAGCGAGCTGGCCGAGGTCTACCGGCGGATCAGCGCGTTCGAGCTGAAGGACTACTGAGCCGACCGCGAGGGGCGCCGGGGCGCGTGCGGGGTCACCGCGTCCGCAGCCAGTCCCGGAAGGTCAGCAGCCCCGGGTACCGTCCGCGCAGCGCGGCGACGTCGACTCCGTACCCCTCCTTCTCCAGCCAGGTGAACATGGCCGCCATGTCCCCGCCCGCGAACGGCCCCCGCGCGGTCGGCCGGTGCTCGAAGCGGGTGGGGATGCCGTCGGCCTCGGTAAGGGCCTCGGCGATCTGACGTATGGTCAGCTCGTCCCCGGCGATCGCGACGGTCTGCCCGACGGTGTCGTCCGGTCGCGCGAAGGCGTCCGCTGCGATCCGGCCGATGTCGGCCAGGGCGATCATCTGGAGCGGGGTGTCCGGGCCGAGCGCGAGCGTGCCGACGCGCTCGCCGTCGCGCGGCTCCGGCACCATGAACCGCCAGTTCTCCATGAAGAACACCGGCCGCAGCACCGTCGCGGGCAGCGCGAGGGCGGCGACGCGCGCCTCGATCGCCGCCTTGCTGGCGAAGTGCGCGACGCCGGTCGCGCGGCCGACGGCGGCGACGGAGCTGTACACCAGGTGCGCGACGCCCGCGGCGGCCGCCGCCTCGGCCACGTTCACGCCCTGGCGCACCTCGGCCTCGGGGTGCGGGGCGGTCAGGTCGGCCGCCTGCACGCTGAACACGCCGTGGGCGTCGCGCATCGCCGCGCGCAGCGACCGCGGGTCGTCGAGGTCGCCGGTCACCAGCTCCGCGCCGAGCGCGCCCAGGTCCCGGGCCGCCGGGGTGTGCGGGTCGCGCACGAGGGCGCGCACCCGCCAGCCGTCGTCGAGCAGGCGGCGGGCGACCGCGCCGCCTTGGCCGCCGGTCGCTCCGGTGACCAGAACGGTGTTGTCGTACGGCATGGACCGTCCTTTCATCGATGAGTCGTTGAGTTGTTGAGTTGTTGAGTCGATGTGTGGATGCATGGATGCGTGGATGAGTGGATGCGTCGATGGGGTCGGAGAAGGAGGGGGCGCAGGGTCAGGTGCGGGTTCGGGTTCGGGCGGTCGGGGCCGGTAGCTGGCCCGCGACGATCGACGCGAGGGCGAGGGCGAATCCCACGAGTTGGACCGCGCCGAGCGTCTGGTCGAGGACGACCGCCCCGAGTACGGCGGCGACCAGCGGGGAAAGCAGCAGGAGCACCGCCACGGACGTCACGGGCAGCGTCGTGATGCCGCGGAACCACAGGGCGTACGAGATCAGTCCGCCGACCAGCCCCATCCAGAGGTAGCCGACCGCGCCCTTCGCGTCGATCGCGGGCGGCGCCCCCTCGGCCAGGAACGTGAGGGGCAGCAGGAAGAGGCCTCCGGCGGTCAGCTGCCAGGCGGCGAAGGTGACGGGCCCGGCCTGCGGGGCCGCCCCCAGCGCTTGGTGAGGGTGACCCCGAGCGCCATGGACGCCGCGCTGCCGAGGGCCGCGGCGATGCCGACGCCGTCGAACGCCGCGTTGGGGCCGGTCACCACCAGGCCGACGCCGAGCACGCCGACCAGGCCCCAGCCGAGCCGCCAGGCGGACAGCGCCTCGCGCAGCACCACCACGGCCAGCAGAGCGACGACGAGCGGCTGGGCCGCGGCCAGGGTGGCGGCCACGCCGCCGGGGAGCCGCTCGGCCGCGAGGAACAGCAGCGGGAAGGGCAGCCCGATGTTGAGCACGCCGAGCGCCGCCGCCTTCCCCCACCACGCTCCGCGCGGCAGCGCCCGGGTGAGCGCCAGCGCGATCAGACCCGCGGGCAGCGCCCGCAGGAGACCGGCGAACAGCGGGTGGTCCGGCGGCAGCAGTTCGGTGGTGACGAGGTAGGTCGTGCCCCACGCCATGGGCGTGAGCGCCGTGAGGAGGGTGCGCGGCAGCTGCCCTTGGGGCACGCCGCTGGTGGCGGCCCCGGCGGGGCCGCTCCGCAGTGCTGGACTGGTCATGACGGCAGTCTCGTCCGGCGCCGATCAATGAGTCCAACACATGCTTGTCACCCCATCGATCGTGATTCACGATGGATGGATGGAGCTTCAGCAGATGCGGTACGTCGTCGCCGTCGCCGAGACGAACAGCTTCACCCGGGCCGCCGAGCGCTGCCTGGTCGTCCAGTCCGCGCTCAGCCACCAGATCGCGCGCCTGGAGAAGGAGTTGGGGGCGCGGCTCTTCGAGCGCACCAGCCGCAGGGTGCGCCTGACCTCGGCGGGTGCGGCGTTCCTGCCGCTGGCCCGGCAGTGCCTGGACGCCGCCGAGCGCGCGGCGGCCGAGGTCGCCGCGGCCGTGGGCGAGGTGCGCGGGCGGCTGGCCGTGGGGCTGATCCCCAGCGTCGCGGCGGTCGACGTCCCGGGGGCGCTGCGGGACTTCCACCAGCGGTATCCGGACGTGCGCATCAGCCTGCGCGTGGGCGCCAGCGAGGAGCTGGCCGAGCAGGTCGGGGAGGGCGTGCTCGACGTGGCGTTCCTGGGCCTGCCGACGACGGCGCGGCCCGAGGGGGTCGAGGCGCGCGAGCTGGCCCGTGACCGGCTCGTCGCGGTCGTGGCGCCGGACCATCCGCTCGCCGGTGCGGGCGCCGTCGACCTGCGCGCGCTGGCGTCGGAGGTGTTCGTGGACCTGCCCGCGAGGACGGCTGGCCGCGTCCAGTCCGACCAGGCCTTCACGGCCGCCGGGCTCAGCCGTGACGTCGCCTTCGAGGTGACCAACGCGGACTTCCTGGCCCGCCTCGTCGGGCAGGGCCTGGGCGTGGCCATGCTCCCCTCCGCGTACGCCGCCCGGCTGCCCGGGGTGACCACCGTCGAGGTCGCGGACGCCCCGGCCCGGGTCGAGTACGCCGCCTGGAGCCGCGGCGGTCGCACGCCCGCGGCGACGGCGTTCCTGGACCTGCTCGGACTCCCCGGCGGGACCGGCTCCCCGGGCGGGGTCCGCGGGGCCTGAGGACCGGCCGGGAGGCGCCCGCCCCGGCGCGGGCCGGGCCGACAACGACCACGGGCCGAGCGCGCCCCGGACGGGTGGGTCCGGGGCGCTCGGCCCGTGGTGGCCCGCCGCTGCGGGCTCAGACCAGTTCGGCCTGCGGTTCCGCTCTCGGCACCGGCGCGGCCTTCGGCTCCCACTGCCGGGTGGTCCGTACGTAGCCGTAGATCACCGAGCCCATCGCCAGCAGGAGCAGGGGGCCGAACAGCCACGGATAAGTGGCCATCTGCACCGGCAGGAAGCGGTACGACACCAGGAGCGCAGCGAAGACCGTCGCGCCGTAGGCGACGAACCGCGCTCCCGAGCTGTCCCAGCCGCGCGTGTGCGAGCGCAGCGCCGCCTCGATCGTCAGCGTGAACACCACACCGGCGACGAGGTCCACGCCGTAGTGGTAGCCGAAGCCCAGCGTGGCGGTGAGCGTGGCGATCAGCCAGAACGTGCCCGCGTAGCGCAGCACCTGCGGGGCCCTGCGGGTGTGGATGAAGATCGCGGTGGCCCAGGCGGTGTGCAGGCTCGGCATGCAGTTGCGCGGGGTGATCTCGTCGTACAGGACCGGGTGCGGGCTGCCGATGGTCGGCGGGGTGTCCGGCCACACGTTGGCGATCGCCCAGTGCTCGCCGCCGGTGCCGAAGGCGCCGGTGCCGTAGGCGAAGATGGGCCCGACCACCGGGAAGATCATGTAGATGCCGGGGCCGAGCAGGCCGATCACCAAGAACGTGCGCACCAGGTGGTGGCGGGGGAAGGCCCGCTCGGCCGCCACGTTGCGCAGCTGGTAGAGCGCGACGACGACCGCGGCCACCGCGAGCTGGACGTACACGAAGTCCAGCAGGTTGGAGCCGATCGGTCCGGTGGCCCTGATGACGCGGCCCATCAGCCACGACGGGTTGCCGAGCGCGTGGTCGGCGGTGGCCAGGTACGGGTCGAGCACCTTCGGGCGGGTCTTCGACGTGATGAGCAGCCAGGCGTCGCCGGTCTTGCGCCCGGCGACCAGGAGCACGGCGAGGCCGATGCCCTTCAGGAGCACGGCCCGCTCCCGGCCGGTGCGGCGCGTGAGAGCCATGACCGCGCAGCCGAGGACCACCCAGAGGGCGCCGTTGCCGAAGGTCAGCTTGCCGCCGTCCGCCCACCGCACGAGGAAGAACGGAATGTCGATGGCGACCGCGACACCCAGGGCGATGAAGCGCTCACGCCAGGTGAGCACCACCATCATCAACGCCATGCTGGCGTAGAGCAGCGGGCCCGACGCGGGGGCGAATATCAGCTCTCGCGCCTGGTTGGTGATCGGCCCCGGCACGTCGTAGCGGCGTGCGGCGACCTCCAGCGCGATGAGGAACCCGAGGACCACCACGCCTGCCGTGGTCCACAGGATCGCCCGCGGTTGACGCCACGCGGCAAACGCAGCTCTGTAGTTTATTCGCGAAAACACCCGCGTTGCCCTAGATATCAATTGCCTGGCCGATTTACTAGATTCGATTAATTAGGTCACTTTTCATGCCGGATAGCACGGTTTTTCCGGTATAAGGCGAACGACGGGAAGGACCGCCGTGCGACCGATCATGCTATCGGAGCGGCACCGGTGGTCTCGCTGGTGACGGACGCCACGGACAGGCGGCGACTGTGCGTCAGCGCCCCGTTACGGCACCGTGGTCACTTCGGCCTCACCCCCTCCCGGACGACGGCGGCAGATCGCGCCGTTCACCGACTCACGGTCAACGACTAAGACGAGCCCCGCGGTGAAAAAGTCACAGCCTCCCGCCCGACGGGGGCGCACACGCGAAGCGCCCGCGGCCGGGAGAACCGGGCCGCGGGCGCTTCGCGCTGTCGGTGAGCGGGCGTCAGACGCGGTAGATGTACAGCTCGTACTGGTGGGAGGCGGTGCGGGAACAGGTGTAGTTGGACGCGCCCGCGTTCTGGACCGCCCACTGGCCCGCGTGGACACAGCTCGACAGGTCCGCGTACGTGCCCCAGGGGATCCAGGCCGTCGGACCGGCCACGGAGGCAGCGGGGGCCGCGGGGGCCGCCTCGGCGGCCTGGACCGCCGGAGCGGCCAGCAGGCCGCCCGCGGCGACGGCGGCGCCCACGGCCGCGGTGGCGAACATCTTGCGCAGGGACATGACGTTGAGCCCTCCCTCGTGTCAGGGGGCCACCGGGGTCCGCGCCCCGCTGGCTGAAGAAAGACTGTCCGGACCCGCGCGGGAGGACAACGAGAAGGACGTATTCCGTGACGAGTTGGCTGATACATGGATGAACCGGCCGATAATGTGCGCATCTCGTGAAGGCGTGCGGGCCACCTCGGGGTGACGCGGCGCCTCGGCCGACAGGGCGGGCAGCGGCGGGCGTTCGGTTCCGGTCAGGTCTGGACCATCCCACAGGGCGGCGGCGTCCGGGAAGGGGCGGTGCGCCAGCGCGCCCCTGCGGGTGGCGGGCGGAGTACTCAGCGCGGCGGGCCGACGACGACCTGGCCGTAGCGGTCGGCGGCCTCGGCGAGGAGGTCCGGGTCGATCGCGAAGCCGACCGGGCGGGGCTCGGAGCGGTCGCGGCCCGCGTGCCGGAACATGCCCTCGATTCCGGCGGGGGTGCAGATCATCAGCAGGTCGGCGCGGTCGGACGTGATGCGGTACGCGTGCGGGACGCCGCGCGGCAGATAGACCACGCCGCCCTCCCCCAGTTCGTACTCCTCGTCTCCGTACCAGACCAGGGCCGAGCCGCCGAGCAGCAGGAACACCTCGTCCTCGCGGGTGTGCAGGTGGAACGGCGGGGCCTCGCCCTTCTCGACGGCGAAGCGGCCCACGGTCAACTGGCCGTCGGTGGCGGCGCCGTCGAGCAGCAGGGACAGGGTGCCGCCGGACAGCCACTCCAACCGCTGGTGCTGGTCGGCCTGGGCCAGGTAGGCCATGCTCATGGGGGTCTCCTGATCACGCGGGGTGCGCCTGTGCGTGCTGGAGCGGGGGCTCCTGATCACGCGGGGATGAGTTCGCCGACGATCGGGATGAGCGCTTGCCCGGCCGGGCTCGTCCAGTTCCGGGCGAGGCCGGTGAGGATCATGTTCGTCGAGGTGATCACCGCGCCCGCCCGCTCCATGAGGCGCAGCGCCACGTCGTCGGCGGTCCTGGTGGTGGAGCCGCCCGCGTCCGCGACGACGTACACCGCATGGCCCTCGTCGAGCGCGGAGAGCGTGGGGTACACGGTGCACACGTCGTTGGTCACGCCCGCGACGATCAGGTTCCGTCGCCCCGTCGCGGCGACGGCGGCGGCGAAGGCGGGGTCGTCCATGGCGTTGACGACGCCGGTGCGGCGGACGCGCGCGGCGTACTCCTCCGGGGCGACCTCGCCGAACTCGTCGGCCAGCGGGCCCTGCGCCTGGTCCTCCAGGGACGAGGTCAGGACCAGCGGCATGCCGAGGGCCCTGGCCGCCTTGGCGAGGGCGAGCGCGTTGGCCTTCATCACGGCGCGGTCGATCGAACCGACCCAGCTCATGGTGCCGTCCTGATGGTCGATCAGCAGGACGGCGGTCTCGGCGGGCGGGAGCATCCGTAAGGGCATGGTCGTCCTTCCTCGGACGGTCGGGGCGGGCGAGGCGGTCAGGGCGGGCGGGTCGGCTCCGCGCGAGGGCGCACGGCCAGGGGGCTGGGCAGCTGGGCGACTGGGCAGTTCGGCGGCTGGACGGTCGGGCGGTCCGCCGTGAACATCTCAGGCAACGTATCAGGTGCCTTATAAGGTAAGGAAGATGTGACCCGGTAGCCTGTGGTGATCTCGGCGGCTCGGAGAGAGGGTGCGGCACGGATGGTCAGGGACTACGGGCAGCGACTGCCGTACATGATGCGCATGGTCAGCAACGCGCTGTCCCAGGACCTGGAGCGGACGCTGCGTCAGTTCTCCCTGACCCACGCGCAGTTCGCGGCCCTCGCCCAGCTCGGCCTGGAGGACCCCGGCGGACTCTCGGGGGCCGAGCTGGGGCACCGGGCGGGTGTCACCGCGCAGTCCATGTCGGCCGCGGTCTCGTCGCTGCTCGCGCGCGGCCTGGTGACCCGTGCCCCGCACCCCACCCACGGCCGGATCCTGGAGGTCCGCATCACTCCGGAGGGGCTGGACCTGGTCGAGCGGGCACAGGAGGCGGCCAGGCACGTCGAGGACCGCGCCCTCGCCGGGCTCACCTCGGCGCAGCAGGACGAGCTGCGCGCCCTGCTGCGCCAGATCACGCGCACGCTCGGCCTCTATGTGCCGGAGGCGCCGGAGGTCCGCTCGCCGTCGACGTAGGCGGGGGCCGCGTGAACGCGGACGGGCCCGCCGGGTACGGCGCCTCGACCGGGCCCGCTGGCGGGGCGCAGGCGGCAGCGGCGGCGCCCCGGCGGCGGAGGGGACGCGCCCCCGCTCGCCCGGGTCGAGCGCGGCTCAGCGGACGACGTCGAACACGTTCTTCTGGATGCCGTTGGCGTAGACCTCGTGCTCGACCAGCTTCAGCTTCTGCGCGTCCTTGTCCGTGGTGCTGAAGAGCCGCTTGCCCGCGCCGAGCAGCAGCGGGAAGACGAGCAGGTGGTAGCGGTCGATCAGACCGGCGTCCGACAGGGCCCGGTTCAGCGAGGCGCTGCCGTGGACGATCACGGGGCCGCCCTCGGTCCGCTTGAGCGCGGCGACGTCGTCGAGGGAGCGCAGGATCGTCGTCTCGCCCCAGTTCGTCACCAGGTCGTCCTCGGTGAGGGTGGTGGAGACGACGTACTTCGGCATGTCCTTGTAGTCGGCGAAGTCCTCCATGTCGGGCCACACCGGGCTGAACGACTCGTAGCTGACGCGGCCCAGGAGCATCGCCGTGGCCTCCTGCTGCTCGCGGCCCTTGATCTCGAACGCCTCGGGAAGGAACTCGATGTCCTTGAAGGTCCACCCGGCGTTCCGGTAGCCGGGCTCGCCGCCCGGGGCCTCCACGACGCCGTCGAGCGAGACGAAGGCGGTGCTGATGAGAGTGCGCATCCTGGTTCCTCGGTGTCTGTCTGGTGTTCGGCTCTCGGCGGGGGCGGTCGGCGCGGATCGCGACCACACACGGCCGCTCGCGCACCCACCACCACCTCTGACCGGTGATCATGCAGGAACTCATCGGCCGCCGCTCACTCCGCGCGGCCCGGGTCCGGCGAACCGGGGCGGAACGGCCTAGGACCGAGGCGGAACGGCCCAGGACCGGGACGGAACGGCCTAGGAGTCGCGGGGCGCCGACGACCGGCCCGGTGGCTGCCAGCCGTGTGCGAGCAGGTCGAAGACCGCCTCGACGGCGGCCCGGACGTCGTCTCGGCCGCGAGTGAGGGAGGGGACTTCGAGGACGAAGCGGGCGAGCGCCACGCAGCACAGGTCGTCGTGGGCGGCGCCGAACTCGTCGGCGATGGCGGCGCCGAGGCTTTCGGTGTGCCGGGTCCACATGCGTTCGGCGTAGGCGCGCAGCGCGGGGGTGGATTCCACGAGGTCGACGAACCCGGCGCGCCGCGGGTGCGCCGCGATCGACGGCAAGGTGTCCAGGGCGTGCTGCCGCAGGGCGTCGAGGACGCTCTGCCCGGCGGCCCGCTCCCGCACGGCGGCGACCAGCGCCGCCTCCCGGTCCGCGTCCTGGTCGAAGACCAGCGCCTCCTTGCCGCTGAAGTGCTTGAACACCGTGGTGGTCGACACGTCGGCGGCGTCCGCGACCTCCCGGATGCTCACCTGGTCGTAGCCGCGCGCCAGGAACAGTTCGAGGGCGGCGTCGGCGGCTCTCCCGCACCCGCCCGCGCCCGGATCAGCGTCGTCGGCGCCGGACCCGGCGGGCTGACCTGCGCCCGCGTGCTCCAGCGACACGGCCTGGCGGTGACCGTCCACGAGCGCGACGCGGGCCCCGACGCCCGCGACCAGGGCGGCACCCTCGACCTGCACGCCGACAGCGGGCAGCTGGCCCTGCGCGCCGCCGGGCTGCTCGACGGGTTCCTGCGCCGGGCCCGGCCCGAGGGCCAGGAGATGCGCCAGTGGGACCCGTCCGGCAGCCTCGCCTTCCGGCACGTTCCGGACGCCGACGCGCTGTTCAAGCCGGAGATCAACCGCGGCCACCTGCGCGACCTGCTGCTCGACTCGCTCCTGCCGGGAACGGTGCGCTGGGGCCGCGCCCTCGACCGGGTCGACGGCGCCCCCGGCGGCCCGCGGCGGCTGCACTTCACCGACGGCACCAGCGTCGAGGCCGACCTGGTCATCGGCGCCGACGGCGCCTTCTCGCGGGTGCGCCCGGCCCTGTCCCCGGCCCGGCCCGCGTACACCGGAGTGAGCTTCCTGGAGGCGTGGTTCTCCGACGTCGACCGGCGCCACCCCGAGATAGCCGCGCTGGTCGGCCCGGGCAGCGCCGCCGCGGCCGACGGCGACCGGGGCATGTTCGCCCAGCGCGACAGCGGCGACCGCATCCGCGTCTACCTCGTCCGGCGCGTCCCGGCCGACTGGCTCGGCGCGAGCGGCCTGACCGCCGACGACACCGGCGCCGTCCGCGCCCGGCTCCTCGACGAGTACGCCCACTGGTCGCCCCGCCTGCGCCGGATGATCACCGACAACGAGGGCCCCTACGTCGACCGCCCGATCCACGCCCTGCCGGTCCCGCACACCTGGGAGCACGACCCGACGGTCACCCTGCTCGGCGACGCCGCCCACCTCATGCCGCCGCTCGGCGTCGGGGTCAACCTCGCCCTGCTCGACGCCAGTGAACTCGCCCTCGCCCTCACCAGCGCCGCCACCGTCGAAGACGCCGTACGCGCCTACGAGAAGACCATGCTGCCGCGCTCCGTCGAGATGGCCAGGGCCCTGGACGGCGCCGCCGCGCACCTGCTGTCCGCCGACGGGCCCGGCTTCGGACCCGACGACGCCGCTGGGGCCTGAGCACGCGACCGTCCCGAACCCTCCCACGGCGCGGGGGCCAACGCCGTGCGCCCCTGCCCGCCGAGCGCTACGGGCCGAGGACGCCGGGCACGTCGACCCTGGCGCCGGTGAGCCAGTGGGCGGCGTCGGAGGCGAGGTAGGCCACCGCGTCGGAGGCCGTCTGGGCGCCGGGGGCGAGGCCCGTGCCGGGGGCGAGCCACGTGTGAAGGCCGGGGCGGCCCACCACGAGGGAGTTGACGGTGATGCCGCGGGGGCCCAGGTGTCGGCGCAGCGCGTGGCTGAACGCGTCGAGCGCGGCTTTGGTCAACGCCTGGGCGATGCCCTCGGCTTCGGACGCCGTTCCGGCTCTGGCTCCGGCTCCTGACGAGACGTGGATGATCCGGCCGCCGTCGCGCAGTCGCGGCAGCAGCCGCTGGGTGAGGAGGAGCGGCAGCCCGATGTGGGCGGCCACCGTCTCGTCGAACTCCTCCGCGGTGACCGCCTCGACGGGCCGCCCCACGACGGGGAGCGCCGCGTGGTGCACCAGGACGTCGAGCGCGGACTCCCCGTAGGCGCGCAGGCCCGCGACCAGTGCGGCGGTGAGCGCGTCCACGCCGCCGGGAGAGCCCAGTTCGGCACCCACGAGGAACGCGCAGCCACCGGCTTCGGCGATGGCCGCGGCGGTCTCCTTGGCCGCGGCCTCGTCACCCCCGTAGTGCACGGCGACCAGGGCGCCGTCCCGTGCCAGGCGTTCGGCGATGACCCGCCCGATGCCCCTGCTGCCGTCGGTGACCAGCGCGATCCTGCCGCTGAGGCTCCCCATGCGCCCTCCTTGGCCGTGGCCCGTGGAACCCTCCCTCACGCCAACTTAGGTTAGCCTGCCCTGAGTTCACGCATCAGGTTCGGCCGCGGCGACCTCCCGCGCCATCTCCGGCTCCGTCACCGCTCCTCGCGGCGCCGCCACGCGGAACGGCCTGCCGTGGTCGCGGAAGGTCTCGTCGAGGTCCTTCGCCGGGTTCGTGACCTTCAGGAGGTACGGGGTGCCCTCGGCGGCGATGTGGAACGTCACCGTCTCCCCGCCCAGTTCGTACGTGATCCGGGTGGCGGCCCTCCCGTGCAGCACCGCCGGGCGCCGTACCGGCTTCGCACCGGCGAGTTCGCCGGGGACGGCATGCGCTCCTCCAGCCACGTCCGCTGGGTCTTCGCCTGGCACATGGCGCGCATGACCTCGTAGGTGGCGGAGTTCCGCCGCACCCACCGGTCGGCCATCACCGCGACGCGCGTCGGCTCCTGGGCGGCCCGGGGCGACAGGCTCAGGGCCTCCTTGCTGCCCCGCGAGTAGAGCGCGGACGCGGTGACGACGAAGTCGAGCGTGCCCTCGCCCTTGCGGGCGCGGACGTCGCACTCCGCCCTGCCGTCGTGCACGGCGTTACGCAGGACGGTCGTCCCGTCGGACTCGGTTACCCGGATCGCGGTGAAGTACTTCTGGGCGAACGTGGCGTCGAGGGCCCGGCCCACGAGGCGGGCCGTCCCGGCGCTCCCCGGCCCTGCGCCCTCGGCCGTGCCGTGGGGTCCTTCGCCCGTGGCCTCGGCGCGCGGCCCTTCGCCCTTGGCCGTGGAGGCTCCGCCGGTGGGACGCTTCGCCGCAGCCGGTGCGCGCCCCTTGTCGGCGCCTTCGGTGGCGGTGCCGCAACCCGCCGCGGCGAGGAGCGCGGCAGCCGCGACCGCGGTGGTCACGATCGGTCCGCGGGCACGCTGACGCGGCGCACCAGTGGTGCTGGGCATGGAGTTCCCCCTGGGAGTACACAAGGACGTTCGGCGGCCGACCCGGCTCGCGCCCCGAAGCCTACGCGTGTTTCCGGCCATGCTCCGCAACCGCCCTCACCGTACGTTCCGGCAGGCCACAGGCCCAGTAGGCCCTTCTGCGCTTCCTCTCCCCGTCGCCATCCGGCCAGAAATCCAGTCGGTGCGCCCGGGGGCCGCGGGCTGTGATGCGGTGAACCCGTCGGCCCCGTCCCGGACGCCCGCCTCTCGGAAGGACGTGCACCATGACCGACCCCGTGACCGACCCCGTCCACGGAACCTCCCCCTCCCGTCGAACGGTCCTGCGCTCCGGTGCCGCCCTCGGCGCGCTCACCGGGCTCACCGGGCTCACCGGGCTCACCGCGCTCGGCCCGCTGGCGAGCACGGCGCACGCCGGGCCCGCACGCCGCCCATGGCCCACGGAATTCCCGCTGCCGGACGGCTTCCGGCCCGAGGGGATCGCCATCGGCCCCGGGCCCATCGCCTGGTTCGGCTCGCTCGGCGGCGGTTCCCTGTACCGCGCGAGCCTCGTCACCGGGCGCGGCGAGACCATCGACACCGGGACGGACGCGATCAGCGTCGGCCTCAAGAGCGATGCCCGCGGGCGGCTGTTCATCGCCGGTGGCGGCTACCGCCAGCTCCGCGTCGTCGACGGCCGCGGCGGCCGCGTCCTGGCCACGTACGAGGTCGGCGGGCCCGCCACCGTGGTGAACGACGTGGTCCTCACGCCCCGGGCCGCCTGGTTCACCGACTCCACCCAGCAGCAGCTGTACGGCCTGCCCCTGGGCCCGCGCGGCGAACTGCCCGCCGCCCGCGAGGTGGTCACGCTGCCGCTGACGGGCGAGTGGGTGCAGGCCCCCGCCGACGGCTTCACCACCAACGGTCTGGCGCGCACGCCCGACGGCCGGGCGCTGCTCGTGGTCAACGTCCACGCCCACGGCGGCAGCCTCTACCGCGTCGACCCGCGCACCGGCGACGCCCGGCGCGTCGACCTCGGCACCAGCAGGTTCCCCGACGGCGACGGCGCCCTCACCCTCGGCCGCACGCTGTACGTGGTCCAGCAGGTGCAGAACGCCGTCGACGTGTTCCACCTGGACCGTACGGGCCTGCGCGGCACGGCGGTCGCGCGCATCACCGACCCCCGCTTCCGCGTCCCCACCACCGTCGCGGCGTACGGCGACCGGCTCTACCTGCCCAACTCCCGGTTCACGGACGTGCCCACGCCCACGACCCCGTACAACGCCGTCGCAGTCCGGCAGGTGCGCTAGAGCCGGTGCGGCGGGTGCGCTAGACCTCGGTCGCCGGGGCCGGATGGCGGGCCCGGGGGCCTGGGCCGTGGGCGAGGTCGCTGCCGAGCCGGGTCAGGGTGTGCCGCATGGTGCCGCCGTGGCGGCTGCTGGTGATCAGCCCGGCGTCGCGGAGCTTGGTGGCGTGCTTGCTGGCGCTTCCGATGGACACCCCCGCGCGCAAGGCGAGTTCACTGGTCGAGCACGGCGGGTCGAGCGCGCACAGGATGACGGCGCGGGTCCGCCCGAGCACATCGGTCAGGGCCGCGCGCGGCGCGGCGGGCCGGGCCTCGTGAGTCGCGGGGTACACCAGGAGGGGCGGGAGGCCCGGGTCGATGAACGTGACGGGGTACCGCGTGCAGAAGTACGAGGGGATCAGCGTGATGCCCCGCCCTTCCAGGCACAGATCGCGGTCGCGGGGGTAGCCGCAGGTCAGCGTCGGCGGGTCCCAGCGGCCGCACAACCCCCGCTGCCTCAGCAGCTGTTCGACGCCGCCGTCGAGGATGTCCCGGCCCCGCCGGGAGCGTTCGCCGTGCACGCACTCGTCGACCCGCGGCCAGTACGGCGCGAGGAACTCCCGGTGGTACGCCGTCAGCGCGTACCCCAGCTCCTGGCGCACCTGCCGCTCGCCCCCGGCGAGCCTGCGCACCCACGGCGGCGCGGCGCGCCGCCGGAACACCGCGGCGAGGTCCCGTTCGAGCCGGGCCGCCGGAACGGCCCGGATCAGGGCGAGGGAGGTGTCGAAGCAGTCCGTGTCCGCCGGGGTGAGGAAGTCGGGGAAGCCGCCGCGCGGCGGCACCAGCGTCGTCAGGAGCCGCAGCGCGCGCCGGAAGTCCCCCGCCGCGAGGCGCCCTCGGGCGTGCCGCAGCCAGGGCCGGTACACGGCGGCCGGACGGCGTGACTGAAGAACGTGCAGGCTGTTCACCAACTCCCACATGCTGTCCGGTGACGCGCGCACGACGGTGCGCGCGAGGTCGTCCGCGGTGAAGTGAATGCGCAGTGCCATGGAACTGTTTCCCCTGATAGCGCCCGGCCTGTGGGATTTCACGTGTGGGTCTTCAGGTGTGGGTTCTCGCGTGCGGTTTTTCACGTGCGGCTTGTCCCGTGCGGCTTTTCACGTGCGGGTTTTCACCTGAGGGCAAACTGCTGGCCCCACGACCGGCGGTCCTCCCAGGATATGAAGTGCGCATAAACGAGCGCTGAACACCAGGTTCACCAGCACAGTTCACGTACGGGGAGAAAGCATGCGCACATACGCGAAGACACAGGTGACGGCCGTTGCCGTGATCGTCACGGGGGCACTGGGCCTCGGCGCGCTCACCGCGTCGGCCAACGCCCAGGAGGCGCGGCCGGACAGGGCGCCGCGCGGTGCCGTGGCGACGCTCGACGGCAGGTCCGTCGACCTGGGCACGTCCTGGGAGGGCGCCGACGTCTGCGAGGTCGGCGCCGCCGGGAAGGTCACCTGCTGGGACGCCGGGACGGCGGCCACCGCCACGCAGAAGGCCGAGGCCGCCGCCCGCAAGAAGTGCAAGCCGGGCTGGTTCTGCATCTGGGACGGCACGAACTTCAGGGGCCGCATGCTCAAGTTCAACGAAGAGCGATGGCACAACCTGGCTCCCTACGGGTTCAGCAACAGGGCCTCGTCGGCGCAGAACCGGCAGGACGACCCCTGGCCGCTCAAGGACCGCGCCTATCTGGCCGACGGCCGCAACGGCGACGGCAAGCAGCGCCGCTTCGAAGAGGGCGACCGCTACGCCTCCCTCGGCCGGTTCAACAACAAGGCGAGCAGCGTGCACGGCTGACGCGGGCCCGGCGCCTGAACCGCGCAGGGCGCGCCGCACGGAATTCCCTTCCGGGCGGCGCGCCTTCACGGGTGCACTCCGTCCTTCACGGGCGCACTCCGTGGTGCACTCCGGACGCACCATGCTGCCCGTACCACCGCGCTCACTTGCGCAGCGAAGCGGAATGTGCGAGGAGTTCAGGAATTCTCAGGGGCACCGGGAAGGGCTTCTCGTTGAACACGGTGCGCACATTCCCGCACTCCGAGGCCCGGCAGACCAGGAACTCCACAATGCTGTCCCGCCCCAGACACCTCAGGAGGAAGTCCCCTTCCGGGGATGTCGGCGGCTCGTGCACGGTGTCGGCATCACAGCCAGGGCAGTACACGATGGTCCTGATGAGCTCCACCCTTCTCACACGGCGCCGCCGGGACGACCGCGACGGACTGCGCCGACGACGGGCCGTGGACCGTACGCCGAGGCCCACCGCGACGGCCGCGAAAGCGACCGCGACCGCGAGCAGCAGCGCGGGTACCGCCACCGCGCCCACCACGCCCCCGGTTCCGTTGCCCGCCGGTGCCGTGCCCCCGTCCGCCGCCGTCCCGCGGACCAGCGCGTCGCGGATCAGCGCGGCCAGGCCGATGACGGCGGCGACGAGCGCCGCGGTGAGCCAGGTCTGCAGCGCCGCCACCGCGCGCGCCACGTGGGTGGCGACGGTCCCCGGCCTCTTCCGCATGGCCTGCGCGGTCTCCGCCTGGGTGTAGTCCAGGGCCTTGGTCGCCCACACCGCCGTGCGCTGCTGCGCGGGCAGTTCGCGCAGGGCCCGGTGCACCGCCTCCCGGTCGACGACCAGGCGCTCCAGGTCCGCCGGAGGCGGCGCGTCGCAGCGCAGCGGGTCGGCCAGACGCCGCTGTTCGAGCCGGTGGTGGGCGGCGCGGCGCCGGGCCAGATGGGCGACCTCGGTGCGCAGCAGCCGGAAGAGGTAGGCGCGCGGCTCGCGTACGCGCCCCGGGTCGCGCAGGGCTCTGGCGAAGGCGGTGTTGACGACGTCGTCGGCGTCGGCGGCGCTCCGCGGCACGCCCTCCTCGGCGAGCAGGCGGCGCGCCAGGCCGGTCATCTCCCCGCGGTGCCGCTCGTACAGCAGCCCCAGCGTGTGCGCCGTCACGGGCGCCGCGGTGCTCACGGGCGTCACGGGCCCCGCGGCCAGCACCGGCGCCGCCCGCTTCGCCGGTGTCCCGCCCGGCACCGCCGTGTCGGCATCCGCCTCCGGCTCACCCATGGCCCCTCCCCCGTGTCCGGCCGCCCCTCGCCCGGATGATGACGGCCCTGCCCCGGGCGCGGTTGCGATAGGCCACGCTGTCGAGCAGCTTGGTGACGCCGGGGATCAGGGCCCCGGCCACCAGGAGCGCGATGCCTGCCAGCTCCACGGTCAACCTCCTCCTGTCGTACGGCCGTCGAGCGCGCCAGGAGTGGCGCGGGGCCGTTCACCGCAGCAGAGGCGCGAGCGCGCCGTTTTCTTGACATGCCATCACGGGCTGTTCCCACGGGGTTGGTTGATCCGGGTCCGTGGGCTTGCTACGCGGGTGTTTCCCGGCATAGCTTCACGCTGTCGCCGTGCTGACGCGCGCCCGCGTGCGCGCCGCTCACGGGCCCCCACAGGCCGGAGTCACCCCCATGACTGCCTCCCTCCTGCGCACCTCGGAAACACCCGTTCTGGTCGGCCGGACCGCGGAACTGCGCTCCCTGGCGCAGGCGATGGCGCACCCGCCGTCGGTGGCGCTGGTCGAGGGCGAGGCCGGGATCGGCAAGACCCGCCTGATCCACGAGGCGCTGCGGCACCCCTCGGTGCGCGGTCGGCGCGTCCTGGTGGGCAGTTGCCGTCCGCTGCGCGAGCCCTTTCCGTACGGGCCCGTGTTCGACTTCCTGCGCCATCTGGCCGACGGCCCGCCCGCCGGGCTCAATCCGGTCTGCGGCGCGCTGCGCCCGTACCTGCCGGAGCTGGCCGACGCCCTGCCGCCCGCGCCCGAGCCGCTGCTCGACCCCCGGGCCGGGCGGCACCGCCTGTTCCGTGCCGTGCGGGCGCTGCTCGACGCGCTGGGCCCGGCCGTGATCGTGGTGGAGGACCTGCACTGGGCCGACGACGGCACCCGGGACCTGCTGCGGTTCCTGGCGGACGACCCGCCGGGCGCCCTGGCGGTCGTCGTCAGCTTCCGCCGCGAGGAACTGCCGGGCACCGGGCTGCCGTTGGGGCGGGCCTACCGCCAGCCGCCCGGCACCGCGTCGGTGCGCCTCCCGCTGCGCCCCCTGGACGTGTCGGACGTGCACGCCATGTGCGCCGCCCTCACCGGGGCGCCGGAGACCGCCACGGCCCTGGCCGCCGAGCTGCACCGGCGCACGGCGGGCATCCCGTTCGTGGTGGAGGAGGTCGTCCGCGCGCTGCCCGAGCACGTGCGGGGCGGACCCGGCGCCGGGCACGAGGCGCTGGAGGCGATGACCGTGCCCACGCTGCTCCAGGAGGCGATCGCCGACCGGATGAGCGTGCTCTCGCCCGACGCCAGGGCCGCCGTGCACGCGGCCTGCGTGCTGCGTGTGCCCGTCGGCGAGGCGCTGATCGGCGACGTCGTGCACGGCACGGCCGGGCACCCGGTGACCGCGCGGGACGCGGCGGCCGTACGGGAGGCGCTGCTCGCCGGTGTGCTGCACGAGTGGGGTGAGGGCCAGTACGGGCCGCGGCACGCCCTGGCCCAGCAGGCGGTGTACGCGAGCCTGCCGGGGCCCGACCGGCATCAGTGGCACCGGCGGGCGATGCACGCGCTCGCGGCTCAGGAGCCGCAGCCCCTGGTGCAGCTCGCCTACCACGCCCGTCAGGCCGGGGAGCTGTCCCACTGGCAGCGCTACGGCGAGGAGGCGGCGGCCTCCGCACGCGAGATGGGCGACCTGGCGCTCGCCGTGGACCTGCTGGAGGAGCTGCTGTCCGACGGCCGCCTGGGCCGGATGGCCTGTGCCCGCATCGCCGTCGACCTCAGCCGGGACGCGGTGGTCGGGCTCACCCACCGCCGGGCCACCGCGCTGCTGCGCCGCATCGTGCGGGACCCGCAGCTGCCGGAGGAGCTGCGCGGCGAGATCCGCCTCCACCTGGGGCTGCTGCTGTACAACCAGGCGGGGCGGCACGAGGAGGGCCGGATCAACACCGAGCGGGCGATCAGGGAGCTGCGCGATCGCCCCGCCCTCGCGGCGCGCGGCATGGCGGCCCTGGCCATGCCCGCCTGGGGCGACCACCCGTACGCCGTGTACGAGCGCTGGATCGAGCGGGCCGAGCGCCTGGCGGCCGAGGAGCCGGGCCCCTCGGTGTGCACCGCGGTCAGGGCCAACCGCCTGGCCCTGACGATGTACGGGGGCGACCCGGCCGTCTGGGAGCAGGCCGACCGGCTCATCGGCACCGCGGGGGCCGACGGCGACCGCCGCCAGGTCGCCCGGGCCTGCGGGAACTTCGCCGACGCCGCCGCCTGCCTCGGCCACTACCGGGCCGCGCACCGCTTCCGCAGGCTGGGGCGGCGCCTGGCCGCCGAGTGCGGCGCCGCGTTCCTCTCGGGCATCGTGGAGGGCACCGCGCTGCGCCTGGACTGGTACGAGGGCCAGTGGCAGGGCCTCGGGGAGCGGGCCCGGCACGTCCTGGACCTGGCGCAGGGCGTCTCGGGCATCGCGGCCGACGCCCATCTGGTCCTGGGGCTGCTCGCGTCCGCGCGCGGCGAGTGGGACGAGGCGGCGGCGGAGCTGACGGCCGCCGGTCTCGGCGCCCCGCACAACGCCCCGGCACCGGTCCTCGCGACGGCGTCCGGCGCCATGGTCCGCCTGCTGCGGGCCCGTGGCGAGTTCGCCGAGGCGCGGGCGGAGGCCGAGCGGGCCCTGGCCAGGATCCGCCGCAAGGGCATCTGGTGCTGGGCCGGTGACCTGGCGCCGATGGCGGTGGCCACGCTGGTGCGCGACGGCGGCCTGGCGGACGCGGAGCGGGTCACCGCCGAGCTGGCCGACGGCATCGACGGCCGGGACGCGCCCCTGGCGGCGGCCGCCCTGCTGTCGTGCCGCGGCATCCTGGCCTCCGGGCAGGCCCGCACCGAGGAGGCCGCCGCGGCCTTCGACGCCGCCCGGGCCGCGTACATGGCGCTGCCGCAGCCCTACTCCGCCACCCGCGCCGGTGAGGCGGCGGCCCGCTGCCGTCTCGCCCTGGGGGACGCCGGTGCCGCTCGTGAACTCGCGGCGATGGCGGAGCGGTTCGCGGAGCTGGGCGCCACCCGGGACGCGGCGCGCTGCCGCCGGGTGCTGCGCGGGCACAACGTGCCGCTGCCGTCCCGGCGCGGCCGCCGCGGCTACGGCGACCAGCTCTCGCCGCGGGAGCGGGAGGTCGCCCGCCTGGTCGCGCTCGGGCACACCAACCGGCAGATCGCCGACGTGCTGTTCCTGTCCCCGCGCACGGTGGAGCAGCACGTGGCCAAGGTGCTGCGCAAGCTGCGGGTCAGCTCGCGGACCGAGATCGGCCGCGGCGGGCTCGTGATCGCGCCGTGACGGGGTGACGGCGCTCCCGGAGGGGTCCGGGAGCGCCGTCGTTGGGGGGCGGGGCCTGTGGGTCAGCCGGTGAACCCGGCGGTGATGGACGTGAACTGCCAGGACGGGCGGTCGCGGTTGACCGCCCAGAAGGCGAGTCGGCTGATGTGGTGGGCGTTGGCCCAGTCACGGATCTGGGTCCAGATCTGGGGCGTGGTCACCTCGCCCGTGTCGCTGTTGCCGTTCATGCCGGAGATGCCGATGTGCGCGTAGGCGTCGGCGTCGGACCAGCCGTAGACGGACTGGAGCTTGGCCTTCAGACCCTCGGTCGCCTTGATCGTGTTGCCGTACATATCGGCCTGGCCGCCGAAGTTGAACGGCATGATCGTGAAGATGTCGATGTTCGCGTCGAGGGCCTTGGACCGCTCGATGAGGCGGTTGCCCCAGGAGTTGGGGCCGGTGTTGAGCGTGGGGAAGGTCACGATCGTCTTGATGCCCGGGTTGTTCTGCTTGACGATCTTCAGGGCGCTGAGGACGCGGTCCTGGACCGCGGGGGTCTCGAACTCGTCCCGGTTCTCGATGTCGACGTCGATCGCCTTGAGCCGGTAGGCGTCGATGACCTTCTGGTAGGCGCCCGCCAGGGCCTGCGGCGTCGAGCAGTTGGGGCCGAGCTTGTTGCCGCTCCAGCCGCCGATGGAGGGGACGACGTCGCCTCCGGCCGCGCGGATCGCCTTGATGGCGTTCTCGTCGGAGCCGCCGGTGAGGGGGCGCTGGCTGTCCCAGGCGGGGTTGCAGCCGCCGCGGGCGAGGATGAACGCCATCGTGAACCACTTGATGCCGGTGGCCCGCATGACGTCGGTGGGGTTCGGCGGGTTGCCCCAGCCCAGGTACAGGTAGGGGGCGGCCTGGGCGAAGCCTGGTGCGCGGCCGTCCGCGGCGGGGGCGTCGGCCGCCTGTGCCGGGACGGTCAGGGCGGTGAGCGGCAGGGCCAGGCAGGCGAGCGCTGTCACGGCGCGCTTCGGAAGTCTTCTGACAGTGGGGGATCTCAAGGGGGGCTCCCCTTCGAGTGTCGATTCCGGATGGGTGGTCGGACGGCGCGTCCGCGCGTACCGCCGTCCGTCGCGCATGCGTCTGTCGTCGCGCAGATGACCGCGTGCGTCCGCACGTACCCGTGCGCCTCGCACGTCCCTGCGCGTGTCCGCGTGTGTCTGTCGACCGTGATCACAGTCGGCCTGTCGCCAGTCACTCGGAGGCTATTGGCATGTACCAATCAGGTCAATAGGTCTGGACCATCTGGCGCGTCCTGGCCGCCCTGGAGGGCGGGCGGAAGCGGCGGCCCCGCTCCGTTTTTTCTGCGTACCCCTACCTACCGATACCCGGATTGTTCTCCGCCGCCCGGCTGCGAACTCTGGGACCAGGCAGCGTCGTTGGCCCGAACCGCGCGGCGCCGCCATCGGCGGACCGACGTCGATCACCCCCACACCAGGGCCGCCCCCACAACCCGATCGGCGCCCCCACACACGGTCCGCCACGCCCCCCACATCAGGTTCGACACACCCCCACACCAGGAGGAGAAGCATGCGACCGCACCTGCTCCTCAGATTCCTCGTCGCGACCGCGGCGGCCACGGCCATCGGCCTGGTCGGCCCCGGCGCCCAGGCCGCCCCCTCCCCCGACGACCGCACGGCCGTGTCCGAGGTCACGGCGGCAGACGCGGCGTCCGAGGCGGCCTCGTCCAAGGCGGTCCCGTCCAAGGCGGTCTCGTCCAAGGCCGCGGAGAAGGGCCACGGCCACGGCATCACGGCGGAGCAGCTGAAGGCGCTCACGACCGGGCGCCCGGGGGCCAAGGAGCCCCCGCCGGGCGGCTGGCCCGTCCCCTCCGACCGCGCCTACTACCTCACGGCATCCTGTCGGCAGTACGCCGCGGTCATCGCCCGGGGCGCGGCCGCCTGGGCCAACCTCAACGAGACCTCGAACAGCGACACCCCGGTGGAGTGCCGCAACACCTACATCACGGACTGCGGCGGCGGTGGCCGGATCGTCGGCTGCAACTGGGGCCGGGGCCAGCGCATCGCGCTGTACATGGGCGGCGTAGGCGACCAGGCCCTGCTCGCGGCCCACGAGTTCGGTCACGACTGGTACGGCCACTCCGGCTACCAGTGCGCAGGCTGGACCAACCCGCAGCACGTCATGGCGCCTTCCATCTGCGGCTACGGACCCTCGGGCGAGCGCAAGCCGGTCCGCGTCGACTGAGGCGCCCCGGTCCGTGGGCCCCGCCACGGACCGTCCCGCGGACCCCGCCACCGCTCGGCGGGCCCTCCGCGGCCCCCCAAGCAAGGGGACGTGCTCACAGCCCCCACACGGGGTTCTTCCCCTTGATCGGGCCGGTGGCGGGAGACCGCCACCGGCCCCTTCGACGTGCCCCGGCCGCCGGGGGTGGAACCGGCGGCCACTTCCGGTCGCGGAACCGGCGGCCACTTCCGGTCGCGGAACCGGCGGCCACTTCCGGTCGCGGAACCGGCGGCTACGTCCGGCCGCTACTTCTGGTCGCGGAACCGGCCGAACACCCGCGTGAGGGCCTTCAGAGGTGAGCCGTCCGACGCGCCGCCCGCGCGGGGCGCCACCTCGCCGCCGGTCAGCTCCGCCAGCGCGGCCTGCGCCGCCTCGGCCGCCTCCCGGTAGCGGTCACGGGAGGTCGTCATCGCTTCCAGCGCCTCGGCGTACTTGGCGACCATGCCCTGGGCGTGCACCAGCTCCTCGTCCGGGGTGAGCAGGTGCCAGCCCTGGCGCAGCCGTGCCAGGGCCCGCTCGGCGTCGGCGGACAGCGGCCGCGGCAGCGCGGCGAACTCCCGGATCCGGTCGAGGAGTTCGGTCGGCTCCGAGCCGTCGAGGAAGACGCTGCGCACCGTGAACCGCTCCGCGTCGTACCCGGCGGCCCCCGGCGTCGTCGGCAGCACGACGGCGCCGCCGCGCGGCATCCGCACGTTCAGCTCCCGCTTCATCGCGAAGTCCGCGATCTGCGCCTGCTCCGGCGTGGCGCGGTGCTCGACCACCCGGTGCCTGAGGCCCGGCGGCAGGAAGTCCGACACCGGCCGCTGCCCCTGGGCGTCCGGCGTCATCGCCTCGTGCACCACGACGTGCACGAACCAGCTCTGCTGGACGCACTCGCGCAGTCGGCGGCGCAGCTCGTCGTCGTCCTTCGGCAGGTGGTTCGCCGCCCTCAGGCTCACCTCCGGCACCGTGTCGCGGTCCCAGGCGACGCGCTCGCTGTCGGGCCAGAACATGGTGGCGGGCGACGGCCAGCGCACGTCCCACGCCCGCTCCGCCTCGGCGGCGAGCACCCACACGACGCCCTCGCCGTCCCTGCGGCGGCCCTCGGGGTCGTACGTGGTGAGCTGGGCGCGCACCGTGACGTCGTCGGCCACCCGCCAGCGGGCCTCGAAGAGGCGGCGGGCCGACGGGCCGGGGTCGGCGGACTCGTCCCGCGGGTGCAGGGTGGTGGAGCGGGCCGCCTCGGCGGGTTCGAGGTCGAGGAAGTCGTCGAGCACCCCGGCCGCCTTGAGGGCGATCAGGTTGCGCCGGACGTCCTGCTCGGGCTCGGGCCCGAGGTGGCGCCCGCGCCCCAGCCAGACGGTGTCGGGGGCGGTGTTCGTTTGGGTGCTGTTGTTGGCCATGGCTCGTTCTGTGGGTGATCGGGGCTCGACCAGTATGGTCCGTGGGCGTGTCTGGGGAAGCAGTACCACGTCCACAAGCCCGCCACGCCCTGTTTACTTCCCGTCGGCCTGTCGCCGCCCCGCTCCCCGGCCACATGAGCTGCCGCCGCTCCCCTGTTCCCCGCTTCCCCGTTCTCCCGTTCCCCCATGGGTCCCGGAACGCGCCCCCGCCGCCCCCATTGTCCTGTTGATTCCAGAACGTTCCCTTTCGTGGTGGGGCGCGACCTCGTCGGGCGGGTCGCCGGGGCCGGGGCGGCGGTCACGGGGTTCACCGCCGGGGAGCGGGTGTGGTGCAACAGCCTGGGCCACGGCGGGCGCCAGGGCGCGGCGGCCGAGCGGGTGGTGGTGCCCGCCGAGCGCCTGTACCGGCTGCCGGACGGCGTCGACCCCGTCACGGCGGTGACCGTGCTGCACCCGGCGGCCACCGCGACCCTCGGGCTCGTCACGCACGGCGGTCTGCGCGCTGGGGCGACCGTCGTGGTGATCGGGGCGGCGGGCAACGTCGGTGCCGCCGCCGTCGTCGTCGCGGCCCGGGCGGGCGCCCGCGTGGTGGCCGTCGCCCACCCGCGCCACGCGGCGTACTGCCGCGGTCTCGGCGCCGACGCCGTGGTGGACCGCACGGCCGCGGACCTCACGGCCCGGCTGGCCCGCGCCTGCCCCGGCGGGGTCGACCTCTATCTCGACGCGGCCGGGGTCAACGACCTGGCGGGCGCGGTCGGGCTGCTCGCCTGGCGCGGCCGCATCGTACTGCTCGCGGGGCTGCGCACCACGCCGACGCTGCCCGCCGGGGAGCTGTACGTGCGGGACGGGTCCGTCGTGGGCTTCGCCCTCACCCGCGCCACAGTGGCCGAACTCGCCTCGGCCGCCCGGCGCGTCAACGGCCTGCTCGCCGACGGCGCGCTGCGCCCGCGCGAGGTCCGGACGCTGCCGCTGAGCGCCACCGCCGAGGCGCACCGCATGCTGGAGGCCGGTGAACTGCACGGCAGGCGGGTGGCGTTGACGGTGCCGTGAGCCGTGCCGGGCTCGCGTCCGCCGACAAGTCGCGTACGCGGCGCGGCGGGCCGCATACGCTGTGCGCGTGTGGATTTACGCACCGGCTGCCCTGCTCTTCCTCGTCCTGTGCTGGCGCGTGCTGCGCGAGCGCCGCAAGTTCGGCAACGCGGTACTCCTCGGCCTGACCGCGCTGTGCGCGCTCGCCGCCTGGTTGTACTCGCTGGTCAGGTCCGACGCCGTGGCGGGCACCGCCGTCGCGGTGTCGCTGCTGGCGGTGGGCGCGGCGGGCCTGCCGCTGCTCACCTGTCTGCTGCTGGTGAACGGCCTGCGCCTGGTGCGCAAGGAGGGCCGCAGCCCCACGAACCTGTTCTCCCTGATGGCCGCGGTGTGCGTCGTCGCGGTCGTCGCGCTGGTAGTCGCCGCCGCGGTGGTGCGCACGCCCGCGCTGTTCGGGGCGGGCGCCACGGCTCTGGCCCTGACCTGCTACGTCTCGTTCCTCTTCCTGTGCTTCGTCACGTACTCCTTCCTCTACGCACGGCTCCAGGTGCGCCGCAGGGCCGACTACGTGGTCGTCCTCGGCTCGGGCCTGATCGGCGGCTCGACCGTGCCGCCGCTGCTGGCCGGTCGCCTCGACCGGGCCCGCGAGGTGCACGCGCAGCTGGCCCGGCGCGGCCCCGCTCCCGTCCTGATCGCCTCGGGCGGGCAGGGCCCCGACGAGAAGCTGCCGGAGTCCCACGCGATGGCCGACTACCTGATCGGCCGGGGGTTCCCCGAGGACCTGATCCTGCGGGAGGACAAGTCGACGTCGACGGAGGAGAACCTGCGGTTCAGCAAGGCCCTCATGCGGCAGGAGAAGCCCGGCTTCCGGTGCGTCATCGTCACCAGCAACTACCACGCCTTCCGCGCCGCGCTGACCGCGCGGCGGCTCGGCATCAGGGGCCAGGTGGTGGGCTCGCGCACCGCCCGCTACTTCTGGCCCAACGCGGTGATCCGCGAGTTCGCGGCCGTCCTCGTCGCCTACCGGCGCGTCAACATCGCGATGTGCCTGCTGTTCGTGGCGGGCGGCGTCGCCGTCTGGGCCCTGAGCTGACGCCGTACGGCGGCGCGGGGCTCAGGCCCGGGCGCCGACCGGGGCCCGTACGGACGACAGGGGGGCCGCGATGTCCTCCAGGGAGCGCCGCTCGGCGCGTACGGCGAGGACGGCCGCCACCAGCCCGGCCAGCGTCATCAGAGCGGCGCCGACCTGGAAGGCGAGCACGGTGTCGGCGACGACGCCGGACTCGGTGAGCTTCGCGAAGAGCAGCGGCCCGCTGATCCCGCCCGCCGCCGTGCCGATGGCGTAGAAGAACGCGATGGACATGGCGCGCGTCTCCATCGGGAAGATCTCACTCACCGTCAGGTAGGCCGAACTGGCCCCGGCGGACGCGAAGAAGAGCACCACGCACCAGCAGGCCGTGAGCGTCCGCGCGCCGAGGTGGCCGCCGTCGAAGAGCCAGGCCGTACCGAACAGCAGCAGCCCGGAGGCGAGGTACGTACCGGAGATCATGATCCGTCGGCCGAGCGTGTCGAAGAGCGGGCCGAGGACGAGGGGGCCGAGGAAGTTGCCCGCCGCCATGACGGCGAAGTAGTAGCCCGTCGAGCCGCTCGGCACGTCGAAGAACGTGGTGAGGATGGTGCCGAAGCCGAAGGTCACCGCGTTGTAGAGGAAGGCCTGGCCGATGAAGAGCGAGAAGCCGAGGACGGCGCGCCCACGGTAGGTGGACAGCACGGTGCGGGCGATGGCGCCGAAGCCGATGCTCGCCCGCGGACGCACCGTGACCTGCCCCTCGGGCTCCGGGAGCGGACCGCCCCGCTCGGCCGCGACCCGCTCCTCCACATCCGCGACCAGGCGCTCCGCCTCGGCGGCGCGCCCGTGCAGGAACAGCCAGCGCGGGCTCTCCGGCACGTTCCGCCGCACCAGCAGGATGACCAGGCCGAGGACCACCCCCAGGGCGAAGGTCAGCCGCCAGCCGACGTCGGCCGCGAAGACGTCGGTGTCGAGCGCGAGCACCGACAGCAGGGCGCCGCCGACCGCGCCCAGCCAGAAGCTGCCGTTGATGACGAGGTCGACGCGGCCCCGGTAGCGGGACGGGATCAGCTCGTCGACGGCCGAGTTGATGGCCGCGTACTCGCCCCCGATGCCGAAGCCGGTGAGGAAGCGGAAGGCGAAGAACCACCAGCTGGAGAAGGACACCGCGGTCAGCGCGGTCGCCGCCAGGTAGACGGCCAGGGTGATCAGGAAGAGCTTCTTGCGGCCGTGACGGTCGGTGAGCCAGCCGAAGAAGAGCGCACCCGCGCAGGCCCCGGCCACGTACAGGGCCGCCGCGATGCCCGTGACCTGGGCCGCGCTGACGGGCAGGCCGCTGCCCTCCTCCGAGAGGCGGCTGGCGATGCTGCCGACGACCGTGACCTCCAGGCCGTCCAGGATCCACACGGTGCCGAGCCCGATGACGACCGTCCAGTGCCAGCGCGACCACGGGAGCCGGTCGAGGCGGGCGGGCACGGAGGTGGTGAGGGTGCCGGTCGCCGCGTCCGGCCCAGGGGCCTCGCCGTCCGGGCCGCGCCGGTCGGCCCGGCCCCCCTGCCCGGACCGACCGCTCCCGTCAGCGCGCTCGCTCCCGTCGGCCCGACCGCTTCCGTCGGGCCGTTCGTGCTCGTCGGCCCGTTCGGGCTCCTCGGCCTGTTCGTGCTGGTCCTGTGTCGCCATCGCGGCCTCCTTGACCCGCGCGGCCGGGGCCCGTGCGTCCGGCGGCCCCGGCCGCGATCGTCCGTCGCGTGGCACCGCGTTCCCCGTGCCGGGCGGCGCACACGTCGCCGCGCGCCGCCCGCCGGGCGCTACCGGGTCAGCACCGCGGCGCGGCAGCCGCCGGGGCGGCGCCGTCCGCGGCGGCGCGGAAGCTGTCGCGGTAGGCCCGGGCCGTGTCCATGAGGCTCTCCAGCGCGTCCCGGGTGCGCACGAGTTCTTCGATGTGCGCGGAGAGCCGCTCGTGCTCCTGCGCCATGCGCTTCAGCGCGGCGTCGGAGCTGCCCGCGCTGGGCGCGTCCACGCACGGCAGCAGCTCGGCGATGGTGCGGCTGGACAGGCCCGCCGCGTACAGGCGCTGGAGGAACCGCACCCGTTCGACCTCGGCCTCCGTGTAGTGCCGCTGCCCACTGGGGCTGCGGCGGCTGTGCAGCAGCCCCTGCTCCTCGTAGTAGCGCAGCGACCGCACGCTGGCGTCGGTGCGCGCCGCTAGCTCACCGATCCGCATGACCACCCCCTGTGGTGAAGCACGTCACATCACTTGCCTCTCACATCAATGTGAGGTTTTAGCGTAGCGCCGTGCCCACCGCTGCGGGCACGCACCCACAGCGCACGCGACGACGGAGGAGCCCGCCGTGACCACATTGTTCAGCAGCTATCGACTCGGTGAACTGGCGCTGCCCAACCGGGTGGTGATGGCCCCGATGACCCGTGTCAGGGCCGCGGCGGGCGGCCTCGCCACCGCTTCCATGGCCACGTACTACGCGCAGCGCGCCACGGCGGGGCTGATCGTCTCCGAAGGGGTGCAGCCGAGCCTCGTCGGGCAGTCCAACCCGGGCACGCCGGGCCTGTACACGGACGAGCAGGTCGCCTCCTGGCGGCCCGTGACGGACGCGGTGCACAGCAACGGCGGGCGGATCTTCGCCCAGATCATGCACGGCGGCCGGGTCTCGCACCCGGACACCACCGGCCACCGGCCCGTCGGCCCCTCGGCGGTCGCGGCGGAGGGCGAGGTCTTCACGCCGAGCGGTCGGCAGCCCGCGCCGGTGCCCCGTGCCCTCGCCACCGAGGAGGTGCCCGAGCACGCCCGGTCGTACGCCGACGCGGCGCGCCGCGCGCTCGACGCGGGCTTCGACGGGGTCGAACTCCACGGCGCCAACGGCTACTTGATCTCGCAGTTCCTGTCCTCCAACGCCAACCTGCGCACGGACCGCTACGGCGGTTCGATCGCGGGCCGGATCCGGTTCGCCGTGGAGGCCGTGACGGCGACCGTGGAGGCGGTCGGCGCGGACCGGACGGGCATCCGGCTCTCCCCCGGGACCAGCTTCTGGGGCGCCGAGGAGGACGACGCGCTCGCCCTCAACACCGCGTTGCTGACGGAGCTTTCCCGGCTCGGCCTCGCGTACGTCCATCTGGAGCTGACCGCGGACGACGAGGTGATCCTCGCCCTGCGCCGCACCTGGCCCGGCACGTTGATGGTCAATCCGGTCCGCCCGATGGGCCCCAAGCAGACCGGTCGCGCGGAGGCCGACCGCTGGCTCGGCCTCGGCGCCGAACTGATCAGCTTCGGCCGGGCCTTCATCTCCAACCCCGACCTCGTGGAGCGGCTGCGCACCGGCCTGCCGCTGGCTCCCGTCGACGAGGCCACGTACTACGAGGGCGGCGACGCGGGGTACCTCACCTACCCGGCGTACCAGCACACGGCCTGAGGCCCGTGGCGGCCGCTCCGGCGGCGGGGCGGGTCAGGCGGGTCAGGCGGGTCAGTCATCGCCGCGGACGATGTTCCCCTCGGGGCTCACGCGGGCCGGGGGCGGGCAGCCTCCGGTCCGCACGACCGCGGCGACGCAGGTGCGGACGCCGGTGCCCTTGCCGCGGCGGGCCTTCGCCCAGCCGGTCTCGGGCGGGGTCGGGGCTTTCCTCTGGCCGGTTCGCGCGGTCACGGCTCTTCGACCTCTCTCCGCTGTCGCATGTCCAGGGTGCTTCTCGAAGCCACGCCCCGAAGGCACTCGGGCCTGGGGGGCGTTCCGCGCGCCGCAGAGGCTCGGCGTCCTCGACGGCGGCCGACCTCTTCCGGCGCGCCCGCCGGGTACCCCCGGCATCCGCCGCGAAACGTGATGGTGTCCGCCGTGCGCGGACGCCTTGGCGCCGTCTTCGCGGGTACTCGGGTTCGCGTACCCGTACCTCAGGAGACACGGAGGAGGACGACGACGTGAGCACGATCAAGGACGCGGTGGACGTGGAGGTCCCGCTCAGCACGGCGTACGACCACTGGACCCGGTTCGAGGAGTTCCCCGCGTTCATGGAGGGCGTCGAGGAGGTCCGTCAGGTCGACGACCTGCACAACCACTGGACCACGAAGATCGGCGGGGTGCGGCGTGAGTTCGACACGGAGATCGTCGACCAGCTGCCGGACGACCGGATCACCTGGCGGTCCATCGGCGGGGACACCCGCCAGCAGGGGTCCGTGCGGTTCCGGCGCCTCGACGACACGCGCACCCGGGTGGAGCTGACGATGGACGTCGAGCCCACGGGCATGGCGGAGAAGGGCGCCGACGCGCTGGGAGTGATCGAGCGGCGCGTGAAGGGGGACCTGCGGCGCTTCAAGGAGCACGCCGAACGCAGCGGCCCGCGCGAGGGCTGGCGCGGTCGGATCCGGCCCACGGACCCCGGCTCCCCTCTGTGACGGGCGCCGGGCCGCTCGCGGGGCCGTCGGGACCGCTCGCGGGGCCGTCGTGGCGGAGCGGGCCCGCGGGCAGGTCCGGGCGCCGCGAACCCGGCCCGGCCCGATGTGCGGCCGGGCCGGGCCCGTGACACCACCGTGCCATCGAACGTGACACCGAACCGTGACACCGAACGTGGCACCGAAGGGGTACGCCGCCCCGCTCGCCGAACCGGGCCCGGGAACGGGGCCGCTGGACCCGCCGGACCCCCGGCGGAACCGAGGCCCCGGCCGGGCTCGGTCAGCGCTTGGCGGGCGGCGCGCGGTGCGGGGCGGCTGGGTCGTTCGGCGAGCGCCCGAGTGTGTTCCCGCTCGCCTGCCGCCCGCACCGCGCGCCGCCCGCCGCACGGGGCGGCGGTGTCGCGTCAGCCCCTGATGTTGATGTCGACGCAGGCGTAGAACGCGTTCGCGGTGTCGTAGATGTTCCACACCGCGAGCATCTTGTGCCGCCCGGTGATGCCGCCGAAGTCGACGGTGTGCGTCACGGACGTGGGCGGCTGGCGGCCGTTGTCGTTGATCTCCTTGACCTTCTGTCCGTCGACGAAGTACTGCCAGGTGCTGGTGCGGTGCGGGGCCGTCAGTCGCCAGGTGAACTGCTGCGAGCGGTTGACGTCCGAGACCTTCCAGCCCTTGCTGTCGTCGTCCAGATCACGGAACCGCGCGTTGCCTCCGCTGCAGCTGCGCAGGCCCTTGGGGCCCTCGACGCTCTGCGGCTCCCACTTGATGTCGCCACACTGGACGGTGCCCGCCGCGCACTGTGCCTGACGGCTCGGCGGGGAGTTGATGTAGCCGTGCGCGCTGACCGGCGTGACCGACGCGAGGACGAGGAGGGGCGCGCACGCCGCTCCCAGGCCCACCGCCAGCTTCCGCTTGGTGATCATCTCTGCTCCCTCTGAGGTGGGGGATGAGGGGCGAGTCGGCCCGGCGCCAAGGCCGACCCATTGGCCTAGACCATACTCATTGACAGGACCCCGTCAAGGTGTGTGGCAGGGGAATGGTTGTCCGCTGGACGAGGTGGGGCCTCC
The DNA here is from genome assembly GCF_049542095.1 of Streptomyces sp. G45. Classification (NCBI taxonomy): domain Bacteria; kingdom Bacillati; phylum Actinomycetota; class Actinomycetes; order Kitasatosporales; family Streptomycetaceae; genus Streptomyces; species Streptomyces sp. G45. The sequence continues at coordinate 8,649,770 of NZ_JBMUZU010000001.1, read as the reverse complement.
GCCCAGCCCTTCACGCGTCGGCCCCCTGGGCACTTCAGGCGCCCGTCCGGCCCCTCGGACGTCAGTCCGTCCGGCCCTTCAGATACGTGTCGATCAGCTGCCGCGGCACGTTCGACCCGCCGCGCATGTAGAGCCAGTGCCCCACGGTGTCCTCCGTGTGCAGGCTCGCCTCCGGGAAGGAGCGCGCCATGCGCCGGGCCCCCGGCAGCGGTGTCGCCACGTCGTACCGGGCGTTGACCACGAGCACCGGCGGCAGTTCGCCCTCCGCCCGCGCGGGCCGGGGCTTCGGCGGCACCGTCCAGCCCTGGCAGCCGAGTACGGTGTCCAGGGCCTGCGCGTTGTAGCGGACGTGCGGGGCGGCCTTGGCGACCCGCTCGCGGATCGCCCGGTACTCGGCGTGGTCCTTGATCCGCAGGTCGAAGTCCCGGCAGAGGACCAGCCGGGCGACCGGGTCCGCGGCGCCTTCGAGCCAGCGGACCTCGCCCCTGCCGGTGTGCAGCGCCTTCAGCTGCCGCGCGGTGTCCTTCGGCGTCCAGCCGCTGAGGTGGCCGGTGAGGAAGCCCGAGAGCCGGTCGGCGTCGACCTTGCGCCGCGTCGGCCCCTGCGGGCCGGGTTCGCGGAGGGTGCCCGCGTCGGCGCGGGCGAACAGCTCGTCGGTGACGGCCGTCAGGTCCTTCCCGTTGAGGGCGCAGGACGTGGTCCTCGCGCACCATCGCGCGAGCTTCTTCAGGGTGTTGTCGAGGGTGACGCTGCCATCCTTGAGGTAGCGCTCGGCGCCCGGCCGGTCCGGGTCCATCGCGCTGTCGAGGGCCAGGGCCCGGAGCCGTTCGGGGAAGAGCCGGGCGTAGCGCTCGCCGAGGAAGGTGCCGTAGGAGTGGCCCAGGAAGCTGATGCGGCGCTCGCCGACGGCGGCGCGGATCGCGTCCATGTCGCGGGCGACGCTCTCGCCGTCCATGTGGGCGGCGAGCGGCCCCGACCGCTCCAGGCAGCTCCGCGCCAGCTTGGCGTTCCGGGTGCGCAGCCGCCTGAACTCGGCGGCGTCGCGGGGGCGGTCCGGGATCGCGTCGAGGAGCGACTCGTCGCACTCGGCGCCCCGGCTCCTGGCGACGCCGCGCGGGTCGAAGCCGACCATGTCGAAGCGCTGGAGCAGGTCCGGTTCGTAGCCGCTCACGGGGTCGTCCGCGTACAGCACGTCGTCGACTCCCGAGTCGCCGGGGCCGCCCGGGTTCGCCATCAGGACCCCGATGCGCCGCGCGGGGTCGGTGGCCCGGTGGCGGGCCACGTGGACGACGGTCTTCGGGCCCTCGGGCTCCGACCAGTCGACCGGCACCTCGACGGTCCCGCACTGGGCTCTCGGGCTGGGCTCGGGCAGCGGCGGAATGGCCTCGCAGGCGCCCCAGCGGATCGGCGCCGGAACGTACGCCGACGTGGTGGCGGACGGCCGTTCGGCGGCCACCGCCGCGGGGGCGGCGACGGTTGAGAGCGCCGCGAGGGCTGCGAGGGCGGGGAGCGCGGAGCGGGCTCGCCGCCTGGTGCCTGTGGTGTCTGGGTTCACGCGAGGCGTGGACGTGTTCATGGGCGCCACTGTCGCGGTGCCGTGTGATGGCGCCTCTATGGGGGTGCGATGGGGAGGTAATGGTCGGAGCGGCGGCCCCCGCGCAACGGCCCGCGCGCCGACGGCCGTCGGCGCCCTGGCGGAAAACCCCTGGTGCGGTGGCCCGAGGGGACGCAGACTCCTCCCATGGCTGATATGGAGGCGTTCCGGGAAGCGGTCACCGGCTGGGCGGCCGGTGGCCCCGGCGATCCCGCCAGGGAGCTGGCCGAGCGGCTGCCCGTGCGCGCCGTGGTGCTGCTGGAGGGGCCGAGCGACGTCGCCGCCGTCAACGCGCTGGCCGCCGCCCGCGGCCGGGACCTGGCGGGCGACGGGGTCTGCGTCCTGGCGATGGGCGGCGCGATGAGCGTCGGGCGCTTCGCCCGCCTCCTGGGGCCGCCCGGCCTGGGCCTGCGCCTCACCGGCCTGTGCGACGAGCGGGAGCGCGGCTACTACGCCCGCGGCTTCGAGCAGGCCGGTGCCGGGCACGACGCGTTCTTCGTCTGCGCGGCGGACCTGGAGGACGAACTCATCCGCGCGCTGGGCGAGGAGCGCGTACGGGACCTCATCCGGGCGCAGGGCGACCTGCGCCCCCTGACGGCGTTCCTGCGCCAGCCCGCACAGCGCGAGCGCACCGCGCGACAGCAGTTGCGGCGCTTCCTCGGGACGAAGAAGGGGCGGAAGATCCAGTACGGCCGGGTCCTCGTGGAGGCCCTGGACCCCGGCCGCGTACCCGCCCCGCTCGACGACCTCCTCAACGGCCTGTGAGCGGGGCGGACTTACGCGGTCGGGGCGGGCGCCGACCTCAGTCCTGGCTCGATCCCGTGCCGGACGGCACGGGCTTGCCGAGCATGGCGCACATCGAGGCCGTCATCAGCGCCTGCGAGGCCCCGTCCAGCTTCGGGAAGGCCTCCGAGAACTCGGCGAACGCCTCCGTCGTCACCAGGACGGACGCCGTACGACGGCCCGTGGAATCGGTGAAGTTGGTGCTGAAGTAGCCGGGGATGCCGCCGTCGTGGGCCCACAGGGTGCCGCACTCGGTGGTGATGTTGCTGATGCCGAGCCCGGCGCGGGGCCCGTCCGGCTGGTCCGGGGAGGTCGGCACGGTGGTGCGCATCTGCGCCAACTGCGCGGCGGGCAGCAGCTTCCCGGACATCAGCGCGCGGTAGAACCGGTCCCAGTCGCGGGCGGTGGACACGATGGCCCCGGCCGCCCCGCCCCAGGACGGGTTGTTGTCGGAGACGTCGACGCGGCCTTCGCGGGACGGCACGCCGCCGTACTCCCGGAACTCGGCGGGCACCCCCGGCGGCATGTGCGCCGCGTCGGGTTCCGTACCGAGGGCGTGGCGCCCCCTCCAGGTACCGTCCGTGGCGTAGTACGTGTGCGTGAGGCCGAGCGGGCGGGCGATCCGGTCGCGGACCAGGTCGGCCAGGCTGTCGCCCGTGACCTTCTCCAGGACGGCGCCGATCGCGGCGTAGTTGGTGTTGCTGTACGACCAGCGCGTGCCCGGCGTGAACAGCGGTTTGTGGCGCACGCCGAGCGCGAGGAGTTGCGCGGAGGTCCAGTGCCGCTGGTCCTTGCCGAGGAGCGAGGGCAGGATCGCGGGCTGCTGGGTGTAGTCGTACAGGCCGCTGGTGTGGTTGAGCAGCATGCGCAGGGTGATCGCCCCGCCGTCGGGCACCTGGCCGGGCAGCCAGGTCTCGATCGAGTCGGTCAGGGCGAGCTTGCCCTCGGCGACCAGTTGGAGCACGAGGGTGGCCATGACCGTCTTGGTGTTGGACCCCATGCGGAACTCGTCGTCCGCCCTCAGCCGGTGGTCCTTCCTGGCCCAGGGGGCCTGTTCGATGATCTCGACGGGTCGGCCGCTTCCGTCGTTCACCCGTACGATCACACCGGGCGCGCCCTCGGCCACCAACTTCTCTGCCAGCTGCTCCAGTTGGGCGCGCTGCCGGGCGTCCGCGCCGCCCCGCGCGGCGGACACCCCGGCGCCGTCCGGACGCTCCAGGGCCTGCCCCGGCTGCCCCAGGGCGACGACCAGACCGGCCGCGGCCGCCAGGGACGCCGCTGCCAGGAGGCGCGTGCGGCGGTGGGCACCGCGGGAAGTGCCTCGGCGCGGGCGCTCGGGGCGCCAAGACAGCTGTGTTGCAGGGGTGTTGCGGGATCTTGAGCTTGTTCTCATGCCGCTCAGCGTGGCGCACCGGCGGCCCGGGGGTCACTGTGGCATGCCACAGCCTTGGGGGTGGGGTCCGCCCTACCCTGCGCCCCCGCGGACGGCCGTTCGCGATAGGCGGTGACCGCGGCCCGTACGAACGCGCTCAGCGCGGGACTCGTCTCCTTCCAGGCCGCCACCACACGGCTCGGCGGCATGTCGGCCACGGGTACCACGGTGAGCCCCGGCGCCGGGGGGTGGCCCAGGAGGGTCATGCCGACCGTGCCGCCCCACAGCACGGCCTGTCGGCACTCGTGGACGGAGCGCACCACCGGGCCCTGACGGGGCTCCCCACCGCTCCAGTAGGACCGCCAGTGGGGATCGGTGCCTTCCGGGAAGGCGAACCAGCGCCGGTCGGCCAGATCGGCGAGGCGCAGGCGCTCGCGCCGGGCCAGCGGATCGTCGGCGCGCAGCAGCGCGCCGACCGGGTCGGCACGCAACTCCCGCACGGTCAGGCCGGTTTCGTCGAACGGCGCGCGGGTCAGGGCGACGTCGACGAGACCGGCGTGCAGCCCGCAGGTGGGGTCGGTCAGGTCGGTGTCGCGCACGCGGACCTCGACGCCCGGGTACCGCCGCCGGTAGGCGTCGGCCAGCCGGGTCGCGCCCGGGTCCGCGCCGTCCCCCAGGATGCCGACGGTGAGCGTCGCGGCACCGGCCGCCGCCGCGACGCGTCCGCGCACCCGGTCCGCCTGGTCCAGCAGGGACCGCGCCTCGTCGAGCAGGACCGCCCCCGCCGCGGTGAGCGCGACACCGGCGGAGGAGCGGTCGAACAGCGCGCACCCGAGATCGGCCTCAAGCCGCTTGACCGCGCGGCTCAGCGGCGGCTGGCTCATGTGCAGCCGGGCGGCGGCCCGGCCGAAGTGGAGTTCCTCGGCGACCACGACGAAGTAGCGCAGCACGCGTAGCTCCATGCCGCGACGATACCCACACCCTCGGCACCCGCCGATATCCACACCCTCCCTACCCGACACCCCCATACCCGATACCCGCGCGGTATCGAGGCGACGGAACGGGTCTTGGACAGCCACGGCCGCTGAGTCGTGCAATCGAGGCATGACCCACGAGGAAGCGCCCCGCGCCTACCTGCCGTACGACGCCACCGCTCACGACAGCAGTGCCCCCGCCGACCAGGCCGGGCGCCGCACGGCCGACGACCCCCCAGCCCAGCCGCCCCACACCAGCGAGCCCACCCCCACACCCCCGGCGGTCTCGGTGGTGCGCCCGGGCGAAGGCGAGGTGCTCGCCCTGGGCAGCACCCGCATGCGCGTCCTGGAGGACGGCAGCCACACCGCGCACCGCCTCGGCGTCACCGAGTCCGTCCTCGCGCCCCACACGCCCGGCCCGCCGCAGCACCGCCACACCCAGCACGACGAGGGCTTCTACGTGGTCTCCGGCACCGTGCGCTTCACCATCGGAGACGAGGAGCACGACGCCACCCCGGGCACCCTCGTCGTCATACCGCCCGGAGCGCCGCACACCTTCGCCAACGTGACCGGCCAACCGGCCGTCCTGCTCAGCATGTTCACACCGGACCTCTATGTGCAGTACTTCCGGGACCTCCAGGCCCTGGCCGCCGAGGGCCGGGCGATGACCCCGCAAGCACACCTGCGGACGATGCGCCGCTACGCCACCGAGCCCGCCGCCGACGGCGACTGAGCGCGGCTGAGCACACCGCGTCGCCGGGCCCCGGGAAAATCGCTGGCGGGGGCGGCGCGGGCGTGGTTAGCCTGGGCGCCGTCCATCTGAACGCATACCGGGGCGTGCTCCCGGTGACTGGGCCCCGTGCCCTTGGAGAGGGTGTCTTGATGTCCCGGCCCGCGCCGAGTGCGCCTCGACGAACCGCGTGAGCGACCGTCCGCTTCCGCCGCCGCTGCCGTGCGGCGACCTCCGCCGCCACCGCCGCGCGGCGACCGGACGACCTCTTCCGGTGCCCCGACCCACGCCTGTGGGCCGGTCCTCCTCGTAGCCGAGGCCGCTCGGCCTGCTCTTGCTGTCCCGTACGACCTTTCAGCAAGGAGCACCCGGGTGTCCACCCACAACACCTTCAACACCCTCACCATCGACACCTTCACCTGCGCGTGGTGCGGCCTGACCGTGTCCGCCGCCACCGCCGACGGCACGCGGCGCAACCACTGCCCGTCGTGCCTGCACTCGCGGCACGTCACCGACCACGTCGAGGGCGGCCCGAGCGACTGCCACGGCCGGATGACGCCGATATCCATCGCCGTGCTGCGCACCGGCGACTGGACGGTCATCCACCGCTGCGTCCGCTGCGACGAGCTGACCTCCCACCCGATCTGCGCCGACGACAACCAGCTCATCCTGATGCGCATGGCCGTCCGCCCGCTCGCCCAACCCCCCTTCCCGCTCGAAGCGTTCGGGACGCTGTGACCCGTACCGGACAGGAGGAGACGAGGAAGCGGGAGAACAACCGTGCCACGACGCAACAACGCACACGACCGGGCCCCGGCCCGACGCCGCCCGCAGCGCCACAAGGACGCCCCGCACCGCCACGGCGGCGGACACCGCGCCGACGCCTTCAAGTGCGTCGGCTGCCGCCTCGACGTGCCGCTGGCCGCCCCGGGCACCGCGCACCGCAACCACTGCCCGAACTGCCTGGTCAGCCTGCACGTCGACCAGCGGATCCCCGGTGACCGCGCCGCCACCTGCCGGGGCCGGATGGAGGCCCTGAGCATGTCCGCGCGCGGGGACGGCGAATGGCTGCTCATCCACCGGTGCCTGAGCTGCGGGGAGCTGAGCGCCAACCGCATCGCGGGCGACGACAACCCGCTCGCCCTGGTGCGCCTGGCCCTCAGGCCGCTCCAGGGCGCGGGCATCGGCATCGCCCACCGGACGCTGCTCACCCTGTGACGGCACCCCGGGCCACGGGAAGACCGGCGACCGCGCCGCTTCCCGTGGCCCGCACGCACATTCCGCGGGCCCGCCCGCACGTGACGCCGGGCCTACTCCGCCGCCCCCTGGCCGCCGTACACTGCCCCCGGCAAATGATCTTGCTTGGCCACCCACTCGCCCAGCAGCCCGACCAGCCACTTGACCGACAACTCGACCAACAGTCTCGATCAACACTCGACCAACTCCTTGACCACGTGGGGGAACACACATATGTCCCAGCGCCCGACTCGACGCGGCCGGACCCTCCTCAGGAGCGCCGCCGTCGCACTCAGCGCCGCGGTGACCCTGACCTGCGCCGCCGGAACCGGCACCGCCGCCGAAGCACCCGCGCCCCGCGGCCACGACGCCACCCAGCGCGCCCTCGACGCCCTTGAGCGGGCCGGAATGCCGGGCGTGGCCGCCGAGGTGCGGACGCCGCGGGGGAAGTGGTTCGGCTCCGCCGGGTACGCCGACACCACGACGCAGCGCAAGCGCACCCCCGCCGACCACCTGCGCGCGGGCAGCAACACCAAGTCCTTCGTCTCCGTCGTGCTGCTCCAGCTGGAGGCCGAGGGCAAGCTGGACCTGGACGACTCCGTCGAGCGCTGGCTGCCGGGCGTGCTCCGCGGCAACGGCTACGACGGCACCAAGGTGACGGTCCGTCAACTCCTGAACCACACCAGCGGCGTACACGACATGGTGTCCACCCCGGAGTGGCGCGCGTACATGAACGGCCCGGGCTTCCTCGTCCACCGCTACGAGACCTGGACCCCCCGGCAGATCGTCGACTTGGCCCTGAAGTACAAGCCCGACTTCGAGCCCGGTACAAGCTGGAACTACTCCAACACCAACTTCGTCCTCGCGGGCATGATCATCGAGAGGGTCACGGGCCACGGCTACGCGCACGAGGCCGAGCAGCGCATCATCAAGCCGCTGAAGCTGCGCGAGACCACGTTCCCCGGCACCGACCCCACGATGCCCGCGCCGCACCCCGTGGGCTACTCCAAGCTGTACGCGCCCGACCCGGGCCCCGAGGTCTACGACGCCACGGAGTACAACCCGGCGTGGTCGGGCGCCACCGGCGAGATCATCAGCACCACGGGCGACCTGAACCGCTACTACAGCGCCCTCATCAAGGGCGAGCTGCTGCCGCCCGCGCAGCAGAAGGAACTCCTCGACACCGTCAGGACGGGCACGTTCTTCGACTACGGCCTGGGCCTGATCGTGCGCACCCTGTCGTGCGGGGTGAAGGTGTACGGCCACGACGGCATCGTCTGGGGCTCGCTGACCAGCTCGGCAACCACGGCCGACGGCAGGCACACCCTGACCTTCCACCTCAACGGCGACTGGCTGGAGGACGGCAAGCCCTACGAGGACGTCTTCGAGGCCGAGTTCTGCGCCAAGGACACCAAGGGCGGCAAGGACGCCAAGGGCTAGGAACCGGCCGGGCGGCCGGGGTCGGACTCAAGGAGCGCCTTGAGGCGGTCGAGGTCGGCGGCGACGGTGGCGGCGTCACGCGCGAAGTCGGCGTCGCTCATCTCCGGCTGGCGGCGCAGGGTGAACACCACCTCGCTGCCCGTGCCGTCGGCGATGACGCGGACCGGGTTGTGCAGGGTCCGGCCGGAGGGCAGCGTGACGTCGTGGTCGAGGACGCCCAGGCCGTTGGGCGGGGTGAACGCGACCACGACCCGCCCCAAGAGGGACGACTCCGCGACCCATCGGCCCCCGGTCCTCGCGATGTTGTCGCTGAGGCCGTGTGCCCACGCGGGCATGTTCTCGGGCTGCGAGGCGTAGGCGTAGACGGCGTCGGCGCTCCGGTCGACGCGGACGCTGAGGTGACGTGACTCTTTGGAGGCGCTGTTCATGGTGGCGACGGTAGTCGGCCGTCGCCACCGTCCTCTTGAACGAATCGGACGTCCCCGGCCCCGCCCGGGGGGGCCGCGGCCCGGTCAGGCGTACCGCTCGACCCGCACCTGCGCGGGCGGGTACGGGTCGAAGGAGGTCGTGCCCACCGACCAGTACTCCCCCGGCGCCCCCGGGATGGGCGTCAGCGCCGTGGGCAGATACGTGCGGGGGGTCTCGGGGCCGCGTTCGCTGACCCACGCGGCGCCGTCCCAGCGCAGGTAGTGGGCGCGCTTCTGGTCCCAGAAGTCCCAGCCCGTGATGCGGTCGGGGCGGCCGTCGGCGTCCCCGACGATGCCGCTGAGCAGGCCCACGCCGAAGGGCGCCTTGACGCCGCTCCACCGCGTGCCGTCCCAGTGCTCCAGCTTGACCGAGGGCGGCTTGCCGGGCGGTCCGCCCACGCCGTACGCGTGCCCGGTGATCCACACGTCGTCGTGGGCGACGGCCAGCAGCCCCGAGACCGTGGCGCGAAGACCGGGCAGGAACGGCACCACCGTCCATGTGCCGTCCCAGCGCGCGATGACGTCGCCGTACACCCAGACGTCACCGCTCGCGGCGACCGTCACCCCGTACGGCGTCGGCCGGGGCGCGTCGGGCAGCGGCGGGCACCAGCGCCACGTGCGGCCGTGCAGGCCCAACAGCGCGGCTCTGCCGCCGTGTTCGCCCACCGCCCAGACCTGGCCGTCGCGTCCGGCGGCGATGTCGAGGAGCCGGGTTCCGCTCTCGCCGCGGCCGGGGAACGCCGTCTCGCGCCAGTTCGCGCCGTCCCAGCCGAGGAGCTGGTCGCGGCCCTTGCTGTCCGTGCCGACGGCCCAGGCCCGGGAGGCGTCGACGGCGGCGACGTTGCGCAGCGCCCCGGTGTACGCCAGGTGGGACAGGTCGGTGCGGGTCCAGGCCGTGCCGTCCCAGACGAGGGCGATCGGCGTGCCGACCGTCGCGCCGTTGATGCCCTGCTCCCCCACGGCCCAGGCCCGCCGGGGCCCGGCGGCGGCCACTCCGTACAGGCGGGCGGCCTCCTGTCCCGCGGGCGCGGGCACCTCCTGCCACCCGGCCGCGGACGGCCGCCATAAACCGGCTCCCGACGGCCCCCGGGCCCCGGCCGTGCCGGTCAGGGGCGGCGCCGCGGACGCGGACACCGTCGGCAGGCTCAGCCCCGCCGCCGCGGCGGCGACCAAGCCGCCGACGAACCTTCGTCTTCGCATCGAGAGGCTCCCTTCCCGTGGGAGGTAGGAGAGACGAGAGGGTCCTCACCCTCAACTGGCCGCGCGTGGGCGTCAATACGCGCGCGTGCGTGATGCACGCGTTTCGGCCCGCGAAGCGCGCGCCTCACCCTCCCGGGGAAGGGCCCGTCGCCCTCCCGGGGAAGGGCCCCTAAGGGGCGAAGCCGTCGGTCGGTGCCGGGGGCTGGTACAGGAACGCGGGGTGGCGCTGCTCGGTGTCGTAGTAGCGGTGGAAGACGGGGGTGGCGGCGCCGGACAGCGGCGGCACGATCCACGACCAGTCGGCGCCCACGGCCCGCCCGGCGCGCTCCTCGCGGGCGAGGTGCGCCAGGAACCGCCGGGACTCGGTGTGGTGGTCGGTGATGGTGACGCCCGCCTTGTCGTACGAGTGGAGCACGGCGACGTTCAGCTCGACCAGGGCGCGGTCCTTCCACAGCGAGCGGTCGCTGGACGTGTCGAGGCCCAGGCGGCGGGCGAGGTCCGGCAGCAGGTCGTAGCGGTCGGTGTCGGCGAGGTTGCGGGCGCCGATCTCGGTGCCCATGTACCAGCCGTTGAAGGGCACCAGCGGGTAGCGGACGCCGCCCGCGGCCAGGCACATGGCGCAGACGGCGGGGACCGCGTACCAGCGCAGGCCGAGCCGGGCGAACCACGGGTGGTCGGGGTGTTCGAGCGGCACCTGGAGCACGGCGGAGTCCGGCAGCTCGAACCAGCGGGGCTTCTCGCCGCGCCCGTGCACGATCAGCGGCAGGACGTCGAAGGGGGTGCCGGGGCCGCCCGGCCAGCCCAGGTGCCGGGCGGCGGCGGTGAGTTCGGCGCTCACCGGGTCGCCGAGGACCGTGCCGTCGGGGCGCGGGTAGCCCGCGTACCGCACCAGCTGGTCGTTCCAGACGCGCGGGGCGGGCCGTCCGGGACGGTCCGGGGCGAAGACGGTGACGCAGGGCCGTACGCGTCCGCCGTTGGTGGCCAGCTCCAGGTGGCGGACGCACTCCGCGGCTATCCCGTCGGCGCTGTCCACCCCGCGCCGGTCCCGCACGGTGAGCGAGCGCCAGTACAGGCGGCCGATGCAGCGCACGCTGTTGCGCCAGGCGACCTTGGCGGCGAAGTCCAGCTCCCGCGCGGTGTGGGTGTAGGTGCCGGTGCGGGAGATCTCCGCGGTGACTTCCGCGAGGCGCCGCCCGGGCGGCCCGGCGTCGGGGTTCTCGCGGTGGTACAGGGCCAGGAACTCCGCCGCGAGCGCGCGGACGGCCTCCGGCGCCGGGTCGGCGGCGTCGGCTGGCGGGCGGTGCTCGCCCGCGGTCACGGGACCCGCCCGTGCCGTGCGCCCCGCGGTGTCGACAGCGCCCACAGCGCGGTGGTCGCCGCTCCGAAGGCCGCGCCGAGCAGCGCGACCCCGGTCCACTCGAACCGGGCGTACGCCAGGGAGGCGAGCGCCGAGCCCGCGGCTCCCGCCAGGAAGTACGTCGTCATGTAGGCGGCGGTGAGCCGGGAGCGGATCTCGGGCGCAAGCCGGTAGATCTCGCTCTGGTTGGTGATGTGCAGGGCCTGCGCCGCGAGGTCGAGCACCACGACGCCGAGGACGAGGACCGGCAGCACGGTGCCGCCGAGGCCCAGCGGCAGCCACACCACGAGCAGCAGGACGGACGAGGCGCCGGTCACCACCGGCGCCAGGCCCCGGTCCGCGAGCCGCCCGGCACGGGCCGCGGCGAGCGCCCCGGCGAGCCCGGCCAGGCCGAACAGGCCGATCACCCCGGGCGAGTACGCGTACGGCGGATCGGACAGCAGGAAGGTCAGGGCGGTCCACAGCACGCTGAAGGCCCCGAACGACAGCGCCCCGTACGCCGCGCGCAGCCGCAGCACCGGCTCGGCGGCGAAGAGCCGGAACACCGAGGCCACCAGGCGCCGGTAGCCGGGCGCGCCCTCCTCCTGGTAGCGGGGCAGGAACAGGGCCGTCGCGCCCGCGAGCAAGGCCATCGTTCCGGCGGCGCACCAGTACACGGCGTGCCACCCGGCCCACTCGGCCAGCGCCCCGGCCGCGGTGCGGGCGAAGAGGATGCCGCACAGCAGTCCGGCCATGACGGTGCCCACGACGCGGCCGCGCTCCTCGGGGGCGGCCAGCGACGCGGCGTACGGCACCATCACCTGGGTGCTGACGGAGCACAGGCCCACCAGGCCCGCGCCCAGGAACAGGGTCGGCTCCGAGCGGGCGGTCGCCATGAGCACCAGGCTCGCCGCGCAGGCCGAGGACAGCACGACGATCAGACGGCGCCGTTCGAGCAGGTCGCCGAGGGGCAGGATGAGCAGCAGGGCCGCCGCGTAGGCGCTCTGGGCCACGGTCACCAGGAGACCTGCCTGCCCTTCCGGCAGTCCGAGGTCGGTGCCGATGTCGGCGAGCAGCGGCTGCACGTAGTAGTTGTTGGCCACGGACAGGCCGGTGCCGACGGCGAGCAGCGCGACCACGCCGCGGCCGAGGCCGGTGGCCGGTCGGTGCCGCGCGGGGTGCGGGGTGAGCGGTGCGGTCATGGCTGCTTTCCTCGTACGGTCACCGTGGGGGTGCTCCTCGTGCGGGTCACGGTGGCGGGCTCTCCTCGGCCCGCGCCTTCGCCAACCGCTCCTCGATACCACGCCCTTGCCAGCGCGGGTGGACCACCACGCGCGGGGGCGCCGCCGCTCGGCCGGTGGGCGGTGGCCCGGCGCAGCCCACGAGGAAGCCGCCCAGGGCCGCCACGTGCGTGGGCGCCCCTCGGTCGGAGGCGGGGTCGGCGGGCGCCCGCGCCCCCAGCAGCCGCCGGATGGCGCGGCGGTCCGCCCCGGTCGCCGCCCTGATGTGCGGCGCCGCCGACCGGTCGCGCGGCGCGGCGGACAGCGCCTCGCGCAGGATGGCGGCGTGGTCGAAGGCGAGGCGCCGCTCGGCCCCGGCGTCCGGGAAGTGGTCCGGGGGCGCGGGCAGCGGCTGCCACCAGGCCGCCGCGGCGTCGTCGCCGCCGCGCACCCGTGGCGCCGTGGGCAGCAGCGCCGCGTACGTCAGGCTGACGTAGCGGCCGCGGGGGTCGCGGTCCGGTGCGGTGCGCCAGGTCAGCGGCACGAGGTCGGCGTCGGTGGCGTCGAGGCCGGTCTCCTCGCGCAGTTCGCGGCGGGCCGCGGTGGCGGCGTCCTCGTGGGCGTCGACCTTTCCGCCGGGCAGTGCCCAGCGGCCCTGGAACGGCTCCTTCCGTCGGCGGACCAGCAGCAGGTGCCAGCCGTCGTCGTGCGCGAGCACCACCAGGTCGGCGGTCAGGACGGTGGTGCTCATCGGGCCCTCCCTGCGGTCGGCCGGGTGCCGCCCGCCCCGCGGTCAGGGGCTCGGGGCGGCACGGAACGCGGTCAGGCGCGCGGCGAGTTCGTCGGTGGAGCCGAGGTAGTCGACCCCCGGCAGGCGGGTGGTGTGCTCGCCCACCGCCCAGACGGTCGTTCCGGCGTCGACGGCCACGATCATCTCCTGGAGCGCGCCGTGCGAGCCGGGGACGGCGACCATGGCGTGGGCGACGCTGGCGAGCACGATGTTGCGGCCGTTGGCGGTGAGGCCGGTGTCGAGGCGGAGGTCCACCTCGGCGTGCGGCTGGGTCGTGCGGTTCGCGAGGCCCGGCAGCAGGCCGAGCACGCGGCCGCCGCTCTCCTTCGCGCCGCGCGCCGCGGCCTCCATGGCGCCGCCGAGCCCGCCGGTCACCAGCAGGCAGCCCGGCTGCCGGGCCACGATCCCGCCGACCTCGTGGGCCAGTTCGTACACCTCCGGCGGGCAGTTGCGGCCCTTGCCGACGACGGCGATGAGGGTGTCCGGCCACTTCTCCACGCGTGCCTCAGCTCTCTCTCGCGGTCCCTCTCGCGCGCAGCCCGAGGGCGAAGAGCGCGTCGACGAAGCCGATCATCCGCTTCTCCCGGCTGACCTTCGGCGAGGTGTCGGAGTGCTCTCCCTGGGACTCGTACAGGTGCAGGCGCTCCTCGGACACGGCGACCACCCGGCGGCCGATCTCCTGGAACTGCTCCTCGTTGATGCGTCCGCAGTCCAGGGCGTCCGTGCAGCGCCCGTACGCGGCGAGCGGGCCCACGGTGTGCACGGAGCAGGTCTGCAGCGCCTGCCGCATCTGGTCGGCGAGTTGGCGCACGTCGTCGTCGGCCGGGGGCGCGGGCCGTGCTCCCTGGTCCATGTGGCTCACCTACCTCCCCAGGAAGGCCGGTTTCTCCGCGACGGCGCTGGCCCACAGCGGCGCCCAGTAGAGTTCCTCGCGCAGTACGCCGCGCCGGTCGATCACCGTGACGACCTCCTGGCTGGGGGCGCTGGTGCGCAGCGCGATGCAGCAGTGCGCGCTGCGCAGGATCAGGGCGATGCCCTTCGGCTGGAGCCGCGCCTCAAGGAAATTCACCGCGTCGACGACCAGCCGCTCGTTGAGCTGGGGCTGGCGCGCGAGGTAGTTGAGGCCCTTCTTGAGCTTGGAGTAGCCCGCCACCTTGCGGTCGGGTACGTAGCCGAGGTGGGCGATCCCGAAGGCGGGCGCCAGGTGGTGCTCGCACAGCGACACGTAGTGCACGTCGTTCACCAGGACCAGGTCCTGCATTCCGGGGTTGTCGAAGACCTTGAAGTCCTCCTCGATGTCGATGTCGCCCGGATTGATCGACTGTGCGTACAACTCGGCGACCCGGCGCGGGGTCTGGGCCATCACCTCGCTCTTGTCGCCCTGGCCGAGGCCGCGCAGCAGCTCGGTGATGGCGTTCTCTATCACGTCCACGTCCACCGGCTTGGGGGAAGCGGTAAGTGGGGGTGCTCTGGTTCCGCCATCGTGCCACCCTTCAGGTCCTCGTGGCCCGCACCTCGGGCGGAACGCTCGGGACACTTCTGTGAAGACAGCTACTGGGAAAGCCGCGTTACTAGGGAAACCGGGTAACTCGGGAAGGCGTGCTCCTGGGGAAGCCGTGATACTCGGGAAGCGCTGAGCGCACCGAGCAGAGGCCAGGCTAGAAACGCTTCGGTAGCCGGTCAACCAGTGAGCGGTGAAAACCCGTCAGACGTTGTTGTGACGCCTGTGCACGGTAATGCGCCGGAGTCGTTTCCCTTTCCCCGTCCACCCCGCGCGGGGGTCGCGCTCACTTGTCCTGATAGCTCGCCATGCCTTCCTTGACGCGCGGGGAGAAGAACAGCGGGCCGATGGCGTCAGCCCAGGCCATGCCCTCCGGGGTGAGCCGCAGCACCGTGTCCTCGTCGGCGTGGAGCCAGCGCTTCTCGCGGAGCAGCGCGAATTCGGCCGGAAAATCGTCCACGGGCGCCGTGCCGAAGAGCCGCCGGTAGCCGCTGACCGACAGGCCGACGGTCTCCAGGAGCCACTGCAGGACGTGCATCCGGCGCCGTTCGCCGTCGTCCATCCGGAAGGCCCACTGGACGCGGCGGAAGGCGTCCGACGGGGTCGCGATGTAGTCGTCGATGATGCGCCGCACCTCCGGCACGGCCACCGCGTAGTCGGTGGTGTAGTGCAGGGAGGTGGTGAACGAGCGGGCGCCGACGCCGAGTCCGACCATCCCGGCCTGCTGGTTGTACTCGCCGATGCTCGTGTCGTCGGCCCGGTCGGCGGCGGGGGTCCCCAGGCGCCGGAAGACCCGCATCGACGTCTGCTCGTACCCGGCGGCCAGCAGGTGGTCGCGGCCGTACCGGTACAGCCGCAGCCGCTGCTGGTCCCACTCCTTGCCGTCCTTGTCGTGCCGGGCGCTCAGGCCGGTCAGGGGGCGTACGTACAGCGGGTACAGGTAGATCTCCTCGGGCCGCCAGGCGAGGGCGGCGTCCAGGGAGACGCGGAAGGAGCGCTCGGTCTGGCCGTCGATGCCGTAGATCAGGTCGATGTTCAGGACGGGGAACGCGGCCTCGCGCAGCCTGGCCAGGGCCGCCTCCACCTCCGCGCGCCGCTGCGGCCGTACGGCGGCGCGGGCCTCCGCGTCGACGAAGCTCTGCACGCCGATGCTGAGCCGGGTGGCGCCGCGCTCGGCGAGCACCGCGAGGCGGTCGGCGGTGGCGGTGGCCGGTGAGGTCTCCACCGACCAGGGGACGGCGGCGAGGTCCGCGCCGAGGGCGGTCTCGCAGAGGTCGCAGAGCCGGGTGAGTTCGGCGGCGGTGAGGTAGGTGGGGGTGCCCCGCCGAACGCGGACATCAGGAAGCGCACCGGCCGTCCGCTCGCCTCCAGCGCTTCACGGGTCACGCGCGCCTGCCGTTCCAGCGTGTCCAGAAAGGCGCGGGTCGTGTCTTCCGGAGCTCCCGTGCGGGTGAAGAGATTGCAAAATCCGCAGCGCATCTCGCAGAACGGTATATGCACGTAGAGCGAGAGGGAGTCGAGCTGCTCGTGCTGCCATAACTCGCTCAGTAACGGCCCGTCGTCCAGGCGTCGGTAGGCCTTTTGGTGCGGGTACACGTAGACGTACTGCTGATAGGGGGTCGGAGGGGAAACCGGACTTCCCTCGGCCGTCCGGACGGGAGCGGTGGCGGTCATGGACAACACCTTCCCTCTTCCTGAAAGGGAACGGGAATACGACTGCGAAGAACGATAGCGGTAGGGGGAACCGACGCGTAGGCGTGAATGCGGCCCCGTGCGCCGGAGGCGGTCGCGGTGGCCGCTCGGCGCGCCGGGACGGGTGAAAGGAAACCGGCGCCCGTAATGACCCGAGGGGGTAACGGCATTGACTGTGAGAGTTCTCGTCGCCGCGGGCGGCGGCGGTGACGCGATCACCACCGCGATGGTCCACGCGGCGCTGCACGGCGACGAGTCCCCGGCGCTCGTCCTGACGTACGCCTGGGAGCGCCTGGTGGTCGATCCGGTGCCCGGCCCCCGGCGGCACACGGACTTCACCGGCACGGTGCGCCTCAGCGACGAGCTGTATGTGATCACGCCCGGGTCGGCGCCGGTGCCTCCGGCGGGCTCGCTGCTGCCCCGGCTCGCGGCCGATCTGCGCCCCGCGCTGGGCCTCATCGACCCGTACGGGGGCGCGGTCGGCCTCGCCCGGCAGATCGCCCAGGCCGTGGAGCACTGCGGCGCCGACCGCGTCGACGTGGTGGACGTCGGCGGGGACGTGGCCGCCGACGGGTGCGAGCCGACGCTGCGCAGCCCGCTGGGTGACGCTCTCGTCGTGGCGGCCTGCCGACGCGTGGGCGTGCCGTGCGACGTGTACGTCGCGGGGCCGGGGCTCGACTCCGAGGTGCCCGCGGCCGATCTGCTGCCGCGGCTGCCGGAGCCGGAGTTCGTCCTCACCGCCGCGCACACGCGCTGCGTCAGCGGGGTCTTCTCCTGGCATCCGTCGGAGGCGAGCGCCCTGCTGGTGGCGGCGGCCCGCGGTGTCCGGGGCGTGTGCGGCACCCGTGACGCGCCGGACCCGGTGGTGCTCGGCCCGGCCAGCGCCCAGGTGTACCGGCTGCCGCTGGCCCGTGTCCTGGAGGTCAACCGGCTCGCCCGGGCGCTCGACGGGACCGCCGGCCTGGCGGAGGCCGAGGAGGCCAGCCGCTCGGTGTGCGGCTTCTCCGAAGTGGCCCGCGAGCGTGACCGCGCCCGTCGGCTGGAGACGGCGCCCGGCCCGCGCCGGGACGGCGCCCTGGACGGCGCCTCCCTCTACCAGCGGTTCCTCACCTGGGAGCGGGCCACGGCGGCGGCGGGCATCCAGTACGTCACCACCCGCCGCTTCGCCGAGGAACTGGCCCTGACACAGGACGCCCTGACGACGCTCCGCGCCCACCTGAGCAGCACCACCCCGGCCCGGTCGGTGCCGCCGCTGTGGCAGCTCCGGGCCGCCACGGGGCCTGCCCGGCGGGGGAGGTGAACCGCGTCAGAACGTCCGCGTGGTGTGCCACGTGGCCTCGCTGCCGGGGCTGCCGGGGTGGGCGAGGTCGGTGCTGACGCCGCGGAGGCGGCGGTCCGGCTGGAGGGAGCCGATGCAGCGGCCCTCACGGCCGTCGGCCCAGTCGATGAGGAAGGAGATGTACTCGCCGTCGACGAAGCCCTCGGTGACGGTGCCGGTGGAGCGGCTGTCGGTGGCCGTGCCGCTGAGGTTGCCCCGGGCGTCCTGCGTCAGGGTGAGCGTGGCGTCGATCCCTGTGCTCTGGTACATGGTCCAGGTGCCGCTGGCGTTGAACCCGGGGGCCTTCACCTGGGGCGCGGCGGGTGCGGAGTGCGGGCGGGCGGTGGGCGCGGCGCCCGCGGCGGGCGCCAGGAGGGTGCCGCCGAGACCGGCGGCGAGGGCGACGGCGGCAGCGGCGCACCTGGTGCGCGTACGGAATCCCTTGTGCATGCGGAACCCCCTCCATGCGGGGCCAGTTGATCCGACATGAGCGGTACGTCCATGAGCGGTACTGCGGGGCCATCAGCAGGATAGGCCCCCCGCCCCGCGGCACAGTTCACTCATTCGTGTGAGGCCGTCGGGACCGCGTGACACCGTGTGCGACCGCGGCCGACGCCGGGAGGGTCGCCACCGCCCCCTGAGCGATGGCCCGGCGATCAGACCACCGCGCCCGCCACCCCCGTGCGCCCCTCGGGGACACCGGCGATCGTCACGATCACCTCCTCGCGGACGGCCTCGCCGAGCACGTCGGCCAGGGCGTCGGTGATGGCGGCGACCAGGCGGGCCGGGGCGTCCGGGACCTGGGGCAGGTGGTAGGCGGCCTCGCGCATGCTGAGCGTGACGTGCGGCGCGACCCGGTCGGTCGGCTCGCCTCCGACGCCCCGCCGACGCTGCGGGACGCCGATGAGGTCCACGCCCACGAGCCGGGAGAACTCCTGGCCGAAGACGGCGCCGACCGCGTCGGTGAGGGCGCTGATCAGCTTCGGTTCGACCGTCCCGTCGAGTGTCTCCTCGCGGATGTGCAGGCTGAAGTGCGGCATGGGGCAGCTCCGTTCACGCCGTGGATACGATGGAAACCAACTGGCTTTGCCAGCAAAACCTCTTTGCACTCAAAGGTAAATCTCGAAGGGTGTGCGATGTCAAGACCCACGGCGGGCGGCGCCGCGGCGGCGGACGACGGGAGCCACAGGAACGGCGGGCACGACGGGAGCCACAGGAACGGCGGGAACGGCGGGAGCCACAGGAACCGCGGGAACGGCGGGGGCGACGGACGCGGCGGGCACGGCGCGGGCAACGGGAACGGCGGCGCCGGGGTCGACGACGCCGTTCGCGCCCTGCTGCTTCTCATGCCCCGGTTGGTCGGCCGGGCCAAGAAGATCCCCGTGCCCGAGGCGCTGCGGTCCTTCGCGCTGGCGCCGCGCCACCTGTCGCTGCTCTCCTATCTGCTCCTCGACGGTCCGATGACCGTCAACGAACTGGCCGCCCGGCTGCGCGTCGCGCCCACCACGGCCAGCCTGCTGATCGGCGACCTGAGCCGGAAGGGCATCCTGGAGCGGCGCGAGGACGACCGGGACCGGCGCCGACGGATCATCGGGATCGCAGCCGAGCACCAGGCCGCGATCGCCGCCTGGCTGGCGCCGGGCGCGGCGGCGTGGCGCACCGCGCTCGCTCCGCTGACGCCGGACCAGCGCCGCATGGTCGTCGACACGTTGCTGGCGTACGAGGCGGCGGTCGGCGGCGGGGAGAGCGAGCAGGGGTGAGCCGGAACCCGGGCGCGGACGGCCTCGGCCGGGCCCGGGGCGCGGCCGTGCGGCTCACACCCTGCGGTGCACGTGCAGCAGGTACTCCTCGCGGTGCAGCGGATTGTGGTCCGTGCGCTGCCGGGTGCGCGGGGTCGCGGCGGGGCGGTGGTGGTCGAAGGCGGTCTCCAGGACGCCCTCGCCGCCGGTGAGTTCGGGCAGCTCCTGCTCCAGGCCGTGCACCTGGTCGGCGGGCAGCGCGCCCTCGACGACGTACGCGTCACCGTGGGCGACCGGCGGTCCCGGCACCGCGCGGCGGCGGGCGAGCGCCAGGGACACGGGCGCGTACGCCTCCTGCGGCAGCTCCAGGCGGAAGTGGTGCATCGGCTCGTGCACGACCGTGCCCGCCCGGCGCAGCGCGCCCATCAGGACCAGCGGCGTCAGACCGCGGAACTCACCGGCCGTGCTGCGGATGCTGCAGAAGCCGGAGTGGGTCATCGTCACCACGCAGTCGGGCACCCGCCAGCCGTACAGGCCCTGCCGCAGCGTGGTGTGGACGGTCTCCTCGACGGCCCGCATGTAGGCGGGCGGCAGCGAGCCGAGTTCGACCTCCCGGCGGAAGACGACGCCGCCGCCGTCCTCTCCCGGCTCGACGCGCAGTCCCACCGTGGCGTAGAACGGGTTCCCGTCGTGGTCGAGGACTTCGTACGCGGCTCCGGTGCCGCTGACCCGCTCGACGCAGATCGGCGTGGTCGCGCGGAAGGAGACCGCGATGCCGTACTCGTCGGCCAGGGTGGCGGCGAGCACCTCCTTCTGCACCTCTCCGTACAGGGACACCGACAGCTCACGGCCGCCCGCGTCCTGGCGCAGCCCGATCAGCGGGTCCTGCTCGGCGAGTTGGGTGAGGGCCAGGTGCAGGGCGCCCTGGTCGGCGGGGTCGGCGGGCACCACGGCGGTCTCCAGGGACGGCGGGGCGAAGACGTGGCCGTACGCCCGCCCGTCCGGCTCCCGGCCGATCACGTCCCCGATGCGTACGGAGCCGAGGCCGCGCAGCATCGCGATGGACCCGGCGCGCGCCGCCGTCCCGCGTGTCACCGCGCCCCGTTCGAAGACCGCCACGTCGGTGACCTTCGCCTCCGCGCCCGCCACCAGGACGCGCTCGTAGGCGTGGAGCCGACCGGAGAACAGCCGGGTGTACGCGATCTTCTCGCCGCCCTCGCCGCGCTCCACCTTGAACACCCGCCCCGACAGCGGTCCTTGGGCGTCGCCGGGCGCGGCGGGCAGCAGGTCCTTGATTCCGTCGACGAGGTCGGCGATGCCGGTGCCGGTGATGGCCGAGCCGACGTACACCGGGTGCACCCGCCCCGCGTGGGTCTGCGCGGCGAGCGCGGTGCGCAGCCGTGCGTGTGTGGCGGCGCGCGGGTCGGCCACGTACGCCTGGAGCAGGGCGTCGTCGTGGAGGGTGAGGGTGTCGAGCAGGCGCCGGGTGAACGCGGGGTCGTCCGGGGCGAAGGCCTCGGCGCGGGCGGCGCGCGTGCCGAGGCCGCTCGCGATCCGCCCCATGGGGAGCACCGGCACGCGGAGCTTCCGCTCGATCTCCGCCAGGACCCGCTGGTCGTCGGCGCCGCGCCGGTCGGCCTTGTTGACGAACACCAGCGTGGGGAGGGCGAGCCGCTTGAGCGTGCGCATCAGGAGCCGGGTCTGCGGCTGCACCCCTTCCACGGCGGACACGACGAGCACGGCGCCGTCGAGGACGCCGAGGACACGCTCCACCTCGGCGATGAAGTCGGGGTGGCCGGGCGTGTCGACCAGGTTCACGGAGACCGCCGCGTCCCCGTCGCCCAGCGGGAAGTTGGCCACGGCGGACTTGATGGTGATGCCGCGGCGGCGTTCCAGGTCCAGGGTGTCGGTGCGGGTGCTTCCGGCGTCGACGCTGCCGATCTCGTCGATGACCCCGGCCGCGTACAGCAGCCGCTCGGTCAGGCTGGTCTTACCGGCGTCGACGTGGGCGAGGATTCCCAGGTTGAGCGTGCGTGGCGTGGTGCGCACAGAGCGTCATGTCCTTCAGGTCGATGGTCGTTCCTTTCGTGGGGGACATGAACGGTCGGCGCATCCGGCTCGGCTCCTTCGTCGTGAGGGGTGGTTCAGGGAGAACCGTCACACAGGGGGAGCGCTGGCGTCGACGGAATTTCGGCGGGGCGCCGTCACGCGGCGGGGCCGCCCGGCTTGCGGGCCACGCCTCCGTAGAAGCCGATGGTCTCGCTTCCGGGGGGCGGCGGGGCGTCGGGGCGCCAGTACGGGACCTGCGCCAGGCCCGGTTCGACGAGGTCGAAGCCGTCGAAGAACCGCTCGACCTCGGGGCGGGAGCGCAGGTTCAGGGTGGCGGTGGCCTTGCTGTAGACGGCCTGCGCGGCGGTGCGGTCGGCGAAGTCGCCGGTGGCGTGCGACAGGATCAGACAGCTTCCGGGGGCCAGCGCGTCCCGCAGGGTGGCGACGATCCGCTCGGGCCGCTCCGCGTCGGTGACGAAGTGCAGGATCGCGACGAGGAGCAGGGCGACGGGCCGGTCGAAGTCGATGACGCGGCGCACGTCGGGGTGGTCCAGGACGGCCCGCGGGTCGCGCAGGTCGGCGAGGACGGTGCTGGTCGCGTCGGAGCCGCCGAGCAGGGCGTTGGCGTGGGTGTGCACGATCGGGTCGTTGTCGACGTACGCGACGCGGGCGTCCGGCGCCAGTGCCCGCGCCGTCTCGTGGACGTTGGGCGGGGTGGGCAGGCCGGTGCCGATGTCGAGGAGCTGGCGGACGCCGCCGCCGACCACGTGGCGCACGGCGCGCTGGAGGAAGGCGCGGTTCGCCCGGACGCCGATGCGGGCCTCGGGCGCGGCGGCCACGAGGTCCTCCCCGGCGCGCCGGTCCACCTCGTAGTTGTCCTTGCCGCCCAGCAGGTAGTCGTAGATCCGCGCGGGGTGCGGTCTGCTCGTGTCGATCTCCCCGGCACGTATGCCGTCCTGCCTCACGCGACGCTCCTCTCCACGGCCGTGCGGGCGCGAGGGCCCCGATGCCCCCGCCGCCCGCCGACGGCTGCGCACAGCCTGCCACACCAACTCCCCCGCCCCTGACAGCAGTTCCTGGTCAGGGGCGGCTTCGGTGGCGGGTCCCGGCAACAAACCACTGGCGGGCCCGGCCCCCGCGCACGACCATGTGCGCATGAATGATCACCCCGAGCGCTGGACCCAGGCGACCGTCTATCCCGACATGTGGACCGACCCGGACGACGACCCCCGCGACAGCGACGGCGTCAGCCCGGACGGCGAACTGCCGACGCTCCAGGACTTCCTGCGGAACTACCGCATCACCCTGCTGATGAAGTGCGAGGGCCTGGACCCGGAGCAGCTGGCCCGCCGTTCGGTGCCCCCGTCGACGATGTCGCTGCTCGGCCTGGTGCGGCACCTCGCCGAGGTGGAGCGGGACTGGCGCAACTGGATCACCGACGGCGAGCCGCTGCCGAAGCTGTACGGCGCGCGCGACGCGGACTTCCACGGGGCCGTCGCCGACCAGGCGGTGGTCGACGCCGCGTACGCCGACCTGGCGCGCGAGCAGGCCGCGCTCGACGCGGCGCTGGCCGAGCACCCGGACCTGGGCGAGCGGGTCGGCAAGGACGGCATCGCGATCCGCGAGCTGATCGTCCACATGATCGAGGAGTACGCCCGGCACTGCGGGCACGCGGACCTGCTGCGGGAGTGCGTGGACGGGCGCGTCGGCCAGTAGGCGGGACCGGCGGCCGCGGAGGGCGGCCCGGGTTACCCGGCGGCGCCCGCCAGGGCCGTGCCCGCGACGGCGGGGGCCAGCTCGCGCCACTCCCGCTCCGGCAGCCCGGACGGATCGGCGGTCAGCACCTGGAGGCAGACGTGGTCGGCCCCGGCCTGGAGGTGCCGCTCCACGCGGCGGCGGATCGCGTCCGTGTCCCCGTAGGCGACGATCGCGTCCAGCAGGCGGCGGCTGGGGCCGCCGACGATGTCCTCGTCGCCGAAGCCGAGGCGGCGCACGTTGGCTTCTTGGTGGGGTGCCATGGCCAGGTATCCGGCGACGTGCCGCGCGGCCACCTCGCGGGCCCGGTCGAGGTCCGTGTCGAGCACCACGGCCTGCTCGACGGCGAGGCACGCGTCCGGGCCCATGATCTGCCGGGCCCGCGCGGTGTGCTCGGCGGGCACGAAGTAGGTGTGGGCGCCCCAGGTGCGCGCGGCGGCCAGGGCCAGCGTCTTCGGGCCGAGGGCGGCGAGGACGCGGCGCGGCGCCGGGTCCGGTGCGGGGCCGTGCGCGGGGGCGGCGTCCATGGAGTCCAGGTAGGCGCGCAGGGTGTGCACTGCCCTGCCGCGGGTCGGCACGGGGTAGCCGTCCACCTCGTGCACGGTGGCGTCGACGCGGTGCCCGCCGAGGCCGAGGACGTAGCGGCCGGGGAACGCCTCGCCGAGCGCGCGCTCCGCGGCGGCCGTGGTGTTCGGCTCGCGGAAGGCGATGTTGGCGATGCCGGAGGCGACGGTGACACGCCGGGTCGCGGAGAGCAGCAGCCAGGCCTGGCCCACCGCGTCGCGCCCGAACGCCTCTCCGTACCAGAGCGCGCCGTAGCCCAACTCCTCCACTTCCGCGGCCGATTCGCGCACCCGCCCGGCGGGCTGCCCGTCGTAGGCGAAGGTCCAGATCCCGACCCGGCCGAGCTGTGTCGCGGCGCCGTCCGTCATGCCCACTCCTTGATCACGTCTTTGATCACGCTTTCCGGAGAACCTCTCCGGTTGACGTCGGCTACGATACGGAGAACTTCTCCGCTTGGCTATCCCCGCAGGGCCACCCCGCTCCGAAGGGCAGGACGATCGATGACATCGATGACGCCGGGAAGCGGGCGCGGCCTGGACGCGCCGCGCCGCACGGACGCGCGCCGCAACCGGGAGCGCCTGGTGGCCGCCGCGCAGGAGGTGTTCGCCGAGGCGGGCCCGGGGGCGTCCCTCAATGAGATCGCCCGCCGCGCCGGAGTGGGCCCCGGGACGCTGTACCGCCACTTCCCCCACCGCCAGGCGCTGTTGTCGGCGGTGCTCAGGGACCGCGTCCAGGCGCTGTGCGAGCGGGCGGAGGGGCTGCGTGGAGCCGAGTCCCCCGACGACGCCCTGGCCGAGTGGCTGGCCGCGTTCCTGGCGCACGCCCGGGCCCATCAGGGCATGGGCAGCGCCGTGATGGTCGACGAGCCAGGCGTCACCGGCTTCGACTGCCACCGGCTGATCCTGGACGCGGCGGCGGCCCTGCTCACCCGGGCGCAGGAGCACGGCACGGCCCGCGCCGACCTGACCGCCGACGACCTGGTCCACCTGGTCACCGGCATCGCGCTGGCCACGGCCCACGACGAGGACGCCGGGCGCGCCGGGCGCCTCCTCGGCCTGGTGCGGGACGCCGCGCACGGGGCGCCGCGCGGCGGCGACTGAGGCCCTACGGCGACCGAGCCCCGCGGCGACTGGGCTCCGCGACGGCTGAGCCCCAGGGCGGCTGAGCCCCAGGGCGACCGAGCCCCGCGGCGGCTGAGCCCCGGGGCGGCCGTCAGCCCCTCGCCCGGTCCCCTTCGCGCTCCACCGGCAGCCACAGCTCTGCGTCCGCCTCCGCCCCGTCCGGGGACATGCGGGTGCGCAGGATCTCGGGGCCGGGGCGGCTGCGGTACGGGTTGGACGGGAACCACTGCGTGAACACGTCCCGCCACAGCTCCTGGATGGCCCGCGGCACGGGCCCCGAGGTGGTGAACACCGCCCAGGTGCCCTCGGGGACGGGCAGGACGACCGTCCCCTCCGGGGCGTCGGCCGAGGTGATCACCCCGTGGTAGTAGTCGAGTTCGGTGCCTTCGGCGCGGCTCGGGTCCAGGTCGTCGCAGACCGCGACGACGCCCCGCGGCTCGTCGTCCGACAGTTCCTCAAGCCGCTCCACGTCCCGCGGGTCGATGCCGCGGACGAAGTCGACGATCGCCTGGTTCGGTCCGCTGTGCACCAGAGGTACGCGGGCCTTGCGGCCCACCACGCGGAAGCCCGGCCGGTCCACGACGCGGTAGCGCATGCTGCTGTTCCCTTCGACGGTGAGGCGGAAGGACAGCCGGGGCTGGGCCACGAGCGCGGCGCCGGTGCGGCGGGCCTCGCCGGGTCCGACGCCGTGCAGGGCGCGGAACGCCCGGGCGAACGCCTCGCCGGAGCCGTAGCCGTAGCGCACCGCGATGGCCAGCAGCGGCTCGCGCCCGGCGAGCACCTCGGCGCCCGCGACCGTGAGCCGTCGGCGCCGCACGTACTCCGACAGCGGAACGCCCGCGAGCGCGGAGAACAGACGGCGCAGGTGGTACTCCGACGTGGCCGCGACGCGCGCCAGTTCAGCCACGTCGATCTCCCGGTCGAGCCGCCGCTCGATCAGCTCCAGGGCCTGGTTGAGCCGCTCCAGCACGCCCGGCCTCCTTCCTCTTTCGTGCTCGCCACGCTAGGCGGGCGATCCCCCGCGGCACCCGACATTCCCTGCCCGATGCGGTCGGGTGCGCGCGTCCGCCCACGGCTGCCGCATCAGCCGCACGACCCGTACAACCCCCGCGCCCGGTGGCGTGTCTTCCTCTCTGACGCCTCCGTCACTGGCATCTTCGTCACTGACACCCGCGCCACCGGCACCTTCGCCATCGGCGTCTCCGCACTCGTTCCAACGGGGGAACACATGAGCCTGAACCGCATCCGCACCCGTCGTGGCACGGCCGTGGCCGCTGCCCTCCTCATGGCCGTGGGCCTCGGCGCCGCCGCTGCCGCACCGTCCAGCGCGGGCACCGCGGCACCGCGGACGCAGACGATCGCGTCGTCCGTCCTCGGCAGCGACTACAAGGTCACGCTGACCGCGCTGCGCTCCACGCAGGACGAGTACGCCGCCTCCGTGCGCCTCCAGGTCTACAAGCAGGCCGACGGCGCCTGGAAGGAGTCCGACCGCGTGACCGTGGGCGAGGTCGACGGCTGGTTCTGGTACCCGCTCACCGGCAGGGGCGCCGTCTGCGAGTTCTCCACGGCCAGCACCGAGCCCGCGCCGCTGACCGTGAGCCTGCTGGTCACGCCGTCGATCGGCTGCTCCGACCCGGCGCACTTCACGGTCAAGGACGGCAAGGTGTACGCGGGCTGAGCCGGAGGTTCCGGGTGCGTGGGCACCACGCACCCGCCCTCGTCGGCCCTGGCGGCCGGGCCGTCACGCGGCGGCCCGGCGCGCGTACACCTCGATCTCGATCTTCATGCGGGGGTCGGCGAGGCCGCACACGAGCATCGTCGCCGCCGGGCGGACGTCGCCGAAGCGGCGGCGCAGGACCGGCCAGCAGGGTTCGAAGTCCGCGCGCTCGGGCAGCAGGTAGCGCACCCGGACCACGTCGGCGAAGCCGCAACCGGCCTCGGCGAGCGCCGCCTCGATGTTGCGCAGGCACTGCTCGGCCTGCTCCACCACGTCGTCGGAGATCGTCATGGTGGCGTAGTCGAAGCCGGTCGTGCCGGACACGTGCACCCAGTCGCCGTCGACCACGGCACGGGCGTAGCCGATCTGCTCCTCGAACGTCGAGCCGCTGAGGATCGCGCGTCGCTCTGTCATGCGCCGAACGCTAGGTGACCAGCGCGGATACGTCTAATACGGCGTCCGGCAGCACCCGGCATCCCCGGGCGTATGGGGCGCCCTGACAGCGGCGTACGGGGTGCCCTGATACGTCTGGGCGCATGGAGCACCCCGAACGCCCCCCGGCGAGCGTCCGCCGCATCCGCCTCAAAGGCGTCGCCTTCCGCCGCGTCTCCCCCGCGGGCACCCGCACGCGCGTCGCCGTCGCGTGGCGCGAAGCCGACCGCGATCCCCTGGTCACGCGCCTCCCGAAGACCGCGAGCCCCCACTCACCCGACCTGCGGCGGAGCACGGGAGACCCCGATCGGACCGCTCGGTTTTGAGCCAAAGCCCGCCAGCGGTCGCTAATGATCATGAACTTGATGCAGTATTCACACGTCAGCGGGAACGCTCTCTTCGCTGACGTTCGCAGACGTTCGCATTCCCGGTCAGATACGTAGGTCAGCGGGCCGCGCGGCTCGTGCGCGCGACCTTCTGATGTCGTCGATATGGGGTAGCGGTGCCCGAGAGCAACGGGGTCGACACAGCCATGATCAAGCCCGCCGAGTGGTCCAGACTCAGCTACATCCGTCGCCACTCCTGTCACCGCGGGACAGCCGGGCTCTAAGGACGCTCGACCCCTGCGCCGCGCCCCCGGGCACGGCGCCCCCACCGCACCCCTCACCCCACCCCCTCGCCCGCCACGCCCAACAGGCGTGCCGCGACGCCGAGTCGACCACTCGGCGCACACCGAACCCTCAGCGCACTAAGGGGCAGAACGTGAAGGTGACGATCTCACCTCGTTTCTCCGAAGTCGACGTGCTCGGCCATGTCACCAACTCCGCCGTACCCGTCTGGTTCGAGCACGGACGGCTGCCGATCTTCCGGCTGTTCAGCAAAGAGCCCAACATGCGTGACCTCTCCCTCATCCTGCGCCGGTACGAGATCGACTTCGTCCGGCAGATCGTCGCGTCCGCCGACGTCACCATCGAGACCAAGGTGGCGAAGCTCGGCAACACGTCGCTCACCATCGAGCAGACCGCCACGCAGAACGGCGCCGAAGTCGCCCACGGCACCTGCGTGATGGTCCACTTCGACTACGAGAGGGAGACCACCACGAGCATCCCGGACCACCTGCGGGACGAACTGACCAGGCTCTAGCACCTCCGCCCACGCACGTCCGGACCTCCACGCGCCGCGCGACCCGCGCCGCGCGCGGCAGGCGTGCCGCCACAAGCCGTGCGCGCCGCCAGAACCTTGTGCTGATCGAGATGGGACCAATGCCATGAGTGTGCCCCGCAACCCGTTGCTGGACCTGGACACATCCGCGTTCCTGGAGCAGTTCCGGCGCGGCATCGACGCCTTCGACAGCGCCCGCCTCCCCCAGGAGCCGCTGCCCAAGGAGAGCCTGCGGCAACTCGTCGACCTCGGACTCTACTTACCGGCCATCCCCCGCGAGTACGGCGGCCGCGAGAGCCACCGGGAGATGTGCGAGATCATCGAGATCATGTCCGAGCGCAATCTGCCGATGGGCATGTACACGATGATCGTCACGGTGCTGTTCCTCCGCAACGTGGCGTCCAGCGGGGACGACGTGCTGAAGGAGGAGGTCTTCGACGACTTCCTGCACCACCCGGTCATCGGCGGGCTCGCCTTCACCGAACCGAGCAGCGGCTCCAACCTGGCGCGGATGCGGACCACGTACCACGAGGACGGCGACACCTACCGCATCACCGGCACCAAGCACTGGCAGGCCTTCAGCGAGCAGGCCGACTGGTGGATCATCTGCGCCAAGCACCCCGAGCGCAAGGAGTTCGCGTACTTCGCCCACAAGCGGTCGGACGGCGGGTTCGTCACCACCGAGGTCTACGACAGCCTGGGCCTGAAGAACCTCGGCTACGGGCTCAACACCCTGGACCTGCGCGTCCCCCGCCACTACCGGCTCGCCAAGACCCGCCCCGGCCTCGGCGACGCCGCCGAGATCCTGTGCGGCTCGCGGTTCAGCAAGGCCGCCATGGCCAGCGGCTTCCTGCGCCGCCTGAGCACCGAGGCGCTCCGCCAGACCACCGGCCGCAGGATCGGCGACGCCACGCTGCACGACATCGACTACGTGCGCTACAAGGTGAACCGCATCCGGCAGAACTACGTCGTGTGCAACGCGCTGTACCGGCACCTGCTGCTCGCGGAGGACTACTTCACGGACCTGGAGGAGAGCATGTTCGCCTCCCTCGCGACCAAGGTCCTCGCCTCCGAACTCATGCTGGAGTCCGCCATCGACTACCAGCAGCTCTGCGGCGGCGAGGGCTACCGGGTGGGCGCGCCGGACAACATCGCCGCGTACGCGCTGCTCGACGCGCGCGTCTACACCGTCTTCGACGGCACGAACGACCTGCTGTGCCAGCACCTGGCACACCTGTTCCTGCGCCGCTTCGAGGAGTCGGGGCTGCGCTCGCCGCTGGAGTTCGTCGGCCGCTTCCCCTATCTGGAAGCCGCGTTCTGCCACCTCACCGACGTCAACCTCAGCCATCTCACCGAGGCGCCGTCGCAGGACCGGATCGTCATCCTCGGCCGCATCCTGTCGCGGATGTACGGCATCGGCGCGCTGGCGAAGGCCTCCCGGTCCCCCGCGCCCCACGCCCGCCTGGCCGTGGACGAGGCCGACCACCCCAAGGCGGTCGCCGTCCTGAAGAACGACATCGTCGGCCTCGTCAACGAGTACGAGCTGGCCGGGCGCCTCGCCGAGCCCCCGGCGGCCACCGGCGCGCCCCGCCCGCGCACCACCAAGATCACTGTCAACTCCAAGGTGGGAACGCACTAGTGCCCAACGGCAACACTAAGCTCAGGGTTTCGCTGATCGCGTCGGTGTTCGTCATCATCTACGGATCAGGTTTCGTGGGCGGCCGGTACGGGCTGCCCTACGCGGAGCCCTTCTACTACCTGGCCATCCGGTTCGGCATGACCGCGGTCATCCTGCTCGCGCTGATCGTGTGCTTCCGCATCCGCTGGCCGCGCTCCGGCTACCGGCACCTGGTCATCAGCGGCATCCTGCTCCAGGGCGTCTTCTCCGCCGGGGTGTTCTACGCGCTCGACCAGGGCATGACGCCCGCGGTCTCGGCGCTGATCATCGCGCTCCAGCCCCTCCTGGTGTGGCTGATGGTCTCCGTCGTGACCGCGCGGAAGGTCCGGCCGCTGTCCGTCATCGCCCTGGTCGGCGGTCTCCTCGGCGTCGCCATCACGGTGTACCAGGGCCTGGCGTCGTCGTCGGGGCTCACGCCCACCAACGTCGCCTTCGGGGTGCTCGGCCTGGTCGGCCTGTCCACCGGGCAGTTCTACTACCAGGTGAAGAACCCCGGCACGCACCTGCTGATCAACGGGTTCGTGCAGTCCGGCTCGTCGGCGGTCGTCATGCTCGTCGGCGCCCTGATCTTCGAGAAGGGCGTGATCCGGTGGACCTCGCAGCTCGTCCTGTCGGAGCTGTGGATGTCGGTCGGGGTGTCGATCGGCGCGCTCAGCCTGCTGTTCGTCCTGATGCGCTCCGAGAGCGCGGACCGGGTGGCGTCGTACTTCTACGGCGTGCCGATCGCGGCCGGGCTGATCGCCTGGCCCGCGCTCGGCCAGCGCCCGACCGGCGCGGAGATCGCCGGGTTCGCGGTCATCGTCGTCTCGATCCTGGTGTTCAACCGCAGCAGCCAGGAGCCGGACACCGGGCGCGGGCCGTCGGGGCCGCCGGTCGACAAGTCCGTGCCGGTGACGGAACGCCCCTGAAGCCGGTCAGCGGGGGCGGGTGAGCGGCGGTGGGGAAAATCCGTCGACATCCGCCCCCGCCACGCGCTGTGATGATCCCGACCGCCCGCTGACCGCAGGGGGCCGACCGCGGGAGCGACTTCTGTGACAGCCAGAGCCACGGCACCGGCCGGGGACACCGACGACCCGCGGCCCGCCGTCGATACGGCGCTGGTCCGGCGCCTGGTGGACACACAGTTCCCGCAGTGGGCGGGTCTTCCGCTGACGCTGGTGGACCCGTCCGGCTCGGACCACGTCATCCACCGGCTCGGCGCGGAGCTGTCCGTGCGGCTCCCGCGGCACTCCGGGGCCATCACGCAGGCCGAGAAGGAGTCCGCGTGGCTGCCCCGGCTCGCCCCGCGCCTGCCCCTGGCCGTCCCCGTACCGGTCGCGGTGGGGCGGCCGGACCTCGGCTATCCGTGGCCGTGGGCGGTGTCCCGCTGGCTGGACGGCGACGTGGCGACCGTCGAGGCCCTCGCGGACTCGGGCGAGGCCGCCGTGGCGCTGGCGGAGTTCCTCACCGCCCTGTGGGGGTTCACGTCCGAGGACGGCGCGCCGCCCGAGGCCCTCGGTCAGCTCGCCGACCGGGACGCCGCGACCCGGGCCGCCATCGCCGAGGTCGACGGCGCCTTCGACGCCGCCGCCCTGACCGCCCTCTGGGACGCGGCCCTCGGGGCCCCGGCGTGGGACCGCCCCGCGGTGTGGGTGCACGGCGACTTCCACACGGGCAACCTGCTGACCACCGGCGGCCGCCTCAGCGCGGTCATCGACTTCGGCGAGCTGGGCCTCGGCGACCCGGCCCGCGACCTGATCGTCGCCCACACCCTGATGTCGGCGCGGTCCCGCGCCGCCTTCCGCGCCGCCCTCGGCGTGGACGACGCCACCTGGCTGCGCGGACGCGGCTGGGCCCTCGCCACCGGGCTCAACGCCTACGTCTCCTATGCCGCCGTCGACCCGCGCGTCGCCGCACAGACCACCCGTCAGATCACTCAGGCCCTCATCGGCTAGTCGTGGCCACCCGTGTCGCCCAGGGCTCCCGGAACCCGTCCTTCACGAGGAGACTGCGCGCATGGCCGCCTCCCGCGAGGCGCGGCCCCGGCACGAGCCCGGCATCCCGACCGCGGCGGTCCCCGAGGACCGCCTGGAGATCCAGGCCCTGCTGCTGGCCGCCGACGAGGACGCGTTCCGCGAGATCTACGAGCGGTACGCCCCGCTGGTGCGCGCCCTCGCGACGCGCATCACCCGCGACCCCACCGCCGCCGACGACGTCGTCCAGGAGGTCTTCGCCCGGCTGTGGGAGCGCCCGCTGTCCTACGACCCGGCCCGCGGCCCGCTGCGCGCCTGGCTCGCCGTGGTCGCCCACCACCGCGCCGTCGACTGGGTCCGCCACGAGGAACGGCACCGCAGGACCGCCGAGCGGCACCCGCCGCCCCCGGGCGACGAGACCGCCGACACGGTGACCGCGCGCCTGGAGGCCCTCGGCGTCCGCTCCGCCGCGGCCCGGCTGCCCGACACCTTGCGCACACCGCTGCTCCTCGCCTACTACGGAAGCCGTACCTACCGTCAGGTGGCCGGTGACCTCGGCATCCCCGAAGGAACCGCCAAGACCCGCCTGCGGGCGGCGCTGCGGGCGCTGGCTGCGGCACTCGCGGAGGAAGGGATCACGCCATGAGCGGTGCGCCCCACCCCGCACCCGACGAACACGCCGCGCTGGCGCCCCTACTGGGCGCCTGGCTCCTCGACGCCTGCTCCGCGGCGGAGAGTTCCGCCGTGGCGGCCCACGTGGAGCGGTGCGCCGCCTGCACGACGGAGGTGCGCGAGCTGTATCCGGCCGTCGCCTCCCTCGCCGCGAGGGCGCCACACGAGGCCGAGTCTCCGTACGAATCTCCGTACGAACGTGAAGCTCCGTACGGTGAGGCTCCGTACGCGCGTCCCGTGCCGCTCGGCGGCGCCTCCCGTCCGTCCCGCCGCTCCCCGCGCCCCGCCGCGTACGACCGCCTCGCCTCCCGCGTCCGCACGCGTCGGCCGCCCGCGCCCCGTGACGTCCCGGCCCATGTGCGCCCGTACACGGACCACGTGGCCACTCTGGACGCCGTCCTGCGCGACCTGGGCGGCGCGGAGTGGCGGGCGCCCACCGTGGAGGGCTGGTCCGTGGCGCAGTTGGTCGCCCACCTCGCGGCGACCGACAGCCTCCTGACCGGGGCACTCGACGCCACCGCACGCGGCCCGCTGGACCTGCCCGGCACCACCGTCCCCGCCCGCACCCGGTCGTACACCGACTGGGCGGCCCGGCAGCCCCCCGAAGCCGTCCGCGCGGCCTGGCGCGCGCAGGCCGACGCGCTGCACGGCGTCCTCGTCCGCGGGGCGGACGAGGCGGCGGGAGCCGGGAGCGCGCACGCGCCGGAGGACCGGCTGTCCTTCGCGGGCGGCCCGCCGCTGGCCGTCGCCGACCACACCACCGGGCGGGCCTTCGAGACGTGGATCCACACCCGTGACATCGCGCTGGCCACGGGCCGTCGGCTGCCGCCGCCCGCCGCCCGCAACCTGACGCGGATGTGCGCCCTCGGCGTCCGGCTGCTGCCGCTCGCCCTGCGGATGCGGGGCACGCCGCTGGGCGAGCGCGTGCTGCGGGTGGACCTCTCGGGGCGCGGGGGCGGCACCTGGCTGGTGGGCGAGGCCGGTGAGGAGGCGCCGTCGCGTCCGCCGGACGCCGGTCTCGCCCTGGGGTCGGTGGAGTTCTGCCTGCTCGTCGGGGGCCGCCTCGACCCGGCCGAGACGGTCGCGCGGGCCCGGGTGACCGGAGCGGCCGCGCTGGCCGAGGCGGCGCTGACCGCCGCCCCGGCCTTCGCCGGTCCCTGAAGGCCCGGCCGGGATCAGCCGCGGGCCAGCAGGCCGTTCGCCGCGAGCAGCGGCAGGACCTGGTCGCGCACCGCCGGGGCGAGCCGCACGTCCGGCTCGCCGCCGGTGATCCAGCGCAGGTCCGCCAGCTCGGCGGCGATCCGGGGCTCGCGGTCGAGGTCGGCGGCGTACACCGTCATCGTCATGGGCACGCCCTCCAGCGCGGCGAGCGCCCGGACCTCGGCCAGGAAGCGGGGCGCCACCGGGCGGGCGCCCAGCTCCTCGTCCAGCTCCCTGGCGAGCGCCGCCAGCGGCTGCTCCCCGGGGTCGGGCTTGCCGCCGGGCAGGTAGAAGACCTCCGGCGCCGCCTGCTTGCTCACTACCAGGAGCCGCCCGTCCCGGACGACGACGGCGGCCACGACGGCCAGGGACCGCGCCTGGTCAGGGCCGTCGGGGGTGATCACCTCGCTGTTATGTGCCATATACAGCATTCTCTCAGGCGCCGAGCGGTGCCCGCTCACACGCTCGCGTCGCGGTGCGTGGGCGTCCCGTCGAGGACGGTGAGCAGCACCGGCAGGTCCGGCAGGTCGGTGGCCGCGGTGGTGAGCGGGTCGGCGGCGAGGACGGTCAGGTCGGCGCGGTGGCCGACGGCGATGCGGCCCGCCTCGTGCTCCTCGCCCGCCGCGTGGGCGGCGTTGACGGTCATGCCCTGGAGGGCCTCCAGGGCGGTGAGGGCCTGCTCCGGGCCGTGCGGGGGCTGGCTGAGGTCGCGCGACGGCCTGCGGTGGCGGGCCCCGGCCATGACGCCGAGCGGCGGGAAGGGGGCGATGGGCCAGTCGGAGCCGAGGACGACGACGGCGCCGGAGTCGTGCAGGTCGCGGCAGCGCCAGGCGCGGGCGGCGCGCTCCTCGCCGAGGCGGCGCGACCAGTTGTCGGTGTGGTCGGCGCGGGTGAAGTCGCAGCAGTGGGTGGGCTGCATGGAGGCGATGACGCCGAGTTCGGCGAAGCGGCGCAGGGTGTCGTCGGGGACGGTCTCGATGTGCTCGACCCGGTGGCGCACCGGGCGGCCCTCCTCGGCCTGGGCCTTCTCGACGGCGTCGAGGACGTGGCGTACGGCGGCGTCGCCGATGGCGTGCGTGGCGGTGGGCACCCCGGCCGCGTGCAGGGCGGCGATGACGCGGGTGTACTCCTCGGGGTCCGGCCAGAAGGCGTGGCGGGACTCGCCGTGGCAGTCGGGGTGCTCCAGCCAGGCGGTGCCGTTGTCGATGGTGCCGTCCATGAAGATCTTCACGCCGTCGGTGCGCCACAGTCGGCCGCCGGTGCCCTGCTGGTCGATGAGGGCGCGCAGACCGTC
The DNA here is from genome assembly GCF_049542095.1 of Streptomyces sp. G45. Lineage (NCBI taxonomy): Bacteria > Bacillati > Actinomycetota > Actinomycetes > Kitasatosporales > Streptomycetaceae > Streptomyces > Streptomyces sp. G45. Next base: position 8,614,783 of record NZ_JBMUZU010000001.1, on the reverse strand, counting down.
GGCGTCGGTGCCGGGCTGGCACCAGGGGGCGACGCGCAGGCGCAGCGGGAGCTGTCCGGCGGCGTCGAGTTCGGCGTAGAAGGCGAGGCTGTCGCCGCCCGCGTCCATGACGTGGCCGCCGGTGAGGCCCGCGGCGGCCATGGCGCGCAGGGTGGCGGCGAGGCGCTCGCGGCGCTCCTCGTGGGTGGGCCTGGGGGCGACGCGCTCCACGAGGGCGCAGGCGGCGTCTTCGAGGAGGAGTCCGGTGGGTCGGCCGTCGGCGTCGCACACGACCTCGGCGGTGGCCTGGTCGAAGGTGCGCGGCCCGTCGACCCCGGCCAGCTCCAGGGCGCGGCGGCTGGCCAGCATGGAGTGGGCGTCGAAGAGCAGCAGCAGCGCGGGCACGCCGTCGAGGACGGTGTCGAAGGGGGCGGTGCCGACGGGGCCGCCCGCGAAGACGTTGGGGTCGAGGCCCCAGCCGTGCAGCCAGGCGCCGGGGGCCAGTTCGCGTACGGCGTGGGCGAGGGCCGCGCGCACCTGGGCGAGGTCGGCGCAGCCGGACAGGTCGAGGCCGCGGGTCAGTTCGGCGCCGGTGACGGGGTGGGTGTGGCCGTCGACCAGGCCGGGCGTGACCACCGCGCCCTTCAGGTCGATGACCTCGGTCGAGGGGTCGGCGAGCGCGCGGATCTCGGCGCTGTCGCCGAGCGCGGTGATGCGTCCGGCGGTCGCGGCGAGCGCGTCCTGCGGCAGGAGTTCGCCGGTGGCCGGGTCGAGCAGGCGGGCCGAGAGGAGGACGAGGGAGGTGCGCACGGTGGCTCCTTGGGGTCGTGCGGGGTCGCGCCGCCTGATGCCGCACGGTGCGGGACGGCGCGGGAGGGGTCACTCGGGGGTGGCGGCGCTCAACGTGCCGGGGCTCAGGCCGAGTTCGCGTTCGGCCGTGGCGGCGGGCAGGTCGCGGACCTCGGGGGGCTCCCCGGCGGGGGTGTCGCTGTTGACGAGCATGCCGAGGCCGTCGATGACGACCAGGATCTGAATGGCCGTCAGCAGCGGGTCGGGGGTGTGGAACTCGCCCCGCTCGACGCCGTCGCGGATGACCGCTTCGAGCCGGTCGCGCCAGGCGGTCTCCTGGGCGGTGACGCGGGCGCGCAGGGCGGGGCGGTAGCGGCTGAGGTGGCGGGCGTTGAGCCAGAGCCTGCTGATGTCGTCGTACGCCTCCCCGCTCGCCCGGGCGAAGAAGCGGGCCAGGTGCCGGGTGGGCGTGGCGTCGGCACGGTCGGCCGGGAGGAGTTCCTCGAGTTCGCGCCCGACGGCGGTGCCGTAGGCCTCGGCGACCAGGTCCTCCACCGCGGGGAAGTAGTGGCTGATGAGGCCGGGGCGGACGTCCAGCTCCTCGGCGACGCGCCGCAGCGTGACGCACTCCAAGCCTTCGGCCAGGGCGACACCTGTCGCCGCCGCAACGATTTCCGCACGTCTGGCCGCTGGAGATTTACGGATTCGCTTGTTCGGGAGGGTTGACGTCATGGAATCCATGCTATTGAGTGTCCGACCAATAAACAAGCAGGTGGGTAACCAGCATCCGGAGGGGCCGCATGGCGTCCACGATTCCCGAGCCGCACCAGGGCCCCCGCACCGCGCCGGACGCGGCCCCGCTCCCCTCCGCGGGCACCGACGGCGCGCGCCGCGTGGAGACCCACGGCATCGACCACATCCCCGAGCACGAACGCCACGGCCACCCGCGCCGGTTGTTCTCCGTGTGGGCGGCGGCGAACGTGAACTACCTGAGCCTCGTCATCGGCGGCACCCTGATCCTCATGGGCCTGACCCTGGGGCAGGCCCTCGCCGTGATCGTGGTCGGCAACCTGCTCTGGCTCCTCACCGGGCTGCTCGCCACCTCCGGCCCGGCGGCGGGCGCGCCCAGCGAGGTGATCACGCGCGCGATGTACGGAGTCCGCGGCAACCGCGTCAACAACGCGGTCGTCGGCTGGATGATCTCCGTGGCGTACTTCGCCCTGAACCTGGCCGCCGCCGCGACCGCCGCCTTCTCCCTCGTCGAGCGGACCGGCACCGCCGTCACCACCGGCGTCAAGGTCGCGGTGGTCCTGGTCATCGCCGCCCTCACGCTGACCATCGGGGTCTACGGCCACGGTCTGATCATGCGGCTCTACCTGCCCATCACCCTCACCCTCAGCGCCGTCTTCGCCGTCGTCGCCTTCGGGGTGTTCCGGCACGCCGACTACGGGTACGCACCGGCCGCGCCGCTGACCGGCACCGGCCTGTGGGCCGCCCTGTTCTCCGGTGTCACCCTGGTCGGCGCGGCCCCGCTGTCGTACACCACCAGCGCCGACTTCTCCCGCTACCTGCCCCGCTCCACCCCGGCGGGGGCCGTCCTCGGCTGGACCGCCCTCGGCGGCTTCCTGCCGGGCGTCGCCGTCTGCTCCCTGGGGGCGCTCGCCGCGACCACGCTCGACATGTCGGATCCGCAGGCCGGGCTCCAGCAGATCCTGCCGGGCTGGTTCGACCCCGTCTTCCTGCTGTCCCTGGTCCTCGGCACCATCGCCCTCAACGCCCTGACCTCCTACAGCGCGGGCCTCGCCCTCCAGGCCGTCGGCATCCGCGTCCGCCGCTCGCTGAGCGTGCTCGCCGACGGCGCCGCCGCCGTGTCGCTGACCCTGTACGGGCTGCTCGTCTCCGACTTCCTCGACACCGTGAGCAACGTCCTCCAGCTCACCGTCGCCCTGCTGGGCCCCGCCACCGCCGTCTACGCCACGGACATCGTGCTGCGCCGCAACCGCTACGACGGCCCCGCCCTCATGGACGAGTCCCCGGCCAGCCCCTTCTGGTACGCCTCCGGCGTCAACCCGGCGGGCGCGCTCGCCCTGGCGGGCGGTGTCACCGTGGCGTCGCTGTGCGTCGACACCCTCTACACCGGCCCGATCGCCCGGGCGCTCGGCGGCCTGGACGTCTCGCTGCCCGCGGGCATCGCGGTGTCGGCCGCTCTGTACGCCGTCCTCACGCGGACGCGGTCGCGGCACTGTGCCGCCGTTGACTCCCCGTGACGTCCGGTGATGTCCGGGGGCACGTTCGAGTGGGGCCTGAGCGGGCACCCGGACACCGGAAGACATTCGACGCGCTCGACGAAAGGCCGCACCATGGCCGACAAGCCGACTGTCCCCGCCCGTGAACTCGACACCCTCGACACCCTCGACACTCCCGAACGCGACGCCCTCGACCTCGGCACTCTCGAACTCGACGCGCTCTGGGACGAGTTCCACCGCGTGGTGAACATGACCTCACAGGAGCTGAGCGCCTGGCTCAGGACCCTTGAGGCCGGTGAGCACAGCGAACCACTGCCGGAGTCGGCGGGCCCGGAGGCGGGCCGCCACGTCCTGGCGATCCTCCAGAAGCGCCGCACCGACCTCACCGACGACGACGTCCGCCTCATGGTGAAGGTGGTGGACCTCGTCAGCGCGGCGCGCGAGCCGGAGGAGGCACGCGAGCGGCAGGAAGCCCGGGAGCGGGAGGAGGGCGCGCCCGGCGCGGTCGACCGGCGCCGCAGGCACTGGCTGATGTCCCTCGGCCACGACCCGCTGAAGCCGTCATGACGCCGCGCACCACCGTGCGGTCCCGGCGCGAGGCCGTCGTACGGGCCCTGCTCGACACCCACGGGCGGACCTACGCGCGGGACGCCGGGATCCGGCTGCGCGACACCCCGCAGCCGCTGTACCAGCTCCTCGTCCTGAGCTGCCTGCTGAGCGCCCGCATCCGGGGCTCCGCCGCCGTCGCGTCCGCCCGCGAGCTGTTCGCCGCGGGCCTGCGCGACCCCCGGCGCATGGCGGACGCCGCCTGGCAGGACCGGGTCGACGCGCTCGGCCGCGGCGGCTACCGGCGCTACGACGAGCGCACGGCGACCCAGCTCGGCGACGGCGCGCGGCTCGTGCGGGACGAGTACGGCGGCGACCTGCGGAAGCTGCGCGCGCGTGCCGACGGCGACCTCGCGGCCCTGCGGCGGCTGCTGCGCCGCACCCCCGGCCTCGGTCCTACGGGCGCCGACATCTTCCTGCGGGAGGCGCAGGGCACGTGGCCCGAGGTGGCGCCGTACTTCGACGAGAAGGCCCTTCAGGGCGCGCGGCGCCTCGAACTGCCCGACGACCAGGACGCGTTGGCGCGGCTGGCGCCCGGGGACCCCGCGGTGTTCGCGGCGGCGCTGGTGCGGGCCGCGCTGGACCGGCGCGTGGCCGACGAGGTCGCGGGCACCGCCGCCTGACCCTCCCCTGGCGGGCGGCCCGGCCCATGCCTCGGGCAGCCCGGCCCACGCCTCGGGCAGCCCGCCACCGCACACCACCCGACATCACATGCCATCGCATGACACTGCACTCCATCGCACCGATTGATCGACTGGGGGCGGCCATGACCGACCGCGGACAGAACAAGACGGGCCCGCTGCGGGACGACGAGCTGAAGAAGCGGACGCGGGGCGAGTTGAAGGCCGCTCACGCCACCCGCGCGCAGGAGGAACGCGAACCGGAGCCGCCCGGCGAGGACCAGCCCGCCGTGGACCGGATGCCGCGCCCGCCCCGGCCGGGCTCGACCCCGCCCGGACTCTCGCCCGAGCAGGCGGAACTCCGTTCCGAGCTGGCCCGCCACCTGGGCCGCGGGCCCTTCCCCGCCGACCGCGCCGCGATCCTGGCGGCCCTGCGCGCGCACCACGCGCCGGACAGCCTCCTCGACATCGCCGCGCGGCTTCCCGCCGAGGGGCGGTACGACACCGCGCAGGACGTCGTGCGGACGCTGACCGACGGCTAGGGCGAAGCCCTCACGGGAGACGACACGCCCTCACGGGAAATACAGCGACGCCTTCTCCAGGACGTGCCCCGTGAACATCCCCCCGTACCGCGCGCGGCCCCGGTAGAGCGCCACGCGCGTCCGCCCCGGCTCCGACGTGTCCACCGTGACCGGCCGCCCGATCACGGTCGCCGCGAGGACCCGGGCGTCCTGGGCGGCCCACGCCGCCGCTGACTGCCGGACGTCGTCGCTGACCAGGGCGGGCAGCACCATCGCGGCGTTGCGGGCGCCGGGCAGGCCGCCGCGCAGGCCCTTCGCGTGCTCCAGGGCCCAGCCGGTGAACGCGGCCAGCGTCGGCTGATCGACCTCGGGCACGGCGGACGCGCACACGAACAGCTCCGACCTGGTGCCGAACCACCGCGCCTTGCGGTCCGACCTGCTGCCGACCACGACGTCGTGGTCCCGCCACGTGGCCGCGGCCACGTGGCATCCGTCGGCCGCGAGCCGTTCGGCCAGTGCCGCCACGTAGGCGACGGCCGCGTCGGCCGCCGACGTTCCGCCGGTTCGCTGCTGCGTCATGGGCGGGATCCTCCACCACCGGAGCGGCACGGGGAAGACATCGGGGAGGACGGGGAGGACGGGGAGGACTCCGTACGCCATCACGGACGCGCCCCCGGACACGGCCCGGATACCGCCCGGACGCGCGCCAGACGCGGCTACGGATGCCATCGCTCACCGCGCTGGCGGTCCCCGCTGGGGAGATGGTGGGTCGCGCCCGCTGCGCCGGGTGCGACCCACCACCGGATCGCGGTCCGCCCGGCTGTGCGGCATGCTCGCCGGGTCGGACCGGTCACCGACCGGACGCCGTCGCGTGGCCGGGGCCCCGTTCCAGCGACACCCACCTGGGGGCCCGGGCGCCACGGAGGCGACGGCAGGGCACCGATGCTACGAGCGCCAACCGTTCACTTCTGCACATCCGATGGTCGCTGGCTGAAAATCCGGGGCGGTATGGCAGGTTCCGTGCGCACGGGTGCCGCCCCGCGCCGGGGGATCGCCAGGCTGCCCGCGCCGGGGCTAACCTGCCCTGAACGGCAGCGCGTACGGACGTCAGGCACAGCACGGCCAGGAGGCGTGGCATGCGGATCCCGGGCCCCGAACCCCGCGCGGACGGCGGCGTCGGCGCTGTCACGGCGGCGGGCGGGCTGCATCTCTACCAGTTGCAGCTGCATGACACCTACGGCCCGGTCGTACGGTTCCAGCTGCCCGGCGGGGAGATGGCCGTGTCCGTGGCCGACCCCGTCCTGCTGGAGGCCACGGCCCACCTCGACGAACGGCCGCCGCGGCTGTTCGAGTTCCTGGCGCCGCTGTGCGAGGCGGAGAACCTCCAGGTGCTCCCGGCCGACGAACACGCCCCGTGGCGGCGGCTGCTGCTGTCGGTGTTCGCCGGACGCCCCTCCCACGAGCGGCACTTCGCGCGGTTCACCGCGCTGGCGACACGACTCGCCGACGACTGGGCGGCGCGGGCCGACCGCGGCCCCGTACCGCTCCAGAAGGACCTCACCGCGCTGACGCTGCGCATGATCTGCCAGTACGCGCTGGGCGGCGCCGCCACCGAACCCGACCGCGTCATCGCCGCGTTCGAGGAGGTCCTGACCGAGTACCTGGGGCGCCTCTACCACGTGCCGCTGCCCGGCACACGGGCCGAGCGCGCCGAGCGGGCCGAGCGCGCCCTTGCCTACCTCCGGGCGACGGTGGACGAGGTCGTCGCCGCGCACGCCTCCGGCGGCGACCGGGAAGACCGGGCGGACCGGGCGGACCGGGCGGACCGGGAAGACCAGGCGGACCGGGAAGACCAGGCGGACCGGGAAGACCGGAGCGATCTGATCGGGGCGCTCGTGCGGGACGGCGCGTCCCCCGCGCGCATCCGCGACACCGTCATGGTGACGCTGCTCGCCGCCCACCACACCACCGGTGTCGCCGTCTCCTGGACCCTCCATCTGCTGGGCCGCCACCCGGAGGTGGCCGAGCGCGTCGCCGACGAGCTGGACGCCGTGCTCGGCGCCCGCGCGGCGCCCTCGTACGCCGACATGCGGCGCCTCGGCTACCTGGAGATGGTGCTCAAGGAGTCGATGCGGCTCTACCCGCCGGGCCCGTACGGCGCGCGCGTCACCACCGGCGCCCTGACGCTCGGCGACTACGAGATCCCCGCCGGGACCACGGTGTTCTACCCGTTCTGGGCCGTGCACCTGAACCCGGAGTACTGGCCCGAGCCCCAGGAGTTCCGGCCCGAGCGGTTCACCCCCGAGGAGGCGGCCGGGCGGCCCCGGCTCGCGTACGTTCCGTTCGGGCTCGGGCCGCGCGCCTGCGAGGGCGCCCAACTGGCGATGGTCGAGGCCGAGTTGATCCTGGCCGTGCTGCTCAGGCGCTTCCGCTTCCGGCCCGTCCCGGGGCACGACGTCACCCCCGTCGAGCGCTTCGTGCTCTGGGCCGCCGACGACATCCCCATGACGCTCAGCCCTCGGCTTCCGGCGCGGCAGGGCTGAGGGCCGGGGGGCCGTCGGGCCCCGGTACGGGGGGTTCGCGGATGGCGGGGTACCGCGACCGCCCCGCCGCCGGTGTCGACCTGCGGGTCCTGCCCCGCCCGGTCCTCGTCCTCGTCATCGGGTTCTGGGGCGGCCCGTACGTCGTCGAGGGCGCCGCGGGCCGCCAGTCGCCGCGCGGGCTCGTTGCGGCGGTGCCGCCCACGCGCTGCTCGGTGTTCCCCGCGCGAACTGGGCGCCGCCGCCACCGGCACCGACGACCTCGGCCGCCACACGCGGGTCATGGACATCGGTGGCGGCGACCCCGAAGGGGCTGGCCCAGGCAGAGGAGCCCCGGCGAGGCCTCCCGAGCGGCGACGGCGGCTCGTCTCGGGGGCCGTGGGGTGGCACTGGGACGGGCCGGGCGTGACAGGAGGTCACCCCGTGCCGAGTCGCACCGGCAGTTCCCGCACGCTGTTGCTGACGAAGGACGGCAGCGGCACCAGTTCGGTCGGCGCGACGGCGAGCGCCATGCGCGGGAAGCGCGCGAACAGGGCGGGGAGCGCGACCCGGGCCTCGAGGCGGGCCAGCGACGCGCCGAGGCAGAAGTGCGGCCCGAACCCGAACGACAGGTGCCTCGGCGTGGGCCGGTCGAGGTCGAACTCGGCGGCGTCGGGCCCGAATTCCTCGGGGTCGCGCCCGGCCGCCGCGTACGAGGCCAGGATGGCCGCGCCGCGCGGGATCACCACGTCACCGACGGCGATGTCGTCCAGGGCGTAGCGCAGCGGGAAGTGCGCGACGGGCGGGTCCCAGCGGAGGGTCTCCTCGATCACGGCGCTCCAGGGCCGCCGCCCGCCGGTGACGGCGGCGCGCTGGTCGGGGTGGGTGAGGAGGGCCCTGGTCGCGTTGGTGATCAGGTTGAGGGTGGTGCCGTGGCCCGCGACCAGCATCAGGATCAGGGTGCCCACCACCTCCCGCTCCGTGAGCCGGTCGTCGGCCTCGCGTGCGGCGATCAACTGGCTGGTGAGGTCCTTCCGGGGCCGGGCGCGGCGCTCGGCGACGAGGTCGGCGAGCAGGGCGCGCAGGCGCCGCTGGGTGGCCAGGGTCTCCTCCGGTGTGGTGGCGCTGCTGGTGACGCTGGCGGACAGGCTCCGGAACTCGTCGAAGCGGTCCACTGGTACGCCGAGGAGGTCACCGATAACCGTCATGGGCAGGGGGTAGGCGAAGTGGCGGCGCAGGTCCACGGGGGCGGAGGCCTGGCCGGGCGCGCGCCCGCCGTCATGGCCGTCTTCGCCGCCTTGGCGGTGCTCGTGCCCGAGACTGTGTGCGGCGAGGGCGTCCAGGAGGCGGCCCGTGGTCGCCTCGATGGCGGGCCGGAGCGCTGCGACGCGGCGCGGTGTGAGGGCCTGGGTGACGAGGTCGCGCAGGCGGCGGTGGTCCGCGCCGTCGGCGGTGGTCATGCCGCGGTTGGTGACGAAGTCGATCAGCGGCCAGCCCTCGGGGACGGCGCCCTCGCGCAGCGCGGGCCAGTGCTCCGGGTCCTTGGCGACGCGCGGGTCCGCGAGCAGGTCGCGCAGCAGGCGGTGCCGGGTGACGACCCAGGCGGGCACGGAGCCGGGCAGTTCCACACGGACGGCGGGGCCGAGCGCGCGGAGCCGCTGGTTCTCGCCGTGGACGTCGGTCGCGTTCGTGTCGAGGCGGAGGAGGGGGGTGGGGGGCGTCATGGGGGTGCGGTCGTCCACGGGTCACCTCTGCGCGAGTGGTCCGGGGCTGTCGGGAGGCGCGGCGGCTCGGTCCGGTGGGGCGGAGCCTAGAGCCCCCGGCGGTCCCGGTGAAGAGCACCGGCGGTGCTCCCCCGCGGTGGCGCGGGCGGCCCGACGGACAGGGCGTGGCGGAACACCCCGCGCGGGTCCCAGCGGGCCTTGACCGCACTCAGGCGGGCGTGGTTCGCCCCGTAGTAGAGGGTCTCCCAGGGCGTGCCCGAGATGTTCCAGCGCGGGTCGGCGAGGTCGGTGTCCGGGTAGTTGACGAAGGCCCCGTCGGCGGTCCCGCCCGGCACGGGCACGCCGCCGGTGTCGGCGAACAGGTCGTGGTAGCACGCGCGGATCCAGGCCAGGTACGCGGACCGCTGGCCTGGGCGGACCCAGGAGGCCAGGCACGACAGCATGAGCACGCTGTCGCGGTGCGGCATCGCCGTCGCCTCCGGCGGCAGTGCGTTGACGGCGCCGCCGTAGGTGTTCAGGACGACGCTTCCGTTGACCACGTCGGTGTCGGTGCGGGTGAGGTGGTGGTACGTCGCGGCGATCTGGCGGTCGGTGAAGCGGCGGCGCAGGAACGCCGACTTGATCTTGATGTGCCACTCCCCCACCGGCTCGCCGGAACCGCGCAGCGCCGCCGTCAGCCAGGGCAGGCGTGCGGTCCTGAGCGTGCCGGGACGGCCGACGCCCGCGCTCAGCGCCCCGAGGAAGCCGTCCAGGAGGCGCCGGTCCTCGCCCGGCACGGCCGCGACCTGGCCGAACAGCAGGTGCGCCCCGGCCGCGCGGCGGGCCAGCGCGAACTCGGCGTAGAGGGCGGCGGCCGGATCGTCGGCCGCCGCGTGCCGCTCCGCCCACCGGCCGTGGTTGCGCACCAGGCGGCCGAAGCGGTCCTCGCCCATCCCCCGCCAGCTCCACTGGGCGGTGAAGGTGAGCGCAGTCCTGGCGGGGACCGGCAGCATCCGGCCCGGGTCGGTGTGCCGGTCGGCCCCGGGGGAGCGGAACCACATGCGGGTGACGACGCCGAAGGTGCCGCCTCCGCCGCCGGTGTGCGCCCACCACAGCTCGCGGTGCGGGTCGTCCTCCTCCCGGCTGGCCACCACCGCCCGCGCCCGCCCAGCGCGGTCCACCACGACGACCTCCACGGCGTACAGGTAGTCGCTGACGAGGCCGAACAGGCGGCACAGCGGCCCGTATCCGCCGCCCGGGACGTGGCCGCCCGCCCCGACCTCGCCGTGGTACCCGGCCGGAAGTGTCACGCCCCAGCCGAGGTGGAGCGCCCGGTAGACCTCGCCGAGCGTCGCCCCGGCCTCCACCACGAACGCCCCGCGCCGCTCGTCGAACGCCACCTGCCGCATCAGCGACATGTCGATGACGGCGGTGACGGACGGGTGGTCGACGAAGTCCTCGAAGCAGTGGCCGCCGCTGCGGACCGCGAGCCGCCTGCCGTCGCGCACCGCCTCCCGCACCGCCCGCACCACGTGCCGCGTCGAGCCGACCAGGTAGACGCACTCGGGTGTCCCCCGGAACCGGTTGCTCGCCCCGCGCGCCACCAGGTGCCCGTAGCGCGGATCGCCCCGGGTCACCCGCACGAGCCCCGGCGGCCGTCGCGCCGGGCCGCCGTCGCTCCCGGGCGCCGCGCGGGCCGTCGGCGCGGCCAGGGGAAGAGCCGTCCCCGCGAGCGCGGCGGCGCGCAGCACGGCCCGTCGAGCGTGGTCGTTCCCGGCACCCATGGCGGCCTCCTAAGACGGCGGAACACGGTGGCGCCCGTCCGACGGTAGGCAGCGGCGGCGCCCGGGGCAGACCGGCTACGGCGAGGGTCCGGGGTGTACCCGGCGCCACCCCGCCGCGGGCCGCGCCCACCGGGCGGGGCGTGATCACCGCCGCGTACGGCCTGCCGTAAGGTATCGACGCCCCACCGCACTTCCGTACGAAACCGGAGCAAGTTCCGTGTCCCCGTCCCTCCAGCCGGTCCTGGACCGCATCGCCGCCGAGGTCCGGTCCCTGCCGGGCCGGGGCCGCCCCGCCGACTACATCCCCGCCCTGGCGTCGGCGGACCCCGGGCGCTTCGGGATGGCCGTCGCCGAACTCGACGGCACGGTGTACGGGGTCGGGGACTGGCGGGTGCCGTTCTCGACGCAGTCCATCACCAAGGTGTTCACACTGGCGCTGGCCCTGTCGCTGGAGGGCGACCCGCTGTGGGAGCACGTGGGCCGCGAGCCGTCCGGCAACCCGTTCAACTCCCTGGTGCAGCTGGAGTACGAGAACGGCATCCCGCGCAACCCGTTCATCAACGCCGGTGCCCTCGTCGTCACCGACCGCCTCCAGACCCTGACCGGTGACGCGGCGGGCACCCTGCGCTCCTTCCTGCGCGCCGAGTCCGGCAACCCCGGCCTGGACGTCGACGAGCGGGTCGCCGACTCCGAGTCCGCGCACGGCGACCGCAACGCGGCCCTGGCCCACTTCATGGCGTCGTACGGCAACATCGCCAACCCGGTGCCCACGCTGCTGCGGCAGTACTTCCGGCAGTGCTCGATCGAGGCCTCCTGCGCCGACCTCGCCGTGGCCACCGGGTTCCTCGCCCGCCACGGCATACGGTCCGACGGCTCCACGCTGCTCACCCGCAGCCAGGCCAAGCAGGTCAACGCGGTCATGCTGACCTGCGGCACCTACGACGCCGCAGGTGACTTCGCCTACCGGGTGGGCCTGCCCGGCAAGAGCGGCGTCGGCGGCGGCATCATCGCCGTCGTCCCCGGCCGCTGCACGGTGTGCGTGTGGAGCCCCGGCCTCGACCAGCGGGGCAACTCGGTGGCGGGCGTCGCCGCGCTCGACCGCTTCACCACGCTGACCGGCCTGTCGGTCTTCTAGGCGCCGCCGACGCCCCGAACCCTCGTGCCGTGCGCCGGGGTCGGGCGGAACGTCCCGTTACGGGGCGCGGGGGCGCGTTCGGGCGCTGGCGTGGGTTCGTCACGTCCTGTACGACCCGTGACGGATCCGTCCCCGTCCGGTGGCGGCACCTCCCTCGGAGCGACTGTTGGCAGTGCGGCGCACCCGGCCCCTCCCGCTCGGCGGCCACCCCGCTCAGGCCCTGCGCTTCGCCGCCGTCGTGGCGGCGTACTACGGCGCGGGCCGCTGCGGGCTGCTCCTCGAAGTGGTACGCGGACAGGTCACCCCGCTGTGGCCGCCCACCGGCATCGCGGTGGCCGCGCTCCTGCTGTGGGGGTTGCGCCTGTGGCCCGCGGTCGCGCTCGGCGCGGTCCTCGTCAACTGGCCGTACGGTCCTTCGCTGTGGGCGCTCGCCGGGATCTCCACGGGCAACACGCTCGCCCCGGTGTGCGCCGTCCTGCTGCTGCGGCGGGTCTGCTTCAGCGCGGCGCTCGGGGCGCTGCGCGACGCGCTGTCCCTGGTGTTCCTGGGGGCGCTGACCGGCATGCTGGTCAGCGCCACCGTCGGCACCGCCGTCCTGGCGGGCGCCGACGCGCTGCGCCCGGGCCGGTTCTGGGCGACCTGGTCGGTGTGGTGGACGGGCGACGCGATGGGGGTGCTGCTCGTGACGCCGCTGCTCCTGGTGCTGTTCGGCAGCCCGTGGCCGCGGCGGATCCCCGCGCCGCGCTGGGCGGAGGCGGCGGCGCTCGCGGCGGCCACGGCCGCGGTCACGCTGCTCGCCACGCGGACGCCGCTGAACCTGCCGTTCCTGGTCTTCCCCGTGCTCATCTGGGCCGCCTACCGCTTCCAGGTCGTCGGCGGCGTGGCGTGCGCGCTGCTGATGTCGGTGCTCGCCGTACCCGCGGCCGACGCGGGCACCGGTCCCTTCGCGGGCCACGACGTCCCCGTACGCATGCTGATCCTCCAGGCGCTGAACGGGTCCGCCGCACTGACCTCCCTGGTCCTCGCCACGGTCGTGGCGCAGCGCGACCGCGGCCACGAGGAGATCGCCCGGGTCTGCGTCCAGCTCTCGGAGCTGATCGGGCAGTTGACGCTCCTCAAGGGTGCCCCCACGCTGCCCGCGCCCGCGCCCCGGGAGCCGCCGGTCGCGCCCCGGTCGCACGGCGGGCCCGGGTGAGGCCGCGCCCCGGCCTCGGCCTCAGGTGAGCAGTGCCGCTGCCGCCGCCAGCAGGTCCTCGTTGTGCCCGGTGACGTCGCGCCTGGTCAGCGCGTGCAGCGCGTCGGCCCGGACGCCCAGGTCCTCCAGGGGGACGTCCACGTTGCCGCGGGCGCGGGTGGCGCGGCGCAGGGCGACGCGGAAGCCCGCGCCCCGGGCAGCTCGCCGAGGAGTTCCGGCAGCCAGACGCGCAGCAGCTCGTGGGTCCACACGTTGGCGCCGCCCGCGCCGGTGCGGGGCGCGGTGCCGAGGACGGGGCCGAGGCCGTTGTCCTGGAACCCGGCGGCGAAGACGTCCGCCGCGGAGTACGACAGCGCGTCGACGATCAGCACCTTCGGGCCGGTGTGCCGCGGCAGCCCGGCGGCGATCGCCTCGGGGTCGGTGAGCGGGAACCCCTGCGAGTACACCTCGCCGGTCTCCACGGCGGCGCGGATGGAGCTGGTCCAGGCGCGCAGGCCCGGGTTGGCGCGGGCGAGGGCGAGCGCGGCGCGGTTGGTCGACAGGGAGAAGCTGACCGGCGTGACGGGTGTCCCGCTCAGCACCTGGAGGGCGGACTCGGCGGCCGGGACGTGGCCGCCGGGGTTGCCGCGGACGTCCACGATGAGGCCGCGCGCGGGGGCGCGCGCCACGATCCGGGCCACGTCCTCGGCGAACCGCCGTGCTCCGGCGACGTTGAACGAGAACACCCGCAGATAGCCGTACGTGCGGCCGCCGACGCGCACGGTCCGGTGGTCCAGGGCGCCGCGTCCGGCGCGGGCGGCCGGTCCGCGCGCCGGTGTACGGGCGAACAGGGCGCGCTTGATCTGCCGGGTGGTCTCGCTCCCGGCGTCGATGCCGAGGCCGGTGGCGAGCGTGGGCACGGGGTCCTGGGCGCGGCCCGCGTGCTGTTCGGCGGTGCGCACCCGCCAGGGGACGCGGGTCTCGCGGCGGCGGCCGCCACGGGTGCGGTAGGCGAGGTCCACGTGGAGTTCGTCGGGCGGCGGTCCGGTCCGCAGGGGGCGCAGGGTCAGGGACTCGAGTCCGCGTGCGAGGCGCGCGTCGAGGTGGAGCCCGCCTGCGCGGCGGCGTGGCGTTCGACGGCCCGCTCGATGGGGACGCCGTTCCAGGCGCGGAGTTCGGCGCCGACGTCGAAGCCCGCGTGCGCCAGCGACCGGTCGATCTTGGTGACGATGTGGTGCGGGGTCCCGTCGGGGTCGGTGTACCGCTCGACGAGGAAGCCGAGGGTCGCCACGTGCCCGCGGTAGGGGTCGGGCAGCTGGTAGACGGTGTGCAGGTCGCGCACGTCCCGGAAGACGGCGGCGAGTTCGGCGTGGAACTGCAGCTCGCTGAGGGGTTCCAGGCGCCGCTCGAACAGGCGCAGCCGCTGCACGGGGTCGATGGCGTGCATGGCCCGCTTCAGCGGCAGGTGGACGTACAGCTCCTCCAGCAGGACGCGGGCGGCGGCCACCAGGCGGTAGCGGTCCGCGAGCGGCAGCGGGTCGGCGTCCACCTGCCGCAGGAACGCGTCGAGCCCCGTGGACCCGGGCAGGGTCCTGGCGGGTTCGCCGAGGGTGGGGCTCACCGGTAGTAGTCCTTGAGGTGCTTCAGCCGCGCCGGTCCGCCGCGGGCCACGGCGGCGAAGTACGCGGCGTCGTGGGCCAGCGGGTCGAGGCGCGGGACGACCAGGTCCAGCGGAACTTCCCCGGCGGCGGCGAAGGCTCCGGTGTCGCCCTCGGGCATGTCGCCGAACAGGGCGAGCGGCGCCTGGGGGTCGTCGAGCGGTCCGCCCCAGTCGGCGAGCGCGTCCTGCGCGGCGCGCCAGGCGGCGACCGGGTCGCGGCGGACCTTCTCCAGGGCGCGCTTGACGCCGGGCCAGTCGAGGGTGGCGTCGGTACGGCCCGGCTGGCGCACGGCGACGCGGCGGCGCTGCCCGGCCACGGTGAGCGCGTCGGTGTCGCCCGCCCCGGCGGCGGCCATCAGGGACGGCGTGCCGTAGAAGGGGCGGCCGCGCACCAGAACGAGGCGGATGTGCCGCTCGGTCGCGTCGATGAGGTTGCGGTACGGGTCCTTCGCCGGGGCGTGGCGTTCGAGGACGAGCAGGTCGGCGGCGCCGCCCCGCTGGATGCGGCCCACCTGGGGGCCCCAGGCGGTGGCGAGGGCGTCGCCGGGGTTGGCGGTGACCATGTCGCACAGGTCGCGGTCGCTGAACCGCCCGTCGAGTTCGTGGCGGTTGACGGCGTCGGCGACCTTCAGCTCGCCGAGCACGTGCTTGGTGCCGGACGGCGACCAGTCGGAGCCGAGCGCGATGCGCAGGCCCTTCTTGTCGGCCTCGACGACGTCCGTGGTCTCGTGGTACAGCCAGTAGTTGGAGAACGGCGACCACACGAGGGTCGCCTTCTCGTCGGGGCTGATCGCGGTCACGGCGCGCTGCCACTTGGCGAAGTCCGCGGCGGTGAGGGCGGTGCCGTGCACGCCGATCAGGCCCGGCTTCAGACAGGGCTCCAGGTCGTCGAACTCGCGGTGCACGAGGGAGCCCTGGCGGCCCTCGGCGACGTGGTAGATCAGCACGCGGGTGCCGTCGAGCTTGGGCGCCCGGTCGTCGCGCAGCACCTCGGGGTCGAGTTGGAGGGCCGCGGTCATCACCATGTCGGTGCCCGCGGGCAGCTTCTCGGTGTCAATGATCCGCAGCAGCCAGCCGTCGACGGGGCGGGTGGACAGCGGGGCGCCCTGGATGGCCGTGGTTCCACCGATGAGGGCCTTGACCTCCACGTACTTCAGCAGGGCCTCGGGCGCGGCCTGGCCGAGCACCTTCGCGGGCCAGGTCACCGAGGTCGCGTAGTCGGGCGGCTTGCGCTCGCCGACCCAGCGGTCGTGGTGCTGGTAGGGCACGCCGACCGCCTCCCACAGCGGCAGCGTGTTGTACAGCAGGTGGTTGTGCAGGTCGATGAGGCCGGGCAGGATCAGCGCGCCGGTGTCGAGGCGCGGCGCGGCGGCGAACCCGGCGGGCGCCGCCCGCCCTGGCTCGCGGACCGCGGCTATGCGGCCGTCGTCGCCGACGTACACGACTCCCGGATCGAGGACGCGGTGGTCGCTGTCGCAGGTGACGACCGTGCCTTCGAGGACGAGCGCCATCAGCCCGGCGCCTTCCACATCAGGGTGTGCCCGTCGTCCGGTCTGGGCCGGGTCACGGAGTTCTGGGCGTCGCCGGGCCGTGCGCGCACCCAGGCGTCGTCGCCGAGGAAGTCCGGTGCGCCGAAGGGCAGGTCACGGCGCGGGACGGGGGCGTAGTCGGACTCCTGGAACGCGGTGCCGTAGGCGGGCCCGGTGTTGTCGCCGTCGTCGTCCGGCGTGACGACGGCGCGCAGCCGGATCACGGCGGCGCGCCAGGCGTCGAGCAGCGCCGTCTCGTCGTGGCTGGAGGGGTGCGGCACCTCTTCGAGGGGCACATCGGGGCGGCCGGTCCACTGGCGCACCGCCTCCCGCGCCATGAACCCCATGGCGACCACCGCCTCCAGGGACGCGTCGGTCGCCCGGTCGTAGACCGCGTTGCGCCACCGGGCCTGTTCGGGGTCGGCGAGGCGGCCCTTCATCGCGAGGGCCTGGCCGGGGTGGACCGCGTACGCCCAGGCGTTGAGGCAGACGTAGGAGCGGGTCAGGCCGAGCTTGCCGAGGAAGCCCTGGACGCGCTGGCCCGCGTTGCCCACGAGGCTGCGCCCGGCGACACGCTCGGTCGGGCCGGGGTCCGACGCGACGATCAGGACCCGGGCCGAGCCGTCGAGGCGCCCCCGGTAGAAGACCGGACCCCAGTCGAACCAGAACGCCGCCTTGTCGGGCGGGTCGGGCACCTGGGCAAGGAGCGCGGCGAACTGGTCCGTCGGCCCCCGGTCGAATGCGGGCATGATCCCTGCCTCCTCACCGGTCGCCTGGCGCACGCGGTGGGCCGCGCGGCCCGGGGACGGGCGTCTCGGGGGCAGCGGGGCGGCGGGGCGCCGTGGCCTCGGGGTCGGGGCCTGGTGGCCGTAGCCGGTGTTCGATTCAGTGGATCACTCCGGCGCGGCGGCCGCAAACGGAGGCGCTGGGAGCCGTGGGTCCGCCTCCGCCGCCCGTGTGGCCTTCTCCACCGCGCGCGCCAGCCGGTCCCTGGCCTCGATCTGCGCGGCGATGCGCGCGTCGATGACGGCCAGGCGCTCCCGGGCGAGCCGCAGGGCCGTGGGGGACGGCGGTGCCGCGGCGACATCGCCGTCCAGGCAGGCCGCGAAGTAGCGGACGTCGGCGAGGGTGTACCCGGCGTCGAGCAGATAGCGGATGTTGCGTACGCGGACGGCGGCGCGCTCGTCGTAGTCGCGGTAGCCGTTGCCGGCCCGCGCCGACGCGATCAGGCCCTCCTGCTCGTAGTGGCGCAGCGCGCGCGGTGTCGTGCCCGTCGCCTTCGCCAGCTCGCCGATCCGCACCGGCCTCACCTCCCCCGCCCGTTCTATCAGGCGGTGTGGTGAGGCCGGTGCGGGCGGGGGCCGCCGTCCGGTCAGGCTCAGGCTCAGATTCAGGTTCAGGTTCAGGCGAGGACCAGGCCGCCGTCGACGGGCAGCACCACGCCCGTCACGAACGAGGCGTCCGGTGCGGCGAGTTCGGCGATGGCCCAGGCCACCTCCTCGGGGCGTCCCCTGCGTCCCGTCGGGGTGTGGCTGACCTGCCAGTCCTTGACGGCGGCCGCGGCCTCGTCGGACAGGCCCTGGTGCTGGGCGATCGGGGTCTCGACCGCCCCGGGCGCGACGGCCACCACGCGGACGCCGCGCGGCGCGTAGGCCACCGCCCAGCTGCGGGTGAGCAGTTCGAGGGCCGCCTTGGTCGCGGCGTACGGCGCGGTCCCCGGCCAGGGCCAGCCGCGCTGGCCGACCGACGTGGTGACGTTGACGACGACGCCGCCGGTCCGCTCCAGGTGCGGCAGGGCCGCCTGGGTGAGGAGCAGGGGCGCCACGAGGTTGGTCGCGAGGAGCGGGTCGAGGTCGCCTTTGGTGTGTGTGCCGTCGGCCGCGCGGGCGCCGCCGACGACGGCGGCGTTGTTGACCAGGACGTCGAGGCGGCCGTGGCGGGCGAGGGCGTGCCGCACGATGTCGTCGGGGGCGCCGTCGGCGGTGATGTCGGCGGCGTACGGGGTGATGGTGTCGTGCCCCTGGGCCGTCTCGGCCAGCGGCTCCGGGCGCCGCCCGACGGCGACCACGCGGGCGCCGCGCGCGGCGAAGGCCCGCGCGGTGGCCCGCCCGATGCCCGTGCCTGCTCCGGTGACGATGACGACCCGCTGGGCGGGGACGGGGCTGGTGGGGTGGGGCCGTTCCGTGGTGCTCGTGTCGGTGGTGCTCGTGTACGCGGTGCTCGTGTCGGTGCCGCCCGCGTACGGGGTCCTCGTGTCGGTGGCGCTCGTGTGCGTGCCGTGCGTGTCGGTGCTGTTCGTGTCGGTGCTGTTCGTGTCCCTGCTGTTCATGGGGGAGTCTGAAACCCTGCCGCCAGCGTCAAGGTCAAGCGCCCGACGCGTGCCCTGGTCGGAGCCCTGCCCTGACCAGGGGGCTCAGCGCGTCGGCGCGGCCACGGCTCAGCGGCGGCCGGTAGCCAAACCGGGGGCGCGGGCCGTAGCGTCTGCCCGTCTCAGGCACGACAGATCAAGGGGTAGGTCCGTGGGGGCGAGGTACGGGAAGGCCGCGAGCGCGCTGGCCGTGGGGGTGCTGCTCGTGTCCGGGTGCGGCGCGGGGACGACGCGGACGAGCGCCCGAACGCGCGGGGGTCCGCGTCGGCGGAGGCGCCACCGTCGTCGCCGGGGGCGGCGCCTTCCGGCACGCCCCCCGCGCCGACCCGTCCGACGGCACCGCCGCTGACGGCCGCGCAGCTCAAGGACCTGCTGCTGACCGAGGACGAGGCGCGCCGGGCCGGGAGCGTCGAGCGCACGACGGTGCAGAGCCCGGTCCCGCCGTACGCCCCGGGGGCCCGGATGGCGGGCGCGGACTGCCAGGGGGTCTTCGAGGCGCTCGTGGCGCGCGGGTCGTCGGCGTGGGTGATCCAGGACTTCTGGTGGATGGGCAGCCGCTGGGCGGGCCGGACCTGGCTGGCCTCGTACGCGGAGGCCGACGCCGAGCGGCGGTTCCAGCGGCTCAGGGACGGGCTCACGACGTGCCGGGCGCTGCGCGGCACGACCCCCGAGGGCCAGCTGGACTCCCGCGTCAGCGGCGTGCGGCGGCCCGCGCTGGGCGACGAGGCCGTCTCCTTCGCGCTGAGCATGACCGGCAAGGACGGCGCGGTCCTGACCGACCACACCTACCTGGTCCGCGTCGGCCCGCTCCTCGTGGGCGTCAGCGACCGCAACCGCCCGGGCACCCCCCGCTTCCCGCTGGATCACGTGGCCGACCGGCAGCTCGCCCGCGTCGAGGACGCGCCGCGCACCTGACCCGTCGGCCGCGCGCCTGGCACGTCGGCCGCACACCAGACCCATCGGCCGCACCCCTGGCGCGTCGGCCGCCCGGCGGTCCGATCGGTGCCGTCGGGGGCGGGCGGCACACAGGACGCGAATTGCCGCTTCCGCAAGCCCATTTGTCGTTCCGGCACACATGGCGGCACCTTGGGGCGCGGAGGTGGTCACCGTGACCCGACAGAGTCAGCTCAGCGAGGACGAGCGGTACGACGTGGTGATCGTCGGCGGCGGCCCGGCGGGCCTGAGCGCGGCGCTCCTGCTGGGGCGCGCCCGGCGCTCGGTCCTGGTGGTCGACAGCGGGGAGCCCCGCAACGCGCCCGCCGCGCACCTGCATGCCTTCCTCTCCCGGGACGGGCTCCCGCCGGGGCGGCTGCTGGAGGCGGGGCGGCGCGAAGTGGCCGGATACGGCGGCGTGTTCCGCGACGGCCGGGCGGTGTCCGCGGGGCGGGACGGCGGCGGGTTCACCGTCGCGCTCGACGGCGGCGGCACCGTGCGGGCCCGGCGGCTGCTGGTGGCCGGTGGCGTCACCGACGAGCTGCCCGACGTCCCGGGGCTGCGGGAGCGCTGGGGGCGCGACGTGCTGCACTGCCCGTACTGCCACGGCTGGGAGGTGCGCGACGAGGCCATCGGCGTCCTGGCCACCGGGCCGACGAGCGTGCACCAGGCCCTGCTGTTCCGCCAGTGGACGGACCACGTGACCCTGCTGGCGCACACCGGGCCGCGCCCCACCGGCGAGGAGGCCGAACAGCTGGCCGCGCGGGACATCGCGGTGGTGACCGGCGAGGTGACCGGTCTCGAGGTCGCCGACGACCGTCTCACCGCGGTCCGTCTGGGCACCGGCGGGCGGGTGCCGCTGCGCGCCCTCGCCGTGGCGCCGCGGGCGGTTCCGCGCGCGGAGGTCCTGGCGTGCCTCGGCGTCGAGCCCACGCCGCACCCGCGCGGCATCGGCGCGTACATCGCCGCCGACGCCACCGGCCGCACGGCGGTGCCGGGCGTGTGGGTCGCGGGCAACCTCGCCGATCCGGTGATGCAGGTGCTCGCGGCGGCCGCGTCCGGCGCCACCGCGGCGGGAGCGATCAACGCCGACCTCGTCGCCGAGGACACCCGGCGCGCCGTGCGCGACCGCGCCGACCCGTTCTCGGCGCAGACGGAGGCCCGCGTCTGCGAGCGGGTCCTGGGCCACCGGCGGCACGGCCTGTGACCTGCCGCGGGTACACCGCCCGAACATGATGCAGACCACATCGATCAGGGCCATTGGTCCCGGTTGCCGACGGCGTGGATGAGAAGGAGAACAGAGGCAGGAGAAAAAGAGCAGGACCAGACAGCTCAGAACAGAACCGGGTGGCCGGACGGTGCGCCCGGAAGCGTAAGGAGGCCCCATGACCCGCGCCATCGCCGTCGGAGTGGACGGATCCGCCGAGAGCCTGGCCGCGGCCGACTGGGCGGCGCGCGAGGCCGTGCTGCGGGACACGCCGCTGCACGTCGTGCACGCCTGGCAGTGGCAGGCCCTCGACGTGCCGGTCACCCAGGAGAAGGAGCAGCAGGCCGAGGCCGCGGACGGTGTGCTGCGCGAGGCCGTCACCCGGGTGACCGGGCGGCACCCGAACCTCACGGTGACCTCAGAGGTCGTGCACGACACGGCGGTCGCCGCCCTCGCCCGGGCGGCCGAGCAGGCCGGGACACTGGTCCTCGGCACCCGCGGGCACGGGGCCCTGATGGGGTTCCTGCTCGGGTCCGTGGGCCAGCAGGTGATCGCCGACGCCGCCTGCCCGGTGGTGTCCGTGCGGGCCGGTACGGGCACGGGGGCGCAGGACGTGACGGGCGACGTGGTGGTGGGCCAGCACGGCGACGCGACGGACGGCGAGGCCGTCCTCGGCTACGCCTTCGAGGCCGCGGCGGCGCGGGGCGCGGGCGTGCGCGCGGTCAGGGCGTGGGCCCTGCCGCCGCTGTACGCCTACTCGCCCGGTTCGCTCCGCATCGCGGACGAGGCGGGCGGACTCGAACCGTACGAGAAGGAGGCGCTGAGCGCCGCGCTCGCGCCGTGGCGCGAGCGGTACCCGGACGTGCCGGTGACCGAGCACGTCGAGATCGGCAGCGCGGGCCAGGTCCTGTTGGCGACGGCGACCGACGCGCGGCTGCTGGTCGTGGGCCGCCGGACGCGCCGCTCCCCCATCGGCACCCGCATCGGCTCGGTCGCGCACGCGGCGCTCCACCACGCGCCGTGCCCGGTGGCGGTCATTCCGCAGGAGTGACCGCCACCTAGAGTGATCCGCGAAGTGATCCATAGCGTGACCCATAGAGTGACGCGTGGAGCGATCCGTGGAGCGATCCGCCTCAGCGTGAGCGTCGCCCCGTGCCGAGTCCGGCGCGGGGCGTTCGGCTGCCTCGGCTCGTCCGACCTGGCGTCACCTCGCGTCGTCGTACCTCGTCTTGTCCTGAAAGGGAGTTCCTCTTGTCCATGCACGCACGGTCTCTGCGTACGTTGTCCTCGGCCGCCGCGGCGGGCACCGCGGCGGTGGTCTGCCTCACGGGGACGGCGGCGGCGCACCCGGCAGCGCCCGGCAGCGGGCGCGCCGCCGTCAGCGCGCCCGCGACCGCGGCGACCGTCATCACGGAGGGGCAGGTCAAGGAGGCTCCGGCGGGCGGGGTCATCCGGTACCCGAGCGTCACCAGCTGTCTGACCGTCACGGTCCATCTGCGCGGGGGCGGCGCGGTCGGCGCGCACGCGAGCCTCTTCCAGGTGCCGGGCGAGCTGCGCTCGGATCAGATCCTGGCCCGGGCCAAGAGCGTGACCGGCGCCCGCGCGGTGGCGTCGGTGGAGGTCCAGGGCGCGGTCGGCGCCTGGCATCCGAGCTACTTCGGCAAGGCCATCGAGAGCTACGGCGACGGGGAGCAGGTCCCCGTACCCGAGGGCCAGGACGTCCCGGGTCTGGCGGCGGCCGTCGCGCGGGGCCTGGGCGTGGCGCCGGACACCGTGACGGTGACGGACGTGCCCGACGGCGACCAGGTGGTCCCGCTCCCCCGCGCCTGACGCCGCCTCGGACCGCCCCGGCAGGCGCCCGGCCGCTCACGCACTGGCGTACGGCGCCCAGGAGCCCAGCGCGAAGCCGCCGCCGCGCGCGGTCACGTGGAGGGCGCCGCCCGCTCCGAAGTGGGCGGGGAACAGCAACTCCCGCTCGTCGGCGGCGCGTTGGAGGACGCGGCGGCGGCTGGCGGCGGCCTGGGCGGGGTCGAGGCAGTAGCAGCTGTTGTGGTCGGGGTGGAGGATCTGCGTGGGGCTGTGCAGCAGGTCCCCCACGAACACGGCCCTGTCCGTGCCCGACTTGAGCCGGACGACGCTGGAGCCCGGGGTGTGGCCGGGGGCGGGTTCGAGGGTGAGGTGCTCGTCGATGCGGTGGGCGTCCCGCCACAGGACGGCCTGACCGGCGCGGTGGATGGGCGCGACGCTGTCCTCGTGGATCAGGCGCACGTGGGGGTCGGGGCCGCCGCCTCCCGTCGCTCCGTAGTGGTTCTCCGGGCCGTAGTAGTGGTCGTCGGCGGCGGGGATGAGGTACCGCGCGCGGGGAACGTGGGCACCCACTCCCCGTTCTCGTCGCGGGTGTTCCAGCCGACGTGGTCGAAGTGCAGATGCGTGTTGACGACGACGTCCACGTCCTCGGGGCGCACCCCGGCGGCGGCGAGACGGCCCAGGAAGTCCCCGACCAGTGGTCGAACTGGGGGAACGCGGGCCGGGTCCGCCCGTTGCCGGTGCTGGTGTCGATCAGCACGGTCCGTCCCGCGCTGCGCAGCACCCACGTCTGGAGCGTGAGCTGCATGGTGCCGTCGCCCGGGTCCCAGTGCTGGGGCACCAGCCAGTCGGCGTTGTCCCGCCAGGTGGCCGCCGGGATCCCCGGCAGGAACGACGCCGCGGGCTCGAAGGGCCCCCGCCACTCCACGACGCGGATGACCTCCACGTCGCCCAGCGTGATCCGGTCCGTGCCGCACACTGTCATGCCCCGACTGTAGCCGCCCCGGCCCGCTCGGCCCCGTGGCGGATCGGCGGCATGCACACCGCACCGGTGGGCACTCGTGCCGCGCATGATCCCGGGACGCGCACCCGCGGCACGCCCAGGGCATCGCCACACATCCACACAGTCACGTAGCCACATCGCTATCGCTTCATAGCCACATCACTCCATGGCTCCATAGCCACATAGCCACATAGCCAAGCGGACGCCTGACCCCGCGGACAGGAGAGCGCCATGCCCGTAGCCACCTACTGCCTCGTCGCCGTGGACTGCCCCGATCCCCCCGCGCTCGCGGGCTTCTACGCGGGCCTGCTCGGCGGTGAGATCAAGCAGTACAACGAGGACTGGTACGACCTGTACGCGCCGGGCGGGCACCGCATCGCCTTCCAGCGGGCGCCGGACCACCGGCCGCCGCGGTGGCCGCGCGGCGACGACAACTCCCAGCAGCTCCACCTGGACTTCCACGTCACCGACATGGCGGCGGCCGAGAGCCAGGCCCTGGCACTGGGCGCGATGCCGCTGGACCTCGACGATCGCGGCGGCGAGCGGGGCTTCCGGGTGTACGCGGACCCGGCGGGACACCCCTTCTGCCTGTGCCGCGCCTGACGCGCCCCCGCGCCGCGCCACACGAGAGGCCCCCCATGGCGTACCTGGCGCACCGGAAGTCGCTCCGCACGCTCGCGGAACTCCTCGCCTGGTGGGTGGCGCTGACCGCGCTGTGGCTGGTCCTGGTCAGCGCCGTCGACGCCCTGGAGGCCGCGGTGGGCGCGGGCTGCGCCCTCGCGGGCGCCGTGGCGGCGACGGCGGCGCGCGGCGCGGCGGGCACGCGGTGAACGCGTGGCTGGGGTGCGGGGCGGCGCTGCTGGCCCTCGGCGTGCCGCCCGTCCTGTGGGGCGCGGCGTCGGGCCCGCTGCCCCGGCGGATACTCGCGCAGAACGCGGGCGGCACCGTCGTCGCCCTCGCCGTCCTGCTCCTCGCCCAGGGCTACGGCCGCCCCTCGTACATCGACCTCTCCCTGGTCCTGGCGCTGCTCGGCCCCGTCGGGACGCTCGTGTGCGTCCGGCTGCTCGCCGAGGACCTGGCGCCGGGCCCGCCGCGCGCCGCCACCGCCGTCACGGCCGGGTGCGTCACGGGGTCGGTGGTGGTGACGGCCGCCGTCTGCGCGGCCACGGCCCCCGGCAGGGCCACGGTCAAGCTCGCCACGACCGGGGCGCTGGTGGCGCTCGGCAACGTGATCGCCGCGCGGGCGCTGTCCGCGCGCCTGGTGGAGGCCGAGGACGAGTCCGGCGGCCGGGTGGGCCCGGGCGACGGCCCTGGGCAGCGGGCCTGCCCCTGCCCCGGCGGACAGCGCACGGGGACAGCGACGGACGGTGAAGCGGCCATGGACGGCCATAGACGGCCACGGACGGCCATGGACGGCCATGGACGGGGGGACGCGATGAGCGACGACCTCGGGGGCAGTGGATGAACGACGACCTCGGGACCAGCGGATGAGCGACGACATCGTGATCGCCGTGTGCCTGCTGCTCGTCGCCGCGTCGGCGACCGTGGCGGTCGCGGTGCGCGAACCGGCCCGGCAGGCGCTGGTCCTCTCCGTGCTCGGGCTGTGTCTGGCCGCCCTGTTCACGGTGCTCCAGGCGCCGGACGTGGCCCTGTCGCAGCTCGCGGTGGGGTCGGTCCTGACGCCGCTGCTCATCCTGCTGACGGTGCGCAAGGTCAGACGGCGACGGCGGCCCCCGGCGCGGGACCGGGCCGAGCCATGAGCGGCCGGGTGCGGCGCTGGGTGCTGGTGCTCGGCGCGCTCGGCCTGGCCGCGCTGTTCGTCGGGGCGGCGCTGCGGCTGCCCGCCTTCGGCGGCGAGCGCCACCCCTACGGCGAGCGGGCCACCGCCGCCGCTCTCGCCCGGCGCACCGCGAACGCCGTGTCGTCCGTCACCTTCGACCAGCGTGCCTTCGACACCCTCGGCGAGGAGTCCATCCTGTTCGCGGCCGTGCTCGGCACCGTCGTCCTGCTGCGCCAGGCCCGGGACGAGGACCGGGCGCCGCCGGGCCTTGCCGGTGTGGACCCCTGGGTGCGGCGCTACGCGCTGGCCCTGCTGCCGGTCGTCCTGGTGGTGGGCCTGTACGTCGTCGCCCACGGGCAGCTCAGCCCCGGCGGCGGCTTCCAGGGCGGCGTCGTCGTGGCGACGGCCGTGCACCTGCTCTACGCGGGCGTGGGCTACCGGGCCCTGGAGCGGATCCGCCCGATGGGCCTGTACGAGGCCGGTGACGCGGTCGGCGAGGCGGCCTACCTGCTGGTCGGCGTGGCCGGGCTGCTCGGCGGCACGGCGTTCCTCGCCAACACGCTCCTGCCGTACGGCACGTTCAACACGCTCGCCTCCGGCGGCACCGTCCCGCTGCTCAACCTGGCGGTGGGCATCGAGGTGGCCAGCGCGGTCGTCGTCCTGCTGTCCCGCTTCCTCGACCAGACCGTCGAGATCACGGACGAGGCGCCCGGCACACGGAGGGCGGGCCCGCGATGATGGCCGTCCTGCCCTACCTCGCCGCCGGGTGGATCTTCCTGGTCGGCTGCTACGGCCTCGCCACCAGCCGCCATCTGGTGCACGCCGTGGGCTGCCTGACGGTCTGCCAGTCCTCGACGTACGTGCTGCTGCTGGCCGTCGGCTACCGCGCCGGGGGCACCGCACCCGTCCACTCCGACGTGCCGCCGCGCTCGCGTCCCCTGGTCGACCCGGTCGTGCAGGCGCTGGCGCTCACCGACGTGGTGGTGGGCGCGACGGTGACCGCGCTGCTGCTCGCCCTGGTGGTGCAGGTCGCCAAGCGGCACGGCACGGCCGACCCCGACGAGCTGTCCGAGCTGCGCGGATGAGCGGGCTGCTGCCGCTGGTCGTGGCGCTGCCGCTGCTGGGGGCCGCGCTGCTCGTGGCGCTGGGCCGCCGGTTGCCGCGCGCCGCCGCCGAGGCCGTCGCCGGGGCGGTGGCGGCGGCCAGCGCGGTGCTGTCCGCGCTGCTGCTGGCGCACGCGTCGCCCGGCGCGTCGGAGTGGGTCGGCGGCTGGGATCCGGTGCGCGGCCACAGCGTCGGCATCGTCCTGGTCGGCGACGTGCCGGGCACCGCGCTCGCCACGCTCGTCTGCGCCCTGACGGTGTGCGTCCTCGGCTACTCCTGGCGCTACTTCGACGAGGTGCCGCACCGTCAGGCGGGCACGTTCCCCGCCCTGGTGCTGCTCTTCCAGGCCGGTATGTGCGGCTTCGCACTGACCGGCGACCTCTTCAACGCCTTCGTTTTCTTCGAGCTGATGAGCGTCGTCGCGTACGCGTTGACGGGCTACCGCGTGGAGGATCCGGCGGCCGTGCAGGGGGCGCTCACGTTCGGCGTGGTCAACTCCCTGGGCGCGTACGCCACGTTGCTGGGCATCACGCTGCTGTACGCCCGCACCGGCCAGTTGGAGATGCGGCGGATCGGGGACGCGCTCGACGCGGCGCGCGAGCCGGACGCGCTGGTCCTGTGCGCCTTCGTGCTGGTGCTTGCCGGGCTGCTGGTGAAGGCGGCGGCCGTGCCCTTCCACTTCTGGCTGCCCGACGCCCACGCCGTGGCGCCGACGCCCGTGTGCATGCTGCTGTCCGGGGTGATGGTGGAACTCGGCGCGTACGGCGTGTGGCGGGTGCACGCCACCGTGTTCGCCGGTCCCGGCGGGCTGCCCGCCGCGGACGTCACCCGCTGCCTGGTCGCCCTGGGCACGGTCACGGCGCTGCTCGGCGCGGTGATGTGCTGGCAGCAGCACCATCTGAAGCGGCTGCTCGCCTACTCGACCGTCGCGCACACCGGCCTCTTCCTCGTGGGGATCGGCCTGCTGCGCCCGGAGTCCACGGCCGGTGCGGCCCTGTACGTGGTGGGGCACGCGGGCGCCAAGGCCGCCCTGTTCGCCTGCACCGGCATCCTGCTGGACCGCTACGGCAGCGTGGACGAGCACGAACTCCACGGCCGGGCCCGGGAGTTGCGCCTCCTCGCCGTCCTGTACGGAGTGGCGGGCACCGCCCTCGCGGGTCTGCCGCCGTTCGGTACGGCGCTGGGCAAAGGGGCGGTGGAGGAGGCCGGAGGCGTCGCGACGACGGCGCTGTGCGTGGCCGTGTCGGCGCTCACCGGCGGGGCGGTGCTGCGCGCGGCGGCCCGCGTGTTCCTCGGCGCGGGCCCCCGCCCCAAGGGGCCGTCGCCCCTGGACACGGACCCCGCCCACGAGGAACCCGAGACGCCCCGACCGCTCCGGCGGGTCCCCGCCACCATGCTGGCCGTCCCGGGCGCCCTCCTGGTGGGCGCGCTGGCCGCGGGCCTCGCCCCCGCCGTCGCGTCCGGGGCTGGCGGTGCCTTCGGCGCCCCCGAAGGCACCGCGCCGCACTGGGCTCCGGCGGCCGTCGTGACCGGCGGGCTGTCCGTGGGGCTCGCGGCGGCGTGCGCGGCCCTGGCGGTGCGGCGGCGCACGGCCGGGGAGCCGTACGCCTGGCTCGCCCCGCTGCGGCGCCTCCACTCGGGCCACATCGGGGACTACGTGGCCTGGTTCGTGGCGGGCACGGCGGTGCTGGGGGCGCTGGCACTGCCGGGGGTGGGGGCACGGCTCTAGGGAGACCTGAGGTCATCCGAGGTGACCCGAGGTGGTCCGAGGTGGTCCGAGGTGGTCCGAGGTGGGAGGTTCAGTCCGTGGACTCCTCGGGGTCGGGGTGTTCGGGGTGCACGGTGTCGGAGCGCTCCTCGTCCTGTCGCCGCGCGCCCGGCTGGTCCACGCTGGGGGCCTGCCCGTCCGGGCGGTCGGCGTTCTCGGCGCTGCCCTCCCAGGGGTCGGCGTCGGCCCCGGCCTGCTGGTCGGGAGGGTCGCGCGGGATCGGCTTCTCGTCCTCGCCCGGGGTTTCGTACCGGCGGTCGGTCACGGTGCGCTCCGTTCGTCTGCTCGCCTGCTCATCTGCTCGTCTTCCGCTCATCTGCTCGTCTTCCGCTTCTCTACTCGTCTTCGGGTTCCGTGGATTCGCGGTCTCCGAGGGCTTCAGAGGGGTCCGGCGGACGCACCTGTGCGATCACGAAGCCGCTGCGGGGCCTGGTCGGGACGCGGCGCAGCGGGATGCGCAGGTCCTGCTCGGGCACCTCGTAGTCAAGGCGCGCGAGCCGTGGCAGCAGGGCGGTGAGGATCGCGAGGGTGACGTCCTCGCCCGGGCAGCGGTGCCCCTGGGCGGCTTCGCCGCCGCCCTGCGGCACGAGTTCGTCGCGGCCCGGTTCACGGCCGGTGAACCGCTCGGGGTCGAAGGCGTACGGCTCCCGCCACAGCCCCGGGTCGTGGTTCTGCCCGTACAGGTCGAGCAGCACCAGGGTGTCCTCGGCGATGGGCTCGCCGTGCCAGTCCACGTCCCCGGCGGCGAGCCCGGCGACGAACGGCGCGAACGGATAGAAGCGCCGCACCTCGTGGGCGAACGCCCGGGCGTAGTCGTCGCCCTCCTTGGCCAGGCGCGTCCGCAGCTCCGGGTGCCGGTGCAGCGCGTGGGCGCCGAACACGGCGTACCAGGTGACGGCAGCCGTCGGGCGGATCACGTTGAGGATCTCGACGGCGGCGGTGCGCGGATCGAGCAGGGTGCCGTCGGCGTCGCGGTGCTCGGCGACGGCGCGCAGCACGGTGTGCGGGCCCGCCGCCGGGCCCTGCTCCGCCGCGCCGTCCCGCGCGGCGTCGGGCTCCCCGGCGGCAGGCGCGCGGGCCTCCTCGACCGCGCGGGCCAGGCGCTCCTCCTGGCGTCGCCGCGCGCGGCGGGCCCGCCAGTACCGGGGCCCCGCGGTGGCGAAGCCGTCGATCATCGCCACCAGGTCCCGTGCCGTCTCCTGCGCCTCGGCGTCGGTGCGCACGCTCTGCGGGACGCCCGCCCAGGCGCACACGGCACGGGTGATCAGGACGCTCACCTCGTCGAACAGGGTCACCTCGGAGCGCTCCGCCCACTGCTCGCGGGACCGCTGCCACTCCTCGGCGACCCTCCGCGCCAGGGCCGCGACGCCGGAGGGGTCCTTGAGCAGTGAGACGAAGACGGCCTTGCGGGCGCGGTGCTCCTCGCCGTCGAGGGTGTGCACGGCCCCCTGGCCGAACAGGGTGCTGAGCACCGGCTCGGGCAGGGCCGCGCGGCGCCGCACGTGGCGCTCGTCGTAGAAGAACGCGACGGCCGCGGGACCGCGCAGCGCCAGGGCGGGCCTGCCCAGCAGCCGCGTGCGGACGGGCCCCGGGCCCTGCCTGCGGCTCAGGTCTGGGAGCCACGCGTAGCCCTGGGAGAGCAGCGCCAGCGTGTTGTCGACCATCGGATCCTCCCGGGTGGTGCCGACTCCTCGGACGGGGAGTACGGGTGCCCGGGGCCGCCCGGATGTATCACACGCGACGCGGCTGCCCACGGGCTCCTCAGCCGCCCTGCTCGCCGTGCCCTTCCTCCCGCCGACCGCCCCGCGCGTCCTGACCGCCCCGCGCGTCCTGGGCGCCCGGCCCGCCCTCCGCGCCCGCCAGGCTGAACTCGCGCATCAGCGCCGCCAGCTCGTGCGCGGAGCCGGGCCGCTCGGCGAAGCGGTCGGCGACGCGCCGCTGGATCTCCGTGTCCTTCTCCTGGCTGAGCTTGAACATGGCCTGCGCGGACCGCACCTCGAAGCGGAAGGCGCCGACGGCGGGGCCGATCATGCGGAAGTAGTCAAGCGACTCGTCCATCCGCCAGCCGTCGCCGAAGTCGCGCTCGTACTGCGTGACCGTGTCCTGGACGACCCTCAGCGTGTCCTCGAAGTCCGGCAGCGGATGCAGCGTGCCCTCGACGTGGGCCGCCACGAAGTTCCACGTCGGCGCCGCCGGGCTCTGCTCGTAGACGGTCGGCGAGACATAGCTGTGCGGCCCGGTGAAGACCAGCTTGGCGTCCATGGCGTCGGACAGGGACCCCCAGTGGGGGTTGGCGCGGTTCATGTGCCCGAACAGGGTGGTGCCCGCCAGGTCGTCGGCGCCGGGGGCCGTCCCGCCCTCGGGGACCGCGTCGCCCGAGGGGGGTCTCTCGCTGCCGGGGTCGAAGATCACCGGCAGATGGGTGGCGTACGGCACCGAGGGGCCGTTCGTCACCAGCGTGGCGAGGGGGTAGCGGGCCATGACCTGCCGGATCCACCCCCGGCCCATGCTCTTGTACATCGGCGGAACGTACATGGCTACCTCGCGAGGACGGAGAGGATGGAGTCGACGATTTCGCCGGAGCGGACCGCCGTGTTGGACAGCAGCCCGGCGGCCAGGCCGTGGGAGTGCTCCGATCCGGCGCCGTGCACGTAGATGCCGCACCGCACTGCGTCCGACGTGGCCACCCGGTAGTCGCGGCCGAGGACGAGGCGGCCCTCGTCGTCGCGCTTGCACTCGCCGACGACGTCCTGGAGCAGCGGCAGCGGGTCGCTCGGCGCGTAGCCGGTGGCGCAGACCACGGCGTCGGCCTCGATGACCTCGCTCGTGCCCGTGGCCAGCTCCTTGACCGTCACGCGCACGCCGTCCGCGTGCTCCGCCGCGGCGACGACGCGGGACATGTTGCGGATCCACAGGCGCTGCTGCCCGAGCACGCGCTCCTGGTAGCTCGTGCGGTAGAGGGATTCCGCGAGCTCCAGGTCGACGACGGAGTAGTTGGTGTTCTCGTGGTAGCCGAGCAGTTGCCGCTTCACCTCGGGCGCCGCGCCGTAGAACGCGCCGACGGCCTTCGGGTCGAAGATGCCGTTCACGAACGGGCTGTCGTCGGCGACGCTGTAGCCGTAGCGGGAGAACACCGAGTGCACCTCGGCGGTCGGGAACGTCCGGTGCAGGTAGTCGGTGGCCTCGGCGGCGCTCTGGCCCGCGCCGATGACGACCAGGCGGCGGGGGGCGTCCCCGATCGTCGCCGCCCGGTCCATCAGCCGGGAGCTGTGCCAGACGCGCCGCGACTCCTGGATGCCGTCGGGCATGCGCGGCGTGAGTCCGGTGCCGACGGCGACGTTCCGGGCGCGCCGGACGACGGTGTGCTCGCCGTCGTCGCCGGTCACCCGCGCCTCCACGTCGAGGTGCGCCACGACGCCGTCCACGGTCACGGGCCTGAGCGCGACCACCTCGGCGCCGTAGGTCACGACCGGGTCGAACTGCCGGGCCACCCAGTCCAGGTAGTCGTGGAACTCCACGCGCAGCGGGAAGAGGGTCTTGCTGTTGATGAACTCGGCGACCCGGTCCTTGGTCTTCAGGTACTGCATGAAGGTGTAGCGGCTCATCGGGTTGCGCATGGTGGCCAGGTCCTTCAGGAACGAGACCTGCATGGTCGCGCCCTCGATGAGCATGCCGCGGTGCCAGCCGAACGCGGGCTGCCGCTCGAAGAACGCCATGCGCGAGCGTGGTTCCCCGGCCGTGTGCGGGGCGGTCTCCTCGAAGGCGATCGCCAGGGCCGCGTTGGACGGGCCGAAGCCGATCCCCACGAGGTCCGCGGCCGCCGCTTCCGGAGGTGTCGTGTCGTCCGGAGGTGTCATCAGGGGTGCCAACTTTCCCAGTCGTGTGCGGTCCGGCCGGGCGTCGTACGCCGGTGTCCCACCGCGGCGGGACCGGCGCGCGGCCCGCCCGGCCGGGGAGGGGTGGTCGTCCGGGCGCACCGGCCCGGGGTGGCGTCCCGCGCCGGGGGCGTGCGTGCCCGTCCGGCCAGGTCGCCGTGTCGTGTGCCGTGGGTCGTGAGGGTCGTGAGGGTCGTGAGGGTCGTGAGGGTCGTGTGCCGCGGGTCGTGAAGGTCGCCTGCCGTGG
This sequence comes from Streptomyces sp. G45, assembly GCF_049542095.1. Classification (NCBI taxonomy): domain Bacteria; kingdom Bacillati; phylum Actinomycetota; class Actinomycetes; order Kitasatosporales; family Streptomycetaceae; genus Streptomyces; species Streptomyces sp. G45. The sequence continues at coordinate 8,582,427 of NZ_JBMUZU010000001.1, read as the reverse complement.
GTCGCGAGGGGCGCGTGCCGCGGGTCGTGGGCAGGGCGCGGGCCGTCAGTCAGTCCGCCGCCACGTCGGCCCGCCGCGCGGATTCCAGCGGGTCATCCGGCGGGCGCCCGGTCACCCCATCACCTCCAGCGGGCGCAGCGTGGCCCGCGCCCAGCCGACGATCTCGTCGAGGGAGTCCCGCGAGGTGAAGATCCGCAGTACCCCGAGGTCGACGAGTTGCCGCGCGTCCCCCGGCGGGATGATGCCGCCGCAGAACACCGGCACGTCCGCCGCGTCGTTCTCGACCAGGAGCTTCAGGACCCTCGGCACCAGCTCCATGTGGGCGCCGGACAGCAGCGACAGGCCGATCGCGTCGGCGCTCTCCTCCAGGGCGGTGTGGACGATCTGCTCGGGCGTCTGGCGCAGGCCGGTGTAGATGACCTCCATCCCGGCGTCGCGCAGGGCCCGCGCCACCACCTTCGCGCCCCGGTCGTGGCCGTCGAGCCCGGGCTTGGCGACCACCACCCGCACGCGCTGCGCCTGCCCCTTCGCGTGCCCCGTGTCCGCGTACGGAGCCGGTGTCGCCGTCATGCCGCCATCAGCGGAGTGATCCGGTCCTCGCCGATCCGGGCGCGCAGCGCGGGGTCGGTGACGCCGAGGCCGCGCGTGGGCGCGAGGCACAGGACGCCGACCTTGCCGAGGTGCTCGTTGAGCTGGATGGTGCGCGCCGCCTCGGCGGTCTCCTGGAACGGGTACACCGCGGACAGCATCGGCTGCACCCGGCCGCGCTGGATGAGGCGGTTGGTCTGCCACTGCTCGTACAGGTTCGCGCCGTGGCTGCCGACGATCTTCTTCAGCCGCATCCACAGGTAGCGGTTGTCGAAGGTGTGCTGGTAGCCGGTGCTCGAACCGCAGGTCACGATGGTGCCGCCGCGCCGGGCGACGAACACGGAGATGCCGAACGTCTGGCGGCCGACGTGCTCGAAGACGATGTTCGGGTCCTCGCCGATCTCCCGCCTGATGATCTTCCCGAGGCGCTTGCCGGTCGCCACGGTGACGTCGGGGTCGGCGGAGATCTCACCGATCTCGCGCCGGTCGATGACCAGTTCGCAGCCGAGCCTGCGGGCGATCTCGGCCTTCTCGTCGGAGCTGACGATGCCGATCGGGATGCCGCCGCCGTTGCGCACGAACTGCACGGCGTAGCCGCCGAGGCCGCCCGCGGCGCCCCAGACGAGTACCACGTCGCCCTGGCGCATGTTCGCGCCGCGCTCGCTGACCAGCATCCGGTAGGCGGTGGCGGCGCACAGCGGGTTGCTGGCCGCCTCCTCCCAGGTGAGGTGGGCGGCCTTGGGCAGCAGCTGGCTGGCGCGGACCACCGCGTAGTCGGCGAGGCCGCCGAAGTTGGTCTCGAAGCCCCAGGCCCGCTGCTCGTCGCCCAGCATGCCGTCGTGGTGGGTGAGCGGCGCCTGGTCGTCGACGTGGGCCGTCGCCACGGCCACGTGGTCGCCGACCTTCCAGTTCCGCACGCCGTCCCCGACGCGCACGATCACCCCGGCGGCGTCCGAGCCGAGCACGTGGTACGGCTGGTCGTGGCGCGCGGCCCAGCCGCCCTGCTTGGCGTAGTGCCGCAGGAACGTGAAGGTGGGCAGCGGCTCGAAGGTCGCCGACCAGATCGTGTTGTAGTTCATCGCCGCGGCCATGACGGCGACGAGGACCTCGTCCGGGGCGAGTTCGGGCATCGGCACGCGGCCGATGTGGAGGGACTTGCGTACGTCCTTGTCCTCCACACCGGCGAAGATGCCGACGTCCTCGGCCCGCAGATAGGCCGCGTTGTAGTCGCCGGGGACCGGTGTCCGGGCCAGTTCGTCCGGGGCGGCGCCCGCGATCACGGCTGCCGAGAGGTCGTCCATGGTCATCCTTCCTTGGGGGCGGTGTCAGGGGCGGTGTCGGGGATGGCGCCGGAGATGGCGTCGGGGTCGGTGCCGGGGGTGGCGTCGGGGCGGGTGATCCTGATGCGTCCCGGCAGGTCGCTGCCGTGCAACCACCTCCGCAGGTGGGCGCGCAGCTCCCGGGCGCTCGGGGCGTCGGGCCCGCGCCCGGTCACGACGAGCACCGCGGTCTCGGTGCGGGCCTTCTCCAGGCGTACGTCGGCGTCCTCGACCCATGGGTGGGTGCGGGCGGCGCGGGTGACGGCGGCGGCGTCGATCAGGCTCCGGGTGCGGATCCAGCGGCCGTCGCGCGGCCCGATGAGCCGGGCGTCGCCGTCGGCGGCCACGTACCCCAGGTCGCCGGTCGGCACCTCGCGGCCGTCGGGGAGGCGGGCGTGCAGCGTCCCCGCGACGGACCGCGGCAGCGCCTGTCCCGCGCGCCCCCGGGCGGTGAACGCGACACCGGCGGCGGGCAGCAGGCGCGGCGGGTTCGGCGCGTCGTCGTCCACGACGGTCCCCGCGCGGACCCCGCCGCGCACGTACGGCGTGCCGGTGGCGTCCGGTGCCGGGCGGTCGGCGACCGCCGCGGTGACCGAGGGCGTCGTGCGGTCCGCGGCGAAGTCGGCGACGGCGGTGCGGAAGTCGGCGAGGAGCTGCTCGGCCTCCGCGGCCCCCATGAGGTCCTGGCGGTAGTCCAGGCGCACCCGGCAGTGCGGCCAGTCCGCCCGGATCTGGAGGGTGCGGGCCAGGGCCGCGTTGGTGTTGGGCGTGAAGAAGTCCCAGTCGGCGCGCAGGCCCGGGACGTCCAGGTCGAGCCCGGCGGGCGGCCGTGGGAACGACAGGCCGAGTGCGGTGCTGAGCCGTCCGAGGGGCTTGCCGGGCACACCGGCGATCAGGTCGACGAACGGGACGCGGCGGTAGCGCGCCAGGTGCCCGAGCGCCCCGCGCGCGGCGGCCACGGACTGCTCGACGGTGGCGCGGGGGGCGATCTCCACGGGTACGGGGACCACGTTGATCTGGAGTCCCGCGATGTGGGCGGTGCGCTCGTCGCTGACGTCGGACGCCAGGCCGAGCAGCGGATGGGCGTTGTCGTACGCGGCGAGCTGCCGGGTCAGCGCCGCCAGGAGCATGGTGAAGGTGCTGACCTGGTACGCCTTGGCCATGCGGCGCAGCGCGGCGACCGCGTCGGGGTCCAGCGCGACGGTCGGCGACGAGACGATGGACCGGTCCCCCAGGCGCCCGCCCTCGGGCAGGGCGAGCGGGGACGCCCTGTCGACGGTCTCCCGCCAGAAGGCGAGGGCCTCCTCGATCACGTCCGTGGGGGCGACGGGCGTGTCGAGGGCCGCCAGGGGCTCCGGGGTGACGGGCTCGCCCGCGCGCAGGGCGCGCAGGTACCGGGTGAACTCCCGGGCGACGACGAACTTGCTGCGCCCGTCGAATCCGGCGTGGTGCGCCTCGAACACGACGGAGCGGCGCTCGGGGCCGTGCGTCAGGAGCCGGAAGCGGATGGGCGCCTCGGTGCCGAGGTCCCAGTGGCGGCGCTGCTCGGGCCGCTGCCGCCAGGCGCGGACGGCCGCCGCCTCCTCGCCGTCGGGGCAGGCGAGTGCGGCCTGGTCGAAGGCGCAGGCGTCGCGCGCGGACAGGACGCACTGGCGCAACTGCCCGTCGACCAGGCGCAGTACGGAGCGCAGCGGCTCGTGGCGGTGCAGCACGGCCCGCGCCGCCGCTTCCAGGTGGTGCGGGTCGACGGCGCCGCGGAGGGTCGCCACGAAGTAGCCGCCGCCGCTGATGGAGGGGTCGATGGCCGCCTCCGCCCACAGCGCGTACTGTCCGGCGTCGGCGGGCCGGTCGTGCAGGATCGCCGTCATGGGCGGCCGTCCCCGCGGTCGTCCCGGCGGCCGTCCCCACGGTCGTCCCCGCGGTCGTCCCGGCGGTCGTCCCGGCGGCCGCCCTCACGCCCGTCCCGGCGGCGTCGGCGGCGGCTCAGGTCGTCCGCGATGAGCGTGACGACGGCCTCCCGGTCGATCTTCCCGCTGGGGGTGCGCGGCAGTTCGGGCAGCTCGGTCACCGAGACCGGCACCGCGACCTCCGGCAGCACCTTGCGCAGCCGCTCCAGCGTGTCGGCCTCCACGGACCCGCCGCGGCCCTCGCGCGGCACGACCGCGGCGCGCAGGCTGGTGTGCCCGGACCTGGTCGGCACCAGGGTGGTCGCGGCGGCGGCGACGTCGGGGTCCGCGAGGAGCTGGGCGTCGACCTCCAACAGGTCCACGCGGATGCCGCGGATCTTGGTCTGGCTGTCCATGCGGGACAGGAACCGCACGCCGTCCGGGGTGAGTTCGACCAGGTCGCCGGTGCGGAAGGCGCGGGTGTGCCCGGCCGGGGACGGGGCGATGGTGAGATAGCGCTCGGCGGTCAGCTCGGGGCGGCCGAGGTACCCCTCGGACAGGGGGTGACCGGCCACCAGGAGTTCCCCGATGTGCGGGGTCTCCGGGTCCTCCGGGTCGATGAGCAGTTCGCAGCCGGGCAGCGGCACCCCGATCGGGGGCAGATGGGGCCACTCCCGGGGGTCGGGGCCCAGGATGTGGGAGGTCACCATGGCGGACTCGCTCTGCCCGTAGTGGTTGACCAGGCGGCAGCCGGGCAGCCCGGCGAACAGGGACCGGATGTCCTCCGAGCAGACGACCTGCTCACCGGCGGTGTTCACCTCGACCAGGCGCAGCGGGGCGAGGGTCTCGGGGCGGGCGGTCACCGCCAGCATCTGGAGGGCGACGAACGGCAGGAAGAGCCGCTCGATCCGCTGCTCGGCGAGCCAGCGAAGCAGCCTCGCCGGTTCGCGCCGCAGCCGCTCCGGCATGACCGTGAGCGTGCCGCCGCCGCACAGCGTGCCGAGGATCTCCTGGAAGGAGACGTCGAAGTTCAGCGGCGCGAACTGGGCGGTGCGCAGGTCGGGGCGCGGCGAGTGGGCGGCCTGCCAGTCGACCATGGCGTCCACGCAGCGGTGGGTGAGGGCCACGCCCTTGGGCCAGCCGGTGGAGCCGGAGGTGTAGATGACGTACACCGGCAGGTCCGGGTCACAGGCGGCCGGGCGGAGGTCCGGGGGCGTGGTGGCGTCGGGTGCCTCGCCGACGCCGAGGACCGGGCCGTCGTAGCGGAGGCGGGTGTGCTCGGTGGCGACGACGGCCCGCGGACGGCAGTCGTCGACCATGAACTGGAGGCGGTCGACGGGGTACTCGGGGTCCAGCGGCACATAGGTGGCGCCGCGGAGCATCACGCCGAGCAGCGCGGCGACGGCGCCCGCGCCGCGCGGCAGCGCCACCGCGACCCGGTCCCCGGTGGCGACGTCGGCGGCGGCCAGCTCGGCGGCGACCGCCTGGGCCCAGGCGGCCAGTTCCGCGTAGGTGTAGGAGCGGTCGGCGTCGACGAGGGCGGTGCGCAGCGGGTCGGCGCCGACGTGCCGGGCGAAGGTCGCGAGGAAGCAGTCCGGCGTCACCGGGCCGCCCCACAGCGACAGGTAGGCGGGCGCTGTCACGCGGTGGCTCCCTCGGACGCGGCGGCGGCCAGCTCCTCGTCGACGGCGTCCACGAACTCCTCGAGGGTGGGGTTGTCGAACAGCAGGTGCAGCTCCGCCTCCAGGCCGTACTCGCGCTCGATCAGGGCGAGGATCTTCGCGGCCACGAGGGAGTCGCCGCCCAGGTCGAAGAAGTTGTCCTCGGGCGTCAGGCCGTCCTCGCCGGTGGCGCGCTCCCAGAACGCGACGATGGTCTCGGTGAGCTGCTGCTTGTGCTGCTGGGTCATGTCTCTTCGCTATCCACTCGGGTGCTGGTCCCGGACGCGTCCGGGGTGGGGAAGGGGGGGTTACGCGGTGCCGTCGGCCCGTGGGCCCGACGCACGCGCCGCGGGCGCCGCGGCGACCGGCGCGGCCACTGTCACGGCCGCCGTGGCCGCCATGACCGCCGTGGCCGTCACGCGCCCGGCGGCCGCGCCGGTGCCGGTGCCTGTGCTTGGAGCCCGTCCGCCACGGCCCGCTGCATCTGGCCGATGCTGGCCCGCGCCCGGGCCGCCGCGATCATCGAGTCCATGACGTTGCGTCCGGCGGCGACGTCCTCGGTCAGGGCGCGCAGTTCGGCCTCGCACGTCCCGCGCCGGAAGGGCCGCCGCCGTCCGGGCACGACGCCGGAGCGCAGCTGCCGCTCGGTGAGCCAGTCCTCCTCCTCGGACTCCTCGGCGTCGGCGACGCCGACCGTGGGACCGGCTCCCTCGTACGCCATGTCGTCGATGCGGGACTCCAGCCAGCCGCTGCGCAGGCAGGCGAGGAGTCCGCCGCGGGCCTCGATGTCGTCGAGCCAGCCGACGGCCTCGGCCTCGATCTCGTCGGCGATGCGGGCGATCGCGTCGGAGCCGCCGAGCGGGTCGACGTACCGGGCCAGGTCGGTCTCCTTGAGGAGGATCTGCTGGACGCGCAGCGCGACGCGCGCGGACAGCTGCCCGGGCGTCTGGGCGGCCTCGTCGAAGCCGCACACGTGCAGCGACTGGACGCCGCCGAGGACGGCCGCCATGGCCTGGACGGTGGTGCGGGCGATGTTGTTCAGGGGTTCGCTGGCGGCGAGGGCGGAGCCGAAGGTGTTGACCTGGATGCGCATCCGGGTCGATTTGTCGTTCTGGGCGCCGAACAGCTTCACCATGCGCCGCGCGTACATCCGGCGCAGCACGCGGAACTTGGCGGCCTCGGCGAGCACCTCCATGTGGGTGCCGAAGATGAAGCTGAGGCGCGGGGCGACCTCGTCCACGGTGAAGCCCCGGTCCAGCATGCCCTTCAGGTACTGCTCGGCGTCGGCGATGCCGAGCGCCACTTCGAGGGACCGGCTGGCCCCGGCCTCGCGGGCGTGGCCGCCGGAGATGGAGACCGGGTTGACCTTGGGCAGGTGGCGCACGCAGTGCTCGATGACGTCGAGGGAGAAGCGGAAGCTGTCGTCGAGGTCGAACACGAACGCCTTGCGGGCCGCGTGCTCCTTCAGCATCTCGTTCTGGAGGGTGCCGCGCAGCAGCGCCGGGTCGACGCCGGACTCCTCCGCGACGACGATCCACAGGGCGAGGATCATCGGCGCGGTCGCGTTGATGGTGAACGACACCGACACCTGGTCCAGCGGGATGCCCTCGAACACCGCGGCGAGGTCGTCGACGGTGGCCACCGACACCCCGGCGCGGCCGACCTCGCCGACGGCCGCCGGGTCGTCGGGGTCGAGGCCGAGCTGCGTGGGCAGGTCGAAGGCCAGGGAGAGCCCGGTCTCGCCGCGGTCGAGGAGGTAGTGGAAGCGCTTGTTGGTGTCGAGGCCGTCACCGAGGCCCGCCAACTGCCTGATCGTCCACGGCCGGGACGTGTACCCCTGGGGATGGATTCCGCCCTCGTACGGAAACTCACCGGCTCTGGTCATCGACGCCACCTTCCAGTTCGGCGTGCAGCAGGTCGCCGTAGGCGGCCACCGCATCGGGACTCACCATGTCGTTGTGCTCGCAGTCGACGGCGTACTCGGTCACCCCGCCGGTGACGTAGGGCGTCCAGTCGCGGGAGTAGCCCGTCGCGGTGTCCTCCGCGGCCGCCGTGAACACCACGGCGGTGCCGTCGAACACCTCGGGTGTGTGGCCGTGCCACAGCTCGGAGTTGGAGCGGAGGTTGTGCACGACGTGCCGGATCATCCAGGCGGGCGGGAGGGCGGCGCCCAGGCCCGTCTGGCTCTCCACCCACGCCGCGATCTCGTCGTGGGTGGTCAGCTCGGGCGGCGCGGGCAGCTCGGCGTTCTTGGAGACGAAGTACCTCAGGACGTCGGTCTCGTCGAACTCCTCGTCCGGTGACCGCGCGGCGCCGGGCTCCACGAGGGCCGCGTCGAGCAGCACCAGGTGCCGCACGGTGGCGCCCCTGCGCTGGAGGGCGACGGCGACCTGGTGGGCGACGACGCCGCCGAAGGACCAGCCGAGCAGGTCGTAGGGGCCCTCGGTGTGGAGGGACTGCACGAGGTCGGCGTATCGCTCGGCCAACTCGCGGATGGTGGGCGGCCGTTCGCCGCCGTCGGGGGTCTGCTGGATACCGATGACGGGGCGCTTCAGGGCGCCGCCGAGGGCCCGGTAGGCCCAGCTGACGCCGCCGCCGGGGTGGACGCAGAACAGCGGCGTTCCGCTGCCCTGGCGCACGGTGACGACCTGGGGCATCTCGTCGGCGTCCGACCAGTCGTAGAGCTGGCGGCTGAGCCCTCGGACGGTCGGCGCCTCCATCAGGGCGCGGACGCCGACTTCGGAGTCGAAGGACTCGCGTACGGCGGCCACGACCCGCATCGCGGACAGCGAGTTGCCGCCCAGGTCGAAGAACGAGTCGTCCACACCGACCCTCGGCACGTCCAGCACCCGAGCGAAGATCCCGGCAAGGATCTCCTCCACGGGAGTGGACGGCGCCCGGTACTCCCCTCCGGTGAACTCCGGCTCCGGCAGGGCCCGCTTGTCGAGCTTGCCGTTGACGGTCAGCGGCAGGTCGTCGATCACCATCACCACGGCCGGGACCATGTACTCCGGGAGGTGCACCGCCACGTCACCGCGCACCGCGTTCCCGTCGACGCCCTCATCGGCGGGCACCACATAGCCGATCAGCTGCTTCCCGGCGTCGGTGTCGCGGACGACCACCGCCGCCCGCTCCACACCGGACGCGTCGGCAAGCGCCGCCTCCACCTCACCCAACTCGACCCGGAACCCCCGGATCTTCACCTGGTCGTCCGAACGGCCGACGTACTCAAGGTCCCCGTCGCGGTTCCACCGCACGAGGTCGCCCGTGCGGTACATGCGCGTGCCCGGCGGGCCGAACGGGCAGGCCACGAAGCGTGCCGCCGTCAGGCCGTGGCGGCCCATGTAGCCCCTGCCGACGCTGCGCCCGGCCACGTACAGCTCGCCCACGACGCCCACCGGCACCCGGCGGAGCCCCGTGTCCAGGACGAACAGCGCGTCGCCCGGCACCGGCGCTCCGATGGGCGCGCCCGCGCCGGGTCGCAGGGGCCGCTCATCGAGGCGTAGAACGTCTCGGTCTCCCCATAGCCGTTGATCATGGCGCGGCCGGGGGCCCAGCGCTCCACCAGCCCGGGCGGGCAGGCCTCGCCGCCGACGAAGACGGTCCGCACGCCGTCCAGGCCCTCCGGGGAGAGCATGTCGAGCGCGGACGGGGTCTGGTTGACGGTGGTGACCCGCTCGTCGACGAGCAGCCGGTGGAAGTCGTCGGGCGAGCCGACGGCGTGCTCGGGCACCACGACCAGGCGCCCGCCGTGCAGCAGCGCGCCCCACATCTCCCACACCGACACGTCGAACACATAGGACGCGAACAGCGACCACACCTGGTCCGGGGTCGGCACGAAGGCCCGCTGGGAGGGGGCGTACATCTGCGTCACGTTCGCCTGGGTGATGCCGACGCCCTTGGGGACGCCGGTCGTTCCGGAGGTGTAGGTGATGTACGCGAGCTGGTGCGGGTCCGGCAGCGGCAGCGCCTCCGCGGGCCCGGTGGCGGCGGCCGGGTCGTCGACGTCGACCACGGGGACGCCGGACGCCTCGACGCGGTGCGCGAGCCGGGCCGTGGTGAGGACCGCGACGGGAGAGGCGTCGCCGAGGACGAACTTCAGGCGCTCGTCGGGGTGTTTGACGTCGATCGGCAGATAGGTCGCGCCCAGCTTCAGCACGGCCAGGATCGCGATGACGGTGTGCTGCGAGCGGGGCAGCAGCAGGGCGACGACGTCGCCGGTGCCGATGCCGCGCCCGGCGAGGTGGCGCGCGAGCCGCGTGGTGGTCGCGTCGAGGTCGCGGTACGTCCACGACCGGTCCTCGTACACCAGCGCCACGTCGTCCGGGCGCTGGCGCACCTGGTCGGCGAAGAGCGCGGGGATCGACGGGTCGCTGGCGGGCTCGAACAGCGCCGAGCGCTGTCCGAGGGCGTCCAGGTGCGCCCGCTCCGCCTCGTCGAGGAGGTCGACGGCGAGCACGGGCCGGTCCGCGTCGGCGAGCAGCGTCGCCAGCAGGCGCTGCCAGCGGTCCACGACGCGGGCGACGGTCTCGGCGTCGTACACGTCGGTGCGGTACTCGACGACGCCGCCGATCCCGGCGGGGCGACCGGAGTCGTCGTACCGCTCGCGGAGGCTGAAGGTGAGGTCCATGCGGGCGGTGAGGGTGTCCGCGCGGAGCGGGGCGATGGCGAGGCCGGGCAGGGACAGGTCGGGCAGGGTGACGTTCTGCCAGGCGAACAGGACCTGGATCAGGGGATGGTGGGCCTGGGTGCGCACCGGGTTGAGCCGGTCCACCAGCGCGTCGAACGGCACGTCCTGGTGCGCGAACGCGTCCAGGCTCCGCTCCCGCACCTGCCCCAGCAGCTCAGCGAAGCTCTCCTCACCGGACACCTCGGTGCGCAGCACCAGCGTGTTGACGAAGAACCCCACCATGTCGTCGAATTCCGACCGGCCACGCCCCGCCGTCGGCACACCGAACGCCACATCGGCACTCCCGCTCAGCCCCGACAACAGCACCGAGAGGGCGGCGGACATCACCATGAACGTGGTCGCGTTGTGCTCGCGTGCCGCGCGCTGGACCCGCTCCTGGAGTTCCGCGGGCCAGTCGACGAGGACCTGGCCGCCGCGGTGGTCGGCCACCGCCGGGTAGGGCCGGTCCGTCGGCAGCTCCAGCAGGCCCTCGAATCCGGCGAGGTCCTTCTCCCAGAACTCCATCTGGCGGCGCAGCGCACTGTCGGCGTCCGCCTCGCCGCCCAGCAGCTGGTGCTGCCAGAGCGTGAAGTCGGCGTACTGCACGGGCAGTTGGGACCACGCGGGTGCGGTCCCCGCGCGGCGGGCCTGGTAGGCGGTGAGGAAGTCCCGTACCAGGGGTGCGAGGGACGAGCCGTCCCCGGCGATGTGGTGCACGACCAGGGCGAGGCGGTGTTCGGTGGCGGTGACGGCGAAGAGCCGTGCGCGGAAGGGGACGTCGGCGGCCAGGTCGAAGGTGTGGCGCGTGACCGCGCCGACGGCGTCGTCGATCTGCTGCCCGGTCCACGCGGTGGCGTCGACGGCCTCCCAGTCGACCTGCGCGGCATCGAGCACGCGCTGTTCCGGCACGCCGTCCACGGCCGGGAACACCGTCCGCAGACTCTCGTGGCGGGCCACCACATCCGCGACCGCCGCGCCCAGCGCGTCCACGTCCAGCTCACCGGTCAGCCTCAGCACCAGCGGGATGTTGTACGTCGCCGACGGCCCCTCCAACTGGTGGATGAACCACAGGCGGCGCTGCGCGAACGACAGCGGCAGCCGCTCAGGACGCACCACCGGCACCCATGCCTGCCCCGGCCCCGACGGGTCGCCCACGAGCCGGGCGAGCCCCGCCACCGTTGACGCGTCCATCAGGGCGCGGACGCCGACTTCGGAGTCGAAGGACTCGCGTACGGCGGCCACGACCCGCATGGCGGACAGCGAGTTGCCGCCCAGGTCGAAGAACGAGTCGTCCACGCCGACCCTCGGCACGTCCAGCACCCGGGCGAAGATCCCCGCAAGGATCTCCTCCACTGGCGACGACGGCGCCCGGTACTCCCCACCGGTGAACTCCGGGGCGGGCAGGGCCCGCTTGTCCAGCTTGCCGTTGACGGTCAGCGGCAGGTCGTCGACGACCATCACCACGGCCGGGACCATGTACTCCGGGAGCCGCACCGCCACATCACCGCGCACCGCGTTCCCATCGACGCTGGTGCCGGACGGCACCACATAGCCGACCAGCTGCTTCCCGGCGTCGGTGTCGCGGACCACCACCGCCGCCCGCTCCACACCGGACGCGGCGGCGAGCGCCGCCTCCACCTCACCCAGCTCGACCCGGAAGCCCCGGATCTTCACCTGGTCGTCCGAACGGCCGAGATACTCCAGCTCCCCGTCGCGGTTCCACCGCACCAGGTCACCGGTGCGGTACATGCGCGCGCCCGCCGGGCCGTAGGGGTTGGCGACGAACCGGGACGCCGTCAGGCCCGGGCGGCGGACATAGCCGCGCGCCACGCCGTGCCCGGCGATGTACAGCTCGCCGACCACCCCCACCGGCACCCGGCGCAGCCCGCCGTCCAGGACGAACAGCGCGTCGCCCGGCACCGGCGCCCCGATGGGCGCGCCCCTCCCGGGACGCAGGGGGGCGCTCATCGCCGCGTAGACGGTGCCTTCGGTCGGGCCGTAGGCGTTGACCAGGGCGCGGCCCGGGGCCCAGCGGTCGACGAGGTCGGCCGGGCAGGCCTCGCCGCCGACGAAGACGGTCCGTACGCCGTCCAGGCCCTCGGGCGTCAGACGGCCCAGGGCGGACGGGGTCTGCGTCAGGACGGTGACGCGCTCGTCGACGAGCAGGGCGTGGAAGTCGGTGGCGGACCGGACGGCGTCCTCCGAGGCGACGACCAGGCGCCCGCCGTGCAGCAGCGCGCCCCACATCTCCCACACCGACACGTCGAAGACATACGAGTGGAACAGCGACCACACCTGTCCGGGCGCCAGCTCGGACGGCCGCGCGGACGCGGTGAACAGCTGTGTCACGTTGGCGTGGGTGACGGCGACGCCCTTGGGGGTGCCGGTGGTGCCGGAGGTGTAGATGACGTAGGCGACACGGTCGGCGTCGGGGGCGGGCAGGGCCGCGGTCGGCTGCTGGGCCAGGGCCGGGTCCTCGACGTCCACGACGGTGACGTCATGCCCGTGCGCTCGCCGAGCGAGGGTGCCCGTCGTGACGACCGCCGCCGGTGCGGCGTCGGCGAGGACGAACGCGATCCGCTCGTCGGGGTGGTGGACGTCGATCGGCAGATAGGCCGCGCCCAGCTTCAGCGCCGCCAGGATCGCGACGACGGTGTGCTGCGACCGGGGCAGCAGCAGCGCGACGACGTCGCCCGCGGTCACCCCCCGGCTGGCCAGCAGGTGCGCGAGCCGCGCCGACGCCTCGTCGAGTTCCCGGTAGGTCCACGAGCGGCCCTCGAACACGACGGCCACCGCCTCGGGGCGCTGCCGCACCTGTTCGGCGAACAGCGCGGGGATCGACGGGGCCGCCTGGGGCCTGGTGAGCACCTCGCGGTTGCCGAGCGCGTCCAGGCGCGCCGACTCGTCGCCGCCGAGGACGTCCAGCGTGGCAAGGGGCCGGTCCGCGTCGGCGGCCATGGCCGTCACCAGCGTCTCCAGCCGGGCCAGGATCCGCTGGGCGGCCCGCTCGTCGTGGATGTCGGTGCGGTACTCGAGGCGCAGCCGCAGCTGGTGGCCCGGCCAGGCCTGGAGCGTGAGCGGGTAGTGCGTGAACTCGCGGCTGGACGCGATGCGCACGCCGAGGCCGTCGCTGTCGAGCTGCCCGCGGGACGCCTCCAGCGGATAGTTCTCGTACACGAACAGCGTGTCGAAGAGGCGCTGGTGCCCGGCGGCGCGCTGGATGTCCGCGAGCGACACGAACTGGTGGTCGAGGCCGTCGTGGTAGGCGTCCCGCAGCGCGTCGATCAGGTCGGCGGCGGTCGTGCCCGCGGTCATGCGGGCGCGCACGGGCAGGGTGTTGATGAACATGCCGACGGCCGACTCGCTGCCGGGCAGGTCCGCGGGGCGGCCGGAGACGGTGGTGCCGAAGACGACGTCCTGGGCGCCGGTCAGCGCTCCGAGGAGGCGGGCCCAGGCGGCTTGCAGCACGATGTTCAGGGTCGTGTTCCGGGCGCGGGCCAGGCGTTCCAGGGCGCGCGTCGTGCTCGCCGGGAGGTCGGCCCGCAGCAGGGCGCGCCCGCCGGTGCCGGGGTGGCCCGCCCGGTCCACCAGGGTCGGCGCGTCCAGGTCGGCGAGCAGGGCCCGCCAGTGCCGCTCGGCGGCGTCCCGGTCCTGCGCGGCCAGCCACTCGACGTAGCTGCGGAAGGCCGGGGCGGGCGGCAGGGGCTCACGCCGGTAGGCGGCGAAGACCTCCCGCAGCAGGATCTGCAGGGACCAGCCGTCCACGACGATGTGGTGCACGGACAGCACCAGCGTGTGCCGGTCCGGCGCGGACCGGCACAGCAGGGCGCGCAGCGGCGCCTCGTCCGTGAGGCGGCCACAGGCGGCGAGTTCCGCGTCGAGCAGCTCCCGCTCGCCACCGTCGGGGCCGTCGGGGCCGACGGGCAGCACCGTCCAGGGCACGCGTGGGTGCCGGGGGATGATCTGCACGGGGTCCGCGAGGTGGTCGGTGACGAAGCGGGCCACCAGGTTGGGGTGGCGCGCGACCACGGTGTCCACGGCGTCGCGCAGCCGCTCCGCGTCCAGCGGGCCGGTGATCTCGATGCCCAGCTGCACGGTGTACAGCTCGGCGGGTTCGGTGCCCTCGGACCGGCGGTGGAAGAGGAGTCCGGTCTGGAGCGGCGTCAGCGGCAGCAGGTCGGCCGGTTCCACGAGCTGTTCGAGGCGGGCTATCTGCTGCCGGGTCAGGGCGGCCGGGGCGACGTCGGAGGGGGTGAGGCCCCCGCCGCCCCGCCGCACGTACGCGGCGATGCCCGCCAGGGCGTCCTGCCAGCGCGCCTGGAGTTCGGTGACGTAGGCGCTGTCCAGCCGCTCCCCGCCCAGCTCCAGGTGGCGTGGAGTTCGGGCCGCTCGCCGTTGTCGAGGACGACCGCGTTGATGTCGAGGGTGTGCGGAAGCAGCATCGACCGCGCGGTGAGGCGCCGGGCGTCGGGCGACTCCAGGGGGCCGAGGATCCGCCAGTCGTCGCGGTCCCCGCCGGTGGGGGGCGCGCCGCGGCGGCCGAGGTAGTTGAAGCCGACCGCGGGGTCGCCGCCGGGCAGGTCGGCGCTGTCGCCGAGGTACTTCAGCAGGCCGTACGTGAGTCCGTCGGGGACGGCGCGCAGCTGCTCCTTGGCGTCCTTGACCCAGTCGCCGAGGGCGGCGCCACCGGCGAGGACGGTGTCGCGGTCCAGGGGCGGGGCGGTCAGCGCCACGGGGTGCTTGGCGGTGAACCAGCCGACGGTGCCGGTCAGGTCGATGCCGTCGGCGACCTCGTCGCGGCGGCCGTGGCCCTCGACGTCGACGCGGAAGGGCGCGCCGAAGTGCCGGTGCTGCTGGGCCAGGGCCGTGCCGAGCGCGATCAGCAGCAGTTCCTCGACGGTGACCCGCAGTGCGGCGGTGGCCCGGGTGACGAGGGTGTCCGTCAGGTCGGGGGCGACGGACATCGACAGCTGCTCCACGGTCGCCCAGGGGGTGGCGGCCGGGTCCGGCGGCGGCAGCAGGGCGGCGGCCGACTCTACGCGCCGCCAGCTCGGCAGGTGCGCGGTGACGGCGGGGCTCGTGGCGTGCTCGGCGAGGGTGGCGGCCCAGCGGCGGAAGGAGGTGCCGCCGGTGGTGCGGGCGATCGGTCGGCCCTCGGTGAGCTGCCGCCACCCGGCGGCGATATCCCGCTGGATGATCCCCCAGGACACGGCGTCCACCGCGAGGTGGTGGACGACGAGCAGCAGGTGCCTGGCGGGCGCGGCCCACAGGGCGCGCACCATGACGCCGCGCCCGGGGTCGAGCTGCCGCAGCGCGTCGGTGAACGCCGCGTCGGTGAGCGCGTCGACGGCGGTGACGTGGTCGGCGGCGTCGACCGCTCCCGCGGGCGGGATCACGAGCTGCCAGGGGGCATCCGACGGGCGGCCGTCCGCCGGTACGGTGCCGTCCACCGGGACGGTGCCGTCGCCCGCCCGCAGCCGCAGCATCGCGTGCCGGTCGAGGAGCGCCTGGAGCAGTGCGACCACGTCGCCGTGCTCGGCCCGCTCGGGTGCCTGGAACAGCATGGTCTGGTTGAACGCGCCCACGGGCGCGCCGAGTTGGTTCAGCCAGCGGATGATGGGCGTGGCCGTCAGCGGGCCGCTGTCGTCGTGCGGCTCGCCCGTGGGCGGGGCGTCGGCGCCGGTGGGCTGCGCGACGCGGGCGACGCGCGCCACGGTCTGCTCGACGAGGATGTCACGGGGCTTGCAGTGCAGGCCGACCTCCCTGGCCTGGGAGACGACCTGCATGGACGAGATGCTGTCGCCGCCGAGGTCGAAGAACGAGTCGTCGACGCCGACGCGGGCCACGCCGAGGACGCGGGCGTAGATGGCGGCCAGGGCCTCCTCGGCGGCGGTGCTCGGGGCGCGGTGGCCGTCGGTGTCGCCGTAGGCGGGCTGAGGCAGGGCGCGCTTGTCGAGCTTGCCGTTGACGGTCATCGGCAGGGCGTCCACCACGACGACCGCCGCGGGCACCATGTACTCGGGCAGCCGCTCGCCGGTGCGGCGGCGCAGCGCGGCGCCGTCCGGGGTGCTTCCGGCGGCGGGCACGACGTAGCCGACGAGGCGCTTGTGGCCGGGCGTGTCCTCGCGGACGACGACG
The DNA here is from genome assembly GCF_049542095.1 of Streptomyces sp. G45. Lineage (NCBI taxonomy): Bacteria > Bacillati > Actinomycetota > Actinomycetes > Kitasatosporales > Streptomycetaceae > Streptomyces > Streptomyces sp. G45. The sequence goes on along the minus strand of NZ_JBMUZU010000001.1, from coordinate 8,566,166 downwards.
GCGGCCTGGGCCACGCCCGGCGCGGCGCGCAGCACCGACTCGACCTCGCCCGGCTCGACCCGGTAGCCGCGGATCTTCACCTGGTCGTCGGCGCGGCCCACGTACTCGAGGTCGCCGTCGCGGTTCCACCGCACCAGGTCGCCGGTGCGGTACAGGCGCGAGCCCGGCGGGCCGTAGGGGTTGGCGACGAACCGGGACGCCGTCAGGCCGGGGCGGCGCACATAGCCGCGGGCGACGCCGCGCCCGGCGACGTACAGCTCACCGGCGACGCCGACCGGCACCCGGCGCAGGCCGCCGTCGAGGACGAACAGCGCGGTGCCGGAACCGGGGGCGCCGATCGGGACGGCCGCGCCGGGGGCCAGTGGTGCGCTCATCGACGCGTAGACGGTGCACTCCGTCGGCCCGTACGCGTTGATCATCGCGCGGCCGGGGGCCCACCGCTCGACCAGTTCGGCGGGGCAGGCCTCGCCGCCGACCAGCAGCACCTCGACCGATGCGAGGCCCTCGGGCGACAGGCGGGCGAGCGCGGACGGCGTCTGCGTGAGGACCGTGACGCGCTCCCGCACCAGCAGGTCGTGGAAGTCCGCGGGCGCGTACACCGTCTCGTCGGGTACGACGACCAGGCGGCCGCCGTTGAGGAGCGCGCCCCACGTCTCCCAGACCGCGAAGTCGAAGGCGTACGAGTGGAACAGCGTCCACACGTGGTCCTGCGGCCGTGCGGCGGCGGTCCGTCCGGCGGCGGCCAGGCGGTCGAGGTGCGTGGCGACCAGGTCGGCGATGCCGCGGTGGGTGACGGCGACGCCCTTGGGGGTGCCGGTGGTGCCGGAGGTGTAGATGACGTACGCGGCCTGGTCGGCGTCCGGGTGGGGCAGGGCGGTGGTGGGCTGCTGGGCGAGGGCGGGGTCGGCGACGTCGACGACGGGCGTCCGGCGGGCGTCGAGCCGGTCGGCCAGCTCGCCGGTGGTGAGGACGGCGCGGGGCGCGGCGTCGTCGAGGACGAACGCGATCCGCTCGTCGGGGTGGTGGACGTCGATCGGCACATAGGCCGCGCCCAGCTTCAGCACGGCCAGGACGGCGGTCACGGTGTGATCCGAGCGGGGCAGCAGCAGGGCGACGACGTCGCCGGTGCCGATGCCGTGCCCGGCGAGGAGGTGCGCGAGCCGCGCCGACGCCTCGTCCACCTCCCGGTAGGTCCACGACCGGTCCTCGTACGCGAGGGCCACGTCGTCCGGGCGCCGCCGCACCTGGGCGGCGAACAACTGCGGCACCGACGCCGGGGCGCCCGGCTCGGTCAGGGCCGACCGCTGGCCCAGCGCGTCGAGTCGGGCCAGCTCGTCCTCGTCGAGGACGTCGAGCGACGCCAGCGGCCGGTCCGGGTCGGCGGCCAGGGCCGTGAGGAGTCGCTGCCAGCGTGCCACCATGCGGGCGACGGTGGCGGCGTCGTAGAGGTCGGTGCGGTACTCGACGACGCCGCCGATCCCGGCGGGGCGGCCGTCGTCCGTGAACCGCTCCCGCAGGCTGAACGCCAGGTCCATGCGGGCGGCCCCGATGTCGACGGAGGCGACGTCGAGGTCGAGGCCCGGCACCTTCAGGTCGGGGAGCGCGTTGTTCTGCCAGCCGAACAGGACCTGGATCAGCGGGTGGTGGGCCTGGGTGCGCACCGGGTTGAGCCGGTCCACCAGCGCGTCGAACGGCACGTCCTGGTGCGCGAACGCGTCCAGGCTCCGCTCCCGCACCTGCCCCAGCAACTCGGCGAAGCTCGCCTCACCGGACACCTCGGTGCGCAGCACCAGCGTGTTGACGAAGAAACCCACCATGTCGTCGAACTCCGACCGCCCACGCCCCGCCGTCGGCACACCGAACGCCACATCGGCACTCCCGCTCAGCCCCGACAACAGCACCGAGAGACCGGCGGACATCACCATGAACGTGGTCGCGTCGCGCTCCCGCGCGACCCGCCGCACCGCCTCCTGGAACGCGGCGGGCAGGTCGACGGCGAGGCGGCCGCCGCGCTGGTCGGCCTCGGCCGGGTAGGGCCGGTCGGTCGGCAGCTCCAGCCTGCTCGGCAGCCCGGCCAGCGCCCGCTCCCAGTACTCCGTCTGGCGGCGCAGCGCGCTGTCGGCGTCCGCCTCGTCGCCCAGCTGCTGGTGCTGCCAGAGCGTGTAGTCGGCGTACTGCACGGGCAGCGGGGTCCACTCCGGTGCCGCCTGGGCGTGGCGGGCCTGGTAGGCGCTCCACAGGTCGCGCAGCAGCGGGGCGAGCGACCAGCCGTCCCCGGCGATGTGGTGCAGGACCAGGACGAGCCGGTGCGCGGTGGCCGAGGTGGTGAAGAGCGTTGCGCGGAAGGGCAGTTCGGTGGCCAGTTCGAAGCCGTACCGCCCGCGTTCCCGTACGGCGTCGTCGACCTGCCGCTCGGTCCACGCGGTGGCGTCGACGACCTCCCAGGCGACCTCGGAGGCATCGAGCACGCGCTGTTCCGGCACGCCGTCCACCGCCGGGAACACCGTCCGCAGACTCTCGTGGCGCGCCACCACATCCGCGACCGCCGCACCCAGCGCATCCGCGTCCAGCTCACCGGTGAGCCTCAGCACCAGCGGAATGTTGTACGTCGGCGACGGCCCCTCCACCTGGTGGATGAACCACAGGCGGCGCTGCGCGAACGACAGCGGCAGCCGCTCGGGCCGCGTGGCGACAACCCACGGGGAGCCGTCGCCGGGCGCGTCCTCCCCGGCCCCGTCCAGCAGGCGTGCCATCCCGGCCACCGTGGAGGCCTCCCACAGCGCCCGTACGGCGATCTCGGAACCGAAGGACTCGCGTACGGCGGCGACGACCCGCATCGCGGACAGCGAGTTGCCGCCCAGGTCGAAGAACGAGTCGTCGACACCGACCCTCGGCACATCGAGCACCCGGGCGAAGATCCCGGCAAGGATCTCCTCCACGGGCGTGGACGGCGCCCGGTACTCCCCACCCGCGAACCGCGGCTCCGGAAGCGCTCGCTTGTCCAGCTTGCCGTTGACCGTCAGCGGCAGGTCATCGACGACCATCACCACGGCCGGGACCATGTACTCCGGGAGGTGCACCGCCACATCACCGCGCACCGCGTTCCCGTCGACGCTGGTACCGCCGGACGGCACCACATAGCCGACCAGCTGCTTCCCGGCGTCGGTGTCCCGCACCAGCACGGCCGCCCGCTCCACACCGGACGCACCGGCAAGGGCCGCCTCCACCTCACCCAGCTCGACCCGGAAGCCCCGGATCTTCACCTGGTCGTCCGAGCGGCCGACGTACTCCAGCTCGCCCGCCCGCGTCCAGCGCACCACATCGCCGGTGCGGTACATGCGCGTGCCCGGCGGGCCGAGCGGGCACGCCACGAAGCGTGCCGCCGTCAGGCCGGGACGGCCCACGTATCCCGTGCCGACGCCGGGCCCCGCCACATACAGGTCGCCGACCACGCCGGTCGGCACGCGCCGCAGGCCCGTATCGAGGACGAAGAACGCCAGGTCGGCGAGCGGCACGCCCACGGGGCTCACATGGCTGTCCAGGTCGGCCGGGGTGATGGTGCGGAAGGAGGCGTGGACGGTCGTCTCCGTCGTGCCGTACATGTTGATCATGTGCGGCCAGGTGGTGCGGCGCTCCAGCCACGGGCGCAGCTTGGACGGTTCGAGGGCCTCGCCCGCGAAGACCACGGCTTCCAGGGCGTCGAGGCCGGGGCCGTCCTGCTCGCGCAGGTCGGCCGCCTGGAGGGCGTAGAACGCGGACGGGGTCTGGCTGAGGACGGTGACCCGCTCGTCGGCGAGCAGGCGGCGGAAGTCGTCGGCGGACCGCACGACGTCCTCGGGTACGACGACCAGGCGCCCGCCGTGCAGCAGCGCGCCCCACATCTCCCACACCGACACGTCGAACGCGTACGAGTGGAACAACGACCAGACGTGCTCGGGGGACGGCACGAAGCCGGGGGCCGTGGACGTGAACAGGCGGGTGACGCTGGCGTGGGTGATGGCGACGCCCTTGGGGACGCCGGTGGTGCCGGACGTGTAGATGACGTAGGCGGTGCGGTCGGCGTCCGGGGCCGGGAGCGCGGCGGTCGGCTGGGTGTCGAGCGCCGGGTCCGTCACGTCCACCACGGGGACGTCGAACGCGGTGACGCGCCGGGCGAGTCGGGCCGTGGTGACGACGGCGGCCGGAGCCGCGTCGCCGAGGATGAAGGCGAGGCGCTCGTCGGGGTGCTTGACGTCGACCGGCACATATGTCGCGCCCAGCTTCAGCACGGCGAGGACGGCGGTCACGGTGTGCTCCGAGCGGGGCAGCAGCAGCGCGACGGTGGCGCCCTCGCCCACGCCGCGCCCGGCGAGGAGGTGCGCGAGCCGCGCCGACGCCTCGTCCACCTCCCGGTAGGTCCACGAGCGGCCCTCGCAAACCAGGGCGACGGCGTCGGGGCGCTGGCGCACCTGGTCGGCGAAGAGCGCGGGGATCGACGGGGCCGCCTGGGTCCTGGTGAGCGCCTCGCGGTTGCCGAGCTTGTCGAGGTGGGCGCGCTCGTCGCCGTCGAGGAGTTCCACCGCGCGGACGGGCTGGTCCATGTCGGCGGCCATCGCGGAGACGATCCGCCGCAGCCGCGCCACCATCAGCTCGACGGTGGCGGCGTCGTACACGTCGGTGCGGTACTCGACGACGCCGCCGATCCCTGCGGGGCGGCCGGAGTCGTCGTAGCGCTCGCCGAGGCTGAACGTCAGGTCCATGCGGGCGGCGCGGGAGCCGGTGCGCACGGGTTCGGCGTCGACGCCGGGCAGGCGCAGGTCGGGCGTGAGGGCGTTCTGCCAGCCGAGCATCACCTGGACCAGCGGGTGGTGCGTCTGGGAGCGGGCGGGGTTGACCAGGTCGACGAGCGCGTCGAACGGCGCGTCCTGGTGCGCGGAGGCGTCCAGGGTGCGCCGCCGGACCTGCTGGAGCAGTTCGGCGCAGGTCAGGTCGGCGGAGACGTCCGCGCGCAGCACCAGCGTGTTGGCGAAGAAGCCCACGAGGTCGGCGAGGTCGGCGTCGCGCCGCCCGGTGGTCGGCACGCCGAAGGCGACGTCGGGGGTGCCGCTCAGACGGGACAGCAGCAGCGAGAGGGCGGCCGAGACGACCATGAAGCCGGTCGACCGGTGCGCGCGGGCCACCTGCCGTACCCGCTCGTGGAGTTCGGCGGGCCAGTCCACGGCGACGCGTGCGCCCCGGTAGTCGGCGACGGCCGGGTAGGGGCGGTCGGTGGGCAGCTCGAGCCTGCCTTCGAAGCCGGACAACGCCCCTTCCCAGTAGCGCAGTTGGCGGCTGAGCACGCTGTGGGGGTCGGACTGGTCGCCGAGGGCGTCGCGCTGCCGGAGGGTGTGGTCGGTGTAGCGGGTCGGCAGCGGCTCCCAGTCGGGTTCGCGGCCGGTGGCGCGGGCGCGGTAGGCCCGTTCGACATCCCGCAGGAGCGGTGCCAGGGACAGGCCGTCGCAGGCGATGTGGTGGGCGACGAGCACCAGGAGGTGTTCGTGCGCCGCGAGCCTGAAGAGGCGGGCGCGGAAGGGGACTTCGGCGGCCAGGTCGAAGGCGTACCACGTGGCGTCCGCGACGGCGGCGTCCCGTTCCCACTGCTCCCAGCGCTCGGCGTCGACGACCTCCCACCCGGAGTCGGCGTCGGCCGCGTCGAGGACGCGCTGTTCCGGCACGCCGTCCACGGCGGGGAACACGGTCCGCAGGCTCTCGTGCCGCCGCACGGCGTCGGCGACCGCCGCGCCCAGCGCCTTGGCGTCCAGGTCACCGGTCAGCTTCAGCACCAGCGGAATGTTGTACGTCGCCGACAGCCCTTCGAGCTGGTGGATGAACCACAGGCGACGCTGGGCAAAAGACAACGGGATCAATGCTCAACCTTACTTCCGCCTGGCAGCGCGGAACTGCCAGTGAGCTACAGGGAGGCGGCGACGGCACACGGCGCGCGGGAACAGCGCGTGCCGCGTGTACGGAAAGCGGGAATGGGGGTGACGAGCGTGCGGAGTGCGGGCACGGTACGTACGGAGGCGTCGAGGTATGGCGTCAAGGTGTGGCGTCAAGGTGTGCGCGCACGCCGAACCGGCGCGAGCGCGTCAATGCGTAGGCAAGTCGTTAGCGGTCGGTATTCAGGGGAAGCACACAAGGGAGCTGACGGACAAGGCATTCCGTTGAGTACGGCGGATCCGGCCGGTGCGGCAATGTCTACAGGATGTCCACGACATCGGCCGTCATGAATTCGCGCATTCTGATGACACCAGAGGCAAGGGCGAAATAACGGGAGGTGAGTTCGGGGGACTTGGCAACGCCGTGCAGCATTCGCAATCTTGCCTTGGTCGGGCGGAGATTCGCAAGTTCGAGCGTGCTCGTATAGGGCTCGTGCAGCGCGGAGTTCATGGCCTTCTCGTACTGCGAAAGGGCCGTGTCGACCGCGAGGGAATCCGCGGCGTCCACGCCGGTGAGGGCGTCGGCGATGAGGTCGGCCTGGATGAGCGCGTTGGTGATGCCGCGGGCGGTGATGGAGTCCAGGTGGTGTGCGGCGTCGCCGATCAGCGCCCAGCCGGGGCCGTGGGGTTTGCGGAAGTAGTTGCGCTGGTCTCCCGTGCCGCGCCAGCGGTCGGCGCGCTCGGCGGACGCCATCTGCTCGTACAGGTCCGGCGCGGTCGACTCGACGGCCGCCAGATAGGCGGCGCCGGGGTCGCGCCGGGCGGTGGCGAATTCGTCCTGCGGAAGGTAGGCGGCCACGATCGTGAGGTCGTCGTGCGTCGGAATGCGGGCGATCCAGCGTCCGACGCTCTCGTGGAAGCCGAAGCCCGTGCTGATGCCGTGCCAGAACGTGTAGTAGACGCAGCTGGCCAGCGGGTCCGACCGCAGCACGGGCGCGTCGACCAGTTCGGCGACCTTGGAGCGCATGCCGTCGGCGCCGATGACCAGGTCGGCCGACACCGTTGTCGTGGCGTCGCCCGCGCGCATGCGGACGCCGGTGACCCGGTCGCCGTCCCTGATCAGGTCCTGGACGCGGGCGCCGTCCACGAAGTCGGCGCCCGCCGCGACGGCGGCCCGGGCGAGCAGGTCGTCGAGGACGTACCTCCTGGGTGCGTACGAAGCGGAGAGGCCGTCCAGGGTGGGGAGCGGGGAGGTCAGGCGGAGGCCGTCGATCTGGTGGCTGATGGTGTCGAGCGGGGGGCAGCCGGAGGCCACGACCGCGTCGAGGACCCCCCACCGCGCGAGCCGCAGCACGCCCGGCTGGTGGAGGTAGAGCGTCGACATCGTGTCGGACGGGAACGACGCCTTGTCGACCAGCAGGACGCGTCTTCCCTGCCGGGCGAGGAGCAGCGCCGTGGACGCGCCCGCGCAGCGCGCGCCCACCACGACCACGTCGTAGTCACTCATTCACGAAACCCCCGATTCGCAGGCGAAGGCGGAAAGCGCTCCTTCGGCCTGGCGTGCCGTGCTCCCGAAATCGGGAGCGGCCGTGCGGTTTTTGGACAAGTCCCTGGCATGTCCGACACGTTCGACCGCGTTCGGCATTGAGCGTCGTAACCAGGCGTCCCGGTGCGGCGCGTCCCCGTCACGAACGACGGGGCTGGGTCGAACTGTCATGCGGAGGAGCATACCTACGTGCCAGTAGCGGCGGAAGGCGGACTTTCCACGGGACGCGCTGTTCATGCCGCCTACACCTACGCATGGCAACTCCCGTTGGTGCGCGCTACATCCACCGGTTCAGCACGGCGCGGGACCGCCGCGTTCCGGCAGCGCGCACCGTGGCTGAGCCCCTCCGTCAACCATCATCCATCGATACCCCTTTGCCAACTCTTAAACCGTCACTGGTCAGCTCTTGGCGGCGGCCTGGCGTGCCCTTTGAGCCGATGTCCAGAACGGTCCGGGCGCCTTTGCCGAAGGAGTTCGCCAAGGTCCGTGGCGGGCGCCGACTTTCGCACGGATGCGGTGGACGTCCCTTTTCGTAGGGATACTTTGGGATACCTAGGGATACCTGCGGGGTGGCCGGAACGCGCTGGCCCGGCGGCCGTTCCGGGAACGCGCGAAGCCTCCGCCGGGACGGTGTTCCGGCCGGTTTCCCGGCCGTTGGTCCGTCCCCCGGAGGCTTCGAGGGGCTTCGAGGAGGTGCGAGGGGCTTCGCGGTGCTTCGAGGGGTTCCTGGGGGCGGCGCGGTGGAGGGTGCCGCGCACCCGGCTACTTGCCCAGCTTCGCGGCGTTGGCGGCCCGCTTGGCGAACATCCTCTCCTTGGACTCCTCCATCTCGCGCAGCGCCGACTTGCGCTCCCGCTTGGAGAGCCGGTCCAGGTACAGCTGGCCGTACAGGTGGTCGGTCTCGTGCTGGAGGCAGCGGGCGAAGTAGCCGCGGCCCTCGATCACCAGCGGGTTGCCGTCCTTGTCCCGGCCGCGGACGACGGCGCGGTCCAGGCGCGGCACGACGCGGTAGGGGCCGGGCACGGACAGGCAGCCCTCGGACTCCTCGACCAGCGTGCGCTCGCTCGTCTCGACCTCGTCCAGCACCGGGTTGGCGATGTGCCCGACGTGGCGCACCCCCCAGTCGTCCGTGATGTCCCAGATGAACAGCTGGAGGTCCACGTCGATCTGGTTGGCGGCGAGGCCCGCGCCCTCCGCCGCCTGGTTGGTGGCGAACATGTCGTCGATCAGCCGGGCCAGCTCCGGCGTGCCGAACTCGGCGTCGGTGACCGGCTTGCAGCGGCGATGCAGAACCTCCTCGCCGACGACGGTGATCCGGCGCACCGCGCCCCGCTCGACCTCCGGCGCCAACCGCGGGTAGGAGTCGACGGGTTCGCCCTGCACGCGCACCCGGCGGTCCTGCGAGGTGTCACCGAAACCAACAGCCATGGAGTTTCAACGCCTTCCGCACATGCGTGAGCCGACCGGGGAGCGCGCCCCGGTCGGCTGCCGCTCAGCTTGACCGAACGCTTTCCAAAGTAGCAGCCTTTGCAAAGTGAGCGATGAGAAGCGCCAAGCGGCCACCCCGGAACCGCAGTTGCCCCGCGCCCGCAGGCCGCTGCCGGACCATCCCCTGCGCGTCGCCCTCCTCGACCTGCTCGCCGAGGTCGGCACCCTGACGTCCACTCAGGCCGCCGCCCGGCTCGGCCACAGCTCCGGGCTCTGCTCGTTCCACCTGCGCCAACTCGCCCGGCACGGACTGATCGAGGAGGTGCCGCGCAAGGGCGGCCGGGCCCGGCCCTGGCGGCTGCGCTGGGAGTCCTCAAAGGCACCGGAGCACGGCGAAGGACCGGCGGCCCCGGACGCCTTCGACGCCCTCGCGCGCGGCCTTGAGGACGAGAGCTACCGGCACTGGCTGAGCCACCGCGACCAGGCGCCGGACGCCTGGCGCGCCGACGACTCCTTCAGCGCGGTGGTCCACCTCACCCCGGCGGAGACGACCGAACTCGCCGCGTCGATCCGCCAGCTCCTGGCGGCGTACCGCGAACGCGACCAGCACCCCGGCACCCGCCCCGAGGGCGCGCTGCCGGTCGCCGCGATCGCCCGGCTCTTCCCCCTGCTGCCCGAGAACCCGGCGCGGCCCGACTCTGGTCGGGGGTGACTCCGTACGGCACGTGACGGCACGTCCAGCGAGCAGGCTCCGGCGTGCGTCGAGGCACAGGAGGCGCGGGCCTGCCCGGCGTACTGGGCACGCGCACGCCGTTCCCCGTTGGTGATCTTCCTGGGCTGGGCGGCTCGTACACTGACGACGATGGAGCACTACACGGCCACCGGGATCGGTGCGCGTCCGGCGCCCGTCCTGCGGCGTTACGTCGACTCGTATGTCGGCTTCGACCTCCGCGGGCTCCCGACGGGGGTGCACTGCGGTCCGCCGAGCCGCGCGCTCACCGCGGTGATCAGCCTGTCGGACCCTTTGGAGGTGGCGGCGGGCGTTGACGACGGGTCACCGGTCGCCCGCTTCGACAGCGTGGTCGGCGGTCTGATGTGCCGGTCCGTCGCGATCCACCACGACGGACGCCAGCGAGGTGTTCAGGTGTCCCTGACACCGCTCGGGGCACGGGCCATCTACGGCGTGCCAGCCGCCGAGCTCGCCCACCGGCTGGTCCCCCTCGACGAGCTTCTCGGAACGCTCGCCGCCGAGTTGGTCGACCGGCTCCGATCGGCGACGACATGGGCGGCACGGTTCAGCGCGCTGGACGAACTGCTCCTCCGGGCTGTCAGCCGTGGCGCCCGCGGCGACCACGCGCGCTGGCCGCGCCCCGAGGTGGCCGAGGCGTGGCGCCGCCTCGTCGCCGCGCGGGGTTGCGTCCAGGTCGGTGCGCTCGCCGCGGAACTCGGCTGGAGCCGCCGGTACCTCACCGAGCGGTTCCGCGGTGAGACGGGCCTGTCGCCGAAGACCTTCGCCCGGGTCTTGCGCTTCGAGCACGCGCACGAACTGGCGGCGGCGCGGGACCCGCTCCCGTGGGGCGATGTGGCCACCGCGTCCGGCTACGCCGACCAGGCCCATCTCGTGCGGGACTGGCGCGAGTTCACGGGCCGGACGCCGACGGCCTGGCGTCGCGGCGAAGTCCTCCTCACCGCCGGGTAGCCGCCGACCGCCTGCCCGGTGCGTCGGGGTCCGTTCCCTTTTCTTCAAGACCGCCCGATCATCGGCGTGGACGATCGTCGGCATGAGACTCGTCAACCACGAACGCAACGCCATGGACCTGCGGACCACCCCCGTGCACCTCGGACTGGGATCGAGGGCGCAGGCCATCGAGGGCTTCGCCTGGGACCCGGAGGTGCTCCAGGCCTACACCGCCGCGGTCGCCTCGGACGGCGCCGAGGGCCGGATGGTGATGATCTTCGACGGCGACGGGCCCGGCGACCACTGGGAGCGCCACCCGGCAGGCGACGAACTGGTCGTATGCCTCAGCGGGTCCGTGACGGTCACCCGCGACGTGGATGGGGTGCCCGACCGGGTTCTGCTCGGGCCGGGCGAGGCCACCATCAACCCGGCCGGGGTATGGCACGCGGTCGACATGGAGGGGCCGACGTCTCTCCTGGCCATCACCGCGCCCCTCGGCACCGACCACCGTCCCCGGACGGACACCCGCCCTCGGACCGACACCAGCTCTCGGACCGACACCCGCCCGGCCGAGCGCGTCGGCACGCCCGGCCCGGAGGAAGCGCCGTGACGACACGCGTCGCGTGCCTCGGCGACAGCCTCACCCGCGCGCAGTTCAGCGTCGACTACCTGGGGCTTCTCGGACGACGCCATCCTCCCGCCGAGGTGCGGCCTGCCCGTTTCGGTGCCAACGGCGACTTCGCCCACAACCTCTTGCAGGGCCTCGACGCCGTCGTCATGAATCCACCCGATGTGATCACCGTGTTGATCGGGACCAACGACGCCCGAGCGAGCCTTCCCGGCTACCCCATGGAGCAGGCCATGAAGCGCAAGCGGCTCCCCCACCGCCCGTCGGCGGGCTGGTTCCAACAGTGCCTGGGAGCCGTCGTCGCACGGCTGCGCGCGGAGACCGACGCGACGATCGGCCTGCTGTCGCTGCCGGTGCTCGGCCAGCGGCTCGACGGCGCGGCGGCACAGGCATCGCAGGCGTACAGCCGGATGATCGCCGAGGTCGCCGCCACCAACGCGGTGGCCTACCTTCCGCTCCACGAACGCCAGGTCGAGGAACTGCGCCAAGCGGACCCGCCGCCGATTTCCTACCGGGAGGTGACGCCCGCGGACGCCCTCGGTGTCCTCGTCCAGCGCGCGGTGCTGCGCCGCAGCCTCGACGCGATCTCACGGCGGCGGGGTCTCGTGCTCACGACCGACCACATCCACCAGAACAGCCGCGGCGCCGCCCTCATCGCCGAGGTCATCGACGCCGGTCTGCTGGCCCAGAGGGCGTAGCCGGTCCCGGCGCCCGGCCAGTCGGATGCCGTCTCCCGCCCGGATGCCACCTCCCGCCCGGAGGTGGCATCCGGGCGACAGCGTCCGAGCGGGCTCGTGCACCTCAGGACGGCTCCTGCCGCCCGCGCTCGCACGCGTCGCGGCGGGTATTGAGGCGCGCGGCCCGACGCGTCAGGTAGTCGCGTTCAGGGACGCTGGCCGCCTTGCGGGCGGCCTCCGCGTACAGGCGGGCCGCCGTCGCCAGGTCGCCGTCGCGCTCGTGGAGGTACGCCGCCACCGCCGCGTGGCGCGGCAGCGCGGCGTCCAGTCCGGCGAGCGCCGCGAGCCCTGCGCGGGGACCGTCGGCCTCGCCGAGCGCGACCGCGCGGTTGAGCCGCACGACGGGGTTGCCGGTGAGGCGTACCAGCTCGTCGTACCACTCGACGATCTGCACCCAGTCGGTCTCGGCGGCGGTGGGCGCGTCGGCGTGCAGGGCGGCGATGGCGGCCTGGGCCTGGAACTCGCCGAGGCGGTCCCGCGCCAGCGTCGCCTGGAGGATCCCGATGCCCTCGGCGATCATCCGGGTGTCCCAGCGGCCCCGGTCCTGCTCGGCGAGCGGCACCAGGCTCCCGTCGGGCGCGGTGCGGCTGGCGCGCCGGGCGTGGTGCAGCAGCATGAGGGCGAGCAGCCCGGCCACCTCGGGGTGGGCGATGACGGCGGCGAGCTGCCGGGTGAGCCGGATGGCCTCGGCGGCGAGGTCGACGTCACCGGAGTAGCCCTCGTTGAAGACCAGGTAGAGCACGCGCAGTACGGTCGCGACGTCGCCGGGCGTGTCCAGGCGCACGCCCGACACCGTGCGCTTGGCCCGGCTGATGCGCTGCGCCATGGTCGCCTCGGGAACCAGGTAGGCCCGGGCGATCTGACGGGTCGTCAATCCGCCGACGGCGCGCAGGGTGAGCGCGACGGCGGAGGACGGCGTCAGCGAGGGGTGCGCACACAGGAAGTACAGGTGGAGCGTGTCGTCCGCCGAGGGCGCGGGCCCCGGCGCGGGCTCCCGCTCGGCGTGGTCCTCGCGCCGACGGCGGGCGGCGTCGGCGCGGGTGGCGTCGAGGAACTTCCGCCACGCCGCGGTGACCAGCCAGCCCTTGGGGTCCCTCGGCGGCTCGTCCGGCCAGACGCGGATCGCCTCCACGAGGGCGTCCTGGACGGCGTCCTCGGCCGCCGCGAAGTCGGCTCCGCGGCGGACGAGGACGGTGAGGACGCTCGGGGTGAGGCCGCGCAGCAGGGCCTCGTCCAGGGCGGGCACCGGTGCCGTCACTCCGTGATGGTGGGCGGGGTGCTCAGGAACGGGCGCACCTCCAGCCACTCGTGGATCGGCCTGCCGCCCGCGCCGGGGGCGGCCGACAGCTCCCCGGCCAGCTCGACCGCCCGCTCGTGGCTGTCGACGTCGACCACCATCCACCCGGCGATGAGGTCCTTGGTCTCGGCGAACGGCCCGTCGGTGACCGGCGGGCGCCCCTGGCCGTCGTAGCGGACCCAGGTGCCCTCGGGGGCGAGCGCCTGGGCGTCGACGAACTCGCCGGTCTTCTCCAGGCGGTCCGCGAAGTCCAGCATGAACCGCACGTGCGCGGAGATCTCCTCCGGTGTCCACCGGTCCATCGGAACGTCGTTCACCGCGGCCGGGGCGCCGCGGTAGTGCTTCAGGAGCAGGTACTTGGCCATGGTGTTCTCCCTGGTGCTGGTGCGGCCCATTGTGGTCGCGCTCACCCCGGGGACGGAGCCGGTCACGGGTTCTCGACATCGTTTCGGAGATTGTCCCAGGACTTCCGCGCGGGCGGACCTCGCGCGTGGGGAGGATGCCCCGCCCCGGTCCGGAGGGAGAAGCTCCGGTCCGCTCAACGGAACGGTTTCCGCTGGGCGGAACCGCAGTGGTCGCGGAGCGGAAGAGCCGGGCAGGGTGAGGTCCGCGCCGGGCAGCTCGGCCCGGCGCTCACCGCTACGCAAGGAGAGTGAGCGTTCATGACCGCTCGACTCAAGGCAGTCGGCCTCGCCACCGCCGTCATCGCTGCCGTCGGCTGCGCCACCGCCGCGTCGGCGACGTCCGGCTCCGACAGCGCCGCCGCGCCCAAGCCCCAGCCGAGGATCGTCAAGGCGCGGGTGGCGCAGGCCGGAACCCCGGTCTCCGGCAACCCCGTGACCGTGAACCCCGGGCAGAACGGCCTGTCGGTCGCGACCTGCCCCTCGGGCAAGGCGCCGACGGGCGGCGGCGGGAACACCAGCGGCTACGACATCTTCTTCACGGATTCCTACGCGTCCGGCTCCAGCTGGATCATCCGCGGCACCAACAAGGGCACCACGGCGCAGAACCTGACGGCCTTCGTGCTCTGCCAGTAGCGGCGGCGGCCCGCCACCGCGCGGTCCCCGGGGCCGATACCCGGCTGACACAATTCCGCGCGCTGCCGGATGCACGGCCCTGATCGGCTGGATGCGCGCCTCTCGGAAGCTGGGGGCGTACGCGGTGATCACCGCGTACGCCCGGCCTGGAGAGGTGGCGTGAGGTGCCGTGAGGTGGCGTTCGGTGCGTGGGTGTCAGTGGGTGGGTGCGCGGTGGCGTGCCGCGCGAGCGGGCGGGGTGCTCGGGGACGGCCGCCCGTCCCGGGGCAAGGTGGCGTGCGGCGCGGCGGCGGCGCTGCTCGTGGCCGGGGTGGCCGGCTGGATCGGCCTGCCCGGCGGGAGCGACGGCGCCGTGGGCACGACGGACCGCCCCGGGGTGACCGCGGCGGGCCGTGCCGTGGCGGAGCGGCTCGACCTGCCGTGGCCCCGGGAGGGCCAGGCGAGCGTCGCGGTCGAGGGCGTCGGCGGCCTCGGCGGCTCGGGCAGCCCGCGGCCGGTGCCGATCGCGAGCGTCACCAAGGTCATGACGGCGTACGTGATCCTCAAGGAGCACCCGCTGCGCGACGGGGAACAAGGCCCCCGGATCACCGTCGACGCGGCCGCCGCGCGGGAGTCCCACTCGCTCAGCGAGTCCACCGCGCCGCTCCGCGAGGGCCAGCGCCTCACCCAGCGCAAGCTCCTGGAGCTGCTGCTGCTCCCGTCGGGCAACAACGTCGCCCGCCTCCTCGCCCGCTGGGACGCCGGAAGCCAGGCCGCGTTCGTCGCGAAGATGAACCGGACGGCCGCGGGCCTCGGCATGACCCGCACCACGTACACCGGTGCGAGCGGCGTCGAGCCCACCACCACGAGCACCGCCGACGACCAGCTCAGGCTCGCCCGCCGGGCCGTGCGGGAGCCGGTGCTGCGCGCCGTGGCCGCCCAGCGCGACACCACGGTCCCGGGCGTGCCCGGCAGGATCGCCAACACCAACCGGCTGCTCGACAAGCCCGGAGTGGTCGGGCTCAAGACCGGCTCCAGCACCCCGGCGGGCGGCAATCTGATGTGGGCCGCCGAGGCCGGGTCCGGCGCGCGGCAGCACCTCGTGCTCGGCGTGGTCCTCGGCCAGCGCCCCCACACCACGCCCGCGGAGGGCCTGGCGGCCGCCTTCGAGACGAGCGGCGCCCTCATCGACTCCGTGCGGCGGGGCCTTCCGGCGGCGCTCGGCGCCGCGAAGGGCGCGGCGTCGTGACCGCGCTGCTCGACCGCGCGGGCGACAGCGCCGGGAACCGCACGGCGCAGGGCGCGACGGCCCCGTCCACCGCGGCCCGCGTCCGCGCCCGGCTGCGGCGGGCCCGCCGCGCGAGCGGCGGCGACCGGAGCGGCGGCGACCGCTGGCGCCGGGGGCGGCTCATCGCCCTGGCCGCCGTCCTGGTCGCGCTCCTCATGCTGGGCCACGCCCGGGTGCCGAACGGGTTCGGCCGCCTCGGCAGCCTCCTGGAGACGTTCCTGCCGTGGCTCGGCGTGAGCGTGCCGCTGCTGCTGCTCCTGGCGGCGGTGCGGCGGTCCGCCACCGCCGGGGTGGCCGTGCTGGCCCCGGCCGTGGTGTGGTGCTCGCTGTTCGGCGGCCTGCTCCTGGACAAGCGCTCCGAGCGCTCCGGCGGGGACGTCACCGTCGTCAGCCACAACGTCAACGACGAGAACCCCGACCCCGCCGGGACCGCCCGTGCCCTGGCCGCGTCGGGCGCCGGGATCGTCGCCCTGGAGGAGCTGTCGCCGCGCACGGCACCGGCGTACGAGCGGGCGCTGGCCGCCTCCTACCCGTACCACCGGGTGCTCGGCACGGTCGGGCTGTGGAGCGCCTACCCGCTGCGCGCGGTGCGGCCGGTCGCGATCATGCCGTGGACGCGGGCGCTGCGGGCCACCGCCGACACGCCGAAGGGGCCGCTCGCGGTGTACGTGGCGCACCTCGCGTCGGTCCGGGTGCGCCCCGGCACCGGCTTCGCCACGGCCCGGCGGGACGAGGCGGCCCGCGAGCTCGCCGCCGCGGTGCGGGCGGAGCCGCTGCGCCGGGTCGTGGTGGTGGGCGACCTCAACGGCACGACCGACGACCGGGCGCTGCGCCCGCTCACCGCGCAGGTGCGCTCCGCGCAGCGGGAGGCGGGCGACGGCTTCGGCTTCACGTGGCCCGCGGCGTTCCCGGTGGCCCGCATCGACCAGGTCCTGGTCCGGGGCGTCACGCCGGTGTCGTCGTGGACGCTGCCGCGCACCGGCAGCGACCACCTGCCCGTAGCGGCCGCCCTGCGCCTGTGACCCCCGCGCCAGCGGTTACCGTCTGCACCAGCGGACCCTCTCGCGCCCCCGGCCGGGCACCCACGCTCCCGGCCGCGCGCGAGGCCCGCCCCCGTACGAATCAACCCCCCAGGTGACGTGATGCGACAGCGCGACAGCCAACCGGCGCGGCGACCGGGACGGCACGACGGCGACGCCGCGGCCCCCGTGCACGTGCTGCTCGTCGAGGACGACGAAGCGATCCGCCGGTCGGTCGGCATGGCCCTCGAACGGTACGGCTACCGCGTGTCCGCGGCGCCGGACGGCCTGACCGGCCTGGAGATGTTCCGGGAGGAGCGGCACGACCTGCTGCTGCTCGACATCATGCTGCCGCACCTGGACGGCATCGGCCTGTGCTGCCGGGTCCGCGAGACCAGCCAGGCCCCGATCCTGATGATGTCCGCCCGGGGCGACTCCCCGGACGTGGTGGCCGGTCTGGAGGCGGGGCGGACGACTACGTCGTCAAGCCCGTCGACACCACCGTCCTCGTCGCCCGCATCCGCACGCTGCTGCGCCGCGCCACGTTCGCCGCGCCCGCCGCGGCCGCGGCGCCCGCCGAGGACGGCGCCGTGCTGGCGTTCCGGGACCTCAGCGTCGACACCCGGGGCCTTGAGGTGCGCAGGGACGGGCGGCTCGTCGCGCTCACGCCCACCGAGCTGCGGCTGCTCCTTGAGTTCGTGGCCGCGCCCGGCATCGCCCTGGAGCGGCAGACGCTGCTGCGCAAGGTGTGGGACTACGGCTGGGACGGCGACAGCCGGGTCGTCGACCTGACCGTGCAGCGGCTGCGCCGGAAGATCGGCGCCGAGCACATCGAGACGGTGCGCGGCTTCGGCTACAAGTTCCGCCGCTGACATGGGCCCCACGACCGACCCCGCCCAGGGCACGGAGCCCGCTCGGGACCGGCGCGCCGCCGCCCGCTGGGCCGCCGCCAGTGCCCGCGCGCTGCGCCGCCTCGCCGACCCCCGCTCGCTGCGCTGGAAGATCGCCGCCGGTGTCGCCGCCGCGGCCTGCGCGATGGCGGTGGGCATCGGCTTCCTCGTGCACCAGACCAGCGCGGACCGCTATATGAACGTCGGCCGCTCCGACGCCCTGCGCGAACTCGGCGACGCCGAGACCGAGTTCCGCAGGGCGCTGTCAGCGGGCCGGGACCCCGCCGCGCCCACCGACGCCTACGCGGTCGGCGACAAGGTGCCCGACGAGGTGCGGCGGCGGCTCGGCGCCTCCTCGGGCCCGGTGACGTGGTACGACACGCGCAGACCGCTCCAGGGGCCGTTCATGTGGGCGGCGACCCGCATGGACGACCCCGGCGCCACCGTGGTGGCCGTCTCCGTGTACCTGGGCAGCGAGCTGCGCAGCCTCCAGGCCCTGGACCGCCACATCAGGTACGCGGCCGTCGCCACCCTCGCCGTCGTCGTGCCGGTCACGCTGCTCGCCGCCGAGCTGGTGCTGCGGCGCCTGCGCCGGGTCGCGGGCACGGCCCGGCGCATCAGGAACGGCTCCCTGGACGCGCGCACCGGCGGCCGCCGCCGCGATGAGATCGGCGAGATCTCCCTGGCCGTCGACCACATGGCGGACGCACTCCAGGACCGGCTGCGCGGGGAGCAGCGCTTCACCGCCGACGTCGCCCACGAGCTGCGCACCCCGCTCGCCGGTCTCGTCACGTCCGCCTCGCTGCTGCCGGAGGGCGAGGCCACCGACCTCGTACGGGACCGGGTGCGGGTGCTGCGCGGCCTGGTGGACGACCTGCTTGAGATCTCCCGGCTCGACGCGGGGGCCGAGCGGGCCGACACCCAGCGGGTGCCGCTCGGTGACCTGGTCACGGAGTCCGTACGGCGCACGGGCCTGGACACGCGGATCACGGTCGTCGGCGCTCCGGTGGCCCGCACCGACCCGCGCCGCCTGGACCGCGTCGTCACCAACCTGGTCGTCAACGCCCACCGGCACGGCGGCCCGCCGGTCGAGGTCACCGTGGACGGCGCCGCCATCGTCGTACGCGACCACGGCCCCGGCTTCCCCCAGGACCTGCTGGACCACGGCCCGCAGCGCTTCCGCACCGGCGCCGCCGAGCGCGGCCACGGGCACGGCCTCGGCCTGACCATCGCCTTCGGACAGGCCGGGGTGATCGGCGCGCGGGTGGCGCTGGCGAACGCTAAGCCGCGGGGGGCCGTCGCCACCGTGGAGCTGCCGCCCGCGTGACGCCCCCTCAGGGCCGGTGCGGGCTCCGGGCCCGCGTCGCGAGCAGCGCGCCCAGGGCGCAGGGCGCGAGCAGCAGGGCGAACGCGGCGCCGTAGCCCACGGCGTCCGCCGCGTGGGCGGCGAGGGTGGCGTTGAACAGGGCGGAGGCGAGGCCGAGGACGGTCACCTGCCCCAGGTTCTGGCTGGTCTGCATCGCGCCGCTGGCGTACCCGTGGCGCCCCGCGCCGCTGTGGGCGAGCGACAGGACGGTGAGCGACGGGGCGTACAGGCCCATGCCGACGGCGGCGACGACCATGGCCGACGCGGCGGTGTACGCGGGCGTCGCGGGCAGCGTCCCGGCGATGGCGAGCCCGGCCGCCGCCGCCTGCGTCAGCGCACCGGCGGCGACCAGGCGGTGGCGCGGCGCCCGCTCCAGGAGGCGGCCCTGCACCCAGGACGAACCGGCCCAGGCCACGGCCGCGCCGGTGAAGGCCAGGCCGATCACCACCGGGGGCGCGCCCCGTTCGGTGACCAGCAGCAGCGGTACGTACGCCTCCAGCGTGAAGAACACGCCCGAGCCGAGTCCGCACAGCAGGACCGTGGTCGGCAGTCCGCGCCCGGCGCGCCAGGTGCGGGGCGGCAGCAGGCGGGTGGCGAACACCGCGAGCAGCGCGAACCCGGCGGCCGCGCACAGCAGGTGGCGGGCGTTCCAGCCGGAGACGCCGTACTGGCCGAGGGCGGCGCCGAGGCTCACCGCGGTGGCGACGAGCAGCGCGGGGCGCGGTGCCCGCTCGGCCTCCGGCGGGGCCGCGGCGGACCAGGAGGGGCCGCGCAGCACGGCCACCACGGCGAGCGCGGGCAGCGCGGTGAGGGCGGCGAGGCCGAGGAACACCGCGCGCCAGGACCACCACTCCGACACGAGCCCCGCCAGCGGCGGGCCGACCAGCGACGGCACGATCCAGCAGGTGCTCATCAGGGCGAGCACGCGCGGCCGGAGCCGGTCGGGGTAGGCCTGGCCGATCGCGGTGTTGATCGCGACGGCGACCATGCCGCCCGCGAGCCCGTCGAGGAACCGCCCGGCGGCGAGCTGCCAGATCGACGTGCTGGCGCCGGACACCAGCAGGGTGGCCACCGCGAGCAGCAGGCCCGCGGCCAGCGGCCGCTGCGCCCCGGCACGGTCGGCCCAGTGCCCGCCGACCACGCCGCCGAGCAGCCCGGCGGCGACGAAGCACCCCGCCACCAGCGGGAACAGTGCCACCCCGTCCAGGTCTCGCGCGGCCGTCGGCAGCGTGGGCACCACGGCGAGCGCGGCGAGCCCGGTCAGGAACATCACCGCGGCGAAACAGGTCGTCGCGGCGGCGTAGGGCCCGGAGAACAGCCCGCCCCCGCCCCGCTCCCCCGGGCGCTCGACCGCCCGCGCGCCACTCGTCAAGGTTTCCGGATCACGCGTCACGCCCGCCGAAGCTAGGCGCGGACCGCACCTGGACGCCACCGGTTTTGCCGCCGCTCCTGGACGCCACCGGTTCTGCCAGCGCACCCGGACGCCACCGGTTCTGCCCCCCGCTCCCGGCCGCACCCGCTGTCATCGCGTCAACCCGGGTGTCCATGACGCCCGTTCCCTACCCTCTTCACCGATCCGCCCCGATACTTCCTCGCAGCCGCCCCCACTCCGTCAGAGGAGCCGCCCCCTCTCGCCCCCTCACCCCCGAGGAGCCCCGCATGGACCAGCACCCGATCCTCGTCCTGGACCCCACCGGCCGCGACCGGCACCGCGAGAGCGCCGAGCTGCGGGCCCGGGGCCCCGTCACCCGCGTCGACGTGCTCGGCGTCGAGGCGTGGGCGGTCAGCGACCCGGGGCTGCTCAGGGCGCTGCTCACGGACCCGCGGGTGTCCAAGGACCCCCGGCGGCACTGGCCCCGGTTCCCGCAGGACATCGTCGGGCGGTGGCCGCTGGCGCTGTGGGTGGCGGTGGAGAGCATGTTCACGGCGTTCGGCGGGGACCACCGGCGGCTGCGCCGCCTGGTCGGCCCGGCCTTCGCGCCCCGCCGCGTCGCCCGGCTCGCCCCGGCCGTCGAGCGCCTGGTCGACGCCCTCCTCGACGACCTGGCCGCCACCGCCCGCCAGGAGCCGGGGCGCCCCGTCGACCTGCGGGAACACTTCGCGTACCCGCTGCCGATCCGTGTGATCGGGGACATCCTGGGCCTGCCCGAGAGCACCCGGGCGGCCTTCCGCCGCCTGGTCGACGGCGTCTTCGACACCACGCTCAGCGCCACCGCGGCCGACGCCAACACCGAGGGCCTGTACGCGATCCTGTCGGACCTGCTCGCCGCCAAGCGGGCCGAGCCGGGCGACGACATGACCTCCGCCCTCATCGCCGCCCGCGACGAGGACGGCTCCGCGCTCACCGAGCAGGAGCTCGCCGACACGCTGCTGCTCATCGTCGGCGCGGGCTACGAGACCACCGTGAACCTCATCGACCAGTGCGTCACGGCGCTGCTCGGCCACCCCGAGCAGCTCGCCCGGGTGTGCTCCGGACAGGCCGGGTGGAGCGCCGTCGTCGAGGAGGCCCTGCGCTACGAGGCCCCCGTCGCCCATCTGCCCCTGCGCTACGCCGTCGAGGACATCCCGCTCCCCCACGGCCCGGTCCTCCGCGCGGGCGAGGCCATCCTCGCCTCGTACGCGGCGGCCGGGCGGGACCCGGCGGTGTACGGGCCCACCGCCGACGCCTTCGACGTGTGCCGCGCCGACACCTCGCACCTGGCCTTCGGCCACGGCGCGCACGTCTGCCTCGGCGCGGCGCTCGCCCGCCTGGAGGCCGGGACCGCGCTGCGCCGCCTGTTCACCCGGTTCCCGCGGCTGGCGCTCGCCGTGCCCGTCGACGCGCTGCGCCCCGTCCCTTCGCTCATCTCCAACGGCCACCGCGAACTGCCCGTCCTGCTCGGCCCCGAGGCGCCGCCGCCCCGCCGAAACTGACTGGCCGCGCCGGGGCGGCCCCGCCTACGGTCGGCCCATGGCCGACGAGAGCTTCACCCACCCCCGGCTCGCCGCGATCTACGACGCGCTCGAAGCCGACCGGGGCGACCTGGACGCGTACGACCGCGTGGCCCGGGAGTTCGACGCCCGGCGCGTGCTCGACATCGGCTGCGGGACGGGGGTGTTCGCGCTGCGGCTCGCGGCGCGGGGCGTCGAGGCCGTCGGCGTCGACCCCGCCGCCGCCTCCCTCGACGTGGCGCGCGGCAAGCCGGGCGCCGAGCGGGTGCGCTGGATCCACGGGGACGCGCGGACCCTGCCGCCGCTGCGCGTGGACCTCGCCACGATGACCGGGAACGCCGCCCAGCAGATCACCGGCCATCAGCAGTGGCACGACACCCTGCGCGGCGCCCACGACGCTCTGCGGCCCGGCGGGCGCCTGGTGTTCGAAACCCGCGATCCGGCGCGGCGCGCCTGGGAGGGCTGGACCCGGGAGGCGACGCACGCGGTGACCGAGGTGCCGGGCGTCGGCGGCGTCGAGAGCTGGACGGAACTGCGGGACGTGAGCTGGCCGTTGGTGACGTTCCGCTCGACCTATGTGTTCGCCGCCGACGGGCACGTGCTCACCTCGGACTCGACGCTGCGCTTCCGCGAGCGCGCGGAGGTGGAGGCGGATCTCGCCGCGCGGGGGTTCGCGGTGGAGGACGTGCGGGACGCCCCCGACCGTCCGGGCCGCGAGTTCGTCTTCGTCGCGCGCCGCCCCCAGGACGCCTGACCCGCGCCCCGGCCCGTCCCGGGCCCCGGGGCCGGTGCGGGGGTACGGGGCCGTACGAGGATCATGTACGGGTGACCCGCATTCTGACCCGAAGTGATCTGCGCCAGGTGCTCGAACCCGGGGCCTGCCTCGACGCGCTGCGCGACGGCTTCGGCCGCGCGCCCGCCCCGGTGCCCGGCCAGCGCGTGCGGACCGACCTGCCCTTCCCCGGTACGGCGACCGCGCTGATCCCCGGGCTGCTGCCCGGCGTCGAGGCGTACACGGTGAAGGTGAACGCCAAGTTCCCCGGGGCCCGCCCCGCCCTGCGCGGGACGATCTGCCTGCACAGCGGCGCGGACGGGGAGCTGCTGGCCCTGGTGGACTCCGCGACCGTCACCGCGTGGCGCACCGGCCTCGCCGCCGCCCTCGGCACGCACGCGCTCGCCGCCCCCGCGGACGACGCGGTGCTCGGCGTGGTCGGGGCGGGCGCGCAGGCCGACCTGATGGTGCGCGGCCTGCGCACCCTGCGGCGCCACCGGGACCTCGTCGTCCACGACACGGACGCGGAGCGGGCCACGGCGTTCGCCGCGCGCCACGGCGGCCGTGTCCTGCCGTCCGCGGCTGCGGTCGCGGCGGCGGCCGACACCGTCCTGCTCGCCACCTGGTCCCGCGCGCCGCTGCTGCGCCTCGCGGACACCCGGCCGGGCCAGCACCTCACGAGCCTGGGCGCCGACGAGCCCGGCAAGCAGGAACTCGCCGCCGACCTCCTCGCCGCGGCGCTCCTCGTGGTCGACGACCGCGAACTCGCCGCCGACATGGGCGCCCTGGCCGCCGCCGGGCTCCCGGCCACCGCCGCCGACGCCACGCTCGGCGACGTGCTGCGCGGCGACCACCCGGGGCGCACGGCCGCCACGCACCGCTCCGTGTACGCGCCCGTGGGCCTGCCCTGGCAGGACCTCGCGCTGACCTGGGCCGCGTACCAGCGGGCGGAGCGCCTGGGCCTCGGCCAGGAGGTCGACCTGCTCTCCTGAGCCGGGGCCGGGCGCCAGGGCCGGGTTCCGTCCCCTGGCCCAGCTCGGTCAGTCGTCTCCGAACGCCGAGCCGGTTCAGCCCGTGGCCCCCGTGCGCCGCCACCGCTCGGCCAGCAGCCCGTACAGCAGGTCGTCGGTCCACTCGCCCTTGAGCCAGGTGAACTGGGGGCGCAGCCCCTCCCGTACGAAGCCCACGCGCTCCAGGAGGCGGGCCGAGCGGAGGTTGCGGGCGTCGCACACGGCGGAGACGCGGTGCAGTCCGCGCCGTTCGAACAGGTCCCGCAGCAGCGCGCGCAGGGCCTCGGTGGCGTAGCCGTGGCCCTGGTGCTCGGGGGCGAAGGTGTAGCCGACGTCGGCCTGCATGCCGTTGTCGTGCAGGTGCACCGCCACGTCGCCGATGAGGCCGGGAGCGGCCTTGCGGTCGACGGCGTACTGGAACCAGCCGGGTCCCTCGGGGTCCTCCGCGCCGTAGCGGGCGACGAGCGCGGCGGCGTCCTCGGCCGACACGGGCGCGGTCCAGCTCTGGTAGCGGGCGACGTCGGGGTGGGAGCGGTAGGCGGTGAACACCGGGACGTCGGCGGGGGTGAAGCGGCGCAGGCGCAGGCGGGGCGTTTCCAGGAGCATCGGGTGAGTGTGCCACCGGCGGGTGTGGCCGCTCCACGGGTTTTGCCACGGGCCCGCGCCGCTCCCTGCGGCCCGCCGTCCGCGCGGGGCGGCGGGCCGTCTCCTTCGGGGTGGTTCGTGCCGTGTGCGTCAGTACACGTTCACGCCGTACGCCGACAGCGCCTCGCGGACCGGCTGGTGGATGGCGGAGCCGTTGGTGCCGGTGCAGCCCGAGCTGCCGGAGTGGATGCCGAGGGCGACGGTGCCCGCGAAGTGGGCGCCGCCGCTGTCGCCACCGGCGGAGCAGGCGGTGGTGCGGACCATGCCGTAGACGGGGCCGTCGCCGTAGTTCACGGTGACGTTGACGGCGGTCACGGTGCCGCTGGTGACCTTGGTGGTGGACCCGCTCTTCTTGAGCGACTGGCCGACGACCGCGTCGGCGGCGGAGGAGATCTCCTGGTAGCCGCCGTTGTAGAGGTTGACGTTGCCAGCCGGGGACGAGCCGTTGGTGTAGCGCACGAGGCCGTAGTCGTTGGTCGGGAAGCTGGTGCCCTCCCGGACGCCGATGACCGAACCGCCGGAGGTGGCGGACCAGTTGGCGCTGATGTTGGTGCAGTGCCCGGCGGTGACGAAGTAGCGCGTGGTGCCCTTGGCGACGTTGAAGGCGGCCGAGCAGCGGGAGCCGCCGCCGTAGATGGCGTCGCCGCCCGCGACCTCGCGGCGGAAGGTGCCGGGCACGCGGGTGACCTTCACGGCGCCGTCGAGCGAGGCGGCGACGCGGCGCAGCCGGGCCAGATCGCGCGCGGAGACGGTCCGGTCGGCCTGGACGGCCACCTGGTTGCCGCGCGGGTCGATGCCCCAGGAGGTGCCGGTGATCTTGGCGCGGGACTCCAACGCGGCCATGGCGGCGTCGAGTTGGGCGGCGCCGCGCCGCACCTTCCTGGGGGTCGCGCCGGTCGCGCGGACGCGGTCGGCGGCGGCGTCGGTGGTGACGGTGACGACCAGCTTTCCGGTCTTCCGGTCGAGGTAGGTACCGGCGCTGTCGGCGCCCAGCTGCCGCTGGACCTGGGCGTTGAGGGCGTTGACCTGGGTGGGCGCCGGGGCCGGTTCGCCCTGCGCGCCCGCGGGGGCGGCGCCGAGGGCGAGGGATCCGGCGGCGAGGACGACGGACAGGGCGAGGCGCGCACGGGTGGTGCGTCTCATGTGGGGGGTCTCCTTCGTCGGTGACGCGTGACGTACCGCGGTACGTGTGGGACGTACCGATCAGGAAAAATGTCATGCGCACGTCAATCCCGCAAGAGGCCGGGACCGCCCCTGTTTCCTGAGGTGCCGGGCTTTCCGGCGGAGTCGCACGCGGTCGCACGCGGCTTCCCGGCGGAGTCGCGCACGGGCCTGGCGACGGCCAAGCGCCAGCGGAGAAGCGGCACCGCACCAGCGCAAAAAGAAAGGGAAAGGAACCTGGCCGCTCCTTTCCACTTTCAACTTATAGCGCACAGGGGGGCTTGCGGCAAGGCCCCCTTCCTCCCGCACAATCACCGGCCTGATCCCCCAACCCCAAGAGAGTGCGGGAGTGCTGACGTGCGCGTACTGGTGTCGACCTACGGGTCGCGTGGAGACGTCGAGCCGCTGGCCGGGCTCGCGCGGCGGCTGCGGGAACTCGGCGCGGAGGTGCGGGTGTGCGCGCCGCCCGACGAGGACTTCGCCCTGCGCCTCGCCGAGGTCGGCGTGGAGCTGGTGCCGGTCGGTCCGTCGGCGCGCGAGCTGACGCTGGCGGCGCCGCCGCCCTCGTCCCTGCCCCGGTACGCGGCCGAGCTGATCGCCGCCCAGTTCGAGCGGGTGGCCCCGGCCGCCGAGGGCTGCGACGCGGTGGTGGCGACGGGCATGCTCCCCGCGGCGGCGGGCGCCCTGTCGGTGGCGGAGAAGCTGGGCGTCCCGGCGGTGTCGGTGTCCTTCCAGCAGCTCGACCTGCCGTCGCCGTACCACGCGCCGCTGGCCTACCCGGGCCGCCCGTTCCCGCCGAAGGAGAAGGACAACGACGTCCTGTGGGACCTGGACGTGGAGCACGTCAACGCGCTGTTCGGCGAGGCGCTCAACGGCAACCGGGCGGCGCACGGCCTGCCCCCGGTGGACAACGTGCGCGGCTATGTCGTCGGCGAGTGCCCCTGGCTGGCGACGGACCCGGTCCTCGACCCGTGGCGGGAGGTACCGGACCTGGAGGTCGTGCAGACCGGCGCGTGGATCCTGCCGGACGCGCGGCCGCTCCCGGCGGACCTCGTGGCGTTCCTGGACGCCGGGGCCCCGCCGGTGTACGTCGGCTTCGGCAGCATGCCGCTGCACGCGGCGCCGGACCTCGCCGAGGTCGCCCTGCGGGCGGTCCGCGCGCGGGGCCGCCGGGTGGTGCTGGCCCGCGGCTGGGCCGGGCTCGCCCCGGCCGTCGGCGGGGCCGACTGCTTCGTCGTCGGCGAGGTCAACCAGCAGGCCCTGTTCGCGCGGGTCGCCGCCGTCGTGCACCACGGCGGCGCGGGCACCACGACGACGGCCGCCCGGGCCGGTGCGGCGCAGGTCGTCGTGGCGCAGGCCGGGGACCAGCCGTACTGGGCCGAGCGCGTCGCCGCGCTCGGCGTCGGCGTGGCGCACGACGGTCCGGCCCCGACCGTGGAGTCCCTGTCGGCGGCCCTCGCATCGGCCCTGTCCACGGAGACCCGCGCCCGCGCGACCGGCGTGGCCGGGACGGTCCGCGCCGACGGGGCGACGGTGGCCGCGCACCGCCTGCTCGACCTGGTCGCCCGGGAGAGGCGCCCGGTGTCCGCCTAGCCAGGACGGGGCCCATCGAGGTCCGGACCCATCAAGGGCCGGGCCCAGCCACGACGGGCCGCCACACCCGTACGCGAGCACCCCACCCCCGTGACCCCCGTGGCCGCACACGACCTGAGAAACCCGGAGCTGACGGAGTGAATTCCCTGACCACCAGCGCGTTCGACCTGCCCGCCCGCCGCGCCGCCAAGGCCGACCCGGCCCTCATCGCCGACGACGAGCGGCACTTCGCGGCCATCGCGCGGTGTCTGGAGGAGTCGATCGCCGACGTGTCCGACCGGCTCACCGCCGCGCGCCGGGCCCCCGGCGGCACGGGCCGGGAGGCGATGGACCGGGACACCGAGATCCACCGGCTCACCGCACGGCTGCGCCTGCTGCGGCGCTTCGGCCTCGACCTGTGCCTCGGCCGCATGGTCGGCGAGGACGGCGCGGAGCCGGTGTACGTGGGGCGGCTCGGGCTGAAGGACAGCTCGGGGCGCCGTCTGCTGGTCGACTGGCGCTCCCCCGCCGCCGAGCCGTTCTTCGGCGCCACCCACGCCCGCCCGATGGGCCTCGCGAGCCGCCGCAGGTACCGCTGGTCCAAGGGCCGGATCAGCGACTACTGGGACGAGGTGTTCACCGCGGAGCGGATCGCGGGGCACGCCGCGCTCGACGACCAGTCCGCGTTCATCGCCAGCCTGGGCAGCGACCGCTCGCCACGGATGCGGGACGTGCTCGGCACGATCCAGGCCGACCAGGACGCCATCATCCGCGCGGGCTCCCGGGGCGCGCTCGTCGTCGACGGCGGCCCCGGCACCGGCAAGACCGTCGTCGCGCTGCACCGCTCCGCCTACCTGCTGTACTCCGACCCGCGCCTCGGCCGCCGCCGCGGCGGCGTCCTGTTCGTCGGCCCGCACCAGCCGTACCTCGGGTACGTCTCCGACGTGCTGCCGAGCCTCGGAGAGGAGGGCGTGCGGATCTGCACGCTGCGGGACCTCGTCCCCGAGGGCGCCGCGGCGGGCGTCGAGGCCGACCCGGAGGTGGCCCGCCTGAAGGCGTCCGCGGACCTGGTGCGGGCCGTCGAGACCGGCGTCCGCTTCTACGAGGAGCCGCCCGCCAAGGGCATGGCGGTGTCGACGCACTGGTCGGACGTCTGGCTGGACCCCGACGACTGGGCGGCGGCGTTCCAGGCGGCGGAGCCCGGCACGCCCCACAACGAGGCGCGCGACCAGGTCTGGGAGGAGCTGCTGACCATCCTCGTGGAGAAGCATGGCGAGGTCGGCGACGAGGACGGTGAGGTGTCCGCGGAGTCGCTGCGCCGGTCCCTGGCGCGCGACCGGGAACTGCTCACCGAGTTCAACCAGGCGTGGCCGCTGCTCGACGCGGCCGACCTGGTGGGCGACCTGTGGACGGTCCCCGCCTACCTGCGGATGTGCGCGCCCTGGCTGAGCCGCGAGGAGGTGCGGCGGCTCCAGCGCGCGGACGGGCAGGCCTGGACGGTGTCGGACCTGCCGCTGCTCGACGCGGCCCGGCAGCGGCTCGGCGACCCGCAGGCGTCCCGGCGGCGGCGCCGCCACGAGGCCGTGCTCGCCGCCCAGCGCGAGCGCATGGGCCAGGTCGTCGACAACCTCATCGAGGCCGCGTCCCACTCCGGCGCCGACGCGGACGACGGCGAGGGCCTGGTCACGATGCTGCGCGGCCGCGACGCCCAGGTCAGCCTGGTCGACGAGTCCGAACTCCAGCTCGCCGAACCGGACCTGCTCGCCGGGCCGTTCGCGCACGTCGTCGTGGACGAGGCGCAGGAACTCACCGACGCCGAGTGGCAGATGCTGCTGGCGCGCTGCCCGTCGCGCAGCTTCACCATCGTCGGGGACCGGGCGCAGGCCCGGCACGGGTTCACCGAGTCCTGGCGGGAGCGCCTGGAGCGCGTCGGGTTCGACCGGGTCGCCCTGGCCTCCCTGACCGTCAACTACCGTACGCCGGAGCAGATCATGGCCGAGGCGGAGCCGGTCATCCGGGCGGCGCTGCCGGACGCCAACGTGCCGACCTCCATCCGCACCGGTGACCTGCCCGTCGTCCACGGCTCGACCGCCGACCTGGGCGCGGTCCTCGACGGCTGGCTGGCCGCCCACGACGAGGGCACCGCCTGCGTCATCGGCGACCCGTCGTTCCGGCCGACGTCCCGGGTGCGCTCGCTGCCGCCCGAGCTGTCGAAGGGCCTGGAGTTCGACCTGGTGGTCCTGGTCGACCCGGAGCGGTTCGGCGAGGGCGACGAGGGCATCGCGGGCGCGGTCGACCGCTATGTCGCGATGACCCGGGCGACGCGGCAGCTGGTGATCCTGACCAGTCCCTGACGCGCCTCGGGGAGCCGGGCGGATGACCCGCCGCCGTTCAGCGGGTCATCCGCCGGTCGAACCAGATCGTGGCCGCCGTGGGCGCGAGCCCCGCCCAGAAGAGGACCGTGGGCACGGACCGGTCCGTCCACGGGACCTCGGCGAGCAGCAGGGCGCACAGCATCGCCCAGGCCGACTGCGCCAGGACGATCCGCGCCCAGCGGCCGCGCCGGATCAGGGAGCGGGTGTGGAGCTGGACCCCCTTGCGCAGCCGACGGTAGCGGCGCCAGGCGCCGAAGCCCCAGATCGCGGCCATGATCACGAGGGTCCACAGCCGCTGCCCGACGGGCAGCGGCAGCTCGCGGGCCACCTCGCCCTCCTTCGGGAACAGGTCGAGGGCGACGCCCGCGGCCACCACGCAGAGCGCGGCCAGCCACCGGGTGCCGCGCAGCAGCCGGTACGTGGCGTGGTCGAGCTTGCCCTGCATGTGGGTCGAGCCGGGGTCGACGGCCAGGGC
Organism: Streptomyces sp. G45; assembly: GCF_049542095.1. Taxonomy (NCBI): domain Bacteria; kingdom Bacillati; phylum Actinomycetota; class Actinomycetes; order Kitasatosporales; family Streptomycetaceae; genus Streptomyces; species Streptomyces sp. G45. The sequence continues at coordinate 8,536,435 of NZ_JBMUZU010000001.1, read as the reverse complement.
GTCGGCGTACAGCTCGGCGGCCTGCGCGGCGCGTACGCCCGGCGCTTCGGCGGCCCGCTGCGCCTGCCGGGCGACGGCGTCGGCGTGCTGGGGGTCGATGCGCAGGATCGCCTCGTCGAGCTGGTCGGCGACGGTGCCGTTGCCCGCCGCGCTGGCGATGCGCTGGGCGACCTCGTGGGCGTACACGTCCTCGGGGCCGAGGCGCAGCGCCTCCATGGCCAGATCCGCGGCCTCGCGGGAGACGCGGTCGACGTCGCTGTGGCTGAGCTGCCGCGCCCCGGTCCTGTTCGCGAAGTCGAGCACCGCGCGCCGCCACACGGCGTCGGCGAGCATCGCGCGCGGGTAGGCGTCGTACGGGGCGACGCGCACCGCTTCGCGCAGCACGGGTTCGACCTTGAGCCAGCCGTTGTCGCGCACCATGGCCTCGGCCCGCAGCATGAGCGCGCCGTAGTCCTCGGGCGCGAGCCGCAGGGCCTCCTCGGCGGCCTCCGCGGCGCGGTCGATCCGGCCCAGGTTGAGGTGGCAGTAGCCGGTCTTCACCCAGGCGCGCACGTCCCCGGGGTCCTCGGCGATGCGGGGGCCGAGCAGGGCCAGGGCCTGGTCGTAGCGCTTGAGCTCGATCAGGGCCTGGGCCCGGTCGAGGCTCGGGTGCGGCGCGCTCACAGCTTCCGCTTCTTCTTCAGGTAAGCGATCAGGTCGTCGTAGGCGCCGCCGTCGTTGGCGTACAGGGCGACGTTGCGGGCGGCGGCGAACCACGGCTCCGTGGAGGGCACGGTCTGCTTCGCGGCGGCGAGCAGGTCCTTCATGCCGATCATGCGGACGGTGCCGGTGCGCGCCGAGTCGAGCAGCGCGCTCTCGGCCGCCGCCTCGCACAGGTGGGCCAGATCGGCGCCGGACAGCCCTTCGGTGGCCTTGACGAGCCGGGCCACGTCGACGTTCTCCACGGGGCGCTCGCGCAGGTGGTAGCGGAGGATGGCGTCGCGGGCCGGGGCGTCGGGCGGCAGCACGAGCAGGGTGCGGTCGAGGCGGCCGGGGCGGCGCAGCGCGATGTCCACGTCCCAGGGGGCGTTGGTGGCGGCGAGCACGAAGACGCCGTCGTTGGCGGCGGAGTCGATGCCGTCCAGCTCAGTCAGGAGCTGGTTGACGGTGTTGCGCAGACCGCTGTGCTGGGTGCGGCTGCGCTTGGCGCCGAGCGCGTCGAGTTCGTCGAGGAAGACGACGCACGGGGCCTTGCGGCGGGCGGTGCGGAACACCTCGTGCAGGTTGCGCTCGGAGTTGCCGATCCACATGTCGAGGACGTCGTTCACCGACACCGACAGGAAGCCCGCCCCGAGTTCACCGGCCACGGCCCGCGCGATGAACGTCTTGCCGCAGCCGGGCGGCCCGTACAGGAGCAGTCCGCCGCGCAGGCTCTTGCCGTACAGCCTGCGCAGCTCCGGGTTGCGCATCGGCGCGAGGAACGCCGCCTCCAGGCGCTCCTTGACCTCCCGCATGCCGCCCACGTCGGCGAGGCGCACGGTGCCGGGGGCGTCCACGTCCCAGGCGGTGGCGTCACCCGGGTCGCCCGCGTCGCCGTCGGCGGTCAGGGGCGCCTCGACGAAACGGGGCGGGACCACGTCGCCGACCTGGTCCTCGGCGGCGCGCCAGTCGAAGCCGGTGCTCTTGGATACGCCGGTGCTCTCCGGTACGCCGGTGCTCTCGGGTACGGGGGTGGGGGCGGCCGGGGGCTCGGGGGTCGGGGTGGTGTCGGGGGCCGCCGGGGCGGGCGGCAGGCCCATGGCCCGGGTCATCAGGGCGCGGGCCTGCGCGTCCCCCGGCGCGTGCTGCAACGCGACGGCCACCTCGGCGACGGCGGCGTCCTGCCGCCCGGCGTCCAGCAGCAGCTCGGCCAGGTGCAGCCGCAGCGGCACGTCTGCGGGCGCCGCGTCAACGGCCGTACGCAGGCTTCGTATCAGGGGCGGGTCCTCAGACATGCGGACACCCTACGGAACCCGACGGTGCGCCCCGCCCCCGGGCCGGGGGTCCGGTTCCGGCGCCGTGACCTGGCATGATCGAAGACATGACGAATCAGGTGATCGCGGCATGTGACGGAGCGTCCAAGGGCAACCCCGGCCCTGCGGCCTGGGCCTGGGTGATCGCCGACGCCGACGGGGTCCCCGTGCGCTGGGAGGCGGGCCCGCTCGGCGTGGCCACCAACAACGTCGCCGAACTCACCGCGCTGCTCCGCCTCCTCGAAACCCTGGACCCTGACGTGCCCGTCCAGGTGCGGATGGACTCCCAGTACGCGATGAAAGCGGTCACCGTCTGGTTGCCCGGCTGGAAGAAGAAGGGCTGGAAGACCTCCGGCGGCAAGCCGGTCGCCAACCGCGAACTCGTCGAGGCCATCGACGGACTCCTCCAAGGCCGCGAGGTCGACTTCGTCTACGTGCCCGCCCACCAGGTCGACGGCGACCCCCTGAACGCGATCGCGGACCACACCGCGAGCCGGTCGGCGCAGACCCAGGAACCCGACGGCACGTCCCACGGCTCCGCCGTACCCGACGTCCCCACCGCACCGCCGGGCGAGCCCCGCCCCGCCGCCGCCCGCCCCGCCGCCCGGCGCGGCGGCCGCGCCCGGACCATCTCCGCCAAGTTCAAGGGCACCTGCGCCCAGTGCGGGCGCGCCTACGCGGCGGGCGAGCAGATCGCGAAGGGGGCCCAGAGCTGGGGGCATCCGGAGTGTGCGGGGGTTTAGGGGGAGCCCCGCGGGTGCGGGGACCGGGTGTACGAGGGCGGCGACTGCTGCGACGCGAAGGGAACATCCCTGCACGCGCGGGGACTACATCGTCACGCTGGTCGACCAACTGCTGGGCGTGGGACCACCCCCGCACGCGCGGGGACCACTTTCGGCCCCCTCCACCGGCCCCTCCGGAGCCGGGACCACCCCCGCACGCGCGGGGACCACAGGAACTGACCAGGCACGTTAGCCGAGCAGACCCCGAGTTTCATGCACTTCCAGGGAAACGGACATTCCGCCCCGGAGGCCTCAGGCCAGGCCCGGACCCCGCTCAAGCCCCCGTTAGACTGCCGTGATCGTTTCTCAGTGAAAGGCCCCGGCGCTACCCGTGAGCGAGTCCCGTCCCCACACCCTGTTCTCCTTCGGCACGCTGCGGGACGAGCGCGTGCAGACCGCGCTGTTCGGGCGTGCCGTACCCAGTTCCGACGCGTCGCTGAGCGGGTACACGACCAGGCCGCTGGCGATCACCGACCCGGAGGTGATCGCGACCAGCGGCCTGGACGTCCATCTGACCCTGCGGCGGCGGATCGGCGCCGAGGTGGCGGGCGCCGTGCTGCGGCTCACCGATGAGGAGCTGGCCGCGGCGGACGCGTACGAGGTCGACGACTATGTGCGCCGCCGGGTGGTCCTCACGTCCGGGGAGAGCGCCTGGGCCTACCTCGACGCGGACCCGCTGCGCTCGGCGGCGCGCGTCGTCATCGCGGGCGACAGCATCGCGTACGGCCGCTGCGACCCCCAGGGCGGCTGGGCGGCGCACCTGGCCGCCGCCCACATCGCGGCCGACGAGGCCCAGCACCGGGTCTTCAACCTGGCGATCCCCGGCAGCACGATGCGCGACGTCAGCGAGCAGTTGCCCGCGCTGCTCGGCCCGCGGCTGCCGGACACGGTCCTGGTCGCCGCCGGTGTCAACGACTCCGCCCGGCCGCTGGACCCGGCCGCCGCCACCGGTGACGCCCTGGCGGACGTCACCGGCCACCTCGACCGCCTGGCCGCCGCGGCGCACCGGCACAACGCGCGCCTCGTGGTGATCGGCCCCGCCTGGATCGACGAGACCCGCACCGGCGACTACGAGGGCCTGTGCTTCACGCTGGAGCGCGTGGCCGCCCTGCGCGAGCGCGTGCGGGCCTGGTGCGGTGAGCGCTTCGTCGACTTCCTCGACCTGTGGGAGCCCCTGCGCGGCCGCCCCGAACTGCTCGTCGACGGCCTGCACCCGGGCCCCGAGGGGCACAAGGAGATCGCCGTCCACCTCGGCCGCTGAGCCGGGGCGGCGCCCCCGGCGGGCTAGGCCTTGCCCCGGAAGACCTCGATGAGGCTGGCGTAGCTCGTCCCGGCGTGGCCCGCTTCGATGGCGCGCTCGGTCAGGGCCTGGACGCGGGCGGGCCAGTCGGTGTCGATCCCGGCGGCCGCGCTCTCCCGCACCAGGTACTTCATGGTGGCCAGGTGGGTCTCCAGCGTGGCGTCCTCGGCGGGGTAGGCGCCGCGGTCGATCTGGTCGGCGTAGGCGCTGACGAAGCCGGTCACGCTGGACACCCACTGGTTGGCGAAGGGCGCGAAGGTCGCCGCGTCGACCTCGGCCGCGCCGAGGAGGGCCGCGCCGTGCAGGAACGCGTTGAGCGTGCCCCACATGACGCCGAGCAGCGCCACGTCGTACAGCGAGGCGAGGCCCGGGTCCGTGCCGAAGAAGGTCGCGCTGCCGAGCCGCGACAGGGTGTCGCGGTGCTGCTCGAACGCCTCGGGCGCGCCGCTGAACAGCAGGAACGCCTCGGGCCTTCCGATCACGTCGGGGATCGCCATGATGGCGCCGTCAAGGTAGTCGCCGGTCAGCGTGGCCAGGTCGCGGGCCTCTTCGGAGGTGCCGGACGTCAGGTTGACGAGGGTGCGGCCCGCGAGCGCGTCGCGGTGCGGGGCGAGAGTGGCGCGGACGGCGGTGGCGTCGCTGAGGCAGACGACGATCAGGGGGCTCGCCGCCAGGGCGTCGGCCACCGAGTCGGCGGCGACCGCTCCCTTGGCGACCAGGTCCCCGGCCTTGCCGGGGGTGCGGTTCCAGACGGTCGTCGGGTGGCCCGCGGCGAGGAGGGCGGCGGCGAGCGCCTTGCCCATGAGGCCGAGACCGAGGACGGTGACGGGGGTCGAGGGGGCGCTGGTCTTCGGAGTGGTGTTCTGCGTGGTGTTCTGCGGGTCGGTCATGGGTCGACTGTGCGCGGGGGTGGTTCCGGTCCGTCTCCGGAAAGGTTCCGGTCGGGTTGCGGCGGAGGTGCGGCGGCCGCGGTGGAGGGGGTGGGGAGGGGTGGGGAAAGGCGTGGGTAACGTGGCGGAATGCGTTTTGGAGTGCTGGGCCCCCTGGAGGTGTGGACGTCGGACGGGCGGCCCGTCCGCGTGCGCGAGGCCCGGATCCGCGCCCTCCTGACCGCCCTGCTCGTGCACCGGGGCGAGGCCGTGTCGGTGGACCGGCTCATCGACGCGCTGTGGGGCGCGGCGCCCCCGGCGAACGACGTCCGTACGCTGCGCTCCAAGGTGTCGCTGCTGCGGCGCACCCTGGAGGACGCCGAACCGGGCGCCCGCGAGCTGATCGAGTCCCGGTCGCGCGGGTATCTGCTGCGGGTGGCCGACGACGCGGTGGACGCCGGGCGCTTCGCGGCACTGCTGCGGCGCGCCCAGGCTCCCGCCGACGGCGGGCCCCGTGCCAGGGCCGAACTCCTGGGCGAGTCCCTGGGGTTGTGGCGCGGCCCGGTCGCGTACGCCGACCACGCCGACGAGGAGTTCGTGCGCGCCGAGGCCCGCCGCCTGGAGGAGCAGCGCCTCGCCGCCCTCGAAGACCTCGCCCACGTCCGGCTGGAGCTGGGGGAACACGTCCTGCTCGCGGGCGAGTTGGGCGAGGCTGTCGCCGCGCACCCGCTGCGTGAGCGGCTGCGGGCCGCGCACGTGCGGGCGCTCTACCGCGCGGGCCGCCAGGACGAGGCGCTGGCCAGCCTCACCGACGTACGCGACCGGCTGCGCGAGGAGCTGGGGATCGACCCCGGGCGTGAGCTGACCGACCTGCACGCGGCGATCCTGCGGCAGGACGAGGCCCTCTCCCCGCCCCGGCCGCCCCAGCCGACACGCCCCCGTCCGCCACCACCCCGACAGCCACCACCCCGACAGCCACGTCCCCGGCCGCCGCACAGGCCGCCGCCGACACCAGCGCCACCGCGCCCCGCGACAACCTGCCCGTGCCGCTGACGGCGCTGATCGGCCGCGCGGCGGACGTACGGCGGATCGGCGCGCTGCTCGCGGCCGAGCGGCTGGTGACGCTGACCGGGGTCGGCGGCGTCGGCAAGACGCGGCTGGCGCTCGCGGCCGCCACCGAGCGCGCCGGGCGGCTGCCGGACGGCGCCTGGCTGGTGGAGCTGGCCGCGGCCCGCACCGCCGCCGAGGTGCACGAGGCGGTCGCCGCGGTGCTCGGCCTGCGCGACGACTCCCGGTCCCCGCCCGCGCCCTGCCCGGCCAGCTCGCCGACGCCCTCGCGCGCCGGGAGCTGCTGCTGGTCCTGGACAACTGCGAGCACGTCGTCGAGCCGGTCGCCGACCTGGCCGCCCGGCTGCTGCGCGCCGCGCCCGCGCTGCGCGTGCTGGCCACCAGTCAGGAGCCGCTGGGGATCGCCGGTGAACACGTGTGGCCGGTGGCCCCGTTGGCGCTGCCCGACGAGGACGCGTACGACGGCCCCGAGCCGCGCACACGGTCCGACGCGTTCCGCACGGAACCGGGCACGGCCGTCGACGGCGGCCGACGGGCCGCCCCTGGTCCCGGCCGCCTCCAGCAGTCCGACGCCGTCCGGCTGTTCGTCGCCCGCGCCACCGCCGCCGCCCCCGACTTCCGCCTCCACGAGGACAACGCCGCGGACGTCGCGACGATCTGCCGCCGCCTGGACGGCATCCCGCTGGCGCTGGAGATGGCCGCGGCACGCGTCCGCGTGCTCCCGGTGGCCGAGCTGGCCGCCCGGCTCGACGACCGGTTCCGGGTCCTCACCGCGACCCTGCGCGCCGCCCCCACCCGGCAGCGCACCCTGCGCGCCACCATCGACTGGAGCTGGGGCCTGCTGACCGCGCCCGAACAGGTCGTGCTGCGCCGCCTGGCCGCCTGCGCCGACGGCTGCACCCTGGAGGCCGCCGAGGCGGTGTGCGGCGGCGACCCGGTACACCGCGACGACGTGCTCGACCTGCTCGGCCGCCTCGTCGACCGGTCCCTGGTCGTGCGGCGCGACGGCCGCTACCGGCTCCTGGAGTCGGTCGCCGCCTACGGCGCGGAGCGGCTGGCCGAGGCCGACGGCGCCGACGAGCGCCGCACCCGCGACCGCCACCTCGCCCACTACACCGCCCTCGCCGAGCGCGCGGACGCCCGGCTGCGCGGCCCCGAGCAGCGGCGGTGGCTCGGCCGTCTCGACGCCGAGACCGCCAACGTCCGCGCGGCGCTCGCGCACGCGGTGCGCCACGGCGCCGCCGACGCGGCCCTGCGGCTCGTCAACGCCCTGGCCTGGTACTGGTTCCTGCGCGGCCGGTTCGCCGAGGCGCGGCGCTCGCTGGACCTCGCGCTGTCCGCCGGGGCGCCCCCGAAGGGCGCCGGTGGCCCGCCCGAGCGGCGGGCGGCGGCGCGGGCCTGGCGGGCAGGCATCGCGCTGCTCCTGCTGGACACGCGCGAATCCGACGACGTCCAGGCGGCGTTGAAGCAGTACGACACCGTGGCGGACCCGGCGGGACGGGCCCGGGCGCGCTGGTTCACCGCCCTCGGCAGGACCGGCTTCGGCGACCCGGCGGCGGCACTCGCCCTCGCCGAGTCGGCGTACGCCGACTTCACCGACCTGGGCGACCGCTGGGGCACGGCCGCGGCGCTGTCGGTGCGCGCCGAGCTGCTGCTCTACCAGGGCGCCCTCGACGGGGCGCGCGCCGACGCCGGGCGGGCGCTGGAGCTGTTCGGGGAACTCGGCGACGGCTGGGGCCGGTTGCACGCCTCGTACACCCTCGGGGACCTGGCGGAGCTGACCGGTGACTACGGGACGGCGGAGCGGCTGCGCGAGGAGGGGCACCGCTTGGCGCGCGACCTCCAGCTGTGGAACGACGCGTCCAAGATGCTGGCCCGGCTCGGCCGCACCGCCCTGCTCACCGGCGACCTGCCGCGCGCCGCCGACCTCCACGAGCGGGCCCGGCGGCTCGCCGTCGCCCACGCCTACCGGCGCGGCGAGGAGTTCGCCGAGGTCGGCCTCGGCATCGTGGCCCGGCGCCGGGGGCGCCTCGACGACGCCGAGCGGCACCTGCGGGCCTGGCTCGACTGGTGCCGCCGCTTCGAGGGGGACCACGGGGTGGCGCTGATCCTCGCGGAGCTGGGCTTCGTCGCCGAGCAGCGCGGCGACGCGGCCACCGCCCGCACACTGCACGAGGAGGGCCTCACCTACGCGGCCCGCACCGGCGACCCCCGCGCGCTCGCCCTCGCGTACGAGGGCCTGGCGGGGGCGGCGGCCCTCGCGGGCGCCGCCGAGGAGGCCGCCCGCCTGCTCGGCAGGGCCGCCGCCGCGCGCGACGCGGTGCGCGCCCCGCTGCCCGCCGCCGAACGGGGCGACGTGGACCGCGCCGCCGGGGCCGCCCGCGCCGCCCTGACCGAGGAGGCGTACGAGGAGGCGTTCCGCCGGGGAGGCGCCGACTTCCGCGCGCGGGCAGAGCCGCCTGCCGCCAGCGGCGCGTCCCGCCCCTCGTCCCCGGCGGAGGCGTAGAGTCCCCCGGCATGCACCCCTTGACCCGCGTTCTGTCATGACCGGCCGCCGCAGTGCCGGGCTGCTGCTGTTCCGCGTGCGGGAGTCCGGGCCCGAAGTGCTCGTCGGCCACATGGGCGGGCCGTTCTGGGCCCGCCGCGACCAGGCCGCCTGGTCGATCCCGAAGGGCGAGTACGGCGACGACGAGGAGCCCCTGGCCGCCGCGGTGCGGGAGTTCACCGAGGAACTGGGGCTGCCCGCGCCCCCCGGCCCCTACCTGTCCCTCGGCGAGGTGCGCCAGGCGGGCGGCAAGGTGGTGGCCGTCTGGGCCGTCGAGGCCGACCTCGACCCGGCGGCCGTCGTGCCGGGCACCTTCCGGATGGAGTGGCCGCGCGGCTCCGGGCGGACGCGTGAGTTCCCCGAACTCGACCGGGTCGGCTGGTTCCCCCTGGAGCACGCCCGCGACAAGCTCGTGGCGGGCCAGCGCGCCTTCCTGGAACGGCTCGCCGCCGCCCTCGCCGACTGAGCGGAACGGCGCCCCACCGGCCCCAGAGGCCCCGCCCGTACACGCGTGCACCGCACGGGCGACCGTCGCGGCCCAGACCGTATACGAACGGCGCCGCGCCGAGGATGATGGCCCCCTAAGGCCCGGCGCGCCGTCCGCGACTGCCGCGCGCCGCCGTCCGTGGGGGACGTGAGGGGAATCAATATGAACGAGGTGACCGTGAGGTCCACGCAGCTGCTGGCCGCGCCCACCGTCGACACACCGATCGGCGCCGGCGGCGCCGGTGAGCGCGACGCCGGGAGCGTCGTCGTCCGCGTGGAGCCGTACGCGGGCATGAGCGACGGGGACCTGGTACGGCTGCGGTGGGACACCGGCGTCCTGCGCACGTCGCACGTCGACACCCGCGTGGTCGACGCCGACGACGTCGGTCGGAGCACCGTCTTCACCCTGCCCCGGCCGACGTCGGGCACGGCCCGGGTGAGCTACCTCGTGGGCCACCGCTCCGGCGAGTGGCGGGCCTCGGAGTGGCGGGACGTCACGGTCCGCGGCTGACGCGGCCAAGGGCGGAGCGGACCCGGGCCCCGCGGCCCGGGCCGTAAATGCGCGAGCGCGCCGAGCGGGGTGGCTGCTACGGTCGCGGACATGAAGCGCGCCGCTGTGACGACGACGCCGGAGAGTGTCCCGGCGCGCTGAGAGTTGTCCGAAGCCCCGGGGTGAGTGCCCCGGGGCTTCGTCCTGCGGTCACTCGTCCCCCGTCCACGAGGAGACCGCCATGCACGACCACCGCCGACTCGGCCGCGAACTGGGCCTGTTCGACACCGACCCGCTGATCGGCGCGGGGCTGCCGTTCTGGCTGCCCGACGGGGCGGCCGTGCGGCACGCCCTGGAGGAGTACATCCGTGAGGAGGAGCGGCGCGCGGGCTACCGGCACGTGTACTCCCCCGTGCTCGGCAAGCGGGAGCTGTACGAGCTCTCCGGGCACTGGGCGCACTACGACGACGACATGTTCCCGCCGATGGACGTCGGCGGCGAGCAGGTCGTGCTGCGGCCGAGCCTGTGCCCCCACCACGCGGTCCTGTACCGGTCCCGCCCGCACAGCTACCGCGAACTCCCCTTGCGCATGGCCGAGTTGGGCGGCATGTACCGCGCGGAGCTGTCGGGCGTCCTCGGCGGCCTGTCGCGCGTGCGGGCCATCCACCTCAACGACGCCCATGTCTTCTGCACCCTGGACCAGGTCGCCGAGGAGGCGCGGGCGGCGCTGGAGATGATCCGGCGCGCGTACCGGGCGCTGGGCATCGTCCCGGCCCGCTACCGCCTCTCACTGCCCGGCCCCGGCGGCAAGTACGTCGCGGCGCCCGACAAGTGGGAGCGGGCCACCGCGCTGCTGGTCGAGGTGCTGGAGCGGTGCGGCCTGCCGTACGAGGCGGCCGAGGGCGAGGCGGCGTTCTACGGCCCGAAGATCGACGTCCAGGTCGCTGACTACGCGGGGCGGGAGTTCACCCTGTCCACCGTGCAGGTCGACTTCCACCAGCCCGAACGGTTCGACCTGCGCTACATCGGCCCGGACGGCGCCGGGCACCGCCCGGTCATGGTCCACCGCAGCGTCATCGGCAGCGTGGAGCGGGCCGTCGCCCACCTCGTGGAGCAGCACGGCGGTGCCTTCCCGGCCTGGCTGGCGCCCGTCCAGCTGGCCGTCCTGCCGGTGTCCGACGCCGAGGCGCCGAGCGCCGCCGCGTTCGCCCGGCGGTGCGCGGAGCGGGGGCTGCGCGCCGAGGTCGTCGGCGTGGAGCACGGCAGCCTCGGCGCCCGCGTGCGCAAGGCCCGGCTCGTCCCCTACCAGGCGGTCATCGGCGCCAAGGAGGCCGCCGACGACCGTGTCGCGCTGCGGCTGCGGGACGGGCGGCGGCTCGATCCGCTGCCGGACGGCGAGGCGGTCGCCCGCGTCAGCGCCCTCGTCGCCGCGCGCGGCACCGACCTGTGGGAGGACGCCGCTTCGTAGGGTTCGTAGGGTTCGTAGGGCGCGGCTACGCCACCGGTCCCGCCGTCCGCCAGACGAAGACCTCCGTGCCCGGCTGGCGCACCGAGAAGCGGCCCGAGGGGGACGCCTCGCGCAGGAGTCGGCGCAGGTCCCTCTCGAAGGCGGCGCGGCGGACGCCGAACAGGTGCGGGGCCGAGAACGACAGGGAGAACACCCCGGCGACGGCGTCGTCCTCGGTGCGCTCCAGGGCCTGCCCGCCGGGGACGACGTGGTGCTCGGGGCCGGTGAACCCGGCCCGGGCGAACACCGCCGCCTCCCCGTCGGGCGTGCCCTGCGGCAGCGTGCCCCGGCCCGCGCGGCGCACGGGCCCCAGATAGCGGCCGACGAGGTCCCGCACCGCGTCGTGCGGGACGGCCGGGTGGGGCAGGTCGTCGCCGTCCGGGGCCACGGGGTCCGTCTTGACGTCCGCTACGTGGACCAGCGCTCCGCCTGGTTCCAGCAGGTCCCGGACGGTGGCCGCGACCCGGTCGCGGTCCATCCAGTGGAAGGACTGGCCGAAGGTCACGACGGTGAACGCGCCCAGACCGGCGGGCAGTTCCTCGGCGCGGGCGCGCACCCAGCGCGCCGCGCCGGTGACCGCCCGCCGCGCGGCCTCGCGTTCGGCCTCGGCGATCATGCCGCCGTCCGGGTCGAGGCCGACGACCTCGCGGAACAGGTGCGCCAGGTCCAGGGCGAGCACGCCGGGACCGCAGCCCACGTCCAGGAGGCGGCCCGTCCCGTCCAGGCGCAGCGCCTTCGCGAGCACCTCCGCGAGGCCGGGCGCGTACGGCAGCCGACCGCGCCGGTAGTACGGGGCGGTGCCCGCGAACAGCGTGTCGTCCCACTCCCACGAGGCGGCCACGGCCACCCACCACCCTTCGTGCACACCCGCCGGGCCCAGCTGCCGACGCGACGGGGTGATGATGCCAGACGGGGCGCCCGGCCTCAGGCGGGAGTGGACCGCCCGGCCGCCGAGGCCACCTCGTCCAGGTGCGCCGCGATGCGCGCCACCGTGCCCGCGTTGTCCTCGAACAGGTGCGCCCGCATGCCGAGGGCCTCGGCGGCGGCGACGTTGGGCGCCGCGTCGTCGACGAACAGGCAGACCTCCGGGCCCACCCCGAGCGCGGCGAGCGCGGCCTCGAAGGCCCGCGGGTCGGGCTTCCTGAGGCCGATCTCGTGCGAGTAGACGACGCGGTCGGCGTGGCCCACGAGTTCGTCGAAGCCGTAGCGGGCCGTCTCCCGCTCGCGGGCGCCCACGAAGCTGTTGCTCAGGATGCCGAGCGCGCACCGGTCCCGCACACCCCGTACGTAGGCGATGAGTTCGTCGTTGGGCGTGCCCACGTACTCCTCCCACAGGTCGGCCATGAAGGCCTCAAGGCGGGGCGGGTCGAGGCGCAGCCGGGTGGCGACCTGCTCCCGTACCTCGTCCTCGTCGACGGTGCCGACGCTTCCGGCGCGCCAGACGTCGCCGAGGCGCTCGCCGACCGTGCCCGGCGGCAGGCCGAGCCGGTCCTCCCAGCGCCGCACCCAGCCCGTCTGCGGCGTCCACTCCAGTACGCCACCGATGTCCAGGATCACGCAGGCCGTGGTCATGGCGGGGCCCCCTCTCCTCGTCACGCGTGTCGCCGCGGCCCGTGGCGGCTCCTCTCCCCAAGCCGCCGGTCCGCTGCCGCGGTTCGGAGCCGATCGTGCCATGGTGCTCTCCGCCCGCCGGTGCGGGTAGGGACCAAGTGGCCCTATCGCCCGCCCCGCCCCCGCGGCTTTCCTGTCAGCATGCTCCCTTATCGTCCTGGGTATCGTCCCGGGTCTCCTTCCGGGGTACGCCCCGGGGCTCACCCCGGCTCCCGCTCCGGGCCCGCGCCGCGCCGCCGTGCGGACAGCGCCGCGCGCCCCACCGGCACGGCGGACGGCGCGACCGTCGTCGCGCTGCGCGGCGACATCGACCTGGGGACGGCCGCGGCGCTCACCGCGCGCCTCGACGCCGTGACCGCGGGCGCCGAGCCCGACGTGATCCTGGACCTGCGCGCGATGACGTTCATCGACTGCTCCGGCCTCGGCCTGCTGTGCCGGGTGCGCAACCGCGTGGTGGAGCGGCACGGCCGACTGCGGCTGGTCACCGACAGCCCCCGCTTCCTGCGGGTCCTGCGGCAAGCGGGCCTCGCCGGGCTGTTCGACGTGCGCCCGCACCCGCCCGCGCCCCACGCGCCGTCGCCGGGCTCGCCCTCGCCGGACGCGCCGCCGGGCGCGGTCTCCGCCACGGCGCGCTGAACCGACCCCCAGGCCCGCACCCGCGCGGCCGGTTCCCTTCTGGCGCTGTCGCCCCACGCGCCCCACATGGCGATACTCCGTGCGGGGACGACTTCACCGCCCCCGTCGCCCGGTGACGGCGGGGGCACGACGGAAGGAAGGTCCATGACGCACTCCACGACGGACGGCGAGGCGCACGCCGCGGGCGACGCCGCCGACACCCGCGCCATCCTCCAGTTCGCCCTGGGGAGTCTGGCCGCGCACACCCTGCGCGCGGCCATCCGCCTGCGGCTGTTCGAACTGATCGGTGAACGTCGGCGGTCCGCCGCCGAGCTGGCCGCCGAGGTCTCGGCCGCACCCCAGCACCTGACCAGGCTGCTGCGCGCGCTCGCCGGGCTCGGCCTGCTGCGGGAACACGCCCCGGGCACCTTCTCGGCCACGCCCACCGGCGCGCTCCTGGCCCCGGGGCACCCGCGGGCGCTGACCTCCCTGGTGCGGATGTTCACGGAGCCGACCATGCTGCGGGCCTGGGAGCACCTGGACGACAGCGTCCGCACCGGGGACGTCGCCTTCGACTCGATCTTCGGTACGGACTTCTTCGGCCACCTCCGGCAGCACCCGGAGCTGTCCGCCGAGTTCAACAAGGCCATGAGCCAGGGCACCCGGCGGGCCGCCGCCGTGCTGCCGGGAACCGTCGACTTCACGCGGTTCGGCACCGTCATGGACGTCGGCGGCGGCGACGGCACCCTGCTCAGCGCGGTGCTGCGGGAGCACCCCGGCCTCAAGGGGATCGTGTACGACACCGAGGAAGGTCTCGCCCAAGCGCCGGGGACGCTCCAGGAGCACGGCCTTGAGGAGCGCTGCTCCCTCGTCACCGGCGACTTCTTCGCGTCGGTGCCCGAGGGCGCCGACCTCTACATGATGAAGAGCATCGTGCACGACTGGTCCGACGACCAGGTCGTCACCATCCTCGGGCACTGCCGCGCCGCGCTGCCCTCCGGCGGCCGCGTCCTGATCATCGAGCCGGTGCTGCCCGAGGTCGTCGACCCCGAGGCGCCCGCGCTCACCTACCTCAGCGACCTCAACATGCTGGTGAACGTCGGCGGCCGGGAGCGCACCCGGGCCGACTTCGAGGCGGTGTGCCGGGCCGCGGGCCTGGCCCTCACCTCGGTGACACCGCTCCCCGGCCTCGCGCCGGTGTGCGCCATCGAGGCCGCAGCGGCGGACTGACGCCCCTGAGGCGGACCGCCCGCCCCGCCCGCCGCGCCCGCCGCGCCCCGGGGCGGCGGCCCCGCTCCCCACCGCCCCGAACCGCCGGTACACGGCTCGCGTACGCACTCCTCTTGGGCACCGATGAGTTTCACCGGCCCCCGTAGTCTCCCCTTCACCAGCACCAACAGGAGGACGCCGTGGAACAGTTGCTCAGAGTGCAGAACTTCAACGTCACGCAGGACGGATTCGCCGCCGGGGAGGACCAGAGCCTGGAGCGTCCCTTCGGCCATCTCGACCCCCAGCGGCTCTTCGCCTGGGGCGGCGCCACGGCGAGCTGGCCCACGCGCACCGACCCCGGCGGGACCCGCGGCCTCGACGACTACTTCACGCGGGACTTCTCCCACAACATCGGCGCCGAGATCATGGGCCGCAACAAGTTCGGCCCCCAGCGCGGCCCCTGGGAGAACCACGACTGGCGCGGCTGGTGGGGCGACGAACCCCCCTTCCACACCCCGGTGTTCGTCATGACCCACCACGAGCGCCCCTCGTTCACCCTGTCCGACACCACGTTCCACTTCGTCGGCGGCGACCCCGCGTCGGTCCTCGCCCAGGCGCGCGAAGCCGCCCAGGGCAAGGACGTGCGGCTCGGCGGCGGGGCCACCACCATCCGGCAGTTCCTCGACGCCGGTCTCGTCGACACCCTGCACGTGGCGGTGGCCCCGGTGAAGGCCGGATCCGGCGTACGGCTGTGGGAGTCCCCGAGGAACTGCTCGACCGCTACCACCTCGACGTCGTGCCCAGCCCGAGCGGCGTGACCCACCACGTGTTCTGGCGCAAGTAGGCGCGAGTAAGCGGAGGCGGGCGGCCGGACAGCGGACGCGGCCGGACGGACAGCGGACGCGGGCGGCCGGGAGAGGGCGAGCCCGTCAGCCCGCGGTGACGCGCCGGATCGCCGCGTCGACGGGGCCCACGGCGTCCTCCGCGGCCAGCCGGTCGGCCAGGGCCCGGGCGCGCGCCCGGTAGCCGGGGTCGCCCGTCGCCCGCACCAGCGCGGCGGCGAGCGCCCCGCCGGTCAGCGACCGCAGCGGCAGCGTGCGCGGCGCCGCGCCCAGGGCGACGAGCCGACTCGCCCAGAAGGCCTCGTCGAACTGGATGGGCACCGGCACGGCCGGGACCCCCGCGCGCAGGCCCGCGGCGGTCGTGCCCGCTCCCGCGTGGTGGACGACGGCGGCCATGCGCGGGAACAGCAGGCCGTGCGGCACGTCGTCGACGGTGAGCAGGTCGTCGCCGCTCGCGTCGAGCCCGGCCCAGCCCCGCTGGATCACGCCGCGCAGCCCGGCGGCGCGCAGCGCCCGCACCACCTGGCCGCTCAGGCGCTCGGGGTGCGGGACGGTGGCGCTGCCCAGGCCGACGAAGACGGGCGGGGCGCCCGCGTCGAGGAACTCCTCGACGTACGCGGGGAGTCGGCCCGTCTCGTGCGGCCACCAGTAGCCGACGACGTCCAGGCCGGGGCGCCAGTCGTGCGGGCGGGGCACGATCGTCGGGCTGAAGCCGTGCAGCACCGGCCAGTGCGCGCGCTCCCGATCCCTGCGGGCGGCGGCGAGCGTCCGGGGCGGCAGACCCAGGCGGGCCCTGAGGTCGCGTACGGCGTCGGTGAAGATGTACGCGATGGCGGCGTCGACCGCGCGGCCCGCTGCCCTGTTGCCGAGCGGGCCGAGGGAGCGGGAGCCGGTCATGGGCGGCGCGAACACGCGGGTGGGGTGCACCGGTTGGAGGTGGGCACCCAGGCTCGGCAGGCCCAGGCCCTCGGCGAGGGTGGCGCCGAGCGGGGTGAGGCTGCCCGCGACGACCAGGACGTCGCTGTCCTCGGCCGCCTTCAGCAGGCCGTCGGTCAGCTCGCCCGCCACGGCCTTGGCGAGGCCCGCGACCCGCAGCAGCTTGCCCGCGCCGCTGCTGCTGCGGTGCAGCGCCTGCCCCCGCGCCGAGTGCGACTCCGCCCGCGGGTCGACGGGCAGCGCGTGGAAGCGCACCCCGGAGCCGTCCGTCAGTGAATCGAACATCGCATGGGTCACCAGGGTCACGTCGTACCCGGCCCGGACCAGCGCGGCCCCGAGCCCGGTGAAGGGAGCCACGTCGCCTCGGGAGCCCGCCGTCATGATTGCTACGCGCACACCCGTCAGTATGGGCAGCGCGCGGGCGCGTCGCACCGGTGCGCGGGGGCGTGGCGCGGAGATGGCGGATCGCGGAACCGCCGTGCCGGGGCGGCGCGGGCGGCGTCCCTCACCCCCGCCGGGCAGGCCCCGGCACCACCCGTACCGCCACCTCGGCCCCGGTCGCCGCCCGCACCCACACGCGTGCCGTCCGGCCCGGCGGCACGGCCCGCGCGCTCGGCCGGGCCCCGCGGCCCGACACCTCGACGCGCCAGCCCCGGGCGCTGGGCGGCAGGGACAGCTCGGTGGGGCCGGTGCGGGGCGGGGCGGCGCGGTAGGCGAGGCGGTAGGTGGCGGTGTCCGGGGCGTAGGCGTCCTCGCGTACCGTTCCCGCGACCGCGGGCGCGTACGGGGTGGCGGTGCGCTCCTTGTTCGTGCGCAGGCGGCCGTCGCCGTCCAGCGCGCAGTAGCCGCCGCCGTAGCACCAGACGTAGCCCGCCCAGCCCGAGGAGTAGCGGCTGAAGGAGACGAGGGCGTCGTCGTGGAAGCGGCGCATGTTCGGCAGGCCGCTGTTCAGCGGGCCCCACTCGCCGACCACGACGGGCAGCGCGTGCTCGCGCGGGTACGCGGTGACGGCCCGCTCGTAGGCCTCGATCCAGCCCGCCGACGGGTCGTAGTCGGCGCCCGCCTCCATCGCGGTGTTGTAGAAGTGCGGGGCGTACACCACGCGTGCATCGTCGACGCGGCCGAGGCCGGTGGGCACGCCCTCGCCGACGATGGGGGTCGGCTCCACGAACAGCCAGGTGCCGCGGTCGCGGGTGCGGATGGCGTCAGCGAGGCGGTTGTAGAGGGGGGTGAGCTGGGTCGCCTCGATGCGGCGTGCCGCGGTGGGCAGGTCCTCGCCGGGGCGCGGCTCGCCCATGGGTTCGTTGATGAGGTCGTAGCCGAGGACGGCCGGGTGGTGGCCGAAGCGCCCGGCGAGCAGGCGCCACATGCGGGCCTGCGCGGCGCGCAGGTCCCGGTCCTCGTAGAGGTGGGTGAAGGCGCGCTGGACGGCGGGTTCGAAGTACTCGGCGAACCAGTCGTCGGGGTGCGGGGTGAACGGCAGGCCGTCGGTGCGGGTCGCCCAGCGAGGGATGCCGCGGTGGCCGAACGCGGGCCCGAACACGTCCTGGTGGGCGTCGAGCACGACCCGGACGCGGTGCTGGTGCGCCCAGTCGAGGACGCGCCGGATCTTGCGCAGGTAGGCCTCGCTGTAGTGGCCGCGCTCGGGCTCCAGGTCGTCCCAGAAGACCAGCAGGCGCGCGAAGTTGAAGCCGTGGGCGCGCAGGTCGCGGAAGTGCCGTTCGGTGATCGCGCTGAGGGCGTCGTCGCCGTGGTGCGTCTTGTCCTCGACGTTCCAGCCGCGCAGGGTGAGCACCCGGCCGCGCGCGTCGGTGAGCCGCGGTACGCCGCCTGCCCCGCCTTCGGACACGGCGCGCGCCCCGCGCCCGGACGCCGCGTCCGCCCCGCCCCCGGACGCCGCGTCCGCCCCGCCCCCGGGCGTCACCCGGGGTGTGGCGTGCGCCCCTCCCGGGGGCCCGCTCCGGTCGTGCGGCGCGTCGGCTCTCGCCCGCGCGGCGGGGGTGAGGCCGCCGCCCAGCAGCGCCGCCGTGACCAGGGCGATGAGGGCGGCCAGGAACAGGCGGCGCGGGCGGTACGGGCGCATGGCGGACCTCCGGCACTCGTCGGGACCGCGGGGCGGGCCCGCGGGTCCGGGACATCCAACCGGAGTTACTGATGTGTCATCAAGAGCCCTGCGGGAGCACCGCTGTTGAGGCAGGGGCCGCACCCGGACTCCGCGTGGTGGCCGCCGAGGTTTCCGCCGCCCCGTTGAACCCCCGTTGACCTGCCATTGACCGCCGCACCCCACCCTGGGCGCCATGACGAACAGCACCACGCCAGATGCGGACCGGACCGCTCAGGCCCCGCCCGCGCGGCCCGACCTCACCGGCATGCGGCTCAGCCACCGCGCCATCCTCGGCGACATCGACCGCCTCGCGGCCCTGCTGCGCGCCCCGGAGGCGTCGCGGGTGCCGCCCGCCCGCGCGGGCGCCATCGCCACGTACGTCCACCGGTACGACGCGGCCGTACGCCACCACCACCGCAACGAGGACGACCGGCTCTGGCCGGTGGTCGCCGACGAGGTGGGCGGGGCCGTGGACCTGTCCCGCTACGTCGGCGACCACCACGCGCTGGACCGGCTCCAGGACGCCGTGGACGAGACCGCCGCGCGGTACGCGGAGCACCCGGCCCGGCACGCGCGGCCCCTGGCCGCCCTCCTGGCCGAACAGCGCGACCTGCTGGTCGAACACGTCGGCGCCGAGGAGCGGCACCTGTTCCCCGTGATCCTGCGCCGGGTGAGCGCCGCGCGGTACGCGGCGGCCGAGGCGGAGATCCACCGGTCCACGCCGCCGGAACTCGGCGCGTGGCTGCGGCCCTGGCTGTGGCGGTACGCCACGGCCGACGAGCGGCGCCTGCTGTCGCCCGCCTCGGCCATCCAGCCGCTCCTCGCGGTGTACACCGCCCACGAGAAGCTGGCCTTCGGCCCGGTCGGCTGACCGTCAGGGGAACATCGGGCGCGGCCCCAGCAGCAGCCCCGCGAGCCGCAGGTACGCCTTGTACGCGACGGGCGTGAGCCAGGACAGCTCGACGGTGCTGCCCATCGCCAGGTGCCCGTCGCGGGGGACGGTGACGATGCCCCGGCAGCGGGAGCGCAGGCCGCGCACGCCCGCGGGGTCGAGGGTCCAGCCCGCGGCGGGGTGGCTGTGGTTGAGGACGACGACGGCCTCCTCCACCAGGTCGGGGCGGTTGAGGGTGACCAGGCGGTCCATGGTGTGCTGGGCCTGGGTGAGGCCCGCGGGGTCGGCGCGCGAGACGATGACGACGCGGTCGGCGTGTTCCAGGACGACGGACACCGGCTTGTCCGCGTCGATCAGCGTGAGCGGGAAGTACTCCTGCGTCGCCCGCGCCACCGTGCGGAAGTCGTGGTCGGTGTACTGGCCGCCCGCCGACGGCCGGGAGACGGAGTCGTTGGCCAGGACCATCAGGCCCGAGCGGTGCGGCGACAGGAACAGGCCGAGGTCGGTGAAGCGCTGCACCTCCGGCAGGGACGCCGCCAGGTCGGTCAGGGTGGCGAGGGTGGAGCGGAAGACACGGCCGCCGATGCGCACATGCCGCCCCGCGTGCCGGTCGGCGTCGATGGCGAGGACCCGCTCCTGCCGCTGGTCGGCGAGGACGGCGCCCAGCATCATCGTGGTCGTGGTGCAGCCGACGCCGTCCTTGACGCCGACGAGCACGATCCGCAGCGGGGCGGACAGCGGCGCGCGGATGGCGCGGGTCCAGGTCTCGGTGTCGTCGTCCTCCGCCTCCTCGGCGCCTTCCGTGCCCGCCGGTTCGCCCCCGGTGGGCACGGGCCCTTCGTCTTCGCCCTCCTCCGCCTCCTGCCACTGCTGTCCGCCCGGCAGGCGCTCGGCGAGGGCGTCGGCCACCTCCCGCGCCGTGGGCCGCCCCTCCGGCTCGGTCGCGATGCAGCGCAGCAGCAGGTCCCTGAGGTCCGCGTCGAGGTCGGCGAACCGCCAGTCGTGCCGCAGCCCGTCGCGCTCGAAGCCGTGCCAGGTGCGGCCGGTCGCCGCGTGCAGCAGCACGGCGCCCAGGGCGTAGACGTCGCCCGCCGCGATCCGCGAGTCCCCCAGTACGTGACCTCGGGGGCCCGGTAGGGCGAGGCGGGCGGGATCGACGACACCGACGCGGTCCACGCCCCGTCGATGCGCGCCGACGTCCAGCTGATGATGTGCAGGGTGGCCTCGGTGACCAGGACCGCGCCCGGCGTCAGCGAGCCGTGCACGATGCCCCGGCGGTGGCAGCGGCTCACCGCCCGGGCCAGGTTCCAGCCGAGCCACAGGAACAGCGGGGTGCCCGCCAGGGGCCCGGCCGCGTCCAGGACGGCCCGCAGGGTGGGCGCGGGCCGCCCGTCGCCGAGGACGTCCAGGCGCAGCGCCAGCCACGGGACGGGGGCGCGCAGGTCACTGCCGACGAGGTCGGGTGCGTACACGCCGCCCATGCGGCGCAGCGCGCGGCGCTCGATGTCGAGCAGTTCCCGGGCGACCGGCGAGGTGGCCGACGCCGACACGCGCAGCAGCACCTGCCGCCCGTCCTCGTCCTCGCCGATGTACGCCGTGGGGGTGCCGCCGCCGCTGTCGCGCCGCCGCAGGGTGTAGGGGCCGAGGACGTACAGGTCCTGGAGCCGCAGGGGCAGCCAGGAGGGCGCGGTCTCCAGGCCGGAGGGGAGCTGGACGGGCGCCTGCACGGGGGCGCGTTCGGGGGCGGGCGCCGCCATGGGGCGGGCGCCCAGATGGGTCAGGAGCCGGTCCTCCAGCCAGGCGAACGGACGGGTGCCGGGGAGGAGTTCGCTGGTGCCGGTGGGGTGGGCGAGCCAGGCGGGGAAGTCGGGCGAGCGGCCGACGAGGGCGCGCAGGCGCTGGGTGACCGCTCGTGTCGTACGCAGCAGGTCGATGGGTGAGGCAGTGTCGAGGAGGATGTCCTGGATGTCGCGGGGGAAGCCGAACCGACGGTGCTGCGCGGGCAGTTGGGCGTCGCCGGGCTCGACCTGCTGCATGAGGCCGCCGAGGAAGACCTCGGCCAGGTGCGAGGTGTCCGCCCGCTCCACGGCCTCCTGCACCAGCCGCATCACGGGCACGGTGAGCGGCGAGACGGCGGCCAGGTGCGCGGCGAGCCGGTAGGCCTGCGGGGAGGCGGCGTCGCGGAAGCGCAGGACGGCGGTGGAGGCGTCCGCGGCGCGCGTGTTGGCGCGGCGCTGCGGTGCCGGGGCGTGGGAGGGCAGCAGCAGGGGCAGCTGGGTGCTGGCGCCCGGCGAGGCCACGAGGCGGGCCCAGGCGGCGACGGCCGGAGGGTACGGTTCGAGGACGGGGACGGGGACGTCCGCGAAGTCCTCGCCGAGGCCCGGCGGCAGCAGGGGGTCGGCCACGTCCCAGGTGTCGTTGGCGGCGCCCCTGCGCCGGGTGGTGACCAGCCAGGGCTCGCAGCGGATGCCCGAGCCGTCCCACAGGTGGGCGGGCAGCGCCTGGAGGATCGCGGTCGGCCCCTGGCGGGCCCAGCGCTCCAGGGCCTGGCGCATCCGTCCGTCCCGCCAGCAGGGGCCCACGCCGTCGCTGATGACCAGGACGAGCGTGCCGCCGGAGGGGTCGACGGCCGAGGCGGGCGACAGGAGCGCGGAGTGCGGGTCGAAGGGGCGGGCCCGCAGCAGGGGCGCGCGCGGCGAGCGGGTGTCCAGGCCCTGGACGCGGATGCCGCGGAACGCGCCGAGCCGCTCCAGCAGGGCCCGCAGCTCGGTGGCCAGGCGCCGCCACAGCAGCATGGAGATGCCGTCGTCGATGAGCAGCACCAGGTCGAGCCAGCGCTGCCGGGCGGGCCGGGTCACCACGTCGGGCAGGCCCGTCTCGGCCATCGCGGCCGCGGTGGCCGCCTCGTCGAACTCCGTTTTGTGCGGGTGCGGCTGGGGCTGCTTCAGCAGCCGCAGGGCGCGCCCGAAGCGCAGTTCCTCCTCGCCGAGGGCCTTCTCCTCGGGGACGCGCACCGGCAGCGCCCCGTCGTCGGAGGCGAAGCGGTCGTCGTCCGTGCCGAGGCGGGCGAACTCGGGGGCGCTGCGCGCGGCGGCGGCCGCGTGCAGGGCGCCGAGGAGCTGCGCCGGGGGCGGGGGCGGCGTCAGCGCGTCGGCGTCCCCGGCGGCGTCGGGGGCGGGCGGGCGCCGTCGGGAGCGGCGGGCGCGGGGGCTTCGGCGGCGCCGGGCGGGCCGGTGGCGCGGGTGGTCAGGGACAGGGCGTGCGCGAGCGGCGTCCCGCCGTCCGCGGGCAGCCGGGCGGCCAGCCAGAGCGCGTCGAGGAGTTCGTGGATGGACAGGTCGTGGCCGGTGAGGCGGCCCAGCTGGGTGAGGGCGGCGCGGGGCGGCGGGGCAGGGAGCGGCGGGGCAGGGGGCGGCGGGGCGCCTCCCGCCGGGCCGCCCCCGGGCGGACCGGTTCCCGCGTCGCCGGTCGGCATCTAGAGGGCTCCGCCCAGGCGGTGCAGTACGGCGTCCAGCAGGCCCTCGGCGTTGAGGTCGACGCCGCCCCTGCGCAGGAACACGGCGTTGAGGAGCTGGTCCGTGGCGAGTTCGCCGGGGGCGCGGCGGTTGAGGAAGGCGTGCAGCAGGTCGTCGACCCCGGCCAGGGCGTCCTCGCCGAGGTGGGCGGCGACGATCTCCCGCAGCCGGGCCTCGTCCGGGTCCGGCAGCGCGAGGCGCACGCAGCGGCGCATGAACGCGGGCGGGAAGTCCCGCTCGCCGTTGCTGGTGATGACGACGACGGGGAACTCCCGGCAGCGGACGCGGCCCCGCGTGACCGTCACCCACTCGCCGTCCGAGCCGTGGGTGAGCACCGGCACCTCGGACTGGTCCTCGGGCAGCCGGGACAGCTCCGCGATCTCGAACTCGCCCTCCTCGAACACGGTCAGCAAGTCGTTCGGCAGGTCCACGTCACCCTTGTCCAGCTCGTCGACGAGCAGCACGCGCGGCCGCTCCCTCGGCACCAGGGCCGTGCCGAGCGGGCCGAGCCTGACGAAGGTGCCGATGCCCGGCTCCCGCTCGCCGCGCTCCTGGCGCAGATGGGTCTCGCGCAGGCGGCCGATGGCGTCGTACCCGTACAGCGCGTCCTTGAGGGCCGAGCGGCTGTTGACGGCCCACTGGAGGACGGGGCCGAGGGCGAGTTCGTGCGCGATGGCGTGGGCGAGCGAGGACTTGCCCGTGCCGGGGTGGCCGGTGACCAGGAGCGGGCGCCGCAGGTGCAGGGCGGCGCTCACCACGTCGGACTCGGCGCGGCCGATGAGGTAGGGGCGCGGCCGGGCGCGGGCGCCCTGCCCGTCGGGGAACCGGCGCCACGGCGGCGCCTCGGGCAGCCGCACGGGGCGGACCACGCGGTCGCCGCGGAACAGCCGCCAGTCGTCGCTCTGACTCATATCGCCCGCTCCCTCACTGCGGTTCCGGCTCACCGTGGGTGCCCGGTACGGCTGTTCACTGGGCCCGCTCCGTTCCGTGGGCCGGGTCCGCGCGTCCCCGCGCGGGGTCGGCGAGTCCCTGCGCGGGATCGGCGAGCTGGAGTTCGTCCGGCAGGGGCAGCTCGGTGTCCTCCCACACCAGGGCGGGGCGCGTGGAGGTGGCCTCGTCGGCGTAGGCGCGGACCCTGAAGTGCCGTACGCGTTCGGGGAGTCCGTCGACCGGATCGTCGGGGCCGACCTCGTCCAGGCCGGGTACGGGTGCCGGGGAGCCGCGGTCCCACAGCACGATGGGGACACCCATGACCAGGCAGACGGGCAGGAGTTCGCCGCGCTGGGCGGCGCTGCCGTGGACGAGGACGCGCGCGGTGTCCCGGTGGGTGGTCTTGAGCAGGCCGATGAGTCCGGCCCGGCCGCCGCTCGCCTGGTCGGCTCGGAGGGCCTCGCCGTGGTGGCGGGCGGCCCAGCGGCGCCTGAGGTCGGCGGCGCCGGTGCGGGAGCGGCGGCGCAGCTTGGGGCAGCGCAGGATGAGGTGGAAGTCCTCGCCGAGGGGCGCGGGGATGTACTCGTCGACTCCGGCGCCGTCCCACTCGTCGACCGGCAGTTCCAGGGCGTCCGGCGGCACGGACACAGCGACCAGGGCGACGCCGTGCTCGGCGCCCTCCGTGCCGCCCGCGGTCTCGCGGATCAGCCGGGCGATCTCGTCGCCGGTGCGGGGCCGGTCGGTGCCGGTGACGGCGCGGGCCGCGCTGCCGTCGGCGCGCAGCCGCCACACCGCGCAGCGGTAGTGGTCCGCCGGGTCCTTGGCGTGCCGGTCCAGCTCGACCAGGACGCGGGCGCCCGCCGGGGCCGCGCGCCGCGACCAGCGCTCGGCGTCGGCGCGGCGCTCGCGCAGCGCGGAGGCGTGGATGCCGAGCCGGGCGGCGACCCGGCCGCTCCACTCCTGGAGGGCGCGGCAGGCGAGCCCGCCGGTCTCGGCGGCGACGTACTCCACGACGCGCAGCAGCGCGGGCAGCCGGGGCGTCTCGTCGGGCACCGGGGAGCTGTCGCCGTGCCAGGTCTCCAGCTCGCGCAGCGCGCCCGGTACGGCGGCGGGGTCGAGGCGGGCCGCCTGGAGCGACCGGGGCAGGTCCAGGTAGGGCAGGGCCTCACAGGCCGCTCGGTGCAGCAGGCCGGGGTCGTGGCGGCACAGGTGCTCGAACTTGGCGAGCAGGAAGCGGTGTTCGGCGACGGAGAGGAGTCCGGCGCGCTCGCTGAGGTGGCCGACGGCGAGCAGCCGGTCGAGTTCGCCGCGTCCGCGCGGGTCGTCGGCGACCGCGGGCGCCAGGGACTGGGCGAGCGTGGGCAGCGCGCGCTCGGTGCGGGTGAGCAGGTGGGCCAGCTCCTCGACCAGCGGGGCGGTGCCGTCGGCGGGGGCGCGCAGGCCGAGTTCGGCGGCCAGGGCGGTGGCGTGGGCGGCGCGGGTGGCGGGGTCGCCGAGGAGGGTGTGCAGGGGGCCGATCATCATGTCGCGGGCCGCGTCGTCCACGTCGGACGCCGTGGCGGCCGACGGTCGGCCGAGGCGGTCGAGGTGGGCTTCGGGCAGCGCGCCCGCGTGGCGCAGCTCGGCGAGCAGGGACTGCCAGCCCACGCCCCAGCTGCGGCGCACCGTGTGCTGTGCGGCGAGGGCGGTGCCCGGGGCGGTGATGCGGCCCATGACCAGGCCCACGGCGGCGCCGTCGGCCAGGCACCACAGGGGGCCGCCGCTGTAGCCGTCGTCGACGGCGGCGCCGGACAGCTGTCCGTCGAGGTAGCCGACGCCGTTGTCGTACGCGGCCACGCGCACGTCCGCGTACGAGAACGCCTGGCCGCCGCCGTACCACGCCCGCACCTCCTGGCCGCGGGCCATCTCCAGCCAGCGCACCGGTCCCGCCGGGGGCGGCGGCTCCTCCGGCAGTTCGAGGACGGCCAGGTCGCCGCCCCACTGGAGGGCGCCCTCGGGGACCGGGCCGTGGGTGGCGGAGCGGGGCGGTATCCAGGTCACCAGGCGGGCGGGGCGGGTGTGGGTGGCGGACAGGACGGGGAACGACACATCGAGGGTGACCCTGCCGGGGTCGCGCGCGCTGAGCGGCCGGGCGCCGAGCGCCATGTTGACGACGTGGGCGCAGGTCAGCAGGGCGCGTCCGCAGAGGTAGACGCCCGCGCCGACGGTTCTGGCCCGGTCGGCGGCCAGCACGCGGACGAGTGCCCCGCGGGCGTCGGCCCGCTGGTCGTCCAGCGGCTCGAACCAGGTCACGTCGCGGTCCTCGGGGCGGGGTCCGGAGCGGGGGGCGTCGCGGGCGTCGCGGGGAGCTGCCAGGTCGCCGAGACCGTCATGCTGGCCTGGCCGCCCGCGCCGACGATGCCGAGCTTGAGGTCCTGACCGATCTGCACGCCGAAGCCGACGGAGATCTCGCCGGGCGGGTCGGGGATGCCGCGTACGGCGTCGTGCACCTGTTGGAGGACCGGCCCGAGCGGGCTGAGCACGGCGCGCAGCGCGTCCGTTGCGGCAGCGCTCACACGGGCGCCGCGGCCGACCGGGGTCACGCCGGATATGCCTCCCGGCAGGTCGGCGTCCATGTCGCCGGGGCCGTGGGGATCGCCGGGATCGCCGGGGTCGGCGGGCGCGGCTCCCGTTCCGGCCAGTTCGAGCCGGACCCGCGCTCCGTCGTCGAGCGTGAACTCCACGTAGTCATAGTGCGGCACACACGCATTGTGCAGATCAACGCGCGCCCCTGATAGAGGAGTTCACCAATCCGCGAGCGCCGCACCCGCGCGCACCACCGCTCCGGGCCCCGCCCGCACCGGTCACGCGGACGCCGCGCGACTCCGTACAACCCTCGAAGGGCGTGAGCGGTCAAGGTGCCTGAACCGGCGGTGAATTCCCCTGGACAGCACGGGTCCGCCGGGCACACGTTCCGCCGTCCCGGCGAGAACACCGAGGACATCAGGAACACCGAGACCATCGGGAACACCCGGACCATCGGGAATGCCGAGACCACCGAGAGCCCCGTCGAGCGAAGGAATCATGACGAACCCCACCTCGCGAGCACGCCGCCGCGTCCGTCTGATCACACCCCTGATCGCCCTGTCCCTGGTGACGGGCGGGCTCACGATCTGGTCCCTCGGCCAGGACCGGGCCGAGGCCGCCACCCCCGCCGCGCACCCGGCCGCGAGCCGGGCCGCCGCGGCGAAGGCGGCGGACGACTTCAACGGCGACGGCTACGCCGACCTGGTCGTCGGCGCCCCCGACGCCACCGTCTCCGGCAAGAAGCAGGCCGGGTACGTCGCGGTCACCTACGGCTCCAGGAACGGCCTCGACCCCGCCCGCAGGAAGGTCGTCAGCCGCTCGTCCAGCGGCGTCCCCGGGTCGGCCACCACCAAGCAGGAGTTCGGCCGCTGGTTCACCAAGGGCGACCTGGACGGGGACGGCTACACGGACCTCGTCATCGGCTCCGACGGCGTCGGCGAGCCCGGCGGCTCCGTGATCCTGTGGGGCTCCCGGAGCGGCCTGACCGGCGGCACCAGCGTCCCCACCTTCGGCTTCGCGCCGCAGACCGGGGACTTCGACGGCGACGGCACCACCGACCTGGCCCTGTTCGGCAGGGTGCGCTCCTACGGCGACGACCCGGTCCACCAGCGGGCCCGCCTGTGGAAGGGCCCGATCTCCCGCACCGGCGAGCCCGCCGCCACGCTCGACTTCATGGACAGGTCGCAGTGGTGGAGCTACGGCCAGGACGACGCCCACCCCGACTGCTCCCCGAGCCGGGCACGGTCGACAGCTGCGTCGACGGCCCGCGCTCGGTCAAGGGCCCGGTCGTGCCGCAGGCCGTGGGCGACGTCAACGGCGACGGCCGCGCCGACATCGCCCTCAACGACTACGAGGGTGACGGCGAGTGGGGCAACGCCCTCCTGTACGGCTCCCCCACCGGCTTCAAACGCGGCCGCGCCACGGGCCCCGATGTCAACCTGGCCGTAGGCGACGTCAACGGCGACCGCTACGACGACCTCGTCGTCGGCCACAGCGGCGACGCGCCCAAGGTCCTGGTCGCCTTCGGCGCGAAGGACGGCCTGACCGGGGGCACCCAGACGTTCGACCAGGACCTGCCGGGCGTGCCCGGCGTCGAGGAGCGGGGCGACGGCTTCGGCGCCGCGCTCGCCGTGCGCGACATGAACCGCGACGGCTACGCGGACATCGCCGTCGGCGCCCCGGGCGAGGACGTCGGGAACGTCAAGGACGCGGGCTCCGTCACCGTCGTGCGCGGCAGCGCCTCCGGTGTCACCGGCACCGGCGCCCAGGCATTCCAGCAGGACACGGCCGGTGTCCCGGGCGTCGGCGAGAAGGGCGACAGGTTCGGCGCCGAGGTGGCGCTGCTCGACCTCACGGGCGACGGCCGCGGCGACCTCGCCGCCTCCTCCGTGAACGAGAACGACGGCGCGGGCGCCCTGTGGTCGCTGCGCGGCTCGGCCACGGGCCTGACGACCAGGAAGGCCGTCGCCTTCGGCCCGAAGGACCTCGCGGCGCCGTACGCCAAGGCGTACTTCGGCAGCCCGCTGCGCTAGGCCCCCGAGGAGCGAGGGCGGCGCCCCCGGGCCGCAGTTCGGCCGCCCTAGCCCCTCACCCGCGCCCGTCCGCTTACCGGGCCCACACCGAAAGACTTATCGGAACACTGACAAGCGGCGCGGGGTGCTGGCAGGCTCGTTCCGCTGCCCGAACGGACCCCGAAGCGGCCCCGAGGCCCCAGGCCCCCTCCGGCCCCTCGGGGCCCCGGACCCCAAGGAGACGCCATGGCCAGATCCAGATACCGGTTACGCCACCCCCGCACCGCCACAGGTGTCCTGCTCGCCGCGGCCACCTTCCTCGCCACCGCGGTCCAGGGCGCCCCCGCCACCGCCCGCCCCGCCCCGCAGGCCGCCGTGGCCGGGGTCGGCTGCGGCACGAACGTGGGCCGCGTACCGCTCGACACCACGTACAACCCCAGCACCGGGCGCTACGAGCTGAACGACCCCAAACGCGGCAACCACAAGACCTACGACATGTACAACAGCCCCTCCGGGTCGGGCACCCTGGTCACCGACAACGACAACGTCTGGTGCGAGGGCGGGCGCCAGTCCGACGCCGTCGCCGCGCACTACATCCACTCGGTGGTCTGGGACCACCTCCTGGCCGTCCACAACCGCACGGGCGTCCGCGGCGACGGCAAGGGCGGCTGCAGCCGCGTCCACTACGGCACCCACTTCCTCAACGCCTTCTACGACGTCGGGTCGTCGTGCACGACCTACGGCGACGGCGCGCCCCCGCAGGGGTCCCCCGTCCGCATCGAGGTCGGCGCCCACGAGATGGCCCATGGCGTCACCGCGACCACCGCCAACCTGCCCGCCACCGGGGAGCCGGGCGCGCTCAACGAGGCGTCCAGCGACGTCCTCGCCGCGTCCATGGAGTTCTCCGCGGCCAACGCGGCCGACCCCGGCGACTACCTCTTCGGCGAGTACCCGGAGACCAACGGCCAGGGCGCCCGGCGCTTCATGGACCGCCCGTCCAGGGACGGCCAGTCCAAGGACTACTGGTACGCGGGCATCGGCCAGCTCGCCCCCGCGTACGCCGCGGGCCCCGCCGACCACTTCTTCTACCTCCTCTCCGAAGGCAGCGGACCCAAGGTGGTCAACGGCGTCTCCTACGACAGCCCCACCGTCGACGGCCGCCCCGTCACCGGCATCGGCCGGGCCAAGGCGGAGAAGATCTGGTACCGGGCGCTGACGGTCTACCTGACCTCCACCGCCAACTACCGCACCGCACGCTCGGCGACCCTGGCGGCGGCAGCGGAACTCCACGGCGTCGACAGCCCCGAGCAGCGCGCCGTGGCCAGCGCGTGGACGGCGGTCAACGTCAACTGACGCCGTCCGGTGGTCCACCGCCCTCACCCGACGACCGAGAGCCGGGCGACCGCGAGCCCGGCGACCGCGCCTCCGGCGGTTGCGAGCGCAGGTGGATCACCCGCGCGTCGCCGCGCTGCGCGAACCGGACGAGGGCGAGGTTGGCCCGCGCGTCCACGTCACCGAGGTCCGCCGCCCGCTGGAGCCACACCCCGGCCTCGTCGTACGCGCCGCGCGAGAGCAGGTCGGTGCCGAGGTTGAACATCGCGTCGACGTTGCCCCGCTCGGCCGCCGCTCGGAACCAGGACTCCGCCTCGGCCGCCCGCTGGTCGTCCCGCAGCAGCACCCCCAGGTTGTACATCGCCCTCGGGTGGCCGTGGTGGGCGGCGCGGCGGAACCACGACTCGGCCTCGGCTCGCTGGCCGCGCTGCTGGAGCAGGATCGGCACGTTGTGCATGGCCTCCAGGTGGCCGTGCTCCGCCGCCCGCCGGAACCAGACCTCGGCTCCGGCGAGGTCCCCGCGCGCGTGCAGGGTGAGGCCGACGCTGTTCATGGCCTCCACATGGCCGCTCTCGGCGGCCCGCCGACACCACAGGTCGGACTCCGCCAGGGTGTCCCGCCCCCGCAGCAGGCACAGCGCCAGGTCGTACATGGCCTGGCTGTCCCCGGCCTCGGCGTCCTGTCGCAGTCTCCGCTCCGCCCTCGCCCGTCCACCGAACCTCATGACGGCGATTCTGCGCGGCCCCGGCGGGACCGGTCCCGGCAGCGCCGCCCTTACGGCCGGGCCGCCGACGGGTCAGCGTCGGCAGAACTCGGCCTTCAGCACCGCGTCCTCCGCCTCCTGCTCGCCCCAGTCGCCGTTGCGGTTCACGGTCAGCACGTGCCGCCCGTCCGCCGATGCCACGGTGCGCGTCGCCGAGCCGGGGATCATCCCTCCGTGGCCCCACGCCCAGCAGCCGCGCTGGATCTTGAAGTGGCGTATGCCGAGGCCGTAGACGTCGTCCGGGCCGCCGTGTCCCTTGTCCCCGTCGACCGGGACCGCGGCGAGCAGCTGTCTCTGCTGGGCCGGTGGCAGCAGTGCGCCGCGCAGCAGCTCGCTCATGAAGGTGTTCACGTCGCTGACGGTCGATATCAGCTGCCCGGCGGAGAACGCCACCGTGGGGCTGAACTCGGTCACGTCGCGCACCTTGGCGTGCGGCGGGTTCTCGAACAGCGTCGAGTAGTGCCTGGCGTGCGGGGCGGGCAGCGTGGGCGAGAGGCCGGGGACGCTGGTGCCGCGCAGGCCGAGCGGCTGGATGAGGAGGCAGTCGACCGCGTCCCCGTAGGTCCCGCCCGTGACGCGCTCGATGATCATTCCGGCGAGTATGTAGTTGGTGTCCGAGTAGTCCCACTTCCCGGGCCTGCCCGGTCTGCTGCCCTGCTCCGGCTGGAACACCGGCGGGTGGGCGAGCGCGATCCCGACCAAGTCTGCCGGGCTCCACCGGGTGTACCGGTGCTCGTCGAACGCGTCTCCCGCGTACTTCGCCCGGAAGCCGTCGTCCATGTTGTAGTCGAAGACTCCGCTCGTGTGGTTGAGCAGGTGCCGCACCGTGATGTGTCCCGGCCTGTACCCCTTGCCGCGCACCACGCCCGGCAGCCACTTCTCGACGCTGTCGTCCAGGGACAGCTTCCCCTGGGCTTCGAGCTTGAGCAGCACCACCGACGTGAACGTCTTGGTCAGGCTCGCGATGCGGAACTTCTCGTCGGTGGCGCGCGGTTGGCCGGTGGTGAGGTCGCCGACACCGGCCCGGCCGCGCCACACCGCACGGCCGACTCTGGCCTCGGCTATGACGCCCGGCGTGCCCTGCGCGACGACGCGGTCAAGGGCGGCCTGGGTCCGCGCGTGCGGGCCCGTCCGCCCGCGCGGGTGGGCGTCCGGGTCTGTCTGCCCCTGGACGCCCGGGCGTGCCCGCGCCTGGGGGCACTCGGAGCCGCGCGGCTCAGCGGCGGTGGAAGGCACTGCGGGCACCGCGGCGGCGAGCAGGCCGAGGGCACCCATGACGGCCAGCGTCAGGAGTCGAACCTGGCGTGGATGGCGGTGAGTTGACCGTTGACGAACCATGCCTCCAGCACATCAGCCGCGCCACCCCGACACCATCGGGATCATCCCGGAGATCCATCGGGGGAAGCCTCTAGGGGGCGTCCCCCGAGCCACCCCCAGGTCGGCCCTCCCCTCCCCTCCCCCCTCCGGGGCCTTCCCAAGACCCTCCCAGCCCGTCCCCAGACCGCCCCCAGGCTCTCCCAGGAGCATCCCGCGCCGCCCGACACCTTGACGCGCGGCACGACGCCCCCTTGCATGCGAGTCACGCGCCACCCCCCTCCCCAGACCGGAAGGCCGAGGCCCATGAGCAGCAGCACCACGCACGCCCTGTTCGAGCGCTACCACGCCTGCTGGGAGGCGCGCGACCCCGACCGGATCGCCGAACTGCACACGCCGGACGCCGTGTTCCACCTGCACGCGGGCCAGGAGCCCGCACGCGGCCGTGACGCGATCCGCGACGCCGCGGCGGAGACCTTCAAGCTGGTCCCCGACCTGGCCTTCACCGAGGTCTCACTGCGCGTGGGGGACGACTTCTGGGTGGCGCAGTGGAAGATGTCCGGGACGTCGGCGGCCGGTTCCCCGGTCGACATCGACCTCGTGGACTTCGTCGTGGTCGAGGACGGGGCGGTGAAGGAGAAGCACTCCTACGTCGACGGGGTGGCCATGCGGGCGGCGCTGACCCCGCCCACGGCGGACACGGCGGTCCCAGCAGACACGGCGGTCATGGCAGACACGGCGAACACAGCGGTCACGATGGTCGCGGCGGTCCCGACAGCCACGGCGGACACGGCGGACACAGCCCCCTAGACCCCGCCACCGCCAAGCGGCGCCAGCTCACTCGTCGCTCAGCATCGGCAGCAGCACCGCCGCAGACCAGCTGAAGTTCGGGGAGTTGAGCGGGGCGCCGGTGAGCGGGTCGTAGTTCTCCATCACAGGGCCGCGCGCCGCGAGGCCCCACGCGTTCGTCACGAGCCGGTCGGTCAGCGCGCGGGCCTCGCGGCGGTAGCCGTACCGCCGCAGCCCCGCCTCGGCGAAGTACGCCTGGTCCAGCCAGACCGGGCCGCGCCAGTAGCGCTGCGGAGCGAAGTACGGGGAGCTGCGGGCGACCGTCGGGAACGGGACCGGCGTGGCGAACTCCGCCGGATCCGTCAGCTTGTCCCGTACGGCGGCGGCCTGCGCGCGCGAAGCCGTGCCGGTCCACAGCGGAACGGCACCCTCGATGCCGCGTCCGCGCGCGGTCAGGCGCTTGCCGCTGTCCAGGTCCGTGTCGTGGAACCAGCCGTCGCCGGGGTCGTACATCCGCTCACGCACCGCCCGGTGCGTGGCCCGGGCCCTGGACCGCCAGTGCCGCTCCCCCGCCCGGTCGCCCAACGCCCGTGCGATCGAGGCGAGATGGTCCTGGTCGGCGGCGAGGTAGGCGTTGAGGTCGACGGACTCCTGGGTGAGCGAGTAGCCGATCACGGTGCCGGAGGCGTCGCGGTTGGCGACCACGGAGGTGCCGAGGGCGGCGTCGAAGCGCGGCGCGTTGTCCATGCCGCTCTCCCAGGCGGCGGCGAGCCTGCGCTGCTCGGCGCTGTCGTTGGCGGGGTCGACGGTCGCACCGTACTCGGCGAGGCCGTCGCGGTCGTGGTCGCGGTTGCGGTACCACCACGCCTGGTAGGCCGCCAGCTTCGGGTACATCTCGCGCAGGAAGCCCCGGTCGCCGCTGCGCCGGTAGACCTCCCAGACCGCCCACGCGGCCAGCGGGGGCTTGCTGTTGCGCTCGTTCCAGTTGCCGCCGCCGTCGGCGGTGTCGTTGTAGAAGACCGCGTCGGGGAGCATCCCGGCGTCCTGCGGCCGGGTCGCGGAGCCGGGCCGTATCTGGTGGTCGAACATGGCGCGGATCTGGGACTTCGCGAGCCCCGGCGCGAAGCGGGCGGTGCCGACGGCCTGCTTCCAGGTGTCCCAGGCCCACACGCCGCCGGTGAACCACTTGTACGACAGGGACGGGCTGATGGCGTCGTGCCGGATCCGCCCCGCCGCGGAGCGCCAGTTGGTGACCAGGGTCTCCAGGGACTTCACGGCGAGACGGCGGCGCGCGGGTGGCACGTCGCGCGTGACGGCGGCGACATAGCGCCGCCAGCGCGCGTCACCGGCCGCCGTCACCGCGGCGGGGTGGGCGAGCACGCGTCGTACCGAGGCGGCCTCGCGGGCCCGCTCGGCGCCGGTGAAGGTGTAGCTCTCGGTCCAGTCCAGGGTGCGGGCCGCGCCGGGCGCGAGGCGGACGGGCGCGGCGAGCGCGCTGCGGTAGGTGTCGCCCTGGACCGTGGTGCGGACCGCGTCGCGGTGGGTGACCTCGAAGCGCTCGGTGCCGTCGGTGAGGTAGTCCCACTTCTCCCGCACCCGCGCGAAGCCGACGGCGACGCCGCGCCCGGTGGCGGACAGCGAAGGCGCCTCCCGCTGGGGTGACTTGGCGGGGCGCAGCAGCGAGCCCGTCCAGTCGGCGGCGAGGGTGCGCGGGGCACGGCCGGTGTTGTGGATACGCGCCCGCACCAGCGCCGTGCGGTCGGTCGCGAACCGCAGCTCCAGGGTGAGCCGCAGCCCGTCGAGGCGGTACGTCTGACGCAGCACGCCCGGCAGCGAGGAGAACCGCGGTGCGCCGCCCGCGTCGAGGTCGAGGGCCTTGCCCTTCTCGGAGAGCCGGATCCGGCTGAAGGCCTTGCTCAGCCACCACGGGTACTCCTGGGCGATGTACAGCGGCCCGCTGAAGCCGCCGTACGTCGCCGGGTCGCCCGCCGACGGCAGCGCGTAGGCGTGCCAGGCGCCCCGGTCGGCGAAGACGTTGACGGGGTTGAACTCGCCGGGCTCGGCGGCCTTGGGGACGCCCCGCAGGTCGAGGACGTTCTCGTACGGGCCTGGCGCGGCGCCCGTGGACGGGGCGGGCCGTTGTTTCCCGTGAAACATCGGTGCCGCGTCGGCGGCGGGGGCCTGGGTGAGGCCGACGGCCAGCGTGAGGGCAAGCGCGGTCAGGGCGCGCGAGCGAGAGCGCATACGGTCTCCCGGTCTGGGGGGTGCGGGTTCGTCGACGGCGGGTGCTGCTGGGGCAGAAGGGGCGTGTGGTGGCGGAGGGAGGCCAGGGGCCGAGGTTGCCCGCCATGATCACGCCAGCGGAGCGCGGCGGCAAGGGGTCTGCACGAGGTGGAGCGGCAAGCGCCTGACCGGCACGGGTCCGGGGCCCGTGCCGCCGTGGGTACGCCCATGAGGCCGCAGCCCCTGGTGGAAGCGGGCGGCCCTCATGACCGGCAGGGACCTCACCGCCGTACGGATCTCGCAGACCCCGCAGCCCGCGACCCCGCACCGCCCCACCCGCAACCCGCTGTCCGCAAGCCGCAAGCCGCAAGCCGCAAGCCACAACCCACACCCCACAACCCGCCGAACTCGCGGGGCACATCGAGGCGGCCCTCACGCGCAGCCCCGCGACGGGACGCTCAGCCGTCGGCAGGCTCGCCGAACCACCGCGCCAACGCCGCGACCAGTCCCTGCTGATCCCGCGCCCCCAGCCCCGGCTCCTGCGAACCCCGCGGCTCTCGCCGCCCCGTCCCCACCCACGCCACATGCCCGTCCGGCCGCAGCAGCACCGCGGGCGCGGTCACTTCGTCGCTGACGTCCACGACGTGGTCGACCCGGTCCGACCAGCCCGCCACCGACAGGTGCCCGGTCTGGTCGAGAAGGATGCCGCGGCCGCCGCGCATCAGCTCGTACAGGCGGCCCCGCTTGAGCCGTACGTCCTTCATCCGGCGGCCCAGCAGCTCGTGCCCCTCGTCCACGCCGTGACCCTCGGTCAGGTCACCGCCCTCGCCCAGGTCACCGCCCTCACCCGGGTCACCGCTCCCGCCCAGGTCATAGCGGACCCCGATCGCCGTGATGATGCCGGTCACGTACCGGTTCACCTCCTCGAAGTCCATCAGCGTCGAGAACAGCTCCCGCAGCGCCGTCGCACCCGGGTCGGTGCCCAGCAGGGCCATCTGCGCGCGGGTGTTGTCGAGGACGCGGGCCCCCACCGGGTGCCGCTCCGCGTGGTAGCTGTCGAGAAGGCCCTCCGGCGCCCGGCCGTTGACCTCGGCGGCCAGCTTCCAGCCCAGGTTGAACGCGTCCTGCACGCCCAGGTTGAGCCCCTGGCCGCCGGTCGGCGGATGGATGTGCGCCGCGTCCCCGGCCAGCAGCACCCGGCCGACGCGGTAGCGCTCGGCCTGCCGCGTGGCGTCGGTGAACCGGGACAGCCAACGCGGCGTGTGCGCCCCGAAGTCGGTGCCCGCGACGGCCCGCAGCCGCGCCTTGAACTCCTCCAGGGTCGGCCCCGCGCCGCGGTCCTCCGCCACACCCTCGGCGGGCACGATGATCCGGTACACGCCCTTGTTCCCGTCCACGTCGGGAAGGACGCCGAACCGCAGCTGGGTCCTGCGGACCTCCTCGACGACGGCGGCGACCGCCTCCGGGGCCTCGGTCACCTCCATGTCCCCGAGCAGCGTCTCGACCTTGGCGGGCTCACCGGGGAAGCCGACGCCGAGCAGCTTGCGCACCGTGCTGCGCCCGCCGTCGCAGCCGACGGCGTAGCGGGCGCGCAGGCTCGTGCCGTCGGCCAGTTCGAGGTTCACGCCGTCCTCGTCCTGGCTCAGCCCGACCACCGTGTGGCCGCGCCGGATCTCGGCGCCGAGTTCGCACGCCCACTCCTCCAGCAGCCGCTCGGTGACCGGCTGCGGCGTGGCCAGACCGTACGGGTGAGCGGTGTCCATCCCTGCGGGCCACGGCTTCATGATGCCGCCGAAGAGGCCTCCGACCTGGAACGTCTCGCTGGCCGCGCGGAACCGGTCGAGCAGGCCCCGCTGATCCATGATCTCGACGCTGCGCGCGTGCAGGCCACGCCCGCGGGACTGCCCGGACGGCTCGGTCAGCTTGTCGAGGACGACGGTGCGCACTCCCGCGAGACGCAGCTCACCGGCCAGCATCAGCCCGGTGGGCCCGGCGCCGACAACGACCACGTCGATCATGAGAACTCCCGTTTACGCAGGTCATGGCTGTAGGCCAGGCATTCTGCGGCAGGGCGGGGGCCTTGCCGCAAGGCCCCCCGTGCGCTATACGTTGAGAGTGGCGAGGAGGCAGCGGCCCCCTCGCCTTTCTTGTGCGTCCAGCCCACGGTCCGGCCCACGCCGCCCCGACCTGGGGCCGGGGCCCGCGCGCCGTCCAAGCCCGCACCCGCACCGCCCGCCAGGCCCGCATCGGCGCCACCGCCAGGCGCGCCCCTGCACCCACACCCACGCCCACATACCCATGCGTCCGCGCGCGCCGCCCCGCATCCAGATCACGGACACCCTGTCCCACCCGCCCCGTCACCCTCTAGGCTGGCCCGTGCAGCTGGTTCGCCCCGTCCGCCAGGCGGGAGGCGTCGCAAGAGGGAACCCGGTGGGAATCCGGGACTGCCCCGCAGCGGTGAGCGGGAACGACCGCCGTCAGAAGCACTGGATCCGACGTACGGGGTCTGGGAAGCGACGGCCAGTAGGTGTCCTCACAGGGTGAGGACGTGCCCGCGAGTCCGAAGACCTGCCACCTGCCCGTGCGCGACCCGTTCGCGCGCGGACATCCCGGTGACCTCGTGGGCGGGTCGGCGTACATACCAGGCGGACGGGCGTGCCGGGCGGCACGCGCTCCCGTGCCGCCCGGTCCGTCACCCCTTCGCGCCCGCGTCCCGTCCCCGGGACCTCAGGGACTCATCTCGCGAAGGAGATCTCCGTGACCACCAAGCCCGCAGCCGCGGCAGCACGGGCCACCGTGTACGGCTACCCCCGTCAGGGACAGCACCGGGAACTGAAGAAGGCCGTCGAGGGCTACTGGAAGGGCCGCGTCACCGCGGACTCACTGCGCTCGACCGCCGCCCGACTGCGCCGCGCCACCTGGCAGCGGCTCGCCGACACCGGTGTCCACGAGGTGCCCAGCGGCGACTTCTCGTACTACGACCACGTCCTGGACACCACCGTCATGGTCGGGGCGATCCCCGAACGGCACCGCGAGGCCGTCGCGGCCGACGCGCTCGACGGCTACTTCGCCATGGCGCGCGGCACCCAGGACGTGGCGCCGCTGGAGATGACGAAGTGGTTCGACACCAACTACCACTACCTGGTGCCGGAACTGGGACCGGATACGGTGTTCACGGCCGACTCCTCCCGGCAGGTCGCGGAGTTCGGTGAGGCGAGCGCGCTCGGCCTCGCGGCCCGGCCCGTGCTCGTCGGGCCCGTCACCTACCTGCTGCTCGCCAAGCCCGCACCGGGCGTGCCCGCCGGTTTCGACCCGCTCACACTGCTCGACCGGCTGCTCCCGGTGTACGCCGAGGTCCTCGCCGACCTGCGCGCGGCGGGCGCCGAGTGGGTGCAGCTCGACGAGCCCGCCCTCGTGCAGGACCGCTCCCCCGGAGAGCTGAACGCCGCCGCCCGCGCCTACCGTGACCTGGGCGCCCTCACGGACCGGCCGAAGCTGCTGGTCGCCTCGTACTTCGACCGGCTCGGCGAGGCCCTGCCCGTCCTGGCCAAGGCCCCCGTCGACGGGCTCGCCCTGGACTTCACGGGACCCGCGGCCGCCAACCTGGACGCCCTCGCCGCGGTCGGCGGGCTGCCCGGCAAGCGCCTGGTCGCGGGCGTCGTCGACGGCCGCAACGTCTGGGTCAACGACCTGGAGGCGTCCCTGGCCGCGCTGGGCACCCTGCTGGGCCTCGCCGACCGCGTCGACGTGGCCGCCTCCTGCTCCCTGCTGCACGTGCCGCTCGACGCGGCCGCCGAGCGGGACATCGCGCCGCAGATCCTGCGCTGGCTGGCCTTCGCCCAGCAGAAGACCGCCGAGGTCGTCACCCTCGCCAAGGGCCTCGCCCAGGGCACCGGCGCGATCGCCGCCGAACTCGCCGCCAACCGCGCCGACCTGGACTCCCGCGCCCGTTCCCCGATCACGTACGACTCCGCCGTGCGGGCCCGCGCCGCCGCCGTCACCGCGGCCGACGCCCGCCGCTCACCCGCGTACGCCGAGCGCGCCGCCGCGCAGCGCGCCCACCTCGGTCTGCCGCTGCTGCCCACCACGACCATCGGGTCCTTCCCGCAGACCGCTGAACTGCGCGCCGCCCGCGCCGACCTGCGCGCGGGCCGGACCGACCAGGCCGACTACGAGGAGCGCGTGCGGGCCGAGGTCCAGGAGGTGGTGTCCTTCCAGGAGAAGGCGGGCCTGGACGTGCTGGTGCACGGCGAGGCCGAGCGCAACGACATGGTCCAGTACTTCGCCGAGCAGCTGACGGGCTACCTCGCCACGCGGCACGGCTGGGTGCAGTCGTACGGCACGCGCTACGTCCGGCCGCCGGTCCTCGCCGGTGACGTCTCCCGCCCCGAGCCGATGACGGTCCGCTGGACGGCCTACGCCCAGTCCCTCACCGAACGCCCCGTCAAGGGCATGCTCACCGGGCCGGTCACCATGCTCGCCTGGTCGTTCGTCCGCGACGACCAGCCACTCGCCGACACCGCCCGCCAAGTCGCCCTCGCCCTGCGCGACGAGGTGGCCGACCTGGAGGCGGCGGGCACCTCCGTCATCCAGGTCGACGAGCCCGCGCTGCGCGAGACGCTGCCGCTGCGCGCCGCCGACCGCGCCGCGTACCTGGCGTGGGCCACGGAGGCGTTCCGGCTGACCACCAGCGGGGTGCGGCCCGCCACACAGATCCACACCCATATGTGCTACGCCGAGTTCGGGGACGTCGTCCAGGCCATCGACGACCTCGACGCCGACGTCATCAGCCTGGAGGCCGCCCGCTCCCACATGCAGGTCGCCCGCGAGCTGGCCGCGCACGGCTACCCGCGCGAGGCCGGGCCCGGCGTGTACGACATCCACTCCCCGCGCGTGCCGAGCGCCGAGGAGGCGGCGGCCCTGCTGCGCACGGGACTTGAGGCCATCCCCGCCGAACGGCTGTGGGTCAACCCCGACTGCGGCCTGAAGACCCGGGCCTGGCCCGAGACCCGCGCCTCCCTGGAGAACCTGGTGGCCGCGGCCCGCGCGGTGCGCGCGGAACTCGCCGGGCCCTGACCCCTGGCGGGGCCCGGGGGCCGGGCGCCACGCCCCGCCCCCGGGCGCCCGCGGTTCGCGAGCGACGGGCCCGGCCTAGTGGACGATGTGGCCACGTCGACCGCCGGAACCTCCGAGAGGATCACATGTCCGGTACACCCCCTACACCCTCCGCGCCCACTCCCCGAGCGGACCGCGCGCCCGCGAGCCGCGGTCCGTGCGTGCTGCTCAAGCACGGCGAGGTCTTCCTCAAGGGGCGCAACCGCCGCCTCTTCGTCGAGCGGCTGCACGACAACCTGCGGCTCGCGCTGCGCGGCGTCGGCGGCTCCACCTGGATCAAGAGCGCCCAGAACGTCACCGTCGTCGGCGGCCAGGTCCCCCAGGAGGCGCTGGTGGAGCGGGCGCGCAGGGTGATCGGCTTCAACGCGGTCGTCCCGGCCGTGCGCGTGCCCAGCGACCTGGCGGACATCACGCGGGCGGCCGTCGACGCGCTCGGCGCGCTGGACTCCGAACGGCCGGGGCACGCTTTCGCCGTACGGGTGAAGCGGCGGGACAAGCGGTTCCCGCTGACGTCGTCCCGGATCGCGGCGCACCTCGGGCGGCGCGTCCTCGACGAGGTGCCGGGCCTGCGCGTCGACCTCACCCGGCCGGACGTCGTGCTCGCGGTGGAGGTCGACCGCAAGGAGACCTATGTGTCGTGGGCGCGGCACCCGGGCACGACCGGCCTTCCCGTCGGGTCCAGCGGGCGCGCCCTCGCACTGCTCTCCGGCGGCTACGACTCGCCCGTCGCCGCCCACCGGGCCATGCGCCGCGGTCTGGCCTGCGACTTCGTGCACTTCAGCGGGGCGCCGTACACGGACCCGTCGTCGGTGTACAAGGCGTACGCCCTCGCCCGCGAGCTGAACCGCTACCAGCCGCCCGGCCGACTGCACGTCATCGCCCTGGGCAGGGCGCAGAAGCGGCTGGCCGTGGCGGGCGCGGGCCGCCTCCAAGTGGTCGCCCAGCGGCGCCTCATGGTGCGCGCCGCGTCAGCGCTGGCCGCCCGCACCGGTGCCCAGGCCCTGGTCACCGGCGACAGCCTGGGCCAGGTGGCGAGCCAGACCCTGGCCAACCTGGTCGCGGTCGACGAGGCCGCCGACCTGCCGGTCCTGCGCCCGCTGCTCGGCTGGGAGAAGCAGGAGATCATCGACGAGGCCGGGACCATCGGCACGGCCGGGATCTCGGTGCTGCCCGACGAGGACTGCTGTCGGCTGCTCGCCCCGCCGCGCGTCAGCACCCGGGCGGGGCTGACCCAGCTGCGGGCGGTGGAGCGGCGCGTCGCCGTCGACGAGGTGACCGCGGAGCTGCTGGACGGCGTCCAGGTGCTGCTGCCGGGCGAGGACGCCGCGGACGTCCCGGCCACGGGGTGCGCGGGCGAACCCGAGCGGCCCACCCGGACGTGACCGGCTACGGGCGGCCGATGAGCCTGCCCGCCGACCGCTCGTACGCCCGCAGCTTCTCGGGCGCGAGGATCCAGTACAGCCCGTCGATGCCGTCCGGGCCCACGGTGACGCTCACCAGGGCGACGGCGCGGCCGTCCTGGACGAGCAGCAGGGCGGGCTCCCCGTTGGCCTCGGCCACCTCGTAGGCGGCGCCGGGGAAGAACTTCTGGGCGAAGGCGGAGATCCTGGCCACCCGCTCGGCTCCCACGACGGTGAGACGCGCCACCCCGCGCATGCCGTTGCCGTCGGCGTACGCGACGACGTCGGCGGACAGCACGCTCTCCAGGGCGGCGACGTCCCCGTGCCGCGCGGCGGCGACGAACGCCTCCAGCAGCCGCCGGTGCTCCGCCGCGTCGACGGGGCCGCGCCGCTCGGCGGCGAGCCGCTTGCGGGCGCGGCTGACGATCTGCCGGGTGTTGGCCTGGCTCAGCTGGAGCATGTCCGCGATGGCGTCGTACGGGTAGTCGAAGGCCTCCCGCAGGACGTAGGCGGCGCGCTCCACGGGGTTCAGCTTCTGCAGGACCAGCAGCACGACCAGTGCGATGGCCTCGCCGCGCTCCGCTCCGACCGGCGGGTCCACGCTGGTGTCCACGGGCTCCGGCAGCCACGGCCCGACGTACGCCTCCCGGCGGACCCGCGCCGACTGCGCCACGTTGAGGGCGAGCCGCGTGGTGGTCGTCGCCAGGAACGCCCCGGGGTCGCGGACCGCGCCCCGGTCGGCGCCCTGCCAGCGCAGCCACGCGTCCTGCACCACGTCCTCGGCCTCGGACACGCTGCCCAGGACGCGGTAGGCGATGCCGAACAGGCGTGGCCGCATCCGCTGGAACGCGGCCGCCGCCGCGTCCAGCGAGTCGTCGATGAGCGACTGCCCCTCGTCCATGGATACGGCTGCCTCCGTGGGTCGCATGGGTACCGCTGCCTGCGTGGGTCGACCGTCGTGCGCTCAGCCCACCGCCCGCTTGACGAGGTCGGCGATCCGCTCCTCCTCGACGGCGGTCAGCCTGGTCAGGGCGAACGCGGTCGGCCACATGCCGCCGTCGTCCAGGCGCGCGTCGTCGTTGAAGCCGAGCGTGGCGTAGCGCGACTTGAACTTACCCGCACTCTGGAAGAAGCAGACGACCTTGCCGTCCCTGGCGTACGCGGGCATCCCGTACCAGGTCTTCGGCGCGAGCTGCGGGGCGCTGGCCGTGACGATCTCGTGGATCCGCTCGGCCATGGCGCGGTCCGGGCCGTCCATCTCGGCGATCTTGGCGAGGAGGTCGCGCTCGCCGTCCGCCTTGGAGGCGCGGCCCCGGCCGCGCGCCGTCTTCACCTCCTTGGCGCGCTCCTTCATGGCGGCGCGCTCCTCGGCGGTGAAGCCGGTGTCCGCCGCGTCGCGCGCGGCGGTCTTCTTCGGTGCCTTCTTGGTGTCCGACATGGCGGTGGTTCCTTCCCCGCGCGGGGTTTCCGGCCTTCCGGCGCGGTGCTCCCACGCGGCTTCCGAGGTGCCTTCTCGCTGGTGGTGCCCATGCTAGGAAGCCCGCGGGGGCGGTGGCTTCTCGAAAGCTGACCGGTTCGCGGCCCGGGTGCGCGGCCCTGGTGCGCGGGGTCCGGGCGGGCTACTCGGCCGGGTCCTCGTCCGCGTGCCGGACGGCGCGCTTCACCTCCTGCTCCACCTGGTGCCGCGGCGTGTCGACGTCGTCGCGCGCGGCGTACGCGGTGACCGCGGCCTGGAAGTCGGCGGCGGCGTCGCGCCACCTGCGCCACTGCGTGTCGTACGCGTCGCCGTCGAGGCCCGCGAGCTTCGCCCGCTCTTCCTCGGCGGAACGTTCCAGCTTGATCAGTTCATCGGGGAGGTCACTATCGGCCACGTGGCCAGATCTTAAGCCCCCTCCTCGGTCATACCGACCATCCGACCTACCGCCCGCACGGGTGACCGGCTCACGGCGACGACCGTCCGCCTCCCCATTCCTTCACCACTTCCCCATATCCACACACGTTTCCCCAAGGAATGAGGAGATGTCCTGAAGAACGCCCAGAACCTCAATAACCAGTCAGTTTGCCGCTGTGGCGTATCGAGACGTACATAGCCGCACTTAAGGTGACCCCCGGTCCGGGCGACGGCGTCCGGGATTACGGAGGTGGCTTGGTGCAGAACAGACGAGAGTTGCTCAAGGCGGCTTCGGCCGCCGCTGGCTTAGCCGCGGCGGGCGTCCTCATCGGAGGCGAGTCGGCGACCGCGGCGCCCCGCCCCGCGGCGGCGGGCCCCGCCGTGACCGCGACGCGCCGCCTGCGGAGCTTCACGGACGCCTCGGGCCTGGTGAACGTCGCGGTGTTCTCCTACCGCGGCAGCCCGCCCCAGAGCCACTGGAACGACCAGACCATCCGCGTGGCCGACGGCGACATGGTGGCCATCGGCGGCGGCGCCATCGGGGCCGAGCACCCGCAGGGCGCCCTGCTCACCGCGTCCTACCCGAACGACGACCTGTCCGGCTGGACGGTCTCCACCAAGGACCACGTCCACGCCCAGCCGCACGAGCTGACGGCGTACGTCATCGGCCTCAAGATCGCCGGGCTGAGCCGGGCGCAGCTGCTCCAGCACATCCACGTGGCCCGCGCGGACAGCGGCACCGCCCCGCACCCCGAAGCGGAGGCGGGCATCCCGTCGTCGACGGAGTACGCCCTCGTCGGCGGCGGCTTCCGGGTGAACTGGCACGGCGACGGGAACCTGGGCACCGCCACGTTCCCCTCCACCGGCTCCTCCTGGAAGTCCCGCTCCAAGGACCACCTGGTCTCCGACCCGGCGAGCATCCGCTCCTTCGCCATCTCGCTGCGCCGCAACCTGCCCGTGGGGCGGGTCCTCAACACCATCGCCCGCTCCGACTCCGGTCAGGTGGCCCACCCGTCCGCGGTCGCCACCCTGCCGCCCGGCTACGCCCTCACCGGCGGCGGCGCCGAGGTGCGCTACCGGGGCGACGGCGTCCTCCTGTGGCGTCTTGAGCCGTCCGTCTCCGCGAGCCCCAGCTTCAGCGCGTCCGCCAAGGACCACGGCGTCTCCGACACGGCCACCCTCACGGCGTACGCACTGGGCATCCGCATCGCCTAGCGGGCGAGAGCCCCGGGCCCGGCCCCGGGCCCGGTACGCCGTCACACCCGCCCACCCACCCTGACGCTCCCCCTGGGCGCGTCAGGCCTTCAGCCCGTAGAAGTGGATCGGCGAGTTCGGCCTGAAGCCGATGCGGGGGTACACGGGCGCCCCCGCCTCGGTCGCGTGCAGCGTCGCGCGGGTCAGGCCGGTGGCCCGCGCGCCCTCGTACAGGGCCTTGCGCGTCACCGCCTCCCCATAGCCCCGGCGCTCCCAGTCCGGGTCCGTGGCGACGAGCACGACGAACAGGCGGCCGTCCGCCTCCACGGTCGCC
Organism: Streptomyces sp. G45; assembly: GCF_049542095.1. NCBI lineage: Bacteria > Bacillati > Actinomycetota > Actinomycetes > Kitasatosporales > Streptomycetaceae > Streptomyces > Streptomyces sp. G45. The sequence goes on along the minus strand of NZ_JBMUZU010000001.1, from coordinate 8,491,811 downwards.
GCGCACGTCACCGGCACGCCGTCCCGCAGGCCGAGGTAGGCGTGCACCCCGTCCTTCCACAGCGTGGAGCCGACGAGCCCGTCGCGGCCGTCCTCCAGCGGGAATCCGTACGCGCGCGAGTTCAGGTCCGCGTACGCCGTCAGCTGCTCGTCGGTGGTCACCCGCGCGAACGTCAGGTCGGGGTGGCCGGGCTCAGGGAGGGGAAGCAGGTCCCCGGCCATGCCCGTGCCGGGGAAGGCGAAGGCGAGGCCCGCCTTCTCGGCCGCGGCCCGCACCCCGGCGCGCGCCTCGTCGGACAGCAGGTCCTCGAAGAGCCACAGGAATCCGGGGTGCTTCTTCGCGCGCATGAGGTCCGCCGCCTCGGCGAGGCGCCGCTCGACGAGCGCCGGGCCCGCGTCGGGCTCGGTCAGCGTGACGCAGTTCCAGAAGGCGAACCGGCAGTCCGCCCAGCGCACGGCGATGCCGGGCAGGTCCCGCACGTCGGCTTCCGGATCGCGGTCGAGCGCCATGGCCCGCCAGACCACGGCGAGCTGCTCCATCGATTCGACCGACTCGGTACGGACCGCCATCAGGCCCCCTTGCGTGGTGGAGTGTGGTGGAGTTGCGGAAACCCCTCTACTCATACGTCACTTCACGACGCCACCGCAGGCGGACGCGGACGGGGACGTCCGATTCCCCCTGCCTCCCGCGCCCCATTGACCGGTTCGGTGTCCCCGCCCTAGCCTCCATTCCCCTACCAGAACGCCATTCACATAGAGGAACGACAGGCCGCGGCTCAGGCCCACGACCCACGGCCCCCGAGGAATCCACACTCCCCGCACCGCGCACTCCCCGCACCGCACAAGGAAGTTGACGCGCATGAGCCAGCAGCCGCCGCAGCCGACCGTCACCGCCTTCGCCGTCTTCCCGGTCGCGGGGCGCGACAGCATGGGACTCAACCTCTCGGGGGCGCACGGCCCCTACTTCACCCGGAACGTCGTGGTACTGACCGACTCCGAGGGGCGTACGGGGCTGGGCGAGGTGCCCGGCGGCGAGCGGATCACACGGACGCTCAGGGACGCAGAGCCGCTGGTCGTGGGCGCCCGCGTCGCCGACTACCAGCGGGTGCTGCGGGAGGTCGGGGAGCGCTTCGCCGCGCGGGACGCCACCGGGCGCGGCGCGCAGACCTTCGACCTGCGGACCACCGTGCACGCCGTCACGGCCGTCGAGTCGGCCCTGCTCGACCTGCTCGGCCAGCACCTCGACCTGCCCGTCGCCGCCCTCCTGGGCGACGGGCAGCAGCGCGACTCCGTACGGGTGCTGGGCTATCTCTTCTACGTCGGCGACCCCGACCGCACCGACCTGGAGTACGTCCGCGAACCCGACGCCAGCACGCCCTGGCACCGGATCCGGCACGAGGAGGCCCTCACGCCCGAGGCGATCGTCCGCCAGGCCGAGGCCGCCCACGAGCGGTACGGCTTCCGCGACTTCAAGCTCAAGGGCGGCGTCCTGCCCGGCGAGGAGGAGGTCGCGGCGGCCACCGCTCTCAAGGAGCGCTTCCCCGGGCCCGGATCACCCTGGACCCGAACGGCGCGTGGTCGCTGCGCCGGGCGGTCGAGCTGTGCGCGCCGCTCGTCGGCACCCTCGCCTACGCCGAGGACCCGTGCGGGGCGGAGGACGGCTACTCCGGGCGGGAGGTCCTCGCGGAGTTCCGCCGCGCCACCGGCCTGCCCACCGCCACCAACATGGTCGCCACGGACTGGCGGCAACTCGCCCACGCGCTGGCCCTGCAGTCCGTGTCGATCCCGCTCGCCGACCCGCACTTCTGGACCATGCGGGGCTCGGTGCGGGTCGCCCAGCTGTGCCACGCCACGGGCCTGACGTGGGGCTGCCACTCCAACAACCACTTCGACATCTCCCTGGCCATGGTCACGCACTGCGGCGCCGCGGCCCCCGGCGCGTACAACGCCCTGGACACGCACTGGATCTGGCAGGAGGGCCTGGAGCGGCTCACCACGGCGCCGCCGCGGATCGTGGACGGCGAGGTCGCCGTGCCCGCCGCGCCCGGCCTCGGCGTCACCCTGGACCGGGACCGCCTCCTGGCCGCCCACGAGCTGTACCGCGAGAAGGCCCTGGGCGCCCGAGACGACGCCGTCGGGATGCGCTACCTGATACCCGGCTGGACGTTCGACCCGAAGCGCCCCTGCCTGGTGAGGTGACCGCGTTGTCCGTGGCCGCCTTCAGCTACCGGGACCTGACGACCCGTGAGCTGCTGCTCTGGGGGCTCGCCGCGCTCGCCAGCAAGGCGCCGGTCGCCATGGCGCCGCTGGCCCTGGTGTTCCTGACCCGGCAGGGCCCGGGCGGCTACGCCCTCGGCGCGACCCTGGCGTCCGTGTACGTGGCCGGGGAGGTGGTGGGCGCGCCGCTGCTCGGCGCCCGTCTCGGCCGCGGCCGCACGCGGCGCTCCCTGGCGGCGGGGCTCGCGGCGGGGGCACTCGCCTTCTGCGCCCTGCCCTTCGCGGCCTCCGCCCCGGCGCCGGTGCCGATGGGCCTCGCCTTCCTGGCCGGTGCGGCACCCGCGGCCTGCCCCGGCGGGCTGCGCGCGCTGCTGACCGGCCTCGTGGCCGACGGGGCGGTGCCCCGGGCGCTGAGCGTCGAGTCAACGCTGACGCAGATCACCTGGGCCGTGGCACCCGGCCTCGTGGTCCTGCTCGCTCTCCACGTGCACGCCGGGGCGCCGCTGGTGCTGGGCGCGCTGCTCGCCGCGACCGCCACGCTCCCCCTGCTGCGGCTGCCCGAACCCCGGGAGCCCCCACCGGACCGGCACGCTCCGGCGCCGCTGGCCCGGACCCTGCTCACCGCCTGGCCCGTCTATCTGACCGGCGCCGCCTCCATGGCGATGCTGGCCAGCGCGGAACTGGTCCTGCCCGCGCTGTTGGAGCGGCGAGGGGCCGCCGTCGGCTGGGCGGGGCCGCTCCTGGCCGGGTTCGCCCTGGCCAGCGCGGCGGGCGCGCTCTGCTACGGCCTGCGGACCTGGCCCGGCTCCGCGCACACGCAGAGCCTGGTGCTGCTGACCGCGACCGCCGGGGGCCTGGCCCTGGTGGCGGTGGCGCCCGGCGTGCCCGGTGTCGCCGCCGCCCTCGCCGTGACGGGCGTCCTCCAGTCGGGCGCGATGGTCACCCGCAACCTCAGCCTCCGCGCACACCTGCCCGCGCACGCCCACGCCGCCGCCTACTCCGTCCTGTACGCGGTCGGCGGCGTCGGGTACAGCGCCGCCGCGTCCCTGTCCGCCGTGGCGCTGGAGGTGGCGAGCCCAACGGCCGCGCTCCTCACGGGCGTCGGCGTCATGCTGCTCGTCACGGCGGTCAGCGCGGTGGCGGAGGCGCGCGGGACGGGGCCGACGGGGCGCCGCTCCCCTGGCTCGGCGTGACCGCGTGCGCGCGCTGTCGCGGGCGGTCTACGGCGCGGTGGCCGCCGCGACGAACACCGGCAGCGCCAGGAACAGCCGGTTGGCCTCGGCCCGGGCGCGCTGGTCGGCGATCCAGCGGTCCGCCTGGCCGTGCGTGACGGCGCCGCTGGCGCGGGCCGCCTCGGCGAGCCCCGTCAGCAGGGGCAGCGCGCTCGGCTCGGTGAACACGCCCGTGTGCGCCTCGGCCGTCACCTCGGCGAAGCCGCCGTCGAGGAGCAGGGCGCGGTACTGGCGCGCGGCACGCGGGGCGGTGATCCGGTCGGCGCGGGCGTGCACGAGGGCGCGGGTGAGCGCGGGGTCGGCGGAGTCGATGACGAAGGCGTCCCAGTCCTGGCCGACCAGCACGATCCGCCCGCCGGGCGCGAGCACCCTGCGGGCCTCCGCCACCGCCCGCGCCGGTTCGGCGAGTTCGTGGAACAGCTTGTCCGCCCGGCAGCCGTCCACCGTCCCGTCCTCGAGCGGCAGCGCGTACGCCCCCGCGACCCGGAAGTCGGCCTCCGGGCAGCGGGCGCGGGCGGTGGCGATCATCGACGCGCTCATGTCGACGCCGATGGCCGTCACGCCCCGCCGGGCCAGTTCGCCCACGGCCCGCCCGGTGCCGCAGCCCACGTCCACCACGGTCGCCCCTGGTCCGGCGCGCAGCAGGTCGTACGTGCGCAGGCGCAGGCGCGCGGCGCCCGTCAACTGGTCGGCGGCGTCGAGCCGCGCGGCGAGGTCGTCGGTCTGCGGGGACACCGGTCCCGTTTCCCTGGTCATGGGCGTCAGCCTCGTAGTTAATGTCGACATGAGGTCAAGCGAGTACGGGGCGCACGTCAGCGGCGGGCGGGGCGCGCTGGGTATCGGTGCCGTGGCCAGGCGGTTCGGTCTGGCCCCGCACGTGCTGCGGCACTGGGAGGCGATGGGTCTGCTCAGGCCCGCGCGTGACACCGTGGGGCGCCGCCGCTACGGCGAGGCGGAACTGGGCCGGGTCGCCGTGATCCTGCGCGCCAAGGAGGCCGGGCTCGCGCTCGGCACGATCCGGGCGCTGACCGCCGGGGCGGACGCCGAGGCGCGTCGTGCCGTGCTGCGTGCGGAGGCCGAGGCGCTGCGCTCCCGCATCGCGGCGGCCGAGGCGTCCCTCGGGATCGTCGAGTGCGCCCTCTCCTGCCCGCACGACGACATCGCGGAGTGCGGCCACTTCCAGCAGGTCGTGCGCCACGCGGACGCGGGTGATCGTGGGTAGGCATGATCCGTGCCCGGTCGCGGCGGCCGGGGCGGAAGGGAGTGCGGGGTGCGCGCCATCGCGATCGTGGGGGCCGGGCAGGCGGGGCTGCAGCTGGGGCTCGGGCTCCTGGGGGCCGGGTACGCGGTCACGCTCGTCGCCGAGCGGCGGCCCGAGGAGGTGCGGGCCGGGCGGGTCACCTCCACGCAGCTCATGTTCGGCCCCGCGCTGCGCCTCGAACGGGACGCCGGGCTCGCCCTGTGGGACGACACCGCGCCCGTCATGCCGTGCTTCCAGCTCAGCCACTGGGACCCCGACGGGCGGCCGGAGGCGCCGCCGCGCCGGTTCACCGCGCCCTTCGACGAGGAGGTCCGCTCGGTGGACCAGCGGGTCAAGCTGTCGGCCTGGCTGGAGCTGTTCGAGGAGCGCGGCGGGCGCGTCGAGTACCGCTCGGTGGGGCGCGCCGAGGTGGCCGCGCTCGCCGCCGCGCACGACCTCACCGTGCTCGCCACCGGGCGCGGCGAGTTGTCCGCGCTGTTCGCGCCCGATACGTCCTGGCCCGCGCACGAGCGGCCGCCGCGCAGCCTGGCCTGCTTCTATGTGCGCGGCGCCAGGCACGACGCCAGCGACCCGGCCGCCGGGTACGTCCGCACCACCGGCGTGCCGTCGACCGGCGACGTCATCGTGCTGCGCGCGCTGACGGTCGGCGGGCCCTGCGACGTCCTGCTGTTCGAGGGGCGGTGGGGAGGGGCGTACGACTGCTGGGCCGACCGCCCCGGCGCCGCCGACGGCCTGCGGCGGGCCCTGGACCTGCTGCGGAGGTACGCGCCGTGGGAGTACGAGCGCTTCCGCGACGCCGAGCCCACGGACGCGGGCGCCGCCCTGTACGGCGCGGTCACCCCGGCGGTGCGGCATCCCGTGGGGCGGGTCGGGGCGGCTTCGCCGTCCTCGGCATGGCCGACGCCGTCGCCGTCCACGACCCGATCACCGGGCAGGGCGCCAACAACGCCGCGCGGGCGGCGGCCAGTTACCTGTCCGCCATCGTGGAGCGCGGGGAGCGGCCCTTCGACGAACGCTGGATGCGGGAGACGTTCGACGCGTACTGGGCGACCGCCCGGCACACCCACGCCTTCACCGACCTCATGACCCGCGAGCCCCAGCCGGACCACGTGGGCCGCCTCGTCCAGGCCGCCTTCGACCACCCCGAGATCGCCCACCGCTTCGCCAACGGCTATGCGGACCCGCTGACGTACCGTGCGTGGATGCTGGCCCCGGAAGGCGCCAAGGCGTATCTGTCGCGGTTCGGGCAGTGAGCGGGAAAGCCGGGCAGCGAGGGGGAAAGCCGGGCAGCGAGGGGGAAAGCCGGGCAGCGAGAAGGAGGCCAGGGCCAGCGCCCGGCCGCCGGGACTCACCGCCGCGCGTACCGGATCTTCAACTGGCCGAACCCCATCGCCCCGGAGATCCTGATCGTCGGTCCGCCCGGCCCCGACGGCGGGCGCGCCTTGAGGCGCGGCGCCTTCCACGCGCGCAGCTCATCGACCTCCACGGTCGCGTCGCGCGGGACCGTGATCCGGGCGCCGCCCGTGCCGAGTTGCAGTTCGATGTCGACGACCGGGTGCTCCAGGACGGCCTGGGACAGGTCCAAGTCGACCTTGCCCAGGGCCGACTCGACCTTGAGGACCCTCGGTACGCGCCAGGCGCCGCGCCGTTGGATCCGCCCCGACGCGGCGGCGATCGTCACCGCGGGGGCCTCCTTCTCCTTGGGCAGGGAGGCGAGGGCCGACGCCAGGTCACCGCTCGTCCTGGCGGTCAGCACCTGGTCGAGGCGCTCCTCCATCTCCTCGTGCGAGAGGTGCCCCGTGGCGTACGCCTCCCGCAAGCGCCGCGCGGCCGCGTCACGGTCGTCGTCACCGAGCAGCGTGGACGGGTCCTTGGGTAGCGAGGTCACCGTCTCACCTTAGTACGCGGGCGTCCTTCCGCCCGCGCCGATGATCTTGCGCCGAGTAGGGTGGCCCTCCGGACACCGGGCGCCCGCCCCGGCGGCGCGCCGCCGACCCCGCCCAGCCCGGCGGGCAGGGGCTCAACGGCGGCGGCCAGAAAGCGAGTACACGGTGAGTACACGGACGCAGCCCACTTTCGTCCTGGTGCACGGGGCCTTCGCGAACTCCTTCTCGTTCGCGCCGCTCCAGGCCGAACTCGGGCTCCTCGGGCACCGCTCGGTCGCCGTCGACCTGCCCGGCCACGGCTTCGGGGCGACCTACGCGCGCGCCTACCAGGCGCCGCAGGACCTCGAAGGGCTGGCCGCCGCACCCGGCGCGATCAAGGGGGTGACGCTCGCCGACAACGCCGCGCACCTGATCGGCGTCCTGGAGCGCGCCCGGCGCAACGGCCCGGTGATCCTCGTCTCGCACAGCCGCGGCGGCATCACGGCCACCGCCGCCGCCAACGCGCGCCCCGACCTGATCGACCGCCTCGTGTACGTCTCGTCGTGGTGCCCGGTGGCACTCGACGTCAGCGACTACTACGCCGAGCCGGAGATGGCCTCGGTCGACTCGGCGTCCCTCGGCCGCGCACTGGCCGGGAACCCGGCGGAACTCGGCCTGCTCCGCGTGAACTTCCGCACCGCGGACGCGGACGCGCTGGCCGCCTTCAAGGCGGCGTTCCTCGCCGACGGCACCGACGAGGAGTTCCTGGCCTTCCTCAACACCTTCCAGCCCGACGAGAACCTGGACGTCGGCACCTCCGCCGACCGGGCGCGGGCCGAGACCTGGGGCCGCGTCCCGAAGACGTACGTCCGGCTGGCCGACGACGCGAGCATGCCGCTCGCGCTCCAGGACCGGCTGATCCGCGAGGGCGACGCCCTGACACCGGACAACCCGTACGACGTCCGCACCCTGTCCGGCAGCCACCTGAAGTGGCTCGTCGACCCCGCTCCGGCGGCCCGCGTCCTGGCGGACGTGGCGGCGCTCGTGGCCCCGTCCGGCCACTGACACCCCGGGGGCGGCCACTGACACCCCGGGGGCGGCCCCTGACGGCGCCGCCCCGCCCCTGGCAGGCTGCGTGCCCATGACGGACACCACCCGCCTCACGATCACGACCTGTGCCGAGCGCCCCGAACTCGTCGCCCGTCTCTACGAGATCGACGAGGACTGGCCGGAGTTCATGCGGCACGACCCGATCAGCACGGCGCTGTTCTCCAGGGTGCCGGAGGAGTTCCCGGCGTACTGCGTGGTGGCGACCGATGGCGACCGCGTCGTCGCCCGAGGCCAGAGCGTCCCCTTCGACGCCGCGTCCCCCGGCCGCACGAAGCCGCCGGACCGGGGCTGGGACGAGGTGCTGCTGTGGGCGTTCGCCGACCGGCGCGAGGGGCGCCGGACGAGTGCGGTCAGCGCCCTGGACGTCACCGTCGACCGGGGTCACCTCGGCCGTGGTCTGTCCTCCCGCGTGCTGGCCGCGCTGCGGGACGCCGCCGCGCGGCAGGGGCACGACGCCCTGCTCGCGCCGGTCCGCCCCACGGGGAAGCACGAGCGCCCCCGTGAGCCCATGGACGCCTATGTCCACCGGCGCCGTGCCGACGGGCTGCCCGCCGACCCGTGGCTGCGTGTGCACGTCAGGGCGGGCGGTGTGATCGAGAAGGTCGCCCCCGCGTCGATGACCGTCAGCGGTTCGCTCGCCGAGTGGCGGCGGTGGACGGGGCTGCCCTTCGACGCGGACGGCGCGGTCGAGGTCCCGGGCGCGCTGGTCCCCGTGCGCTGCGACACCGCGCACGACCACGCCGTCTACGTCGAGCCGAACGTCTGGGTACGCCACCGGCTGACGGGGCGCCGCGCGACCGCCTGACAGGGCGCCGCCCCACGCCGCCCCTGACGCTGCCTCGGACCGTTGCTACGCTGCCCGGCGTGATCAACTCACTTGTGTCCCTGGGCGGTAGCGGTCGCGACGCCACCGACGCCGAGGTCGCGATAGCCGCGGCGCGCGCGGGCGCGCAGGCCGTGCGTGCCCGGTACGGCAAGCACCACACCCGCGTCGACAAGGGCGCCGGGGACTTCGCCACCGAGGCCGATCTGGCGGCCGAGCGCGCGATCCTCGACGTGCTGCGCGCCGCGCGCCCCGACGACGCGCTCCTCGGCGAGGAGAGCGGGCGGCAGGGCCCGGCCGACGCGGGACGCCAGTGGCTGGTGGACCCGCTGTGCGGGACGCTCAACTACGCCGTCGGCAGCATGCTGGTGGCCGTGAACGTGGCGCTGCGCGGCGGCGCCGCGGCGGTGGCCGACCCGTTCAGCGGCGAGGTGTTCCACACCGACGGCGACACCGCCTGGGTGCGGCGCGAGGGCCGTGACGCACCCCTCGCGCCCACCGCGGCCAGCCAGTTGGTCGACGTGGACCTGGATCCGCCCTTCCCGAACGCCCCCGCCTTCCGGGCCGTGGACCTGCTGGCGCACCCCGGGTTCGGTGAGCGGTTCCGTCCGCGGGTGGTGTCCACGACCCTGGCCCTGGCCTGGGTCGCGGCCGGGAAGCGCGCCGCCTACGTCACGGACGGCGGCGACCTGACCGGCAGCGTGCACTTCGCCGCCGGTATCGCCCTGTGCCGGGCCGCGGGCTGTGTCGTCACCGGCGTCGACGGCGCGCCGCTCGGGCCGCGCGGCCAGGGCCTCCTCGCGGCCGCGGACGCCGAGACGCACGCGCGGCTGCTCGCGCTGGCCCGCGAGCAGCGCGCCTAGGCGGCGAGGTCCCGCAGCAGCTCCGGCAGCGCCGTGCCGATGGGCTCGCGCACGATCCGGTCGGCCCGCGCGTCGTACGGAGTCGGCTCGGCGTTGACGATGACCAGCCGTGCGCCGTGGTCGGCGGCGAGCCCGGCGAGGCCCGCGGCGGGCTGCACCTGGAGGCTGGTGCCGACGGCGAGGAACACGTCGCACGCCTTGCTGATCTCCACGGCCGCGCCGAGCACCCGCGGGTCCAGGCTCTCGCCGAACATCACTGTCGCCGACTTCAGGATGCCGCCGCAGGTCAGACACGGCGGGTCCGCTTCCCCCGCCTCGACCCTGGCGAGCGCGTCGGCCATCGGCCCGCGGGCGCCGCAGCCCGTGCACACCACCGACCGCGCCGAGCCGTGCAGTTCCAGCACCTTGCGCTCGGGCAGCCCGGCCAACTGGTGCAGCCCGTCCACGTTCTGCGTGATCACCCGCACCGGCACCCCGGAGCGCTCCAGCGTGACCACCGCGTCGTGCGCGGCGTTGGGGCGCGCCTGGAGCGTCCGGTTCTTGCGGCGCAGCTGCCAGGAGCGGCGCCGGATCTCGGGGTCGTTCATGTAGTACTCGTACGTCACGAGCTTCTCGGCGTCCGGGTCGCGCCGCCACAGGCCGTTGGGCCCGCGGTAGTCGGGGATGCCGGAGTCGGTGGAGACGCCCGCTCCGGTGAGGAGGGCGACGAGGGGCTTGCTCATGCCGTCGAGCGTAGGTCGCACGGGGCGGGGACGGCGAACGGATAGGCGATCCGGGGCCCGCCGAGGGGCCGTACCGGGCCCGCGCGACGCCCCGGAAGGGCGGTGCTGGGCCCCCCGCGATACGACTACTCACCGCTGCGGGTGACAGTCGCGCTCACCGCGCGTACCTGCGACGACGCCGGGGAAGGCAGCGCCTGCACTGATCACCCACGGCCTCGGAGGCCCTCCTGTGAGACGCTCCGTCCTCGCCCTGTCCGGCGCCCTCGCGGCGCTCGCGCTCGCCGCGGCACCCCCGCTCGCCCCGCCGACCGAGGCCCTGCCCGGGAAGGTCTGCTTCTGGCCCGAGCCGGGCGAGACCGGGGCGGGCGGCGCCTGGTGCTACACGCCCGGAAGCGGGTTCGCCGAGCCCGAGCAGCGCGTGCACCGGCACGCCAAGTCGTTCAGCTCGCAGGTCGACAGGACCGTGTACGCGCTGCACTTCCCCCGCTCGGGGCCGTGCCAGCAGCGCACCATCTACGGCGGTGACTACTCCGAGAACTGGGAGTGGTGGGACAAGTTCGACGGGGTCGACACCAACCCGCACCCCGACTGCGAGCCGGGGTGACCGGAAGCCCGCGCACCGCCGCGCGTCGGCGCACCCGCTCGGCCGTCCTGGCCTCGCTGGGTCTGCTGGCCGCGCTCTCGGGCCTGACCGGCTGCGGCGCCCCGCGCGAACCGGCCGTGTCGCTCGGCCCGGCCGACACGCTCAAGGCCGCCCAACTCCTGCTCACCGACCGCTGCTTGACCCGTCAGGGCCTCACCCCGCCACGCCCCGGCGACCGGCCCGCGAGCCCGGCCGAGGCCCGTCGCGTCGAACGGGCCCTGTTCGGCACTGGCCGGGCGGAGCTGACGGTGAAGCTGCCGAGCGGGCACGTCATCGGCCATCACACCGACGGCTGCCTGGCGGCCGCCGAGCGGCGCCTGTACGGGGACCAGTCGCGCTGGTTCCGGGCGGCCACGAACGTCAACAACCTCAAGTCCAGGGCCCCGCGGCGCGACCGCGTCGCCTACCGGGAGCTGCGCGCGCACGCGCTCACCGAGGCGCGGGCCCTGCTGTCCGCCGACACCCGAGCCCAGCACCACAGCTGACCACCTGAGAAAGGAACCCCCCTTCATGAAGCGTCCCGCAGCCAAGCACCCCGCGGTCAAGCACCCCGCGGTCAAGCACTCCGTGGCCCTGCTCGCCGCCCTCCTCCTCGGCGGCGGCGTGGGCCTGGCCACCGCCGCGCCCGCGTCGGCGGCGCAGTGCCCGAGCGGCAACTTCTGCGTCTGGACCGAGGCGAACTACGGCGGCCAGCGCATGAACGCCTCGGGCGACGACGAGTGGTGGGAGAGCTGGATCGCCGACGAGGACTCCTCGTGGGCGAACCACGGCATCTCCGGGCCGGGTGTCAAGGACCACGTCAAGGTGTACGAGAGCGCCATCCAGTTCCCGTCCACCGGCGGTGACGTGACGATCTGCCTGCGCCCCGGCGACGAGGTCGCCTACAACGCCACCGCGAACGACCGGGGCGACGCCCACGTGTGGTCCATGGGCTGCTAGGCGACGGCCCGGAGCCTCTCGCTGGGGTGCGGCGGCGCTGTTCCGCCGCACCCCAGCGCGCGTCAGCGGCAGCCACCCAGGGCGACACACAGCGTACGGAACGTGGCCGCGAGGTGTGCGTGGGCCACTGACCTGGACCGATGCCCGGCGGGAGCGTGATCGGCGCCACTTGAGTGATCAAAGTACCGGGGGGTTAGCATGTGAGCGCCGTCTAGCTCGAAAGAGAAGCCTGTGACTGTCAACGACGACTCGTTCACGAACTGGAAGCTCCGCGAGGAGATCGCGGAGTCGATGATCCCGATCATCGGGAAGCTGCACCGGGAGAGGGACGTCACGGTCCTGCTGCACAGCCGCTCCCTGGTGAACAAGTCGGTGGTGAGCATCCTCAAGACCCACCGGTTCGCCCGGCAGATCGCGGGCGAGGAGCTCTCCGTCACCGAGACGCTGCCCTACCTCCAGGCTCTCACCGCGCTCGACCTCGGCCCGTCCCAGATCGACATCGGCATGCTCGCCGCCCTGCACAAGAGCGACGACCGGGGCCTGTCGGCGGCCGAGTTCACCGCCGAGGCCGTCGCCGGTGCCACCGGCGCCAACAAGATCGAGTGCCGCAAGGCGCGCGACGTCGTCCTCTACGGCTTCGGCCGCATCGGCCGCCTCGTGGCCCGGCTGCTCATCGAGAAGGCGGGCTCCGGCAACGGCCTGCGCCTGCGCGCCATCGTGGTGCGCGGCGGCGGCGAGCAGGACCTGGTCAAGCGCGCCTCGCTGCTGCGCCGCGACTCCATCCACGGCCAGTTCCAGGGCACGATCACCGTCGACGAGACGAACAACACCATCGTCGCCAACGGCAATGAGATCAAGGTCATCTACGCGAACGACCCGTCGGAGATCGACTACACCGCGTACGGCATCGACGACGCGATCCTCATCGACAACACGGGCAAGTGGCGCGACCGCGAGGGCCTCGCGCAGCACCTGCGCCCCGGCATCGACAAGGTCGTCCTGACCGCGCCGGGCAAGGGCGACGTCCCGAACATCGTGCACGGCGTCAACCACGACACGATCAAGCCGGACGAGCGGATCCTGTCCTGCGCGTCCTGCACCACCAACGCGATCGTGCCGCCGCTGAAGGCCATGGCCGACGAGTACGGCGTGCTGCGCGGCCACGTGGAGACCGTCCACTCGTTCACCAACGACCAGAACCTGCTGGACAACTACCACAAGGCCGACCGCCGCGGCCGCTCCGCGCCGCTCAACATGGTCATCACGGAGACCGGCGCCGCCTCCGCCGTCGCCAAGGCGCTGCCCGACCTCAAGGCACCCATCACCGGCAGCTCCATCCGCGTCCCGGTGCCGGACGTCTCGATCGCCATCCTCAGCCTGCGGCTCGGCCGCGAGACCACCCGCGACGAGGTCCTCGACTACCTCCGCGAGGTCTCACTGACGTCGCCGCTGCGCCGCCAGATCGACTTCACCAGCGCCCCCGACGCGGTCTCCAACGACTTCATCGGCTCGCGCCACGCGTCGATCGTCGACGCGGGCGCCACCAAGGTCGACGGCGACAACGCGATCCTCTACCTCTGGTACGACAACGAGTTCGGCTACTCCTGCCAGGTCATCCGCGTCGTCCAGCACGTCTCCGGGGTGGAGTACCCGACGTACCCCGGCACGGTCGCCTGAGCACGGGACGCCGTCCGGCCCGGGAGGTCCGGGCCGGACGGCGTCCCGCCCGCTAGTGCTCGGCCCGCGGCCCCGGTCCTATTTCGCGCACCACGGTGTACGTCGGGGCGCCGCTCATCCGCGGCTCGGCCCGGCCCGACAGCCCGTCGAGCGCGGCCTGGATGGCCGCCATCCGGCCGTCGGTGTCGGAGGTCTCGACGAAGTTCCGGTAGTCCGCCTCGCTGTCCCAGTCGACGACGTTGATGACGCGGGTGCCGTCCGTGCTGACGTGGAACCGGGCCGACCGGTAGCCCGGGTAGAACCGCACCCACCGCTCCTGGATCGCGGCGAACGCCGTCACCAGCTCCCGCTGTGTCTCCGGGCCGTCCACGGTGTAGTCGATGATCGACGAGAATCCCCGCCCAGCGCTCATCTCACGCCCTTCCCCTCCAGGCCCGCCACGGCGGGCCGGTGATCGTTTCCACGCCCTACTCAACAACCTCAAGCGCGGTTGAGGGCAAGCGGAACCCCCCATCTGGCGGCGCGCCCGCCGTCGTACGCTTGCCGCGTGACGACGCACCTGCCTGTTGAGCCGAGTACGGACGCGATGCTCGCGGACCTGAAGACCCTCGTCGACGTCGAGTCGCCCTCGCGGGACGTGGCCGCGCTGACGGCGTCGGCGCGGACCGTCGCGGCGGTGCTGGAGCGGCGCCTCGGCGGGCGGGCAGCCCTCGTCGACAGCGAGGCCGGGCCGCACGTGCACTGGTCGGGCGGCGGGGAGCCGCGCGTGCTGATCCTCGGCCACCACGACACGGTGTTCCCGCTCGGCACCCTCGCCCGCCGCCCGTTCCGGGTCGCGGACGGGCGCGCGACCGGGCCCGGTGTCTTCGACATGCTGGGCGGCCTTGTGCAGGCCGTCCACGGGGTGGCGTCGCTCGCCGACCCGTCGGGCGTCGAGATCCTGGTGACCTGCGACGAGGAGGTCGGTTCCGGCGCCTCCCGCGCGCTGATCGAGGAGCGCGCCCTGGCCTGCGGCGCGGTCCTGGTGTGCGAGGGCGCCGCGGAGGGCGGCGGCCTCAAGACCGGCCGCAAGGGCTGCGGCACCTTCGAGGTGTCCGTCCACGGCCGGGCCTCGCACGCGGGCCTGGAACCGGCCGCCGGGATCAACGCCCTGGTCGAGGCGGCCCACCAGGTCCTGGACATCGAGGCGCTCGCCCGGCCCGACGTCGGTACGACGGTGACGCCGACGGTCGCCTCCGCGGGCACCCTGGACAACGTCGTCCCCGCCGAGGCCACCGTCGTCGTCGACGTCCGGGTGGAGTCGGCCGCCGAGAAGGACCGGGTCGAGGCCGCCTTCGCCGCCCTTGCCCCGCACCTGGACGGGGCGCGGCTCACCGTGCGCGGCGGTGTTCACCGCCCGCCGATGCCGGAGTCGGCCGCCACCGGGCTCTTCGCGATGGCACAGCGGCTGCTGCCCGGCGTCGAGGGCAGGGCGGTCGGCGGCGGCAGCGACGGCAACTTCACGGCCGCGCTCGGCGTGCCCACCCTGGACGGCCTGGGGGCGGTCGGCGGCGGCGCCCACGCCGACCACGAGTATCTGCTGGTCGACGCCATGGTGGAGCGGGCGGGGCTGATCGCCGGGCTCGTGACCGCGATCCGGGGCGCGTAGCGGCTCCTGCCCGTGGGCCGCGCGCTCCCCGCGGCTCGCGCCCCACCGCTACGGCTTGCGCTCCACCGCGCCTACGGCTTGCGCTCCACCGCCCCCACGGCTTGCGCCTCACCGTGCCTACGGCTTGCACCCCACCGCGCCGAAGTCGTCGACCTCCGCGGCACCGGCCTCGCCCGGCCGCGGGCGCCAGCGGGACACCGACACCAGGCCGGGCGGGAGCAGGTCGAGGCCGTCGAAGAAGCGGGCGAGCGCGCTCGGGCTGCGGTTGACCCGGGGGTTGTCACTCGCCGCGTTCCACTGGTCGATCATCTCGCGCATCGCCTTCGGGTCGAGCACCTCGGTGTCGTCGCACAGCACCAGGTAGCTGCCGGAGGGCAGCGCCTCCACCAGGCGGCCGACGACGTCGTACGCGGTGTCGTCGACGACGTGCGCGGTGATGCCGAGCAGCATCAGCGCGACGGGCCGTGTGAAGTCCAGGGTGGCGGCGACGCCGCGCAGGATCGCCTCCGGGTCGCGGAGGTCCGCGTCGATGTAGGCGGTGGCGCCCTCAGGGGTGCTGGTGAGCAGGGCCTCGGCGTGGGCCAGCACGATGGGGTCGTGGTCGACGTACACGATCCGCGCTTCCGGGGCGACGCGCTGGGCGACCTCGTGGGTGTTGTCGGCGGTGGGCAGGCCCGTGCCGACGTCGAGGAACTGGCGGACACCGGCCTCGCCCGCGAGGTGCTCCACGGCGCGGACGAGGAAGGCGCGCTGGGCGCGGGCGATGTCGATGATCCCCGGGTTGGCGGCGCGGATCTCGTCGCCGACCCGCCGGTCGACCTCGTAGCAGTCCTTGCCGCCCAGCCAGTAGTTCCAGATGCGGGCGGAGTGCGGCACGCCGCTGTTGATGAGCGAGGCGTCGAACGTCATGCGCCCTCCCCGAGCCGGATCCGTCGACACCGCACAACTTAGGGACGCGGCCCCGCTCCCCACCAGTCGCGCGCCGCCTCCCCACCAGTCGTACGCCGCGCCGGACGGGTCGGGGCGCGCACGGCAGTCCGGCGTCGACTGCCCCTCCGCGCCCCGCCCTTGACCTGGTCGGCGTGCGTCAGCAGGTACGGCCGACGTAGTAGGCCCCCTGGATCTTGCTGGCGCTGCCCAGCCACGTCCTGCCCGGGGCGACGCACCGCTCGTAGTCGGGCGCCCACGCCACCTCGACCTTGATCACCACGCGCGAGCCGTCCGAGGTGCAGTGGTTGTAGTAGGCGTCCGCGCTGGTCTCGAAGAAGCCGCAGGGGTCGGCCGCGGCCGTGTTCGCGGCAACGGTCACGACGCCCAGGGACGACAGGACGAGGGCGGCGGAACCGAGAGCGGTGGTCGCCAGGTGACGGATACGCACAGATGACTCCATGGTCAGGACATGCGGCACGGCCCGTCTGACGGCACCGGCCGAGGTCGGATACGAACGCCCAGAGGATCGCCCCGCCGCCCCCGCCGGTTCCGTGAACCCAGCGGCATTCACCTGAAGAATCGTTCCACCCTGCGCCGATCGAATGAACTCGATTGAATTCTGATGAACCCGGCTGAACCCGGCTGAACCCGAAGGAACTCTGCTGATCGTCACTTGGTCAGCCCATCCGCCTGCCCGCCCCCGGCCCCAGCGCGCCGCCCCGACCGGCCCCTGCCGCCCTCCGCGGGGCCGCCCCGCCACGGGGTGACGGCCCTTCACTCCGCAACGTGCAAAGGCCGATCCACGCACTGTCTCCCGTCCGGCCACCGTGGCAGACTCCCCTTGCCGGATCACCCCCGCGACGGGAAAGGGAGCCCCTGAGGTGAGCGCACCGCGGTCCGCCCCGACCGTGCTTCAGATCGTGCTGGGGAGAAGGCTCGCGCTGCTGCGGGAGGGGGGCGGCCTCACAGCCGCGGAGGCGGCCCGGCGGGTGCGGGTCGCGCAGACCACCATCACGCGGATGGAGAAGGCGGAGACCTCCCTGAAGTGGGTGACGGTCAAGGCCCTCCTGGAGCTGTACGGGGTGGAGCGGGCGGAGACCGAGGACTTCCTGGCGCTCGCGGAGAAGGCCAACGCCCCCGGCTGGTGGCAGGGCTTCCGTGACGTCCTGCCGAACTGGTTCGGGGTGCACGTGTCCCTGGAGGGCGAGGCCACCCAGCTCCGCACCTACGAGCCGCAGTTGGTGCCGGGCCTGCTCCAGACCAAGGAGTACGCGCACGCCGTGCTCGCGGCGGGGCTGCCGAGGGTCACCCCGGACGTCGTGGAGCGCCGGGTGAGCCTGCGCCTGCGGCGGCAGGACATCCTCACGCGCACCCGGCCCGCCCCGCCGCACCTGTGGGCCGTCGTGGACGAGACGTGTCTGCGCCGCGCGGTGGGCGGCCGCGCCGTGATGGCGGGCCAGATCGAGCACCTGCTGGAGATGGCGGAGCTGCCGAACGTCACGCTTCAGCTCTGCCCGTTCGCGGCCGGGCTGCTCCCGGGCGGCTTCGGGCCGTTCACGGTGTTCCGCTTCGAGATCCCCGAACTGCCCGACGTGGTGTGCATCGACACGCTCAGCCGCGGCCAGTACAGCGAGGACCGCGCGGAAGTGGCGCTCTTCCGCGAGGCGTTCGACCAGATGACCACGTACGCGCTGCCGATCGGCCCGACCAAGGAGTTCCTCATGGACGTGCGCGCGGAGCTGGCCCGGTGAGGGCGATCCCGGCGGCCCCGGCCGCCCCGACGGGCCCGGCGGCACCCCCATCGACCAGCCTCAGAGAGGGATGCGATGACGGACACAGAGCACGGCTCGGACGCCATAGACACGAGCAAGCCGCATCCGGCGCGCATGTACGACTGGTACCTCGGCGGCAAGGACAGCTACCCCGTCGACTGGGAGGCCGCCGCGCAGGTCAAGAGCTTCTTCCCTGACGTCGACAAACTGGCCCGGGTCAACCGGCGGTTCATGCACCACGCCTCCCGGCTGCTCGCCGAGCGCGGACTCAGGCAGTTCCTCGACGTCGGCACCGGCATCCCCACCGAGCCGAACCTCCACCAGATCGTGCAGGCCGTGTCCCCCGACGCCAGCGTCGTGTACGTCGACTACGACCCGATAGTGCTCCGGCACGCCGAGGCCCTGCTGCGCAGCACGCCGGAGGGCCGTACGACCTACCTCCAGGCCGACGTCAGAGAACCCCAGAAGATCATCGAGGGCGCGCGGGAGGTCCTCGACTTCGACCGGCCCATCGTGCTCTCCCTGATCGCCCTGCTCCACTTCCTCTCCGACGAGCACTACCAACCCCAGGGCCTGGTACGGCAGTTGCTCGATCCTCTGCCGCTGGGCAGCTATCTGATGCTGTCCCACGCGACCGGGGACTTCGACCCCGAGGCCTGGCAGCGGATCGTCGAGCTGCACCACCGCAACGGCATGTACGGCCAGGTCCGTTCGTACCAGCAGTTCTGCGAGTTCTTCACCGGCCTCGACCTCATCGAACCGGGCGTCACGCTGGCCACCGACTGGGCGCCCGGCATCGTCGGGGACGACGCCACGGATGCGCCGCTGCCGCTGTACGTGGGGGTCGCGCGGAAGGGGTAGGGGCAGGCGGCGTGCGGCACTGGACTCAGGGGCCGTTTCGCCGCTCTGGGCCGCGGGGCCCTGCGGGGGTGCTCCCCTTCCGGGGCCGCAGCCCACCGTGGAGGGCGAGGGCGATCAGCGTTCTGTTGCGTACGGGGCGGCGTGGCCGCGTGCCCCCAGGCGGAGGCGTCACCGTAGACCGTCGTGCGCGTGACGCGACGCGCAGGCTTCTTCGGCGGGCGAACGGCTACTCGGCGCGGGCTGGCCGTGCGAGCGGTCCGGCAGGGCTGGCGGGCGGCGTGCCGCTGCCGGGGGGCTCTGGGTGGGGTCTGCCGACAGGGCGTCCCTGTGGGCGGTCACCGCGCGGACGGGGCTGCTGCCTCGCGGAGCCTGGGGGCGGGCGGCGAAGGCCCGGTCGCGGAGCGGGACTTCGCCGCTGCGGGGCGGGCGTCGCCTTCGTCAGCGGCGAGTACGCGCTCACGGAGGCTGGCGGTAGTGCGCGAGGAGGTTGAGGTCGGCGCGGGACAGTGCGGCTGGATTCGCGGCAGGGATGTGACAACTCCCGCTCCCCAGAGCTGTGTTGCGAGACGCACCGCCCCCCTCAGGGGCAGGAAAGCATCCCTACTTCGGATGCTGATCACTAGGACCACTCCGCGCGCCGACTCCGGTGCCGGGTCAGGGCCTGACACGCGCCGGTAGCCCTCCGAGTCGCCCGTCAGACCTGCTAGAACTGGTAGATGCCGTTCAGGGGTGGCCGTGTTGCTCCATGGCGAGAGGCGTGGTCTGCCTTTCCGAATGATCCCTCGGGGTAACGAGTGTCGGCTCGCGCGGCGCGCCCAGAGGCCATGGGAGGGAAATGTCCGTTTCTCTGAAAGTGAGTAAAAATCGGGGTTCCCGCCGCTAACGTGCCTGGTCAGTTCGTGTGGTCCCCGCGCGTGCGGGGGTGGTCCCTTCAGGGAAGGGGTCATGGTCCTGATCATCCCGTGGTCCCCGCGCGTGCGGGGGTGGTCCCCTGATGGCGGCCCGCAGCAGTGCCACGATCCCGTGGTCCCCGCGCGTGCGGGGGTGGTCCCTCCTGGACCACGAGTGGTGGGACGCACGCGCGGTGGTCCCCGCGCGTGCGGGGGTGGTCCCTCCTGGACCACGAGTGGTGGGACGCACGCGCGGTGGTCCCCGCGCGTGCGGGGGTGGCCCCGCTGACGGCCGTGACCTCACCGCCTCGATCGGGTGGTCCCCGCGCGTGCGGGGGTGGCCCCGCCCGACTCGTCACCGTGGTGCTCAACCCGAAGTGGTCCCCGCGCGTGCGGGGGTGGCCCCGAGAGCAGGCTCTCGATCAGGCCCGGGCCGTGGTGGTCCCCGCGCGTGCGGGGGTGGCCCCCCGAACGGCATGGGCACGGTCACGAAGCGTGCTGTGGTCCCCGCGCGTGCGGGGGTGGTCCCTTGGCTGTCGGATTCGCGGGGCTGCTTCAAGCGTGGTCCCCGCGCGTGCGGGGGTGGTCCCCTTTCGGTAGTGAGCCGCCACCTTCTGGATCTGTGGTCTCCGCGCGTGCGGGGGTGGTCCCGCCCGGGAGACCCTGGCCGCCATCAGCCAGTCATGGTCCCCGCGCATGCGGGGGTGGTCCCGTCTTCGACACCATCCATTTCAACCTGACCGAGTGGTCCCCGCGCGTGCGGGGGTGGTCCCTGGTCGTGGGCGACCATCGCGGCCTCCCGCGGGTGGTCCCCGCGCGTGCGGGGGTGACCCCCGCACGTAGCCGTGAAAGAGCCGGATTGCGCGGCTTCGCGCGCGCGAGGTGACCCCACCCCCAGTCGAGGCCCGCCCGTGTTTCCAGAGCCCCGGCCGAAGGGGCCTGCCGGGCGGGCGTGAGGTCTCCGGTCGGGGCGACGCCCCAGGTTGATTAATGTTCAACCTTTTCTCGCCATTGATCGCGACTCGGGACGGCACTGGACGCCGAGCAGTTGACCCGCGCGAGCGGGACCGCAAGAGGGCCGCATCGAGCCAGGTCAGAGCCCCGCGCCCGAGGCTCCACGCGCGCCTGGCGGCGGGGTCAGCCCGGCGCGGGACGCCCTCGCGATGCCGCCCCAGGCGGCGCCAGCCGTCCCACTTTGCCCTGGCAGGCCGCCCCGCGGGCAGTTCGCATCCTCGGCAGGGAATGATGACCCGAATTCGTTTAACGTTCAATGACTTCTGGCGGCATGCTGGGGGAGCGTCGGCGACCTCGCAGGTTTCCGGCCCAACATCCCTCCCCACCAACGGAGATGACCCACGATGACGCCCCAGACTCTGCCCCTCCGTCTCCACCACCACGCCTGGATCACCGACGACCAGGAAGCCAACCGGCACTTCTACGAGGACGTGATCGGGCTGCCCCTGGTCGCCACGTGGACCGAGCGCGAGGTGATGCTCGGGGCCGAGCGCGTTTACAGTCACACCCTCTACGGCCTGGGCGACGGCAGCGCGCTTGCCTTCTTCCAGTTCGCCGACCCCAAGGACCAGGAAGAGTTCAGGACCGACGTCAACTCCACCCCCGTACGCCACGTCGCCTTCAAGATCGAGGCGGAGGCGCAGGAGGCCATGCGGGAGCGCATCGCCGCGGCCGACTACCCGGAGGCGAACACCCATGTGATCGACCACGGGTTCTGCGTCTCGCTGTACGTCACGGACCCGAACGGGCTGATCCTGGAGTTCGCCGTCGACCACCCCGACGCGGAGAAGATCGACGCCGAGCGGCGCGCCACGGCGCACTCCGACCTCGCCCGGTGGCTCGCGGGCGACCACACCAGCAACAACCCGTGGCGCTGACCCAGCGGCCACGGCGGTCGTATATCACCCTCGCCGAACACTCCCTCCCTCAAAGCTACTCGGTGGAAGGGACTGCCCCGCCCGGGAGTTGAGCTTGACCCAGGATCAGGTCCCGGTCGGCCAGGACAAGCCGCAGGCGTTCCGGCAGCACGTACACCGGCTCGTAGCCCTCGGGCGTGAACGGCTCGGGCCGGTTCTGGTCGGCGGGGGCGATCGTCGGGTGCCGCTACCAACTCGCCCGGGGGCAGCGGCAGTTCCAGGTTCGGGCGGCGGAGGGCCGAGTCCAGCCGCCGCAGCGTTCTCTTGGAGGTGCCGGTGGTCCCGGACAGCGCCGACAGGGTCACACCCCGCTGGGTGCGGATGCGTCGGAAGCGGGGGGCGACCTCGGCCAGCGCCGCGGCGAACGTCACATCCTCGTCCATGCGCCCCTTCGGCCTCCGCTTCCCGAAAGCGGCGATGACGATTGCCGTATCCGCGGCTGGCGCGCACCCGCTTGTCACCCAGCACCAGCGGCCCGACCAGCCCGACCAGCCCGACCAACTCCGTGAGGCCCCTGGGGTGTCATCGACGCCGGAGCGCACTACGCAACGCGCCCGCCGCGCACCCGCACGGCTTCCCGTCCCGTGACAGGCCGCCGCCGACGGCCCTACTGGGCCTCGGCCACGACGAGTTGACCGATCAGTCAGCTCGTCGTCGACAGCGACCTGCTGGACGAGGACGTCGACCGCGTCGTCGCACACCACCGCCACACACGCACAGCTGCCGCCACCTACCGGCCCCCGGTCGGCGCGGCACCCGACGAGGCCCCGGAAGGCGAAGCTCGACTCGTCCTCGGGGCCGCGAAGTCAGTCAGGTGCCCCCGGCGGGATCAGCGCAGGCTGAGGTGGAAGCGGGTGTAGTCCGCGAAGTCCGCGACCTGCTCGAAGCCGAGGCGGGTGAGCAGGGCGACGCTTCTGGTGTTGCCGTGGGTGACGCCCGCGAAGACGTCCGTGGCGCCGAGCGCGTCGGCCGCGTGACGGTACAGGGCCGTGCACGCGGCCGTGGCGTACCCCGCTCCGACGTGGGCCTCGTCGAGCCAGTAGCCCGTGCCGTAGCGCGGCGGGTCGACGGCGATCAGGTCGGCCCGGCCGATCAGGCGCCCGCGCAGGCGGATGCCGTAGCGCAGGTCG
The DNA here is from genome assembly GCF_049542095.1 of Streptomyces sp. G45. Taxonomy (NCBI): domain Bacteria; kingdom Bacillati; phylum Actinomycetota; class Actinomycetes; order Kitasatosporales; family Streptomycetaceae; genus Streptomyces; species Streptomyces sp. G45. Next base: position 8,469,298 of record NZ_JBMUZU010000001.1, on the reverse strand, counting down.
GGGGCGGGGTCCCGGCTCAGGTGGTCGCGCACCCACGCTTCGGTGGCATCGCGCTCCTCCTGGTAGTCGCCGAGACGGCTCAGGTGGGTCCGGTTGCGGTCGAGCAGCGCGTAGTACGCGTCCGCGTCGGCCGGGGTCAGCGCGGTCAGGGTGAGGTCCGGTACGGCGGTCGTGAGGGCGGGGGGCGGTGCGGGCTGCGTCGCGGGGTCGGGCATGTCCGCGACCCTAGGGCGGCCGACCCGTCGCCTTCAACGGCGTTTCAGCCGGGGTGCCTGTTGACAGAGGGCGTGCGGGCCGGGTTAGCGTCTGCACCATGAAGTGATCACCCCGGCACACCCGACGCCCCACAGGCTGACGCCGTTCGAGCACCCGCTCCGGCGTCCGGTCGGTGTGCCCCCGGCTTCCTTCGACCACTTCACACGATCGGACCCTCATGACCGACGACCAGACCCGCGACGCCCGAGCCCACGACGCCCAGAGCCACGGCAGCCGCGTCCACGACCTTGACCGGGCCAGCGCCAGTTCCGACGCCCAGGCGCACGCCCACAGCCCTGACGACGCCGCGTTCCTCGACCGCGTCGCGGACCGGCTCGCCGCCCTGCCGACCGTGCGTGCCGTCACGCTCGGCGGGTCGCGGGCGCAGGGCACCGCGACCTCCGACAGCGACTGGGACATGGCCGTGTACTACCGCGGCGCCTTCGATCCGGCCGACCTGCGCGCCATCGGCTGGGCGGGCGAGGTCTCCGAACTGGGCGCCTGGGGCGGCGGCGTCTTCAACGGCGGGGCCTGGCTCACCATCGACGGCCGCCACGTCGACATCCACTACCGGGACCTGGACGTCGTGGAGCACGAACTCGCCGAGGCGCGGCAGGGCCGCTTCCGCTGGGAGCCGCTGATGTTCCACCTCGCGGGCATCCCCAGCTATCTGCTGGTCGCCGAACTCGCCCTGAACCAGGTGCTGCGCGGCAGCCTCCCCCGCCCCGCCTACCCGCGGGCGCTGCGCGGGACGGCCCCGGCGGAGTGGCGCGGCAAGGCCGGTCTGACCCTGGCGTACGCCAAGGGCGCGTACGTCCCGCGCGGACAGGTCACGGAACTGGCCGGGGCGCTGGCCACGGCCGCGCTCCAGACGGCGCACGCCGTCCTCGCGGCGCGCGGCGAGTGGGTCACCAACGAGAAGCGCCTGCTGGAGCGGGCGGGCCTGCGCGGCGTCGACGCGATCACGGCCGCGCTCGGGCCCGACCCGCGTGACCTGGAGCGGGCGGTGACGGAGGCGGAGAAGCTCTTCGCCGCGGCGGAGTAGCCACCGGCCGCCCGGCCCCGGCCCGGCCCCGGTCAGGCGGAGTGGCCACTGGCCGCCGTCACCTCCAGGCGGGGCCAGGCGCCGAGGTCCCGCAGCAGCTGGCGGTCGTGGGTCGCGACCACCACCGTGGCGCTCGTCGTGCGCAGCGCGTCCGTCAACTCGTCGACCAGCGTGGCCGACAGGTGGTTGGTGGGCTCGTCGAGCAGGAGGACGCCGGGGCGCCCGGCGAGGGCGAGCGCCAGGTCGAGGCGGCGCCGCTGCCCCTCCGACATCCGCCCCACCGGTGTGCGCAGCGCCTCGGAGTCCAGCAGGCCGAGCGCCCCGAGCGGGACCGCGTCGGCGTCGTGGAGCCGCCCGTCGGCCACCAGGCGCCCGACGTGCCGGGCGTGCGCCTCGCGGGCGGTGAGCGCGGGGTCGAGGTCAGCCGTCTCCTGGCCGACGCGGGCGACCCGCGCCCCCTTCGCCGTACGCACATACCCGCGCGTGGGCTCGACCGCGCCGCACAGCACGGCGAGCAGCGTGGACTTGCCCGCGCCGTTGGGTCCGGTGACGAGGAGCCGGTCGCCGCCGTCGAGGGTGATGTCGACGGGACCGGCGAGCCGCCCGGCGACGGCCACGCCGTGCGCCCGCACCTGCGGGGCGCCGGGGCGCACCCGCAGGTCGGGCCATCGCTGGGCGGACGGCGGCTCCGGCACGTCGACGCGGTGCGCCGCGAGGGCCGCGCGCTGCCGGTTCAGGGCCTGGACGACGCCCGGGACACGGGACTGGCGCTGGTGCTTGCCGGTCCCCTTGTCGGGCCGCCAGCCGGTGGAGAGCCGGTCGCGGGCCTTGGCCACCGCGTCCTGGAGGCGCCGGTGTTCGGCCTGCTGCTCCTCGTGGTCCTGCTCCCAGCGGGCCCGCTCGGCGCGCCGGGCCTGCTGCCAGGCGTCGTACCCACCGGCGTACACGCGCGGTGTGGCGTCCCGCGTCGGGTCGAGGTCGACGAACCGGTCCGCGACGTCGCGCAGCAGGGCCCGGTCGTGGCTGACGACGGCGAGCCCGCCGCCGTGCTCGCGCAGCGCGCGGGTGAGGAACGCGAGGCCGTCGGCATCGAGGTGGTTCGTGGGCTCGTCCAGGAGCAGCACGTCGTGGTGTGCGCCCAGCAGGCAGGCGAGGCGGACCCGGTAGCGCTGTCCGACGGAGAGGGTCGCCAGCGGTCGGTCGCGGTCGGTGCAGGCGCCGAGGGCCGCGAGGGCGACGTCGACGCGGCGTTCGGCGTCCCAGGCGTCGAGCCGGGTCGCGGCGTCGAGCGCGGCGCCGTACCGCTGGTCGGCGGCGGGGTCGCCCTCGGCCAGGGCGGCGGCGGACTCGTCGAGGGCGGCGAGGGCCGCGAGGGAGGGGGCCAGCGCGGCGGCCGTCAGGGTGCCGACGGTCTCGCCGTCGCGCGCGGGCAGCTCCTGCCGGGCCAGGCCGACCGTGCCGACGCGGCGCACGCTGCCTTCGTCGGGGGCGATCAGCCCGGCGAGGACGTGCAGCAGCGTCGTCTTGCCCCGGCCGTTCTCGCCGACGACGGCGACCCGCGACCGGGCGGAGACGGTGACCGACACGTCGCTCAGGACGCGTCGGGCGCCGCGCGTGACGGTGACGCGTTCGGCGCTGACATGGGCACGGGCGCCCGCCTCGGCGGGCAGGGATATGGAGGCGTGGGTCTGGGGGAAGGTCACGGGATGCTCCGCGGCTCGCAGGGGAGCCGGGCAGCGGGTGGCGGCCGCCCGGCGGGAACCGGAACGGCGAGCGCGGATTCAGCGCGTCAGCTGGAAGGGCGCCGCCGTCAGCGGGCGGCGCGCACCTTCTGCGACCAGATGCCTCGTGCCATGACGATCACGTTAGCAGCACCTCGTGCATCCGTTCATCCGCTTTACGGATGAGGCTCTGCGGATGAGGCGATCACGGGGGGGCCGCGAAGGGGTGCGGGGGACCACGCGGGACTACGAGGACTTCGGGGTCCGAGTCGGGCGCGGCTGGCCCGTCCTCTTCGCCGTCCTCATGGTGGGGGCGACCGCCTGCGGCGAGGGCATCGGCGATCTCCACGCGGCGGACCCGCCGCTCACCTGCGGTGACCGTGTCATGCCGGACGACGACCGGCACACCTGCTGGAACGGCGAGTACGGCTCCGGTCCGTACGACGACCTGGCGCGGCAGCGCCAGGAGGCCATCGACGACGCCCCGGACCTGGTGGTCGGCGACGGCACCGCCATGGCCGTGAGCGTCGCCGGGGCACTCTTCCTGTGGTGGGGCTGGCGACGCGGCGCCTCGGCGGGCGGCGGCACCTCGACGGGCGCCGACGCCGTGCCCACCCGGCCGGGCCCCTAGCGCCACCGCCCGAGGCCACCGGTCCGCGCGGCCCGGGACACCGCACCGCGGCCCGGACGCCGTCCGCCGCCCCCCAGTTGAGTCGAGTGCCCGTGTCGATCAGCACAGTCAAGCGACATTGTCACTCGAACAAGTCGCTCATACGGTGGTGCCGAAGCGGCTGACAGCCGGTGCTGCGGACGAAAGGCCCTCCCATGACCCACGCGCTCACCTCCCCCTCCCCCTCCCCCTCCCCCTCCCCCTCCCCCTCCCCCGCCGCGACGGCCACGGCGATCCCGGAGCGGCCCGCGCTGCCGCTGGTCGGGCACGCGCTGGCGATCCCCAAGGGGGCCGACGGGCTCGTCCACCTGATGAAGGAGGTCAAGGAGCTGGGCCCGGTGTTCCGGGTGCGGGTCTTCGGCACGCGGACCGTGGTGGTCGGCGGGCTCGACCTGGTCGCCGAACTGTCGGACGAGACGCGGTTCCGCAAGAACGTGCACCCGGACCTGGTCGAGATCCGGCAGATCGCCGGGGACGGCCTGTTCACCGCCTTCCCCCACGAGCCCAACTGGCGGAAGGCGCACGACATCCTGCTGCCCGCCTTCTCCCTGGGGGCCATGCGCGGGTACCACGCGACGATGCTGCGGGTGGCCAGGTCGCTGCTCGCCAAGTGGGACGAGGCCGCCGACGGGAGCGCGGTGGACGTGGCGGAGGACATGACGCGGCTGACCTTCGACACCATCGGGCTGTGCGGCTTCGGCTACGACTTCGACTCGTTCCGCCGCCCCGAACCGCACCCCTTCGTCGGCGCGATGGCCAGGGCGCTGGCCTGGACGCAGGCCAAGGGCGAGGCGGTCCCGGGCAGCGAGGTGTTCCGGTGGAAGCGGGCCGAGCGGTTCCGTGAGGACGCCGCGCTGATGGCGGACCTGGTCGACGAGGTGATCCGGCGGCGCAGGGCCTCCGGCGACACCGGCACCGACGACCTGCTCGGGCGCATGCTGCACACCCGGGACGCCGCGACCGGCGAGCCCCTGGACGACGTGAACATCCGCCACCAGGTCATCACGTTCCTCATCGCCGGGCACGAGACCACCAGCGGCGCGCTGTCCTTCGCCCTGTACTACCTGACCAAGCACCCCGAAGTGCTCGCCCGCGCCCAGGCAGAGGTGGACGCCCTGTGGGGCGACACGGACGCCCCCGACCCCGGCTACGCGGACGTCGGCAGGCTGACGTACGTCCGGCAGGTGCTCAACGAGAGCCTGCGGCTGTGGCCCACCGCGCCCGCCTACGCCGTGGAGCCCATCGAGGACACCGTCATCGGCGGCCGGTACGCGGTGCGCGCGGGCGAGACGCTGCTGGTGCTCACCCCGGCGCTGCACCGCGACCCGGCCTGGGGCGAGAACGTCGAGCTGTTCGACCCCGACCGGTTCTCGCCCGAGCGCGCGGCGACCCGCCCCGCACACCTGTTCAAGCCGTTCGGCAACGGTGAACGCGCCTGCATCGGGCGGCAGTTCGCGCTGCACGAGGCCACGCTCCTGCTCGGTCTGATCGTCCACCGCTACCGCCTGGTCGACCACGCCGACTACCGGCTCACGATCAAGCAGTCCCTGACCCTCAAGCCCGACGGGTTCACCTTGGCCCTCGCCCGGCGCACGGCGGCGGAGCGCCGCACGCCCACGGCCCCCACCGCTGCCGACGCGGTGGCCCCGCGGGACCGGCGCGCCGCCGCGACCGCGCTGACCCTGCTGCACGGCTCCAACCTGGGCACCTGCTCGGGCCTCGCCCACGACTTGGCGGCCGACGGCGAGGCGTACGGCTTCACCGGCGGTGTCGCCGCGCTCAACGACCGCGCGGGACGGCTCAGCGCCGCCGACGGGCCCGTGGTGATCGTGGCCGCCTCCTACAACGGGCGGCCCACCGACGACGCCGCCACGTTCGTCGACTGGCTGGAAGGCCTGGAGCCCGGCGCGCTGGACGGCCTTCCGTACGCGGTCCTCGGCGTCGGCGACCGCACTTGGGCCGCCACCTACCAGCGCGTCCCGGCCCTCATCGACGAGCGGCTGCGCGCGGCGGGCGCCACCCCGCTCGTGGAGCGCGGCGCCGCCGACGCCTCCGGGGACCTCACCGGCGCGGTGGACCGCTGGACCGCGGACCTGTGGACGGCCCTGCTCGACCGGTACGGCAGCACCGAGGCAGCCGAGGACACGGACCGGCGGGCCACGGCACCGGAGTCGGAGTCGGAGTCGGAGTCGGCCGAGCAGGGCCTGTACGTCCTTGAGGACGCGGCCCCGCACGTCACCGGTCAGCTCGCCGCGCGCCACGGCGTCCAGCCCATGGAGGTCGTCGACGCGTACGAACTCGTCGACACCGCACACCCGTTGGGCCGCTCCAAGCGGTTCGTGAGGCTGCGCCTGCCGGACGGCGTGACCTACCGCACCGGCGACCACCTGGCCGTCCTGCCGCGCAACCCCGGCGCCCTGGTCCAGCGGGTCGCCGACCGGTTCGGCCTGGACCTGGACCGCACGGTGCGGCTCAGCGCCCGCCGCCGCGCTCGCCACTCACTGCCCGTCGACCGGCCGTTGACGCTGCGCCGCCTTCTCACCGACTTCGTGGAGCTCCAGGCCCCGGCCACACCCGAGCAGGCCGCCGTCCTCGCCGAGCACACCCCCTGCCCGCCCGAGCGCCGCCCGCTGGCGGAGTTGGCCGAACTCGCCGGGCCCACCGCGGCGGACGCCTTCCACCAGCGGGGTGGCGGGCGGAGCGTCCTCGACCTCCTGGAGCGCCACCGGTCCTGCGCGCTGCCCTTCGAGCGGTTCCTGGAGCTGCTGCCGCTGCTGCGCCCGCGCCACTACTCCATCTCGTCGTCCGCGCGGGCCACTCCGGGGACGGTGGACCTGATGGTGTCGCTGCTGGCCGCGCCGCACCGCGCGGGCGAGGGCACCTTCCGCGGCGTCGCCTCGGCGTACGTCCAGACGCTGCGGGCCGGGGACACGGTGCAGGCCAGGGTGCTCCCGTGCGCCGAGTCGTTCCGGCTGCCCGACGACGACGCGGTCCCGGTGATCCTGGTCGGCGCGGGCACCGGCCTCGCCCCGTTCCGGGGCGCCGTCCTGGACCGTCTGCACGCCGGGTCCACGGGCACGCTGCTGTGCTACTTCGGCTGCGACCACCCGGACGTCGACTATCTGCACCGCGAGGAGTTCGCGCGGGCCCAGGCCGCCGGGGCCGTGAGCATGCGCCCCGCCTTCTCGCACGCCCCCGAGGGCGGGGTCCGCCACGTGCAGGACCGCATCGCCCGCGAGAGCGCCGAGGTGTGGCGGCTGCTCGTGGCCGGTGGCCGGGTCCACGTCTGCGGCGACGGGCGGCGGATGGCCCCGGCGGTGCGGGAGGCGTTCCTGGCCGTCCACCGCGAGCACACCGGCGCGAGCGACGAGGAGTCCGTCGCCTGGCTGGCGGACCTGGTCGCGTCCGGCGCGTACGTCGAGGACGTGTGGGCGGGTTGAGGGCGCGGCCGGTCCCGCTGCGGGCGTGGCCGTGCCTCGCTGAGGGCGCGTCAGGCCGACGGCAGGCGCACGAGGTCCAGCGTGCCGCCCGCCAGGGCCACGACGCTGGAGACCAGCGCCTGGAGCCCGGCCCGCTCGGCCTCCTCGTCGGGCGCGGTCAGGCGCTGGAGGGTGAGCCCCTCGAAGCAGGCGGTGAAGAACCGGGCGACGGCCGCCGGAGGCACCGCGAGGCGGTGCCCGGCGCGCTCGGCCGCCTCCGTCACCAGCTCCGCCGTCACGTCCAGGACCTCGCGGTAGTGGCTCTCCAGGGCCCCGCTCAGCGTCGGCGTGCGCAGCGCGAACAGGGACAGCTCGGTGAGCAGTTGGTGGCTGTCCGGCTGCTCGCGCACGGTCCGCCACAGGGCGGCGGCCAGCGCCGCCACCGTCTCCTCGAAACCGGCGTCCGCGGGCGCCGCCTCCCTGACCTGCGCCACCAGGTCCTGCGTGAGCTGCCGCAGCACGGCTCGGTACAGCTCCTCCTTCGTGCCGAACGTGTAGTGCACCGTCGCCTGCGCGACCCCCAGCTCGGCGGCGATGGCCCGGGTGCTTCCGGCGGCGACGCCCTCCCTGGACATGAGGGCGATGGCCGCGCTGATCAACTGGGGGCGGCGCTCGGCCGCGGTCACGTGTGGCATGGGCACAGGGTAGCGACTCAGTCGGCCGAGCAAGTCGCCCGTCCAAGGTGGCGAGATGCCATCGCGCGGCCAAGTACAAGATCGGCGGGGCCTATCGGTTCCCGCGCGCGCCGGGATATCCCTGGAGGGGCGGTCCGCTTCGGGCCGCGGCGCCGTGGCATCGGCAGCCATGCGCCCTCAGGGAAGGAGTCCCGTGATGGACGGCTGGTACGTGGACGACCGCTGCACCAACTGCGACGTGGCCCGGCAGTTCGCGCCCGACCTCGTCGACGAGGTGGACGGCCGGTCGCGGCTGCGGCGCGCGCCGCGCGACCCGGCGGAGGAACGGCGGCTGCACGCCGCCGCGTTCGCCTGCCCCACCCGCTCGATCCGCACGGCGTCCGGGCGGCAGCCCGACCCGGCCCTCGACCCGTTCCCGCTCCGCCTCGACGACGGCGTACTGATCTGCGGGCACAACTCCCCGCACACGGCGGGCGCCAACGCCTACCTGCTGCGGCGCCCCTCCGGCACGGCCATGATGATCGACACCCCGCGCTGGAGCCGCGACCTCGCCGAGCGGTACGCGGCGGCCGCGGGCCCCGTCACCGACGTGCTGCTCACCCACCGCGACCACGTGGCGCACGGCCGCCGCTACGCCGACCACTACGGTGCCCGCCTGTGGATCCACGAGGGCGACCTGGACGCGGCGCCGGACGCCGACCGGGTGTTACGGGGCGTCGAGCCGACCGAGATCGGCCCGGGAGTCGTCGCGCACCCGCTGCCGGGCCACACCCAGGGCAGCGTGCTCTACCTCGCGGACGACCGGTACTGCTTCAGCGGCGACAGCTTCTACTGGTCGCGCACCACCGGTGACCTGGAGGTGGCGCGGAGCGTGACCTGGTACTCCATCGAGGAGCTGGCCGCCTCCCTGGCCCGTACGGCGGGGCGGCTCCGCTTCGAGTGGGTGCTGCCGGGGCACGGGGACCGGCGCCGCCTCCCGGCCGACGACATGGCGCGGCGGCTGCGGGAGCTGACCGAGCGCACCCGTCTGCTGCGGCCCGAGCCCATCGACTTCACGGCCGTCCGCTGGTGACCGCGGAACGGCCCGACGTCGCCGCCGTCCGCCGGTGAACGGCGCCGGGTCTCACACCTTGCGCCAGCGGGCCTGGGCCCAGGAGAACAGGCCGAAGGCCGCGAGCGCCAGAGCGACGGCCACGAGCAGCCACGGCCCGGCCGGGGTGTGGCTGAAGGACCGCAGCGTGTCGTCGACGCCCTTGGCCTTGCCCGGCTCGTGGTCCACCGCGGCGACGACGGCGAAGGCACCGGCTGCGGCGAACAGGCAGCCCCGCCCGAGCCCGCCGACCACGCCGAGCACGTCCACCGCGCGGCGCACCCCGGCGGACATCTCCCCCATCCGCAGCCGCTTGCGGTACTTGCGCAGCACGGCCCGGCCGCCGATCCACAGCCCCGCCACCGCGATCCCCACGCCCGCCGCGCCCACGATCCACTGCCCCGCGGGCCAGCCGAGGGCGGTCGCGGTGACGTCGTCGGAGTGCCGGTCGGAGGAGCCGCTTCCGCTGCCCTGGTCCCCGGCCGCGTAGGCCAGGACCAGATAGCTCAGGACGCAGTACAGGACGCACCGGCCTGCGGACGCGAGCCGCCTGCCCGGCTTGCGGCCGTCGGGTCCGGCCTGGCCGAACACGGCTTCCGTGAGCCGCCACAGGGCCATCCCGGCGAGTCCGAGGCCGAGCATCCACAGCAGGGCGTTCCCGAACGGCCGCCGCGCGATCTCCGCCAGCGCGCCCCCTCGGTCGGCCTGCCGCCCGTCGTCGGACGCCGCGATCCGCAGCGCCAGCACGCCCACCAGCAGATAGATCACCCCGCGGGCCGCGAAACCGGCCCGCGCCGCCACCTCGACGACCCGGCCGTCAGCCGCCCGCCGCATCTGAAGCACCCCGCTCCGCCCCACCGCGCCACCTCCCGGGCGACGCGGGTTCCCCGGAACCGGCCGGTGATGCTTCAAGGACGTGGCGGCCCGCCGGTCGCCGGGTGCGGGCGGAGGTCACGACCGGCGGCGCGGCTTGCCGCGCCTGGCGGGCTTCGCGGGCTTCTGACCGCCGCGGCGCTGCCCTCTGGCGGCCTGGCCGCCGGGGGCGGGCTTGCGGCGGGCACCGCCCTGCGGGGACTTCGCGGTGCCCTTGCCGCCCTTGCCGCCCTTGGGCTGCTGCTCCGCCGACGGCTCGGCGCGGCGGCCGCGCGTGCTGTTGACGGTGCGGCCGCGGACGATGCCGATGAAGTCCTCCACCTGGTCGGTCGTCGCGTCCTGCGGCCACGACAGAGCGACGCGCGACGCGGGGGCGTCGGAGACCGGGCGGTAGGTGAGGTCCCTGCGGTGGTGCAGCCGGGCCAGGGACTGCGGTACGACGAGCAGGCCGATGCCCGCGGCGACCAGTTCGATGGCGTCGGCGGTGGTGGCCGGGCGCTCGAAGGCGGGCCTGCCCGGCGGGCGCTCCCAGTCGAGGGTGTCGTCGAGGGGGTGCAGCAGGATGTCGTCGGCCAGCTCCTCCAGGGACACCTCGTCGACGGCCGCGACGATGTGGTCCTTGGGCGCCACGACGACCGTCGTCTCCGTGTACAGCGGGATGGCGCTCAGGTCCGGTCCGTCCACCGGAAGCCGCACGAGTCCGGCGTCCGCCTCCCCCGCCCGCAGCACCGCGCACGCCTCCCCCGGGGCCACCGGCACGAGGGTGAGGGGGATGTCGGGCAGCCGCTCGTTCCAGATGCGCACCCACTTCGCGGGCATCACCCCGGGGACGTAGGCGAGCCGGAACGCGGGCGGGTCTTCCGAGGCTGTCACCTCGCCAGACTACCGGCCGTAGCCGTGGCGCGGCTCACCGGCCGGGGCGGCCCTCCCGCTGTCCGCCCCCGGCCGCTCGTGGTCGGAGCCCGCCCGGCTGATCGTTACCCTTGTCGTATGACGTCGCACCAGACCACCCAGACGATGAAGCCCGCGACCGCGGCGAAGAAGCTGGGTGTGTACCTCGAGGCCACCCCCGCCGAGTTCCGGGAGGGTGTCGTCTCCCGGGCCGAGCTGAACGCGCTCCAGGCCGACCCGCCCGCGTGGCTGCGGGAGCTGCGCCGCGACGGCCCGCACCCCCGCCCGGTCGTGGCGGCCAAGCTCGGCGTGTCCATCTCGGGGCTCGCCCGCGGCGGCGTCACGGACGCGCTCACCACGGCCCAGATCGAGGCCCTGAAGGAAGAACGCCCGGAGTGGCTGGAGCGTGAGCGCGCCACGCAGGCCGAGGTCCGCAAGGAAGCGGCCCGCGTCAAGGCCAAGCAGGCCGAGCAGGCGGAACGGGCCGAGCAGGGCAGCCAGGACTAGCCCCGCGAGGGCCCCCGCGTGAGCCGCCCGCGCTCCTCGGCGGGCGGGCCCCGGCGCCGCGCCCGCTTCCCGGACCTACGACCGCCGACCGCCGCATCAGGAGTCACCGCCGTGCCCGCGCCCACCTCGCACACCGCCCACCCCGATCTGCGGGCCGACTGCGGTGACTGCTTCGGCCTGTGCTGCGTGGCGCTGCCGTTCGCGCGGTCGTCGGACTTCCCGGTGAACAAGTCGGCCGGGACGCCGTGCGGCAACCTCCAGGACGACTTCCGGTGCGCGATCCACGCGCGGCTGCGCGACAGCGGGTACCAGGGGTGCACCGTGTTCGACTGCTTCGGCGCCGGTCAGAAGGTCTCGCAGGTCACGTTCGGGGGTGTGAGCTGGCGGGACGAGCCGGGTTCCGCGCGCACGATGTACGAGGTCTTCCCCGTCGTACGCCATCTGCACGAGCTGCTGAAGTACACGGCCGAGGCCCTCGACCTCGCCGCCGCCCGGCCGGTGCGCGCGGAGCTGCGCCGCGCCTACGACCGGATCGACGCGCTGACCCGCCAGGCGCCCGACGCACTGCTCGCCGTGGACGTCGACGCCGTGCGCGGCGAGGTGAACCCGCTGCTGCTGCGCGCCAGCGAACTGGCCCGCGCGGCGGTCCCGGGCCGCAAGAAGAACCACCGGGGCGCCCACCTCATGGGCGCCCGGCTGCGCGGCGCGCGGTTGCGGGGCGCCAGCCTGCGCGGCGCGCTGCTGGTCGCCGCCGACCTGTCCGGCGCGGACCTGCGCGACGCCGACCTGATCGGCGCCGACATGCGGGACACCGACCTGCGCGGCGCGGACCTGACGGGCGCGCTCTTCCTCACGCAGCCGCAGCTGAACGCCGCGCGCGGGGACGCGGCGACGCGGATCCCGAAGAACCTGGAGCGCCCGGCGCACTGGGCTGCCTGACCCCCGACGCCGGTACGGCGGCACCGGCCCGGACAGCGGGGCCCACCCGCGCTCCCCGGTCCGCGCGGCGGCCGCCGTCCGCGCTCGTCTAGGATCTCCCGGCATGATCGCCGACCTCCAGTGCGTCGTCCTCGACTGCCCGGACCCCCATGAGCTGGCCGTCTTCTACCAGTCGCTGCTCGGCGGCGCGGTGAACAGGCCCGACCGGCGGTGGGCGGTCGGCGAGGACTGGGCCACCCTGCACGCGCCGTCCGGGCTCGTGCTCGCCTTCCAGCGGGTCGCGGACCACCGGCCGCCGACGTGGCCGGACCCCGCGCTGCCCCAGCAGTTCCACCTGGACTTCGGCGTCGCGGACCTGGACCGGGCGCAGGAGGAGGTCCTGGCCCGGGGCGCGACCGTGCTCGACGACACCTCCGGCGGGGGCACCTGGCGCGTCTACGCGGACCCGGCGGGGCACCCGTTCTGCCTGGTGCGCCACTGACGGGCGCACCGCCCGGGAGGCGGGGCCTCAGAGGCGGAGCCGGTACGCCGCCCGGTCCCGCCACCGCTGCCCGTCCCAGACAATGAGGTGCACCGCGCGGACGGGGCAGGTCAGCGGCAGCGCCGGGGCCAGCTCGGCGCGCAGGGCCTCGTACACGGTGTCCTCCGTGGCGGGGCCCTCGCTGTTGGCGACCGTGACGTGCGGGGCCAGTCCGGCGCCGAAGATCCCCCGGTAGGGCACCGCTTCGGGCCAGCGCAGGGTGAGGGCCTTGGTGAGGGCGGTGACCGGGTCGTGCGGCCACGGGTCGAGGTAGAGCACGCCCGGGTAGCGGCCGAACTCCGCGAGCGTCAGGTCGAAGGCGTCGTGCCCGGCGAAGAGACCGGTCAGCTCGCGGTGGACACGGGCGTCGAGGCGGCTGGTGTGCAGGAACGGGTAGAGCACGGTGACGTGGGCGGGGAACCCGGCGCGCACCAGCGGGTCGGCGGCGGGCAGCTTGATGGTCAGTGCCGTGTCACCGGGGACGTCGGGCCAGCCGCCGGTGTCCCGCTCGCCCTCAGCGCCGCTCCCCCGGGTGCCGTCGTCTGTGCTCATGACAGGTCATGATCGCACCGGCGTCTCAGGGGGTGGCGGTGCGGGCCGCGGTGAGCAGGACCGTCGCGTACGGCATCGTGACGGCGCCGCCCAGCGCGTCGACCGCGGCGCCGGTCTCCGCGAGGAGACGCTCCAGCAGGGGCGGCGGGAGCTGGCCGACGCCGCCGTGGGTGCGGACCTGGTCGAGCCACTCCTCGCGGGAGTAGGTGCGCTCCCAGGGGAAGCGGTACTCGGTCGGCGGGCCGAACGCGCCGTTCCGGTCGATCCCGTCGGCGGCCCGCTCCAGGACCGCCGTGCTGCCGTCGAGCGCGGCGGGCGTCCAGGGGTTGAGGGGCGCGTCGGGCAGGGCGCGCCGGTGGGCGGCCGCGAGGGCTTCGGCGACGGCGGGCGCGGGGCGGAAGGTGTTCCAGAACAGGGCGAGGCAGCCGCCGGGCCGCAGCACCCGGGCGGCCTTGGCGGCCCCGGCGACCGGGTCGACCCAGTGCCAGGTCTGCCCGGCGACGACGGCGTCGAAGGCACGGCCGCCGGGGTCCCAGGACTCGAACGCCGCCACCTCGGTGTCGACGCCCGCGCCGCGCGCGTACGCGGCCATGCGCGCGTCGACGTCCACGCCGAGGACCGTGCGGCCCGCGGCCTGGAACTGGCGGGCGGCGATGCCGGTGCCGCAGCCGACGTCCAGGACCTCGGGGCCCGGGGTCCGGGCGACGACGGCCGCCACCATGGCGTCCGGATAGCGCGGCCGGGCCCGGTCGTAGCGGGCGGCGTCCGCGCCGAACGACTCGGCGACCTGGCGTGCGTGGTGGGACTCCGCGGCGGGTTCGGGGGTGTGCCCCGACGGCAGTGTGGGCATGCGCCCACTATGGTGGGCACTTGCCCACTCGTCAACCGGCGGTGCACCGGATCCCCGTAGGATCCCTGGGAACGAAGGAGGACCGGCATGCCCACGGGAGTGGCCCTGCGCGACGCGCGGGAGCAGTTGTTCGAGGCGGCGGAGCGCGTCCTGCTGCGGGCCGGGCCGAGCGGGCTCACCAGCCGGGCGGTCACCACGGAGGCGGGCTGCGCCAAGGGCGTGCTGCACCGGCACTTCAGCGACTTCGACGCCTTCCTCGCCGAGCTGGTCCGCGACCGGATCGCCCGGCTCGACGCGCGCTCGGCGGCGCTGCGGGAGTCCGCCGGGACGGGGGCGGTGGCCGACCACCTGGCGGATGCCCTCACCGACCTCTTCGGGTCGGTGGCCGTGGCGATCGTCGGCCTGGTCACCTCGCGGGACGAGCTGCGCGCCCGGCTGCGCCGGACCACCCCGACCGGCGTCCCGCTCCTCACGGAGGCCACGGCCGTGATCGCCTCGTACCTGACCGCCGAGCGCGCCCTGGGGCGCCTCGCGGCGGACGCCGACGTCGACGCCCTCGCGCCCCTGCTGATCGGCGCCGGACACATGCTGTTCGCCGACCGCACGGGCCCGCCGCCCGAGCGCGAGGCCGTGCGCAAGGTGGTGGCCGCGACGCTCGCCGGTGCGGCGTGACCGGGAGCGCCGCCATGCCCCGGCGCGCGCTCGGCGCCGCTACTGGCGCCCCTTCTGGAGCGTGCGCGCGACCTTCGGGCCCAGCCAGCGCTTGAGGCCGCGCAGTGCCTTGAGCCGACCCGCGGTCTTGTCGAGGCCGTAGTACACCTGCGGCGGCACATACGGCAGCAGGGGCGAGTGCCGCTGGCCGAGCAGGGTGAACATGCGGTGCGGCGGCAGGTCGATGTAGCGCGGCAGCTGCTCGTACCACTGGGCGCTGTAGCGGGCCGCGCTCTGCACCGACAGGAGGGCGGACCGGCGTTCGCGCTCGTACGCGGCGAGGGCGTCGGGCAGGCGCGCGTGCGTGCGCAGGGCTCCGGCGAGGGCCATGGCGTCCTCCAGGGCGAGGGTGGTGCCCGCGCCGATGGAGTAGTGCGTGGTGTGGGCGGCGTCGCCGAGCAGGACGACGTTGCCGCGGTGCCAGGTGCGGTTGGTGACGGTGCGGAAGGCCTGCCACTGGGCGCGGCCGTGGGAGGCGGAGCGGCCGATCAGGGGGTGGCCGTCGAGGAGTTCGGCGAAGAGCTTCTCCAGGAGGGCGAGCCCGTCGGCCTCGTTGGTCTGGTCGAGGCCGAGCCCGGTCCAGGTCTCGGGGGCGCACTCGACGACGCAGGTGCTGCCCTCGGGGCCGTAGCCGTAGGCGTAGCACCAGATCCAGCCGTGGTCGGTGTCCTGGAAGGCGAAGGTGAAGGCGTCGAAGACCTTGGGGGTGCCGAGCCAGATGTACTGGTTGCGCCCGCTCCTGATCTGGGTGCCGAAGTGGTCGGCGTGCC
The DNA here is from genome assembly GCF_049542095.1 of Streptomyces sp. G45. Classification (NCBI taxonomy): domain Bacteria; kingdom Bacillati; phylum Actinomycetota; class Actinomycetes; order Kitasatosporales; family Streptomycetaceae; genus Streptomyces; species Streptomyces sp. G45. The sequence continues at coordinate 8,453,790 of NZ_JBMUZU010000001.1, read as the reverse complement.
GGGTGCGCAGGGTGCTGTGCAGGCCGTCGGCGGCCACCACCAGGTCGGCGGCGGCGCGCGGGTCGTCGGCGGCGACCTCGTCCGCGAACTCCAGGCGCACGCCGAGGTCGCGGGCCCGCTCGGCGAGGATCTCCAACAGGCGGTGGCGGCCGACGCCGAAGCCCTGGTCGCCGTGGTGACGGGTCGTCACTCCGCGTACGTGCGCGACGCCGTCGCTCCAGCGTACGGAGTGCTCCTCGATGGCGCGGGCGGTCTCGGGGTCGTGTGCGTGGAGCCGGTCGAGCAGCCCCTGCCAGTACGTGACGCCCCAGCCGTAGGTGGAGCCCTCCGGGTTGCGCTCGTGGACGGTGATCTCGGCGGCCGGGTCCTGCCGCTTCAGCAGGATGGCGCAGTACAGACCGGCGGGCCCGCCTCCGACGCAGACGACCTTCACATGGACCTCTGTAGGTGCTCAGGGTGACAGAACAGCAACGGAGGGTAGCACTCGGAATGCGCAGCGTGACCAATCGGTCGATCGGTGGCGTCGGCCGCGCGGCCGGTCCGCGCCAGCGCACGCGAAAGGGCGCCCCAACTTCCGTCGGGGCGCCCTTGACTGAGGGTGCGTCAGCAGCTCAGCTTGTCACCCGGCGTCGTGCCGAGGATCTTCACGAACTGCTGGAAGCGGTCGATCCGGCTCTTCACCTGCGCCGGGTTGCCGCCGTTGCACTCCAGGGTGCCGTTGATGCTGCGGATGGTCTCGCCGAAGCCGTGGCCGTCGACGATGGCCTGGTGGCCGGTCACCGTGCCCGGGCCCTTCTGGGTGTTCCAGTACCACAGGCCGGTCTGCCAGGCGACGGACGGGTCCCGCTCCACCAGCCAGGGGTTGTTCAGCAGGTCGATGCCGAGCGCGTCACCCGCGGCCTTGTAGTTGAAGTTCCAGCTCAGCTGGATGGGGCCGCGGCCGTAGTAGGCGTCGTTGCCCGCGGGGCAGCCGTAGGGCTGGGTCTTGTCGCAGTAGTGCGGGTAGTTGGCCTGGTTCTGCTCCACGACGTGGACGAGGCCGCCGGTCTCGTGGCTGACGTTCGCGAGGAAGGCGGCCGCCTCGCGCTTGCGGACCTCCTCGGTGCCGGTCTTGGTGAACTCGGGGTAGGCCTTCAGGGCGTCGACGAGGCCCTGGTAGGTGTAGAACGGCTTCCGGTTCGGGAACATCTGCTCGAACTGGGCCTCGGTCACGATGAAGTCCGAGGGGCCCGGCTCGTCGCCGCACGCGCCCTTGTCCACCCAGACTCCCCACTGCCCGGTGGTGCCGGGCGTCTCGCCGCGGGTCCACCACTTGGCCTGCCAGTTGTGACCGCCGTGCGAGACGGTGGCGCCATTGGTGTAGACGGAGCCGGACTGCCACGCCGCCGCGCAGGCGGGTGCGGCGGCCGGGGCCGCCGTCGCGGGGGCCGTGGGGAGGAGCACGGCGAGCAAAGCGGCGGCCCCGGTGGCGGCGGTCCCGGCGAGCAACGGCCGCAGCCGCCGGGCGCGTTCACGGACCCGGGCGGCCAGGCCGCCGGGGCGGCCTGCCTGGCGCCGACCAGGGTCCTGGGGCGGGGAGTACGTCGGACGGGCGTTCTTGCGCTCGTTCAATCTCTTCACTCCTCGGTGCGGCGACGTGCCACGGTGGGGGCCGAGACGGACTGGGGCGCAGTCAACCCGCCTTGGTCTATACCAGTCAAGGGTGTAGACCAGTTTACGTAAGGAGAAATGATATTGACGCCGCGTCAGGCGCGCAGGCCGAGCAGCGCGGCCCACTCCTCCACCGCCGGGTTCTCCGCGAGGTCGGCGACCTCCACGCGTACGCCGTGGGCGTCCCGCCAGCGTCCGGCCAGGGCCATCAGGCGGACCGAGTCCAGGCCGTAGTCGACGAGGTTCTCGTCGAGGGGGATGTCCTCGACGTCCTCGCCGAGCACGTCGGCGATGTCCTCGCGCAGCTGATCGAACGTCAGGGCCACGGCGCTCACTTCCCGTTGAGGACGGTGCCGGTGGTGGTCACGACGGCGCAGCGCCCGGCGGCCCAGCGCAGGGCCATCGCGTGGTCGTCGGCGGAGAAGTCCGCGACCGCGTCGGCCACGACGAAGGCCTGGATGTCGCGCATCCACGCGTCGCACGCGGTCATCAGGACGCCGATGTGGGCGTACACGCCGGTGACGACGAGCTGGTCGCGGCCGAGCGCGCGCAGCCGGTCCTCCAGGCCCGTGCGGACGAACCCGCTGTACTTCCACTTGGTGAGGATCTCGTCGCCGTCGGCGGGCGCCACGGCGTCGGCGATGGCGGCCGCCTTCGGGTCGTCGGGCAGCCCCGAGCCCCAGAAGTCCTGCTGGAGCCCGCGCTCGGCGGGGGTCTGCCCGCCGGGCTGCGCGGTGTACACCACCGGGACGCCGAGGGCCGCCGCGCGCTCCTTCAACGCCCTGACGTTGGCGAGGAGTTCGGGGATCGGCGCGGCCTCGCTGTCGTACGCGGACAGGAAGTAGTTCTGCAGGTCGTGCACGAGCAGCACGGCGCGCGCGGGATCCACGGTCCAGTCGACGCGGTTGGGCGGCAGCGCGTCGGCGGTGGGCATGGGGTAGGGGCGGATGGCGGGCAGGGCCATGGTGCGGTGTCTCTCGTTCGGTCGGGGGCGGGGAAGGGGACGGGGACGGAAGTGGGGGTGGGGACGGGGGTGCGGGCGGGGGTCGAGGGGGGGCGGGGCGGTCCTCAGGGGCGGGGGTGGTCCTGGGCCGTGTTCGCGGCGGCCGATCTGAGGTCCTTCTTCGATATCTTGCCGACGCCCGTCTGCGGGAAGGCGTCCACGAACTCGACGCGGTCGGGCACCTTGTACGCGGCCAGGCCCCGCTCGCGGACGAAGCGCTTGACGGCGACCGCCTTGGGCGGTTCGACGCCGGGGCGCAGGATCACATAGGCGCAGGTGCGCTCGCCGAGGTACGGGTCGGGCTCGCCGACGACGTTGGCGTCGTGCACGGCCGGGTGGGCGAGGAGGTGGTTCTCGACCTCCTCGGCGGCGATCTTCTCGCCGCCGCGGTTGATCTGGTCCTTGGCGCGGCCCTCCACCACCAGGTGGCCGGTGTCGGTGAGGCGGACGATGTCGCCGGTGCGGTAGAAGCCGTCGGCGGTGAAGGAGCGGGCGTTGTGCTCGGGGGCCCGCCAGTAGCCGCGGATGGTGTAGGGGCCGCGGGTGAGGAGGTGGCCGGTGGCGCCGACGGGCAGGTCGTTGTCCTCGTCGTCGACGACGCGGATCTCGTCGTCCGGCGAGATGGGGCGGCCCTGGGTGGTGACGATGGTCTCCTCGGGGTCGTCCAGGCGCGTGTAGTTGACCAGTCCCTCGGCCATGCCGAAGACCTGCTGGAGGGTGCAGCCGAGGGTGGGCCGCACCCGGCGGGCGGCCTCCTCGCTGAACTTGGCGCCGCCGACGAGGAGCACGTCGAGGCTGCTGAGGTCGTACTCCGTGGTGGCCGCCGCCTCGGTCCACAGCAGGGCGAGCGGCGGCACGATGCCGGTGAGGGTGACGCGCTCGCGCTCGATGAGCGGGAAGGCGGTCTCGGGCCCGGGCCGCGGGCAGAGGACGACGCGGGCGCCCGCGTACAGCGCGCCGAGGGTGCCCGGCGACGACAGCGGGAAGTTGTGGGCGGCCGGGAGGACGCACAGGTAGACGCTGTGCTCGTCGACGCCGCAGATCTCGTTGGAGCCCCACAGCGAGTAGAGGTAGTCGTCGTGGGTGCGCGGGATGAGCTTGGGCACGCCGGTGCTGCCGCCGGACAGCTGGAGGAAGGCGAGGTCGTGCGGGGCCGGTCCGGGCAGGTCCACGGGCTCGGCGGGCACGTCGGCCAGGGACTCGAAGTCCCCCGGGTCCCCCTGCGCGACCCACACGTGCCGCAGTGTGGGCACGTCCGCGCGGACCGTCGCGGCGAGGGCGCGGTAGTCGTAGCCGCCGTGCTCGGCGGCGATGACGTAGGCGGCGGCCTCGGTGAAGCGGCAGAAGTAGGAGATCTCCGTCTCGCGGTGCGCGGGCAGCGCGAACACCGGCAGCGCGCCGATCCGGAAGAGCGCGAAGACCACTTCGAAGAACTCGGCGATGTTGGGGAGTTGCACCACGACGCGGTCGCCCGGGGCGATGCCGCGGGCGGCCATGCCCGCGGCGAGCCGGTCGGCGCGGGCGTCCAGTTCGCCGTAGGTCCAGCGGCGTTCGGTGGCCGGGTCGACGATCGCGATCCGGTCGGGGTGGGCGGTGGCCCGCTCGCGCAGCATCTGCCCGAAGGTCTCGCCGCGCCACCAGCCCGCGGCGCGGTAGCGCTCGGCGAACTCGGCGGGCCAGGTGGGCGCGTCAGGGGTGTCCGGGGTGGCAAGGGTGTCCGGGGCGGCAGGGGTGTCCGGGGTAGGAGGGATGTCAGGGGTGGCAGGGGTGGCAGTCACAGCTCGGCTCCCACGGCGGCGAGGAAGGTGCGGAACTTGGCGGCGGTCTCGGCGGTCTCGGCCTCCGGTTCGGACGCGGCGACGACGCCCGCGCCCGCGTACAGGCGCAGTGCGCTGCCCTCGGCCTCGGCGCAGCGGATGGTGACGACCCACTCGCCGTCGCCGGAGGCGTCGCCCCAGCCGACCATGCCGGTGAAGAAGCCGCGGTCGAAGGGCTCGCTCTCGCGGATGACCTCGCGGGCGGTGGCGGTGGGCGTGCCGCAGACGGCGGGCGTGGGGTGCAGGGCGCAGGCGAGTTCGAGGGCGGAGGTCGCGGGGCTGGCGAGGGTGCCGGTGACCGTCGTGGACAGGTGCCACATGGCGGCGGTGCGGGTCAGGGTGGGCTGGGCGGGGACGGTCATGTCCGCGCAGTGCGGCGCGAGGGCCTGGTGCACGGCGTGGACGACGACGGCGTGCTCGTGCAGGTCCTTGGAGGACTGGAGCAGGGCCGCGGCGCGGCGCACGTCCTCGGCGAGGTCGTCGCTGCGCGGCACGGACCCGGCGAGCGGGTTGGCGACCACGCGCCGGCCGCGGCGGGAGACCAGCAGTTCGGGGCTGGCGCCGATGAGGGTGCGGCCGGGGCCCGTGGGCAGCGCGAAGGTGTAGCCGGTGGGGTCGCGCCGGGCCAGGCGCTGGAGCATGGCGGGCACGTCGACGGGCGCGGCGGAGTCGAGTTCGAGGGTGCGGGCGAGCACGACCTTGCTGAACTCGCCACGCCACATGCGTTCGACGGCGGCGGCGACGGCGGAGCCGTAGGCGTCGGGCGCGGGCACCTGGCGGATGCGCCAGTCGGCGGCGGCGGGCGGCTCGGCGGGCAGCGCGATCAGCGGGTCGGCGGCCAGCGGCGGCGCGTCGCGCAGCGCTTCGGGCACGGCGAGCGCGGCGGGGGCCGACTGGTCGAAGGGCACGGCGCCGATGACGACCGGCGCCTCGACGCCCGCGGCACGGGCGTCGGCGAGCGTACCGGCGACTCTCGCGGCCAGCGGTCTGTCGTCGTGCGGCACCTCGCTGTGGGTGCCGTGGCCGAGGACGGTGCGGCTGGGGGTGCCGAGGAAGCGGGCGCCGGGGCCATAGTCGGCCAGGAGCGCGGTGGCGGCGCCGACGGCCGGGTGGGTGGGGTCGGCGAGGGCGGCGGCGTGTGTGGCGACATCGGGTGCCGTCGACACGGGGACTCCGTTTCTCCCACGGTCTCTCGCGGTCCGTCATCCGCGTACGGGTGGACGGAGCGCGGCCGTGGGTGAGGGGGTGTGCGGGGTGCGGTGCGGGGTGCGGTCAGCGGAGGGTGGCGCCGCCGTCGACGTACAGCTCCTGCAGGGTGATGTGGCGGGCGCGGTCGGAGGCAAGGAAGAGCACGGCCTCCGCGATGTCGCGGGGCTGGGCGATGCGGCCGAGCGGGATGCCGGTGCGGTACGTGGCCGGGTCGCCGTCGACGACGCGGCGCGGGGCGTCGTCGTCGGCCCACAGGGCGCGTTGCATGGCGGTGTCGGTGGAGCCGGGCGCGACGACGTTGCAGCGCACTCCGCTGCGGGCCAGCTCCAGGCCGAGGCACTTGGTGTACATGGCGGCGGCGGCCTTGGAGGCGGCGTAGGCGGCCATGCCGGTGCGGGGCACCCCGGCGGCGTTGGAGCCGACGGTGACGATGCTGCCGCGGCCGCGGGCCGCCATGCGGGGGGCCGCGGCGCGGCAGGTGTGGAGCACGCCGGTGGTGTTCACGGCGAAGGTGTCCGCCCAGTCGGCGTCGGCGAGTTCGGCGGCGGGGCCGGGGCGGAGGATGCCCGCCACGTTGACGAGGACGTCGAGGGGGCCGTGTTCGCGCTCGACGCGGTCCACCAGGGCGTCGACGGCCGCCGCGTCGGTGACGTCCATGGCGTACGGGGTGAGGGTGCCCGTCGCGCCGGTGTGCCGCCGGGCCGGGTGCTCGGGCCACTGGGCGGCGAGCTTGTCGACGCCGTCGGCGGTGCGGTCGGTGGCGATGACGTGGGCGCCGTCGGCGGCGAGGGCCTCGGCGACGGCCGCTCCGATGCCCTGACCCGCCCCGGTGACGAGGGCGGTGCGGTCGGCGAGCGTGGCGCGGGCGCCGGGTATGTGGTCAGGCATGGGCGACTCCCCCAGTGAATGTTAGGTAAGGCTAACCTAATACATACGAAGCGCGCCGCCGACCGCCCCCAACGGTCGCAATATGTTTGGTTAGGCTAACCTCACTGCATGCACACGCAGCAAGCGGGGTCCCCCGGGCGCCCCGCCGAAGTACCGCCGCCACCCGAGCAGTTGACGCACCCGCCTGCACGGGAGACGGACACCCCCCTCGCGGCCCCGCGGCCGCCCGGCGGCCGAAAGGTCCTCGTCTCCCTGGCGGCCCTCGCCGTCCTGGTGGTGCTGCTGTGCGCGGTGTCGCTGTCCGTGGGCGCCGGTGAGGTCGGCCCCGGCGGCGCCCTCGACTACCTCCTCGACCGCGGCGGCGCCCGCGACGACGCCCGGCTCGCCCTGGTCATCGGCGACCTGCGCCTTCCGCGCACCCTGACCGCCGTCCTCGTCGGCACCGCCCTCGGTGTCGCCGGGTGCCTCCTCCAGGCCGTCACCCGCAACCCGCTCGCGGAGACCGGGCTGCTCGGCGTGAACGCGGGCGCGTCCCTCGGCGTCGTCGCGGGCATCGCCCTCCTCGGCGTCGACAGCGGATACGCCTATCTGGTCTGCGCGTTCACCGGCGCCGTCGTCGCCAGCGGCCTGGTCCTGCTGATCGCCGGGCGCGGCGGCTCCCCGATGCGCCTGGTGCTCGCCGGGTCGGCGCTCGGCGCCACCTTCGGCGGGCTCACCAGCGTCATCGTCGTCAACTCCGCCGAGACCTACGACCGGTTCCGGTTCTGGGTGCTCGGCTCGCTCGCGGGCGTCGAGGGGTACGGCGACCTCGTCCGGCTCGCCCCGGTGCTCGCCCTGGGGCTGCTGCTCGCCGCCCTGGTCGTCCGGCCGCTCGCGGCGCTCGCCCTCGGCGACGACCTGGCGCGCGGCCTCGGCCACCGGCCCGGCACGACCCGTACCGCCGTCGCTGCGGCCGTGACCCTGCTGACCGCCGCCGCCGTGGCCCTCGCCGGGCCCGTCTCCTTCCTCGGCCTGCTCGCCGGGTTCGTCGCCCGGAGCCTCGCGGGCCCCCGGCTGCCCGCCCGGATCGCCCTGGCCGGGCTCGTCGGCGCCGCCGTCCTCACCACCGCCGACGTCGCCGCCCGCGTGGTCGCACGGCCCTACGAGGCACCGGTGTCCGTCATCATCGCGCTCATCGGCGCGCCCGTCCTCATCGGCATCGTCCGCTCCCGGCACATGGCGGCCATGGGCATGACCGACCCCGCCACGGGCGACGCGGCCCCCGCGCGCCGCAAGCGCCGCCTCCCCTCAGCCCCGCGCACCCCGCGCCCCGCGCCCTCGCACACCTCCGGCCTGCTCGTGCTGCGCCGCGGACCGCTGTCGCTGCTGGTGGCCCGGCGGTCCGCGCTCGCCGCCGTCGCCCTCGCGGCGCTGCTCGCCTGCGCCGTGGTCCTGTCCGCGTACACCGGGCAGAGCGACATGGGCATCGCCCGCACCTTCCACGCCGTGCTCGGCCAGGGCGACCGGTTCGACGTACTGCTCGTGCAGAAGTTCCGCCTCGGCCGGATCGTCGCCGGGCTCGTCGCGGGCGCCGCCCTCGGCCTCGCCGGGTGCCTCACCCAGACCCTGGCCCGCAACCGCCTCGCCACGCCCGAACTCCTGGGCGTCAACGACGGCGCCACCGCGGCCGTCCTGCTGTCCGTCGCGCTCAGCTCCACCGGCACGTTCGGCGCCTGGTGGGCCGGTCCCATCGGCGCGCTCGTCGCCGTCCTCGTCGTCACCGCCGTCTCCGGCGGGCCCGGACAGCGCGGCTACCGCGTCCTGGTCGTGGGGCTCGCGATGTCCGCGCTCGCCTCCGCCATCACCCAGGTCGTGCTCGCCCGGCGCTCCCTCAACTCCGCCAGCTCCCTGTACGTGTGGACCTCCGGCAGCCTCAACGGGCGCGGCTACTCCGTCGCCGTACCCGTCCTCATCGGGCTCGCCGTCCTCGTCCCGCTCGCCGTCGTGACCGCCCGGCACCTGGGGGTGCTGCGGTTCGACGACGACACCGCGGCCTCGCTCGGCGCGGGCCCCGCCCGCACCCGGCTGCTCTGCCTGGGGCTCGCGGTGGCGCTCGCCGGGCTCGCCGTCGGCGTCTGCGGACCCGTCGGGTTCGTCGCCCTCGCCTCACCGGTCATCGCGGCGCGCCTCGCCGGGCCGCTGCGGGTGCCGCTCATCGGGTCGATGCTCACCGGGGCGCTGCTCGTCGTCGCCGCCGACACCCTGGGGCGGATCGCGTTCTCCGGCTCCGAACTGCCGGTGGGCGTCGTGACGACCGTCCTCGGCGGACCCTTCCTGCTGTGGGTGCTGCTCGGCCGCTCCGCCGCCACCCGCGTCTGACCGGCCCGCTCCCCCGCCCCCCATCTCCGTACCGAGAGGCACCCGCCCCGTGACCGACCTCCGCAGCCCGCTCCTGCGCACCCTCGCCCAGGCCGTCCAGGCCCAGGTCCCCGGCGCCGAGCGGGAGTTCTGGCTCCGCGTCGAGGCCGCGGGCGCGCCCCTGGTCGAGGCCGACCCCGACGGCGACCCCCGCCACCGGCTCGTCACCTTCCTGTGGCGCGACGAGCCCGCGCGGCCCGCCACCGGCGTCCTCACCCTGCTGCACACCGTCACCGACAAGGACCGCCACGCCGGAGACCTGACCGGCCATCTGATGCGGCGCGTCGCGGGCACGTCCGTGTGGGCGCTCAGCCACCGGCTGCGGGCCGACCACCGCGCCTCCTACCAGTTCCTGCCCGGCCACGGCCACCGCGAGGACCTGCTGCGCACCGACCGCGCGTCCTGGATCGCCGTCCTCGACGCCGCCGTGCCCGACCCGCTCAACCCCGCCCCCGGCCTGCCCGCCCGCGACGGCCGCGCCCCCGCGTCCGTCCTCGCCCTGCCCGACGCCCCCGCGCAGCCGCACACCGCGCGGCGCCCCGGCGTGCCGCGCGGCACCACCGTCACCGCCGAGGTCGACGGGCGCCGGATCACCGCCCACCTGCCGCCCGGCCATGCGCCCGACGGCGGGCCGTACGCGGTGGCGGTCCTGTTCGACGGCGAGATGTGGGGGCCCGTCCTCGGCGTCGGCGACGTCCTCGACAACCTGCACGCGGACGGCGCGCTGCCGCCCACCGTGGCGCTCCTCGTGGACACCATGGGGCGCCGCGCCCAGGACCTCGCGTGCAGCGCGCCGTTCGTCGACTGGCTCGCGGACGTGCTGCTGCCGTGGGCCGCCGCGCGCCACGGCGCCGACACGCGCCCCGAGCGGACCGTCGTGGCGGGCCAGAGCGCGGGCGGCCTCAGCGCCGCGTTCGCCGCCCACCACCGCCCCGACCGCTTCGGCCTGGCCCTGTCCCAGTCCGGCTCCTTCTGGTGGCCCGACGACGCGTCCGGCACGGAGTGGCTCACCGCCCAGTACGCCGCCGCCCCGCGCCGCCCCGTCCGCCTCCATCTGGAGGTCGGCCTCCAGGAGTGGCTGCTCCTCGCCGAGAACCGCCGCTTCCACGCCGTGCTCTGCGAGCGCGGGTACGACGTGTCGTACGAGGAGTTCAACGGCGGCCACGACTACGCCTGCTGGCGGGGCGGGCTGGCGACGGGCCTCGCGCGCCTCCTCGCCTGACGCTCCCCGCGCCGCCCCTGCCATGATCGGCGCATGAAGGTACTGGTGATCGGAGCGACCGGAACGGTCGGAAGCGCCGTGGTCGGCGCGTTGGCGGCCACCCATGAGGTGGTACGGGCCTCGCGCGGCGGGCCGACGAGGGTGGACCTGACGGATCCCGCCTCGCTGGACGCGCTGTTCGACGAGGTGAGGGACCTCGACGCCGTGGTGTGCTGCGCGGCCAGCGGGCCGCTGGTGGACCTGGCGTCGGTGACGGACGACGCGTTCGCGAACGGGTTGCGCGGCAAGCTGCTCGGACAGGTCGCCCTGGCCCGGCGGGCCGTGCGGCACCTGCGGGACGGCGGGTCGATCACGCTGACCGGGGGTACGTTCGCGGCTCCGTTGCCCGGCGGGTCCCTGGGCGCGCTCGTCAACAGCGGCCTGGAGGGCTTCGTCCGCAACGCGGCCGCCGAGCTGCCCCGGGGCCTGCGCGTCAACGTCGTCAGCCCCGGCTGGGTCAAGGAGACCCTGGTCGGTCTGGGCATGGACCCGGCCGACGGCACGCCCGTCGCCGAGGTGGCCGCCGCGTATGTGGCGGCCGTCGAGGGGGACGCTCAGGGGCAGACGCTCCGTCCCTGAGCGCGGTCCGGGAAAGCAGGGGAAAAGCGGGGGAAAGGAGCAAGGGCCTTGGGGAGGAGCCCGCGACGGGTTCCTCCCCGAGGCCCGGGGCGCGTGGGCTCAGGCGACCACCGGCGCCTCGCGCGCCGCGCCCTCCGCCGTCTCGTCGTCAGGAGGCGGCGGCCCCGGCGCCCGCACCGGCAGCCGCAGCGCCACCACCGCCGCCACCGCCACCAGACCCGCCGTCGACCACACCGCCACCCGGTAGGGCCCGGCGTCCGGGGCGCCCGTGCCGTGGCCGCCGCCGATGAGCGCCGCGCACAGGGCGATGCCCGCCGCGCCGCCCAGGGTCCGGACGATCTGGAACAGGCCCATGGCCTGGCCCAGGTCCGGTGGGGCGAGGGTGGCGAAGCCCGCGAGCTGGACGGTGAGGACGGCCGTGCCGAGGACCAGGCCAACCAGGAACATCAACGCCCGTACGGCCCAGGCGTGTTCGGCGACGCCCGCCACCGCGAGCAGCGCGAACACCCCGGTCGCCACGGCCAGCGCGGGCACGGCGAGCAGGCGCGGGCCGAGGCGGGGCAGCAGCCGGTCCACCACCTGGGAGGCGAGCAGCAGACCGAGGGCTTCGGGGAAGACGCTCAGGCCCGCGTCGAGGGCCGAGCCGCCGAGCGCCGCCTGGTGCAGCAGCGGGAAGGCGAAGAGCAGCCCCATCAGGCCCGCCGAGGTGAGGGCCGCGAGCGCCGACCCGGTCGCGTACGCGCGGTCGGTGAAAAGCCGCAGCCGCAGCAGGGGTTCGGCGGCCCGCCGCAGGTGGACGACGGCGGCCGCCAGCAGCGCGGCGCCGAGGAGGCCGCTCACGGCGACGGCGGGCCGGGTCCAGCCGTGGGACGGCCCGTACCCGAGGGCGTAGGTGAGCAGTCCGAGCGCCGGGGTGGCGAGCAGGAACCCGGCGCGGTCGAACCGCGCCCGGGCGCCCTCGACCTGCTCGCGCAGGCCGACCGCGCCGATGAGGACCGCGAGGGCGCCGACGGGGACGTTGACGAAGAACAGCCAGTGCCAGGAGAGGTGTTCGGTCAGCAGGCCGCCGAGCGGCGGGCCGAGCGCGGGCATCAGGGCGGTGGGGACGATGAGGACCTTCGAAAGCCGCGTCCGCTCGTCCGGGGCGAACGCCCGGAACAGGAGCGTCATGCCGACGGGCGTGAGCAGTCCGCCCGCGAGGCCCTGCACGGCCCGTGCCGCGATCAGGACCGGCAGGTCCTGGGCGAGGCCGCACAGCGCGGAGGCGGCGGTGAACACGGCGAGCGCGCCGAGGAAGACCCGCTTGGTGCCGAAGCGGTCACCGAGCCAGCCCGCGACGGGCAGGGCGAGCGCGAGGGCCACCAGGAAGGCCGTCTCGACGGCGTTGGCCGCCGAGACGGGCCTGCCGAAGTCCTCGGCGATGGTGAACAGGGCCGGGTTGACGATCGTGGAGTCCAGGCCGTTCATGCACATCGCGGCGGTGTAGACGACCACGACGGCAACGCGGGGCGGGATCAGGGGTGTGCGGGGCGCGGTCACCGGGTCTGCTCGCTCAGGCGGTCGGCGATCACGCGGGCGATGTGCGCGATCGGCTCGGGCAGGGTCATGTCCTTGTGAGAGCAGGCGACGTTCGTGGTGGCGACGCGCCCGCTGACGTACGGGGTCCAGGTGTCGGGCGTGAGGGTGTCGTCGATGGTGTCGACGGTGGCCCGGAAGAACAGCACGTCGCCGTGGAAGACGCGGTGGTCGTAGCGCCGCACCAGGTCGTTGGTGTTGAGGTAGACATCGGCCAGGGCCTCGAAGGTGGGGGTGGGCAGGGCGGCCAGCGGGCTGCCCTCGCGCTGGAGGACGGCGACGACGTTGGCGGTGGTCAGCGGCTTGCCTTCGAGGCTTTCGGGGCCGTGCCCGCCCATCGTCAGGAGGGATTCGAGGGCTTCGGCGTGGTCGGGCACGGGCAGGTCGCGGAAGCCCTCGGCGGGGTAGGCGTCGAGGATCGCGAGGAGTTCGACGTCCTCTCCCTCGGCCTGGAGGTGGGTGGCCAGGGCGTGGGCGATGATGCCGCCGGTGGACCAGCCGAGCAGCCGGTAGGGGCCGTGGGGCTGCACCTCGCGAATGCGGGCGGCGTAGTGCGCGGCCAGCTCCTCCAGGGTGGTCGGCAGCGGCGCGTCGGCGGTGGCGGGGCCGACGCCCTGGGCCTGGAGTCCGTAGACCGGCACGTCGGCGGGGATGTGCCGGATGAGGCCCGCGTAGCACCAGCTCAGGCCGCCCGCGGGATGGACGCAGTGCAGCGGGGCGCGGTCGCCGTCGCGGCCCGGCCGCAGCGGCAGCAGCACGTCGAGCGGATCGTCCTCGCGCACCGCGTCGAGGGCGGCGTCGAGCGCGGCCACGGTGGGCGACTGGAAGACGGTGCCGATGGAGACCTCCGCGCCCAACTCGGCCCGGACGCGGGCGGCGAGGCGCACGGCGAGCAGCGAGTGGCCGCCGAGGTCGAAGAAGTTGGCGTCGACGCCGACCTGTTCCGGGCCGTCCAGGCCGAGCACGTCGGCGAAGAGCGCGCACAGCCGGGCCTCGCGCGGCGTGCGCGGGGCGCGCCCGGTCCTGCTCGGGCCGGGGCGGCCGGGCGCGGGCAGGGCCTTGCGGTCGAGCTTGCCGTTGCTGGTCAGCGGCAGCTGGTCGAGGAGCACCACGGCGGCGGGCACCATGTGGGCGGGCAGGTGCCGGGCGGTGTGCTCGCGCAGGGCGGCGGCGTCCGCGCCGACCTGGCCGTCCAAGCCGTCCAGGCCGTCCAGGCCGTCCGCGGCGGGCGACGGCACGGCGTAGCCGACGAGCCGCTGGTCGCCGGGGGTGTCCTCGCGGACGACGACGGCGGCGTCGGCGACGCCGGGGTGGCCCGCCAGCACCGCTTCGATCTCGCCGAGTTCGATGCGGAAGCCGCGGATCTTCACCTGCTGGTCGGCGCGCCCGAAGTACTCCAGGGTGCCGTCGGCGCGGCGCCGGGCCAGGTCACCGGAGCGGTACATGCGGGTGCCGCGCTCACCGAAGAGGTGCGCGTACGGATCGGCGACGAACCGGGTGCCGGTCAGGCCGGGGCGGCCCAGATAGCCGAGGGCGACGCCCGCGCCCGCGACGTACATCTCCCCGGTGACGCCGGGCGGCACCGGCCGCAGGCGCTCGTCGAGGACGTAGACGCGCAGGTCGGGGATGTTGACGCCGATGGTGGAGGAGGTGGCGGCCGCGGCGGTGGCGCGGTCCAGCGGGAAGTGGGTGACGTGCACGGTCGTCTCGGTGATGCCGTACATGTTCACCAGGACCGGGGCGTCGTCGGCGTGCCGCTCGTACCAGTCGGCGAGCCGCCCGAGTTCAAGGGCCTCGCCGCCGAACACGACGTAGCGCAGCGCGAGTTCGTGGCCGGGCTCGTCGCGGTCGGCCGCGGCGAGCTGGTAGAACGCCGACGGCGTCTGGTTGAGGACGGTGACGCGCTCGGCGGCGAGGAGACGCAGGAAGGCGCCCGGGTCGCGGCTGGTGAGGTGGGGTACGACGACGACCTTGCCGCCGTACAGGAGCGCGCCCCACAGCTCCCACACGGAGAAGTCGAAGGCGTAGGAGTGGAACAGCGTCCAGGCGTCGTCGGGTCCGAAGCCGAACCAGTGGTCGGTGGCGGTCAGGAGCCGGGTGACGTTGTGGTGCGAGACCACCACGCCCTTGGGGCGGCCGGTGGAGCCGGAGGTGTAGATGACGTACGCCGGGTCGTCGGGGGTCAGCGGCCGGACGCGGTCGGCCTGGCGCGGCGGCGCGGCGTCGTACGCGTCGGCGGCCCCGCCGTCGACGGTGATCAGCGGCAGGTCGTGGGCGGGCAGGCGGGGCGCGGTGGCCGTGTCGGTGACGACGGCGACGGGCCGGGCGTCGTCGAGCATGTAGGCGAGGCGCTCGGCGGGGTAGTCGGGGTCGAGCGGCAGATAGGCCGCTCCGGAAAGGGACACCGCGAGCAGGCCGGTGACCAGGTCGAGGGAGCGGGGCAGGGCGAGCGCGACGATCGTGCCGGGGCCGATGGAGCGGGCGGTGAGCAGCCGGGCCAGGCGGCTGGCGCGGGCGGTGAGTTCGGCGTAGGTGAGCTGCTCCCCGTCGTGGCTGGCGGCGACGCGGTCGGGGTGGCGGCGGGCGGCTTCCAGGTAGCGCTGGGCGAGCGTCTCCGGTCTGGGGGAGCCGCCGGGCAGGGCCTGGGCGTTGCCGTCGACGAGGGCGCGGCGCCGCTCGTCGGGGCTGAGCAGCGGCAGGCGGGTGAGGGGGGTGTCGGGGGCGGTGGCGGCGGCGGTGAGGAGCCGGGCGAGGCGGTCGGCGAGGGCCTGGGCGGTGGCGCGGTCGAACAGGTCGGTGCGGAACTCCAGGAAGCCGCCGATGCCGCCGCCGGGCAGTTCACCGGCGTTGAGGGTGAGGTCGAACTTGGCGGTGCCGGACGGCACGGCGCCGAGGCGGGCGCGGGCGTCGGGCCCGAAGGCGAACGCGGTGTCGGGGACCGACTGCCAGGCGAGCATCGTCTGGAACAGGGGGTGCCGGGCGAGGGAGCGCGGCGGGTTGAGGGCCTCGACGAGGTGGTCGAAGGGCAGCGCGTCGTGCTCGAAGGCGCCGAGGGTGCTGGTGCGGACGCGGTCGAGCAGGGCGGTGAAGGTGGGGTCGCCGGAGGTGTCGGTGCGCAGGACGACGGTGTTGGTGAAGAAGCCGACGATATCGGCGGTGGCGTCGTCGTCGCGGCCCGCGACGGGGGTGCCGAGGGGGATGTCGGTGCCGCAGCCGTGCCGGGTGAGCAGGGCGGCGAGGCCCGCCTGCACGGTCATGAAGACGCTGGTGCCGGTGGCGCGGGCGAGCCGGGCCAGGGCGGTGTGCGTCGCCTGGTCGAGCGCGAAGGGGACGGTGTCGCCCTGGTGGGAGGCGACGGGCGGGTGCGGCCGGTCGGTGGGCAGCTCCAGGTGGTCGGGCAGCCCGGCGAGGGCGTCCCGCCAGTAGGAGAGCTGGGCCTCGGCGAGCGGGGTGGGCCGCTGCGGGGTGCCGAGCAGCAGCCGCTGGCGCGCGGCGTGGTCGGCGTACTGCGCGGGCAGCGGCGTGAACGCGGGGGCCCGGCCCTGGAGGCGGGCGGTGTAGGCGGTGGCGAGGTCGCGGGCCAGCGGGGTGGTGGAGGCGCCGTCGCCCGCGATGTGGTGCAGCAGGAGCAGCAGGGTGTGCCGCTCGGGTCCGGTGCTGAACAGCGTGGCGCGCAGCGGCGGTTCGGCGGCGAGGTCGAAGCAGTGCCGGACGGCGCCGCCGAGGTCGTCGCCGGGCGCGGCCAGGTGCAGCGCGGGGCGGGCGGCGGGGTCGTCGGCGGCGAGGACGCGCTGGCGCGGCAGCCCGTCGGGGCCGCCGTCGGGGCCTTCGGCGGGGGTCGGGTAGAGGGTGCGCAGGGTCTCGTGCCGGGCCGTCAGGTCGCCCAGGGCGCGGGTGAGGGCGTCCCGGTCCAGGGGGCCTTCGAGGCTGAGGACGAGGGGGATGTTGTACGTGGGGCTCGGGCCCTGAAGGCGGTGCAGGAACCACAGGCGCTGCTGGGCCGGTGACAGCGGCAGGTCGCCGGTGCGGGGCAGCCGGGTCAGCGGCGTGTCGGCGGCGGTGGTGCTCCGGGTGCGGACGAGGTCGGCGAGGCCCGCCGGGGTGGGGTGGCGGAACACGTCGGCGAGGGAGACGTCCGTGGCGAAGGCCTCCCGCAGCCGGGCGGCGAGCCGGGCCGCGAGCAGCGAGTGGCCGCCCAGGTCGAGGAATCCGGCGTCGAGCGCGACGCCGTCCGCCAGGCCGAGCAGGTCGGCGAAGAGGCCGCGGACGGTCTCGGTGTACGGGTCGTCGGTGGCCGGTGCGGGTCCGGCGGGCGCCTGCTCGGGCTCGGGCAGGGCGCGGTGGTCGAGCTTGTCGTTGGCGGTGCGGGGCAGCGCGGTGAGCAGGGACACCGTCGCGGGCACCATGTGCGCGGGCAGCGCGGCCGCCAGGTGGGCGCGCAGGGCGGCGGGGTCGGCGTCGGCGCCCGCGCGGGGCACGGCGTAGGCGAGCAGGCGCTTGCCGGTGGCGCCGTCGCGGGCGATGACGGCGGCCTGGGCGACGGCGGGGTGGGCGGCCAGGACGGCCTGGATCTCGCCGAGTTCGACGCGGAAGCCGCGGATCTTCACCTGGTCGTCGGTGCGGCCGAGGAACTCCAGGGTGCCGTCGGCGCGGCGCCGCACGAGGTCACCGGTGCGGTACATGCGTCCGCCCGTCTCGCCGTGCGGGGGGCCGAACGGGTCGGCGACGTAACGGTCCGCGGTCAGGTCGGGGCGGCCGAGGTAGCCGCGGGCCAGGCAGGCACCGGCCACGTACAGCTCGCCCGCGACGCCGTCGGGCGCCGGGCGCAGGCTGGCGTCGAGGACGTAGAGGCGGCTGGCGCGCACGGGCCGTCCGGCGCCGTCGGGGCCGGTCCAGCAGTAGGCGTCGACGGTGGTCTCGGTGGGCCCGTACAGGTTGAGCGGGTGCAGTCCTTCGACGGCGTTCAGGCGCCGCCACAGCGGTGCGGGCACGTGCTCGCCGCCGACGACGAGGACGGCGGGGCGGTGCCGTCCGCCGTCGAGGAGGCCCTCGGCGAGCAGGGCCTCGGCGTAGGAGGGCGTGACGTCGAGGTAGTCGACGCGCTCGGTGTCGACGTACGCGGTCAGGGCGGCCGGGTCGCGGTAGGTGGCGTCGTCGAGGAGGTGCAGTTCGTGGCCGTGGACCAGCCACAGGATCGGGTCCCAGGCGGCGTCGAAGGCGAACGACGCACTGTGGGCGACGCGCAGGGTCTCGCGGCCGGTGCGGGCGACGGCGGGCGCGATGTGGTCGGCGCCGTGGCTGGCGAGGAGGTTGGCGAGGGAGGCGTGGGGGACGACGACGCCCTTGGGGCGGCCGGTGGAGCCGGAGGTGTGGATCACGTAGGCGGCGCTGCCGGGCGCGGGCGGGTCGGCGGGCGCATGGGCGGGGCGCGCGGCGAGCGCGGCGCGGATCTCGGGGGCGTCCAGCGGGAGTTCGGGGCGGCCGTGGTCGGGCAGGGCGGCCAGGGTCGCGGTGGTGCCGACGACGCAGGCGGGGCGGGCGTCGTCGAGGACCGCGCGGGTGCGGGCGGCGGGGTGGCCGAGGTCGAGGGGCTGGCAGGCGCCGCCCGCCTTCAGGACGGCGAGCAGGGCGACGACCATGTCGGTGCCGCGCGGCAGGGCGAGTGCGACGGGCGTCTCGGCGGTGACGCCGCGGTCGGCGAGTTCGTGGGCGAGCCGGTTCGCGGCGGCGTCCAGGTCGGCGAAGGTCAGCGCGGCGGCGCCGCAGCGCACGGCGACGCGGTCGGGGGTGCGGGCGGCCTGCGCCGCGAACGCCTCCGGGAGCGTGGTCGTGACCGGTGCCTCGGCGCGGCCCGCCGTGACCCGGCGCACGGTGTCCGCGTCGAGCAGGTCGAGGCGGGCCAGCGGGCGGTGCGGGTCGGTGAGCAGCTGCTCGGCGAGGGCGTCGAGCAGGTGGGCGAACACGGCCTGGTGGCGGGCGAGTTCAGCGGTGTCGTAGCGGTCGGCCGCGGCCTCGAAGGCCAGGGTGAGGGCGCCGTCGCCGTCCGGCCAGGCGCTGATCGCGAGGTCGTCGACGGGGCCCGCGGCCAGGTTGCGGACGGTGCCGGGGGTTCCGGCGAAGTCGAGAGGGCCGCCGTCGAAGGGCTTGATGTTCACCAGGGGGCCGGTCAGCGGCTCGGCCACCGGGCGCGGACCGAGGTCGCGGCGCAGGTCCGCCTGCGGGTAGCGCTGGTGGCGGCGGGCGGCGCGGATCTCACGGACGACGCGCCGCAGCAGCAGGGCCGGGGTGTCGTCGGGGCGCACGGCGAGGCGCAGCGGCAGCACGTTCACGGTCATGGCGGGGGTGCGCAGGGCGGCGGGGCCGCGCCGGTTGGTGACGGGCAGTCCGAGGACCACCTCGGGGGCGCCGGTGACCCGGTGCAGATACGTGGCGACGGCGGCCACGAGGAGTTCCGCCCAGGTGGCCTTGGCCGCGTCGGCGGCGGCGGTGAGCCGGTCGAGGTCCGGCAGCGGTGCCGCCGCCTTGCGCGGGGCGCCGGTGGCGGTGTCGGCGGGGCGGGTGGCGAGGATGGCCGGGGCGGGCGCGCCTGCCATCCGCCCGGTCCAGAACTCCCGGTCGGCGGCGTACCGTTCACCGCTCCGGTAGGCGGTCTCGTCGTCGACGAGTTCCCGCAGCGACGCGAAGCGGCACTCCGGTGCCGGGCCCGTCGGGTCGGACGTGAACGCGGTGTACAGCTCGGCGACGCGGCGGCCGATCAGCTGGAGGGCGTAGGCGTCCACGGCGATGTGGTGGACGCGCTGGTACCACCAGTAGCGGTCGTCGGCGAGGCGGATGAGCGCCTGCGTCATCAGGCTGTCGGCGGTGGCGGCGGGTCCGGCGGTGGCGGCGGGGCGGGCGAGGTCCGCCTCGATCCAGGCGTCGGCGGCCTCTTCGGGCCGTTCGGCGGCGCGCAGGTCGAGCCGGTGCACGAGTGTGGACGGCTCCCGCTCCACCCACCGCCACGGCTCGCCGTCGGACTCGGTGACGCGCAGCCGCAGCGTGTCGGCCTCGGCCACGGTCTGCCGCAGGGCCCGCTCGAACCGGTCCTCGTCCACGGGGCCGTGAATCTCCGTCACGTCCGCGGTCTGGAAGGCGGTGGATCCGGGGTCCACCCGCTGCGCGTAGTGGATACCGGCCTGCGCGGCCAACAGGGGGAACGCGTCCGGGCGCTGCTGCATGCGGACAACTCCTTGGGGAATGGGGGGCGCACCGGACGACCAGCGCGTACTTAGGTAAGCCTAAGCTATCTTTCACGGGTGCCGTGCTGCGTACGGCACCCCGTACCGCGTACGGAATCCCGTACCGAGCTTTCGCGAAGAGGAGCCGATGCCCCACCCCGCCGACGACACGCCCCGCGCCCTGCCGGACCTCAAGTCCGCGGTGCGGCAGCACATCGCGGAGCGCCGCGACGACCTCGTGGCGCTCAGCCGCCGCATCCACGGCCACCCGGAGACGGCCTTCACCGAGCACCGGGCCGCCGCCTGGTGCGCCGACGCGCTGCGCGCGGCCGGTTTCGCGGTGGAGTCCCCCGCGTACGGCCTGGACACCGCGTTCGCCGCGAGCACCGGCGCGGGCCCGCTGACGGTGGCGTTCGTGTGCGAGTACGACGCCCTGCCGGGCCTCGGCCACGCCTGCGGGCACAACCTGATCGCGGCGGCGGGCGTCGGCGCGGCGCTGGGCCTGGCCCCGTACGCCGACGAACTGGGCCTGCGCGTACGGGTCATCGGGGCTCCGGCGGAGGAGCGCGGGGCGGGCAAGGCGCTGCTGCTCGACGCGGGCGCGTTCGACGGCGTGGACGCCGCGATGATGGTGCACCCGTGCCCGTTCGAGATGGCCGACTTCCGGTCCTTCGCGCTGGGCACGCTGTCGGTGACGTACACCGGCCGCTCGGCCCACCCGAGCCTCAACCCGCACGAGGGCCGCAACGCGGCCGACGCGCTGACCGTCGCCCAGGTCGCCCTCGGGCTGCTGCGCCAGCACCTGCCGCCGCAGTGGCGGGTGCACGGCATCACCACGGAGGCGGGCACCACGCCGAACGCCGTGCCCGCCCGCGCGACGGCCGAGTACGAGCTGCGCGCCCTGGCCGCCGAGGACCTGACCGAGCTGCGGTCCCGGGTGGAGGACTGCTTCCGCGCCGGGGCCCTGGCCACCGGCTGCGAGGTGGCGCTTGAGCGACCGGAGCCGGACTACCTCGACTTCCGCGGCGACCCCGCACTGACCGCGCTGTGGACCGCGAACGCGCGCACCCTCGGGCGGCCGGAGCCGGTGGAGCGCCCGCCGTTCGCCTGCACCGACATGGGCAACGTGTCGCACGTGGTGCCGTCCATCCACCCGGTGCTCGACATCAGCGGCGGCGCCTGCGCGCCGCACGAGCCGGAGTTCGCCGCCGCGGCCCTCTCACCGGCCGCCGAGCGGGCGCTGGTCGAGGGGGCGACGGCGCTGGCGTGGACGGCGGTGGACCTCGCCCGCGAGGCGGGGCGCGCCCCGGCCGCGACGGCGGGCGAGGCGCGCTGACCGCGCGTCAGGCGCCCGGGCCGCACCCGGGCGCCTGATGGGCCGTCAGGATCCGCCCAGCGCCTTGGAGATGTCCTTCACGACGACCTCGCTGGCCAGCGGGCCGCCGCGGGTGGACCACACCGAGCCGTCGACGGTCACGGCGTGCTTCTTCTTGACGGCGTTCAGGTTCTTGTAGGCGGGCTTGGACTGCACGTCCTTGAGCGCCTTCTCACCGTCGGAGGTGAGGGTGGACAGGAACAGCCAGTCGCCGTCGATCTCGTCGATCTTCTCCAGGCTCAGCGACGGGGTGTGCGCGTTGCCGTCCTTGCTCTGGGCCTTGGGCCGCTTCAGGCCCATCTCCAGGGCGACGCCGCTGGCGAACTGCTTCTTCTCCATCCAGCTCGGGCCGTCCGGGTTCCAGCGGACGATGGAGACCTCGGCGCCCTTGTTCTCACCGAGCTTCGCGCCCGCGGCCTTCGCCGCGGACTCGTGCTCGGAGATGACCTCGTTGGCCTTGTCGAGCTTGTTCACGGCGTTGCCGATGCCCCGGAAGGAGAGCTTCCAGTCGTCGGCGGGCGCCATGGTGACAAGGGTGGCGGGGGTGATCTCGCGGAGCTGCTTGAGGACCTGCTCGTCCTGCATGTCCCCGGCGAGGATCAGGTCGGGCTTGGCGGCGACGACCTTGTCCATGACCGGCTGGAGGAGGTTGCCGACGACGTCGACGCCCTTGACCTTGTCGGCCAGGTAGGCCGGAGGCTTGTTGAGGCCCTGGCCGTTGGTGATGCCGACCGGCTTGACGCCGAGGGCGAGGACCGCGTCCAGGTCCTCCTGGGTCAGCGTGACGACGCGCTGGGGGTGGGCGGGCACCCGCACGGCGCGGCCCGTGGCGTCCTTGACGGTGCGGGTGCCGGAGCCCTTGGCGGCCGACGTGCCCTGGGAGTCCTTCGTGCCCTTCGAGTCGTCGCCGGACCCGCAGGCGGTCAGCAGCAGCGCGGCCGCCCCGAGGGCCGCGACGGCGCGCGCCGCCCGGCGCGGCGCGAGGGAGGAGGATCTGCGGGGCTGGTTCATCGAGGGCTCCGTGTTCAATGGGACGGTCCGTGCGCAACGGCACGCGACGTCGCGTACGAGGAAGGCGCGCACGAGGGAACGGCCGACCGGCCGTCTCACCTCGCCCAACGCAAGCTAAGGTTAGCCTTACCTTACAGTTGCGTGGGCCGGGGGTCGCCCCGTCCCCCAGGAAGGGCGGGGCACACAGTGGAACTGCGCGTCGAGCGGCTCACCGCCGGATACGACGGCCGCACCGTCGTCGACCGGGTCGACCTGACGATCGGCTCCGGCCAAGTGGTGGCCGTGGTCGGGCCCAACGGCTGCGGCAAGTCGACCCTGCTGCGGACGATGGCCCGGCTCCACGAACCGGCCTCCGGGCGGGTTCTGGCCGACGGCGAGGACGTGTGGCGGCTGCGCCAGCGGGAGGTCGCCCACCGCGTCGCCCTGCTCCCCCAGTCGCCCCAGGCGCCGGAGGCGGTCACGGTCGCGGGCCTGGTGCGCTACGGCCGCCATCCGCACCAGGGACTGTTCCGCCAGTGGTCCCGCGACGACGAGCGGGCGGTGGCCGAGGCCCTGCGCGCCACCGGCACGGCCGCGCTCGCCGACCGCCGCCTCGACGCGCTGTCCGGCGGTCAGCGCCAACGCTGCTGGCTGGCCATGGTGTTGGCGCAGGAGACCCCCGTCGTCCTGCTCGACGAGCCCACCAGCGCGCTGGACATCGGGCACGCCGTGGAGGTGCTGGACCTGGTGCGCGAGATCGCCGCGGGCGGCCGCACCGTCGTCATGGTCGTGCACGACCTCGCCGCCGCGGCACGGTACGCCGACACGGTGGTCGCGATGCGCGAGGGCCGGGTGGTGGCCTGCGGCCCGCCGCGCGAGACCATCGACGCCGCGCTCGTGCGCGAGCTGTACGGCATCGACACGGAGATCCTGTTCGCGGGGTCGGACGGGGCGCCGGTGGTGGTGCCGGTGGCGGGGGCGAACGCGGGTGCGGGTGCGGGCGTGAGCGCGCGTGCGGACGCGAGCGCGGACGCGGGTGCCCGAGCGGGCGGTGCCTGAGCGGGGGCGAGCCGACGTCAGGCGGGCGGGGCCGCACGCCCCGTGCGGGCGGCGCCTGAGGCTCGGGTTGGCCACGGGTCCTGGAGGCAGCCCGACGGCACGCGCGCGCCCGGCCGCACACCCCGGGGCCGCACATGACGCACGGGGGACCCCACATGCGGAGGGACCGCCCCGCACCGGCCCCCCGCGTGAGACCGTACGCGACAGCGGGTGCTCCCCCGCCTCCAACTCCCCACTCCCGCGAGCGAGACGGCACATGACCACCCCCACCCGCACCCCTTCCGCCCCCGACGACGACCCCCGCGCCGCCGCCACCCGCCTCACCGGCCTCGCCGCCACCGCCGCCCGCCCCCTGTCGGGCGCGCTCACCCAGGTCGGCCTCGCCGACGGGCGGACGGTCGTGGTCAAGCGCGCCGACGCGCCCGGCGCGGCACGGGCGGAGGCGGCGGGGCTGCGCTGGCTCGCCGCCGCCGGGGCGGTCCGCGTCCCCACCGTGCACGGCCAGGACGAGCGGTGGCTGGTGACCGACCTGGTGCCGCCGGGGCGCCCGAGCGCGGACGCGGCGGCGCGGTTCGGCGGGGAGCTGGCCGCGCTGCACGCCGTCGGCGCGCCCGCGTTCGGCGCGGCGCCGCCCGGCGGCCCCGAGGAGGCGTACATCGGGCTCGCGCCCATGCGCAACGCTCCCGGCGCCGACTGGCCCGGCTGGTACGCCGCGCACCGCGTGCTGCCGTACCTGCGCCGCGCGGTGGACGACGGCACGGTCCGCCCCGCCGAGGCGGCGGTCGTCGAGCGCGTCTGCGAGCGGCTTCCCGACCTCGCGGGCCCGGCCGAGCCGCCCGCCCGGCTGCACGGCGACCTGTGGAACGGCAATGTGCTGTGGGCCGCCGACGGGCACGCCTGGCTGATCGACCCCGCCGCGCACGGCGGCCACCGGGAGACCGACCTGGCGATGCTCCACCTGTTCGGCTGCCCGCACCTGGAGCGGGTCCTCGACGGCTACCAGGAGGCGGCGCCGCTGGCCGACGGCTGGCGCGACCGCGTGGGCCTGCACCAGCTCTTCCCGCTCCTGGTGCACACGGTCCTCTTCGGCCGCGGCTACGCCGACCAGGCCCTGGCCGCCGCCCGCTCGGCCCTGCGGGCGTGACCGCGCGGCCCTGCGGGCGTGACCGCGCGGCTCAGCGCAGGTCGAGCCGCATCAGCACCCGGGGGTGCCCGGCCAGCACGGAGGTGGTGTCGGCCGCGTGCGTGAACCCGGCGCGCTCGAAGTTCCTCCGGATTCCCGCGTACGCCATGGTGAGGTCCACCCTGGCGGTACCGCTGTCCAGCGGGTACGCCTCAACGGCCGGGGCGCCGTGCTCCCGCGCGAACTCCACGGCACCGGCGATCAGCGCGTGCGAGATCCCCCGCTTGCGGTGCCCAGGGCGCACCCGTACGCACCACAGCGACCAGACCGGCAGGTCGTCGACGTGCGGAATCGTCCGGCTCCGCGCGAACGAGGTCTCCGCGCGCGGCGCCACCGCCGCCCACCCCACCGGCTCGTCCCCGTCGTAGGCGAGCACCCCCGGAGCCGTGTCCTTCCGGCACAGCTCCGCCACGTACGCGCCGCGCTCCGTCCCCCGCAACGCGTTGTTGAGCTTCGCCGGAATCCGGTAGCTCAGACACCAGCACACGGTGGCGCCGGGCGACTTCGGGCCGAGCACCAAGCGAACGTCGTCGAAGACCGAGGCCGGGCGGATCTCTAGGGTCATGGGGTCACGGTGCCATCACGCCATCGACTCCGCGACCACGGACGCCGCCCGGGCGATCAGCCTGTCCTCGGGGGTGGCGTCCTTGTCTCCTCGGTACGACAGGATCGCCATGACGAGGGGCGCGGCTCCGGGGCGCCACACCACGGCGATGTCGTTGCGGGCGCCGTAGTAGCTGCCGGTGCCGGTCTTGTCGCCGACCACCCAGGTCTTGGGCACCCCGGCCCGGATGACCTTGTCGCCGGTGGTGTTGGTCTTCAGCCAGGTGGCGAGCTGGGCGCGGTCCGGCTCGGGCAGCACCCGGCCGAGTACATAGGCGCGCAGGTCCCTGGCGAGGGCCCGCGGCGTGCTGGTGTCCCGTCGCTCCCCCGGCACCCAGCGGCTCAGGTACGGCTCGACGCGCTCCACCCGGGTCACGCGGTCGCCGATCCGCTCCAGTGCCCGGTCCAGGCCCTGGGGGCCGCCGAGCTTGTCGAAGAGCAAGTTGGCCGCGGTGTTGTCGCTGTGGCGCACGGCCGCGTCGCACAGCGCGCGCAGCGTCATGCCGGTGTCGACGTGCTTCTCGGTGACGGGAGAGTAGTCGACCAGGTCGTCCTTGGAGTACCGCACCACCTGCTCCATGCCGTGCGGGGAGTACTTCCGCAGCACGGCACCGGCGGCCAGGGCCTTGAAGGTGGAGTTGTACGGGAAGCGCCGCCCGTCGCGGTACGCCACCTCGCGCCCCGTCCCGGTGTCGAGGGCGTACACGCCGAGCCGCGCGTCGTACTCGCGCTCAAGCTTCTGGAAGGCACGCACGTACGGCGCCTTGCCGTGCGGGGTGCTGTCCGTCGCCGGGCCGGTGTGCGCGCCCTGGTCCGACGCGGCGGCCGCGCGGCCGGAACGGGTGGGTCCGTCGTCGTCGGCGCAGGCCACGAGCGGGGCCAGGACGAGCGCGGCGAGCGCGGCGAGCGCGGCGACGGCGGCGCGCCGGACGTGGGAGCGGTGCGGGGTGCGGATCTGCCGCATGGTCAACCTCCATCAGGCCCCTCACGGGGGCACGGGGGACGGGGCGGCACCGCCCCGTCCACGGTGTGGTGATCGGTGCCGGGATCCACCTCACCGCCCCCTGGCCCATGCGGTCCAATACGCTTTCGCGCGGTTCCATGCCGATCTGGCATCTGGCATAGGGTGCGGGGTGTGGATCTCGTGGGGGCGTGCAGGGCGTTCGTCAGCGTCAGTGAGCGGGGCGGCTTCACCGTGGGGGCCGCCGCCGCGCGGATGTCCCAGTCGGTGGCCAGCCGCCGGGTGGCCGCGCTGGAGGAGCGCCTCGGCGGGCCGCTGTTCGAGCGGACCTCACGGCGGGCGGTGCTGACGCCCTTCGGCCGGGACGTGCTTCCGGCGGCCCGCCAACTCGTGCAGGCCGCCGACGTGCTGCTGCACGAGGCGGAGGCCGCCCACCGCAAGCCGTGGCGGCTCGCGATGCCCGGCGTCTGCGCCACCGCCGACCTGGCCCGCCTGGTCGCCGAGGCACGCGGGCTCGGCGTCACGCTCGACATCCGCGTCGCCCCGCCGACGCAGCGCACCGAGCTGGTCCACTCCCACCAGGTGCGGGCCGCGCTGCTCGCCGTACCCGCGAACGACGCGGACGACGGGGACGATGGGGACGGCACGGTCTGGTCGGTGCCGCTCGGCCTCGCCACGGCCCGGGACCCCGGGGTCCGGCGGGTCTACCTGGAGACGCTGCGCCTCACACGCGGCGCGCCAGGACCGGCCCGCCGGGTGTGGCTCCAGCCGGAGGACGACGTACCGCACATCCGGGACCCGCTGACCCGGCTGCGCGACGCGCTCGGCCTGCGCCCCGCGCAGCTCGTCGCCGCGCCCGACCTGACGACGGCCGCGGCGGAGGTGCTCTGCGGCCCCGACCTGCTGCTGTGCTCCCCCGCCCAGGCCGTCGAACTCGGTCTGGTCTGGCGGCCCATCGGGGAGGTCGCGCTCCGGCGGGGGTTCGCCCTCGCCGCCGCGGGGGACGGCAACCCCCGGCACATCCAGGCCCGTCTGGGCGAGGCCATCGCCCGCTGCCTCGGCGCGGACACCCCGGCGGACCCGCCCGGCGCGCCCGGCGCGCCCACGGACGGTGGCCGCGCGGCCACCGCGGAAAGGACCACGGCGTGAACACGGAGGCGCTGCTGCGCGACCTGCGCCACCAGCTGTCCGACGGCGGACTGCGCGGGTCGTTCCTCGTACGGGACCTGAGCACCGGAGACGAGCTGGGCCTTGAGCCCGACACCCAGCTGCCCGTCGCGTCCCTGGTGAAGATCCCGCTCGCGGTGGCGACGGTGGAGCGCATCCGGCGGGGCGAACTCGACGGCGCGACGCCGCTCGACGTCCGGCCCGGCCGGATCACCACCCCCGGCCCCACGGGCGTGACCCGCTTCCGCCACCCCGCCCGGATCGCGATCGACGACCTGCTCTACCTGAGTACGTCCATCAGCGACGGCGCCGCCGCCGACGCGCTGTTCGAGCTGACGCCGCCCGCGCGGGTCGCGGCCGTCCTCAGCGAGCTGGGCCTGCGCGGCTTCACCGTCCGGCACGGCATGCGGGAGCTGTCCGACACCCCCTCGGAACTTCTCGACCCCGCCCGGGTGCACCTCGCCCACGCGCTGGCCATCGACGCGGGCACCAGCGGCCGGGGGCACCGCCTGCCGCAGCTCGACACCACCCGCGCCAACACCGCCAGCGCCCGCGCCTGCGTCGACCTGCTCCAGGCCCTGTGGACCCCCTCGACGGTCCCGGCGGACGTGGCCGCGCGGGTGCGCGACCTCATGGCCCACAACCTCATCCGGCACCGCCTCACCCCGGACTTCAGCTCCGACGCGACGACCTGGTCCTCCAAGACCGGCACGCTGCTGAACCTCCGCCACGAGATGGGCGTCGTCGAGCACGCCGACGGCCAGGCCTTCGCCGTCGCCGTGCTCACCGAGTCCCTGGTGCCCGCCAGCGCCCAGCCCGGCGCCGACGCCCTGATGGCGCACGTGGCCCGGCAACTGCGCGACCACCTGCGGCAGTTGTAGCCCCGGAACGGGCCCGCGCGGTCAACCCCCGCCCCTGACCGGGGGCTGCCGCACCCGTGCGTACGCCCGCTCAGCTCCGCGTCGAGCGTCTCCTGAGCGGTGCGCGCCGTCGCCGCCGTACTCGGGCTGCCGCAGCCGCTGCCCCGTCTCGTCCTCGGAAGGCCTCCTCGACACGGCGGCCGAAGGCCAGGACGACGGCGTCGCCGACCCGGATCTCGGCATGGCCGTCGAGGCCGCCCTCGATCGTCACGCGCGCCAGCTCCTCCACCGGTGCGCGCTTGCGGGCCCGCCCCTAGGGGTGAACCAGGTCTGCTCCTGGCTCAGTTGACGCGCGCGTCGCCCGGAGGCTCGCGCATCGGCGCGGGGGCGTGTCACGTGTCAGGGGAAGCAGCCGCCGCCCCGGTCCACGCCGGGCGGCGGCTGCCCCGCGACGCGCGGCGACCGGGCTCCCTGACTCGGTCCTCCGCACGCCGCGCCCCCACCGGACGCACGGCGTGCGGGAGTTCGCCGTGTCCCGTCCGGCGGCAGGCTTGACCGCTTCCTCAGCAGACCTCGTCACCGGAATGTAGCCGACCCTCACCCACCGGTGCACCGCCTTTGCCCCGGCCTCCCCGCGCGTACGGCCGATAACCGGCGCACCAGCCCGTCCGCCCGCCCTGACCCGGAGGTCCGGCCCGCATCGCGCCGACGAGACCCCCGCGGCCGCCCGCCCCGGACGCGGTCCGCCGCGCTCATGACCGACGCCGCCGACCTCGTGGGGCACTACGGCTCCCGGGCCGCAGCCGTCGGCCTGTGCACCCCCGCGGTGTACGCGGCGGCGGCCCGGCCGCTGGCGTTCGGCGCGGGCATCGCCGAGGTCAGCCGGACACCGGGCGGCTGGCGGGGCTCCCCCGCGCTCGGCACCCTCGCGGAGCACCCCGGCCGGGGGTGCTCGCCACGCCCGCGCGGCGGCGCTTCGTGGACGCGCCGCTCGACGGCCTCCACGGCCACGGCCGACCGTTCCGCGCCGGTCATGCGACACGTTCGTATGATCGTCAGTGACTCCGCGTCCCCCGCCCCGGTTGGGCACGGCGCACGGGAGGGGACACCCGCCCCCTCGGCACCGAGCGTCAAGGAGCAGGCAATGAACGGCCTTCGGGCAAGGAAGCTGACCCGCTGGGCGCTGGTCACGGCCGTGGCGGCCGTCCCCGCCGCCCTGTCGACCGGCACGGCACACGCCGACGAGACCCACAAGAACTCGCACAACGCGCCCCGCGTCGCCCTGGTCAACACCGGCCAGATCGACGACCCGATGGAGGACGTCCTGGAGCACACGCTGCTCTTCGGCGACGGCTACACCTGGGACTGACGGCCACCGCGCCACGCGGTGACCGCGCCCCGGGCGGACGCATGTGACGAACGGCCGCCCGGGGCGCACGCCCGCCTCAGACCCCCTGGCTCCGTCCGCGCGCCGACCGTCGCCGGGCCGGGCATCCGGGCGGTCGGCGGGGGTTCAAGGACGGTTCCTCACCGCACCACGACGTTGTCCGCGGCCGAGGTCGACGGTCCAGTGGTGCTGTTGCCGTAATACACCCAGCGCCACGCGCCCGTCCTGGACGCCTTCACCGTCGTCCTGAGACCGCCCGAGCCGTTGGCGCGCACCTTCTTCACCGTGGTGTAGGAGGTGGCTCCGCTGGGCTTGAACTGCAGGCTCACCAGGCGGCCTCCGTAGGAGGCGTACTTCTTCGTCTCCCAGTTGGCCCGCGTCACCTTGCCGGTCACGGTGATGGTCCCGCCCGTGGCCACCGGCTCGGGCGCGGCGTTCACACGCAGGCGGGAGGCGCGCTTGACGTGGGCGGTCAGGCCCTTGGCGTCCGTGTCGCCGCGGCCACCGCCGAAGGACACCTCAGCCGCGACCTTCCAGGCTCCGGCGTCGCTGTTGCGCATGTCCCACTCACTGGGGTCGAAGTACATCTTCTCGTCGAAGTCGCAGACGCCCGGGCCCGCCTCGTTGCAGTCGCTCGTCTCGATGGCGTGCCACAGCCGGTCATCCGTGCTGCCGCGGTACAGGAACACCATCGGCCCCTTCCACGTGCGGGTGGTCGTCATCCGGAAGGAGGCGGGCACCGCGACCTCGGACACCCCGATCACGATCGGCTTGCCGCCGTTCACCTGGACGCGGGTGAAGGAGGCACCGCCCTCGGCCGCCCCGGCCGGTACCGCGGCCACGCCCGTGACCACCGCCGCCGCGCCACCGGCCACGACCGCTCTCCAGACTTTCCTGCCCACCTGATCTCCGATCTCCGCGTGTCTGTGCCGAAAGGCGCCGGACAGCGCCCTTCCGGCGCCTTTCAGACACCCGGGGTTCACACGGGGTTGCGCGCCCGTTGATCACGATCGGGCATCGGAGGCTCTTCACCTCGCGCGTCCGGGAGCCCGGCTCGCCCCCCGCAGATGGGTTCTCAAGGCTCGTACGACCTCTCAGGGCTCGTACGACTTCTCACGGCCCGTACGACCTCTCACGGCCCGTACGACTTCTCACGGTCCGTACGACTTCTCAGGGCCCGTACGACCTCTCAGGGCTCGTACAGCGGCAGGAAGTGCACGACGGCCTCCTCGTACGGGTGCGCGGCGCGCACCGCCTCCAGGACGTCCCGGGCCTGCTCCTCGTCGCAGACCGACTCGATCCGGCGCTCCTCGCTCTGGCGTACGACCCCCACGTCGCCGTCGTAGGGCCGCGCGCCCGGCAGCGGAATCCAGGTGCCGGTGACCGGCCAGACGCTGGCGCAGCGGGCGTACTCCCCGACCCGGCCCGCGCCCGCCGCGTGCAGGGCGTCCACCACCTGCTCCACATGGCTGGCCGGAACGGAGATCTCGATCTTCAGACGTGTCATCGCCGCCCCCTGACGCGCCACGTGGCGGGCGCCGCGTCCCGCGTCTCGCTCCGCGTCAACCAGGCGCCGGGCCGCGCTGGCCAGTTGACGGGGTGGCCGTCCGCCTCGCGCACCCCGGCGAGGCCCCGTACGCAGGCGTCCAGGCCCCGGTCGGCGCGCGGCCGGACCGACACCGCGCGGTGCTCCACGGGCGCGGCGCGGTCGCCGCGCCCTCCACTCATCACGTTGATCACCACGGAATCGAAGCACGGCCGACAGCGGACCGCCTACCGTTGACAGCGCGCAGCGGCGCGGTCACGGTCCGCGTCGAACGCGTGGCAGGCGGACGGCTGGTGAAAGGCACGGGGACGGCATGGGATTCGGCTTTGGGCAGCGGCGGGGCGGGCAGCTGCCGGTGGAGCGGACCAGTTTCGTGGGGCGGGTCCGGGAGGTCGCGCAGGTGCGGGCGGCGCTGGAGGAGGCGCCGCTGGTCACGCTGGTGGGTCCGGGCGGCGTCGGCAAGAGCCGGACGGCGCTGCACGCGGCGGGCGGGCTCGGGGAGCGGTTCGCGGACGGGGTGTGGCTGGCGGAGCTGTCGGGGCTCGGCGACCCTGAGCTGGTGCCCGCCACGCTGGCCGCCGTGCTCGAACTTCCGGAGCAGCCGGGCATGGAGCCGCTGGACGCGGTCGTGGCGCATCTGCGGGGGCGTCGGCTGCTGATCGTCCTGGACACCTGCGAGCACCTGGTGGACGCGTGCGCGCTGCTCTGCGACGTGCTGCTGCGCGAGGCGCCGGGCGTGTGCGTGCTCGCCACCAGCCGCCAGCCGCTCGACGTGCCCGGCGAGCGCTGTCTGCCCGTGGCCCCGCTGGACGGCGAGGACGCGCTCGAACTGTTCGTGCAGCGCGCGGCGGCGGTCGTGCCGGGCTTCACCGCCGGGGACGCCAACCGGGCGCAGCTGGACGCGCTCGTCGCCCGGCTCGACGGCATTCCGCTGGCCCTGGAGCTGGCGGCGGTGCGGCTGCGGGCGGTGCCGCTCGCGCAGTTGGTGGCGCGGCTCGACCAGCGGTTCGGGGTCCTCACGGGCGGGCGGCGCACCGCGCTGGCGCGCCACCAGACGCTGCGCACGGCCATCGACTGGTCGTACGAGCTGTGCGCGCCCGACGAGCGGCGGCTGTGGGCGCGCCTTTCGGTGTTCGCGGGCCCCTTCGAGCTGGCGACGGCGGAGCAGGTGTGCGCGGACGCGGAACTCGCCGGGGAGGACGTGCTGGAGGCACTGGTCGGCCTGGTCGACAAGTCGGTGGTGCAGCACCTCAGCGAGGACACCGGCCGGTACCGGCTCCTGGACACGATCCGCGCGTACGGCGCCGAGCGGCTCGCCGGTTCGGGGGGCGCGGCGGGCGCCCGGGAGCGGCACTTCGCGTACTACGAGGAGCTGGGGCAGCGGTTCTGGGACGAGTTGCTCACGCCCGCCCAGGTGGAGTTGCACGGGGCGGTGCGGGCGGTGGTCGCCGACGTGCGGGCCGCGCTGGGGCACGCGTTCGGCGGCGCGGGGCGCCCGGCGGCCGGACTGTGGCTGGCCGCCCAGCTCGCGCCGTACTGGCGGGCGGCCGGGACGCTGTCGGAGGGGCGGTACTGGATCGACAAGGGGCTCGGCCTGGTGGCCGCGGACTGCGCGGAGCGGGCCTGGGGGCTGTTCATGTCGGGGGTGCTCTCGGTGTGGGCGGGGGACCTGGCCGTCGCGCCGGGGCGGTTCGAGGAGGCCCGGGAGGTGGCCGTGCGGTGCGGCGACGACCGGGTGGTGCTGTTCGCCGAGCCGTACCTGGGGGCGATGCGGGCGCTGTGCGGGGAGGTCGAGGAGGGCCTGGCGGCGCTGGAGCTGGGCCGCCAGCGGATCGTGGCGGCCGGGGACCCGCTGGGCATCAGCGTCGTCCACTACGAGGGCGCGCTGCTGCGGGCCGTGCTCGGGGACACGGTCGGCGCCCTGGAGCTGTGCGACATCGGGCTCGCCCACCTCAAGGAGACCGGCGACCGGCAGCTCTACGCCTCCACGCTGACGGTGCAGGGCATCATCCTGTGGCTCGCCGGGCGGCACGAGGAGAGCGTGCCGCCGCTGCGGCGGGCCCTGGAGGCGGTGAGCGAGGTGGGGGACGTGCTGGTCGCGGCGCTGTGCTGCCTGGGGCTCGCCTGGCACGCGGCGCGGCAGGAGCGGTATGCGCAGGCGGCCTGGCTGATGGGGTACGCGGAGGGCGCGCGCCGCATGACCGGGGACCCGGTGGCGATGCTGCCGTCGCTGCTCGACCAGCAGGAGTCGGTGCAGCAGGCGGTGCGCGCGGCGCTGGGCGAGACGGCGTTCGAGCGCTGGCACGGCGTGGGTTCCCACCTGTCGGGCACGGAGGTCCTGGAGGCGGTGCGCGCCGACGCCGACGTACCACCTTCGGGGAGTTACGTACCCAGGGCGCGGCGCGGGCGGTCGGCGGCCGACGTCCTCACCCCGCGCGAGCGGGAGGTCGCCGCGCTGGTCGCGCAGGGCCTGTCCAACCGCGAGGTCGCCGAGCGCCTCGTCATCTCCAAGCGGACGGCGGACACCCACGTCGAGCGGATCCTCACCAAGCTGGAACTGGACTCGCGCGCGGAGATCCCGGGAGCGCTGGAGGCGTAGGCCCCTCCGGGCGGGCCCCGCCGCACGCCGCCTCGCGCGCGCCGCCGCGCGCCCGACCCCTGCGGCGGCATACGTACGTACGTCGTTCCCGCCGAGGCCCGCGGGGCGGCGCGCGGCATCCGTATACGGATCTACGGAGGTTACGGATGCCGGGACGCCGGGGCGCGCGGGACGCTGGTGCGGCAGCCCGGGGGCCGGGAGCGCGGCGCGGGCGCCTGCGGCGTACCGACGCCGCACAGGCACGGGCGCTCCGCGCCGTCTTCCCCCACGGGCGGCGCGGCAGGCGGGCGACGGCGTCAGTCGGTGGGCCGTCGCCCGCCTGCCCCGGGGACCTGGTCGAGCGCCGGGGCGATGACGGCGAACGCGCGCTTCGTGAGCGTCTCCGGGTCCTGGGCGCCGTCGCTGCCGCTCCACTGGTGCAGCACGGCGTCGAAGGCGGTCAGGGCCATCCCCGCGGCCATGCGCGGGTACAGGTCGGCGCCGGGGTCGAGGCCGTGACGGGACGCCAGCTCCGCCGCGAGGTCGTCGCGCCACTGCGCCTGCCGCTCCAGGAAGCGGGCGAGCAGCGCGGGCGTCCCCAGGATCAGCTGGACCACGCGCAGGGCCCGGCCGGTGTGGTCGGCGCGGTCCGCGCAGACCGCCATGCCGACCCAGACCGCGTGCCGCAGCGCCTCGGACACGGGCTCCGCGGCCGGGCGCGCGGCCAGCTCCGCACGCATGGCGGCGCCGAGGCCCGCGAGGAACTGGACGACCACGTCCTCCTTGGACGCGAAGTACCGGAAGAACGTCCGCTTGGAGACCCCGGCGGTGGCCACGATCTCGTCGACGGTGACCGCGTCGAAGCCCTTCGACGCGAGCAGTTGTAGCGCGGCCTCGGTCAGCTCGCTCGCGACGAGCTGACGCTTGCGCTCGGCCAGGGTGCCTTCAGGACGGGGATTCACCGGGCCATCGTACACAGCGTGCCGGTGGTGACACAGGGGCGCGCAGTGGCATTCAGACGCACATTGACATCCAGATGCGCTCTGACATTCAGGCGCATGTTGACATTCAGGGGCGCCCTGACATTCAGGGGCGCTCTGGCATTCAGATGCATGCTGGCATCCAGAGCCGCACTGGCGCGCAGTAGCACTTCGACACCATGAGCCACCTTGACACTTAGTGTCACCAGAGGCAATGTGTGCCGCATGAGCCAGAAGAAGCGTTGGAGCGCCGCGCACATACCGGACCAGCGGGGGCGGGTCTTCGTCGTCACCGGAGCCAGCAGCGGACTCGGCCTGGCGAGCGCCCGGGCACTCGTCCGTAAGGGGGCACACGTGGTCCTGGCCGTGCGCGACGAGGACAAGGGCCTTCGGGTCGCCGCGGACCTCACCGCCGCGCAGCCGGGGGCCCTCGTGGAGGTGCGCCACCTCGACCTCGCCGACCTGGAGTCGGTCAGGGCGTTCGCCGACGGGCTGCGCTCCGACCACGCGCGGCTCGACGTGCTCGTCAACAACGCGGGGGTGATGGCCCCGCCCCGCACGCTCAGCGCGCAGGGCCACGAGGTGCAGTTCGCCGCCAACCACCTCGGCCACTTCGCGCTCACCGGCCTGCTGCTCGACCTGCTCGCGGCCGGGCGCGACCCTCGCGTGGTCACGGTCAGCTCGGCCAACCACCGGCAGGGCCGCATCGCCTTCGACGACCTGCACGGCGAGCGCGCGTACACGCCGATGGGGCACTACAACCAGTCCAAGCTCGCCAACGCCGTCTTCGGCTGGGAGCTGCACCAGCGGCTCACCGCCGCCGCGAGCCCGGTGCGCAGCGTGCTCGCCCACCCCGGCTACACCGCCACCGGCCTCCAGACGAACGGCCCGGTCGCCCCGGTGAAGCTGCTGTTCGGCCGCCTCCTCAAGCCGCTCGCCCAGTCCCCGGACCAGGGCGCGCTGAGCCTGTTGTACGCGG
Source organism: Streptomyces sp. G45 (assembly GCF_049542095.1). Classification (NCBI taxonomy): domain Bacteria; kingdom Bacillati; phylum Actinomycetota; class Actinomycetes; order Kitasatosporales; family Streptomycetaceae; genus Streptomyces; species Streptomyces sp. G45. Next base: position 8,418,526 of record NZ_JBMUZU010000001.1, on the reverse strand, counting down.
CGACCGAGCCGGGCGTGGCAGGCGGGCAGTTCATCGGGCCCGGCGGCCCGGCCGAGCTGCGCGGCGCTCCGACGCGGGTGCGCCTGGCCCCGGCCGCCACCGACGCCGACACCGGGCGCCGCCTGTGGGCGGTCTCGGAGGAGCTGACCGGCGTGCGCTTCACGTTCCCGACACCGGTGTGACGCCGCACGCGTGACAAACCGTCGTAGCACGTCGCCACTCATCACCATCCGCCCGTGCCCGCCGACGCGTACGCCCTCGCCGTCTCACCCGCGCGCGTCCGGATCCCCGCTGCCGCACGCCAGCGTGATGCCGCAGACCGGTGCGTCGCCCGGGGCCGCACTGGGGGCGTGGCCCTGCCCGGAGGGCGGGAGGGTGCCGTGGACCCCGGCTTCCACGGCGGCGATCAGCTGGCGCAGCGCCCCGGCGCCGTGGGGCTCGGGCACGCCCTGGTCCAGGGAGGCAAGCGCCCGCCGCGCCCGGTGCCAGGCCCGGCCGCCGTGCCCGGTGCGGTGGTCGACGTAGGCGCGGGCGTAGCGGGCGAGCAGACACGCCCAGGTGTCGCGGTGCAGGCCGGGACCGGCCAGGGCGCGGCGGGCCGCGCGGCGAGCGGCACGGGGCGCGAAGGCGGCCTGGGCCACCGCCAGCGCGGCGAGGCTCACGGCCCGCGACGGCCCGCCGGGCACGTGGTCGGGAATGGTGTGCGCCGCCTCCTGGAAGTGCTCGGCGGCGGCCCGCGCGTCGCCGTGGCGCAGGGCGAGCAGGCCCTGGACGTGGGCGATCCTGCCCACGGTGGCGTCGTCGCCGTCGAGCACGGCGGCGGGCCAGGCCCGGGCGATGAGCGCCCCTGCGGTCCCGGGGTCGCTGCTCGCGGTGAGCCAGGCGGCGAGGCACTGGGCGTGCGTCACCAGCGGGTCGTCCTGCGGGCACAGCGCCAGCAGCCGCAGCAGATGGCCGCTGCCCTCCTCCGCCCTGCCGTACACCGCCCACCAGAACCACAGGTCGACGACGGCCTCCAGGGCCGCCGTCGCGTGGTCGGGGTGGCTCAGCGCGTAGCGCACCGTCGCCGTGAGGTCGTCGTACTCCTCCTGGACGAGCTGGACGGCCTGCGCCTGGCAGCCGGTGCTCCACAGCGTCTCGGCAAGCGTCGCCAGGTGGCGGGTGTGGGCCACGTGACGCTCGGCGGCGACCTCGAACTCCCCGGCCTCGCCGAGCCGTTCGGCGCCGAAGTCCCGGGCGGCGCGCCGCATGCGGTAGCGGGGCTGGCGCGGGCCGCCGGGGTCGTGCAGCGGCTCGATGACGCCGAGGGCGACGAGCTGGGCGAGGCAGGCGGACACCTCGTGCGGTTCGATGCCCCCGCCGGAGCACACGAACACGGCCGCCGACTCGTTGAACGCCCCGGCGAACACGCTGGCCCGGCCCCACACGATCCGCACCGCGCGCTCGCACAGCGCGTACCCCGCCCCCAGCGCGTCCCGCAGCGACCGGTGCCGCCGCAGCACCGGGCGCGGGCTGTGCAGCCAGCACTGGTGGCGCTCCACCAGGTCGGCGAGGTGGCGCACCGGGTAGTGCGCGACCTGCGCGGCGGCCAGCTCCACCGCCAGCGGGAACCCCTCCACCGACCGGCAGATCGCCGCCACCGCCGCCGCGTCCGCGCCGTCGGCCGTGAAGCCCGGCGCGGCGGCCCGCGCCCGCTCCAGGAACAGCTCCACCGCTGGTGCCCGGCCGCCCGGGCCGTCCGGCGGGTCCGTACGCAGCGGCGCGAGCGCCAGCACGCGCTCCTCGCCGAGCCCCAGCGCGCGCCGGGCCGCCACGAGGACGCGCAGCGTCGGCACGGCCATCAGCAGCTTCTGCACCAGGCCCACGCACTCCGCGTGCACCGGGTCGCCGTCGTCGAGGAACAGCAGCACCTCCTCCCCGCGCAGCCGGGCCGCGAGGTCCGCGACGTCCACGGGCGTGCGGCGCGGCCGCTTGCCGGTGACCGCCTGGAGCAGCGCGGCGGCCAGCTCGCCCGGCCCGCCGGGCGAGGTCCCGCGCCAGCGCACCCGCACCACGCGCCGCCACGGCACCCATCGCTCCCCGGCGAGCGCCGAGGCCAGACGGCTCTTGCCCACGCCCGCCCCGCCGGTCACCGTCACCAGGCGGTGCGCCGCCAGGAGGTCCCGCAGGGCCGACTCCTCACGCTCCCTGCCGACCAGGGCGCGGGGTTCCCCACCCTGGTACGGGTGGGGCACCTCGGGCTTGCCGACACGCTTACGCACTGTTCCAGACCCTTTCCCATGACGTTCTCCGGCTTCCCCGCGGCTTTCCCGCGGCTCTCACGGCACCCGGCGCCCCCTGCCCTCGCGGCAGCGGGCGGGCGAGGGCGCCGCCGCCCGGAGGTCGGCGACCCGGGGTGCAGAACCGTCACTTCAGCGGCGCCACGGCAACCCCAACGCCGGACCGGCGCCAAGAGTGGCGACCCCGCGCGCCGGATCACACGCACGACGAACCGACCGAACGCCCGTCCACGACCGGCAGCGCGCCCGGCGCCACGGGCGGTCCACGGGCGGTCCACGGGCGGTGGTCCGCCTACGCTCGGTCCCATGGCCCTGTTCCGCGCCGAGCGCGCCACCGACCTCGCCCCCGCCGAGGCATGGCGGCGGGTGACCGACTGGGAGCGGCACGGCCGGGTGGTGCCGCTGACGCGGGTCACGGTGGCGGGGGCCGGGTCCGGCGCGGGCACGCTGTTCACGGCCCGCTCGGGCGTCGGGCCGCTCGGCTTCGACGACCCCATGGAGGTCGTGCTCTGGCGGCCGCCGGACGCGGGCCGGGACGGGCTGTGCCGCCTGGTCAAGCGGGGGTCGTTCGTGACGGGGTGGGCCGAGATCGAGGTGCGGGGCGAAGGCGGCGGCGCGCGCGTGGTCTGGCGCGAGGAGCTGCGGGTGCGGCGGCTTCCCCGGGTCCTCGACCCGCTGCTCGCGCGGGCCGGGGCGCGGCTGTTCGGACGGGCGGTCGACGGGCTGCTCGCGGGGCGCTGACGGCGGCGCGTCACGCCGCTGGCACCACGCCCCGCCCCAGGCCCGGTGTCGCGCCGACGCGGCACCGGGCCTGTGCTCGGCGCGTCAACGCGCCACAATGGGCGGCCGGTTGTCGCTGAGCGGGCGGGAGGGGTGCGCGATGGCGCAGGCGGGAGACGTGCTGGAGGGGCGCTACCAGCTGGAGTCGGTGCTCGGGTCCGGAGGCTTCGGCAGCGTCTGGCACGGTCGTGACCTGCGCATGAAGCGGGCGGTGGCGGTCAAGACCGGGCTCCCCGAGACACCGCGGGAGGTGCGGCGCTTCATCCGCGAGGCGGAGCTGGCCGGTGGCCTGTCGCAGCCCAACATCACCACGATCCACGACGTGGGCCAGGTGGACTGGAACGGCCGCGCGCTGGTCTACATCGTGATGGAGCTGGTACGGGGCGACGACCTGCGCTCCCTGCTGCGGCGGGGCCTGCCGGACTTCCGCGACTCGGTGCTGTGGGCGCGGCAGATCTGCGCGGCGCTCGGCGCGGCCCACGAGGCGGGCATCGTGCACCGCGACATCAAACCGGCCAACGTGATCGTCACCGAGGCGGGCACCGTCAAGGTCCTCGACTTCGGCATCGCCAAGCGCCAGGCGTCCGACACCGACCTCACCGGCGAGGGCGTGGTCATCGGCTCGTTCCCGTACATGGCGCCGGAGCGGTGGCGCGGCGGCGCCGTGGACGGGCGCGCGGACCTGTACGCCCTCGGGTGCCTGCTGATGGAGCTGTGGACGGGGCGGCTGCCCTTCCTCGGCGGCACGCTGCACGAGCTGCTGGCCCAGCACGTCGCCGCCCGGCCGCCCGTGCCCAGCTCCTTCGCGCCCGGTCTGCCCCACGGGGCCGATCAGCTCGTCCTCGACCTGCTGGCCAAGGACCCGTCCCACCGGCCGCCGCACGCCCGCGAGGTGGCGCGCCGCCTCGCGCTGCTCGCCGAGCCGTCCCGGGCGACGGCCGCGCCGACGCGCGTCCAGGACACGCCCCGGGGCCAGGACACGCCCCAGGGCCACGGCACACCCGCCCAGGGCCGGGCCGGACGCCCGCCGGGTGCCGCCGTGCCGTCGCCCGAGCCCGCCGCACCCCCGCAGGGCCGGGCGGCGCCCCCACCCTCGTACTCCCCCACCGTCGCGGACCCGGCGACCGACCCGTTGCGCGCCGCCCTGCGCCGCAGGCTCGACCAGATCCAGGCCCTGCCGCCGGACTCCGACGTCACCGAGTACCTGGAGCTGCTCGACGCGCTCATCCCCGAAGCGCAGCGGGAGCTGGGCCCCGACGACCCGCTCACCACGGACGCGCTGCTCAGCCGGGCGCGGCGCGCCTGGCAGCGGGACCCGGCCGACACCGGCCTGTCCCGCCTGCTGCCCAAGCTGCACCGGGTCTTCGGCCCGGAGGACCGGCGCACCATCGACGCGCGGGCCGCGCTCCTCGGGTACCGGGCGTTCCTCGGCGCCGACCACCCCAGGGAGGCGCTGCCCGAGCTGGCGGACGTCATCGAGCTGGCCGCCCGCGTCCTCGGCCCGTACGACACCGTGACCCTGCACGCGCGCGCCCAGTCGGCGCTCGGCCAGTGCCGCCGGTTCGGCCAAGGCGGCGCCGAGCTGCCGCTGTCCGAGGCCACCCTGCCCGCCGAGGCGGAGCGCCGCCGCGCGATCCTCGAACCCGTCCTCGCGGACCTCGGCCGCGGACTGCCCGAGCACGACCCGCTGCGCTGGGAGGTCCACCGCCTCGCCGCGAGCGACGCCTACCTGATGGAGGACTATCCGCGGGCGGCACGCCTGTACGACGAACTCCTCCCCCTCAACCGGGCCGTGCTGGGCACCGACCCCGCCCCCGAGGTGGCGCTGCGGCACGCCCGCAGCGTCGGCGAGGCCGGGGAGCCGGGGCGGGCCGTGACCATGCTCGCCGAGCTGAACACCCGGCTGCGGGCCCTGCCGGGGCCGACGAGCCCCCTGGTGGACGTGGTGCACCAGCTCCAGTCCCGCTACCGGCGGCGGGCGCGGCGCCAGAGCGGCGAGTCCCGCTCGTGGTTCCGGCTGCGCTGACGGCGGCGCTGAGCCGGACGGCCCGGGGCGGCCTGGCGGCGGAATCCGGTTGCCGGGCGCGGTCGCCGCTGACAGGGTCCAGGCCATGACAGCGCCTTCGGCCCGCCCCGGCCCCACGGACTCCCCGACCGCCGCGTCCCCGGCGTCCCCGCCGGTCTCGACGATCTCGACGTTCCCGGCGGACGACGGGACCGAGCTGGCGTACCACGTGCTCGGGGACGGGCCTCCCCTCATCTGCCTGCCCGGCGGGCCGATGCAGGCCTCCGCGTACCTCGGCGACCTCGGCGGCCTCGCCACCCACCGCCGACTGCACCTGCTCGACCTGCGCGGCACCGGGCACTCGGCGGTGCCGGAGGACCCCGCGAGCTACCGCTGCGACCGGCTCGTCGACGACGTCGAGGCCCTGCGTCGGCACCTCGGCCTGGCGCGGGTCGACCTGCTCGCGCACTCCGGCGGCGCCAACCTCGCGGTGCTGTACGCCGCCCGCCACCCGGAGCGCGTCGGCAGGCTCGCCCTGATCACGCCGAGCGTCTTCGCCGTCGGCGTCGCGGTCACCGCGGACATGCGGCGCGCTGCGGCGCGGCGGCGCCACGCCGAGCCGTGGTTCCCCGAGGCGTACGCGGCCCTGGAGGCGGTCCTGTCCGGGCGGGCCACGGACGACGCGTGGCGGGCCATGGCGCCGTTCGCGTACGGCCGCTGGGACGAGCGGGCCCGCGCCCACCAGGCCGCCGAGGACGGGCAGCGCAACGCGGAGGCCGCCGCCCTCTACGGCGGCGCGGGCGCCTTCGACCCCGCCGCGACCCGGGCCGCCCTCGCGCGGTTCGCGCGGCCGGTGCTGGTCCTCGCCGGGGAGGCCGACCTGAACTCCCCGGCGCCCGCCCTCGCCGAGTTCGCCGCGCTGTTCCCGGCCGCCGAGTTCGTGGTGCAGGAGGGCGCCGCGCACCTGCCGTGGCTGGACGACGCGGCGCGGTTCGTGGCGGTGACCGCCGCGTTCCTGCGCTAGGCCCGCGCTCGGTGTTCCCGTGCTGGCAGGCCCGCGCTCAGTCGGCGGGCCTCTCCCACACCGACACGTGCCCCGTGCTCTCGCTGGTGAACGGCTCCCGCGACCAGTTCGACCACCGGTGGCGCAGCCGCAGCCCGGCGATCCGGGCCATCAGGTCGAGTTCGGCGGGCCACACGTAGCGGAACGGGACCGCCCAGTGCTCGGCGCGGCCGTCGACGACCGTGACGTAGTGCGAGCTCATCGCCTGCGTGGCCACGTCGAAGGTGTCGAACGCCCACTGCGTGTCGCTGATGTGGAACGGCACCGCGTTCTGCCCCGGCGGCAGCAGCCGCAGGGCGGGCACGCCGACCTCGACGACGAACGACCCGCCGGGCCGCAGATGGGCCGCCGCGTTGCGGAAGCAGTCCACTTGGGCGTCCTGCGTCGTCAGGTTGTTGATGGTGTTGAACACCAGGTAGGCCACGTCGAAGGTGCCCTCGACGCGCGTCGTGGCGAAGTCGCCGACGGTGACGCCGATGTCCGCGCCGCCCGGCTTGTCGCGCAGCCGGGACAGCATAGCGCGGGACATGTCGATGCCGTGCACCGCGACGCCGCGGCGGGCCAGCGGCAGCGCGATCCGGCCCGTCCCGACGCCGAACTCCAGCGCCGCCCCGCCGCCAGCGAGCCCCGCCAGCACGTCGACCGCGGGCTCCACCGCCTCCGGCCGGAACATGTCCGCCGACTCCTCGTCGTACGTGGCCGCGATGTGTTCCCCGAAGTATCCGTCGTCGTCGAGCATGCCGGGACCGTAGCGGCAGCGGTGCCGCCGACGCACGGCATTTTCCCGGTCGACGCTCCGTCAGGGCCGCGCTGTGAGAGACGAGTTGGGCTGCCGCGCGTCCCGTACGCCCGGGTGGCGGGAGAAAAGCGGTCGTGCGGGGCCGGTCGGGGTCACTAGCGTCGCTTCGATGACGTACGAGCATCCGTTGGCGTATCTGATCGGGGTGCAGGGCATCGCCCTGCTGCGCTCGCTCACCGGGGACGTCGAGGGTCCCGGCGGGCGGGCGTTCGTGGAGGCGCGCCTCGGCGAGGTGCGGAAGCTGCTGGACGACGAGCGGCTCGCGGGCGCCGCGGTGGACGTGGCGCGCGTCGGCACGGTCGACGGCTACGGGATCTGGTCGGCGACGTACGACGGCCCCAACGCGGCGTTCGCGCTCGACACCCCGCTCGTCGAGGAGGTCGTCGGCGAACTGCCGCCGGGCCGGGCCCTGGACGCGGCGTGCGGCACGGGCCGGATCGCGGTCCTCCTCGCCGGGCACGGGCACGAGGTGACCGGCGTGGACAGTTCGCCCGCCATGCTGGCGCGGGCCCGCGAGCGGGTGCCGGGCGGCGTGTTCCTGGAGGGCGACGTCCGCGCGCTCCCGGTGGCCGACGGCGTCGTGGACCTGGTGACCTGCTCGCTGGCGTTGACCCATGTGCCGGATCTGGCACCGGTGTTCGCGGAGTTCGCGCGGGTGCTGCGGCCGGGCGGGCACCTGGTGGTGTCCGACGTGCACCCGGAGCGGGTGGCGCGCGGTGTGATCCCGCCGGTGCGGCTGCCGGACGGGCGCCCGGGGCGCCTCGCCAGCCACCGCCACCTCGTGGGCGACTACCTGCGCGCGGCGCTGCCGCGGGGCCTGCGCGTGCTGCGGTGCGAGGAGCCGGGCGTGCCGCCCGCCGAGGACCCCGAGGGCGCGCCCGGCGCGTCGGCCGCCCCGGAGCCGGGGCCGTGGGACCTGTGGCCGTGGAGCCTGGCCGCGCTCGCGCCCGAGGCGACGGCGGCCGCGGACGCCGGGACACCGGCGGCGCTGGTGTGGCACTTCCAGCTCGACGGGGCGTGACGGCGCCCACGTCAGCGGGCGCGACCTCCCGTTCCGTCGTACGAGGGGGCGCGACGCGGCCAAGGCGGACGAACCCGGATCTCCCTATACGATCTTGCCCATCTGCGGCCCCGCACGGGGCCTGACCACTTCTACGCGCAGACAGGCTGGGGGAACGTCCCATGGTGAGAAGACGGTTCGTACGGACGGCGACGGTGGCCGTGACCAGTGCGGTGCTCGCGGCGCTCGGCACCGCCCACGCCGACACCGGGCCGGTGCACGGCCCCGTCCCCGACGACGCGGGGATCCGCAAGGCGCTGGAGCGCACCGTCGGCGCGGGCGCGCCGGGCGCGTTCGCGGTGGTCCAGGACCACAGCGAACCGGGCAACGACCGGACCGTCACGGTCGGCAAGGCCGATCTGGACGGCACGCCCATGAACGCCGACTGGCGCTTCCGGGTGGGCAGCAACACCAAGATGTTCACGGCGGCGCTCGTGCTGCGCCTGGCCGAGCAGGGGCGCATCGACCTCGACAAGCCGCTGCGGGACTACCTGCCGACCGGCACCCTGCCGGACGACTGGAACGTGACGGCCCGTCAGGCCCTGCGGCACCGGTCCGGTGTGTACGACCACACCAACGACCTGCTCGAGCAGCCCGGCGAGGAGACCACCAGCGCCTTCGAGAAGCGCATCCGCGACACGGTCTACCCGCCCGCCGACCTGGTGAGGCTGTCCGTCAAGCGCGGCCCGCAGAGCGCGCCGGGCAGCAGGTACGCGTACTCCAACACCAACTTCGTCGTGCTCGGCATGGCGATCGAGCACCTCACCGGCCGCCCCTACGCCGAGGTGCTGCGCACCCAGATCATCGAGCCGCTCGGCCTCCACGAGACGTCGTTCGTGGTGCCGGACAAGGCCATCGACGGCCCCCACGTCACCGGTTACCTCACCAACGACGACCGGAGCAAGCCGCTGCTCGACTCCACCGAGCAGAACGGCTCCTGGATCTGGAGCGCGGGCGCCGTCATCTCCTCCGCCCAGGACCTGGACCGCTTCCTCGCCGCGCTGCTCGCGGGCGACGACGGCGGCGTGGTCTCCGACGCGTCGCTGCGGCAGATGACCAGCGTCCTCGCCACCCCCACGGCGGGCGTCAGCTACGGCCTGGGCCTGCGCGAGATCGCGCTGTCCTGCGGCAAGGTCTACGGTCACGGCGGCATCGTCCAGGGCTTCCAGACCCAGTCCTTCGCCACCCGCGACGGGCAGCGCACCGTCGTGGTGTTCGCCAACGCCTCCAACAACGGCGCGGTCACGCAGGGCCTGATGAACACCCTGGAGCCCGCGTTCTGCGGCACCAAGCCCGCGCCGGGCGCCGCGAAGACCGCCCGCGCCCGCACGTCGGCGCCGACCGCCCCGGCCGTCCCGGTCGCGGACGACACCCGCCTCTGACGCGGACGACCCCCTCGGGGTGCCGCGCCCGCACAGCACCCCGAGGGGAAACTCCCGTACGGAGTTAGCCTGTTGGGCATGGTCACGGACGAGGCTCGGCTGCTCGCACTGGAAGTGGACGCGATCTACGGGCTCGCGCCGAGGCCGGGCGGCGGCGCCCCGCTCATCGGAAGGGACGGGGCCGTGCGGGCCGTGTGGGCGTGGTCGCCCGGCGCGCGGCTGCTCGCGCTGGGCGCCGGGATCGAGGACCCCGGGCAGCCGGACGGCGAGGAAGCGCCGTTCGTGCCGGGCGAGCCGCCCGCGCCGCTGGTGCGGCTCGCCGCCTCGCTCACCGCCGACGGGCCGCTGACCGTGGAGGGCGGCCCCTGCTTCGTCTTCCCCGACCCGCTCGCGCCACCGGCACCGGCCCCGCTGCCCGTGCTGGTCTCCACCGGCCAGGGGCGGCACGCGGCGCGGCGCCTCGCGCGGCCCGCCACCTGGGAGCCCGGCGAGTGGGGCGAGCTGATCGGCGGTCGCCTCGGGCCGTGGGCGATGGCCGTGGACGGCGCGGAGCCGGTGTCGATCTGCTTCACGCCCGCGGCCAACGCCTCCGCCGCCGAAGCGGGCGTCTGGACCCGCGCCGACCACCGCGGCCGCGGCCTCGCCCCGGCGGTCGTCGCGGCCTGGTCGGACCTCGAACGCCCGCACAAGGAGGTGCTCTTCTACAGCACCACCTCGGCCAACCGCGCCTCGCAGTCCGTCGCCCGGACCCTGGGGCTCACCCCGCTGGGCTGGATCTGGACCGTGCGCTGAGCCCGGACGGTGTCGCGTCGGGCGGCCTCAGGTGCGCCCCGGGGCGGGCGGCGTCAGGTGGCGCGGTGTCACGCGGCGCGGCCTCAGGTCGCGCGGCCGAGCGGCACGTGGACCGGCCGCCGGGCGATGCGCTCCAGGTCCTCGGGCGCGGCGAAGCGCCGGTCGATGCGGCGCACCGCCTCGGCCCAGTCGGCGCGGGTGCGGATGGCGTTCAGGGTCTCCACCACGAAGGGGTCGGCCCAGCGCTCGTACGACCGCCGCCACAGCACCAGCGGGTCCTCGGTGAGGAGGCTGCCCACGGTGCCCTCGTAGATCGGCATCGCGCGGACCTCGCCGTCGGGCTCGATCTCCATGGGGCGGAAGCTGGGCGTGCGGGCGAGGAAGTCCGGGTTCATCTGGACTTCGAAGTTCTCCGTGGTCTCCACCGTCACGGAGGGCGGCGCGGCGGCGCGCAGCCGCTTCACCGTGTCCGGCGCGATGAGTTCGGCGACCTGGTCGTCGCTGAGCAGCTCGTGCTCGACGAACGACGGGCGGCTGGCGAGCCCGGTGGGCACCACCGCGCCGAAGTACAGGGTCTCCAGGTGTGGGAAGCGCGGCGCCACCTGCGCGCACATCGCGTCCAGCTCGTCGTAGTTGCTGCGGATGACGACGTAGTCGATGCCGAACCGGGGCGCCCGTCGGCCCTCGGCGGTGCGCCGGGCCACGGCGGCGTCGATCCGGGCGAGCGCTCCGGTCGCGCGGGCGAAGGACCCGGCCCGGCCGCGGATCCGGTCGTGCGTGGCGGCGGTGGCGCCGTCCAGGCTGACCACGATCTTGGTGACGACGTCGGCGAGCGCCTCGACGGCCGGGGCGCGCAGGGCCCAGCCGCTGGTGTAGAGGAAGACCCGCACGCCCGCGTCGTCGAAGTGGCGGGCCACATCGACGATCCGCTTGATCGTCATGGGCTCGCCGCCGCACAGCGTGATCATCTTCGGGCGCAGGGAGATGATCGCGTCGGCGACGCGGAGCATCTCGTCGTGGGTGAGGTTCTTGGGTGGCCGCCGCCCCGATTCGGTGTAGCAGTGCACGCAGCGCAGCGGGCACGCGAACGTGACGTCCCAGATCACGGCGTTGGGGTTCTTCATCTCGTCCATGGACGTTTCTCCACGTCTGCAGGCAGGGACCGGGTGTGCGTTCCCGGCTGAGCACCCTAGGAACGCCGTGGCGCGGCCGTCGTCCGTAGCGCGGTACGCAATCACCGGGCCCCCTACGCAAGGGCGGAGTACCTACGCAGGAGGCGGGGCGCGTGTGCGTGCCCGGCATCGGCGGTTGCGTACCCGACCACGGATCTGCGGCGCCGGTGCGGCGGATTAGCTTCCTGTCCCGTAAGGCCGTGCTCTCGAACGGGAGAGGAGGTGACCGGTCATGATGTATCCGCCCCCGACCGTCGGCGACTGACGCGGACGAACGTGAGCGGTGGCCGCATCAGCACACCTGCGGCCACCGCACTTCGTGCCGTACGGCCCTCTGAAGGCCAGCCGAAGGGCCACCGCACCGCACATCCAGACGCCCCGCCCGAGGGCCACCGCACCGCAAACGGCCGTCTGAAGGCCTCCATCCGGCGAAGGGGAACCGGACCATGAAAGCCATCGGCGGCGCCCGCGCGGACGCGGCGGGCAGCGGAGTCCCGGCGCTGGTACGCCAGTTGCCGCGGGTCGCGCGCGGCCTGACCATCACGCTCGCGGTGCTCGTCCTCGCGCAGGCGGCGGGCAGCGCCCTGCTGCCGCTCGCCACCGGGCAGCTGGTGGCCGCGCTGACCCGCACCCCGAAGTCCCTGGACGGCATGACGCTCGGCCTGGTGCTGCTCGGCCTCGTCCTGGTCCTCGACGTCGTCCTCGACCCGATCCGCACGATGGTGGCGTCCCGCCTCGGCACCGCGCTCGACGGGGCGACCGCGCAGGACACCGTCGACGGCGCGCTGCGCCCCGCCCAGATCGACCACCTGGACGACACCCGGGTGGCCGACCGCGTCGAGCAGGCCAGGGCCGTGGGCCTCGGCGCGCACCCGCCGGGCCAGGCCGTCACCGCGCTGGCCGGTCTGGTGCCGCTGCGCCTGACCGGCCTGGTGTCGGCGGCCCTGCTCGGCTGGGCCGGGCAGTGGTGGATGCCGCTGGTCCTGGGCGCCGCCTGGGTCGTCACCGGGCGCTGGCAGGAGAAGGAGATCGGCCGGTCCGTCTCCGCGCACTCCGGGCAGACCACGCAGCTGCGGCGCGCCGCCTACCTGCGGGAGGTGGCGACGACCGCGCCCGCCGCGAAGGAGGTGCGCCTGTTCGGGCTGCGCTCCTGGCTCGTCGAGCGGTTCAGCACGGCCTGGTGGGACGGCATGGTGCGGCTGCGCCGGGCCCGGGTCAGCCCCCGGCGGCACGCCCTCGCGGTGCTGCTGCTGCTCGCCGCGCACCTGGCGGTGGTGCTCCCGCTGGCGCACGCGGCCACCCACGGCTCGCTGTCGGCGCAGCAGCTGACCGTTGCCCTCCAGGCGCTGCTCGGCATGTTCGCGCTGGGCTTCAGCGGCGACCTCCAGTGGACCCTGCACACCGCGAGCGCCGCCGTGCCCGCGGCGCTCGAGGTGGGCGCCCTGGACACCAAGGGTCCCGTGGGCACGCTGCCCGCGGCGGGCCTGCCCCGGCGGGAGATCCGCTTCGAGCAGGTCGGCTTCGCCTACGCCGACGGCGGCCGACGCGTGCTCGACGGCCTCGACCTGGTGCTCCCGGCCGGTTCGTCGCTCGCGGTCCTCGGCGACAACGGCGCGGGCAAGTCCACCCTGACCAAGCTCCTCGCCGGTCTGTACGTGCCCGACGCGGGCCGTGTCACCGTCGACGGCCAGGACCTCCGCGAGCTGGACCCCGCGGCCTGGCGCCGCCAAGTCGCCGTGGTCTTCCAGGACTTCGTGCGCTACCCGTTCTCCGTACGCGACAACATCGGCTTCGGCCGCGTCGAGGCCGACGCCACCGACGCGGACCTGGCGCGCGCCGCGCGCCTCGGCGGCTTCGAGAGCGTGGAGGCGGAGCTGCCGGGCGGCTGGGACACCCCGCTCAGCGGTGCCTACGCCGACGGCACGGAGCTGTCCGGCGGGCAGTGGCAGCGGCTCGCCCTGAGCCGGGCCCTGTACGCCGTGCGGCACGGCGCCCGCGTACTCGTCCTGGACGAGCCCACCGCGCACCTCGACACCGAGGCCGAACACGACCTGTACGCCCGCTTCCTGGACCTCACCGCGGGCCTGACCACCGTCCTCGTCTCGCACCGCTTCGCCACGGTCCGGCTCGCCGACCGCATCGCCGTGGTGGACGGCGGCCGGATCACCGAGTACGGCACGCACGACGAACTCCTCGCCTCCCAGGGGCGTTACGCGCGGATGTTCCGCGTGCAGTCCGCGCCCTTCGACGCCCACCGCTCCCCCCTCCACGCCCACCGCTCGCCCACCGACACCCCCCGCTCCCCCTCCGACGCAAGCCGAGGAAGCCACCATGGGTAACCGCCGCCGCGGCCGCACCTGGCTCGCCGCCGTCCGCCTTCTCGTCGGCACGGCGATCCGCGTCGATCCCCGGCGCGCCCTGCTCGTGCTGATCCTGTCCCCGCTGCTCAACGTCGTCGCGGCGCTCCAGGCCCTGGGCCTGAAGTGGATGGTCGACGGCGGCGCCGCGCAGGACGCCGGGCTCGCGGCGCGCGGCGGGCTGATGCTGCTCGTGGTCACCGTGTTCGTGCACCAGGCGGCGGCCGTCGCGACCGACGTGCGGCTGGTGCTCCAGCACCGCATCGGCCTGGAGTTCGACCGCCGTCTGATGGACCTGTGCTCCTCGCCCGCGCACATCGGGCACTACCAGGACCCGGAGTTCCTGGACACCGCCGAGGTGGTGCGGCAGCGGCGCGGCGAGTTCGGCACTGCGTTCGCCGCGCTGGTGGAGAACGCCAACCTGGTGGCGCGGTGCGTGGGCGCGCTCGTCCTGCTGGCCGCGGCGGACCCGCTGCTGGCGCTGCTGCCGCTGACGATCGTGCCGCTGGCCGCCGCCAACCGCTGGCAGGCGCGGCTCGTCGCCGCCGCCGAGAAGGCGGGCGCGGCGGCCGACCGGCGCCGCCGGGAGATCTTCTCGCTGGCCACCGACCCCGTTCCGGCCCGCGAGGTGCGGCTGTACCGCCTGGGCGGGGAGCTGTCGGCGCGGCACCGGGCGGCGTTCCTCGCCGCGAGCGGTCCGCGCGAGGCGGCCCGGGCCAAGGGCGCGGTGGCGGTGGCCGCGGGCTGGCTGTGCTTCAGCGGCGCGCTCATCGGCGGGCTCTACCTGGTCTCCAAGGCGGCCGTCGACGGCCACGGCTCCGCGGGCCAGGCGGTCCTGGTCCTGCTGCTCAGCACGCGGCTCGTCGGCGCCACCACCGGGCTCGGCTGGCTGCTGGGCTGGCTGCGGCGCGCGCTGGACACGGTCGCCCAGTACCTGCGCCTGGTCGACCACCCCCAGGGCGGGGTGCCGGAGGGCACCGGCCGGACGCTGCCGCCGCGCGGCGACCTCGTTCTGCACGGCGTGTCGTTCACCTACCCCGGGCGTACGCGCCCGGCGCTCGGCCCCCTCGACCTGCGGCTGCCCGCGGGCGCCACGGTGGCGGTGGTGGGCGACAACGGCGCGGGCAAGTCCACGCTCGTGGCGCTGCTCGCGGGCCTCCAGCCGGTGGCGACGGGCCGCGTCACCTACGGCGGCCACGACCTGGCGCAGGTGGCGCCCGAGGTGTGGCGGTCCCATGTCACCGCCTGCTTCCAGGACTTCTGCCGGTTCGAGCTGCCGGTCCGGGAGTCCGTCGGCCTCGGGGACCTCAGAGCGCTCGACGACGAGGCGGCGGTGTCGGCGGCGCTGGCGGCGGCGGGCGCGGACCAGGTCGTGGCCGGGCTCGACGCCGGGCTCGACACGCAGCTCGGCCGCACCTACCCCGACGGCACGGACCTGTCGGCGGGCCAGTGGCAGAAGCTCGCCCTGGCCCGGGCCCGGATGCGCACCTCCCCCGCGCTCGTCCTCCTCGACGAGCCCACGGCCAGCCTCGACCCGGACAGCGAGGCCGAGTTGCTGCGCCGCTACCTGAGCCCCGCCGAGCCCCACCACGACACCATCACCGTCATCGTCTCGCACCGCTTCACCACGGTGCGCCAGGCCGACCTCATCGTCGTCCTCCACGAGGGCCGACTCACGGAGCTGGGCACCCACACCGAACTCATGGCCCGCGGCGGCCGCTACGCGTCGATGTACGCGCTCCACGCGTCGGCGTACGCGGAGGAGCCCCCGGCGACCGCGACTCCGTCCCTTGAGGAGCCCGCGGAGCCACCCGCGACGCCCCCCGCCGCCGAGGCGGAGCCGTCCGCCGCCGCGCCCGCGGGAGCCGACGCCCCGCCCCCTGCCGAGCAGGGCGCCGCCCCCACGGGTTCTCCCGCGAGTTCTCCCGCGGGGGCGGGCACCCCGGCGTCCTGACGGTCACGCGTCCCTGAGGGCGGAGGGCAGTTCCCGGCGGGAGTGGACGCCGAGCTTGCGGTAGATGCGGGTGAGATGGCTCTCGACGGTGCGTACGGAGAGGCCGAGGCGGTCGGAGATGGCGCGGTCGGACAGGCCGTCGGCGGCCAGTGAGGCGATCTCCACCTCGCGGGGGGTGAGGGAGTCGGGCAGGGCGTTGGGGGCGGCGACCCCGAGGCGGTCGCGCAGACGGCTCACCAGCACCACCGCGTCCCCGTGGCGGCGCCCCTGGTCGCGCAGGGCCGCCGCCGCCCGCTCGGCGAGCCGCCAGGCGGGCGTGCTCATGCCGAGCACATCGAGCCGGACGGCGTGGTCGAGCAGTTCGGCACCGGCGCCACGGGACAGCGCGAGCACCGCCTCCGCCCCGGCGACCAGGCGCGGCGCGTCCACGTGGCGTACGGCGACGGCGAGCCGGTCGACGACCTCGCCGGGCGGCCGGACGGGCGCAAGCCAGGCCGCGTACGTCAGGTACTCCACCTCCACCGCCCAGCACCCGGCCGCGCGGGCCGCCTCCACGGCGCGCCGCAGATGGGCCGCCGCGCCCGCGGTGTCCCGCCGCGCGGCCGCGACCGCGCCGCGCGCCCAGTGCCGCTGCCCGGGGATGACGGTCACCGCGTCGGGCGGGCAGGCGGCCAGTGAGCGCTCGGCCTGCTCGGGGCGCCGCTCCTCGGCCAGGCACACGGCCAGCCAGCACGTCGCCTCCGTACGGAACACCCCGCCGCCGCCGGAGTGCTGGACCACCGCCTCGCGCAGCCGCGCCACGGCGGCGCGGCGGTCGCCGAGCACCCACTGGAGGTAGCCGCCGAGCAGCGTGGCGACGGCGTCGCTCACCGGGGCGGGTCGGGGCGGCAGCGCCGGGCCGCCCGGTCCGGGTCCGCAGCCGCGCCCGGGCTCCCCGTCCGGCCCGCGCCCGAACGCCGGGTCGCCCGCGAGCGCCCGCGCCTGGGAGGTGCGCCACACCTCGGCGAACGCGCACACGGCCGCCGCCGACTCGCGCAGCCAGGCGTGCGCGGCCCGGTCCGCGGCGGCGGGTTCGGCGAGCGCGATCGCGTCGTCCGTACGGCCGGTCAGGGCGAGGGACATGGCCAGGGCGAGGCGGGCGCAGGCGGCGCCCGGGCCTCGGGACGTGCCCCGCAGCACCCGCTCGGCGACGGCGAGCGCGGCGCCCGTGTGCCCGCCGCACAGCAGCACCAGGGCCCGCATGCCGTCGATCGCGGCCACGGCGGCGGGCGTGGCCGCGGTCGGGCGCAGCACGGCGAGGTGGGCGTCGGCTCCGGCCGGGTCGCGGTCCACCCAGCAGCGGTGGGCGGCGAGCGCGATCGCCGCCGCGAGGCGCCCGCCCGGGCTGGCGGCGTCGGCGCGGGCCTGCTCCAGGACGTCCCGGGCCTGTGTGGTGTCGCCGAGCGCGACCAGCGCCCGCGCGAGCGGCACGGCGGCGGCGCCCGTCTGCTCCCGGGCCCGGCGGGCGAGGCGGCAGGCCAGCTCCGGGTCGTGCCCGCGGGCCGCCTCGGCGGCGCGGATCAACAGGTCGGCGTCGACCGGACCGTGGGCGTCGAGCTGCCAGCGCGCCCGCACGACGGGGTCGGCGGTGGGTCCGGCGCAGGCCGCGAGCAGGGCGGCGGCGAGGCGTCGGCGGCGCAGCCGGGGCAGCCGCTGGCGGACCGCGGCCCCCAGCATGGGGGTGCCGAGGCGGACGAGGAGCTGCCCCGTGCCGTCCTCGGTGCGGACGAACCCCTTGCCCTCCAGGTCCTCCAGGCGGTCGACGGCGGCGGGCGCCACCGCTTCGAGCACGGGCAGTGGCAGGGGCTCGCCGAGGGCCACGGCCGCGAGGACGTCCTGGTCCGCGACGGTGAGCCCGGCGAGTTCGTGGGCGAACAGCTCGGCCAGGCGCGGCGGCACGGTCAGCGGGCCGCGCCACCACCACAGGCCGCCCTCGGCCACGAGGTGGCAGGAGACCCGGGCGTGCCGCACCAGCTCGGTGAGGAACAGCGGATTGCCGCCGGTCCAGGAGTGCAGCAACTCGGCGGTGGTACCGGCCACTTCGCCGTTGACGAGGGTGCGGACCAGGTGGGTGGAGTCGGCACGGCCGAAGGGCGCGAGGTCGAGCCGCTCCAGGTAGCCGTCCTTCCACAGCGCGACGACGGCGTCCGAGACGGGCGGGTGCGGCGGCGCGCCGGTCGGCGAGGAGCGGGCGGCGACCATGAGCCGCGCGCGGCCCTCGGCGGCGAGGCCCAGGGCGAGGGACGCGGACCGGTCGTCCAGGTGGTGGACGTCGTCGATCACGAGCACCGGCGTGCGCTGTCCGGACCTGCGGTCGAGTTCGGCGCGCAGCGCGGCGTACGCCTGGCCGTCGTCGAGCCCTTCGGGGGTGCCGAGCAGGCCGCGGAAGGCACCGAAGGGGACGTGGCGGCTCGACTCCGTGGCGGCGGTCCACACCACTTCGAAGCGGGCCGTGTTGAGCTGTCGGGTGACGGCGGAGAGCAGGGCGGTCCTGCCGACTCCGGGCGGTCCGACGACCGCCGTGCCCCGCTTGGTCAGGACGGCGGCCAGTGTCCGCCGCTGTTCCTCGTCCCGGGCCACGAAGCTGCCGGGAGCCAGGTCGTGTCGCATAGCTTCTCCCCCGCGCGGCGCGGCCCGTACCACCTGGCCGGGGGGCGCCGCGGCGTGTCAAGGGCCCCGCGGGCGCGGGTGCCTGTCCGTTGCGCGAACAGCGGTGACCTGCTGGTGGTGACCTGCGGATACGGAAGGGTCCCGGGGTGGGCGAGCGTCGTGGGGGTCGGGGCGGGAACAGGGCGGTGCGCGGGCGCTCCGTCGCGCTCCGGTCGCGTGATGCTGCGCGCGAGCCGCTCCGGCGGGAGGGCTCGCGCGTCGTACGGGCGGAACTGGACGCCCCCTTCGCATCTTCACGCCGATTCCACAGCATGTACATAAACGACCGGTGAATGACCGCTCAACGACCGTGGCCGCAGGCCCCGTTCGCGGCCCCGGTTCCCGGCGGGCACGGGTGGGCACGAGTGCGCGCCGTGCGGTCGGGCGCGCCTCCGGTGCCGGTCAGGCGGATTCGAGGACCGGGCGGATCTCGACGGTCTCCGGAGTGGGGAGGCTCCTGGCCAGTTCGACGGCTTCCGCACGGTCGGCCACCTCGACGACGAACCAGCCGCCGAGGGTCTCCTCGCCGGTGTGCGCGGGACCTTCGGTCACTACTGACGTTCCGTCAGCCGCGGTGCGCACGGTCGCGGGCACGGTGTGCTCCGTCTCCAGGGCTTCGCCGCCGACGAGCTTCCCGGCCGCGGCGAGGCTTCCGATCCAGTCCTCGTACTCCTTGCGGTGGGTGGCCCGGTCGGTCTGGACGCGGCGGCGGGACTCGTCCGTCTCGAAGATCACGAGTGCGTACTTCACGGGGCTTCCTCTCTCCGGTCGCCGCGCGGGCGACCGCCGTTGACGGTAGGCGGGGCTGTGCGACCGGCACGGTCCTCCGGGGTGACGCGGGCGAGCGCGCCGGTCTCCAGCGCGGCCCACAGGGCGCCGTCGGGGCCGACGGCGATGCCGTGCGGCTCGGAGCGGGGGGTGGGCAGGGCGCGGGTGGTGACGGTGCCGTCGGATGATCATACCGACCCGGTTGTCGCCCCATTCGGTGAACCAGACGGCGCCCTGCCCGTCGACGGTGACGGCGTGCGGGCGGGCGGCGCAGTCGGGCGGCGGGAACTCGGTGATCTGCCCGTCGGGGGTGATCCGGCCGACCTGACCTGCGGCGACCTCGGTGAACCACAGCGCTCCGTCGCGGCCCGGAGCGCTCCCCACCGGCGCCGCGCCGGGGATCGGCAGGGGGTGGAGGTGACCGCGCCGTTCATGCCGATCCGGCCGATGGCGCCCGCCTGGTCGAAGGTGAACCGCATGCCGCCGTCGCCGTCCACGGCGACGCGGTCGGCGGCGGTCTCGGTGAAGCACAGGCCGCCGTCGGGCCCCGCCGCGATGCCGAACGGCCGACAGCCGGGCGTGGGCACGGCGAACGCGTCGATGGCGCCGCCGGTTGCGGTCCGGCCGACCCGGTCCGACCGGTACTCGGTGAACCGCAGGGCGCCCTCCGGGCCGAGGGGATGACGGTCGGCCCGCAGGCGGGCTGGATGGACACCTGGGTCACAGGGGCCTCCCCGGGCCGTGCCGCTCCTGCCGCGGCGAGGCGGTGAACGCGGTGATCCGCAAGGGGACTTCACCACCTTCAGGGCGATTCCGAACCCGCGGGGCCGCCCCGGTCACACGCGACCGCCCCGGTCTGGTCCGGGCTGTTCGCGAGCGTGCCCTTCGAGGGGGCGACCGCACTGGGGTCGGTCGCCCCGGGGTCGGTCGCACCGGGGTCGGTCGCGCCGGAGTCGGTCGCCCCTCGCGCGGTCGTGGCGGCTTCCGCGGGCGCGGAGCCCGCCAGCCACAGGCCGGTGCCCACGGCGGTGGCCAGCGTGACGGCACCGGCGACGACGAAGGCGCTGTTGAGCCCGGCCTCGAAGGAGGCGCCGCCGGACTGCCGGGCGCGGACGACGGCGCCGAGCACCGCCACGCCGAGCACCGCGCCGATCTGCCGGGTGGTGCTGCTGACGCCCGAGGCGAGTCCGCCCTCACGCGGGCTGACGGCCTGGATGGCGGCGCCCGTCAGCGGGGACATGGTCAGGGCGAAGCCGACGCCGACGGCTCCGAGCCGCCACCACACGTTCCCGTAGCCGGTGTCGGCGTGCACCAGGCCGAGCGCGACGAGGCCCGCACCGCCCAGGGCAAGGCCGGTGGTGACCACGACCCGGAAGCCGTACCGGGCGGCGAGCCGACCCGCGTACGGGCTGACGACCACCATGGCGAGCGAGACCGGCAGGGTCTGCAGGCCCGCGCGCAGCACCGAGCTGCCCTGGACGTACACGAAGAACTGGGAGAAGAAGAACGACGAGCCCATCAGCGCGAACCCCACCACGACCATGGCGGCGTTGGAGACGGTGAACAGGCGCTGGCGGAACAGCCGCAGCGGCAGCATCGGAGCGCCACGGCGCGCTTCGACGGCGACGAACGCGGCGAGGAGGACCGCCGCGGCGGCGAAGCCGCCCAGGATGACCGGCGCGGTCCAGCCGCGGGCGCCGCCCTCGATCAGCCCGTACGTCAGCACGCCCACCGCCAGCACGGACAGCACCGTGCCCGGGACGTCGATCGCGGCAGCGCCCGGGTTGCGGGACTCGTCGAGGTGGCGCAGGCCAACGAGGAGCAGGGCCACGCCGATGGGCAGGTTGACCAGGAAGATGGCGGGCCAGCCGAAGGCCTCTGTCAGCACGCCGCCCGCCACGGGGCCCGCGGCCAGGCCGATGCCGCTGAACCCGGCCCACAGCCCGATCGCCCTGACCCGCTCCCGCGGGGCGGGGTGGGCGGCGACGAGCAGCGCCAGCGAGGCGGGGCTCAGCGCCGCGGCCCCGATGCCCTGCACCACCCGACCGGCGACCAGCCAGCCGACCGAGGGCGCGAGGCTGCACACCAGCGACGCAGCGGTGAACACCGCCACGCCGGTCAGATACACCCGCTTGCGGCCGAACCGGTCGGCGAAGACACCGCCGGACAGCAGCAGCATGGCGACCAGCAGCACATACGCGTCGACGATCCACTGCAAACCGGTCAGCTGGGTGTCCAGCCGTCGCTGCATGTCGGGCAGCGCCGCGCCGACGATCGTGTTGTCGAGCAGGACCATGAACTGGCCCAGACAGACCACCGCGAGCAGCACGGCCCGGTTCGGTCGACTGCCCGCGGTCGCGTGCGACGCGGCCATGGGGGCTCCCTCCGTCGTTCCTCGCAGGTGCGCCCGGCCACGGTCGATCGACACGGATGGCGATACACCCGAGCACACTAAAGCAGTCAGCTCCTGCGTTAGCGGACTATAGGGAGGCCCCACACGCAAACGCAAGTCGCGACTGCGTTAAGGTGGGGGCATGAACGAGGGCGGGACCACGAACGAGCGACAGCGGGCCCGGCGGCCCGGCGGGCGCAGCGCCCGCGTCGGCGCGCAGGTGCACCAGGCCGTGACCGAGCTGATCGGCGAGCGCGGCTACGGCAACTTCACCGTCGGCGACGTCGCGGCCCGCGCGGGCGTGGCCGACAGCAGCGTCTACCGCCGGTGGGGCGACCTGGAGTCGCTGCTCACCGACGTGGCGCTCACCCGTCTCAACACGCGGTCGCCGATGCCCGACACCGGGAGCCTCGCCGGAGACCTGCGCACCTACGCGGCCCAGGTGGCCCGCGAGATCACCGGACCCGACGGCCCCGCGGTCCTGCACCTGGCCGTCGCCCTGTCCAGCAGCGGACGGCAGGGCCTGCGGGCCGGTGCCGCCCTCCGCGCCGAACGCACCCGGCAGTTGCAGTCCATGCTCGACCGCGCCCGCGACCGCGGCGAGCCCGCACCTGACGCGTTCGACGTGCTGGACCACGTCCTGGCCCCGATGTACATCCGCGTCCTGTTCGGCATGGGCCCGCTCACCCCGGAGTACGTGGACGGGCTCGTCGACCGGCTGCTGTGACCCCGTCAGGCCGCGCGGCCTGACGGGGCCCGCGGCTACGGCAGCACGTTCAGGGCCCGGTCGAAGGCCGAGTCCCGCTTCTTCTCGAACTCCTCCTCAGTGAAGACCGGTTCCTTCAGGTGCGGCGGGATGCCGGGGCCGTCGAAGGTGTGGCCGGTGCGGGTGAGGAACTCCTCGTTGGGCAGGACGGCCCCCATGCCGTTGGGCAGCCTGCGCGTCATGACGTCCGAGAAGACGCCCTGGGTGGACTGCCCGATCCGCACGGTGCGGCCGGGCCGGTCGATGAGGGCCTGGGTGAAGGTCTCCCCCGCACTCACCGTCGAGCCACCGGTCAGGACGGCGATCGGGCCGGTGTAGCGGGGCGCCTTGGCGGGGGTGACGCGGATGGGCTCGGGGCGGGTGTGCTTCGCGGGGTCGTCGGGGTCGTTGCGGGCGCGCTTGGCGTACGCGACGTAGGGCGTGTCGGTGAGGCGTCCGGCGATGTGGATGCCGAGGGCGTCGGAGCCGCCGCCGTTGATCCGCAGGTCGATGACCAGGCCCTTGAGCCGCTTGACGCGCTGGGCGGTGAGGACGGTGTTCAACGCCCGGTCCAGCTCGGCGAGGTCGGCGGAGTGCGGGGCGCCGCGCCCCGCGTACCCGCTGAAGCCGGAGATCCGCAGATAGCCCCGTCCGCGCGGCAGATCGGCGTACGTGATCCGGCCGCCTGCGAAGTCCTGGAGGTCGCGGGCGTCCTTCAGGTCGCGCGCGACGACGAACTCCTTGACCTTCTTGTCGAGTTCCTCGCTGGGGGCGACGGTGCCGGGGCGGACCGTCGCGAAGTAGCGGTCGCCGTCCCCGACGGCGACGTGGGCGTCGTACAGCGGAGTCACCATCTCGCGGAAGATCGCGAAGAGTTCGTCGCGCGTGGTGTCGGGGCGCACCTTGGGCCGGTAGTGCGCGCGCACGCCCTCCCAGTCGATGCCTTTGGCCGCGAAGAAGGGGTAGTTCTCGGCGAAGGACCGCCAGAACACGTCGAAGGTGGTGCGGGGGTCCTTGGGCGCCGGGCGGGTGCAGTCGTCCGGCAGCGCCGGGATCCGCTTCAGCTTCCGGTGGCCCACGGAGCTGTCGAAGCGGAGGGAGGCGCGGTCGCGGTCGTGTCCGGTGCGTACGGTGAGGACGCCGCCGTCGGCGGTGTGGTAGACGCCGGGACCGCGCTCCTCGGCGGTGAAGCCCTTGAGGCAGCTCACGGCCGTGGTCTGGTACTCCTGGAGCGTTCCGGAGCGCAGGGTGAGGACGGTGCCGTAGCCGTTCATGCGCCAGACGCCGTCCGGGGCCGGGGCCCGGTCGGCGGCGGCGACGGGCACGGCACCCGTGACACCGAGGGCGCCCGCGGCAAGGGCGAGGGCGACGGCGGCAGTTGTGGCGATGCGCACGGTTCCATCCTTCGTATCCGTCATGGGTTCCGTATTCGTCGTGGGTTTCGTATGCGTCGTGGGTTTCGTATGCGTCATGGGTGGGGTGGGAGTGGGGCGAGCGGTGTGCCGCGGGACGCGGTCGGGGCTCGGTCCACCCTGGCCCGCCGCCCCGGGCCGGGACCACCCGGCTGGCCGGTGGGGAGGAGGGGGGACACCCCCCTTCCGGCCGGACGTGAGCCAGCTCTCAAAGTGACCTCCGCGCTTTCTGTTATCCGGCCGTGCCCCGCAGGATCTCCCAGGCAGTGGGGGAACGACAGACACCGGACCAACCGGGACGAACAAGGACAGGAGACACGCTGTGGGCCAGGAGCAGTGGGAGCGGAAGCAGGTGACCGACACCGAGCTGACCTCTCTGGTCGTCGCGGCCCGCGCCGGAGACCCCCGCGCGCAGGACGAACTCGTCGCCGCCTATCTGCCCCTCGTGTACAACGTCGTCGGCCGGGCCCTGCGCGGGCACGCGGACGTCGACGACACCGTGCAGGAGGCCATGGTGCGGATGCTGCGCGGGCTTCCCGCGCTGCGCGACCCGGCCTCGTTCCGCTCGTGGCTGCTCGCCATCGCGCTGAACGAGACGCGCCGCCAGCAGCGGCCCGCGCCCGTCGACAGCGGCCTGCAGGACGCGTACGACGTCCCGGACCCCGGCGGCGACTTCACGGACGTCACGATCCTGCGCCTCGGCCTGTCCGGGGAGCGCAAGGAGGTCGCGCAGGCCACCCGCTGGATGGACGACGACTACCGGGAACTGCTCGCGCTGTGGTGGCTGGAGGCCGCCGGTGAGCTGTCGCGGGACGAGGTCGCGCGGGCCGTCGAGCTGAGCGCGGAGCACACCGCCGTACGCGTACAGCGCATGAAGGCACAGCTCGAAACGGCCCGCGTGGTGGTGCGGGCCCTCGCCGCCCGGCCGCGCTGCCCGCTGCTCGCCGACCTCACCGCGCCCTGGGACGGCGGGCCGTCGCCGCTGTGGCGCAAGCGCCTGGCCCGGCACACCCGCGACTGCGCGGCCTGCGCGGGCCACGGCGCGCGCCTGACGCCCGCGGAGGCGCTGCTCGCCGGACTGGCCCTGGTGCCGCCGCTGGCCCTGGGCGCGGCCGGTGGCCTCCCCGGCGCGGGCGGTGCCGCGTACGCGGCGTACGCCGAGCCGCTGCCGGGAGCGATATCCGACCCGGCGCCCTGGGACGCGCCGACGCCCGACGGGGCCACGGCCGAGGACGTGACCGCGATCGCGCCCGCCGGGGCCCCCGGCTCCCGCGCGGAGCTGCGGCAGGGGCGGCGCAGCGCCCGGCGGCGCCGACAGGCGATCGGCGCGGGCGCGGGCATCGCCGCGATCGCCACGCTGGCGGGGGTGATGCAGCTCGCCGACGGCTCCGGCGACGAGCCGGACAACGGCACCACCGTGGCGATGGAGTCCACCGAGCCCGGCACGACCGCCCCCACGACCGGGGAGGCGGCTCCCGCGACGTCCCCGTCCTCGTCCCCGTCGAAGGCCGCCAAGAAGAAGGACGCCAAGGGGGACAAGGCACGGGACAGGGAGCCGTCCGCGTCGGCGAGCCCGTCCCGCGCGTCGCGGAAGAAGACGGCGAAGACCCCGCCGCGCGCCTCGGCGAAGCCGCCCGAGAAGCCCCGCCCCACCGCCGAGCCGCCCGCGCCCAAGGCGCCCTCGGGCTCGGCCGCCCAGCAGGTCCTCGCCCTGGTCAACGCCGAGCGCGGCAAGGCCGGTTGCCGTCCGCTCAGCTACAACAGCAGGCTCGCCACGGCCGCCCAGCGGCACTCGGCCGACATGCGGGCCCGCGACTACTTCGACCACACCTCCCCCGACGGCACCGACCCGGGCCAGCGCATCACGGCCGCGGGCTACCGGTGGACGACGTACGGCGAGAACATCGCCCGGGGCCAGCGGACCGCGGCCGCCGTCATGGACTCCTGGATGAACAGCGAGGGCCACCGCGCGAACATCGTCAACTGCGCCTTCAAGGAGTTGGGCGTGGGCATCGAGAAGGGCGGCGGCGGCCCGTGGTGGACGCAGAACTTCGGCGCTCGGTGACCGCCCGATGACGCCCCGGTGGCCTGCCGGAACGCCTCGAACGCCCGTCCCCGCGTGGCCTAGCATGTGCGCATGACGAACAACGAGCGGCGCGACAGGACACCCGCGGGCAACGCCCTGGCGATGGGCATCTCGCTGGGCATGGTCGCGGGCGCCGTCCTCGGCCTGCTCGTGTTCGACAACCTCGCGCTCGGCATCGGCATCGGCATGTGCCTCGGCATCACCGTCAGCACGGCCATGGGGGCGCAGGCGACCGGCCAGCGGGGACCGGCCGAGGACGAGCGGGACGACTGACCCGGGCCCACGCCCGGGCCGCCCGCGCCTGACGGCGCCGGAACCGGCACCGCCGCCGTCAGGCGCGACGGTCCGGTCCGGGGGACCCGGGGAGCCTGACCACCGCGGTCCCGGCCGTGAGGTCGACGGTGGTGCGGTGCGGTGGCGCGCCGTCGTCCTCGTCGTCGCGCAGCACCAACGCGCTCTGCCGCTCCTTGAGTTCGCTCTGCTTGCCCGGTGAGAGGCTGGCGTGGAGCTGCTCGAACCCGGTCGCGGAGATCTGCCCCTGGCGGGCCGCGTTCCGCCAGGGCAGCAGCCCCGCCTTCCCGGCCCGCAGCAGGAGTTGGTCGAGGAAGGCCAGGAGGGTCAGGACGACGACCAGCCCCGGCAGGGTCATGAAGAAGACGAACTGCACGCTCACTCCTAGGGTCGCTGGCACCAGCCTCGCCGCGGGGCGCGCGGAACGCCAGAGGCGTCCCGCGCCCTGAGACCCACCGGGCCCGGTTCCTCCCGCCGGGCCCGCCCGCGGATCAGCGGGCCGGGGTGTTCAGGATGCCGTTGACCAGCACGTCCAGGCCCCAGGTGTCGCGGTTGCCGGGAGCCAGCAGGACCTCGCGCAGCGAGGTGACCATCGGATAGCGGTCGGCGGGCAGCGCGGCATAGCGGCGGTCGGCCTCGGCGAGGGTGTCCGCCTCCGTCGACTCCTTGGTGTCGTACGTGCTCTGCTCGGCCGCCGCGGCGGCGATGTGGAGGTAGAGGAGGTCGACGGCCCAGGCGGCGGCGGTGTCGTCGAGGCCGCCCTCCTTGAGCAGGGCGAGCATGTGGTCGATGACCAGCAGGGCGTTGTCGCCGGTGGGGATGGCGCCGAGGGCGACGGCGGCGAGGCCCTCGTGGCGGCTCATGGCCGCCACCGCGGCGGTGATCAGCGCCTTCAGCCGCTCCTGCCAGGTGCCCTCGGTCGGCAGCGGGACCCGGGCAAGGGCCTCGTCGAGCATCGCGGCCATGAGGTCGTCGCGGTTGGCGACGTACACGTACAGCGAGGCGGGGCCGGTGTCCAGCTCCTTGGCCACGCGGCGCATGGTCAGGGCGTCCAGGCCGTGCCGGTCGAGGATCTCCAGGCCGGTCCGCACGATCACGTCACGACTGAGGGGGGCCTTGGCGGGCCGCGCGCGGCGGCTGATCGGTTCGCTGCTCACGGGGCCAGCCTAGCCCGCCGACGAACACCGTTTGACACGAACACTGTTTGATACGGACGACGTTTGTCACGAATTGTGTTTGTCACGAATTGTGTTTGTCACGAATAGCGTTTGACACGAACGTCGTTCGCTCCCTAGCGTAGCTAACGAACGATGTTCGTGGCGGACGGCGTTCGTCAGCGGTCGGCGGTGCCGTCCCTCCTGCCGTGCGCCGCCCCGGCCATGCGCCCCACCCTTCGCAGAAAGAACGCCATGATCCTGCTCACCGGCGGCCGCGGCGCGGCCGCCACCCAGCTGCTCCCCCTGCTGCGGGCCGCTGGCCTGCCCGTGCGCGTCGGCTCCGCCGAGCCCGCCGCGCTCGACCTGCCCGCGGGTGTGCCCGCGGTGGCCCTCGACCTCACCGACCCGACGACGTTCCCCGCCGCCCTGGACGGGGTCACCTCCGTCTTCCTCTACGCCTCGCCCCAGCACGCGGGCGCGTTCGCCGACGCGGCCCACCGCGCCGGAGTCACGCACGTCGTGCTGCTGTCCTCCGCCGCCGTCCTCGGCCCCGCGCCGGAGGACAGCCCGCTGGCCAGGGCCCACCTGGACGCGGAGCACGCGCTGCTCGCCTCGCCGGTCGCGACCACGGTCCTGCGCCCCGGGTCGTTCGCCGCCAACGCCCGCGGCTGGGCCTGGGCGGTCAGGGCCGGGCGTCCCGTCAGCCTGCCGTACCCCGAGGCCCACAGCGATCCCCTGCACGAGCGCGACCTCGCCGAAGCGGCCTTCGCTGTCCTCACCGACCCGCGC
The DNA here is from genome assembly GCF_049542095.1 of Streptomyces sp. G45. Classification (NCBI taxonomy): domain Bacteria; kingdom Bacillati; phylum Actinomycetota; class Actinomycetes; order Kitasatosporales; family Streptomycetaceae; genus Streptomyces; species Streptomyces sp. G45. Next base: position 8,390,555 of record NZ_JBMUZU010000001.1, on the reverse strand, counting down.
CACCGCGGCGGCCTGTTCACGCTCACCGGCCCCGAGTCGCTGACCTTCACGCAGCAGCTCGACCAGCTCGCCGCCGCGACCGGCGCTCCCGTGGCGGTCCGGCGCGTCACCCGGGACGCCTGGAAGCGCGAGACCGCCGACTACATCCCCGCCGCCTACGCCGACGCCCTGCTCGACTGGTGGGCGTCCCACGACGGCAGGCCCGTCCCGCTCACCGGCACCGTCCAGGCCCTCACCGGCCACCCGGCCCGCCCCTTCGCCACCTGGGCCGCCGACCACGCCGCCGACTTCAAGGCCCCGTGACGCCTCTCCCGGCACGACCCCCGGCACGAGAAGGGCCCCGCCGCGCGGGGCGCGCGGCGGGGCCGTGAGCTTCGCTCACCCGTTCTCGCAGACGTTGCCCCCCGCCGGGTTCAGCAGGCCGCCCACGTTGACGGTGTTGCCGCAGACGTTGATCGGTACGTCGATGGGGAACTGGATCAGGTTGCCGCTGCCGACGCCCGGGGAGTTCGAGGCCTCGCCTTCGGCGTGGGCACCGGGGCCGGGATCCGCGGCGGCGGCCCCCGCTCCCGTGACGGCGAGGGTCGCGGCGATCGCGGCCGCGGCGAGGATGCTGCGCTTGCGCATGGGTCGTCTCCTGTAGATCGGGAGTACTGCCTCGAAGCCTCACCGGTGACCCGGAGGGCGACAACACGCGTGGTCCTTTGGCGGTAACGGAGTCGCCCATACGCGGGAGGGGGCCCGTGCGCGGCGGGCGCGGCCGGGCGTCAGGGCGCCGGTGACGGCTCCGCGGCGTCCGGAGCGGCGTACTGGGCTTCCCCGTACCCGAGCGACCAGTCGATGGGCGCGTTCTCGGTCACGGTGACGAACACGTTGCGCGGCTCGGTGCCCGCGTACGCCTCGGCCAGCTCGGCGATGCGCCGGTACAGCGCGCGCTTGCGCTCGGGCGGGCGGCCCGCGCGCATGGTGATCGCGACGTACACGATGCCCGCGTCGCGCGGCACGCCCAGGTAGTCGTCGTAGCGGAGCGTGCTGGTGACGCCGTCGTGGCCGGTCAGGACCTGGAACCGGTCGTCGGGCGGGACGCCGATGGTCTCCACCAGCGCGTCGTGCACGGCGCGGCCGAGCGCGTCCAGGCGCTCGCCGTCGGTTCCCAGGGCGTCGATGCGGACGAAGGGCATGGCTGGGGCTCCTCTGTGGGCCGGGCGCGGCCGACGGCCCTCGGCGGTCGGCCGCGCGACATGGACGGGGCGTGCTGGACGTCCTGGGTGTGGTGGACGCGCCAGGCGCGGTGGACGGACTGGGCGCCGTGGACGCCCGCTCCGTACATACTAGTAGGTACAGCGGAAGATGCCCCAGCGCAGCCGTCCGGCGCGGGCGGCGGCCACCCACAGCGGCAGGTTGGCGAGCAGGCCGTCGACGTAGGCGCCGCTGATGGTGCCGCGCAGGTCCCGCTCGCGCCTTCGGGTCTCCTCGGTGACGCGGACGTAGTGGTGGACCAGGTGCTCGCTGCGGTCGTCGAAGTCGACGTGCGCGAGGCCGAGGTCGCGCAGCGCCCGGCGGTAGAAGCCGGGGGTGGCGAGGGTGTCGACGCCCAGGCGCGCGACCGCTGGGCGCAGGGCGTCGGCGGGGGCGTCCTCGGCGGCCATCACGTCCGTGAACACCAGGGCGCCGCGCGGCTTCAGGACGCGCACGGCCTCGCGGAGCAGGCGGGTCCGGTCGCCGCTGTGGCAGAAGGCCTCCTGGGACCAGACGAGGTCGAAGTGCCGGTCCGGGTACGGGATGGCGTGGAAGGAGCCGGTGACGACCTCGATGAGGCGGTCGAGGCCGCGCTCGGCGTTCCTGGCGCGGTGCCGCCGGTTCTGGGATTCGCTGAGGTTGAGGGCGGTGACGCGGCAGCCGAACCGCTCGGCGAGGCGGCGGGTGGCGCCGCCGTAGCCGGAGCCGAGGTCCAGGGCGAGGCTGTCGGCGGTCAGGAGGTCCGCGACCTTGTCGGCCGCCTGCTCGACGGTGCGGCGCGAGGCGTCGGCGACGGGCTCCCGCGGGCCGCGGTAGATGCCGGTGTGGATGTCCTCGCCGCCCCACACGGCGTCGTAGAAGGCGTCCACGTCCGCGGTGTCGTAGTAGCGGCGGGTGGTGTCCTCGGAGGTGGCTGCGGCGTCGTGCGGCATGGTGCGTCTCCTCACCGGGTGCGTCGGCGGCGGCCACCGGCTGCCTTGACTGCGTCGACGGCGTCGACTGCTTCGGCCGCGTCGGCTGCCGTCACCGGCTGTGTCGGCTTCGTACGGGGATCACCTCACCGCATGCGGCCCCCGCTCCCCCAGGGGGCGAATCCGCCAACTGGCGCGTTCACACCGATATACGGCGAGGACGGTACGGAAGCAACCGGCGAGGACGGTGCGGGAGCGTTCCGCCGCAGGTCGGCGCAGAGTGTCCGGAGCGGGTCAACCGGCCTCCCGCATACGGCCCTTGACCTGGCATGATGGCTCCGACACCGCCCGTCCGGGCGGTGTCTTTCGCGTCCCGCGCGCGGCCACGGCCGGGATCGGGCGCGACCGTGACACAGGAAAGGGGGTGCTCCCCATGGCTGCGGAACCGTACGGCCATGACGAGACCCGAGGGGCCGACGGGTCGGTGGCGGCGCAGGAGAAGGCGCTCGCCCTGTGCGCCGAGGGGGAGGCGCGGGGTGTCGTGACGCCCGGTGCCGTGACCTGCGGGCGGAGCGAGCGGGAGGTGAGCGGCGGGCGCGAGCGGATGCGGCGCGGCCGGGACCGTTCGGGCCGGGTGCGCCACGGGAACCTGGAGTCGCACCCCGTCGACCGGCGGCGCCGGTGCGGCGGCCTCTCCGAGCGGCTGGCGGACCTCGCATGACCGGGTCCCTGCTCGCCTTCGCGCTGTTCGCCCTGGTCGTGACCGTGGTGCCGGGGCCCGACATGCTGCTGGTGCTGCGCAACTGCCTGCGCGGCGGGCGGCACGCCGGGGCCGCGACCGCCGTCGGGGCCGCCCTGGGGTCGCTGGTGTGGGCCGTGGCGGCGGCCGTGGGGCTCGCGGCGGCGCTCCAGCGGTGGGACGCGGCCTTCATGGCGGTGCGCCTCGCCGGTGCCGCCTATCTGATGCTCCTGGGGGTGCAGGCGCTGCGGGCGCTGCGCGCCGGTGCGGGGCCCTCGGCGCCCGCCGCCGTCGAGCCGGGCGCCGTCTCGACCGCTCAGGCGCTGCGCCAGGGCGTGTTGAGCTGTGTGCTCAATCCGAAGGTCGGCATCTTCTTCGTGGCGGTGGTCCCGCAGTTCCTGCCTGAGGGGCACGCGCCGCTGGCCGCCACGCTGCTGTTCGGCGCCGTCGACGCGGTGATCGCCGCGAGCTGGCTGCTGCTCGTCGCGTTCTGCACGGACCGGCTGCTGGGCTGGCTGCGCAGGCCCCGGGTGGCGCGGGCCCTTGAGGGCACGGCCGGGGGCGCGCTCCTGGCGCTGGGCGCGGCCACGGCGGTGGAGGCCACGCGGGCCTGAGGGCCGGGGCGGCGCGTACGCGGCCCGGGGCGCTGGGTGCCGGGCCTGTGGCCCGTGCCGCCGAGTACACCGCCGACGTACCGGAACCAGGGAGCGCCCCCGCCGGGTCACGGCGCCTCGCCGCCGACCAGCGCGGCGACGAGGGTCGAGGGCGTCCGGCACCCGGCCGACGGCGCTACGCCGGGCGGGCCCGGTGGAGTGGCGCTCCGCGGATACCGCCGTCCCCGGTCAACGAGGCTCGGAGCAAAGGCGCTTGGGGCACTGAAGACGAGTGAGGGCGAGCGGGGAAGCCGTACGCCGGGCTTTTCGCTTCAGTGAGTGAGGCGGCGCTCCGCGCCGTGCGACGCGGGCGCGCCGCCGGGGAACCGACCAGGGGGCGTCAGGGCCTCCTCGACTCAAGGGAAGGGAACGACGCGTGATGGTCAGGACAGTGCGGTTCCACGAGTACGGCGGGCCGGACGTGCTGCGGCTCGAGGACGTCGAGGTCGGCGCGCCCGGCGCCGGTGAACTGCTCATCCGGGTGGACGCCATCGGCCTGAACCGGGCCGAGGTGATGTTCCGCGCCGGTGACTACATCGAGCCGGTCCGGGAGTTCCCCGCGCGGCTCGGCGCGGAGGCGGCGGGCGTCGTCGAGGCCGTCGGCGAGGGCGTGTCGGGGTTCGCCGCGGGCGACGCGGTGAGCGTGGTGCCGTCGTTCTCCATGAACGACTACGCGACGTACGCCGAGCGCGCCCTGATGCCCGCGACCGCGCTGGTGCACCGCCCTCAGGGGCTCGACGCGGTCGGCGGCGCGGCGGTGTGGATGCCCTACCTCACCGCGTACGGGGCGCTGGTGGAGGTCGGCGGGATGCGCGCCGGGGACGCGGTCGTCGTGACCGCCGCGTCCAGCAGCGTGGGCCTGGCCGCGCTCCAGATCGCCCGCCGCGTCGGGGCGCTGCCGATCGCCACCACGCGCACCCCGGGGAAGCGGGACGCGCTGCTGAAGCAGGGCGCCGCCGACGTGGTCGTCACCGGCGACGAGGACGTCGTCGAGCGGGTGCGGTCCCTGACGCGGGGCCGCGGCGCCGAGTTCGTCTTCGACGCCGTCGCCGGGCCCGGCGTACGGGACCTGGCGCGGGCGGTCGCCCCGGGCGGGACGCTGTTCCTGTACGGGATGCTGAGCGGCGAGCCGACGCCGTACCCCGGCATCGAGCTCGGACTGCCCGCGCTGAACATGCGCAGCTACGCCCTCCAGGAGACGTCCCGCGATCCCGAACGGCTGCGCCGCGCCGAGGCGTTCGTCACCTCCGGCCTCGGCTCGGGCGCCTTCTCCCCGTGGTGGACCGCACCTTCCGCCTGGAGGAGATCACCGAGGCGCACCGCTACATGGAGTCGGGCGCCCAGGTGGGGAAGATCGTGGTCACCGTGGACCACGGCTAGGCGTCCGCGCCGGGCGGCTCGGCCAGGGCGGCCCGGCGCAGGTGGTCGGCGAGGGCCGTGACGGCGGCGGCGGGCGCCTCGGCCTTCACGCCCCACGCCAGCAGATGGCGGCGGCGCGCCCAGGGGTCCTCAAGGGCGCACACGTCGACGGGCTCGCCGGGGTCCACGACGCGGCGCGGTACGACGGCGAGCCCGACGCCCGCCGCCGCGAGGGCGACGAGGACGTTCAGTCCGGCCACGGTGGTGCGGTGGCGGGCCACCGGCGCGTGCGGCCCGACGTGCTTGTCGATCCAGCGGCGCAGCGCGGAGCCGGTGTCGAGCCCGACGAGCGGGTGCTCGGCGACCTCGCTGTACGGGATCGTGGCGCGTCCGGCGAGGATGCCGCCCGCCTGCCCGATGACCACCAGCGAGTCGTCGCCGAGCGGTTCGGTGCGCAGGCCGCTGGCGCGGGCCTCGTCGTCGACCACGACGCCCAGGTCCGCCGCGCCGTCGGTGAGCATCCGCACCGTGCGCGGGGTGCGGCTCTCGGAGGCGGTGACGTCGACGTCGGGGTGCGCCCGCAGGAACGTCACCAGGGCCCGCGGCACCAGGCGGTGCATCGCGGAGCTGCCGCCCAGCAGGGTCAGCGGGACGGCCGGTGCGCGGGTGTAGCTGGCGACGGCGCTGTCCAGCCGGGCGGTCTGGGCGAGCACCTCCCGCGCGTGCCGGGCCAGGGTCGAGCCCGCCGGGGTGGGCCGCACGCCACGGCGGCCCCGGATCAGCAGGTCCACCCCGGCGTGGTGCTCCAGGGCCCGCACCCGGGCGCTGGCCGACGGCAGGCTCAGATGCGTCCGGCGGGCGCCCGCCGTGATGGAGCCCTCCCCCACGATGTGCAGGAAGAGCCGCAGGTCGTCCAGGTCGTAGCGCACCCGCTCAGCCTATGGCACAGCCTGAGGCTGGCTTCGTCGATCGCGCATTGTGGGCCCGCCCGCCCAGGGACGATGCTCGGCGGGTGCCCGATGTCCTGCTCGTCCTGCTGGCCGGTGTCGCCGCCGGGGCGCTGAACGCCGTCGGTGGCGGCGGCACGTTCGTCGCGCTGCCCGCGCTCGTCGCGGCGGGCCTCACCCCGGTGACCGCGAACGCGGCGTCGACGATCGCGCTCGTGCCCGGGGCGGCGGCCAGCGCGTGGGTGTACCGGCGCGAGATCGCCCCGGTCGGGCCGGTGTCCACGCCCGCCCTGACGGCGGTCAGCGCGGTCGGGGGCGGGCTCGGCGCGGCCCTTCTCCTGGCGCTCCCGGCGGCGTCGTTCGCGGCGGCCGTGCCGTGGCTGCTGGCGTTCGCGACGGCGCTGCTCGCCTTCGGGCGCCGTCTGTCGCGGGCGCTGCACAGCGCGCTCGGCCGCCCGGTGGGCCTCGGTTCCCGCGCCGTCCTCGCGGGCCAGTTCCTGCTCGCCCTGTACGGCGGATACTTCGGCGGAGCCGTAGGCATCATGATGCTGGCCCTGTGGAGCGTCGGCCTCGGCCTCGACCCGGCGGTCAGCAATCCGATGCGGGTCGCCCAGCTCGCCGCCGTCTACCTCAGCGCCGCCGCCCTGTTCCTCGTCGCCTCGGACGCGCTCGCCGCTCCCCTGCCGCTCGCCGCGCTGCTGACCGGCGCCGTCGCCGGGGGCCTGATCGGCGCCCGGGTCGCGCGCCGCCTGCCCGCCCGCCTCCTGCGCGCGGTGGTCCTGACGACCGCCGTGACCACGACCGTCCTCTACTTCCACCACCGAGACTGAGGTCCCCCGCCATGACCGACGGCACCCCGCAGGCCCCGTGCACACCCTCGGCCTCCTACTCCGACGCCGTCCGGGCGCGCGTCCTGCTGGCCCACGAGGCGTGCGAGCTGGCCGAGCTGGCCCGCGCCGCCGTGCCCATCGGCGCCCACGAGGTGCGCCCGAACGGCACCGTGCGCTCCCCGGGCGCGGCCCTGGCCGACGCCGTCCAACTGCTGGCGGCGGCGCGTCACCTCCTGGACACCGCCGTGGTGTACGAGCGCGCGGGCGGCGCGAGCTGGCGTCTCGTCGGCGCCGCCCTGGGCGTGCCGGAGCAGGCCGCGCGGGCCCGCTTCGCCCCGGCCGAGACCCGCTTCCGGGACGCTCTGCGCGCGCCCGAGCCCCGGGGCGGCGCGGACTGGTGGCGGTCCCATCTGCTCCGGGAGCCCTGGGAGGCGGCGCGGGACCTCGACGACTGGGTGCGGCGGCACGCGGACGGCGACGAGGACCCGGGGGCGGCGCCGGTCTCGGGCGCCCTGGCACGGGCGGAGCGGGCCGGGTCATCGAGGCAGGGCGATCGGCGAGGGACAGGCACGTGATCCCGGGGGGCGAGCGGCCGCCGTCCGCGCGCGCCAGGCCGCCGCACCCCGCTCCGTATCCTCGAACCCATGAGCGCAGACCTGCCCGAGCCCGCGCAGCGCGGCGAACTCCGCGTCTCCGAGAGCGAACGCGAGGCCGTGGTCGCCCGCCTCAACGCGGCCGCCGCCGAGGGGCGGCTCGACTTCGACGAACTCGACGCGCGGCTCGGCCGGGCCCTCGTGGCCACGACCCACGGCGAGCTGGCGCCGCTGACCGCCGATCTGCCGTCCCCCGCGGGCGCGGTGGATCCCGCCGCTTTGATGACGCTCGACGGCGGCGCCGCGGGCGCGGCCCGCGAGGGGCGCTGGCAGGTGCCCGCGCGCGTGTGCGTGCGCGGCGGCCACGGCGGCGCCAGCCTCGACTTCAGCCAGGCGGTCTGTCACCTGCCCGAGATCGCCCTTGAGGTGCACGGCGAGTCGGGCGGTGTCACCGTCGTCGTCCCCGACGGCTGGGCCGTGGAACTCGGCGGCACGGAACTGGGCTTCAGCGGCCTGCACGACACGACCACGCCGGACCGGCTCCCGGGTGCACCGTTGATCCGCCTCACCGGCACGGGCGGCCACGCGGGCGTCACCATCCGCCACCCCACTTTCCTCGAGCGGCGCAGGCTGCGGCGGGCGGCGTCGCGCTGAGCCCCGCCCCCGGCACCGGGCCGGGCGGGCCGGGGCGCGGTCAGTGGCCGCCGGACGGCCGGTCGCAGCCCGGGTGGTCGGGGTAGCCGTCGAAGGCGTCCGCCTCGGTGGCGGTCCGGCTCACGGTGCCCTCCAGGCACATCCCGGGGGCGTCGACGAGGAAGCTGACGCCCGCGGGACCGTTCTCCGCCACCCGCACCTTCCGCGCCGGGTAGCCGAGGGCGGTGAGCGCGGCGCGGGTGTGCGCCGGGGCGAAGTCGCCGCGCTCGCGCAGCGGTTCGAGCGCGCCTTTGACGCGGCGCACGGCCGCCAGGCCGTCGCAGCGGCGCTGACCGTGCAGCGGGAAGGGCTCCATGAACCCGTGGTTCTCGGCGTAGTGGTCGCCGGGCGGCGGCGCCTCACCCGTGGCCTGCGCAGCCGCAGTCGGCGCGGGGCGCTCTCCGGGGCACGGAAAGTCCTTCGCCGTACGCGGGGTCGTGATCGCGGTCGGCGTGGGGTGCGTGCGCCGGTACGCCTCGGCCGGGCCCTCGGCGCTGCCGCTGCCGCAGCCCGCTGTCAGTGCGGCGAGGCCCGCGAGCACCAGTGCCCCGAGCCGTGTCGTTCTGGTGGTCCTCATGTGTCGATCTTGCAGGGTGTCCCGTCAGGGAGGACAACCGGGCCTGTGTACCGGTGCGTCCGTAAATGACTGGTGCCGGGTGCCGGACACGCCGGATGCTCCTCGGGACCGGGGTCCACCTGCCTGAGGGGAAGTCGCGATGATGCCTGCCGAGTCCGCGGGGTCCGTACCGTCCGACGCCACCGTCGATGTCCGTGCCGCGTGCGGAGTGGTGCGGGGCAGGTGGGAGGCGGGGGTGGCGGTGTTCCTCGGCGTCCCGTTCGCGGAGCCGCCCGTGGGGGTGCTGCGGTTCGCCGCGCCCCGGCCGGTGCGGGCCTGGGAGGGCGTGCGGGAGGCGTTCGCGTACGGGCCGCCGCCCCCGCAGGGCGGGCACTTCGCCATGGCCGAGCTGGCGCGGGACGCGGGCGGCGACTGGCTGACCGTCAACGTCCGGTCGCCCGACCCGGGGCCGGGCGCGGGGCTTCCGGTGCTGGTGTGGGTGCAGGGCGGCGCGTACACGATCGGCATGGCGGGGCTGCCCGAGTACGACGGCGCGCGGCTCGCGCGGGACGGCGGCGTCGTCGTGGTGACGTTCAACTACCGGGTGGGGCTTGAGGGGTTCGGACAGTTCGCGGGGGCGCCCGCCAACCGGGGGCTGCTCGACCAGGTCGCGGCGCTGGAGTGGGTGCGGGACAACGCCCGCGCGTTCGGCGGCGATCCGGACCGCGTGACGGTCTTCGGGCAGTCCGCGGGCGGGGGTTCGGTCGCGGCGCTGCTGGCGATGCCGCGCGCGGCCGGGCTCTTCGGCCGGGCCGTGGCGCAGAGCGCCCAGGGCACGTACTTCACGCCCGAGCTGGCCGCCGACATCGCCGGGGCCTGCGCGGACGGGCTCGGCCGCACGGCCACGGCGGCCGGACTCGCCACCGTGGACCCGGCCCGGCTGTCGGCCGCCGGTGACGCCGTGGCCGCGGACATGGGCCGGTGGGCGGACCGCTGGGGTCTCGCCGCGCGCCGGTCGATCCCGTACGCGCCGGTCGTCGACGGCGAGACGCTGCCGGACACGCCCTGGCGGGCGCTCGCCGCCGGAAGCGGCCAGAACGTCTCCCTGATGGTCGGCCACACCCGCGACGAGCAGCGCCTGTTCACCGCGCTCGACGGGCTGCTCGGCCAGGTGTCCGACCAGGACGCGGAGGCCGCGCTGCGCGCCTTCGCGCCCGGCCGGGACGGCGCCCGCCGCTACCGGGAGGGCTTCGTGGGCGCGACCCCCGAGGAGCTGTACGAGACCGTGCACTCCGACTGGCTGTTCCGCATGCCGTCGCTGCGTCTCGCCGAGGCCCACACGGCGGCGGGCGGGCGCGCCCACGTCTACGAGCTGGCGTGGGCCGCACCCGGCATGGGCGGCGCGCTCGGCGCCTGCCACGGCCTGGACGTGCCGCTGGTGTTCGGCACCCTGGACCGGGGCAGCCCGCCGCGCTGATCGGCCAGGGCCCGCCGCCCCCGGAGGCGGAGGCGCTGTCGGCGCGGATGCGTGCCGCGTGGACGGGGTTCGCCACCCACGGCGACCCCGGCTGGCCCGCGTACGACAGCGCGCGGCGCCTCACCCGGGTCTTCGACACGACGTCCACGGTGACCGCCTACCCGGAGGAGGTCTCCCGCCGCATCTGGCGGGACCACGTGTTCGCGCCGCTGCCGCTCGTGAACGGCTAGCCGCGGGGCGGGGCGGTCCCGTCCGGCGCCGAGTGCGGGCGGTCACCCTTGCCGACGGACGCGGGCGGGTCACGCCGGGAGCCACTCCGTGCGGACCGTGACCGCCTCCAGGGCGTCCGGCAGCGGGTCCACGCCGATGCCGGGGCCCGTCGGCACGGGCAGATGACCGGCGTCGAGGGTGAACGGGGCGGTGATGTCGTCCCGGTAGTAGCGGTCGGAAGCGGAGGTGTCGCCCGGGAGCGTGCAGCCGGGCAGGGCGGCGAGCGCCACGTTCGCGGCCCTGCCGACGCCGGTCTCCAGCATGCCGCCGCACCACACCGGCACCCCGTGGGCCACGCACACGTCGTGGACGCGGCGGGCCTCCAGGTAGCCGCCGACCCGGCCCGGCTTGATGTTGACGACCCCGGCCGCGCCCAGGGCGATCGCGTCGGCGGCGGCGCGGGCCGAGGTGATGGACTCGTCCAGGCAGACCGGTGTGCGCAGGCGCCGGGCCAGCTCCGCGTGGCCGAGCAGGTCGTCCTCGGGCAGCGGCTGTTCGATCAGGAGCAGCCCGAACGGGTCGAGCCCGGCCAGGTGGCGGGCGTCGGCGCGGGTGTAGGCGGTGTTGGCGTCGACCTGGAGCAGCAGGTCGTCGCCGAAGCGCTCGCGCACGGCACGCACCGGCGCGATGTCCCAGCCGGGCTCGATCTTCAGCTTGACGCGGACGTACCCCTCGTCGAGGTATCCGGCGACCGCGTCGAGGAGTCGCGGGACGGAGTCCATGATGCCCACGGACACCCCGCAGGGCACCCGGTCGCGCACGGCGCCCAGCTCACGGGCGAGGGGGACGCCGCGCTCGCGCAACTCCGCGTCCAGGACGGCGGTTTCGAGGGCGGCCTTCGCCATCGGGTGCCCCCTGAAGGCGCTCAGGGCGGGTGCGACGGCGGGCGCGTCGAGGCCGTCGCGGCGGCCGGTGAGCGCGGGCACGAGGAACCGCCTGAGCACGTCCGCGCAGCCGTCGACGTACTCCGACGAGTACAGCGGATCGCTCAGCGCGACGCACTCGCCCCAGCCCTCGGCGTCGGCGGTGACGGCGCGCAGCAGCAGCGCCTCGCGGACCTGGGTGGTGCCGAACGAGGTGCGGAACGGAGCCGCCAACGGCATGCGGACGCGGCGGAGTTCGACTCCGGTGAGCTTCATCAGGGGTGCTTCCTTTCCACGAGGTACCGGCCCGCCCGGTCGAAGCCGGTGATCCGCGCGCCGTCGGCGAGGAGCGCGCCGAGGGTGTCGCGCAGGGCGGAGCGCCAGGCGGTGGCGCGGGCCGGGTCGGTGGCGCGCAGCCGCTCGATGTCGTCGGGTACGGCGACCAGGACGGCGGGCCCTTCGAGGGTGCCGGGGCGGGGCCGCCGTCGGGGGCGACGGCGAGGCCGGTGGCGGCGCCCGCCGTGGCGGGGGCCGGGCGGTGTCCCGCGCAGGCCGCGACGACCTCGGGGGCGGCGAGCCGCCAGGTGACCAGGAGCCGGTCGGAGTCGTCGGCGCCGTTGCGGGCGTCGCGCATGCGGCCGTAGAAGTTCGGCAGGTACTCGGTGGGCGCGGCGGCCAGCTTGGCGAGGTTGAAGTGGGCGTTGCGGCGCACAAGCGGGTCGAAGGTCCAGGAGATCTCGGCGAGTCGGCGGTGGAGCGCCCAGGCCCGCTGGTGCAGCTTGAGGGCGTAGCCGACGCTGCGGCCGCGCAGGTCGGCGGCGACCCCGGCGATGTGGCTGTGCAGGGCCTCCTCGGCGGGCGGCGCGAAGAAGCCGACGCAGGCGCCCACGAGCCGGTCGCCGTCGAAGGCGCCGCCCACGTAGCTGCCCGCCTTGGTGAGCGCGCGCAGCAGTTCGGCCGTCACCGGCGGGTTCTTCCCGCCCGTCTGCCAGATGTCCTCGCACAGGCGCTGTACGGCCTCCAGGTCGGCGAGGTCGGTCAGCTGGCGGACGCGGGTGCGGGCGGCACGGGCGGCGGCGGCGGCCGCGCGGGCCGCGCGGGCCGTGTGCTCAGCGGAAGCCGGGCGGGGCGCCTCACGGTTGGCGGTGGCCGTGGGGGCGGGGGCGCGGCGCGGCTCAACGGACGGGCTGGACGGGCCGGGTGGGCCGGGCAGTCTGGACGGTTCAGTCACGGGAGTCTTCTTCTGTGGTGGGGTGTGCGGTGGCGTGGGGCGCCCGCGAGTCACCGACCTCGACGGCCGAGACGGCATCGGCGGCATCGGCGGCATCGGCGGCATCGGCGACGAGGTCTCGCAGGAGCGCGGTGAGCAGGGCGGTCCGCGGGGGCAGCGCGGCCACCTGGACGTGTTCGTGGTCGGCGTGGGCGCCGCCGCCGACGGCGCCGAGCCCGTCGAGGGTGGGGGTGCCGACGCCCGCGGTGAGGTTGCCGTCCGACGCCCCGCCGACGGCGGCCTCGGTGAGCGGTCCGACGCCGAGGGCGCGGGCGAGCCGGTCGGCGCGGACGAACAGGTCGCGGGACGCGGCGCGGGGCAGCGGCGGCCGGTTGGGGCCGCCGGTCACCTCGACGCGGGCGCCGTCGAGGGCGGGGCGCAGGGCCCGCATCGCGCGGTCCACGCGGGCCTGCTCGGCGGCGTCCGGCACCCGGGCGTCCACGGCGAACGTGCCGTGGGCGGCGACGGTGTTGGCGGTGGTGCCCGCCGCGAGCAGGGTCGGCGTGACGGTGGTCCCGGCGGCGCTGTCGCCGAGCGCGGCGACGGCGAGGATCTGGTGGGCGGCCTCGATACCGGCGTTGACGCCGCGCTGCGGTTCGAGCCCGGCGTGCGCGGCGCGCCCGTGCACCGCGACCTCGTACGTCGACACGCCCTTGCGGGCCGTCTTCAGGGCGCCGCCGTCCGCCGACGCCTCCAGGACCAGGGCCGCCGCGCAGCCCCGTGCCTCGGCCTCGACGAGGGCGCGGGAGGAGGGCGAGCCCAGTTCCTCGTCACCGGTGACGAGGACGGTGACGGTGGCGCCGCCGGGCGTCCCGGGCGCGCCGCCGCCTTCCGCGGGGTCCCCGTGGGCGCCGCCCCATGTGCGGGCGAGCGCCCCGACCGCGTGGAACGCCATCGCGAGGCCCGCCTTCATGTCGAAGCAGCCGGGTCCGCGCAGCAGCCCGCCCTCGACGCGGAACGGGTGGGTGGCGAGGGAGCCGAGGGGCCAGACCGTGTCGTGGTGTCCGAGGACCAGCACGCGGCGCGGGCCGCTGCCCAGGCGCCAGCGCAGATGGGTGTGCCCGTCGACGACGAGGCGCTCGGGCTCCGCCGCGAGGTGCGCGGCGCCGATCCGCGCCACCAGGTCGGCGCTGCGGGCGACGGCCGCCAGGTCGGCGGAGGGCGACTCGCGGCGCACGAGGAGTTCGATGTCGGCGAGCAGGCGCGGCAGGGCCGCTTCGGCGTCGCGGACGGGTCCGGCGGTCCGGTTCCGGGGTATCGCCATGTCAGGCGACCTTCGGCGTGGCGCGGGCACCGGTGTGCAGATACCGCTCGCCGGTCGGGAGCGTGAGGAAGGTGACCGGCACCCAGGTCCGCTCGCCGGGCCGCCGGAACACGAACCGGGTCTCGTCGACGGGGACGAGCCGGAACTCCCGCGTGGGCGCGGGCTCGTACGCGGCCAGCGGCCCGGTGGTGGTCTGCCGCATCGTCAGCTCCCCGTCCCGGGCGAGGACCTCGATGCGCGTCGAGGCCCGCTCGTACACGCCCGTGTACGGGGAGACGTCGACGGCGGGCGGCCGTGCGGCCGGGGCGAGGGGGCGGGGCAGGGTGACGTCGGCGAGGTCCGCGAACAGCTCCCGGAACAGGTCCTGGTAGAGGTCGCGGGCGTTGCCGCCGTTGGTGAGCAGGGTGACCGCGAGGCCCTGCTCCGGCAGCACCCGCAGGAACGCGGACTGGCCGATGGTGTTGCCGTCGTGCCCGTACAGGCGGTGCCCGTCCCAGTCGAAGCGGATCCAGCCGAGGCCCCAGGAGTCGCCGAGCCAGTCCCGGTCGGGGATGTCGGCCTGGTGGGCGGCCATCAGGGCGGCGCCGCGCTCGCTGAGCAGCCGGGTGCCGTCCGGGGCGAGGCCGCCGGTCAGGTGCAGCCGCGCGAAGGCGAGGACGTCGGCGGCCGACGCGCTGACGGCCCCCGCGGGCGCGGTCGAGCGCGGCAGCCCCCACACCGGGGCGGGCGCGGGGTCCGCCGCGCCGTCGCCGAGGTGCCCGGTCGCGGTGCGCCACCGCAGCGCCTCCTCCGGCAGCGTGCCGGTGCGGGTCAGGCCGAGGGGTGCGGTCAGGCGCTCGCGCAGCGCCTCGTCCCAGGTGCGGCCCGTCAGCTTCTCGATGACCCGCCCGGCGACGCTGAAGCCCGCGTTGCAGTACGAGAGGGTGGCGCCGACGGGGTGGTTCTGGCGGACGCCGTCCAGCAGGGCGACGTAGCGCTCCAGGCAGTCGTCGCCGCGGCCGGTGTCGGTGAAGATGTCGCCGTCGATGCCGCTGGTGTGGGTGAGCAGGTGCCGCATGGTGACCCGCCGGGTCACGTCGGGGTCGGCGAGGCGCAGCTCGGGCAGGACGTCCGCCACGGGCGCGTCCAGGTCGAGCTTGCCCTCGTCGACGAGGGTCAGGGCGAGGGTCGCGGTCCACACCTTGGTGATCGAGCCGATCTGGAAGACGGCGTCGTCGGTGACGCCGACGCCGGTGGCGGTGGAAAGCACCCCGTGGTGGGCCTGGAGCACCTCGTCGCTGGCGCCGTCCCCGGGGCCGAGGCGCAGCACGCCGAGGACGGCGCCGGGCACCCGGTGCGCGGTGGCCAGGTCGGCCAGGCGGTGCCGCCAGTGCGTGGCGTCGAGCGGTGCCCGGCGCAGCCGGTGGGGTGCGGCGGCATGGCGCTCCACCCAGTCCACGACGCGCCGGTTGAAGTCGGCGCGGTGCGAGGGCCGCCCGGCGAGCGGGAACAGGTGCGCGCCGCCGGGGTACAGGACGAGTTCGGCCGGTACGCCCCGGGCGCGCAGCGCGCTGAACCACTGCTCGGCCTGGCCGACGGGGCAGCGCTGGTCCTCGGCGCCCTGAAGGATCAGGGTGGGGGTGCGCACCCGCTCCACCCGGGTCAGCGGCGACTGGTCGGCGTACCGGGCGCGCTCCTCCCAAGGAGGGCCGCCGAGTTCGAACAGGCCGAGGCCGTGCCCGGAGTCGGAGGTCCCGGCCATGCTGGTGAGGTCGCAGACGACGCCGCCCGCGACGGCCGCCGCGAACCGCGGTACGGAGACGCCGCTTGACGGCCCGTCAGCTCCGGTGTCGCCCCCGGGGTCGTCCCGGCTGGTCAGGTAGCAGGTCATGAACCCGCCGTAGCTGTACCCGGTCACGGCGAGCCGCCGGGGGTCGGCGGTGCCCTCGGCGACGAGCTGGGCCAGGGGCTCGGTCAGGTCGGCGGCGTCGGCCCTCCCCCACGCGCCGCGCGCTGCGGTGAGGAACGCCTCTCCGTAGCCGTCGCTGCCGCGCGGATTGAGCAGCAGCACCGTCCAGCCGCGCGCCGCGAGCACCTGGTGGTACAGGTGGACGGGGTCGGCGGCGCCGTTCCAGGCGTTGTGCGGGCCGCCGTGGACGTCCAGGAGCAGCGGAGCGGGCCCCCGCGTGGCCGGGTCGCGCACCAGCCAGCCGTGCACGACCGTGCCGTCGGACACGGTGAACTCCCGTTCCTCGCGCACGAAGCGCCCGGCGGTGGCGGTCCCGCCGTGCGCGGTGCGCACCCGGACCTCTCCGGAGCCGGGGTCGACGGTGGCGATCTCGCCGTACGACGTGGCGGTGGACAGCACCGCCGCGACCGTGCCGCCCGCGACGGACACGCCGTCGACCTGGGTGGCGTCGCGGTCGACCACCGGGCGCGGGCGGCCGCCGTCGGGGTCGGCGGCGTACAGCTTGGTGAGTCCCCGGTCGCGGAGGCAGACGAGCACCGTCCGCCCGTCGGGGGCGAGGCGGGGCGGCGCGCCGGGGTAGCCGGGGGCGCCCGGCATGACGTTGCGGTCCGCGGCGCCGGTGAGGTCCGTGACGGCGCCGTCGGCCAGGGACACCCGCAGCAGCCGGGCGTGCCCCATGGTGACGCGGCGCTCGCCCACGACGAGCAGCGCGCCGCCGTCCGCCGTCCACGTCACCGCCGCCGCGCTCCCCTCGGCGGGGCTGACCCGCACCGGTTCCGGGCGGCGGGGGCCGACGTCGACGACGTACGCCGCGCTGCGGAACGTCAGGTCGGCGTCCGCGTCGCGCGCGGCGGGGAACGCGAGGCGGGTGCCGTCGGGCGACCAGGCGGGGGCGCCCGCGTGCCAGTCGCCGTGGGTGACCTGGCGGACCTCCCGGTCGGCGAGGCGCAGGACGTGCACATGGGTGCGGACGCCGCGCAGCAGGCCCGTGCCGTCGGCCTTGTGGTCCAGGCGCCGCACGACCACCGGCTCCTGGGCGCGCGGGCCGCCCGGGGCGACGGGCGCGGTGAACGCCAGGGCGCTGCCGTCCGGGCTCCACACCGGCGCCCCCGCGCCGAGCGGCAGCGACGTGACCCGCTCGGCCTCGCCTCCGTCGGCGGGCAGCAGCCACACCTGCGCGGGCCCGTCGTCACCCGCCCGCAGGAAGGCGATCCGCGTCCCGTCCGGCGACCAGGCGGGCTCGGTGTCGGCCTGGCCCCGGGTGAGTTGGCGCGGTGGCGCGTCGCCGGTGGTGTCGACCAGCCACAGGGTGCGCACGTCGCGGTCGGCGGCCCGGTCGGTGGTGCGCAGCACATAGGCGATCCGCCGCCCGTCGGGGCGGACGGCGGGCCGCTCCGGCAGGGCGAGGCCGTACAGGTCGTCGATGCTGGGCCGTGGGGTCATGGGTGCGGGGCCTCCTGGGGCGTCGGGGGGCAGGGGCTCGGACTCGGGCACGGGCTCGGACGGCGGATGGGGGATGGGGGCGCGGCTCAGGCACCGTGTAGGAGCGAGGCTCAAGCGGCGCGTGGGGGCGAGGCTCAAGCGGCGCGTGGGGGCGACGCTCAAGCGGCACATGGGGGCGAGGCTCAAGCAGCACGCGGGGGCAAGGCTCAAGCAGCACGTGGGGGCGAGGCTCAAGCGGCGGGGCGTGCGGGCGCGGGCCGCCCCAACTCCGTGCGGAACAGCCGGAGCACGTTGCCGCCGAGGACCCGGGCGACGTCGTCGTCGGCCCAGCCGCGCCGCAGCAGCGCCTCGGTCACCAGCGGCAGCCCGGCGGGCCCTTCGAGCCCGGGCAGGTACCGGTCGGTGGGCACGCCCTCGATGACGGCGTGCGCGCAGCAGGGCTGGGTGGTGTCGGCCAGGACCTCCTGGACGAAGTCGGGGCCGAGTCCGACGTGCTCCACGCCCACGAGTCCCGCCAAGTGCTCGATGTGGTCGACGAGCCGGTCGACGGTGTGGTCGTGCTCGTGCAGGAACGGCGCGAAGAAGTTCACGCACACCACGCCGCCGTTCGCGGCGGTCGCCTTCACCTGGTCGTCGGTGAGGTTGCGGTGGTGGTCGCGCAGGGCGCGCGCCGAGGAGTGCGTGGCGATGACGGGCCGCGTGGCCAGCTCCAGGACGTGGTCGACTCCGGCGGCGCCCAGATGGCTGATGTCGAAGAGCATGCCGACGCGCTCCATCTCGTGGAGCGCGGCGACGCCCGCCCGGGTCAGGCGGCTTCCGGCCGCGTCCTCGCCGCTGCCGTCGGCGAGCGCGGTGCGCCCGAAGTGCGCGAGCGAGGCGATGCGCACGCCCAACCGGTGCAGGGTCCGCAGGAGTTCGACGTCCTCGCCGACGCCGGGGGCGCTCTCCAGGGCGAGCACCAGCGCGATCCGGCCGTCGGCCAGGGCGGCGTCCACAGCGGCGCCGTCGGCGCACAGCCGGACCGCGTCGGCGTTGCCCTCCGCCAGGCGGTGGGCGGCCTCGATCATGCGCAGGGTGCGGCGCAGCGCGCCCTCGGGCCGGAACTCGTCGTCGATGAACACGGGCAGCACCTGCACGTTCACGCCGCCCGCCCGCAGTTGCGGCAGCCACCGCTCGCGGAAGAACGCCGCCCAGCGGTCGACGGGCCGCGCCGTGACCGCGCAGAGCAGGTCGTTGTGCGTGTCGGCAACGACGCTGCGCCGGTGCAGCGCCGCCGCGTCGGAGGAGAGCGTGGTCATGCTCGGGTTCCTTTCGGCTGGGTGGTGCCCCGTCCGCCGACGGGCTCGGCGTCGGCCGCGCGGCCCGGGGCGTCGGCCGCTGGTCCGGCGCGGGGCCCGCCCGGGCCGGGCACGGCGCACACGGGACGGCACCGCTGTCACCACCCACGACCTCCCTCGGATTCCACGACCGGAACCCAGCGAGTGTCGCGCCCGCCCCGGGCCCGGCGATTCGTCGTCGCGGACGAGAAGATCCGGACGGTTGGTGCCGGATGACGAAGGGGCAGTGGGGCGGGGGAATGCGAGAAAGGGGGCGGTGGCCCCGGATGACCGGGACCACCGCCCCCTGGCGGGCGCTACACCTCTCGTACTCCGGCGAACGCCGAAGGCACGGCGGCCATCACGGCCGCCCCCACGCAGACGAACGTCAACGCCGCGCGTGACGGCCACCGTGCCTTCGCACCCGTACGCTCACTGTCACCTCTCGCGGACCGTCGGGCCACCCGGGACCCGGCGGTCTTGGCAGTGACGACGGGCGGGACCGGCGCAGCCACGTGCCGGTCCACACCTTCGGGGTCAGCGGCGGGATGCCGCGCGCTGCGGAACGTTCAGGACGAAGTCGAAGTCCGCCTCCTTCGCGCCGCCCACGTTGCGGACGTTCATGAGCAGTCGGCGGTCGAAGATCGGGTCGGTGTTGTTGCGCGGCTCGCCGGGGAAGTAGAGCTGCGTCGTGAGGATCGGGCGGCCGGGTGCCTGGAGCTTGACGTGCAGGTGGCGCGTGCGGCCCGGGTAGAGGCCGGGGAAGATCGTGGTGAGCTTGAACGCGCCGGTGGCGTCGGTGAACTGGTGGCCGCGGTAGCGGTAGGTGACGTTGTCGTAGGCGCCGCGGGCGTCGGCCTGCCAGAAGTCGAGCAGGCAGCGGTCGATCGGCTTGCAGGCCAGGCCGAAGACATAGCCGGTGACGGTCAGGCGGATGCCCTGCGCGCCGGGCTCTATCAGGTTGTTGCGCAGCGGGGAGTTGGGCTTGAAGTACGGGCCCTCCATCTGCGGGGGCGTCGGGTCGTCGCCGTCGTCGCACGGCGGGGTCAGCTCGGGCGTCTCGCCGTTCTCCGCCGCGGTGCGGGCCAGGGCGGGCACGCCCACCATGGACGCCGGTACGGCGATGCCCGCGGCCAGCGCGGCACGCAGCACCGTCTTGCGGCTCGGGCCCGAGCCGGTGGTGGGGTCGGGGGTGGTCGCGTCGGCACCCGTGGCGTCCTCGCCCATGCCGTGTCCGTTCGCGCGCGTGTCGCCGTCCATCGTTCCTCCTGAGTGGGGGTCGGGAACGGCTTAGAAGCTACGAGGACCGCGCGGCCCGTGCGATGGACGGAAGCCGGTGGTCGTGGTGAATATCGCCACCGCCCCTCCGGAAGTCCCCCGGGCTCGCCCCGGTCTCCCTGCGGAAGAACCGGCAGAAGTACGCGGGATCGCTGAAACCGACCCGGTCGGCGACCTGCCGCACCGTCAACTCCGTGCAGACCAGGAGGCGTTTGGCCTCGTGCACCCGGGCCTGGCGGAGCAGTTCGCCGGGGGTGCGGCCCATGGAGGCCTTCACGGCCTCGCTGAGGTAGCTCACCGAAACGCCGAGTCGGTTGGCGCACTCGCGCACCGACCACAGCGGGGCCTGCGGGGCGCCGAGCAGGGTGACGAACTCGGCGGCGACCGGCGCCGACCGGGCGGCCTCGGGGCCCGGCTCGGTCGCGGGGTGCCGGTGGATCCGCTCGGGTGCGGGCAGCCGCGCCGCCCGCACCACCAGGACGTGCAGCAGCGCGCGCAGCACGCCGTGGAAGCCCTCGGCGCCGGTGCGGTACTCGTGGTCCAGGTCGGCGACCAGCCGCCCCGCCCAGGCCGCGTCGCGGTCGGACAGTTCCAGCCAGGAGCGACGGCCGAGGCCGCGCAGCACGTCGACGTCGCCGGGGTACTCCAGGAGGAAGTCCTCGGTGAAGAGGATCACGCACCCCTCCAGGCCCCGCACCTGGTCCCAGTAGTGGACCTGGCCGGGCGCGATGAAACACAGGTGGGGCGGTCGCAGGGCGAACCGCGTGAGGTCGACCACGTGGTGGCCGGTGCCGCCGGTGACGTACACGATCTCGTGGAAGGTGTGCCGGTGGGGAAGGAGGCCCGGGACATCGGGCCGATGGTGTCGAAGGTGCCGATCGCGAAGGGCAGCGTGTTCGGCATGGGCACTTCGAGGCGGTGCACCGGCAGTCCCCCTCTCTCCGGTTCCGCGCTGTTCTTCCGTCCGTCGGGCAAGACTGTGGTCCCGCGCATGCCTAGGCTCCTCACCCCGACGCCTCCGGCCGCGGCGGCGCCGGATTGTCAGGTCCAGACCAATCAAGAGGTCCCTCCACCATGACACGCCGGACGTGAGGGGCCAACGCATCTCAGGCCAAGTTCACGGCTCCCCCGCCAGGATCCGGGGCCACACGGGGCGCCGACGGCGCACGTGGGGGGCCGATGGCGTACGTGGGGGGCCGCGCGTCGGTGGTCACGTGGGCTCCTCGGGGGCGTACGCGGGGCCTCAGGGCCACCGCTCGTCGCACAGCAGCAGGTGGTCCTCGGGGGCCAGCGGGAACGCGCGGCCCTCGTACACCGCCGCGGTGAGGTCGTCGACGAGCGTGCTCCGCTCCAGGTCGAACAGCGAGGTCCGGGGCCGCGTCCTCGGGGCGGCGCAGGGCGCGCCCGCGACCAGGGCGGCGGGGGACAGCGCGGCCCACGCCTCCCGGGCGGCCCCCTCGGTGAGGAGCCCGAAGACCCGCACCCCTCGGCCCAGGTTCTCCCAGCCGACCCGGTCGAACAGCTCAGGGGGCACCTTCAGCGCGGGGCCCCCGATGAGCCGTACGCGCAGCGCGACGATCCGCCAGGGCCCCGCAGGCAGGCACACCAGGACGACGGACCGGGCGGCGACGTCCTTGAGGTACGGCAGCGCGGCGTCCGCCTGCGTGGCGGCCATGCGCTCGGCGGCGCCGAGGCCGTCGGCGGCCCCCGCGTCCACCAGCGCCCTGACCAGGGACGGCCGGAACAGGTGCCAGGCGAGGGCCGCCGGGAGGAGGGCGGTGTCCCCGGCGGGCGGCGGGGTGCCCGCGCCAGGCCGCGAACCGTTCCCGGCCAGCCGCGCGGTGTCGGCGTCGGACGCGTCGGCCATGACGAGCGCGCAGTGCCCGCTGTAGTCGGCGGACCTGGTCAGGAAGGCGTCGCGGAGCGTGCCGGTCCGCTCGCGGTGCCCGGCGAGGGCGTCGGCGAGCGAGGCCGTCCTGCGGCCCTGTTCGTCCGTCCCCGGCGGCTCCGGGGCCGAGGTGCCGAAGATCCGCTCGACGCTCCGCTGCACCGGCCCGACGAACTGGTCCGGGAGCGGCCCGAGTCGGTCGGCCGCCCGGCTCAGGCGGCCGAGGGAGGACACCAGCGCGCGGTAGCGGGGGTGGAGGCCTGCCGCGTCGCCGGGGCCGTCGTGGACGTCGAGGACGAACCGCAGGTCGGGGGGCGGCACCGGAAGCAGCCGGAAGACGACCCCGTCCACCGGCACGCCCGGGGGCCAGCCGTCCCGCGCCCGGGCGAGGAGTTCGGCGATAGCCGCCCCGCCGGTGACCGCGCGCCGCTCCCCGTCGGGGCGCTGCCACGAGGCCCTGCGCCACGCGTCGCCGTCGACCACGTCGACCACATCAGGCACATCAGGCACATCAGGCACATCAGGCACATCGACCGCATCACCCACGTCACGCACGTCACGCACCCGCCGCCGGGGCGGGGTCTCCCGGACGGCGGACGCTCCAGCCGACGGCGCGCCCCGGGCCGGAGCACCACGTACCGCTCGTAGTGGGCCACGGCCCGCAGGTCCTCCGCGCCGAGGCCGAGGCGCTCCGCGAGCCACGCGCCGCCCGCGCCGTACAGGAACCAGGGATGGACCACCGGAACCGGCAGCACGACGTGGCCCGTGCGGCGCCGACGGGCGCTGCGCGGCCCGAACGCGACGCCGCACTGCTCGCACGTCGCCCCCTCGGCCCGGGGGCGGAGGAAACCGCACCCGCACTGCCCGTCCCGCTCCGGCCCGAAGATCCGCTGGCACAGCAGTCCGCCCGGCACCAGCCGGTCCTCCGCGAGGCCCGTCCCCTCGGCCACCGTCCACCGCATGTCCTGAGCCTCCGTCACCTCGCCGCTGGACAGGGCCCGTACGTCGTCGTCGGTCAGCAGGCGCGGGGCGACGCGCCCTCCGCTGAGGCGGGGTGCGACGCGGGCGCCGAGCAGCAGCCGCTCCCAGCGGCGCACGCCGTCCGAAGGGGAGTCGTCCAGCGAGGCCCACCGGGCGAGCGGGGCCCGCCGCGGGCCCTCGGTGCCGCGGCCCGTCAGGAGGTTCCGGAGCAGCCGGGCCCGCCAGTCGGCGCAGTCACCGCGCGGCCCGTAGAGTTCGAGCGCCGTCCGTGGCGCGCCCCGGTCGGCGAGCCAGCGGAAGTCCTCCGGCGTCAGGGTCTGCGCGCCGCCGCCGGGTTCGTCGCCGGTGAGCGGCTGCTGGGTGCTCACCACGTACGCGCCGGTGGACCGGGCGGCGGTCTCCCGGCCGCCGCGGCCGTTGTTGTCCAGGCGTACGCGCACGACGTGCCGCCCCGGGGCGTCCGGGGCCGGTGCCCAGGGGTGGTCGGGGGCGACGACGAGGTCCGGCTCGTCCTGTCCGCCAGCGGCCTCGCGCAGACGGGCGGGGCCGAGGATCCCGCAGACCACCGCCGTCGCACCGCCCTCGCCCAGCAGGGTGTCGCCCGTCTCCAGCGCCTTGTCCACCACCAGCGTCACCGTCACCTGCCCGCCCCGGAAGGGGCCGGGTCCTTCGGTGACGAAGCGCCCCGGCAGTTCCGGGACGGCGGGCCCGGCGCGGTCGTCGAGGCTGATGTGCTCGGCGAGGACCTTCCCGGGCCGCCGCCCCGGCAGGGTGAGCGAGCGGTCGCGTACGAACCAGGGGCCGCCCCGCAGCTCCCGGTTCCGGGCGTCCGGGCCGAACACGGCGTGCAGCAGCCGCTCTTCGGGCGACATGTCCCGACCGTCGACCGGGGCCTCGATGCCGACGACGACCTGCCCGGGCCGCACCAGGCGGCCGGTCTCCACGATGCCGGAGGCGTCCAGGCCCTCCGTCAGCTCGGGCGCCACCCCGGGCGGCGTCGCGGTGAGGCGGTCGCCGGGGTGGATGCGTGCCCTGAGGTGCAGCAGATGGGGCGCGGACAGCGCCGCGGGGGCGGCGAGCCGCCTGCTCACGAGCGCGGCGTTGCCCCGCAGCTGCGGCGAGGTGGCGACGGCGCACTCGGCGGACACGTCGATGAACCGCAGCAGTTCCTCCGGGTCCGTCGCCGACGTGGCGAGCCGTCCGACGCGGGTCTCGAAGCCGCGGGTGTGCGTCCAGCCGACCGTGGCCTTCGGCCGCTCCTGGTCGACGACGGCCTTCAGGACGCGGCGGCCGAAGTCGCGGTAGCCGTAGCCCTTGCCGCCCCACAGCGTGCGGCGGAGCACCGCCTCCAGGACCGCGCACGGCTCGGTCTGCCGGTCGAAGCGCGGCACGTCGCGCAGCCGCACCAGCTGGGAGCCGACGTCCTGGTCGCCCGGGTTCGGCGCGTACTCCCCCAGCCAGAGCAGATCGGGCAGTTCGACGGTGATGCCGTCCTCCCGTTCGCGCAGGCCCAGCGGCACCGGCAGGCGCAGGAGCAGCAGCCGGGTGCGCTCCGGCGGCTGGTGCGGGCGCTCGATCAGCAGGTCGAGGGTCAGGGGGATCCGGTACGCCGACGGGTGGGCGTCGCCCTGGCGCAGCCGCCACAGGTTCTCCAGCGACACGCGGGTGCCGCAGTGCGGGCAGCGCGCGTAGGCGGGCGGCTCGCCGCAGCTCGGGCACGCCCCGGGGCCGCGCGCGGCGGGCGTCATCGGCGCCAGGCGTCCGGTGCCGCGGCGCGCCCCGCAGGGGCAGGCGTACGCGTACCGCTGTGCGAAGCCGGTCCTGCGGCCGCAGGCGCACCGCCAGGATCCCAGCTCGTAGCCCTCCAGGCGGACCGTCGCGGGCCCGGTGTCCCGGCCCTCGGCCCACGGGTCGCCGTCCGCGGTCCGCCGCACCGGGAAGAACCGCCCGAGGACCCGGTGCAGCCCGTGCGCCGCGCGCTCCTCGGGCAGCCGGTCCAGTTGCAGGAAGTCGGCGAAGCCCCGGCAGTGCTCGCGGCGCACGCGCAGCGCCTCCGGGTCGTCGACGGCGGCCTGTTCGGCGAGGACGACGTGCATGTAGCGGATCAGGTCGAGGCGGCGCCCGCTGAAGTAGTCGCGGCCGATGCGCAGGTCGGCGCGGAGGGCGTTGATGCCGGACAGCGACTCCCGCAGCGCCCGGAAGCCGTCGTCGACGAGCGCCTCGTAGAGGTCGTGGTCCCGGTCGTCCTCGGCGGCGTCGCGGACGACGTGGGCCACGGCGTACGGGGTGCGGTGGCGCCGCCAGTCGGTGGCGAGGGCGCGCAGGCGGGCGCGGAACTCGCCGGACGCCTTCCGCGAGACGATCTCGTCCGAGACGGAGGGCCGCGCGGACGGGCCGCCGGGGGCGTGGTCGTCACAGGGACCGGCCGGGTGACCGGGAGCGCGGCCGTCGGCGGGACCGGGCATGCGGTCCAGAGCGCCGCCGTCGGCGGGACCGGTGCGGCCCGGAGCGCGGCCATCGGCGGGACCGGACGGGTGATCGGCGCGGTGGGGGCGTCCGCTCACATCCCGCCCTTGCTCTTGAAGTACTCCCGGAAGCGGTCGTGGCAGAACGTGTACTGGTCGTCGTGGACCAGCAGGAACCGCTGGATCTCCCGCACGATGCCCCGGAAGTTCAGCCACGTCAGGCCGTCGATCAGGGCGATCAGATCGCCTTGGGACAGCACCTCGGCCTCCAGCAGGAACCCGAGGATCTCCACGTGCTGCGGCCGGTGCGCGCTGCGCGCGAGCACGTCGAACTGCTGATCCAGGTAGTCCTCCAGGCCCGTCGGGGTCCGGTCCACGTTGGCGGGCGTCAGCGTGCCCGCCGCCACGTCCTCCACCAGGAACCGCAGGTAGAAGGGGTCCCCCTGGGACACGGTGTGCAGCTCCGCCACGAAGTCGCCGTCCCGCGCGAGGTGCTGGCCCCCGGCCTGGCGCAGCAGTTCCACCACCGCGTCCGGGCCGAGGCCCGGCAGCGTCAGGCGCAGGTCCACCGCCGCCTCCGACAGGCCCACGTCGGTCAGGTAGCTGCCGTCGCCTCGCTCGCGCCCCCACTTCCTCGCCGACAGGATCAGGACGAGTCCCGGTGGCGGCCGCAGCGGCAGCAGCGTGCGCAACTGGCGTCCCGGCGGGTCGAGTTCGTCGATGCCGTCCAGGACGATCACCGTGGGCCGCCGCCGCTCCCTGGCCAGCAGCTCCTGGAACTCCGCCTCCAGCAGCCGCAGGTCCCGGTGGTGCTCGTGCGCCGGGTTCAGCTGCTCGCACACGTTGCTCAGGACGTCCACGGGGTCGGTGGGGTCGAAGCCGCCGCCCACCCGTTTGTCGCCCTGGTGGATGAAGTGGTAGACGAACTCCGGGTGCCGGTCCACGAGATGGGCCAGCAGCGACGTCTTCCCGTACCCGGACAGCGCCTCCACGAAGACGTACCCGGTCCCCCGGTCCCGTACGAAGCCGAGGATGCGGGCGGCCTCCTCGTCCCGGCCCGCGAACAGCTTGGTGTGCCGGGTGATGAGGTGCCGGAAGAACCCGCGGGTCGTGCCGCCCGGGATGCCCGAGCGGGCGCGGCGCCAGGCGTCCACCCAGGCGTCGGTCTCGGTCGGCGCCACCTCGCACGCCGCGAGGTACAGGCGCAGCTTCTCCTCGCTGATCGTGTGCCTGCCGAGCATGTCGTGCAGGGTGCCGGTGCCCAGCGTGCCGCCGCGGCGGGCCGCCCGTCTCTCCAGGTCCTTGTACGTGAGCCGGAGCCGCGCCCGCAGCGCCTTCAGCTCGTCCGCCAGCTCCCCCATGGTGCGGACGTCCGACAGCTCGGCCATGGCCTCCGTCTCCCCTCCGGCCCCCGCTCCGGAGCCTCCGGAGGCCGCGCCTGCCCCACGGCGGCCGGGATGCCGCTCGGGCCAGTGTGAACGATCGCGCCCCGCCCCGGAGCGGACTCGCCGCTTTCTCCGGGCCCCTCCGAACCCCTGTCCGGCCAGGCCTCCGCCCCCGTCTCCTACGGGGACCACCAGCCCACCCCGCTGAGGAGCCCACCATGAACCTGGCCTTGGCCCTGGCCCCCGTTCTCGCCAGTGCCCTCAACCTCGTCGCCGCGCTCATCGAGGCGAGGGCGCGTCGCCGTGGTGACTAGCGGGCGGCTTCGCGGCGTCAGCGGTCCCCCGCGCACAGCGCCGCGTCCACCGCCCCCTGGAGGTGCCGCAGGCTGTCGCCCTCCGCCGCCCAGGTCGTCGTGTAGACGGTGACCGTGCCGCGGCCGGAGGTCGCGCGGCCGCCGCCCACCGAGTCGCCGGGGAGGTCGCCGCCGTGGCCCCAGTAGGCGCCGCCGCAGCTCAGGGGGATGGAGGCGACGCCGTAGCCGTAGCGGCTGCCCTGGGGGTACACGTCGCGGCCGCCGACGTCGGTGGTGTCGCCGGTCATCAGGCGCACCGCCCAGCGCGGCAGCAGCTTCCCGCCGAACAGGCCGTCCCAGAAGGCGTTCAGGTCGGCGGGCGTGGAGACGAGCCCGCCGGAGGCGCCGAACTCGTACCCGGGCAGCTCCGTGACGTCCACGCGGCCCGCCTCCGGGTGTGCGGGGTGGACGCCGTAGTTCCGGGCGTGCTCGCCGCGCAGGGTCAGCTCGCCGCGCCGGGGCCAGTAGGTGTCGCGCAGGTGGAGGGGGCGCAGGACGGTGCGCTCGATGTAGGTGCGGAAGTCGGTTCCGGTGACCTTGTCGATCACCATGCCGAGGACCAGGTAGTTGGTGTTGGAGTAGCCCCAGTCGGTGCCGGGTTCGAAGACCGGCTTCTCCTTGAGCGCGAGGGCGAGGAACGTCTCGGGCGTGCCGTTCGGGTCGTTCCAGTCGACGAGCGTGCCGTACTCCGGCAGCCCGCTGGTCTGCTTGAGCAGCTGGCGTACGGTGATGGGGCGGTCCGCGAGCTGCGGCACATACCGGCCGACGCGGTCGTCGAGGCGTATCCGCCCCTCGGTCACGAGACGCATCACGGCGGTGGCGGTGAACGCCTTGGTGTTGCTGGCCACCCGTACCCGGCCGTCGGCCCCGGGCATCGCCCGGCCCGTCCGGAGGTCCCCGACACCGGCCCGCCAGGTCGTCCGCCCGTCGTGGGCGAGGGCCCCCGGCACTCCGTCGCGCTCGACGAGCAGGTCGAGCTGGCGCTGCACCGGGTCGACGGCGTGGTCGCGGGCCGCGGCGGCGGGGGCGAGGGCCCCGGTCAGCGTGGCGGCGAGCAGGACGGTGGCGGCGAGGCGCGTACGGCGCATGGGACTTCCCCCGTGGTCGTGGCCCGGCGGACGCGGGCCGTTCGGTCGCTTGCCCCGAGCCTGCCAGGAGCCCCGAGGGGGATCACTGCGCCGGTCCCCCGTATCGGGGGTGTACGTACCACCCCGGGCGGGCGCGCCCTGACACCCCGGCTCGGCCGTCCCGTTCCGCCGTCGGCCGCGTCCCGCCGTCTTTGTCCCGTGCCGGGGAACGGGCTGCTGGACAAAGCCCGGCCCCCGAAGCTCGGTTCCGTACAGCGTGTCCCGTACACGGCGGCGACCGGACTGACCACCGGCCGCCGTCTCCACAGTCTCCACAGGGGGAAGGAACCAGCACATGCTCTTGATGACCAAGGCAGGCCGACGGCAGGGGAGTTCGGTGAGCCACCAGAAGGGGTCGGTGGCCCACCGGCGCCTCGCGACCGCCGTCGCGACCGTGGCGCTCATGGCGGGCGGTGCCCTCGCGGCCGCGCCCGCTGGATCGGCGGCGCCCTCGGACGCGTCGGGCCCGGCGAGCGTGCGGGAGCCCAACTGCAACTACATCTCGGACTCGGCCCGCCCGATCGTGCGCCCGAACGACCGGGGCAACAAGGTCAAGCAGGTCCAGTGCCTGATCAACCACTACAGCAAGTTCTCGGAGTACCTGGACGTGGACGGCCAGTACGGCCAGGCCACCTACCGCGGCGTGGGGTACGTGCAGCGGTGCAACGGCACCGCGGGGGGCGTCGACCACGTGGTCGGCGACAGCACCTGGTACCGCCTGTACCACCCCAAGAGCCAGTGCGCGCTGTGATCCGCTGACAGCGTGCACCACCAGCGCCCGGCCGACGTGTGCGCGGTCGGCCGGGCGCCCGCGTCGGCCCGGCCGCGCGCCTCGGCGGTCCTTCTCGCTGGCCCTCAGCGGTCCTTCTTGCTGACGACGAACCGGTCGATGACCAGGTGGTCGATCTCGGTGGCGAGGAAGCACTCCAGGGCGTCGCGCGGTGAGCACACGATGGGCTCCCCGGCCACGTTGAAGGAGGTGTTGAGCAGGCAGGGCACGTCCGTGCGGGCGGTGAAGGCGCGCAGCAGCCCGGCGAGGCGCGGGTTCTGCCGCTCGGTGACCGTCTGGACGCGGGCGGTGCCGTCGACGTGGCAGGCGCCGGGGATGCGCTCCTGGTACTCCTCGCGGACCGGGAAGACGAACGTCATGTACGGGGACGAGGTCTTCTTGCCGAGTGCGAAGACACGGGCCGCCTCGGACTCCAGGACGACGGGCGCGAACGGGCGGAACGGCTCGCGGTGCTTGACCCGCAGGTTGATGACGTCCTTGATGTCGGGGAAGGCCGGGTTGGCGAGGATGCTGCGGTTGCCCAGGGCGCGCGGCCCGAACTCGGTGCGGCCCTGGAACCAGCCCACGACGTTCTTCCCGGCGAGCAGTTCCGCCGTCCGCGCGGCGACGGCGGCGAAGTCGGCCTCCTCCTCCCAGGTGACGCGGTCCGCGTGGGCGGCCAGTGCGTCGAGGATGTGTGCCTCGTCGTAGGAGGGGCCCAGGTAGGGGGTGGTGACGGTGTCGGCGGGCCGGTTCCTGAGCCCGGCGGCGTGCACGGCCGCGCCGATGGCGACGCCGGGGTCGCTGGCGCCGAAGCTGACCTCCATGCCGGTGAACGGCGAGCGCTGGAGCATCTTGGTGTTCGCCACGCAGTTGAGCGCGAGGCCGCCCTCGAAGAGCAGGGTGTCCAGGCTCGACTCGGCGGTCAGTCTGCGCAGTTGGTGTGCGGTGACGGCCTCGACCATGTGCTGGGCGCAGCCCGCGACCCGGACCCGGAAGTCGAACTCCTCGCGCTTCTCGCCGTCGCCGCCGAAGACGTCGTCGAACAGGGCGTAGTACGCGTCGGGGGCCGCGGGGATGTCGAGGGTGTACGTGCCGTCGTCGTACAGCGTCACGCAGCGGTCGAGCAGCGGGTTGTGCCGCGGCGGCGGGCCGTACGCGGCCAGGCCCATCACCTTGTACTCGTCGTTGTTGGGCACGAAGCCCAGATAGCGGGTGATCCTGCCGTAGGCCACGCCGAGCGAGCTGGTCATGGGGACGGACGCGTCGTCGAGGAGGTGGACGACGCCGTCGCGCAGCTCGCCCATGACGGACGACAGGGTCTCGGCGCGGCCGTCGCTGATGAGGAACGCGGCGTCGCGAACCCCGGCGAGGTAGGCGCCGCACATCAGGTGGGCCAGGTGGTGGGGCACCAGGACGAGCTTGTTGGGGTCGAGTTCGTGGCCGGTGCGCCGGACGAAGTCGGCGTGGACGGCCTCGCGGCTGAGCATGTCGGTGTGGAGTTCGCCGAGGCGCCGCAGCGCGTCGAACTTCGCCGCGACCGGCATCGCGGCGTCGCGTATCTCCGCCATCATCTCCTCGGCGACGGCGTCGGAGAAGCGCCAGGGGAACGCGTACACATCGACCTGTCCGAAGGTGAGTCCGGCGGATTCCAGGCACCAGGAGATGGCGTTGAGCGGGAAATCGGAGGTCTTCTTGACCCGGGTCAGCCGCTCCTCCTCGACCGCCGCGACCACTTCTCCGTCAACGGACAGTGCCGCCGCCGCGTCGTGCCCCACGAGGAGATTGCGGGCGATTCCGGTCGCGCCGTAGAGCCGTCCGAACAGTTCCGCGCCCTTGCTGAATCCGTTGTATCCGAGCACGATCACGGGCTGTCAGCCTCCCCTGTGCGACGTCACGACAGGGAGAGCAGGCTACTCACGCGGCGGAGCCGAGGGATAGGCGTGCGACACCGGCAAGTTCACCCTTCAACCCGTGATCCACATCACAGGTCCGTGGGCTCCGGCGATCCTTTATCGTTTCCGCCAGCCGCAATTCGGGGAGGCGAACGTGCCGACGCTCATGGTTATCGGTTACTGGGATGACCTCGACCAGGCCCTCCAGCGCCGGGGCCTGGACCCGCACTACCTGGTGCAGGCGCCGACCCCACCGCCCCGGCACCGGAACGTCACCCGCGTCGCCGACATCGAGAACGCCCAGGAAGTCCTGCGGGCCGTGCTCGCCGCGCACCCCGAGAGGATTTCCGGGGCGCTTTCGGTGCATGAGATGGGCGTGTTCGGGGCGGCCTTCCTGCGGCAGCAGCTGGGCCTTCCGGGGAATGCGGACCCGAAAGCCACACTGTTCTTCCGGGACAAATTCCTCCAGAAGAGCCGACTTCCGCCGCATCTGAAGCGGGCGCGCTGCCGCTATGTGTCCAGGGAAACTCCGTACGCGGAACTCGTGGCGGAGCTCGGGCGACCCTTCGTCCTGAAACCCGCGACCGGAGCGGGTTCTCAGCGCACGGCCATCGTGCGCTCCGAAGACGAATACGCGCGCGCCCAGAGCGCCTTTGCCGGGCATTCGAGCACCTTTCCCGGACATTCGGGCGCCTCTCCCGGGCGCCCGGACGACGTTCCCCGCACTCGGACGTCTCTCCCTCGCACTCGGACGTCGCGATGGTCGCCGAGTCCTTCGTCGACGCTCCGGAGGTCTACCTCGACGGCGTCTGGAGCGGCGGACGGCTGCGCTGGTCGTCCCTGAGCCGCAATCACATCGCGCCGCTCAGCGCGGTGGCGGGCGGGGTCCTCGCCGCGCACGTCCTCGACCCGGCCCGCCGTCCGGCGCTGTTCGCGCAGGCCCGGGCGCTGGCGGCCGAGGCGCTCGCCGCCCTGGGCGCGCCGGACTGCGTCTTCCATCTGGAGATGTTCACCACGGACGGCGGGCCGACCTTCGGCGAGTGCGCCATCCGTCTGCCCGGGGCGCTGTCTCCGCGGGTCAACCAGCTCACGTACGGCGTGGACCTGTTCGACGCCGAGATCAGCCTGGCCCTCGGTGAGGAGCCGTCGCTGCCCGCCGACGCCACCGCACCGGAGCGCTTCCACGGCTACGTCCTGCTGCGCCGCGCGCCCGGTGGCCGACTGACCCAGCGGGACTTCGAGCGGGCCTTCACCTTCGACGAGATCGTCTACGACTCCGCACCGGACGCGCCCGAGGGGCCGTACGGCAAAGTGGGGCACGCCATCGTGTCCGACGCCGACGAGGGGGTCCTGGAGAAGACCGTCGAGGACGTCGCGCGGTTCAACGCGTCGGGCGGCTTCTGAGCGCCGAACGCCCCGCGGTTTCCTGGGAGTTCCATAGGGGGGCCGGGGGCCGGGGCGGTGGTGTGACGTTTCGCCTCCGGCCCCCGGTCGCGCTCAGAAGTCGTCCGCGGTCCGTACGCGCTCGCGGATCCAGACACCGGCGGGCTTCAGCTTGCTGGTGCCGGTCCAGGGTCCGTTCGCGTCACAGGTGCCGGGCTTGAAGACGGCGCCGGTGCGGTCGTCGTCGGAGAAGTTCCAGTTGACCCAGCTGATCTTCTTGGCTGCCATCAGGTCCAGGTACTTCTGCGACATGGCGAAGTCGTTGGAGCCCTCACCCGCGTAGTTCTGGGTGCCGAACTCCGTGACGAAGACGGGGAGTTTGTCGGCGGCGCGGGAGAGCGTGTCCAGGTACTCCTCGCGGTGCGAGTCCGCGTAGAAGTGGAAGGTGTACATGATGTTCCGCGCGTTCACCGGGTTGTTGACCACTTCCTTCTCGTCCGCGCCCTCCGAGACGCCGAACGAGGACCAGGCGCGGGTGCCGACCAGGACCGGGGCGTCCGCGTCGATGCCCCGGATCACGGGGATGATCTGCTCGGCGTAGGACTTGACGCGCGACCAGCTCACGCCGCTGGGCTCGTTGGCTATCTCGTAGAGGACGTTGTTCTTGCCCTTGTGGCGCTTGGCGATCTCGGTGAAGAACGTCTTGGCGCGCGAGAGGTTGGCGTGCGGGTCACCGGGGTCCAGCATGTGCCAGTCCACGATCACGTACATGCCGCGCTCGCTGGCCTCCTCGATGAGCTTGTGGGCCAGGTCGGTGAACTTGCGCGGGTTGGAGGCGTACCCGCCCTCCTGGACGTACGTGGAGACGCGCAGGACGTCGGCCTTCCAGTCACCGGCGAGGGCGTCGAGCGAGCCGTCGGTCAGACACTGCGCGTACCACTGGGTGCCGTGGCTGCTCATGCCGCGCAGCTGGACGGGCTTGCCGCTCTGGTTGCAGAGCTTGGTGCCGCACACGGAGAGCTGACCGTTGGCGGCGACGGGGGTCGCGGCCGCCGCGCTCGGAGCGGAGGGGTTCGCGGTGGCGGGCGCGGCGGCGGAGAGGGCGCCGGTGACGAGGACTGTGGCGAGGGCGGCGGCGAGGCGGCCTTGTCTCATGGGAACTCCAACCGTGGATGGTTAGGAAACTTTCCTGTCTGATGGATAGCAGCGATCGGAAGCCGCCCGCAAGGTTCATGACAAGCAAAAACGCCGGGCGCGGCGCCTTCCCCCGAGCCGAGCGGCGCCGCGACCGGGCCCCTCGGCGCCTCCCCCGCGCAACGCCCCGCCCCCCAGCGGATGCCGATCGTCCAGAACACCCGTACATCACACGGCAATTGACGGAGCATCACACTCCGATGCACAGTCACCGCTTTTCTCCCGCAAGCACATTGCACCCCCATCGCACCCCGCCCACAATGAGCGTCCCGGACCACGCAAGGAGTCGCGCGTGAGTGATCCGCCCATCGCGTTCCCGGACGTCGAACGCCTCGTCGTCGATCACCTCAAGAGCCGCCCGGAACTCGCCGGGGTCGTCGTGGACAACCGCACTCCCCCGGGCTTCGACGGCACCCAGAAGGCCGTCCTGGTGTCCCGGGCGGGCGGCGCGTGGATCGACGACCAGCACCTCGACCAGCCCCTGATCGACCTGGAGGTCTACGGCCCCGACAAGCCGACGGCCCACACGGTGGCCACCGCGGCCCGCACGGCGCTGCTGACCGTGCGCGGCACCACCTACGGCGGCGCTCGCGTCACCGACGCCGTCGAGGCCGACGGACCGCGCTGGCTCCCCGACTACAACCGGCAGGCCGCCAGCCGCTACCTGTCCACCACCCGGCTTTCGATCCGCCCGGCCTGACGCGCCCGCGCGCCCCACCGGGCGCGCCGCACCGGCCCGAAGGAGCCACGAGAAGCCAGAGGAGCCAGAGGAGCCAGCATGCCCGGAATGAACCCGAACGAGATCCGCGTCGCCGGTACGGGGCGCATCCTCACCGCCGACCTCGGCACCCAGGTGCCCGGCGACGTCACCGCCGGATGGGCGCCCGGTTGGCGCGACCTGGGCTACACCACCACCGACGGCATCCGCTTCACCAAGAAGGACAAGATCGACCCGGTGGACACCTGGCAGTCGGTCAGCCCGGCCCGCTTCGTGTACTCCGACCGCGACCTCACCGTGAAGTTCGCGCTGCTCCAGCTGAACGAGGACACCCTGCCGTTCTTCTTCGGCGGCGGCGCCGTCAAGGAGACCGCCGAGGGCTCCAAGGTCTACCGGTACGAGGTGACGGCCGAGCCCAAGAAGGACGAGCGGATGCTCGGCGTGGAGTTCGCGGACGGCGAGAAGATCACATACCGGTTCGTCATCGAGCGCGGCCAGGTCACCGAGACCGACGAGGTGCAGCTCACGCGCACCGCCTCGGTGAAGCTCGGCGTCACGTTCACCGCGCTCGCCGTGGACAACACCAAGCCCCTCGCCACCTGGGTCATGAACGACCCCGCGTTCGCGAAGTAGCCGCCCCCGCACGCCCCGCACGCCCCGAAGGAGCCGTATGTCCGGCACGTCTGGCCCGTTCAACGTCAACGCCGCGCGCGCCCAGCGCCTCGAATCGCTCGGCCTGAAGTGGGAGTTCGAGGTCGACGGCGAGACCTTCTCGCTGCCCACGGAGATCCCCCGCCGCTCCGCCCAGGCGCTCGCCGCCCTCGGCGACGACGACCTGGACGGGCTGCTCGCCCTGCTGCTCGGCGACGAGCAGTACAAGCGGCTCGGCGACCACGACCTGAGCGTGCAGGACGTCGCGGCGATCCTGAACGCGTACGGGGAGGAGACCGGGCTCAGCGTGGGGGAAGGCTGAGCCTCGGCGCGCTCGTGGAGGAGCACGCCGAGGCCCTGGAGGCGGATCTGCTGCGGCACTACGGGGTCGACCTGCTGGACTGGCACCGCGGCGAGCTGTCCTCGCGGCGCCTCGCGGTGCTCGTCCGGCACCTGCCGCGGGACAGCGCGTTCCGGTACGCGCACGAGGGCGAGGCGGCGCACTGGTCCCTGACGGACCATCTGCTGGCCGCCGTGGTCGACCACTTGGCCATCGCCAACTGGATGTTCGCCTCCGTCAACCGCGACGAGGACGAGGCGGCACCGGAGCCGCCGCGGCCGGTGCCGCGGCCGGGCGCCGACGACGAGGAGGCTACGCCCGGCGCCGGGCCCGCCGCCCCGGGCCCGGCCGAGCTGGCGCGCTTCTTCGGCTGACGTACCGCACTCTTCGGCCGACGTACCGAACCGCATGAGAGGAGGTGCCATGGCGACCCCCCACGAGCCGTCCGGCGGTGGCTCGGTCCGCCCCATCAAGGAGGACTTCAGGCAGCAGGTCGAGGCCGTCATCAAGGCGTCCAAGGAGAGGGAGGAGACCGTCAAGCGCTTTCTGGGCCTTGAGTGGAAGCTGGAGGACCTCAAGACGGAGGCTCAGGCGCTCAACGCCGAGGCCAACGCCCTCAAGGGCGAGATCACGGGCGTCTCCGGCTCGTTCAAGCTCCTGGAGGGCAACGTCCGCGTGTGGGGCAGGGACGTCAACCTCATCGGTGACTTCCTGGCCCGGCTGAGGGGCAGACCCCGAACAGCTGCGCGCGGACATCCAGCGCGTCCAGGGCCTCGCACGGCGGGCGCAGACCACGGCGGACCGCGCGCTCCAGCGCGTGCAGACGGCCGCCGAACGCGGCGGCCTGAGCAGGCGCTCCGGACAGCAGACGGCCAACGTGCAGAACCTCACCCAGGCGTCACAGGCCATCGATCGCCTTGAGCGCCGCATCAACCGCCTCGTCGACGCGCTTGGCTGACGGCCCCAGGAGGCACCCATGTCCCTCGTCCAAGCCCTCAACCGCTCCGCCTCCGGCTTCCGCGGCCTCAGGACGAACGCGGGGCAGGCCGAGTCCGGGGTCGGCAGGCTGCGTTCCACGATCCAGTCCACGGACCGCGCCGTGACCCGGATCAAGGCGGGGCTCGACCGCACCGCCCAGTCCTTCCGCGGCGTCAAGACACAGGCCGACGCCGCCGCCCGCAGCGCCCAGCGGGCCGACCGTGCCATGGACGGCGCCGGGAAGTCGGCCACGCGCGGCGGCGGCCTGATGGGGCGCATGAAGACCGGCCTCCAGGGTGTCACCACCGCCCAGCGCGGCCTGAACACCGCCATGAAGGCGAACGTCTTCGGCGCCGTCATGGCGCTGCTGCTCCCGCTGATCACCAAGCTCGTCGACATGGCGATGCAGTCCAGGACCGTGCAGCGGATCGTACGGGCGGCGTTCCAGGTCATCGGGCAGGTGATCGGAACGACGATGCGGGTCGCCCGGCGGATCGTGCAGACGACGTGGAACGCCATCAGGGTGTCCTTCCAGGTGGTCCTGCGGGTGATCTGGACCGTCGTCAAGACGTACTTCACGATCTACAAGACCATCATCACGACCGTGATCCGCGCGATCCTGGCCGTGATCCGCCCGGCCCTGAGCTTCCTCAGGGAGCGCATCCCGGCGGCGTTCCGCGCCGTGCGCGACGGGCTGCACCGGGCCTGGAACGGCCTGGCGAGCTTCACGCGGGGCGTCTTCAACAGCGTGCTCGGCGCCGTGCGCGGCCCCATCAACGCGGTGATCGGACTGGTCAACTCGGCGATCCGGGCGCTGAACACGGTGAAGGTGACCATCCCGAAGTGGGTGCCGAAGTTCGGCGGGCAGAGCTTCGGGGTCAATCTGCCGACGATCCCCACGCTGGCGCAAGGCGGCGTGGTGCTGCCCCGCGCGGGCGGCACGCTGGCCGTGCTCGGCGAGGCGGGCCAGGCCGAGGCGGTGCTGCCGCTGAGCAGGCTTGAGGCCCTCCTCGCGCGGGGCTCCCGGCCGGGGGCGCGGGGCGCGCTCGCTCCGCAGGGCCGGGGCGGCGCCCCGGTGGTGATCGAGAACTACTACGAGGCGCGGGGCGGCAGCGCCCGGCAGACCGCCGAGGAGCTGATGTTCCTGATGAAGGCCAGGGGGTGAGGGGTGCGGATGACCACGGGGTCGACCACGGGGATGACGTACGGCCACAGCGCGCCGGACGCGGCCGCCGACGAGCCCGGCGCGCTGATCGAAAGGGACGGGCAGGTGCAGTGGGCGGAGCTGCTGTGCGGCCCCGGCACCGTCTACTGGGTCGCCGCGGAGGGCCTGACCGGCTGGGAGGACCTGCCGGGACTGGAGTCGTCCGACGCCAACCGGCCCTCGGGGCACGGCGGTTGGCCCGGCACGCAGTGGGCGCAGCCGCGCACGGTGACCGCGCAGGTGTGGCTCGCGCCCGACCCGGGCGGCGGCCCCGAGGCGGCGCTGGCCGCCCTGCGCGCGCTGCGCTCCGCGACCGCCGTGCGGGACGAGGAGCAGTGGCTCGCGGTGCGGCTGTACGGCGAGACGCTCGCCGTACGGGCGCGGGTCGTGCAGCGCGTGGTGCCCACGGACCGGCAGTTCCTCGCGGGCGGCCTCGGCAAGGCCACGCTCCAGTGGAAGGCCATGGACCCCCGGCGCTACGAGAGCGTCGTGCGCCGGGCCATGGTCGGTCTGCCGCGCCGCGAGCCGGGCCTGACCTGGCCGCTGACCTGGCCGTTGACCTGGGGAACCCCGGGGTCCATCGGCGAGGTGACGGTGGACAACGCGGGCAGCGCCCCGTCCCACCCCCTGATCACCCTCACCGGTCCGTGCGCCACGCCCCGGCTCACCAACCACAACACCGGCACCTGGCTCGAGTACGCCCTCACGCTGTCCCAGGGCGACGTCCTGGAGGTCGACACCGCCGACGGGACGGTGCTGTTCAACGGAACCGCCTCGCGCCGCCACACGGCCACCGTGGGCAGCGTCCCCGAGGAGTCGTTCACCCTGGCCCCGGGCGCGTCCCGGCTGTCGTTCCGGGCCGAGTCCGGCGACGTGGAGCAGGCGTCGGCCACGGTGGCCTGGCGCTCGGCCGACTGGTGAGCCCGGCCGCCGGGGCGCGGCGCCGCACCCGACCCACCGCCCGTCACCTTTGGAGTGTGCGATGACGATACGTTCCGCATGGCATCTGCCCACGGGGCAGACCAGGGAGGACACGCGGCTTGCCGCGAGCCTCCCGATGGCCGCGTCGGGCCCGCTGACCGCGCGGGGCGGCTGCGCCGTCGGCGGCCTCCAGCTCACCGGCACGGCGGCCGCCAGCATGCAGGCCAGGCTGTCCCCGGGGCGGCTGTGGGTGCCCGGCACCTCGGCCGCCGCGCAGGGCGGCTACCCGGTGACCGTGGACGCCGACACACTGGTCACCTTCGCCGACGGGCACGCCACGCTGCCCCGGATCGACGCGCTCGTGGTGCGGGTGCACGACGCGGACTACGACGCGTCGGGCCGCTACGAGGCCGTCCTGGAGATCGTCCAGGGCACCCCGGCCAGCGCGCCGGTGCCGCCCGCCCTGCCGAAGAACGCCGAGCTGCTGTACGAGGTGTCCGTGGCGGCGGGCGCGTCCGCGGCGCGGGGCATCACGTGGGCGTCGGCCCTGGCAGACCGGCGCCGGTACACGGCCGCGCTGGGCGGCATCCTGCCCGCGGGCGGCGGTTACGGGGCGCAGGGGGCGTACGTCGGCCAGTACCGGGACGTGAGCGGGCGGCTCGAACGCTGGAACGGCACGCGCTGGACGCTGTACGCCCCGAGCGCCATGCTCAAGACCAGCGCCGACCGCGGCAAGACCACCACGTCGGCGTCCTACACCGAGACCCTCACCGAAGTGCAGACCAACCCGTTCGGGCTCACCTTCGTCGCTCCGGCGTCGGGCTGGGTGCACGTCTCGTTCGGCGCGATCATGTGGGGTGACGGAGGGAAGGAGGCGTGGCTCTCGGTGAACGTGCGCCCCGAGGCGGGCGGCGCCCTTCTGCACGAGGCCTCGAACGACCACGCCGCCTACCACAACGGCCCCGGAGCCGCCTCCACGTACGCCAACTTCCCGCTCGGCGGGCTCACTCCGGGCGCCTCCTACACCGCCATCGCCGCCTACCGCTCGGGCACCGCCGGGAACGCGGCCTCGTACGAGAACCGCTTCGTCCGCGTCGATCCGGTCATCTGACGGCGATGGACAGCCCCTACCTGGCCTACTTCGCCGACCTGCGCACCAACACCCCCATCGACGTCCTGCCGCTCCAGGGCCTGGAGTTCGACGACTACATCGGCAAGCCGGGGTCGCTGAGCGCCACCCTGCCGGTGCCCAACCGGCGCGTGGCCGAGCGGGTCCGGCAGATCCTGGAGGGCCGCACCGCCGTCTACCTGGAGCGCGGCGACCAGGTCTGCTGGGGCGGCATCGTCTGGACGCTCACCCCGGCCATGGACGAGCAGGGCCAGGTCACCGTCGCCCTCCAGGCCGCCACGTTCGACTCCTACGCGGCCCGCCGCCACATCCGGCAGAACCTGACCTTCACCGACACCGACGACCTCACCATCGTGCGCCGCCTGTGGGAGCACATCCAGGCGGCGCCCGGCGGCCACATCGGCGTCGGCTACGCCCCCGCGCCGCCGGGCACCCCGCGCACGGTGGCCTACCAGGACGGCGACGAGACGCTGCTGGAGGAGGCCGTCTCCCAACTGGCGGCCATGGAGCCGGGGTTCGAGTACGTGGTGAGCGTCTACCGGGATCCGGCGACGGGCGAGCGCGCCAAGCGGCTGCTGTTCGGCTCGCCGCGGCTGCGGATCGGCACGGGCACCACGGTCCTTGACCTGCCGGGCGACATCCTCACGTACTCCTTCCCCCGGGACGCGACGCGCGGCGGCACCACCGCGCGCGCCCGGGGCGGCACCCCCGAGGGCGCCCAGCGCCCCGTCATCTCCGACGAGATGGTGGCGCAGTCCCTGATCGCGGGCGGCTACCCGCGCCTCGACACCACGTCCGACCACAGCAACGTCACCGCCAAGGCGGCCCTGAACGCCCTCGCCCGCGCCGAGTTGGCCGCCCTCAGCGGCCCGGTGGTGATCCCGGCGATCCGTGTCCGCCTGAGCGCGGACACCACGCCCACGCTCCTCGGCACGACGGTGCGCCTGCGGATCCGCGACGTGTGGTTCAGCGAGGGCCTCGACGCGTCGTACCGCGTCATCGGCGTCAAGGTCACCGCGCCCGAGCGGGGCCGCCCCGAGTCGGCGGAGCTCTTCCTCGAAGCCCTGGACGCCCCGACCTCCGTGGAGACCCCCTGATGCCGAACCTTCCCGAAGACATCGTGGACCGCATCAAGGCCCTGGAGCGGCAGGTGCGGCAGTTGACGACGTACGTCAACACGCGGGCGGCGGCTCCCACACCACCGCCCACGCCTGCGGCGGCGGACGCGGGGACGGACGACGGAGACGGGCAGGAAACGGCCGAGGGCGGCGAGGGAGCGGCCGGGAACAGCGAGGGAACGGCCGGGGACGGGAACGCCCCCCGCTGACGCCCCGCACCCCAGACTCGTGCGGTTTTGGCGGTACTTCCGTGAAGGGGTAGTGAATAGCGCCCCGCGCG
Source organism: Streptomyces sp. G45 (assembly GCF_049542095.1). Lineage (NCBI taxonomy): Bacteria > Bacillati > Actinomycetota > Actinomycetes > Kitasatosporales > Streptomycetaceae > Streptomyces > Streptomyces sp. G45. The sequence continues at coordinate 8,350,127 of NZ_JBMUZU010000001.1, read as the reverse complement.
CCCCAAAAGATCAAGCCAAAGGCGTCGCCGCCAACGGTTTTTGAGCCATGCGCATTGCCAGCCTTTGACTTCGGCTTGGCTCGGCTTTTACCTTCGATTGCGGCGGCGAACACGCATGTCAGGCGCCGCATTCCCCCCTTCCCCCTTCTCTGGAGGTACCCCATGGAGAAGCTCATCGCGAAGCTGGCCCAGGACGAGGTCTGGAAGCAGTGGACGGCCGTGAACTCGCCGAAGACGTCCGGCAAGGACGGCTGCATCAGCGCGGACAAGTCCGGGTGCATCAGCGCCTCGGCGAAGTCCGGCTGTATTTCCTGAACCCGCACCGCCAGCAGCCCTCGCGACCACCGGCCCGGCACGCGTTCCACGTGCCGGGCCGCCCGCCCCCACGCCCCCACAGCCCGAAGGGTGGTCATGAACGGTCAGCCAAGCGCCGACGTCGTCGACCAGGTCAAGGACATCCCGATCTACCGGACGTCCGTCGAACGGGGTCACTTCCCCATCCTGGAGAAGCCGGAGATAGCCCGCGGCTTCCCCGGCAACTGGATGACGCCCGCGCTGGCCGCCGCCCTCGACTCCGGCGAGGCCGAGTTCGTCCTCTCCACGGGCACCAACCACGCCCGGATGCAGCTCATCCGGCCGCCGTACTTCCTGCTGCGCTCCTACTACCGGCTGTGGAGCGAGCACCCGGACATCGCCCACACCTGGCACCAGGGCTGCCAGCGGGTCTCCCTCACCACCGTGCTCGCGACCGAGCACGTCGCCCGCGTCAACGCCCGCAGGCGCGGCGGCCCCGACGCCGCGCCGGACCCGGTGCCCGACCTGGACCAGCGCCGCCTCGACGAGCGGACCTGCTACGTCAACCTGCGCCGCGACCCGGCCCTGTGGGACCGCGCCGACGTCGTCCGCATGATCGACGAGATCCGCGCCGCGGGCGCCGCCCATCCGCGCGGTCGCTACCACCTGGACTGCTCGGGCCCCCACCTCGCCCACCTGGTGCGCAAGGCCATCGCCTGGGGCCTGTGGTCCGACTTCCCGCGCCCCGCGAGCATCGTGCACGCCTACGAGTACACCCCGCTCAACGTACGGCGCTACCTCCAGCACCACTTCCCCTGCCCGGTCATCGACCTGTTCGGCAGCACCGAACTCGGCTACCTCTTCTACAGCGACCGCACCGGCCGCTACCACCCGTACCTGGACGGGATGAGCGTCGAGCTGCTGCCCGTGGAGCCGGACGGCGGCAGCCTGTACAGCCTGATCGTCACCAGCGTCCGCAACCCCCACATGCCGCTGGTCCGCTACCGCTCGGGCGACTGCGTGCGCACCTGCGACGGCTCCCCGGACCCGGCCCGCGTCACCCGCTTCTGCGGACGCGAGAAGGAACTCCTGAAGACCCCGCACGGCCCCGTGGCGCAGGGCGACCTCGACGACGTGGTCACCGCCGCCTCGCCCCGCGTCTTCGTCCACCAGCTCGACGCCCGCGACCCGTCCCGCGCCCTGCTGCGCTACACCACCTTCGACGGCGCCCCGCTCTCCCCGCCGAAGCCGAGGCGCTGCGCCACGGAGTCGCCCAACTCACCGCGCTGGACAGCTCCTTGGAGCACCGCGAGCACCTCCCCATCGGAGCGTCCGGCAAGTACGCCTGGCTCGCCCGGGACCCCCAGGACCCCCTGGGCCTGTGAAGCCCGCCCCTCCCTCCGCGCCACCTCCACCACCGTCCTCCGGGAGCACCATGACCACGCAGCCCACCGTGTCCGCCGACGCCGTGGCGGGCCTGCTCGACGAGTCCCTGCACGCCGAAGTGGTGGACCACTTCACCGCGACGACCGACGCCCCGCGCGCGTACGTCGAGCGCCAGGTCACGGAGTGTCTGCGCTACCTCCACCTCGTCTCCCGCCACCCCGACCGGCTCAGCGGCCTCTTCCTGCCCGTGGAGCAGGAGATCGACGAGATCTGGCACTACCTGATCCTCCAGACCCGCGAGTACCGCGCCCTGTGCGAACAGCGGCTGCCGGGCGGCTTCTTCATCGAGCACCGCAGCATCGCGTACGAGGACTACCAGCGCGAACCGGGCAGAGAACGGGCCATCGAGCAGGCGCTGCGCTGGATCCCGCTGTACGTACGGGAGTTCGGCCCCTTCGACGAGGGCGCCCTGCCGCACTGGACGATCGTCCGCTTCCTGCACGAACGGCTCGGCATGTCGCTGGAGGAGATCAGCGCGCTGGAGGAGATACCCGCCCTGCCGCCGACGGCCACGCCCCAAGAGGTGGGCGGCAGTTGAACGGGCACACACGCGACGACGCCGCCACCTCCCGTCCGGGCCCCACCGGCACGGACCTCACCAAGCCCGCCACCCCCGACGGACCCCGTACGCCCGCCCCACCCGCCGGGCCCGACGCACCCCAGGTGCCCGCCCCACCCGCCGGGCCCGACGCACCCGAGCAGCGCCGCGTCCTCACCGTCCTGGTCCTGTCCCAGGTCCTCAGCGGCGCCGGGCTCGCCGCGGGCATCACGGTGGGCGCGCTGCTCGCCGAGGAGATGCTCGGCTCGACCTCGCTCGCCGGGCTGCCCGCCGCCCTGTTCACCGGCGGCGCCGCGCTCGGCGCGGTCGGCGTGGGCCGGGTCTGCCAGCGCTGGGGCCGCCGCCCGGGGCTCGCCGCCGGGTACGCGGTGGGCGCGCTCGGCAGCCTCGGCGTGGTCGGCGCCGCCGCCGCGGACAGCGCGCCCCTGCTGTTCGTCTCCCTCGTCGTCTACGGCGCGGGCACCTCGACGAACCTCCTGGCCAGGTACGCGGGCGCCGACCTGGCACGTCCCGAGCGCCGGGGCCGCGCCATCAGCACGGTGCTGCTCGCCACCACGCTCGGCGCCGTCACCGGCCCGAACCTGGTGACCCTGTCCGGTTCGGCCGCCCACGCCTGGGGCCTGCCCCGGCTCACCGGCCCCTTCCTGCTCGCGGTGGCCGCCTTCACCGCGGCGGCCGTGGTCCTCGGCTGCTTCCTGCGGCCCGACCCCCTGCTCCTGGCCCGCGCCCGGGCCGCGTACGACGAGGACTCCGCACCGGCGGACCCGGCCGGGACGCCCGGAGCCCCCACCGATGGGCGGGGCTCGTCACCGGCACGGCCGTCATGGTGCTCACCCAGCTCGTGATGATCGCCGTCATGACGATGACCCCGGTCCACATGCGGGCCCACGGCCACGGCACCCAGCTGACCGGTCTGGTCATCGCCCTGCACGTGGGGGCGATGTTCCTGCCGTCGCCGCTGACGGGACGGCTCGTCGACCGGTTCGGGGCGCGCGCCGTCGCCGCCGCGTCCGGGGTCACGCTCCTCGGTGCGGGAGCGACGGCGGCCCTGGCGCCGCCGCACGCGGTGCCGGGCCTGGCCGTGGCGCTCGTCCTGCTCGGCGTGGGCTGGAACTTCGGCCTGGTCAGCGGCACGGCCATGGTCACCGCCGCGGTGCCGCCGCGGACCCGGGCCGCCACGCAGGGCCTGGTGGACGTGGGCATGGCCGTCGCCGGTGCCACCGGCGGCATGGCCTCCGGCGTGGTCACCGCGTCCGGCGGCTTCCCCGTGCTCGCGTTCGGCGGCGGCGTCCTCGCGCTCGCCGTCCTGCCGGTGCTCCTGCTCACCCGTTCCGCGTACGCCCCCGGCCCCGAGGCCCCCTGACGGCCATGACGCACCCCGCCCCCGACCCCGCGCACGCCCGGCCGGGCCCGGCGCCACGCCGTCCCATCCCGCCCGGCACGTCGGTGCGCCCGCGCCGCTGGGCCGCGACCGTCGGCATCGCCCTGCTGTGCCTGCTGTCCCTGCTGTGCGGCAGCACGGGCGCAGCCACCACCCCGGCCACGCCCCGCGCGGCGGCGACACCCCCCGCGCTCGCCGCACCCGAACCGCCCGCGGCCACCGCCGAAACGCGGGACCGCGCCCTCGCCGACGGCGAGACCCACCAGCCACCGCCGCAGCACGCGCGCGGTCGCACCCACAGCCCCTCGGAGCGGCACACCTCCGCCGCCACCCGAGCCCGGCCCGCGCCCGGAGAACCCAGCGCGCGCACGCCGCCGGGACCGCGCGGCCCACGCCCCGCCGCGGCGCGGCCCACCAGACCGGGCGCGGAGGTCCTCGTCCTGCACTGTGTCGCGCGCTCCTGACATCCGCGCGACCTCGCACACCCCTGCGCGGCCCATGACCGCGCACGTCAGCACGACACCTCACCTCTCACTTCAGGAGGCGTCTCAGGCATGGAGACCTTCATCACGCATGCCCGCGGGCTCACCGCCCGCATCGCCGGGCGGCGCGAGGACCAGGAGACGTTCGGGCGCCTCGCCGCCGGACAGTCCCCGCTCGCCCTGTTCATCACCTGCTCCGACTCCCGGGTCGTCCCGTCCCTGATCACCGGCGCCCGCCCGGGCGACCTGTTCGAGCTGCGCACCGCGGGCAACGCCGTGCCGCCGTACGAGGAGGGCGCGCCCGCCGGGGCCGAGGCCGCCACCATCGAGTACGCGATGTGCGTGCTCGGCGTCGCCGACGTCGTGGTGTGCGGCCACTCGCACTGCGGTGCCGTCGGCGCGAAGGCCCGCGGCGAGGACCTCGCCGAGCTGCCCGCCGTACGGGAGTGGCTGGACCGGCAGCTGCCCGACGAGCTGCCCGCCGACGACGGGCCCGCGGTGGCCGCAGCCGTACAGCGCCATGTGCGCGAACAGCTCAGGCGGCTGCGCGACTACCCCTGCGTCCGCTCGCGCCTCGACGCCGGGGAGGTGCGCCTGCACGGCTGGTACTACGAGGTGCACACCGGCCTGGTGGCGGCGCATCACGCCGAGACCGACCTGTTCCTCCCCCTGTGAAGGCGCCACCCGTGAAGACGACTGATCCGACCGTGAAACGACGCTCCATACCCGATCTCGCCACACTGCGCGCGGACTTCACCGCGTCCGTCGTGGTCTTCCTCGTCGCCGTCCCCCTGTGCGTGGGGGTGGCCGTCGCGTCCGGCGTACCGGCCGAACTCGGCCTGGTCACCGGCATCGTCGGCGGCCTGGTGGCCGGTCTGCTGCCCGGCAGCAGCCTCCAGGTCAGCGGCCCGGCCGCCGGACTGACGGTCCTGGTGTACGAGGCCGTGCGGGAGTACGGCGTCAAAGCGCTCGGCGCGCTCGTGCTCGCCGCCGGGCTGCTGCAACTCGCCATGGGCGCGCTGAAGTTGGGCCGCTGGTTCCGGGCGATCTCGGTCGCGGTGGTCCAGGGCATGCTGGCGGGCATCGGCCTGGTCCTGATCGCCGGGCAGCTGTACACGCTCGTCGACGCCGAGGCGCCCGCGTCCGGCCTGGACAAGCTGGCCGAGCTGCCCCGGCTGGCGGCCGACACCGCCGGTTCCGGCGACGCCCTGGCCGCGTTCGCCGTCGGCACCGGCACCATCGCCGTCCTGGTGCTGTGGCCGAAGTGGCGGCGGGCCGCCCGGGCGCTTCCGGCGCCGCTCGCTGGGGTCGCCCTCGCGACGCTCGCCGTGTTCGCCTTCGACCCGCCGGTGGCGAAGGTGGAGGTGCACGGACTGCTCGACTCCGTGCAGCCGCCGGGCGGTGACGCCTTCTCCGCCCTGGTGGAGGGCGGCGCGCTGCTCGGCGCGCTCGGCACCATCCTGGCCTTCGCGCTGATCGCGTCCGCGGAGTCGCTGTTCAGCGCGGCGGCCGTGGACCGCATGCACGACGGGCCGCGCACCGACTACGACAAGGAGCTGATGGCGCAGGGCGCGGGCAACACGGTGTGCGGGGTGCTCGGCGCGCTGCCGATGACCGCCGTGATCGTGCGCAGCTCCGCCAATGTGCGGGCCGGGGCCAGGACCAAGGCGTCGCGGGTGCTGCACGGGGTGTGGCTGCTGGCGTTCGCCGCGGCGTTCCCGGCCGCGCTCGGCGTCATCCCGGTGGCGGCGCTCGCCGGTGTGCTGGTGCACGCGGGCTGGAAGCTCATCCCGGTCAGCGAGTTCGCGCCGCTGTGGCGCGAGCACCGCGGCGAGGCGCTGGTCCTCGCCGTGACCGCGCTGGCGATCGTGGCGACCAACATGTTCGAGGGCGTCCTCATCGGCCTGGCGCTGGCCGTGGTGAAGACGGCGTGGGACACCTCCCACGTGCACCTGGAGGTCGACGGCCTCGAAGGCACCGGCACCGTCCATGTGCGGGTGGTCGGCAACGCCACGTTCCTGCGGCTGCCGAAGATCCTCGACCAGCTGGAGGCACTGCCCCAGGACCGCCCGACGCGCCTGGACCTGACGGGCCTGCGGCACTTGGACCACGCGTGCGGCATGGCCCTGTCGGGCTGGGCCGAACGGCACGGGACGACCGTGCTCGCGGCCGAGGACGAGGCCGCGGCGGCGCCACCGCCCGCGGACGGCTCGGAGTCCCGCCCCGAGCGGAAGGAGGCCGCGGGGGTGCGGGGGTGACGCGGGACGCGCCGGGTGGGTGACGAGCCCGACGGGTCTCCGGGCCCGTCGGGCCCCGGCGGGTGACCTGCCCGGCGGGCCACGCGTTCCCGCGGGGTGGTGAGTCATCCGGCCGGTCGCGAGCCCGGCGGATGACTCGCCCGACGTGACACAAGCCCCGCGGGTGACACATCCGACGGGTCACGAGCAACGGGCACGGCCCGGGCGCGGAAGCGATCGCGCCCGGGCCGTACGCGGGTACGTGGGGCCGCAAGTACGCGGGTACGCGGGTACGCGGCGCCACGGCCACGTCAGTGCGCGGTACCGGATGCCCCGCCCTCAGAGCTGCCCCACCTGGCCCATCCCCCGGTCCCCGAGGCGGTCCTGGACGTCGTCGAGCAGGACGCGCAGCAGCTCCGCGAGCTGCTCCTGCCGCTCGGGGGTGAGCGAGCCGATCAGGTCCGCCTCGCGGTACAGGACCTGGTCCACGGTCGCCTCGACCAGGTCGTGGCCCGCCTGGGTCAGGGTGACCAGGACCGCGCGGGAGCGGTCCCGCGCGGGGCGGCGGGTGACCAGGCCCTCGCGTTCGGCGCGGGCCACGCGCTGGGAGACGGCACCCGCCGTCACCAGGCAACGCTGCCCGATCTCACGGGTGTTCAGGGTGTACGGCGGTCCACCGCGACGCAGCACGCTGAGCAGGTCGAGGGTGGCGGCGTCGACCCCGGCGCGGGCCAGCACACGGCGCCGGTCGTCGCCGAAGAGCTTCGCCAGCTGCCAGATCGGGGTGACGATGCCGATCGAGGACACCGGGGTGCCGGGCCGCTCGCGCTGCCAGGCCTCGGCGATGTCCCGCGCGACGGAGCGGTGCGCGGCGGCGTTCACCGAGCGGGTGGCGTCGGCTCCGGACACGGAGTCCCGGTGGACCCCAGGCGGTGGATCTTGCGTCACGGCGGCTCCCTCATGCTACGTTTAGCTCTAAATTTAGACCTGAACGACTGGATCGGAGCACAGCTTATGGCACGCGACATCCTGGTCACCGGCGGCGGCACGGGCATCGGCCGGGCCGTGGCGCGGCACTTCGCGCGGCAGGGCGACCGCGTCACGGTCACCGGCCGCCGCCTTGGCCCGCTCAAGGAGCTGGCCGACGAGACCGGCGCCCGCGCCCTGGTCTGCGACCACACCGAACCCGATCAGCTGACCCGGCTGCTCGGCGAGCTGCCCGAAGGCATCGACGTCCTGGTCAACAACGCGGGCGGGAACACGGGCTTCGACGCCGACGGCAGGACGGACCTGGCCGCCTACGCCCGCGACTTCCGGGCCAACCTCGACGCCAACCTGATCACCGCCGCCCTGACCACCAAGGCCCTGGAGGACCGCCTCGCCGAGGGCGGCGCCGTCGTGCACATCGGCTCCATCGCCGCCGACCAGGGGGCCGGGTCGTACGGCGCGGCCAAGGCGGGTCTCGCCACGTGGAACATCAGCCTGTCCCAGGAGTTGGGCCCGCGGGGCGTGACGGCCAACGTGGTCGCCCCCGGCTACATCGCGGACACCGAGTTCTTCCGGGACAAACTCACGGCGGAGCGGCGCGACCAGTTGGTGGCCGCCACCGCGACGGGCCGCGCGGGCACCCCCGACGACATAGCGGCCACCGTCGCCTTCCTCGCCTCACCGGCGGCCCGGCACATCACCGGCCAGGTCCTGCACGTCAACGGCGGGGCGCACACGACGCGTTGACCTCCTTGGCCGGGCCGGGGCCGCTAGCCGCGTCCGCCGCGGCTCCGCGCGGACGCGGCGAGCGGAGGGGTCGTCATGCGTGCCGCCCCCACTGCCCCCGGTGGATGACCTCCCGCGCGGGGCGTCGGCGGGTCGCGACGCGGTCGCTCTGCGGGGGTGTGTCGTCCGCGCGGTAGCCGACCGTGATGCCACCGATGGGCGCGTACGCGTCGGGGACCCCGAACTCCGCGCGGAACGGCCCCACATGCTCCGGCATGATGCCGAAGAAGCAGGCGCCCAGGCCCTCGTCCACGGCGGTCAGCAGCATCAGCAGGGCGGCCATGCCCGTGTCGATGTGCCAGTACGGCGCGGGCCAGCGGGCTTCGGCCCGGTCCTCCCAGCCCTTGTCCGGCTCGGCGTAGCGGTCGAGGTAGGCGGCCTTGTGGGCGAGCGGGACGACGACCAGCGGGGCGTCCTGCATGGTCGGGGTCTGCTCGACGCGCGTGGGGACGAACGGCCAGAAGCGGGCGCGGTCGGCCGCGTCGGTCAGCGCCAGGAAGGCCCAGCCCTGCGAGAACCCGGCGGACGGTGCCCGCAGCGCGGAGGCGAGCACGCGCTCGACCACCTCAGGGGCCAGCGGCCTGTCGGAGTAGTGCCGGATCATGCGGCGACGGCGGACCACCTCGGAGAACTCCATGCCGCCCGATCCTGCCACGCGCGACCGCCACCGCCCAGGGCCGAGCCGTACACACGGCCCCTCCCGTCCTCATCCCTCCCGGTAGCCGCTGAGCCCGTCCGCCAGTTCCTCCTCGTCGCCGTCCCGGGCGGCGGACAGCGCCTGTTGCAGGGCGAAGGTGGCGCGGATCGCCGCGACGCGGGTCGACATGTCGTCACCGGTGAGGCCGCCGAGCACACGCACCCGGTCGAGGAGGCGGTCGCCGTGACTCGCCCCGATGGCGGCCAGGTCCTCCGCGGGGTCGCCGATGCCGACCTCGTCCCAGTCCACGACACCGCTCAGCCGGGGCAGCCCGGCGACGGTCTCCCACAGCACGTTCTCGCCGCCCAGGTCGCCGTGGACCACGGCGGAGGCGTGCGGCGGCAGGCCGTCGAGCGCGGCGAGTTCACGCTCGGCGCGCCGTCGCCCGCCGTCCGACATCAGCGGGAACAGCTCCGCGCGCACGCCCGCCGCGAACTTCCGCCACTCCCCCTGCCCGGCCGACGGCAGCGCCGCCCGCACCTCCGCCCGCCGCCCTGCCTCCGCGAGCCGGGACAGCAGGGTGGCGTACTGCCGGGCCACCGCCTCCGCCGCCTCGGGCCGGTCGAGGACCCCCTCGGCGAGCGGCGCCCCGGGCACACGGCTCAGCACGAGGTACGGCACATCCGACGCCGGGCCCGGCCCTTCACTGGATTCTCGCGAAACGTCACCGGATTCTTCGAACAGCGGTCTGGGTGTACGGAATCCGATGCCGACGTCCGCCAGGGTGTGCAATAGGGCGGCCCGGTCGGGCAGCCTCTTGGCCGCCGCGGCGGTACGCGGGAAACACACCACGCGGTCCGATCCGATCACGACGTGATGGAACTGCCCTTCATGGACGGCGAGTTGTTCCACTCCGTCCCCCGGAAGCAATCGCGTCAACAAGTCCCGGTGCGTCTCGACGATTCCCATGACGGGGTGAACTCTCCCTTTCCCTGTACCTCTTCCGTGGCAACCCTACTGATCACCGACTGACCGACGCGACAATGAACAGCGGCGCGGAACGCCCAACTCACGCCCTGGACACGGCAACAGGGGTCAATCCACCTCTTGGTGTCAGCCTTTATCACCCGGGCAGGATCATGGCGTGATTTATGCGAGTAGTATCCGCCCACACCACACCCGAACTGAGGAGAGGTGGCACCTTGTCCGACACCCATACCGAGCCCACCAGGCTCACTGACCAGTACGCCGCACAGCTCGGGGCAGACCTCGAACGCAATGTCAGCGAGCAGGAACGTATCCGTACGGAAGTACAGGCGCTCCAGGCGCAGTTGGAGACCCTGCGCAGCGACCACGAACTGCTCGTGAAGATGCGCCACCTTTTGGACAGCGAGTCCACCGAAGCGGCGCCCCAGAGCGAAGCGGCCGCCGCGGAGGAAGCGGCCACCAAGGGCGAAGGGACCACCAAGAACGAAGGGCCCGTCAAGCAGGACGGGGCCGCCAAGAAGGAGGCGGCACCCAAGAGGCGTCCGGCCAAGAGCCGGACCGCCAAGTCCGGCACCGCCAAGAGCGACACCGCCAAGAGCGGGGCTCCCGAGGGGGAAGCCCCCAAGAGCGAAGCCTCCGAGGGTGGACCCGCCCACAAGAAGAAGGACCAGAAGAAGAAGGCGGCCGACCGCGCCGCGAAGGTGCCCGCGCCGCGGAAGGCGACCGCCCGCCCGAAGCGCACCACGCGCAAGAAGGCCGCGACCCCCCGGGCCAAGGCCCCCGCGCAGCCCACGCTCGTGGAGCTGGTGCGCGCCCATCTGGCCGCGCAGAGCGAGCCGCGGTCGGCCGCGCAGGTCACCAGCGCGCTCTCCCAGGACCACCCCGAGCGCACGGTCAAGACCACGGTGATCCGCACCACCTTGGAGAACCTGGTCGCCCGGGGCCAGGCCCAGCGGTCCAAGCAGGACAACTCCGTCTTCTACACCTCGACCGAGACCGCGGCGGCGCCGGATCGGTCCCGGGAACCGGCACAGGAGTCGGCGACCCCACCGGCAACCCCACCGGCGGCACAGTCGGCGGACCAGTCGGCCGAGCAGCCCGTCCAGCAGGAGCAGGCCGAGGACACGGCGGAGGCGACAGCGGCCGGGAACTGAACCGCGCGCGTGTTCCCGGCGGCTCCCACACCGCCCGGGACACACGCCCGGACACACACCCAGCACACACCGCCCGGCACACACGCCCGGCACACACAGAGGACATCCTCAGCTCACCCCTCCGGACGGGACACATGTCCGCGGGACCGCCATCCCGCGCGTGGTCCCGCCCCGGCCCGGCGCGCGCCGGGCGGCAGCCCAGGAGTCGATCCCGCATCACCCGCACGTCAACCCGCCGTTACCGACGCCGCCTTTGATGACCCGCGCCGGTGTTACCCGCCGGTTCCACCCCACCCCCCACAGGGAGACAACCCCGTGCCCCACCCCATGCCGCGTACGTTCCTCGGCGGTGCCGTCGCCGTGACCCTCGCCGCGACGGCCGCGCTGGCCGCGACGGCCCCGACCGCGGCGGCCGCCGAGACCCCGCGCCTGAAGGTGCTCACGTACAACGCCTTCATTTTCAGCAAGACCCTCTACCCGAACTGGGGCCAGGACCACCGCGCCAAGGAGATACCGGCCACCGGCTTCTTCCGGGGCAACGACGTCGTCGTCCTCCAGGAGGCGTTCGACAACTCCGCCTCCGACACCCTCCTGCGCACCGCGGCGGCGCAGTACCCGCACCAGACGCCGGTCCTGGGCCGTAGCAAGTCCGGCTGGGACGCCACCGGCGGCGCCTACTCGGCGCTCACCCCCGAGGACGGCGGGGTGACCGTCCTCAGCAAGTGGCCGATCGTGCGCAAGGAGCAGTACGTCTACAAGGACGCCTGCGGCGGGGACTACTTCTCCAACAAGGGGTTCGTCTACACCGTCCTCGACGTCAACGGCACCAAGGTGCACGTCGTCGGCACGCACACCCAGTCGACCGACCCCGGCTGCAAGGCGGGCGAGGCCGCGGCGACACGCGCGAAGCAGTTCAAGGAGCTGGACGCGTTCCTGGACGCCAAGCACATCCCCGCCGACGAACAGGTCATGGTGGCGGGCGACTTCAACGTCGACTCGCACAGCGCCGAGCACGGCTCGATGCTCGACGACGCCGGGCTCGCCCCGGCCGACGCGCGCACCGGACACCCGTACTCGTTCGACACCCGGGACAACTCCATCGCCGCCGAGCGCTACCCGAACGACCCCCGCGAGGACCTGGACTACGTCCTGCACCGCAAGGGCCACGTCCGCCCCGCCGACTGGCACAACGACGTGGTCAAGGAGCAGAGCGCCCCCTGGACCGTGTCGAGCTGGGGCAAGGAGTACACGTACACCAACCTCTCCGACCACTACCCGGTGGTGGGCGGCTAGCCAGGCGCGGCCGTCGGGCGCCCGGACCCCTCCCGGTCGGGCCCGGGCGCCCACGGCCACGGCCCGGTCAGTCGATGACCGCGGTCGCCTCGATCTCGACCAGGTGGTCGGGCACGTCCAGGGCGGCGACGCCGATGAGCGTGCCCGGCGGCACCGGAGTGACGCCCAGCCTCGCCGCGGCCCGCCGGGCGCCCTGGGAAAGCCGTCGCCGACGTGGGGCAACGCACTTTTCCGTGACCGGGTCGCCCCGAGGCGGCCCAGCAGCTCAGCGCCAGCCGAAGCGGCGGTCCACCACCGCGGAGAACTCCTCCAGGGTCAGCACCGCGTCCCCGTTCTGGTCGGCGGCGTCGAACAGCGCCGAGGAGTCGTCCACGTCCCCGAGCCCCCAGAACGGCAGGTCCCCGGACGCGGCCAGGGTCGGGCCCTTGGTGCGCAGCGCCACGATCACCTCGTCGCGGGTCAGGGTGCCGTTCGCATCGAGGTCCAGCGCCTCGAACAGCTTTCGGGCCTTCTCGCTCATCCTGTGGTTCCTAGTCAGTCGTCATAAGTCAGGTCGTCGTGCGTCAGGTCGTCGTCATGGGTCAGGCCGTCATGAGCCAGTCGTCATGTGGTCGTCAGTCAGCTGTCTGGTGTCGCTCCGCGCGCGCCGGGCGGGTCGCCGCCCGGCTCACGAACGACAACGCCCCGTAGCGGCTACCGGTTCCCCGCGCGGCCCGCACGGGCGAAGTGCCGGGCCACTGCGTGGAAGGACTCCTTGGGCTCCCAGTGCCAGCGCGCCGTCGGCTCGTCCTCGGTCTTCCAGATCGCCTTGGTGAGGCTGTAGCTGGCGATGTCCAGGTCGTAGCGGCGCTCCCGGCGGTGCGGATTGCCCGGGGACACGAACTCGTACACCATCGCCGCGTGCAGGTCCAGCTCCTCGAACACGTTCAGGACCTGCGTCAGATACCGGGCCTGGGTGCGTTCGCTGCGCACACGGCCGGGCAGCACCTCCGGCTTGGGCTTGTCGTAGTCGATGACGTTCCAGCCCATGCCGCCCGCCTCGGGTGCGCCCTCGAACGTACAGGTGCCGCACTCGGTGATGGCCACGGGCTTGCGCCACTTCCGGTACGGGGCGAGGTCGCGCGCGTAGCCCCGCGGGTCGGCGTGGTACCCGTAGTAGTTGACGCCCACGACGTCGAACAGGTCCCAGTCGACGACGTCGCCGTGCGCGGAGCCGTAGGTGAGGGGCCCGTGGAACACCTGGCGCGCGGTCCGCGCGGCCAGCGGGATGAACCGGTCGAGCTTGCGCTGGGCCTTCTCGGGATCCCAGTTGCCGTTGAGCATGTTGTCGATCCGCTCCAGCGTGTCGGCGCCCGGCACGATGCCGGGGACGAACAGCACGAACTCGCACCCCACGCTCAGGTACACCCGCGCGCCCTGCCGCCGCAGCCGCTCCGCCTCCCGTCCGGTCTCCGCCAGGTGGTCGAGGATCTCGCGCTCCGGTACGTCGCCCAGGCGCGGCTGGAGCCATACGTGCAGCCCGCGCCCCGCCGCCTCCGCGGCGGTGGCGGCCAGGCGCTCCACGCCGGTGCCGTACGCGACGACGGAGTTGGCGTGCAGGTCCCGGTCGATAGCGCGCAGGTCGGCGCGCATCCGGGTGCGGTTCCACGCGGTGTCCGGGGTGTCGTCGTCCGCGCACTCGTACATCACGCCCCGGTAGGCGAGCCCCCGGTGGGCGGTGTCCCGCTCCGCGTCGGGGCGCGGCGCGGCCGCCGCCGGGCCGGTCAGGCCCGTCCCCACCACCGCGGCGGCGCCGACCGCCGCCGCGCCGGTCAGGAAGCCGCCCCTGGTCATGCCTTCCTTGCCCATCATGTGCTCCCGCCGTTGTCACTGGGTCGCCCTCAGCGTGGCTCGGGGGCGGCGGGCGGATCATCGGCCATTGGTCCTCCCGGCGGTATCCAAAGTCGCGCCGCACCGCCGCGCGGGGCCCACCGAGGTAGGGCCCGGGGCCCGGCCGTCGCCGTCCTCCTCCGCGCGCCCGGCGTGGGCGCTTGCGCCGACGCGTACTACCCCGTCGGGCTCGGCGTTCTCGTATCCAAGGCCCTCGCATGCCCCAACTGCCCCTGATCTACGGGTAGTTGGGCTAGGCTCGGGCGCACGCCGGCTCCCCGGGAACGCATCGGAGACACAGGGGGCAGGCGACAGCACAGCTTGGGGGACCGATGGACCGCATTCCGCCGTACGCGGGCATGGGCCGATTCGTCGAGGCGTTCGACAAGGTGGTGGTGCAGCCGCGGCGCAACCGGACCAGGCTCCCCGCGGTGCTGCTCACCGAGGAGGTCGGCGGGTTCGCGGGGCGCCGGATCGTCAAGGGGCTGCGGGCCCGGCTGCGCGGCGAGGGCGGCGCGCTCGCGCCGCACGCGTACGTCGCCACCGCGCCGGAGCACCACGACGCACCGCACCTGGAGCTGTTCGAGGAGATCACGGCGCAGCTTGCGGTCTCCATGCCGCCCCGCACGGGCACCCTCAAGCTGCCCGGCTACCGGCTGCTGCACGCGGTCCTGAGCGCCCCGCACCTCACGGGACAGCAGGCGCAGCGCTGGCGGGCGCTGCGCGAGCACTGCTACGCCGTGCACCGCCAGTGCTCGCCGCTGTCCAGCGCCCTCTGGCAGCTCGGGGGCGGGGACCAGCACGGCGGGGACCGGACGGGCGGCGCCGGGATCGTCGGGGTGCTGTGGAACTTCCTGTCGGGGCCGCTGTTCCAGCGGCTGCCATGCGCCCTGTTCGCGCTGCGGTCCAAGCGCCGCATGCTCGGCAGCGGCCGCAACCGCCGCTGGTACTTCGAGTGGTACCGGCACCAGCACGGCGTGCCGCCGTCGGACTTCTTCCACTCCGCCCTCGACCTCGTACCGGGCGGCGCGGGCGGCCGACCGCCGATCGGCCCGGAGCAGATCGACCGCGTCCTGATGCACGCGCTGCTCACCGACCTGGACGCGGCGGCCCGCCCCCACCGGTTCAACCCCTGGCGGCGGCGCCGCACGACGCGGTTCGTGGTGTTCTTCGAGGAGCTGGGCCCCGCGGAGTCCCGCGCGCAGCGCTTCGTACGGGAGCTGCGGACGGTGACCGCGCAGCTCGGCATCACCTCGGTGTTCCTGGTGGCGGCCGGTGCGCGGTCGCTCGCCACGCGCGTGCCTGACATGACCCCGGCCGATCTGAAGCAGGCGGGCAACGACCTGATCGTGATCCTGGATCAGGGGATGCACCCCGAGCAGCCCAGCGGGATGACGGTGCCGGCACCGGCCGAGACGGCGCCCGACGACGCCGAGGCGGAGTACTGGCTGAACGGCCACCCCCGGCCCGTGCCACCGGTGCACCGCTTCTCGCCGGGCACCGAACTGGCCGGGACCGTCGGGTGCCTCGCGGCGGGGTTCGTCGTCCTCGCCTCGCTGACCGCGTTCCCGCCGCTCGACCGGGGCAAGGACGGGGACCCCTGCGCGGGGAAGACGTTCCTGGGGACCGACGGCGCCTGCGTGGGCGTGGCGGAGGCCGCCAAGGGGTTCGGCAGGAGCCAGGAGGAGCAGGCCGTCCGCCAGGTCCTGGAGATCATCGAGAAGCAGAACAGCGCCGTCGACACGGCGACGCGGGACGGGGACGGCGTGCGGCACCGCACCGTCGTCTACCTCGGCCCGTTCAGCGGCGGAGCCGGAGCCGAGGACCCGGTGCGCGGCGGCACCCTGCCCGAGCTGCGCGGCCTCGCCCTCGCCCAGGCCCGGATCAACGAACTCGCCCGGGACAGCCACGACCGCGTGCCGCTGCGCGTGCTGACCGCGAACGCGGGCGACCGGTTCCAGGACGCCGAGCGGGTGGCCGAGCAGATCGCCCAGCTCGCCCGGCGCGACCCGGGCGTCGTGGGCGTCGTCGGCCTCGGGCAGAGCAGGCCGGGCACGGTCAAGGCCATCGAGGTCCTCAACGAGGCGGGCCTGCCCATGGTGGGCACCTCCGGCACCGCCGTGGACCTGCTGCGCACCGGCCGCCCGTACTACTACCAGCTGGCGCCCACCAACGCCCGGCTCGCGCAGGTCATGGCGGACTTCGTGCGGTACGCGAAGACGGTGGACGGCGGCCGCGCCACCGCCGAGCGCGTCGAGCTGGTCACCGACCCCACCGACCTCTACAGCGACGACCTGACCCGGGAGTTCCTGAGGTCCCTGGGGCGGACCCCGGCCACCGTGTGGGAGCACACCCCGCAGGGCGACGCGGGCGGCGCGCGGCTGCCCAACGCTGTGCGCGGCTCCCTCGCAGCGAGCGCCCCCGACCTGGCCCAGCGGATGTGCCAGGCGGTCCGCAGGACGCCGCGCACGGTGGTGGTGTGGACGGCGCGGGCCAGCCAGTTCACGGCGTTCCTCGACGAGATGAACCGGCTCAGCGGCACCTGTCGGCACCTGACCGTGCTGGGCGGCGACGACGTCACCAACTCCCTGCTGCAGGGCGTGCCCCCAAGGACCGCTTCCCGGGCCTGAGCCTGTACTACACCTCGCACGGCTCCGCCCCCGAGCTGGCCCGCATCGCGGGCCGTTCGGCCACCGAGGCGAGGGAGTTCCTGCGCGCGTACGACCGTGCGGACGCCCGGCAGCGGTGGGGGGCGCGGATGCGCGTGGACGGGCACCCGGTGCTCGCCTGGGACGCCCTGCGCTATCTGTCCGAGGCGGTGGACGAGGCGCGCGCCGCGCTCGGCGACGACGACCGGCTCGGCGCCCGCGACGTGCAGGCCGTGCTCTACCAGGGCCTCGGCGACGGCGGCTTCGACGGCGCCACCGGGCGCGTGGACTCGGCGGGCGCGGCGGGCGGCGGGCGGTTCACCGCCGACAAGCTGGTGCTCGTGATGGGCGACGGCGGGCGGGCGGAGGCGGCGTGCGGCGCCCTGACGAAGAAGCGGAGCCCGGCGAAGTGGGGCGGCCGGTTCCCCTGCCCTGAGGGGTGACGGGCACCCGTCCGCGGGGCCGCCCGGCGGTGCGCCACCGGCACACCGAGGGCTCGCACCCACGGACCCGCGCGGCGGGGCACCACCGGCACGTCTGGGGTCAGGGCCTCACACCGCGTCGCCCACGACCTCCACCCACTGGAGTTCCACCGTGGCCTCCCCCTGGTGCGGGGCGTGCCAGCCGAACCTGAGGACCACCGGCAGCAGGACCGCCACGAACACATAGCTGTCCTCCTCCGAACCGGAGAGGATGGTCACGGCGGCGCGCAGGGACGCCAGCCGCCGCGGCGGAACCAGGCCCGCCACCTCCAAGGTCACCGCCACGTCGACGGTACCGCTCCCGTCGCCGTGCGGGGACAGCCGCAGCGCCCCCAAGTCCGGTTCCACGGACAGCAGCTGAGGGTCCGACAGGCCTCGGGGGACGGAGCCGACGGCGGACAGCAGTTCGTCGTAGATCCGCGAGGCGCGCCCCGCGCCCGGGGCGCAGAACGCGCCGACCGCGCCCGCGACCTGCTCGGCCAGCGCGTCCCCGGGGGGCTTCGGCCACGCCGGGATGGGCGGTGCTCCCGGGAAGTGCAGGGTCACCACGCCGACGCCCTCGCGGCGCGTGACGCCCACCCGTTCGGCGAGCGTCCGGCGCGGCGCGTCCCAGCGCCGGTCCAGGACGACGAGCAGAGAGCACGTCGTCCACCATGCGGGGGGCACCCACTTCTCCACGGGGTGCTGCCGGTCC
The DNA here is from genome assembly GCF_049542095.1 of Streptomyces sp. G45. Classification (NCBI taxonomy): domain Bacteria; kingdom Bacillati; phylum Actinomycetota; class Actinomycetes; order Kitasatosporales; family Streptomycetaceae; genus Streptomyces; species Streptomyces sp. G45. Next base: position 8,332,191 of record NZ_JBMUZU010000001.1, on the reverse strand, counting down.
CAGCGGGAGGCGTCTCCGAAGTTCAGGACCACGACCGGCACGGCGGCGCCTCCGTGGGCCTGTGCCTGGCAGAGCAGCAGGGAGTCGGGCGCCGTCCACGCCTCCACCCCGGAGTCCTTCAGGAACGCCGTGAGTTCCGCCCGGAAGGTGCCGCCCGTGGCGTGCTCGGCCGGGCGCCGGTCCCGGCGGGGGCGGCGGACGCGGTCGGCGAGCAGCCGCAGGAACGCGTCGAGGACCTGCTCCACCACCGCCGCGGGCTCGTCCCCCGCCTCGTCGAGCCCCAGCTCCGCGCGCACCCGCGCCAGCGTGCGGGCCACCGACGCGTCCTGCGCCCCGCGTCCGGGCCGCGGTGCCGCGGCCCTGTTGCGCGCCAGCGCGGGCACGGTGTCGTCGGGGTGGTTCCGGACCACGGTGCGCACGGACCAGGGCACCGGCGCGGTCCGCGCGGCCGCTTCTGCGAGCCGGTCGGCGGTGAGCAGCGCGGGCTCGGCGGGAACGCCCTCGGCGATCTGGCGCAGGACGTCCCGGGTGGGGCGGACCTCACCCGCATCAAGCCCGTGGCTGTGCCCAAGTGTCAGCCAGGTGACGCCCCCGTGCGGCCCGTCGGTCGCGGTGGGCCGCACGCCCAGGCTGACCAGGCAGCAGTCCTCGACCACCACGAGGTGGTCCACGGGAAGGACGCCGAGCAGCTGGCGGGGGTGCACCACCTCGTCGCCGGGGCCCACGACCCAGGCGCCGGTCTGCGGGCGCCAGGCGGGGCCATGGCCGACGTACCAGATCAGCAGGGCCTCGTCGACGCTCGCGGCCAGTTCGCGTGCGGTGCGGATGACGTCCTCGGCGTCCGCGTCGAAGAGGCGCACACACCGGTCGGGCGGGAGGTTCCAGCCGTCGGGGGACGTCAACAGCGCCGCCAGTTCGTGGAGTTCCGAGGCGGCGAGGTCGTCTTCGCCGGGTTCGTCGTGCGCGGAGGTGCCGATGAGCAGGGCGGCGGCGCGCCGCGGGTCGGGTAGGAACGGCCGTGGGCCCCGGGGCCCGGCGCCGCCCTGGCCGCTCGGGGAGCCCGGCCGGTCGGTGGGGGCTCCGGCGCGTAGGGCCGCCATCAGCTCTTCGGAGGCGTAGGCGAACGGCCGCAGTGCCTCGGGCAGTTCGTCCTTGTCGAGCGCGGCGATCGCGTTGAGGCCCTGGCCGGGCAGCCGGACGCGCTGGGCGATGTAGCCGCTCAGCGCGTCCAGGAGCAGCCAGGCGTCGTGGCGGCCCGCGGCTCTGGCGAGCGGGGCGCGGGCCGCGTCCCGGAAGGTGATGACCTGCGGTTCGCCGCCCGCGGCGCTGATGTCGAGGACGTTGCTCATCAGGAGTTCGGCGACGTCGGAGGTGGTCGCCTCCGGGACGACCTGCTGCCGGATGAGCTGGATCAGCGGCAGGCTCAGGCGCCGGAAGGCGCTGCACAGCCCGGCGAGGCGCACGGCGGCGGGGGACGCGGTGCGCAGGAACACCTCGGCGGGGGACGCGCCCCCGCGGCGCGGGCCGGGCCGGTCCGCCCTGGTGTGCGGCTCGTCCGGGCCGTCGTCGCCGAACGGGCCCTCGGGGGCGCCGAACGGGTTCGGGGGCGCCCCGAACGGCGTCACGAGGACGGCCTCGTAGCCCTCGGGCGAGCCCCTGACCAGGCCCTGTGCCCAGCGGTTGAGGGAGTGCGCGGTGAGGGTGAGCGTCGGCACGGCCACGTAGGGGGTGCCTTCGGGGAGGACGAACCGCAGGTGCGGGGGGACGGTGACGGCGAGGGCGGTGTTGCGGGTCCCGGGCAGTCGGCTGCGGACGCGCACGGCGGGCAGGTCGAGCGCCGTGCGGTGCCACAGGCGGGACGGCAGCGGGTTGGCGATGGACAGCGAGCAGTGACCGGCCAGGGCGCGCAGCAGCTGCCATACCCTGCGGCCGTACCAGGCGGGGGCCGCGCAGTCGGAGACGACGAGGACCAGGCGGCGCCCGTCGGGCGCGGCCACGCTGCGGGAGTTGACGACCCGGCCGAGCGCGTCGGTCACGTCCGGGTACGGCTCCGTCGACAGGTGCCAGCGCTGCACCTGGCGGAAGGCGCCGCTGTTCTCCAGGAGCGCGGCGAACTCCTGGACGGCGCCCTGCCACACCTCCATCGACAGATGGGTGTCGACGATGAGCAGGACGTCGAACCACGGCTCCGGCAACGGGCCGACGACCGGCAGGAGTTCGCCGTCCCGGGTGTACGAGTCGATGGTGGCGGCCAGGTCGAGCCCGACGCGGCGGCCGTGCGGGAAGCGGCGCATGAAGGGGCGCAGCGAGCGGCCCAGCTCGACGGCCTGGGGCAGGGCGCGGCCCGCCGCGACGGTCACCGGGGCGTCGTGCGGTGCGTCGAACTGGCCGGGGAGGTTCTCGTACAGGCTGTACGGGCCGTGGGGCCCGTGCCGCTGCGGGGCGTCCGGGTCGAGCGCGTCGTCCGGGTCTTCGGGGTCGTCCGCCGTGGTGTGCGGGGTCCGCTCCTCCTGGGCGGGCGCCTCACCTGGTGGCCGCGGCGCGGTGTCGGCGGTCGCGCCCTCGGGTTCCGGCGGGGTGCCGTCCCGGCCCGCCGCCGGGTCGAAGGAGGCGGCGGCGAGCCACAGCGCGTCCGCGAGGAGTTCCGCGTCGTGGCAGTCGCGCGGCAGCGCGCCGACGAGGGCGTCGACCACCACGGCGAGCGCGTCACGCACCGGACAGGTTCCGCAGCAGGTAGCCGAGCAGCCGCTCGCGCTGCTCGCCGGTGGGGCCCTGGTCGTCGATGACGAGCTTGACGGCGTTGAGGAGCTGGTCGACGGCGAGGGTGTCGCCCCGGCGGACGCGTTCCACGAAGTCCTCGACGAGCGCGGCGGCGTCCTGGGGCAGCTCCCGGCCCACGTGCGCCTCCACGGCGGCGCGCAGCAGGTCCACGGAGAGCGGGGGCATGTCGTAGCGGATGCAGCGGCGCAGGAAGGGCGCGGGGAACTCGCGTTCGCCGTTGCTCGTCATCACGATGAACGGGAAGCGCCGACACTGCACCCGCCCTTCGGTGATGTCGTAGCGCTTCGGTTCGGTCGCCTCCTCGCCGTCGCCGCGCCAGCGGCGTACGGAGACGCGGGGCTTGCTGTGGCGCACCAGTTCGGGGATCTCGTACTCGCCGCGCTCCAGGACGTCGAGGAGGTCGCTGGGCAGGTCCAGGTCGCTCTTGTCGATCTCGTCGATGAGCAGCGCGCGGGGGCGCGGGGAGTCGGGGAGCAGGGCGGTGCCCAGCGGGCCCAGTTGGAGGAAGGCGGCGATGTCGTCGGTGTGCTTGGCCGCCTTGCCGCCGGACTGGGCCAGGCGCAGGGTGTGGATGTGGCCGAGCGCGTCGTAGCGGTAGAGGGCGTCGGACAGGGTGCTGCGCGAGGTGATGTGCCAGCGGAGCACGGGCCCGAGGCGCAGTTCGTCGGCGACCTGTTCGATGACGGTCGACTTGCCGCTGCCCGCGGGGCCGGTGATGAGCAGCGGGCGGTGCAGGAACACGGCGGCGTTGACGGCGTCGGTCAGGCCCTTGGGCGGCTGGAAGGTGCGGGGCGCGGAGCGGCGCGGGAAGACGCGCCACGGCGGCGGGTCGGGAAGGCTCGTGTCGTGCGGCTCGCCCGTGCCGCGGTAGTAGGTGTCCCAGGCCATCATGTGCCTCCTGCCGACGTCGAAGCCCACTCCGGCTCCCGCTCCTGAAAGGCGTCGCAGAAGTCGAGCCAGGGAAGGTCGTGCCACGCCGCCCGCAGCGCGGCGAGTTCCGCCAGTCGGGCGCCTTCGCCGTCCGGCGGTCCGGCGTCCGCGCCGTTCACCTCGGCTGCCCAGCGCGACTGCCGGGCCCGGGCGAAGTCGGCGGGCAGCCGCTCCCAGTGCCGGGCGAGGGCGGCGGGCGGCTCCGGGACGCTGCCGTTGGCCGCGTCGGGCCACAGCAGCACCGGCGTGTACGGCAGCAGGACCTGGACGAGTTCGGCGAACACCGCCGAGCGTCGGCCGATCCCGGCCGCCCACTGGCAGGAGCCGGTCTTGAAGCCCATGACCACCCGCTGCACGTCGGCGGCGCTGGCGGCGTGCACCCAGTCGACGGGTGCCTGGCCGGTGCTGAGCACGTGGTGCTGCCAGGCTTCGAGGCGGCGCCGGGCGACGTCGTTCATGCCGCGCAGGAAGCGGGGCACGAAGAGCCGGTCCGCCCAGCGCAGCACGACCGAGCGGTCGACGCCCAGCAGGTAGAGCCCGACGTCGGCCTCCTCGGGCCGCCAGGTGGGCAGCAGCTCCGCCCGGACCACCATGTCGATGTGGTCGAGGCTGACGCCGGGGGCGAGCCGCCGCGCCGCCCAGTCGAGGACCTCGGGCAGGGCCTGCTCGACCCCGGCCTGGGTGGGCGTGCAGGGGATCGTCCAGGCGCCGGAGCACTGGTCGCCCTGGCGCAGCCAGACGGTGAGGGAGTCCGGCCAGTCGCAGCGCGCCGCGTGCAGGCTCACCACCAGGCGGGCGCCGCCGTCCTCGTCCCGCCGGGCGGCGCCTTCGAGGGCGTCGTTGAGCTCCATGACGAGGCCGTGCTCCTCGGCCCAGCGTTTGATGTCGTCGCCGGACGGGTCGAGGTCGCAGGCGTGAGCGACGGCGACCAGGCAGCGCGCCAGGGCGCCCGCGGCGGTGAGGCGGCCGTCGCGGTCGGTCTGGCGCAGCGCCGCGTGCTCCAGGACGTGGCGCAGCAGTTCACTGCCGCTCAGCCGGGCCGGGGCCCGCAGGGGTGCGCGGGCGTCGCCGTCGCGGCTGTTGAGTTCGGCCATGGCCCGGCGCACGGTGTAGCTGGTCAGGGTGCGCCCGGCCCAGGTGACGAGGAACTGTTCGGCCTCGCGGACGAGGAGCAGGGCGTCGACGACCTCGCGGACGCGCAGCGCGCCGAGGTCGGGGCTGCGGGCGGCCCGCTCGCGCAGGGCGGTCAGCTCGGCTTCCGTCGTCGCGGCAGTCGCGGCAGTCGCGGCAGTCGCGGCAGTCGCCGTCGTCGCGCCGGGTGCGGGCGCCTCGGTGGCGCCCTGCGGCCAGGAGCGCAGGGCGCGCCCCAGGTCCTCCGCGCCGATCGCGCCGAGGCCCTCGGCGGCCCGCACCCGCGCGCGGGCCGCGTTCGCCGCGAGCCACAGGCCCTCCTCCGCGGCCGTGGGCACCCCGTAGTACTCCAGGCCGCGCGCGTCCTGGTCCGGCAGGTCGGCGAGCAGGGCGTCCCGGTAGTGGCGCATGGCCACGAGTTCGCCCGCCCCCTCGAAGCCCGCCCGCATGTGCCGGACGAGGCAGCGGGTGAAGTCCAGGTCGTACGCGGGTTCCTGGGCGGGGGCGGCGGCCAGCACGCTGACGCGGGTCTGGCCGTCCTGGAACCCGCCGACCAGGTCGCCGACCGACGGCAGGGCCGCGCCGGAGTGGCAGGTGTCGAGCAGGACGATCACCCCGGCGATGTCGGTGCGGTCGACGGCGGCGGCGATCAGGGCGTTGACGTCGACGGACGTGGTCGCGTCCTCCCGTTCGCTGTCCTTCGCCATGTAGTACAGGTGCGGTGAGCCCTTGGGGGACTGCCCGTGGCCGAGGAAGGCGAGGACGAGGACGGCGCGGGCCTCACCGGCGCGGACGATGGCCTCGCGCACGGCGACGTCGACCTGTGCGCGGGAGGCCGCTCCGGAGCGCACGGCGGCGGCGTCGGCCACCTCGCTGGCCCGGCAGACGCCGATGGCGGGGTCGGTGAGCGCGTCGTGCAGGCTCTGCGCGACGGCGACGAGGTCGCGTACCTCCTCGTCGGCCTCGTCGCACTGGGTGGCCACGACGAGGACGTGGCGGGCCTGGGACAGCGCCGCGGCGGCCGTCGCGCTGTCCGTGCCGCTCGCCGCGGGCCGTGGCGTGCTCATGAGGCGGTGGGGTGCTCGGCCACCGCGTCGAGGACCACCTGGGCGACCTCGGGGCGCCGCAGGTAGACGGTGGCCGGGTGGGTCCACAGCAGCCGCGAGGCCAGCGGCACCGGCTCAGGCCGCACTCCGGCGGCGTTGGGGGCGACGAGGTCGGCGAGGCGGCGCAGCGGCACCACCGGGTCGTCGCCGTCCCAGAAGTCCACCCACCGCCGGACCGTCGCCGGGACGGCCGGAGGGCGCGGGCGCAGCCGCTGCCAGATCAGGGCGTTCATGGCGAGGGGCGAGCCGAGGGTGAGGAACAGCGGGACGGGGCCCTCGTACCCGGCGAGGGCTTCCCAGGCGACGACGGTGCCGAGGGAGTGGGCGATCACGATCGTGGGCCGCGCGGGGTCGAGTTCGGCGAGGACGCGCTCGCGGGCGCGCTCGTCGAGGCTGGCGGTGCGCCCGTCGGCGAGGCGCGTCGCCTCCTTGCGTCGCAGGTAGCGGCCGGGCTGCGACAGGGCGCCCAGGCACTGGGCGGCGCTGGCCCGCCGCAGGCCGATCTGCACCCCGGGGACGCGCGCCAGCTTCGCGCAGACGGCGCTCGCCCGGCGGGCGAGGACGCCCACGCCTTCGTGCTGCTTGCGCCGCCCGGTCTCGTCCAGGGGTTCGGGCCGCGCCTGGGAGCGCAGCCGCAGCAGCAGGGCGTTGTCCGCGTGCTCCGGTGAGGCGAGCAGCGCTTCCACGACGTCGGCGGCGACCGCGAGGGTGACCTCGGCGCTCTCCTCGTCGAGGTCGTCTTCCGCCGCGCCCTGCGCGCCCGCTCGGGCGAACAGGTCGGCGTAGCAGGCGAAGGCCGTGTCGACCGTCCAGTCCATGGTGAGGCCGGATATCGCGTCGGCGCGGCCCGCGGCGCGGGCGCCCTCGGCCAGTGCGCGGCGCCACTCCCGCCGTTCGTCCTCGATGTCGCGCGGCCCTCCGATCCCGTGGACCAGGACCAGCTTCGGCTTGACCGTCGTCGTCATGTGCGCCGCCCCCCCTGTGCTCCTCGCGGGACGTCCCCATCCACCCGCCGCGAGGCGTAGGGAACCGTACCAACTGGCCTGGTGCCGCGGGCCGTTATGGATCAGGAAGTGGCGCCGAGGGAACGCGGGTACGAAAAGGGCGTGGCGGCCGGTCGCCCAGGGGGCCCGGCGGGGCCGCCCGCCGGGCGAAATTCGTTGTCGGCCGGGCCGGTGCGGACCCTACGATCCCGGGCATGCCGAGACCTCATGGATTCCAGTACGCGCAGCGCGCCGACGGCACCGTCGTGATCACGCACGGCGCCCGTACCGCCGCGACGCTGCGCGGCCCGCGCGCCGAGCAGTTCCTGGCGGAGGCCGCGGCGGGCGACCCGCAGCTCGCGATGGCCCGCTGGACGGGCAACTACAAGCGGGGCAACGAGCGGGCGGCGAGGGCGCACCCCCGCAACCGGCCGTAGCGCCCGCGCCCTTGTGGGTACGGGGGCGGGTTCACGTCGGGGGCCGCGTGCCCGTGGTGCGGTGGACGACGTTGGAGGGCGCGCCGTAGCGGAAGGCGCGGACCCGGTAGTCGGCCGTCCGCTCGTCCGGCAGGGTGACCACACCGGTGGACGTGACGTCCGGGTCGAGCACCGCGACGACGCGGTACGCGGAGGCGCCGTGGCGGCGCACTTCGACCAGGTGGCCGTCCTCGTCGGCGGCGTGGTCGACCCAGGTGAGCAGGACGCCGTCGGCGTGCCGGGGCGTGGCCGTGAGCCCCGTGGGGGCGCCGGACGCGGTGCCGTTCCGGAGGGGCCTTTCGCGGCCCTGTCCCGCGCGGGTGCGGCGCGGCTCGGCCCAGGACGGGTCCCGCTCCCGGTCCCGCTCGCCGGGCCCGCCCCGGGGCAGGGTGACGTGCACGGCCCGCGAGGCCGGTCCGTGCAGGGCGCGCAGCCGGTAGGAGAAGGTGGTGTCGGGCATCAGGTCGGGGTGCGTGAAGCGGGTGCGGCCGGGCCGCAGGAACGCCAGCGGGACGTACTCGCCGTGCCGTTCGGTGGCGTACTCAAGGACGCGGACGGCGGCGTCAGGGTCCCGGTCGCGCCAGCGCAGGGTGATGTCGTTCGGCGTGTCCAGGGTGGCCGTCAGGGTGGTGGCCGGGGGTGGCGCGCTGGAGGTGTGCGGCGGCCCGGCGGGGCCGCCCGGGGCGGTGGCGCACCCGGCCGCGGCGGCCCCGGCGAGGGCGGCGGCGGTCAGCGTCCCGAGCGGGCGGCGCACGGCTGCGGGGCGCCTTACTTCTTCCAGAACTTGACGCCGCTCCACTCCACCGTGACCGGCCCGCTGCCGCTGCTGGTCCGGTAGGCGCCGAACTTGTCGTAGTAGCTGCCGCTGGCGCTGTCGACGGTGTGGCGGAGCGAGCCGTTGATGTAGGTGCGGTGGCTCTTGCCCACCTCGTGCACGGTGTTGACCCGCACCTTGGCGCCGACGGTCGCGCCGGTGGCCACCGTGTCGCCGCCGTGCACGGCGTAGAGCCTGCCGCCGCGTTCGACGGCGAGCATGAAGTAGGGCCCGGCCGAAGGGCCGTCCCTGAAGGTCTGCTTGAGGCTGATCCGGCTGCCGCCCATGCTGGTGATCCTGAAGGTGCCCTCGAACTGGCGGGTGCCGCCCTGGTAGGTGTCGTACCGCCGTTCGGCGCGCTGGTCCCCGCTGTCGGTGTCGCAGGTCAGCTTGAACGTCAGGCCGCTGACCGTGCCGCAGCCCCGCTCCTGGACCTTGTACCCGGGCGACACGGGACTCCAGCCGCCGGGCTCGACCTCGGCGGTGGCGGGCGCGGCGGCGAGCAGCGCGGCACACAGCCCCGCCGCTCCCGCCACCGCGTGACGCTTGCCGTTCATACCTGCTCCTTCGCGAGACCGACTCCACCCACACCAATTCACGTACATGAACAGCGACTTGGCTACTGAACACTCGCCTCCGGGAGCGTAGGGAGCCGTACATGGACGCGTCAATATCCGGCACCTTCGCGGGCATGGCTCAGCACTCCGATCACCCATCGGCTCAGGACCCCGTACGCCACGCCGCTTTGCCCCACCAAGGCATTGCTTGGATTCCCCAAGCAAAGCCCACTACAGTGCCCGCGTACCCGGCGGCGTGATCGAGAGGCGGCAAGCGATGCGTGTGGTGGTCCTGTGCGGCGGCGAGAGCCCGGAGCGCGAGGTCTCCCTGGCCTCGGGCCGGTCGGTGGCCTCGGCCCTGCTGGAATCGGGGTACGAGGTGACGGTCGTCGACCCGGCCGCGGAGGTGCCGGTGCTGGCGGGGCCGCTGAGGGCCGGGGACGCGGGCGGCGCGCTGGGGGCGGCCGTCGTCGGCAAGGAACCGCCGTCCCCCGCGGAGCGGCCGCTGCTGCGGCGGCGCATGCACGCCGCGCTGACCGGCGGCCCGGTCCTGGAGCTGCTGCGCGGCACCGAGTTGGTGTTCGTGGCGCTGCACGGCGGCTGGGGCGAGGACGGGCATGTGCAGGGGCTCCTGGAGATGGCCGGGGTGCCGTTCACCGGAGCGGGCAGCGCCGCGTGCGCCGCGGCGTGGCACAAGGGGCGGGCGCAGGCGGTCGTGGGGGCGGCGGGGGTGCCGGTGGCCGAGCGGGTGCTGTGGCGGGCCGGTGACGTGACTGGCACGCCCGGCGCGTCTGATGTGCCGGAGGAGGCGCGGCGGCTCGTGGCGGCCGGGCCCGTGGTCGCCAAGCCGGTGGCGGACGGTTCGAGCGTGTCGGTGCGGCGGGTCGACTCGCTGCCGGAGCTGGTGGCGGCCGCGGCCGAGGTGCACGCGGGCGAGCGGCACGCGGGCCGGGGGCACGCGGGCCGGGGGCTCGTGCGTGGGGGTGAGCTGCTGATCGAACCCTTCCTGCCCGGGCGGGAGTTCACGGTCGCCGTGATCGGCGACCAGGCGCTGCCCGTGGTGGAGATCGAGCTGACGAGCCCCGTGTTCGACTACGCGGCCAAGTACCAGCCCGGCGCGGTCAGCGAGGTCTGCCCGGCCCGCGTCCCCGCCGACGTCGCCGCCCGCCTCCAGGAGTGGGCCCTGCGCACGCACCGCGCCCTGGGGTTCGGCGAGGACACGTACTCCCGCACCGACTTCCGCTGCGACGCCGACGGGCAGCCGGTGTGCCTGGAGCTCAACGCCCTGCCGGGCCTGACCCCGGAGAGCCTGGTACCGCGCGCGGCGACGGGCACCGGGTGGAGCTACGCGGAGCTGATCAGACGCATCGTGGCACTGACGGAGCATTGACGGAGCCCTGGGGGCGGGACGCTGGTGGCGGGGCCCAGTAGGTGGGGCCCTGCTGGCTCACGGAGCCCCGCGGGCGGGGGCCTTTTGGCGGGGGCCTGTTGGCGGGACCGGCAGCCTCGCCCCTCCCCTGGGCGGGTCAGCAGGCGCGTCCCTCCCGCTGGTCCCCATACTCGCTGGTCCCCATACTCGCTGGCCCCCATATTCGCTGGCGTCCGTCGAGGTCCGTCGTCACGCTGGTCCCGTGTCAGAACCCACGTACCGCATCCGCGCCCGCCACACCGAGTCCACCGTCACCGTCTACCAGGCGTACGCGCAGGAGATCGGGGTGCCCGCCGCCCGCACGGGTCGCTTCCCCGCTGCCTGGCGGCGGGACCGCATGACGTGGATCAAGCCGTCCTTCCTCTGGATGATGTACCGCTGCGGCTGGGGCACCAAGGAGAACCAGGAGACCGTCCTCGCCGTCGAGATCGCCCGCGACGGCTTCGAGTGGGCGCTGCGGAACGCCTGCCTCAGCCACTACACGAGCGGGCTCCACGCCGACCACGCCGACTGGAAGCGGCAGTTGAGGCGGTCCCCGCCCGCGTCCAATGGGATCCCGAACGCGACCTCCACCTGCGTCCGCTGCCGCACCGCTCGCTTCAGCTCGGCCTCTCCGGAGAGGCGGCACGCCGCTACGCGGACGAGTGGACGGTGTCGATCACCGACGTCACCCCGCTCGCGCGCACGGTCCGCCACCAGGTGGGCGCCGGAGACCTGACCGCCGCGCGCCGACTCCTGCCACGGGAGGACCCGTATCCCACGCCGGACGATCTGCTGGCGCATGTGCGCCCGTGAGCCGGTCGGACGGTTCTCCCGGCCCGTGCACGCCCCTTCAGTAGAGCCGGGGCCCGGCCCCGGGGACACTCACTACAGCACCGGTCACACCGTCGCTACGAGCAGCTCCTCCGCCCCGGCCGGGCGGAGTCCGTCCGACCGGTCGGCGAAGTACCGCTCGGTGAGGGTCCGCGCCGACACACGGCGGGTTTCCCGGAAGCCGCACGCGCGGGCGAGCGCCGCCATGTCCTCGGGAGCGTAGAAGCTGACGAACGGCGTGCCCGACGCCCGCGCGGCCCTGCACGTCGCCTCCATCAACGGGCGCTCCTCCGGGGCCAGGAGGTCCAGCGGCAGCAGGTACGACGTGGCGAGCGTGGTCCCGGGGGCGAGCCGGGCGACCTGCCGCAGCGTGGCCGCCGTCGCCTCCCGTGTGAGGTACATGCTGACCCCCGTGGACGCCACCACCGCGGGCCGCCCCGCGTCGAGACCGGCCGCCGCCAGCTCCTCCCACCAGGAGTCGCCCGCCTCGAAGTCGACCGGCACGAGCCGCAGCCAGTCGGGCACCCCGAAGCCGAGCGCGGTCAGCCGCCGCCGCTTCCAGGCCTGCGTCCCCGGCCGGTCGACCTCGAACACCCGCAGCCCCGCGGCGACGTCGGGCCTGCGCTGCGCGAACGTGTCGAGCCCGGCCCCGAGGATCACGTACTGGGTGACGCCCCGGCGGGCCTCCGCCACGACCAGGTCCTCGATGAGGCGCGCCCGGGCCACGATGGAGGCCCGCATGCCGCTCGTGCCCCGCCGGTCCATGTCGGGCCGGGCGCGCCACCCGTCGTCCGGGGCCGCGAGGCGCAGCCCCACCTCGTCCTCCAGCACGTGCGGCGCCGCGTCGGCCCGCACGTGCAGCGCCCGCCACAGGGCGACCCGCACGGCCGTACTGTCCGCGACCGCCACCTGTTCCTCGGGCATGCCGTTCCTCCTTCTCGCGCGGTGTTCTCGTACCGATCACGCTAGGCAGGGGGCTGGCCGCGGCACTTCTCCAGAATTGCGCTCCTGATCACTGCGGGCCGGTCGCGGGGGATCTACGGTGGCCCGATGACGACACAGGTGATCGTGCTCAACGGCGGTTCCAGCTCGGGGAAGTCCGGGATCGTGCGGTGTCTCCAGGCGGTGCTGCCAGGCCACTGGCTGGCGCTCGGCACGGACACGTTCGTGGACGTGCTGCCCGCCTCCCTCCAGCAGGCGGACGGCGGGATCGAGGTCGCGGCGGACGGGCGGGTGACCGTCGGGGCGGAGTTCCGGGCGCTGGAGGCGGCGTGGACCGAGGGGGTCGCCGCGATGGCCCGCGCGGGCGCCCGGGTCGTCGTCGACGAGGTGTTCCTCGGCGGCGCGCGGTCGCAGCGGCGCTGGCAGGAGGCGCTGGACGGGCTGCCGGTGCTGTGGGTCGGCGTCCGGTGCGACGCCACGGTCGCGGCGGGCCGCGAGGTCGCCCGTGGCGACCGCACCAGCGGCATGGCCGCCTCCCAGGCGGACCTCGTCCACCAGGGCGTGACCTACGACCTGGAGGTGGACACCACGCACACCGAAGCGATGGAGTGCGCGCGCGCCATCGCCGCCCGTGTCAGCGCAGCGCGTGCCGCGTAGGCCGGGGGTGCCGCGTAAGCCCGTGCCGCGTAGACCCGTGCCCTGTGGACCCGTGCCACGTAAGCCCGTTCCTGGGGCGCTCGGCCCCTGGGACCCCGCCCCGCTCTCCGAAGTCGTCGACCGGTTCTCCGTAGCGGCGGCCCCCTGGTGGGTGGCCGGGGGCTTCGCCATCGAGCTGGCGGTGGGACACCCCGTACGCGCCCATGGCGACATCGACGTCCTGCTGCTGCGGCGCGACCAACTGGCCGCGCAGCGGGCGCTGTCCGGCTGGGACCTGTGGGCGGCCGACCCGCCGGGCACCCTGCGCCCCTGGGCCGCGGGGGAGGAACTGCCGCCCGGCGTGCACGACGTCTGGTGCCGCCCCGCACCGGACCAGCCGTGGCGGATCCAGGTCATGCTCGACGAGTCCCAGGGGCACCAGTGGGTGTCCCGGCGCGACACCCGGGTGCGTCGGCCGCTCGGCGCGCTGGGTCTGACCTCGGCCGACGGGGTGCCCTTCCTGGCTCCGGAGGTGCAGCTCTACTACAAGGCGAAGGGCCCGCGCCCCAAGGACGAGCGGGACTTCGACGCCGTACTGCCCCTGCTGCGGGAACCGCAGCGGCGCTGGCTCGCCGACGCGATCACCCTGACGTACGGGGTACACCCCTGGCTCGGCCGCCTGCTGCGGTGACCATCGCGCCGCGGTCGCCCGCCCGGCCGTCACCAACCGTTCACGCACCGGTCAACTCGCCCTCGCCCCACGCCCCGTACAACCGACACGAGATGATCACAGAGTGAGTCCGTCATGTTCGCGACATGAGAGGACCCCTCCATGGCCAAGCCCCGCAGAGCCCGCTCCGCCCTCGGCCGGTTCGCCCTCGTCACGGCCCTCGCGGCGCTCGCGGCGACAGCGACAGGGCCCGCCGCGGCCGCCCCCGCGCTGCCCGCCGTCACCCCGAACGCCGAGACCCCCGCCCTGCACGACGACGAGGCGGGCGGCAACGCGGACGCCGACGACCCGGCCATCTGGCGCAACCCCGCCGACCCCGACCGCAGCCTGGTCGTCGCCACCGCCAAGGAGGGCGGCCTGCGCGTGTACGACCTCGACGCGCGCGAGGTGCAGTCCGTCCCGGCGCCCGCCGCGCCCGGCCCGGACGACGCTCCCGGCCGGTTCAACAACGTCGACCTCGTGCACGGCCTGCGCCTGCCCACCGGCCGCGCCGACCTCGCCGTGACCAGCGACCGCGGCAGCGACCGGCTGCGCGTTTACCGCATCGACCGCGACCGCGCGGGCGGCCCGCTCGTCGACGTCACCGACCCCGCCGCGCCCGCCGTCTTCTCCTCCTCGCAGGACGAGGTCAACGAGCAGCGCACCGCCTACGGCCTGGCCACCTGGACCGACCCGGCCACGGGGCGCGCGTACGCCGCGGTCAGCCAGCGCGAGCGGACCCGCGTGCGCCTGCTGGAGCTGACCGCGAAGCGCGACGGCACGGTCGGCTACCGCACGGTCCGCACCCTCGACCTGCCCAAGGCCTTCCGCCTGCCCAACGGCACCTCCTGGTCGCCCTGCGCCGAGCCGGGCGAGGAGCCCCAGGTCGAGGGCATGGTCGTGGACCCGGCCACCGGCACGCTGTACGCGGGCCAGGAGGACGTCGGCATCTGGCGGCTGCGCGCCGACCTCACCGGCACGCCCCACCTGGTCGACAAGGTCCGCGAGTACGGCGTCCCGGCGGCGTACGACGAACAGACCGAGGAGTGCGTCGCGGGCGCCGACCCCGGCTACGGCGGCAAGCGGCTCACGGCCGACGTCGAGGGTCTCACCCTGCTCACCGAGGCCGACGGCGACGGCTACGTGCTCGCCTCCAGCCAGGGTGACAACACCTTCGCCGCGTACGACCGCGAGCTGTCCGACCGCAACGAGTACGAGGGCGGCTTCCGGGTCGCCGCGGCCTCGGCCGCGCTCGACGGCTCCGAGGAGTGCGACGGCGCCGCCGTCCTCAACGAGCCGCTCGGCCGCAGGTATCCGCACGGGCTGCTCGTCGTCCAGGACGGCCATGACGCGCCCGGGGATCCCGAGCGCGCCTCCACCAACTTCAAGTTCGTCGACCTGGGCCAGGTCGTCGACGCGCTCGACGACTGACGCCGTGGGATGCCCGCGGGGCCTGACGGCTCCGCGGGCGGCCCCGCCCTCACGGCCACCGCCGGGCCGTCACACGGTCAGCGCGGCCACAGGGTGAACAGCGCGACCAGCAGCAGCACCAGGAGCGACCAGCCGAGCGCCCCGACCTTCCGGCGGCGCGGATCGCGCCCCTGCGGCCAGGCGTCGACGTCGGCCCCGCTCCCGGACCCGGGCCCGAACTCGGCCCCCGACCCAGGCCCGGCCCCGGGCCCGGCCGCGCGCAAACCGTCTCTCATGGCTGGTCAGCCTACACACCCGGGACCTCGCACCCGCTGGAATCTACAATCGCGTAGAAGCGCCTCGTCGGCGCCTCGTCCGCGGAGAGTGCCGCCCCAGCGGGGCGGCTCCGCACCCCCGCCGCGCCTGGCCTGTCGGCCGCGTGTGGTCAGCCGTGTCGACGTCGAGTTGCGAGGAAACAGCATGCAGGAGCCCACGGCCGGGGCCTCGACGGCCTGGTCGGCGCGATCGGGCCAGCCGGGTGGGTCGGGCGGTCCGGGTGGTCCGGGTGGTCCGGGTGGCATAGGTGACCCGGGTGGAACGGGTGGAACGGGCGGAACCGGTGGCCCGAGTGGAACCGGTGGCCCGGGCGGAACGGGCGGAACCGGTGGCCCGGGTGAAACCCGCGGTCGGGGTGGCTCGGGCCGGGTCGTGGTCGCGGAGTGGTGCCGGGCCCTCACCGAGTCGCGGCCGTTCGCCCTGACGGTCTTCGTCCTGATCCTCGCCAACGCCGCCCTGCTCGGCGTCGAGACGTACACGGGGCTGGTCGAGGAGTGGGACCGCTGGTTACGTGCTGCCGAGCACTGCTGCCTCGCGGCCTTCGCCGTCGAGATCCTGTTGCGCCTGGCCGCGCACGCCGACCGGCCCGGCGCCTTCTTCCGCGACCCGTGGAACCTGTTCGACCTGGCCGTCGTCCTGTCCGCGTGCGCGCCGTTCCTGCGTGAGAACGGCACCGTCCTGCGGCTGCTGCGGCTCGCGCGCGTGCTGCGAACCGCGCGGTTCCTGCCGCAACTGCGCGTCGTGATGGTCGCGGTGGCCCGCAGCCTGCCGGGCACGGTCAGCTTCCTGCTCGTGGGCGCGCTGCTGCTGTACCTGTACGCGATGGTGGGCTGGGTCTTCTTCGCGGGGCACGACCCCGAGCACTTCGGCTCCATCGGCCGGGCCGTCCTCACCCTCTTCCTGCTGATGACCCTGGACGGGCTGGGCGACGCGGTCCGCGCGGGCCTGGAGATCTCCCGCTGGAGCATCGTCTACTACGCGTCGTATGTGCTGCTGGCATCGTTCGTCCTGGTCAACGTTCTGATCGGTGTGGTCATCACGTCCCTTGACGAGGCGCGCGACCTGGAGAAGCAGCGCTCCGGTGCCCAGGCTCCGACCCCCGCGCCACCCGATCCGCGGGAACTGCGGGAGCGCATCGCGGCGGCGCGGCGCGCCCTGGACGACCTCGAACGCAGCCTGTCCCCCGCACCCTCCGCCACGACGTTGTCCGCCGCCCCGGCGCAGTTGCCCGGCGGGGGCGACGACCGCCCCCGAGGCGACCCTGAGATGTCCCCCACCCAACCCTGAAATGCGGGGGAAGCCATATACGCGCCGGTGGTGCGGCTGCCAGCCTTGAGGGACAGGGATCAAGGAGGCAGCGAAGTGAATGGACCAGGGATGACGCTCGCCGGGGGCGACGTCGACGCGTTGGTCGGGGCCGTCGGCGCGGGCGGGTTCTTCACGCTTCTGATCGTGATCGTCTGGCAGCTCGCCGCCACCTGGCGGGCCCGGATGCTGACGACCCGGGAGCACGAGTATCGCAAGCTCGCCACGCAGTACGCCCAACTCCTGGAGGACAGCGTGGAGTTGCAGCGCCGCTCGCTGGACGAGATGGCCCAGACCCGCGAGGAGCTGCTGGCCGCCCGCCGCCAGGCCGCCCCGATGGAGGCGATACGCGAGGCCGAGCGGCACGTCTGACGCGAGCGGCCCATGGTGCGCGAGCGCGCCGGGCGCGAGCGGCACAACTGGCGCGAGCGGCGCGCCTGGCGGTGGGACTTGGAGGCGGCGCATCGCCGAAGAGGCGACGCACCGACGAAGAAGCAACGCACCGCCCAGGAGGCGGGACCACGGTCACAGGAAGCGGCGCATCGATCAGGAGGCGGCGCATAGCCCAGGCGGCGGCACTGTGCGCGAACTCCCCCGTAGCCCCACGAACCGTGCCACGATGCGGGAGGACCGGCACCGTCGTCGCACCCAGGAGGGCGGCCCGTGCGTCTCACCCTCACCCCGCCCCCGACCTCCCTCGGCGCCTACGACGTCACCGTGCACGACACGGACGACGGGGACGACGGGGGCGGCGGGGACAGTGCGGACGGTCAGCTCATCGGGCACCTCCGCTTCCGTGTCTGCCACCGGTGCCGCACTGGACGGATCCTCCAGATCTGGGTCAGCGAGGACCACCAACGTCGGGGCCTGGGCGGCCATGTCCTCCGGTACGCCTTGGAGTGGGGGCCGGGATACCGCTGGAGCACCACGCTCCAGTCCCGGCAGGGCCGGGCCTTCTTCCGGGCCGTCGCCGGGCGGACCGGCGTCGCGCTCCGCTCGGGCCGCCCGGCGTGCCCTCATCTGCGCGGCCCGCTGAGCCGGGCGGTCACGCGCCTCACCGGCGGGCGGGCGGTGCCCCGCGCCTGCGGGCGCTGGCTCCGTCGGCTGCCGCTGCGGCTGCTGCGGCTGCTGCGGCGACGTGGTGCGCACACCACCGTGGGGCGTGCGGAGCAGCGGCGGTAGGCGACGCCACGATCGGCCAGTCCCTTGCCGCCTGTGAACGTTGGCGTCGGCGTTGGCGTCGGGAAAAGCGGTGGCCGGGGTGGGGGTGTGGTGGGCAGGCTGGGGTCATGAGCAGCCAGTTCACCGAGGGGCCGGGGTCGGCCTGGCTCGGTCCGCCGATCGATGCCCGCCCCCTGTTCGCGCCTGAGCACGCCGCGCTGATGGCGACGCTGCGCGGCCTCGACGCGGGCGCGTGGCGCGCGGAGGCGGTGCCGGGGTGGAGTGTGCGGGACGTCGCCGCACATGTGCTCGGCGACTGCTACGGCCGACTGGCCCGCGACCGGGACGGGCATCGGGAGGGACCCGGGTTCTCGGAGGGCGAGACGCTGGAGGGGTTCATCCACCGGATCAATCAGGAGTGGGTCGACGCCTGGGCGCGGGTGAGTCCGGCGGCGCTCGTCGACACCCTGGAGGTGATCGGCGGGCAGGTCGCCCGCCTCTTCGAGGGCGCCGACCTCGACTCCCCCGCGCTGGGGGTGTCCTGGGCCGGTGTGGATCCGGCGCCGATGTGGCTGGACTGCGCGCGGGAGTTCACCGAGTTGTGGACGCACCGCCAGCAGATCCGGCACGCCATGGGGCAGGGCACCGACCCGGACGCGAAGGCCCTCGCCGTGGTCCTCGACACCTTCCTGCGGGCCCTGCCGCACACCCTGCGCGAGGTCGCCGCCCCCGTCGGCACCCAGGTCCAGGTCCGCGTCGACGGCCCGGCGGGCGGTGCCTGGACCGCCACCGCCACCGACACCCGCTGGTCCCTGGCCGAGCCGGAGACCGGCCGCCCCGCGGCGGTCGTCCAGTGGGACGCCGAGACCGCCTGGCAGGTGTGCGTGCGCGGCATCGCGCCGACGACCGCGCTGGCCCGGGCCCGCGTCGAAGGCGACCGTGACCTCGCGGCGGCCGTCTGCCGGATCGTGTCCGTGGTCCACTGACGGTGTGACGGCGCCCAGGGCGGCGTCACCGGGGCACGGTCTGCGTGACGCGCCACAGGCGCCGGGGCAGTTCGCCTTCCTCGAAGGGGGCGACGCCGTGGAGCACCCAGCCGTGGGCGAGTTCGTCGACCAGGGCGCGGGAGAAGAAGTGCACGGCGAAGCCGCCGTGCTCGTAGATGTCGTCGCCGTGGGCCGTACCGGCGCCGTAGTGGGCGTCGCCGGTGTGCCGGACGGTGTAGACGAACACGCCGCCCGGGGTCAGGACGCGGCGGACCTCCTCGACCAGGGCGCGCAGTTCGCCGGTGGACAGGGCCATGCACAGCAGCATGTGGGCGTAGACGCCGTCCACGGAGGCGTCCGGCAGCGGAAGCGGCGCGCGGACGTCGTGGACGGTGGTGCGTACGCGGTCGGCGAGGCCCTCGGCGCGTGCGGCGGCCCGCAGTTGGGCCAGGCCCTGGGCGGCGAAGTCGGTGGCGTGGACGGTGTGGCCCGCGCGGGCGAAGTGCAGGGTGTCGCGGCCGTGCCCGGCACCGAGTTCCAGGACGCGTCCGGCCCCGGCGGCGCGGAATGCCTCGGCGGCCCGCAGGGCGGGGCGGACGGCTGGTCGCCGTACATGCCCGGGTGGGCGCGGTAGGTGTGCTGCCAGTGGCGGCGCTGGGCGTCGGAGAGGCGCGGGGTGGGGGAGGTCATGCGTCGCCGCCCCTCTCCGTACCGGGCCGCTGCGACGCACCGCCCCGCGAGGACGCACCGCCCCGCGAGGACGCACCGCCCCGTGAGGACGTGCCGGGCCGTGGCGCGCGCCGTCCGGGGGGTGGGATCCGGCGGCGGATGTCCTCCGCCATGTCCTCCATGGCCGTACGGAACAGCTCGGCCTGGTGCTCCCCCAGGAACCCGGTGTGCCCGAAGACCTCCAGGACGACCATGCCGTGCATGCGGCCCCACGCGCTCAGGATGAGCGCGGCCGCGGGCGGCGGCAGCTCGCCGAGGCCGTCCGGGGGCAGGGCGTCCAGATGGGCCCGGAACCCCGGCGACAGGGCCCGGGCGTCGGCCGCGGCCAGCTGCGCCTCGGTGCAGCCGTCGAACATCTCCCGCTGGAAGACCGCGGTCATGCGGCGCAGCGCCGCCGTGGTGGGCCCGTCGACGGGCGCCTGGTAGTGGCGCAGGGGGGCGCCGTAGAGGAGTTGGAAGCGCTCGGGGTGGTCGACGGCCCAGCGGCGGTAGCCCTCGGCGGCGACGACCAGGCGCGACCGGCCCGGGCTGTCCGGGCTGTTCGGGCTGTTCGGGCTGTCCGGGCGATCCGGCTGGTCGGGGGCGTTCGCCGCCGCGTCGACGGCGGACCGCACGGCGTCGGCCAGGTCGTCGTACGCCTTGGTGATGAGCGCCGTCACCAGTGCGTCGCGGCTGGCGAAGTAGTGGTAGAGCGCCTGCACGGTCATGCCGAGGTCGCGGGCGACGGCCCGCAACGACAGCGCGGCGGGCCCGTGTTCGGTGATGTGCCGCTCGGCGGCGTCCAGGATCTCCTGGACGGCCACGGCGCGGCGCCGCTGCCGCAGGGTCGGCGCGGCGGCCACGGGTTTCTCGGGGGACATACCGCGACCGTACGGCAGTCGGGCGGTCACGTCAGCGGAATCCCGTATGGCGTGAAGAAAATCTAACACTGCCAAATCTTCTTGTGCCCCACTAGCGTCAGCGGCACCTCACACGAGAGCTTCACCCTCTTTGCGTGGTGAGACCCTCTATGCGCCTACTCGAAGGGCATAGCGCATGTTTGAACGCATAGCCGAGCTGGCCGTACGACGGCCCCGAGTGGTGCTCTTCGTCGCCGCCCTGGCCGTGGTCCTGATGGGCGTGGTGGGCGCGGGAGCCTTCACCAAGCTGGTGAACGGCGGCTTCGCCGACCCCGACTCCCCGTCCACCAGGGCCGAGAAGGTCATCGAGGAGAAGTTCGGCGGGGAGACCAACCTGGTGCTCCTCGTCCGCTCTCCCGAGGGCCGCGTCGACACCGCCGCGGCCGCGCGGTCCGGACGCGCCCTGGTGGCCGACCTCAAGAAGGAAGAAGACCTGGAGAACGTGGTCTCGTACTGGGAGACCCGCGACGACGCGCTGCGCTCCGAGGACGGCCGCGAGGCCCTGGTGCTCGCCCACGTGAAGGGCGGCGAGACCAAGCAGGGCGAGAACGCCAAAGGCGTCCTCGACGCGTACACCGGCCGCCACCAGGGCCTCGACGTCCGGGCCGGAGGCAGTATCGCCGTCATCGACGACCTGGCGACGCAGACGCCCAAGGACCTGCTGCTCGCCGAGGCGATCGCCGTCCCGCTGACCCTCGTCCTGCTCCTGGTCGTCTTCGGCAGCGTCGTGGCGGCGCTGCTGCCGCTGGTGATCGGCACGATCGCGATCGCGGGGACGTTCGCCGAACTCGCCCTGCTCGGCAGCGCCACCGATGTCTCCCTGTTCGCCACCAATCTGACCACGGCCCTCGGACTCGGGCTCGGCATCGACTACGCCCTGCTGATGATCAGCCGGTTCCGGGAGCAGCTCGCGGCGGGCGCGGATGTGCCGGACGCCGTGCGGCGCACGGTGGCGACCGCGGGCCGCACGGTCGCGTACTCCGCGGCGACGGTGGCCGTGGCGCTCGCGGCGCTGCTGGTGTTCCCGCAGTTCTTCCTGCGGTCGTTCGCCTACGCGGGCGTCGGTGTCGTCGCCGTCGCGGCGCTCGGCACCCTGTTCGTGATGCCCGCCCTGCTCGCGGTCCTCGGGCACCGGGTGAACAGCGGGCGGATGCCGTGGCCGCGCACGCGCCGCTCCGCCGGACGCGCCCCGTTCTGGGGGCGGCTCGCGGGCACCGTCACGCGGCGGCCCGCGGTCACGGCGCTGCCGGTGCTCGCGGTGCTGCTGCTCGCCGCGAGCCCGGTGCTCGGCATCTCCTTCGGCACGGCCGACGAGCGGGTGCTGCCCGAGGACGCCGAGAGCCGCCGGGTCGCGGCGCTGCTGCGGGAGGACTTCGACGGCAACGACGACGCGGCCGTCCACGTGGTGATCGACCAGGCCGTGGGCCGCGGCCCGCTGGAGGCGTACGCGAAGGAGCTGTCCGGGCTCAAGGGCGTCCTCCGCGTGGAGGCCTCCAGCGGCACCTATGTCGACGGCCGGGCCGAGGGGGCCGGTGCCGCCGCCGGTGCCGCGCTGGGGCGCGCCGACGCCCAGCGGATCACCGTGGTGAGCGGCCTGACGCCGAAGTCGGCCGCCGCCGAGGACCTGGTCGGGCGGGTGCGGGCGGCCGAACCGCCCGCCGGGGCCAGCCCGTTGGTGGGCGGCACCGACGCGGAGCTGGTGGACTCCAAGGAGGCGATCGGCGGTCGGCTCCCGATCGCCGTGGGCCTGGTCGCCGTCACCACCTTCGTGCTGCTGTTCCTGTTCACCGGCAGCGTCGTGCAGCCGCTGCGCGCCCTCGTCCTCAACGCGATCAGTCTGGGGGCGGCGCTCGGCGCCATGACGTGGATCTTCCAGGACGGGCACCTCACCTCGCTGCTCGGGGTGACCGCGCAGCCCATGGACACGTCGATGACCGTGCTGATGTTCTGCGTCGCCTTCGGTCTCTCGATGGACTACGAGGTGTTCGTCACCAGCCGGATCAAGGAGCTCCACGACCGGGGCGAGCCCACCGGGCGCGCCGTGGTGGACGGGCTCGGGCACACGGGCCGGATCGTCAGCGCGGCGGCCTGTCTGCTGGCGGTGAGCTTCTTCGCGTTCGGCACGGCCGAGATCAGCTTCATGAAGATGTTCGGCCTGGGCACAGGCCTCGCGGTCCTCATCGACGCGGTCGCCGTGCGCGGGGTGCTGCTGCCCGCCGCGATGCGGCTGCTCGGCCGCTCGGCCTGGTACGCGCCCGCCTTCCTGCGCGGGTTCCACCGGCGCTTCGGCCTCAGCGAGGGCGGACCCGCGCCCGCGCCGCGGCCGGTGAGCGGTGAGCCGCGGGGGCGCGACTCCGCGGCGGTGTGAGGACCGGGGGCCGCAGTCGGCCGCCGACCGGCTCACAGGGCGGCGCGGGCCTCGCCGATCGCCTGGTCCAGGATCGTCAGGCCGAGGTCCAGCTCGCCCTCGGTGGCGGTCAGCGGCGGGGCCATCCGCAGCACACCGCCCATGCCGGGGAGCTGGACGATGTTCATGTGCAGGCCGAGGTCGAGGCAGCGCCGGGTGACGCGCGCGCCCAGCTCGCTGGAGCTCTCCTTCGTCTCGCGGTCGACGACGAGTTCGAGCCCGGCGAGCAGGCCCCGGCCCCGGACGTCCCCGACGACGTCGTGGCGCCCGGCGATGTCGTCGAGGCCCCGCCGCAGGAAGGCGCCGAGCGACCGGGCCCGCTCGTCGAGCCGGTCGCGGGCCAGCACGTCGAGGACGGTGTTGCCGACGGCGGCCACCAGCGGGTCGGCGACGTGCGTGGTGAAGAACAGGAACCCGCGCGCGTGCGCCTCCCGCTCGATGTCGTCGCTGGTGACCACGGCCGCGAGCGGCAGCCCGGCGCCGAGGGTCTTGGACAGCGTGAGGATGTCGGGGACCACGCCGTCGCGCTCGAAGGCGTACCAGGTGCCCGTGCGGCACAGGCCGGTCTGGGCTTCGTCGAGGATCAGCAGCATGCCGCGCTCGCGGCACTTGTCGCGCAGGGCCGCGAAGTAGCCGGGCGGCGGCTCGATGATGCCGCCCGAGCTGAGGATCGGCTCGACGAGGCAGGCGGCGAGGCTGCCGGTGGACTGGGCGTCGATCAGGTCGAAGGCGAAGTCGAGCTGGCGGCGCCAGTCGAGGGCGCCGTCGGGCGTGGTGAAGTCCGGCCGGTAGGGGTTCGGCACGGGGATGGCGAAGTTGCCGGGGGCGCCGGGGCCGTAGCCCTTGCGGCCCGCGCTGTAGGTGGCGGACGCGGCGGCCTGCGTCATGCCGTGCCAGGACCGGGCGAACGAGACGATCTCGTGCTTGCCGGTGACGAGCTTGGCCATCCGCACGGCGGCCTCGTTCGACTCGGCGCCGGTCGTCAGGAGCAGCGCCTTCTCCAGCGGCGCGGGCAGTGTCTCGGCGAGGCGCCGGGCGAGGTCCACCACGGGGCGGCTCAGCATGCCGCTGAAGAGGTGGTCGAGGGTGGCGATCCCCCGCTGGACCGTCTCGACGATCTCCGGGTGGGAGTGGCCGAGGATGGCGCTCATCTGGCCGGAGGTGAAGTCGAGGAGCTTCCGGCCGTCCTCGGTGAACACGAAGCTCCCGGCGGCGCGGTCGATGACCTCCGGTGTGAAGTCGGGGCCGTAGCGGACGAGGTGCCGCTCGGCGTCGGCCCAGAAGGCGGCCGTGTCCCGCGCCGCGTCCTGTGCCGGGGGCGCCGCGGAGGGCCCGGAGGCGGAGGCGGGCGCGGCGGCGACAGGCCGGGGAGCGGCAGGCCCGGGAGCGGCGGGGACAGCGGCCGCCGCGGGGTCGGCGGACCGCTGGGCGGGAGGGGTCGAAGCAGCCATGCCGTCGACGCTAGGACGCACCCGAGCGTCACGTCCATCTCACAATTCCGGCTCTCCTGTTCGGCACCGCCGTACAGCCGACACCGCAGCCGTACGGGAGACTCCTCGGCCGCCGGACGCCTGGGACGGCGCAGGGGCGCCACAGCACGCCGTAGGACAATGCACAGGTGATGAATCCGTGGCGGCTGCGGCTGCTGAGCCAGCTCGACACGCTGGGCACCGTCCGCGCGGTCGCCCAGGCCGCCAACCTGAGCCCGTCGAGCGTGTCCCAGCAGCTCGCCGTCCTGGAGGCCGAGACCCGCACCCAGCTCCTGGAGCGCACGGGGCGCCGCGTGCGGCTGACCCCGGCGGGGCTGATCCTGGCCCGGCGGGCACGGGCGATCCTCGACCACATGGAGAACGTGGAGGCGGAACTGCGCGGGTTCGGCGCGGAGCCCGCCGGGCTGGTGCGCCTGGCCTCCTTCCAGAGCGCCATCCACACCATCGCCGTACCGGCCGTGACGCGCCTCGCGCGCGAGCACCCGCACCTGGACGTCGAGCTGCTGCAACTGGAGCCGCACGAGAGCCTGCCCGCGCTGCGCGGCGGCGACGCGGACGTCATCATCACGACCACGGACTTCGACGAGCTGCCGCTGGGCCCCGACCTGGACCTGGTGACGCTGGCGACCGACGCCGTCGTGCTCGTGGTCCCGCCGGGGCACCCCGCGGCCGGGCGCGGCGCCGTGGAACTCGCGGCCCTCGCGGACGAGCCGTGGGCGTTCGACATGCCCCAGTCGTACATGGCGAACCTCGCGCTGCGCCTGTGCCGCCAGGCGGGGTTCGAGCCGCGGGTGGTGTGCCGGTTCAGCAACTACATGATGGCGCTGCAGCACATCGAGGCCGGGCTCTCGGTCGCGCTGCTGCCCGGCCTCGCGGTCGACCGCCGCTACCGCGTGGCGACCAGCGCGCTCGCGACGCCCGTGCCGCGGACGATCACCGCGGCGATCCGCCGGGGCTCCCCGCCCCGCGCGGCGGTCCGCGCCGTACTGGAGGCCCTGCGCCACCACCCCGACCTACCACTCCCGGACCCGGGGCCCGCCGGGGTGGCGTAACGCCGGGTCACACTATGGTTGTGCGGCTTCTCCAAGGCGACCAGCGCGTTCCGCTCGCCGGGGGGCTCACGCAGGCCACCAGGACAGTGCCGCGGGTATCGACGAACAGAGGACGCTCGACACCGCTGACCTTCGTGCCGCCGTCGTATCCACGCAGGCCGCCGCGTTCACTCGCCCGGACGTTCTGGCTGTCCACGATGGCCGCGCTGGGAGCGGGATCCCGGCCGAGCCGTACTCGCTCGCGTTCGCGCAGCGCCGTCAACATCCGCTCCCACACGCCTTCTTGCCGGTCGGCCACCGGGCTTGACCGCCGGGACCAGCGGACGGAGGAACTCCCCTTCCGGAGCGGACAGACCCGTCGGGTAACGGGTACGCAGCCCGCACACCCCCGCCCCCGAAAGCGCGTCACCGCCCCGCTACCAGGCAACTGGCCCGCTGACAGGCCTTTCAGACGCCCTCTAGGAGGCTCGGACATCGCGGCGTACGGCGTCGAGGTACTCGGTGATGGCTCGGTGGTTCTTGGTGAGGCATTCGATTTTTTCGGCCATGCGGTCGCGTTCGCGTTCGAGCGTTTCGACCATGTCGGGCGTGACGTAGGGCATGTGGATCGTGCGGGGGGTGTTCAGGCAGGGCAGGATCTGCTTGATGATCCGTGTGGGCAGCCCTGCGTCGAGCAGGCCTCGTATCTGGAGAACCCGGTCAACGACGTACTCCTCATAGTCCCGGTATCCGTTGGGCAGTCGATCTGACGCGATCAGTCCCTGCTCCTCGTAGTAGCGCAGCAACCTCACCGGAGTTCGCGTGCGCGTCGACAACTCACCGATCCGCATATCCCTCTCCTCGCCCTCTGTGACTGGCGTTGTGTGACTCAGCAAACACCGAATTGACCCTCACACTAATGTCAGCCTTCGACCATAGGGCCATGACACGATCAGATACTCTGCCGTCTCCCTCGATGACGAACGCCCGCCTCCCACTGGCGGGTCTTCTGGCTTTGGCCACCACCGGGTTCATTACGCTCCTGACCGAGACGATGCCCGCCGGGGTGCTTCCGGGGATGAGCCGAGACCTGGGTGTGAGCGAGAGCACCGCCGGGCAGAGCGTCACCGTCTTCGCGATCGGGGCGATCCTCGCCGCGATCCCGCTCACCAAGGCGACGATCGGCTGGCCGCGCCGACACTTGCTGCTGTTGGCGATCGCGGGATTCGCGATCGCCAACACCGTCACCGCGCTCTCCGAGAGCTTCGCACTTACGCTGGCCGCCCGGTTCCTCGGGGGCATCGTCGGCGGGTTGCTCTGGGCGCTGTTGGCCGGGTACGCGGTACGGATGGTTCCCTCACATCAGCGCGGCAAGGCGATGGCGATCGCGATGGGGGGCGCAATCGTGGCCCTGTCCGTCGGAGTTCCTGCTGCGGCGTTTCTGGCCAAGCTCGTCGAGTGGCGATACGCGTTCGGGACCATGACAGTCCTCACGCTCGCGTTGATCGTGTGGGTCATCGCGGCGGTGCCGAACTTCCCCGGACAGCCCAAGGGTTCACGGCTCCCGCTCACCCGTACCATGCGCATTCCCGGCGTAGCGCCCGTGCTCTTCGTGACCCTCACGTTCGTGCTCGCCCACAGCATCCTCTACACCTACATCGCCCCGTTCCTCAAGCCGCTCGGCATGGCAGGTCAAGTCGACGCCGTGCTGCTCACCTTCGGCCTGGTGTCACTGGTGAGCATCTGGATCACCGGAGCGCTCGTCCATCGGCACCTGCGCCTCCTCATGATCCTCGCGTGTGCGCTCTTCGCGACATGCGCGCTGCTGCTCGGCAGCTTCTCCGGTGTGCCTTCGCTCGTCTACGCCAGCGCGGCGCTCTGGGGGCTCGCGTTCGGCGGCACCTCCACCCTGCTGCAGACCGCGGTCGCCGAAGCAGCAGGCGACGCGGGCGATGTCGCCCAAGCACTCCTCACCACCGGGTGGAACGTCGGAATCGCCGGTGGTGGCATCATCGGAGGCCTCGTCCTCAGCGGATTGGATGCGTCCTGGCTGAGTTGGGTCGCGCTCGCACTGCTCGTTCCCGCACTCGCCACTGTGCTCGCGGCACACAAATACGGGTTCACCAGGGGAGAGCTCGGCAGCCGCTAAGGGGGTGTCTCACGTGGTGAGTCTCGTGAGCTTGGTAGCAGGTCAGGGCGCAGCCGCGAGGCCGAGGAAAAGGAACCAACAGTGCCGAGGAGGCCGTGCCCACCGCAGCACGCACGGCCTTGGACCGTCCTCCGGTCCAGAACTCGGCGGTTACTCGCGCGTCGCGCAGCGCCGGGTCCCAGGCACTCTCCTTGATCGGCGGCTCCACACGTGTTCTACGAATCAAGTGGGCGCCTCTTAACGGCTCCTCGCCGCCGAGGCCATGCCGTCTCGTCACCTCAGACGTCGGAAGGTTGTCCCCCGCAGGCCAGCGCAATGAACCGGCGGCGGTCGGCGTCCCGGACGAGCGACACGTCCCGTAGACCGAGCTGACCGAAGTGACCGAACTGACCGAACGGCCCGCCCTGTGCCCGAGGACCGGCTCACCCACACCGCCACGGTGCTGCCTTGTCCGCCGCCGGGACGGCGAGGGTGCCGCAGGCGGGTCGCTGCGATGACGGCTTGCCCCTGGGCTGATGCCCCCGATCGCCGGGGCCGGGAACGCGAGAGGCGTCCTGCGGAGCACGTCCTACTCCACCTCCGGTCGACGGTCAGTAGGCGTGAGGTCCGCTCGCGTCAGTCCGCCCCGGTGACCGGTTCCAGGGCGGTGAACTCGTGGTCCGTCCAGATCCGGCGGGAGGTCTCCTCCGGGTAGGGGGCCGTGTGCGGCCGTGCGCTGAGGACGCGGGTCAGCCGCTTGCCGGGGCAGTGCGGGGCCCAGCCCGGGTCGCCCGCCCCGGCGAAGGCCACCCACGCGTCGCCCATCTCCGCCGAGAGCGCCACGGCCTCGGCCGTCGGCTCCTCGCCGAGGAGGAGGGCCGCGATCCCGCCGCGCAGTGTGCCGAAGACGAGCGGCACGTCCAGGCCGTGGCAGGCGCCGAGGACGCCGCCCATCCCGGGGGCCTCCCAGGTGAGTTCGTACGTGTACGAGGTGCCGCCGCCCGCGGTGTGGGCCCGCGCCAGGTGGAGGCTGGGCATGCGGAACAGCCAGTCCGACATCACCAGGTCGTGCAGCGTGGTCGGGTCGGCGGTCGGGTGCGCGCGGCGGTAGGCGGCCCGACCGGCCGCGCCGGGCGCGAACCAGTCCAGGGTGGCCGCGGCCTCCTCCTCGGTGATCCGGCCGATCCGTCCCGCGAGCGCGGTGAACAGCCGGGTCTCGTCCCGGGTGTGACCCACCATCAGCTCCACGTCGCGGCTCGCCCCTCGGCGCAGGGCCTCCCAGGGGGCGTACGGCAGCACTTCGCCGTCGACGACGGGCGCGAAGGGCATGCGGGCCCGCGCGGCCCGCCCCCAGCGGGGCTCGTACCGCTCCAGCGCGCGCAGCACGGCGTCGGCCGCGTCGCGCAGCGCGCCCGGGTCCACCGGGGCCAGCGCGGCCAGGGTGGGCGCCGCGCCCAGTCCGGCGGCGACGGCGGCGGCGATGTCCGAGGCGAGCGCCGGGCCGTAGAAGGGGCCGGGCACGCTCTGCGCCACGGCGCGGTGGAAGAGCCCGGCCGCGCGGGGCATGGCGAGCAGCGCGGCGATGGAGCCCGCGCCCGCGGACTCGCCGAAGACGGTGACCCGGTCGGGGTCGCCGCCGAAGGCCGCGGCGTTCTCCCGCACCCAGCGCAGCGCGGCCACCTGGTCGAGCAGTCCGCGGTTGGGCAGCGCGCCGTCGAAGTGCCCGAACCCCTCCGCTCCCAGGCGGTAGTTGAAGGTGACGACCACGGCGCCGCGCCGGGCCAGGGCCGTGCCGTCGTACGTCGGGCCGTCGCTGGTGCCGATCAGATAGACCCCGCCGTAGATCCAGACGAGGACGGGGAGGCCGGTCGCCGCCGGGGCGGGCGTCCAGACGTTGACGGTCAGCCAGTCGCCGGAGCCCGTCGCGCTCTCGGGCCCTGCGATGGGTCCGAGGGCCCGGGACTGCGGCGGGCTCTCGCCGAAGGCGTCGGCTTCCCGGACGCCGTCCCAGGGCCGCGCGGGCGTGGGCGGCGCCAGGTGCAGGGGGCCGACCGGCGGCCGCGCGTAGGGGATGCCGAGGAAGACGGCCAGGTCGCCGTGCCAGCGCCCGCGCAGCCGCCCGCCGGTGGTGCGGACTTCGGGCGCCCGCCGGGGGCCGGAACCACCATCAGATCCTGTGTTCGTCACGTCCTGTCCCTTCCCGTCAGCGCCGCCGCTCGCACCCCGCCCCGCCCCGGGCCCCACGCCCCTGGGGCCCGTTACGTCCGTGACCGCGCACGGACCTGGCCGGACTGTGTCGCTCTGGGGCGCTCTGGAAAAGAATCACCGTCCTGGGGCTCCAGTTGCGCGGGGGTCACGCTGTACGGTGCTCCCGCTCTCGGCCTGTCCACCCCTGCTCCACCCTCCCCCACCCTCTCGGTCCCGGTCGGGACCGATCCCCCACAGATGAAGGGACAGCCATGCCGCACTACATACGCCTGGGATTGGCCAGTACCGCCGCGGCCGTCATGCTGACGGCCCTCCCGGCGGCCCACGCCGTCGCCACCCCGGACTCCCCCACCACGAAGAGCGCGGCCGCCGTGGTGACCCTGCGCTACGACGACAGCCGCGCCAGCGGCTGGGAGGCCGCGGTCGCGGCCGGGGTCGCCTCGTGGAACAACAACGTGGAGAACGTGAAGCTGGTCAAGGCCGCGCCCGGGACGCGGGCGGAGATCCAGCTCGTGGCCACCACCGGCTGGCCGCAGGCCACCCTCGGACCGGTCCGCCCCGGCGGCCGCGGCATCGTCCAGCTCGGCAGCCAGGCGGTCACGCAGGGCCACGACAAGACGCGCATCGCGGCCCACGAGATCGGCCACAACCTGGGCCTGCCGGACACCAAGCCCGGGCCGTGCTCCCAGCTGATGTCGGGCTCCAGCGCGGGCACCAGCTGCAAGAACGCGGTGCCCGACGCCGCAGAGCAGGCACGCGTCGAGCGCAACTACGCCAACGGCGCCGCGTCCCGCGTCCCGGCCGACGGCCGGATCCTGGTCGACGCACGCTGACGGCCGCCGTCCCGCTCGTGGGCCCGTCCGGCGCGCCGGGCGGGCCCACGGGCACGCGCGCCCCCGGAGACCGCCCCGCCTGGCCCCCAACCCCGGTGACCGCCCCACCCGGTTCCGTCACGGTCAACGCCCCTGCGGCGCCCGCGAGTTCGGGGCCCTTGTCGGCCAACTTCGCGCCGGGAGCCCTCAGGGATCCGGCGTCGGCGGGTCGTCGGCCGCCGCGGCGAGGCGCTGCTGGAGCCGCAGGTGCCGGAACTCGTAGTGCGCCCCGGACTGCCGCAGCACTCCTCTGCGGTGCGCGTCCTCCAGGAACCGCATGAGCCGCCAGGGCGCCCGCCCGGTCAGGGCCAGCCACACCCGGGCCGGGCCGAGCCGCCCCCAGGCGCTCAGCGCGAGCGCGGAGGTGCCGACCGGCACCCACAGCTCGGTGTGCAGGGTGCCGAGCGGGCCGCCGGAGCCCAGCACCGAGATCAGCGCCAGGCACACCCCGCCGGTGAGCACGGCGGCGATGGCGCTGCGCGCGAGGGTGGCGGCGCGGTCAGTGCGCAGGGTGCTCTGCGGGCTCGCGGCCCGCATCGTGTCGGACGGGATGCTCAGCGCGCGGTACACGCCGGACGCGCAGCCGCCGATGACGCCCATGAGCGCGCCGACGGCCAGGGGGATGGTCATCGTGTCCAGGACGATGGCGGTCACCGGGCGGTGGGCGAGCCAGAGTTGGACGGGGCGCGGCAGGCCGAGGACCAGGTTGTGGGCGTCGGCATGGCGCAGCCCCTCGGCGATCTCCCAGCCCTGGCCGCCGCGGCGGATCTCCACCGTCCGGTCGAACGGGGTGCGCCGCGGCCAGTCGTACGAGAACCAGGCGCCCCGGTGCACGGCGATCGGCCGCTCGAAGCCGGGGCGTTCGAGGAGTTCCCCGCGGTAGGGGCGCACCGAGCGGACGGAGCGGTCGCCGTCGGCGGTTTCGCGCAGCCGCCAGTCGCCGACGACGTCGCCGGTCGCGGGCAGCGCGGCCGTGTGGATCTCGCGGGCGGCGAAGGCGCCCGCGACGGCGCCGACGAAGGCCATGGAGGCGACGGCGATCAGCAGACAGGTGCCGAAGCCCTTCAGGAAGCCCCGGGCGAACCCGCGCAGCAGCGCGCCCGGGCCCGGGTCGTGCGCCGTCACCCGCTCCCCGCGGCGCAGCCCCGCCAAGTACAGGAGCAGCCCCGCCACGAGGCAGGTCAGTACGGGCAGCACGTCGCCGACGAAGGCGAACAGGGCGAGACCGGCGAACGCGACGACGGCCGCGAGGGCGCGCACCGCCCGGGGGCCGCCCGGGCTGCCCGCCCACGGCAGGCCGAGCGGCAGCGGACGCCGGGGCAGTCCGGCGACGGCGAACGTCAGGACCAGGGTCAGGGCGAGGCCGAACCCGTTGAGGAACCACATGAGTCCGGAGTCGGCGACGGTGGCGACGCGGAAGCCGTTCACGCGCGGCCGGGTCAGTCCGACGAGCACCTCGCAGGCGGTGGCCGCCGAGGTCAGCGCGAGCACCAGGCGGACGAGCCGCCGGGGCCCCTGGGGCGTCCCGGCGGTGGCGGGCAGCAGCGCGAGCCCGAAGCACAGCCCGGCCACCTCGCCCGCCTGGTGCAGCACGGCCGACAGCGGGCTGCCCCAGTACCCGACGACGCCGTCCCCGTACACGGCCACCGGCAGCAGCAGCGCCGCCGTGGCGGCGACGGCCAGGAAGGCGGGGCCGACCAGGCGCAGCGCCCGGGGCATCGCGGTGGGCAGCTCCCACCAGGCGAGCCGCCAGGTGCCGGTGCGCCCGGGGCGCCGCTGGCCGAGGTCGCGGGCGAGGCGGCGCAGCCAGCGGTGCGCGGCCTCGGGGCTCCAGGTGCCGTGGGTGTCGTGGGTGTCGTGGAACGCCGCGGGGACGAAGGCGTCGAGGAGGTGTTCCTCGATGCGGGCCGCCGTCGGGAAGCGCGCGGTGTCGAGGAGTTCGCCCGGGTCGCGGGAGGTGTCCCCGTACACGGCGCGGGCGAGCGCCACCATGAGCGGTGCCGCCAGGACGTCCAGGAGCTGTGGGGAGGGGGCGGCGAGGACGGGGGTCCACACGGTGGCGCCGTGGCCGTCGGGCCGGGCCGTGCTCTCCAGGTAGGCGCGGGCGCTGGCGAGGTCCAGCGGTCGCAGCTGGACGACCTCGGCGGCGGTCAGGACGTCGCCGTCGCGCACCGCGCGCGTCCAGGCCTCGGTGCGGCAGGTCAGGAGCACGGGAAGGCGTTCGTCCAGCTCGGCGTTGAGGCGGCGCAGGGCGTGGCCGTGGGCGGTGGTGGGCAGTTCGTCGAAGCCGTCGAGCACGGGCAGCACCAGGCCCGCGTCGAGGAGTTCGCGGGCCAGCGTTCCAGTGCCGCTGACGGCGGCCAGCGGCCGGTACTCGGCGGCCAGGCGCTCGGCGAGCCAGTCCCGCAGGCAGACGGCCCGGGGTCCCAGCCCGCGAGCGGGAACAGCACCGGCACCGGGTCGCCGACCCGCCGGTCGGCGAGCGCGCCGAGCACGAACCGCACGGCGAGGACGGTCTTTCCGGCGCCCGGCTCGCCGAGGACGACCAGGCGGCGCGACGGGATCTCCCGGAACGTCGCCACGATCCGGTCGAGCCGCTGGTCGCCGTCGCGCACCGGGGGCGGCGGCTGGCCCCGCCAGGTGTTGTGCCGGTGGTCGGCGAGCGGCGGGGCCGCGCGGGACCAGTGGACGTTCAGCGGCCCCGGGTCCTGGAGCCGCCGCAGCCGGGCCTCCGCCGCCCACTGCGCCTCCACCGCCGCTGCCAGGTCGGCGGCGGCCCGCAGCCGCCGCTCGCCGCCCGCCTGCGCGTCCCCGCGCTCGCGCACCAGGTCGGCCGCGAAGGCGCACACCGACACGAACGCGGAGACGGCGGAGACCCACATCGCGGTCTCGTCGGCGGGGCTCTCCCGGCGCGACAGGGCGACGGTCAGCGCGATCAGGCAGGCCGCCGCCACGCCGAGTCCGACGCGCCGTTGCGCCGGTGTCTCCCGCAGTGGCGCCCGCATGCCCCGCACTCCCGTGGTCCCGTGATCCGTACCTCGTCCGTCCCAGGTGAACGAGTCGTCCGCCCCTCGCGTGGCGTCGCGCAAGGGGCGCGTGGGGGCACGCCGGGCGCTCGTTCCGTACGGACCGCGGGGGCGCCCCGCCGCGGGCGGCGCCGGACCCCGCCCGGCGACGGCCGTCGCGCCGCCTGGCAAGGTGGTGGCCGTGATGACGTCCGACGAACTGATGCGCGCCCTGTCCGGCCTGCGGCGGGCCCAGATCGGTCACCGGCGCGCCCCGCACAAGCCGTTGCTGGTGCTGTGGCTGCTCGGCCGGTTCACGGGGCTCGGCAGCACCGCCGTCACGTACGCCGAGGCGGAGGAACCCGTCAGCCGTCTGATCAACGACTTCGGTCCGGCCGTGGCGAGTCCGGCGCGGGCGCGGGAGCGGGCCGCGATGCCGTTCGTGCACCTGGAGCGCGCGCTGTGGGACCTGCGGGACGCGGACGGGCAGCCCATCGGTCCGGACGCCCCCGAGCGCGGCGGCCCGCTGCGGGCCCGGGGCGCCCACGGGCGGCTGCGGCCCGGGGCGGAGGCGCTCCTGGCCGACCCGGTCACGCTCGCGGCGGCGGCCCGGCTGCTGCTGGAACAGCACTTCACCCCGGCGTTGGAGGCGCCGCTGTGCGACGCCGTCGGCCTCGACCTGGCCGGGGCCGAGGAGACGGCGCTGACGCCCGCGCGGGCGCGACAGCCGGTCAGGCGCGCCGGGTTCACCGAGGAGGTGCTGCACGCGTACGCGTACGCCTGCGCGTTCTGCGGCTTCGACGGCGCCCTCGGCCGCAATCCCGTCGGGCTTGAGGCGGCGCACGTGCGGTGGCACAGCCAGGGCGGCCCGGACGAGGTGCGCAACGGCCTGGCGCTGTGCTCCCTGCACCACACCCTGTTCGACCTGGGGGTCCTGGGGCTCGGGGACGACCTGCGCATCCGGGTGTCGCAGCGCTATGTGGCGCGCAGCCGGGCGGGCCGGGCCGTCGACGACCTGCACGGCCGGGCCCTGGCGGAGCCCCGCCCGGGCAGGCCCCCGGTGGACCCGCGGTTCGTGCGCTGGCACGGCGAGCAGGTCTTCAAACGGGCCGGGGCACCGGCCGCGTAGCCCGCCGGGGCCGGTGCCCCGGGGGCCGGTCAGAAATGGAGAAGCACAGGTCGTGGGCCCCGTCTAGCGTGACAGCATGAGCAGCGGGCCCGTGGTGAGGAGCGAGGCCGGGCCCGATCCGACCGAGCAGCCGCACGGCGCCCGCGACCGCGCCGCGCATTCGAGGGAGACACGATGAGCAGGGCCAAGAGACCGGACACCCCGTCGCCCGCGCGGCACGCCGCCGACAGCCACGACCTGATCCGGGTGCACGGCGCGCGGGAGAACAACCTGAGGGACGTGAGCGTCGAGATCCCCAAGCGGCGGCTCACCGTGTTCACGGGCGTCTCCGGCTCCGGCAAGAGCTCGCTGGTGTTCGACACCATCGCCGCGGAGTCGCAGCGGCTGATCAACGAGACGTACAGCGCGTTCGTGCAGGGCTTCATGCCGACGATGGCGCGGCCCGAGGTCGACGTGCTCGACGGCCTGACCACGGCGATCACCGTCGACCAGCAGCGCATGGGCGGCGACCCGCGCTCCACGGTCGGCACCGCGACCGACGTCAACGCGATGCTGCGTATCCTGTTCAGCAGGCTCGGCGAGCCCCACATCGGCCCGCCCAGCGCGTACTCCTTCAACACCGCGTCGGTCAGGGCGAGCGGCGCCATCACCGTCCAGCGCGGCGCCAGGACCAAGGCGGAGAAGGCGACGTTCGAGCGCGTCGGCGGCATGTGCGCGCACTGCGAGGGCCGTGGCACGGTCTCCGACATCGACCTCACGCAGCTCTACGACGACTCCAAGTCGATCGCCGAGGGCGCGTTCACCATCCCCGGCTGGAAGTCGGACAACGTGTGGACCGTGGGGGTGTACGCCGAGTCGGGCTTCCTCGACCCGCACAAGCCGATCCGCCGGTTCACCGAGAAGGAGATGCACGACTTCCTCTACCGCGAGCCGACCAAGGTGAAGGTCAACGGCGTCAATCTGACCTACGAAGGCCTGATCCCCAAGATCCAGAAGTCGTTCCTGTCCAAGGACAAGGAGGCGATGCAGCCGCACATCCGGGCGTTCGTGGAGCGGGCGGTCACCTTCACCACCTGTCCCGAGTGCGAGGGCACCCGGCTCAGTGAGGGCGCCCGCTCGTCGAAGGTCAAGGGCGTCAGCATCGCCGACGCCTGCGCGATGGAGATCCGCGACCTGGCCGAGTGGGTCCGCGGCCTCGACGAGCCCTCGGTGGCGCCGCTGCTCACCGCGCTCAGGGAGACCCTGGACTCGTTCGTGGAGATCGGGCTCGGCTATCTCTCGCTCGACCGGCCCTCGGGCACGCTGTCGGGCGGCGAGGCCCAGCGCGTCAAGATGATCCGCCACCTCGGCTCCTCCCTCACCGACGTCACGTACGTCTTCGACGAGCCCACCACCGGACTGCACCCGCACGACATCCAGCGGATGAACGACCTGCTGCTGAGGCTGCGCGACAAGGGCAACACGGTGCTCGTGGTGGAGCACAAGCCGCAGACCATCGCGATCGCCGACCACGTCGTGGACCTCGGCCCCGGCGCCGGGACGGCGGGCGGCACCGTCTGCTTCGAGGGCACCGTCGACGGGCTGCGCGCCTCCGGCACCGTCACCGGGCGGCACCTCGACGACCGGGCGGCCCTGAAGGACGAGGTGCGCACGCCCACCGGCAAGCTGCCGATCCGGGACGCCACGGCGCACAACCTGCGGGGCGTCGACGTCGACATCCCGCTCGGGGTGCTGACCGTCGTGACCGGTGTCGCCGGTTCCGGCAAGAGTTCGCTCGTGCACGGGTCGATTCCGGCCGAAGCGGGCGTGGTGGCGGTCGACCAGGCGCCGATCCGCGGCTCGCGGCGCAGCAACCCGGCGACGTACACCGGCCTTCTCGACCCGATCCGCAAGGCGTTCGCCAAGGCCAACGGCGTGAAGCCCGCGCTGTTCAGCGCCAACTCCGAGGGCGCCTGCCCCGCGTGCAACGGCGCGGGCGTCATCTACACCGACCTGGCGATGATGGCGGGCGTGGCCACGCCGTGCGAGGACTGCGAGGGCAAGCGGTTCCAGGCGTCGGTCCTGGAGTACCGGCTCGGCGGGCGGGACATCAGCGAGGTGCTCGCGATGCCGGTGGCCGAGGCGGAGGCGTTCTTCGCCGACGGGGAGGCCCGCCTTCCGGCAGCGCACCGCATCCTGACCCGGCTCGCCGACGTCGGACTCAGCTATCTGACGCTGGGTCAGCCGCTCACCACGCTGTCCGGCGGCGAGCGGCAGCGCCTGAAGCTGGCCACGCACATGGCGGACAAGGGCGGCGTGTACGTCCTGGACGAGCCGACCACCGGTCTGCACCTCGCGGACGTCGAGCAGCTCCTCGGCCTGCTCGACCGGCTCGTCGACTCCGGCAAGTCGGTCATCGTCATC
This sequence comes from Streptomyces sp. G45, assembly GCF_049542095.1. Classification (NCBI taxonomy): domain Bacteria; kingdom Bacillati; phylum Actinomycetota; class Actinomycetes; order Kitasatosporales; family Streptomycetaceae; genus Streptomyces; species Streptomyces sp. G45. The sequence goes on along the minus strand of NZ_JBMUZU010000001.1, from coordinate 8,295,385 downwards.
GAGCACCACCCGGCGGTGATGGCGCACGCCGACTGGATAGTCGACCTCGGCCCCGGCGCCGGTCACGACGGCGGCCGGATCGTCTTCGAGGGCACCCCCGCCGACCTGGTCGCCGGGCGCGCGACGCTCACCGGGGAGCACCTGGCGGCGTACGTCGGCAGGTAGGCGGTCACGGGCCCGGTCAGCGCACCGGGTCGGGCGCCGGGGACGGGCTGCGGTCGTGTCCCCGGCCGCCGCGCACCTGGAAGAGGCCCGCCGCGATCTCCTCGGAGTGCTCCTCGATCTGCTCGCGGACGTCCCCGGGCCAGACGGTGCCGAGGTCCCAGCGGACGCCGGTGAGCAGCGGGAAGCTCAGGCCGACGGCGCCGGTGAGGTCGGCGCCGGAGAGGTTGGCCCGGGTGAGGTCGGTGTCGACGAGGCGGGCGCGGCTGAGGTCGGCGCGGGTGAGGTCGCTGTCGGCGAGCGTGGCGCCGTTGAGGTCGGCGCCGACGAGGTCGGTGCCGGTCAGCCGGGTGTAGCGGACGCGGGCGCGGCTGAGGTCGGCGCCGGTCGCGAGGGTGCCGGTGAGGTCGGCGCCGGTGAGGTTGACGCCGTCGAGGTGCGCGCCGATGAGGCGGGCGCCGGACAGGTGGGCGCCGGACAGGTGGGCGTGGGTCAGCCGGGCGCCGGTCAGGTCGGCGCCGATGAGGCGGGCGAGGGCGAGGCGGGCTCCGGTGAGGTCGGCGTAGGCGAAGTCACGGCCGCCGAGTTCGGCCTCCGTGAGGTCGGCGAAGCCGGTGCCGGTGCGGACCGCCTGCCGGTGCGGCCGCTCGCGCACCGTGGTCCCGCCGTGGCGGGGCCGGGGCGGGCCGCCCTGCCGGGTCCGGCCGTCGTGGGCGCCTCTTCGGGCGCCGTCGCGCGCCGGTCGATGCGGCGCTGGATCAGCTGGGCCCAACCGGGCGGCGTGCGGGGGCCGTCGGGCGCCTGGAAGGCGGGCGCCCGGCGGGAGAGGACCGCGAGCACGCGTCCGGGGAAGGAGGCGGCGTCCATGGTGTCACTCCCCCGCCCGGCGCGGTTCGGCCTCGCCGTCGGCGCCGCCCGGGACGGCGCCGGGGCTGCCCGGCGGCGTGGTCACGCCGTCCGGGGCCGTGGCCCGCGGCCGGAGGGCGGGCGCCGGTCCGCCACCGCCGGGCGGTGGCACGTCCGGCGGGGCCTGGGACTGCGGCACGGGCTGCTGGAGCTGCTGCGCGGCCGCCTGGAGGAGCGGCACGAGCATCGTGAGCTTCTCCAGGAGCAGCGGGGCGGCGGCGCCGATGACGAGGAACAGCCAGGGCACGCCCGCCTTCGGGATGCTGTAGCCGACCGCGACGGCGACCGCCACGCCGAGCCCGACGCGCAGCACCCCCGCGGTGCAGTACGCGAGGACGCCGGGCGCGGGCAGCTCCGGCGCCGTCGGGTCGTCCGCCGCAGGGGACGTCTGCCCGGCTTCCGGTGCGAGGCTCGTCGACGCGATGGCCCACGGCATCCGGCGCCACCGGCGCACGGCGATGATGTAGTCGAGCGCCTCCATCGCGATCCCGCCCACCGCGCCCCACAGCGCCCAGCCCGGCCACCCCATGCCCAGAGGCTAGGGCCGCGGCGGCCCGCGTACTACCGCTTCGGCGGTCTTCGTCCCGGCGGACCGCCGACCTCCCCCGACGGCGACCGGACACCAGAGCGGTAGGTTGCCCCCGTCCATGGTCAGTTGCCCCCGTCCGCGGTCAGGGGCGACGGCACACTCACGTCCGGGGGGCGGCACGGTGGTGGAGCGGGATCTGGAACTCGACGACGGGCGGACGCTGCGCGTCTACGACACCGGCGGCGCCGACGACCACCTCGTGGTCTTCTGGCACCACGGCACGCCGAACGTCGGCGCGCCGCCCGAGCCGCTGTTCCCTGCCGCGGCGCGGCTCGGGGTCCGCTGGGTGTCGTACGACCGCCCGGGGTACGGCGGTTCGACGCGCCGCCCCGAGCGGACCGTGGCCTCGGTGGCGGCCGATGTCTCCCGGGTCGCCGACGCGCTGGGCGTGGCACGGTTCGCCGTCATGGGGCACTCCGGCGGCGGCCCGCACGCCCTGGCCTGCGGCGCGCTGCTGCCCCAGCGCGTGCTCGGCGTGGTCAGCGTGGCAGGGCTCGCCCCGTTCGGCGCCGACGGGCTCGACTGGTTCGCAGGCATGGCGGAGTCCGGGGCGGCGGGCCTGCGGGCCGCCGCGCAGGGCCGGGCGGCGAAGGAGCGGTACGAGGCGACCGCCGCGTACGACCCGGAGATGTTCACCCCGGCCGATCACGCCGCGCTGGCCGGGCCCTGGTCCTGGTTCGAGCGCGTCGTCGGCCCGGCCGTGGCGGCGGGTCCGGGCGGACTCGTCGACGACGACCTGTCCTTCGTCGCCCCCTGGGGCTGCGATCCCGCCCGGGTCGGCGCCCCGGCGCTCTTCCTGCACGGCGCCCGGGACCGCCTGGTGCCCAGTTCCCACAGCGAGTGGCTGGCGAGCCGCCTCCCCGCGGCCGAGCTGCGGCTGCGCCCGGACGACGGCCACATCTCGGTCCTGTCCGCCGCCGATGACGCCCTGAAGTGGCTGGTGGACCACGCCCGTTCGTGAGCGCGGCCGGGTCACGCGGGGCGCGGTCCGTCGCGCCGCGCGTGTCAGGGTCGCCGTCTCCGCACCGCGACCGGTGCGACGGGTCGCTTCCCGGAACGGCCCTACTCCCCGTACCCGGAGGCGGTGCCGCCGTCGGGGGCGGCCCGGGCCAGGCCCGTCTGGTAGGCGATGACGACGAGCTGCGCCCGGTCGCGGGCGCCCAGCTTCGTCATGGCGCGCTGCACGTGCGCGCGGACGGTGAACGGGCTGAGGAACATCCGCTCGGCGATCTCCTGGTTGGACAGGCCGGTCGCGACCAGGGCCACCATCTCGCGTTCGCGCGGGGTGAGGACGGCGAGCCGTGCGGAGTGGCGCGGCAGGGCGCCGTCCGGTGTGGCCAGGAAGCGGGCGACCAGGGTGCGGGTCGCGGCGGGCGACAGCAGGGTGTCACCGGCGGCGATCGTCCGCACCGCGTCCGCCAGGTCGTCGGCCCCGATGCCCTTGCCGATGAAGCCCCCGGCGCCCGCGCGCAGCGCCTGCGCGACGTGCTCGTCGGTCTCGTACGTGGTGAGGATCAGGATGCGGCTGGCGCGCAGCTCGGGGTCGGCGCAGATCTCCGCCGTGGCGGTGAGGCCGTCCACCTCGGGCATGCGGATGTCCATGACCACCACGTCGGGGCGCAGCTCCCGGGTGAGCCGCACCGCCTCCGCGCCGCCGGCGGCCTCACCGACCACGGTGATGTCGTCGGTGGAGTCGAGGAGCAGCCGGAAGGCCCCGCGCAGCAGGGCCTGGTCGTCGGCGAGCAGCACGCGGAGGGTCACGGCGCACCACCGGCTCCGCCGCGGCCGGTCTCTTCGCGGCCGGTCCCGCCGCGGCCGGTCTCTTCACCGTCGGCTTCTCCGCCACCGCCACCGCCACCGCCACCGGCGCCGCCGCTGCCGGGCCGTCCCTCGCCCGCTCGCGCCTCGTCGGCCCCCGCCAGAACCGGAAGTTCACCGTCCACCCGTACCCCGTCCGTCGACTCGTCCGCCGTCCGCCCTGCTTCGCCCGTCGTCGTGCGCCCCGTGTCCGTCTCCTTCGCCGGTGGGAGGGGCAGTTCCGTGGAGACGAGGAAGCCGCCCTCCGGGCGCCTGCTCGCGAAGAGGCGTCCGCCGACCGCGGTGGCGCGCTCCCGCATCCCGATCAGACCGTAACCGGGCACGCGCTCCGACGCCGTGGGCGCCGTCGCGGCCGCACCGCCGCCGCTGGCCCCGTCGTCGGCGACGGTGAGGGTCAAGCGGTCGCGGTGCCAGGTGAGGCGCACCCGGGCGCTGCCCGCACCGGCGTGCTTGGTGACGTTGGTCAGCGCCTCCTGGACGATGCGGTACGCGGTCAGGTCGAGGCCCGGCGGCAGCGGCCTGGCCGTGCCCTCCTGGCGCACCGACACCTCGAGTCCCGCGCGGTGGAAGGACTCCAGGAGGGCGGGCAGACCGGCCAGGCCGGGCGCCGGTTCGGCGGAGGCGGCCGCGTCGCCGGACTGCCGCAGCAGGCCGACCGTGGCACGCAGTTCGTCGAGCGCGTGGCCCGTCGTCTCGACCAGTTCCCGCAGGCTCGTACGGGTCTGCTCCGGGCGGGTGTCGAAGAGGTGGGCGGCGACCGTGGCCTGCGCGTTGGCCAGGGTGATCTGATGGGCCACGAGGTCGTGCAGCTCCCGGGCGATGCGCACCCGCTCCTCGGCCACCCTGCGGCGGGCCTCGCTGTCGCGGCTCTCCTCGGCGCGCTGGGCCCGCTCCTCCACGGCGGCCAGGTAGGCCCGCCGGTTCCGCGCCGAGTTCCCGAGCACCCCGGCCACCAGCGGGGACGCCGCGACCGCCGCCAGCCTGGTCCCGTCCTTGCCCGACAGGTCCTCGAAGAAGGGGGCGGGGGCGACGAGCAGCGCGGCGCAGGCCACCAACACCACGCGGGCCGCGCGCCGTTCGGGGCGGGCGGTGAGCGCGTACGTGTGGGCGGCGATCACGGCGGGGGCCACGATGAGCGGGCTCAGCAGGGGGCCCAGCGGCGCCACCAGCATGCCGCTCGCGGTCGTCGCCGCGAGCGCGGCCAGCGGCGACCGGTGCCGCAGCGGCAGCGCGGCGCAGGACAGCGCGGCGATGACGTAGGCGGCGGCAGGGGGCGCCACCACCGTGTCGTCGACGCCGAGCACGCCGCCGAGCACGCAGACCGCGAACGCCGTCGCCGTGACCGCCGCCTCCCGCCACCAGCTGCCGCGTGCGCGCGGGCCGCCGCCCCCGGTGGTCACGGCCGTGCTCCCGCCCGTGCTCACGGCCGCCTCAGTCCCGGCCGACGGGCTGTCGCACCGCCGTCCCGTCGGGCCCGCTGGCGGCGGCCGGGGCACGCCTGCTCAGGGCCTCGCCCTCGATGTCCACGCGCGGCAGCACGCGGTTCAGGATACGAGGCAGCCACCAGGCCCGGCGGCCGAGGAGGGCCAGGGCCGCGGGCACGAGCGCCATCCGCACCACGAAGGCGTCGAAGGCGACGGCGGCGGCCAGGCCGACGCCCATCGTCTGGATGGTCGGGCTGCTCATGCCGATGAACCCGGCGAACACGCTGACCATGATGACCGCCGCGGCGGCCACCACGCGGCCGCTGTGCCGGAAACCGGCCACGACGGCCTCGCCGGGGGACGCGCCGCGCACGTGGGCCTCCCGCATCCGGGTCAGCAGGAAGACCTCGTAGTCCATGGCGAGGCCGAACACGATGCCGATGACGAGGACCGGCATCAGGGACATGACGGGCCCGGTCTGCTCGATGCCGAGCGGGCCCGCCGCCCAGCCCCACTGGAAGACGGCGACGAGGACGCCGAACGCGGCGCCCACCGACAGCAGGAAGCCGAGCGCGGCCTTGACGGGGACGAGCAGCGAGCGGAACACCACGGTCAGCAGCAGCACCGCCAGGCCGATGACCACGGCCAGATAGGGGACGAGGGCGTCGGCCATGGCTTCGGAGACGTCGATGTTCAGGGCGGTCTTCCCGGTCACCAGGACACGGGTGCCGGTGTCGGCCTCGACCGCTGAGGCCGCGCTCCGGAGCGCGTGCACCAGGTCCTTGGTCGCGCCGCTGTTCGGCGCGGTCCGCGGCACGGCGGTGAGGACGGCCGTGTCCCGGGCGCGGCTGAGCGCCGGTTCCCCGACCGACTCGACGCCGTCCACGGCCCGTACGACCCGGGCGACCCGGTCCGTGGCGGCCCGGACGTCCCGGGAACCGGCCGCGTCCACGACCACGGTCAGCGGGCCGTTGAAGCCGGGGCCGAAGCCGTCCGACAGCAGGTCGTAGGCGCGGCGCTGGGTGGTCTCCACCGGCTTGGACTCGTCTCCGGGGAGGCCGAGTTCCAGGGCGAGCGCCGGGGCGGCGACCGTGCCGAGCCCGAGGACGGCGGTCAGCAGCACGCCCACGGGGTGGCGCAGCACGAACCGCGCCCAGCGGGTGCCCACGCGCCCGCCCCTCGCCGCGGGTTCGCCCTGTCCGGTCGCTCCGCTCTCCGTGTCCCTTCGGGGCACCGCGGTCGCCGTGCCCCTGCGGGGCGCCCCGGTGCGGGCGGCACGGGACAGGACGCGGCGGCCGAAGAGTCCGAACAGGGCAGGCACCAGGGTCAGGGCGACGAGCACGGCGAGGGCCACGGCGCCCGCGCCGCCCAGGCCCATCCTGGTCAGCTCGGGCACGCCGACGACCCCGAGCCCGACCAGCGCGATGAACACGGTGGCACCGGCGAAGACGACGGCGGACCCGGCGGTGCCCACCGCCCGGCCCGCGGCCTCCTCGGGCTCGCTGCCCCGGGCGCACTCCTCGCGGTAGCGGGAGGTGATGAACAGCGCGTAGTCGATGCCGACGGCGAGGCCCAGCATCAGCGCGAGGATCGCGACGGTGGACGTCAGGCCCAGCGGCACGGCCAGCGCGGTGATCGCGCCGAAGGCGATGGCCACGCCCACGAGGGCCGTCAGCAGGGAGAGTCCGGCCGCGACCAGCGACCCGAGGGTGAGGACGAGCACCACGGCCGCGACCGCCACGCCGACGAGCTCCGTGGTGCCGCCCAGCGACTCCTCCGCCTCCAGGGCCGAGCCGCCGATCTCCACGGTCAGCCCCGTCTGCCGGGCCTGGCGCGCGGCGTCCTCAAGGGCGTCCCTGGCCGCACCGGACAGGTCGACGGCGTCCGCGGTGTAGGTGACGGTGGAGTAGGCGGTGGTGCCGTCGTCGCTGACGGCGCCGGTCCTGTAGGGGTCGGTGGCCGAGGCGACCTGGGCGCCGCCGTCCAGCGCGGCGAGGGCGCCGTGGACGGCCGCGCGGTTCTCCCCGCGGTCACCCGCTGTCCGTGCGGGGCCCGGAACACCAGGCGGGCCTCGGCGCCCTGGGCATTGCTGTCGGGGAAGCGCTCGTCCAGCAGGTCGAACGCCTCCTGCGACTCGGTACCGGGCATGGAGAGGTCCTCGTCCTCTCCCGCCGGGGCCGCCGCGGCGGCGACCACGGCGAGGAGCAGCGCGCCCAGCCACAGCCCGCCCACGAGTCGCCGCCGCCGGAAGGCCCACCGTCCGACCCGGTAGAGAAATGCCGCCACTTGTCGATCACTCCAGACACCGCTAGACGAGGCTCCGCTGGGCGGAGGGGAACGCGCTCGGTGCGCGTGGCCTCCACCCTTGCCTTCCGGCGCCCGGCCGGGCATCGTCCGTCGCCGCCGTCCCGTCCTGGTGCGTCCGCACCAGCCGTGCGGGGGCCCTGGTGCCCCCGCACCACGGGGTGGCCCGGCCGGGGCGGAGGCGGGCGGCGGGCCGTGGCGGGGGGTGCGGGATCCCCCTGCGTTCTCCAACTGGTCCACGGCGCGGGTAAATTGACCTTGACGCCCACGGCGGGCGCACCGGGTCGGGGTGGGGTGGGGATGCGCGGCACAGTCCTGGACGGGCGGTACACGCTCACGGAGCGGATCGGCGCAGGCGGAATGGGGGCGGTCTGGCGTGCCCGGGACGCGCGCCTGGACCGCGAGGTGGCCGTCAAGCTCCTCGGCCTGCCGACGGACACGTCGGCGCCGGAGCGGGAGCGGATGCTGGCCCTGTTCGCCCGGGAGGCGCGGGCCGCGGCGGCCCTGGACAGCTCGTACATCGTGCCGGTCTTCGACCACGGCTCGGACGGTGACGTGCCCTATCTCGTGATGCCGCTGCTGACGGGCCGCACGGTCACCGAGCTGCTGTCCGGCGGGCAGGGCCTGCCCCTGAAGACCGTGGTGGACGTCGCGGGCCAGGTGTGCCGGGCGCTGGCCGTCGCCCACCGGGCGGGCATCGTGCACCGGGACATCAAACCGGCCAACGTGATGGTCACCGACGAGGGCACCGTGAAGGTCCTCGACTTCGGCATCGCCAAGTTCCTGGACGCGACGACGGGCGCGGGCGGCGGCTATCTGACGACGACCTCCGACTCCCCCATCGGCACGCTGCACTACATGGCTCCGGAGCGGTTCACGCGCGGCCCGTCCGACGGGCGCACGGACGTGTACGCGCTGGGCTGCATGCTGCATCAGATGCTGACCGGCGCCACGCCGTTCGACGCGCCGTCGGCGGCGGCGCTGATGCACTGCCATGTGTACGAGACCCCGGACCGCCCGTCGCTGCGGCGCACCGGGCTGCCGCCGGAGTGGGACGGCCTGGTCGCGCGGATGCTGGCCAAGTCGCCCGCCGACCGGCCGGACGCCGAGCAGGCGCGGCTCGCCCTGGAGTCGCTGCCGCTGGAGCTGCCCGCCGCGCCCGCCGCGCCGCGAAGACCGGTCTCCGACACGTCCTACCCGCTGGCCCCGCCCATGCCGCAGGGCCCGCCGACGTCCTGGCCGCCGCGGCTCGCGGACTCCGCGCCGCAGCCCGCGCCGTCGGCACCGCAGCCCTCGTACGCCGCGCCGCACCCCGCGCCGCCCGCCCCGCAGTTCGGGCAGCCGCTGCCGCAGGCGCCGCTCGCGGCCCGGCGGCCGTGGTGGCGCACCTGGTGGATACCGGGCGGGGCGGCCGTCGCCATCGCGGCGCTCGTCGTCACGCTCACGGTCGTCGACCCGTTCGGCGGCGACAAGGACCCCAACGACAAGAGCAGCTCCAACCAGGGCTCCATCGACCGCGGTTCCGGCCGTCAGGACCCGGTGGGCGGCACCGCGGTGGCGGAGCGGGCGAAGACCGAGACGCTGACGACGGGCACGCAGCGGGAGTCCACGGGCCCGGCACCGGCCGTCAAGGGCGCCCGCAGGGGCGGCACCGTCAACGTCATCGAGCCCCTCGACCTCACCACCGTCGACCCCGCGCGGATCTGGTCCGGCTCCGACCGGATCACCTCGCGTCTGATCTACCGCAGCATGACCGGCCTCAAGACGCTCCCGGACGGGTCGGTGCGGGTCGTCGGCGACCTCGCCACCGACCCGGGGCGCCCCTCGTCCGGCGGCCGCACCTGGACGTTCCGGCTCAAGGAGGGCCTGACCTACAACGACGGGACGGCCGTGCGGGCGCGGGACTTCGCGTACGCGGTGGAGCGCACCCTCGACCCCCGGTACCCGGAAGGGGACCGCCTGCTGCGCACCTGGATCCTCGGCACGGAGAAGATGACCGGCGCCAACGCCCCCCGGACACTGCCGCCGGGCACCATCGAGACCCCCGACGACCGCACGGTCGTCTTCCACCTGGAAAGCCCCCACCCGGACTTCAACGTCGCCCTCGCGGGCCCCGGCGGCGTCCCCCTGCCCGAGCGGGTCAAGGACGTCACGCAGGCGTCGCGGGCGCTGCCCTCGACCGGCCCGTACCAGGTCAGTTCCTTCACCGTGGGCAAGGAGCTGCGGCTGAGCCGCAACCCCCGGTGGGAGGCGGACTCCGACCCGCTGCGCACCGCCTACCCGGACGCGTACCGCATCGAGGGCAACGTGCCCTCGTCGCAGCTCAAGTCCCGCATCCAGTCGGCCGCCCCGGGCACGGCCGTCATGTCCTTCACCGGCACCCTGGGCGCGGCGGACACCACGAAGACCCCCGGGTCGGAGCTGCTGTCGGCGCCCTCCCCCTACGTGCAGGCCTACATGATCAACACCAAGCGGGTGAAGGACCTCGCCGTCCGCAAGGCCATCGTCACCGCGCTGCCCGCCGCCGACGTCCTGGCGGCGAGCGAGGAGCGCGGCGAGGTGCACCACAACCTGATCCCCCCGGGCGTCCGCGGCGCCCGCCCCTTCGACCTGTACGGCGCGGGGGCCAAGGGCGACCCGGCCAAGGCGCGGGACCTGCTGGTGGAGGCCGACGAGGACGACCGCCGGATCACCCTCGGCTACTCGAGCGTGAGCGACCAGGACGCCAAGCGGGCCGAGGTCATCCGGGCCGCGCTGAACCGGGCCGGTTTCCGCGTCGAGCTGAAGAAGGCCGACACCACCGACTACTACCGCAACGCGGGCGCCGGGAAGTACGACCTGTTCCGCATGCCGGTCGGCGCGGGCCTGCCCGTCGCGTCGTCGTTCCTGCCCGACTACTTCAACGGCGCGTTCACCTACCCGAAGTCGTCGAACTACTCCCGGCTGAAGAGCGCGCGGGTCGCGTCCGCGATGGAGGCGGCCGACGCCGCGACCTCGCTGAGCGCCGCGGGCGAGCTGTGGTCCGCGGTCGACCGGCGCGTGATGGAGGAGGCGGCGGCCGTGCCCGTGTACGTCCCGATCCGCACGTATCCGTACTCGCGCAAGCTGCGCGGCCTCCAGGTCGACCTGGACGGGGTGTCGCCGCTCAACGTGTACGTGGCGTCCTGACCCCGGCGCCCTCCCGTTCGGCGGGGACGGCTCCGGGGGCGGGCGGCCCTCCCCCGCGTACGGGGGTGTGGGATGGTGGTCGCGTGCTGTGGGAAGACCTCGTCCGGTTGCGCCGGGCCCGCGACCTGATGGACCGCGAGTACGACAAGCCGCTCGACGTCCCGGCGCTCGCCCGTGTCGCACTGATGTCGCCGGGCCACTTCTCCCGGAGCTTCCGCGCCGCCTTCGGGGAGACGCCGTACAGCTATCTGATGACGCGCCGGATCGAGCGGGCCAAGGCGCTGCTGCGGCGCGGCGACCTGTCGGTGACGGAGGTCTGCTTCGCGGTGGGCTGTACGTCGCTCGGCTCGTTCAGCTCCCGCTTCACCGAACTGGTCGGAGAGACCCCGAGCGCGTACCGGGCCCGTGACCACGGCGACGACGCGGCACTGCCGCCCTGCATCGCGAAGATCCACACGCGCCCGGTCAAGGCCGCCGGGCCCGCCGGGTCGGGCTAGCCACCCAGGTCGGTCGGCTCGCTCAGGTCGGTCAGGTCGGTCAGGTCGGTCAGGATCGGAGAAGCGCCGCCCCGCGGTCCGGTCCTAGCGTGAACGGCATGGAAACCCGCCCCGTGCACGGCACGGACATCAAGCTCTCCACCTGCTTCATCGCCGTCGACGACCACGACAAGGCGCTCGCGTTCTACCGGGACGTCCTGGGCCTCGAGGTGCGGAACGACGTCGGGTTCGAGGGGATGCGCTGGGTCACCGTCGGCGCGCCGACGCAGCCCGACGTGAACATCGTGCTCGAACCGCCGGTCGCCGACCCGAACGTCTCGCCCGCCGACCGGCGGGCCATGGCGGAACTGCTCGCCAAGGGCCTGCTGCGCGGCGTCCTCTTCCACACGGACGACTGCGACGCCACCTTCGAGCGCGTCCGGGCCGCGGGCGGCGAGGTCCTCCAGGAGCCGGTCGACCAGCCCTACGGCGTCCGCGACTGCGCGTTCCGCGACCCGTGCGGCACCATGGTGCGCTTCACCCAGCCGCGCGGCGGCCGGTGACCGGCGGCGCCTGACGCCCGCGGCGGACGTGTGCGTCTGACACCGGCGGCGGGCACCGGCGGCAGGCGTGCGGCCCGGCCGCCGACGGGGGTGGCGGCCGGGCCGTGCGCCTTCGGCGCCGACGTCGGGTTCAGACCCGGGCGCGCTCCGGGGTGCCGGACTCCGCCACCTTCGTCGGGCCGGTCGTACGCGGTGTGCGCGCCGCCCTGAGCCCGAGCAGGGCGACGGCGGCGACCAGGACGAACGCCGCCCCGGCGAGGGCGAAGCTCAGGGTGAACTGGCTCTCCTGGGGCAGCGCGGGCATGCCCGCCGGGAGCTCGATGGTCTTCGACGCGAGGAGCGTGGTGATCATCGCGCTGGCGATCGCGCTGCCGACCGAGCGGGAGATGGAGTTGATGCCGTTGGCGATGCCGGTCTGGTGGGCCGGGACGCTGGCGACGATGAGCGCGGGCATCGCGGCGTAGCCGAAGCTGATCGCCACGCCGACCACCATGCCCGCGCCGATCACCGACGCGGTGGTGCCGTGCGCCAGGGTCAGCCAGGCGAAGCCGAGGACGCCGAAGGCGGCGCCGACCGCCAGCGTGTGCCGCGCCCCGATCCGGCGCACCAGGACGCCGCCGAGCTGGGCGCCCAGCAGCGAGACCAGCGTGGTCGGCAGCAGGTAGACGACCGAGGCCGCGAGCACCGAGGCGCCGAAGCCGTAACCGGCCAGGGCCTCGGGCATCTGCACCAGGTACGACACGCCGATGAACTGGGCGAACATCGCGAAGCCGAGCAGCAGGCCCGCGAGGTTGGTGAAGAGCACGGGCCGGTGCGTGAACATCCGCATGTCCACCATGGGCTCCCTGACGCGCCGCTCGGTGACGGCCCAGACGCCCGCCATGACGACGGCCCCGGCGAAGCTCCCGAGCGTGCGCCCGGAGGTCCAGCCCCACTCGTGGCCCTGCGAGACCGGCAGGAGCAGCAGGACCAGGAGGGCGGCGAGGGTGAGGGCGCCCAGCCAGTCGGTGCGTCCGCCCGTCTTCGTACGCGACGCGGGTACGACGGCCAGGACGCCGATCAGCGCCACGACGGCCAGGACCACGGCGAGCCAGAAGACCCGGTGGTAGTCGGGGTCGTCGCCCTGGGTGAGGAGGCCCGCGCCGACCAGGGCGAGGCCGCTGCCGAACGCGAGCGTGCCGCTGACCAGGGCCATCGCGCCGTGCAGCCGCTCCGGCCTGACCTCCTCGCGCAGCACCGACAGGGCGAGGGGGAAGATCGCGGTCGCCGCGCCCTGGAGCACCCGGCCGACGATCAGCCAGGTCAGCGAGGACGTGGTGGCGGCGAGCACCGATCCCGCGATCATCACGAGCAGGACGCCCACGAGGGTGGGCTTCTTGCCGTGCTGGTCGCCGAAGCGGCCGAGCAGCGGGGTGAAGACGGCGGCGGACAGCAGCGTGGCGGTGGTCACCCAGCTCACGTTGGCGGTGGTGACGTCGAGGTCGCGCTGGATGATCCCGAGGATCGGCACGACCAGCGTCTGCATCATCGAGACGACCATGGCGGCGAGCCCGAGGACCAGGACGACCGCGGTCTGCCCGGAGGCCCGCGCGGGGGCCGTGGGCGGCGTGTGAGACACGGAAACTCTTTCCCCACTGCGTCACGGCACCTGCTGGCGGGCGGCTGCTGGGGAGCGCCCGCGCGAGAGCGTCTGCCGGAGACCGTGGCAACTACTTAAGAACATGGAAGCTTGAGGACTTCAAGTAATACGTTCACGGTAGACAGCAATATTTGAGATGGTCAAGTTTCAGGGCGTACGGTGGATCACATGCCAGGACACCCTCGCGTCGACACGGGGCAGCTCATGGAGCTGCTCTCGGTGTCGCTCGGCGCCTACTACGGCGACTTCACGGCCGCGGCCGCCGACCAGCGGCTCACGGCGAGCCAGGCCAAGACGCTCAGCGTGCTGCGCCGGGGCCCCGCCGCGATGCGCGCGCTCGCCGGGACCCTGGCCTGCGACGCCTCCAACATGACGGGCATCGTCGACCGCCTGGAGAAGCGCGGCCTGGTGCGGCGCGAGGCGAGCCCCGGCGACCGCCGCGTCAAGAACGTCGTCCTCACACCCGAGGGCGAGCGGACCATCGACGCCATCCGCGCCTCCATGCACGCCACGACGGCGGGCCTGGCCACGCTCGACGCCGAGGAGCGGGCGACGCTGCACGCCCTCCTCAGCCGCGTCTTCGCCCCGACCCCCGAGGGCGACTGACCCCACCGCGCCGCACCCCGTGATGCGGATCACAGCCAGAACGCATTATTCAAGTTTGACTAGCCAGACTCGGCGGTATACCTTCTTCACGTAGTCAAGCTTGACTACGTGGCCTGGGGGGTCGAAGAGCCCCGGACAGCAAGGAGACTGCATGACGCACCTGCCCGACACCGGATACAGCCCCGCTCCGGAGGACCGCGCCAGCCTGGACGCCTGGTTCGCCGCCTACGACGCGGCGAGCGGCAAGCGGGACGTGGAGCGCATGGCGGACATGGCGGTGTTCCCGCTCAACCTGGTGAGCGACGACTCCGCGGGGAACGGCCGGTCGGCGCAGTGGGACCGCGAGCAGTTCGTCGCGACCATGACCCAGGTGATGGGCGACGGCAGCCAGGACATCACCTTCGAGTCGACCCGCACCCCGGTGTTCCTTTCCGCCTCCATGGCGGTGGTCTTCACGGACTCGACGATGACGATGGACGGCCAGACGCAGCAGCTCCGGTACGCCGACATCCTGATCAAGCGGGACGGCGCCTGGGCGTTCCAGACGATGATCCAGGGCGGCTGGGGCGACAACCTGTAACGCCGGTGAGGCGCCCCCGCCCCGGCGTGAGGCCCCGAGGCGCCCGGCGCGTGTGTGCACGTGCCGGGCGCCACGGGGCCGTTGTCCGCGGAGAGCCGGTTCAGCCGAACTGGCCGGGCCGGTAGTCGCCCGCGGGCTGCCGGGTGATGACGTTCACGCGGTTGAAGGCGTTGATGAGGGCGGTCAGGGCCACCAGGGCGCCCAGCTGCTCCTCGTCGAAGTGGCGCGCGGCGTTCGCCCACACCTCGTCGCTGACGCCCCCGGCGGCGTCCGCGATGCGCGTCCCCTCCTCCGCCAGTTCCAGGGCGGCCCGCTCGGCGTCGGTGAACACCGTGGCCTCCCGCCAGGCCGCGACCAGGTGGAGGCGCGGCGAGGTCTCCCCCGCCGCCTCGGCGTCCTTGGCGTGCATGTCGACGCAGAAGCCGCACCCGTTGATCTGGCTGGCCCGCAGCAGCACCAGATCCCGCGTCGCGGTCGGCAGCGACGAGTCCTCGATCACCTTCGAGGCCGTGACCAGGTGCTTCAGGGACTTGCTCGTGACCACGTTGGTGAAGAGGTTCAGACGCGCGTCCATGGTGCCCTCCTTGGGGTGGCCAGTGCGTGGTGGCGCCGGTGCCTGCACCCCTTCGGACGGAACGAGCACCGCGGAACGTGATACGCGCGCAGGTGTGACCCGCGCCTCCTCCGGCGCGCGCGGCGCACCCCGGCTCCCCGCCCCTCGCCCCCCACCTCCTCGACCCCGAGCCCGGCCCCGGGTCAGTCGCTCGCGCCCCGGTAGCCGAGGCGGGCGGAGAGGTCGAAGGCGCCCTTGACGGCCAGCGCGGCCAGCTCGCTCTCGCGCTCGTCGCTCCAGCGGACCATCGGCACCGAGATGGACAAGGCGGCGACGACCTCCCCGTCGCCGTTCCTGACGGGCGCCGCCACACAGCTCACGTCCGGGTTGGACTCCCGGTGCTCCACCGCGACGCCGCGCAGGCGGATGGCGGCGAGCGCGGCGCGCAGCGCGTCGGGATCGGTGATGCTCCGGCGGGTCATCGCGACCAGCTCGCCCTCCTCCTCGATGCGCAGGTCCAGTTCGTCCTCGGGCAGACAGGCCAGGAGCATCTTGCCGACCGCGGTGCAGTGGGCGGGCAGCCTGCGGCCCACGGCGGAGACCATGCGCACGGCGTGGGTGGAGTCGACCTTCGCCACGTAGATGACGTCGAGGGCGTCGAGCATCGCGACGTGCACGGTCTCGTCGCAGGTCTCGGCGACCTCGCGGGCGACCACCTGGCCCTCGGCGGCCAGGTCGAGCTGCTCGGCGTAGCGGCTGCCCAGCTGGTAGGCGCGTACGCCGAGGCGGTAGCGGCCCGGCTGGTCGGGCAGCGGCACCAGGTAGGAGCGGGCCGCGAGGGTGGTGACCAGCTCATGCACGGTGGTGCGCGGCAGGCACAGCTTGCGCGTGATGTCCGGCGCGGAGAGCGTGCCGTCGCCCTCCAGGAACAGTTCGAGTATGTCCAGCGCTCTGGTCACCGCGGGGACGAGCCGCCCCATGGTCCTCACCCACCCTCGTCACGCGAAACTCCGGTCAACGGCCGAGATCCCGAACACCGGCTGGTCACAGCCGCGTTCACCGGGACATGATCCTGCGGAACGGGGCGCCGCGCGAGGGATTGGCGCCTTCCGAGCGCCCCGAGGGCGCGCCGGGGAGGGCGGCGGCCGCGTGACCCCTGAGGGCACAGGGACACCGCGCACGGCCGGTGCCACCGATCGCGGTGGCGCCCGCCACCCCCGGGCGGCCCGCCCCCGGACCGGAAGTGATCTTTCTCTC
This sequence comes from Streptomyces sp. G45, assembly GCF_049542095.1. Lineage (NCBI taxonomy): Bacteria > Bacillati > Actinomycetota > Actinomycetes > Kitasatosporales > Streptomycetaceae > Streptomyces > Streptomyces sp. G45. The sequence continues at coordinate 8,279,340 of NZ_JBMUZU010000001.1, read as the reverse complement.
GTACCCCGGTTCCCGCAGGTCGGCGGGCGGCCCGGCGCGGCCCCGCGCAAGGCCGCGCCGCCGCCCGATCCGGGCCCCGCCGGGCCTCGCGCGGGCCCCGGACGGCCGGGCGCACCACGCGATACGGGGGGCCGTCTTCGACGTGAACGCGGGGAGCATGGAGAATCGGGGCCATGAGTGAAAATGTCTACTTCGATGTGTCGGCCAACGGCGAGAGCCTGGGCCGCATCGTCTTCCGGCTCTTCGACGACGTCGTGCCGAAGACGGCCCGCAACTTCCGCGAGCTGGCCACCGGCCAGAACGGCTTCGGCTACAAGGGCGCGCCCTTCCACCGCGTCATCCCCGAGTTCATGCTCCAGGGCGGTGACTTCACCAACGGCAACGGCACCGGCGGCAAGAGCATCTACGGCGAGACCTTCGCCGACGAGAACTTCCAGCTGAAGCACGACCGTCCGTTCCTGCTGAGCATGGCCAACGCGGGTCCGGGCACCAATGGCTCGCAGTTCTTCATCACCACCGTGGTGACCCCGTGGCTGGACGGCAAGCACGTCGTCTTCGGCGAGGTCGTCGAGGGCGAGGACGTCGTCAAGGCGATCGAGGGCCTCGGCAGCCGCTCCGGCACCACGGCCAAGAAGATCGTCATCGACGACAGCGGCGTCGTCGCCTGACCGTCCGCGTGACCGTGCGGATGCCGCCCGCGCACGGGCGCGGGCGGCATCCTGTCAGGTTCGTGCGTCGTGCCGTGCCTGCCGTCGCGCTGACGGGACAGGGACCGGTCGGCTCGGCGCTCTCCCGGGCAGCGCGGGTCAGACCTCGACTTCGAGACAGACCATGCGCTTGGTCCTGCGGGCGGTGAGGGCCGCCGCCCACAGGGGCTGGGCGAACGGCGGGATCAGCGGGGCCTCCACCCGCTCGGGGGCGGCGAAGCAGTAGCTGCCCGCGTCGTTCTCCTCCAGGTGGATCGAGCGCCGTTGCCGCGCGCTCACCTCACCACCGTCGAAGACGTAGTGCACGCGGGGCATCTGCCCTCCGGAGTCGAGCCAGGCGACCACCAGCAGGTCGCGTACCTCGATGTCGAGCCCCAGCTCCCGGCGTACCTCACGAGCGCAGGCGACGCTCGGGGACTCCTCTCCGTCGACGTGGCCTCCCGGGAGGTTCCAGTACTCCGTGTACTCCGGTTTGACCATCAGCACATCACCGCGCTCGTCGGTGATGAAGGCCCCCGCCGAAGCGGCGAGGGGCGGTGCGGCAGTATCCATGGCATCTTCCTGACTCAGCCAAGACATGACGTGAGCACCAGCGCGGGACCAGGGCGGGTCCCCCTGGGCTCAGGGGCGTACACCTGGTGACGATCGCCGGTACGCAACGGCCCGGTGTCACGTCCACTGGACATGTCACCGGGCCCACGCGCGCGCCCTTGACGGGCTCAAGGGCCTGACGCGCTGTCGCCGCCTGTTCATCGTTCCTCCCCGACCTCCGTGGTCCTGTGCCCACGGGGGTCATGGCATCACCTGGTGAAGCGTTCGTTCCACTCGCGGGGGCCGACCAATCCCCCAGGCAACGCACTGCGGTCGGGCGGGCGTGCCCTCCAGTACGCCGCGTCCGGCGCCGGACGCGGTGTGCGCAGATGCGTGGAGTCGGGAGGCCGTTGACCCGACGCTCCCGCCCCCATGCGGGTTGCCTCGGAAACAGGCCATGTCAACGAGAGGAACCTCCGGGCAGGCGTCGCTCGACGTCAGAGCCAACCTGCCCCCCGGCTCTGGCGTGAGACTGATCCTGATGCACTATCACACTCGGTGTCAACGATTGAGAACGACGCATGTCACAAGGGTGTCCGTCACCCGTTGATCCGCAGTGTCCCCGGCCGGGCCGCGAGCGGGCGCCGCAACGCGCGTAGCGCGGCGGCCACCGCTCGCCCTACGGCTCGCCGCCGGGCCGGGGGCGTCCGGATTCCGCTCTTGCATCAGCCGGACCACCTCGTCGAGGGCCGGAAGGAGATCACGCAGGGTGTCGATCTGGGCCCCGTCCCGCGTGCTGCGCAACGCCACGGAGCGCGCGCCCAGTTCCTGAAGCACCGCCCGTGTCGCGAGCTTCGGCAGGTCCTCGTTGACCATCCGGCGCAGATAGGCGATGAGCGCGGCCCCTTCCGTGCGGGAGCAGAAGCCCTCCGGCACGCGGAAGAACAGCTCCAGGCGGGCGGCGTGGTCGTGGTTGGCGCCGCGCTCGCCGTTGATCAGGTTCGACACGTGCTGGGCCGAGATGCCGGTCGCCCGGGAGATCTCCCGCAGCCCGTACGGCTCCTGGCCCGTCGCCGTCTCCTTCAGGCGGGTCCGCTGGAGGAAGCGCAGGCGCTGCTGGAACAGCGCCTTGCGGAAGCTCTCCCGCGCGTACTTCTCGCGCGGCTCCTCCTCCGGGGGCTCACCGGCGAGCAGCGCGCGCACCCGCGGGGGCTCGATGCCCGTGGCACGGGAGATGAGCGTGACGTCCAGGAGGCGGCCGCGCGAGGTCCCCAGGCGCCGGGCGTAGGCGTCGACGTCGTCGAGGAGGCGGGCGATCTCGTGTGCAGGCGCCGGGTGATGGTCGGCTGCGTTCACCTGAAGGTCTCCATGGGGCCACCGAACTCGTTGGGCGCCCCCGAGCGTATCCACCTCGATCGTCCCCGGCCAGCGGTGTCCTCAATTGTTGACACACAACCTGCGTGTGGCAGAGGATCGGCGGGTGATCGGTACGGGGTCCGCGCGCCCGGTCGCGGCCCCGCCAACCACCGTCCAGCACCCGCCTCTTGGCCGACCCGGAACCCGATGCGATGACCCTCACAGCAGCCCCGCGGCCGAGCACCGACCCGCCGTTACCGCCCTGCCGCCGCCCCGCCCGCCGTGCGCGGCGAGCGCCCCTCGTCGCCGTGCGCGCCCCGCGCTCCCGTCCTGTCAGCCACGCGCCCGCCTGCGTCCGCGGGCCAGCTTCCCGTGAAGGCCACTGATGGATCTCGCGCACCCGCTGCTCCGCCTCGACGAGTACGCCGCCGACGTGCCCGCCCAGGGCCACCGCATCCGCGCCCTCGGACCGCTGGTACCGGTGGAGCTGCCCGGGTCGGTGCGGGCCTGGGCGACCGCCGACCACGCCGTCGCCAACGCGGTGTTCCGCACCCGGGGATTCGTCAAGAACCCCCGCCTGTGGTCGGCGTACCGCGACGGCGAACTCCCCGACGGCTGGCCGCTGCTGCGCCTGGTCGCCGTCGACAGCATGCTCACCAAGGACGGGGCCGACCACCGGCGGCTGAGCACCCTGGTCGGCCGGGCGTTCACCCCCCGCAGGGTCGCGCGGCTGCGGCCCCGCGTCGAGGACCTCACCGCCGAACTCATCGAAGGCCTCGCCCTCGCGGCCCCCGCGGGCCCCGTCGACCTGCGCCGCTGTTTCGCCTTCCACCTGCCCCTGCGCGTCCTGTGCGAACTGTTCGGCCTCACCGACCCGGTGGACCGGCAGCGCCTGGCCGACCTCTACGGCGCGCTGCACCACCGCCACGTCACGGCGGCCGACGCCCAGGCCGCCGACACCGGCATCCGCGAGGCCCTCGACGCCCTCGCCGCCGCCAAGAGCGTCACGCCGGGCGACGACCTGACGTCCGCCCTGATCGAGGCGCACGACGCCGCCGACACCCCGCTCAGCGCACGGGAGTTGGTCGACACCCTCGTCCTGTTCCTCGTCGCCGGGCACGAGACCACCCAGAACCTCATCACGAACGCGGCCCGCAACCTCCTCGACCACCCCGGCCAGTTGGCCCTCGCCCGCCAGGGCGCCGCGGGCAGCGACTGGTCCGGAGTCGTCGAGGAGACGCTGCGCCGCGACTGCCCCGTGCACACCGTGATGTTCCGCTACGCCGCCACCGACCTGGAGGTGCCCGGCACCGGCGTGACGGTCCGCGCGGGCGAGCCCGTGCTCGTCCACCTGGCCGCCACCGGGCGCGACCACGCCCAGTTCGGCCCCGGCGCCGACGCGTTCGACGTGACGCGCGCGGACGCCGACCAGCACCTGGCCTTCGCCCGGGGCGCGCACTACTGCGTGGGCGCCCCGCTGGCCCGGCTGATGGCCGGGACCGCGCTGCACGCGCTGTTCACCAGCTTCGACGTCACCCGCACCGACCTGGACGCCCCGATGCCGCTGCCGGGCCGCGCCGCGAACTCCGTGCGGGCGCTGCCGGTCACGCTGGCGCCGCGCCTGGTGTGCCTGCCGGTCGGAGGCGCGTGAGCGCCCGGCCCGTGGCGCGCCCCGAACCCCGCGCCCGGCCAGGGAGGTTGACGCGCCCGCCGGAGCCGGTTGACGGACCAGGGTCCCCGCCACCGCGGGGCGGCCGCTTGATAATCTCGCTCCGCATGTCGGCCTGTACGGACGGTTACTGAGGGAGCGTGGGGCGTGTCCATGAGCACGAAGCGACCCGGGGGCGTGGGGCGGCCGCCGCTGAGACCCGGCGGTCCCCGGTTCCCCCGCCCGGACCGGTGGACTGACCCCGTGCTCGCGACGCCGTGGCACCGCCTCCGTCCGGCCTCCGCGCTGGGCGCGACGGCCCGGGCCCGCGCGGCCGTGCGCAAGCACCGGGCCTGGGCCCGGGCCCGCCGCCGGGCCACCCGCATCATCCGCGTCGACCTGGGCCTGCGCCCGGGACACGGCCTCCAGGACCTGATCGACGCCGTCGCCGCCCGGCGCCGCCGCCCGATCACCGTGCTGCGCCTGGCCCTGCCCCCGCACGTGAGCGGCTTCTGCGTGCAGGGCCGGGCCGGTGACACCGTCGTCGTCACCGCCGACACCAGCGAACGCCAGGGCCTGCACGTGCTGTTGCACGAGCTGTACCACCTGCTGCGCGAGCCGCCGGACGCGGGCACCCCGTCCGTCGCCGCCTGCGACCTGCTCGACCTCGACGCGGTCACCGCCCAGTTGCCCTCCCTGCCCGCCGACGCCGTCCGCGACGTGCTGTCCCGCCCGGCGCGGCTGCGCTGCGGGTACGAGGAGGACGAGGAGTGGTCGGCGGAGGTCTTCGCCACCGTCGGCCTGCTGCTGCTCTGCCTGGACGACGGCGTCAGCCGCACCGGCTCGATGACGACCGCGTTCGCCCACCGGTGGTCCGACGTCTGATGTGGCTCGTGGTGTGCACCGTCGTCAACCTCGGCCTCGCCGCGGTCCAGTTCGCCCTCGCCGCCGTCAAGGCGCTCGCGGCCCGCCGCGAACCCGACCTCGCGCTCAAGCTCACCGCCTCCGTCCTCGCCAACGCCGGGCTCGCCTTCCTGCTGAGCGCGCCCGCCGTCCACGACGCCGTCGGCGCGGCCGTCGGCTCCCCCAGCCTGCCCGCGCTGCTCATCTACTGCCTGACGCTCCTGTGCGTCGGCCACGCCCATCTGATGACGCAGCTGTGGCGCCCGGAGCGCCGGGCTCCGCACGTGCTGCGCCGCACCGTGCTCGCCTGGGCGCCGGTGTACGCCGGGACGATCGTCGTCATGGCGGTGCTCTACGCCCGCGCGGATCTGCTGGACGCGGACCGCCCGGTCCGCTTCGCGGCGGCCTACGGGCACGTGCCCGAGGTGGCGGCCCTCCACCTCACGTACGTGGTCGCCCTGTTCCTCACCGTGGGGGTGACGCTGCTCCAGTTCCGCGGCCTGGTCGCGCCCGACGGCCCGGGGACGCTCGCCGGGGACCTGCGGCCCTGCGTGGTCTGGTTCGCGCTCGCGCTGGCCCTGGACGTCGCCCACGTCGTCTGCTCCGTGACCGTCGTCCTCTGCTCCGTCAGCGGCGGCTACCGGCTCGACTTCCTCGCCGACGTCTCCTGGCTGGCCACCATCGCCAGCGGGCTCGCCGTCACCCACGGCATGTCCCGGCTCACGGTCACCGCCCGCCGGGAGGAGCGGCGCGACCACCGGACCCTTCAGCCGCTGTGGGGCACGGTGGTGCGCGCCGACCCCCACCTGGTCCTCGCCCCCGGCCTGTTGTGGAGCGGCTGGGACACCCGCATCGCCCTGTCCCGCCGCCTGGTCGAGATCCGCGACGGGGCCCGCAGCCTCAGCCCCTGGATGAGCGCCGCGCCCGCCCGCGCGGTGGCGCAGGTGGCCCGCCGGGACCGCGGCTACCCCGCCGAGGACGTGGTGGCGGCGCAGGCCGCGGCGACGCTGCTGTACGCCGCCGGGGCGCGGGAGCGCGGTGAGCCGCCGGTGTCCGCCGAGGAGCGGCTCGCGGCGCTGCCGGGCGCGGACGTGCCCGCCGCCGCGGAGCGGGCGCACCTCGTGCTGGTGGCCCGCTACCTGCGGCACGTCCTGGTCGCCGAGGCGCTGATGCTCGTACGCCGGGAGCGGACCGGGGACCTGGAGACGTGGGCGCGGCGGCCCGGGCCCGGGGTCAGCGCGCGCTCGTGAGCAGCCGCACGGCCAGGAAGGACGGTTCCTGGCTCAGCTTCTCGTACCGGGCCTCGTCGACGTCCCGCAGCTGTGGCAGTGGCCGCGGCTCGACGAGGCGGTCCAGGGTGAAGCCCGCGGCCAGCCACTCGCCCAGCAGGGCCTCCAGGGTCAGCCGCTGGTAGCGGATGGTCAGCGACGGGTCGGGGAGCCTGGCGTCCACCCACGCGTCGTCGAAGTTCGAGCCGCCGTGGTGCAGCCACTCGGCCGTGGGGTGGGTGGTGGAGAGGACCAGCCAGCCGCCGGGGCGCAGCACGCGGCGCAGTTCGGCGAGGAGTTGGGCGCGGGCCGTGACGTGGTGGTAGACGAGCGCGCACACGGCTCCGTCGTAGGTGGCGTCGGCGGCGAAGTCCAGGGGCGTGTCCAGGTCGTGCCGACGCAGCTCGGCGCGGTCGCCGACGCGGTCGCGGGCGTGCCGCAGCAGTGTGGCGCTGCCGTCGACCGCCGTGACGCGGGCGCCGCGGTCGAGCAGGTCGGCGGTGTAGTGCCCGGCGCCGCAGCCGAGGTCGAGGACGTGGCGACCGGCGACGTCGCCCGCGAGGGCGAGGGTGGCGGGGCGGTCGGTGTGGGCGTTGTACGGGCTGGCACCGGCGAGCTGCGCGAAGTAGTCACCGAGGCGGTCGTGGTAGGCGTTCTCCGGGAGCGTCATCCCGCTATCTGATCACGCCGGGCCCCGGGGGTCCGGTCACGGCCGCCGCGTCACCGCCGCGTCCAGCAGCGGCCCCAACTCCCGTGCCACCGCCGTCAGGGCGCGGGCGTCGCGCTCGGCGCGGGCGATGAGCAGGGCGCCCTCGGCGGCGCTGATCATGAGGGTGGCGAGGGACTCGGCCCGGGCGGAGGGGACGCCCATGTCCGTGAGCGCCCGGGCCACCGGGCGGGTCCAGCAGGCGAACGCCTCCGCCGCGGCGGTCCTGGTGGACTCGGTGGTCTCGACGCAGTCGACGACGGCGGCGGCGACGGGGCAGCCGGTCGTGGCGTCGGGCGTCGCCTGGAGTTCGTCGGTCCACTGCCGCACCATCTGCGCGTACAGTCCGCTCGGCGTGGGCTCGGGCAGGGCGGCGAGGAAGCGGGCGACGCGCCGGGCCGCGTAGTTCCCGCCCCACCGCACGGCCTCGTTGACCAACTGCTCCTTGCCGCCGGGGAAGTAGTGCTGGAGCGAGCCGCGCGGCGCCCGCGCGTGGGCGACGACGTCGCGCATCCCGGTGGCGGCGACGCCCCGGCGGCGCATCAACTGGGCGGCGCTGAACACCATGCGCTCACGCGGCCCCCGCTCGGACCCCATCGTCGGCCTCCCCTGATCTGACACTGACCTGAACTGACGTGAACTGACCTGAACTGACGTGAACTGACCTGAACTGACGTGAACTGACCTGAACTGACGTGAACTGACCTGAACTGACGTGAACTGACCTGCACGACCTGACACCGGCCGCGCGACCGGAGTTGACCTGCACAACCAAAGCTGACCTGAGCTGACCTGCACCGACCCGCGCCGATCACGGATCCGGTCAGCTTAGGCGGCGGGCATCCCTGTGGTGGGCAGGGTAGCGCGGGCTACTATGACGGCTGTCATAGACACAGAGGTCAGCGGCCCGCTGGGCGGGTCAGAGACGGGGTGTGCGGTGGACGTGGGATTCCTGGGGCTCGGCGTCATGGGGCAGCCCATGGCGCTCAATCTGGCCCGTTCCGGCGCGGAGCTGACCGTCTGGAGCCGCACCGCCGCGAAGGCCGGGCCCCTGCGCGCGGCGGGGGCCCGGGTGGCGGACGGCCCCGACGAGGTGCTGGCGAAGGCGGACGTCGCCTTCCTCATGCTGGCCGACGCGGACGCGATCGACGCGACCCTCGGCCGGGGCACGGCACGGTTCGCGGCGCGGGTCGCCGACCGCGTCATCGTGCCCATGGGGACGACCTCGCCGGAGTACTCGCGCGGCCTTGAGGCCGATGTCCGCGCGGCGGGCGGGCGGTATGTGGAGGCGCCCGTGTCCGGCTCCCGCGTGCCCGCCGAGGCCGGGCGGCTGGTGGCGATGCTGGCGGGCGAGGAGTCGGCGGTGGCGACGGTGCGGCCGCTGCTGCGGCCGATGTGCCACGAGTCGTTCGTCTGCGGCGCGGTGCCGCACGCGCTGTCGATGAAGCTCGCGGTGAACCTGTTCCTGATCACCACGGTCACCGGGCTCGCCGAGGCGTTCCACTTCGCCGAGCGGCAGGGCCTCGACGTACGGCAGTTCCTGGACGTGCTTGACGCCGGACCGATGGCCAGCAGCGTGTCCCGGATGAAGGCGCCCAAGCTGCTGGCCCGCGACTTCGCCGTACAGGCCGCCGTCCGCGATGTCCTGATGAACAATCAGCTCGTCGCGGACGCGGCCCGCGCCAGCGGCGTGGCCTCGCCGCTCCTCGACGTGTGCCATGAACTCTTCGCCGACACCGTGGCGTTGGGGCACGGCGGGCAGGACATGGCGGCGGTGCTGCACGCGATCGAGGCACGCACCGCGCGGCCGGAGCACCGGTAGGAAGCCTCCTCCGGAGCACCGGTGCGCGTACGGGACCGGGTCAGCCCACCAGTTCGCCCAGGACGCCCACCCCCTCCGCGATGTCCGTCGGCGTACTGGCCGCGTAGCCGAGCACCAGGCCGGGGCCGTGCGGGCGCTGGGTGTGCCACGACAGCGGCTGGACCTTCACGCCGCGCTCCAGGGCCGCCGTGGCGAGCGCCGTGTCGTCGGGCGTCCGGGCGGCCGTCGCGGCGTCGAAGGTGACCATCAGGTGCAGGCCCGCCGCGGCCCCGTGGACGACGGCGCCCGGCAGGCGGGTCCTGATGGCCTCGATCATGGTGTCGCGGCGCACCCGGTGGCGGCGGCGCAGGAACCGCAGATGGCGCTCAAGGCCGCCGGACTCCATCAGGTGGGCGAGCACCAGCTGCGGCAGCGCCGCGTTGCCGAGGTCGGCGAAGCGCTTGGCGTCGACCAGCGCGCCGTGGTGGCGGCGGGGCGCCAGCAGCCAGCCCACGCGCAGGGCGGGGGCGAGCAGCTTGGACACGCTGCCCGCGTACGCGACGTGGTCGGGGAGCGTGGACCGCAGGGCGGGGACGGGCGGCCGGTCGTAGCGGTGCTCGGCGTCGTAGTCGTCCTCGATGACCAGGCCGCCCTCCCGCGTCGCCCAGTCGGCCAGGGCGCGGCGCCGGGCGCCGTCGAGGACCACGCCGGTCGGGAACTGGCGGGCGGGCGTGAGCAGCACCGCCGGGGCGCCGGTGGCGCGCAGGGCGTCCACGCGGACGCCGTGGGCGTCCACCGGGACCGGCGGGGTGGCGAGCCCCGCGTTGTGCAGGTGCTGGCGCAGGCCGAGCGAGCTGGGGTCCTCCAGGGCGACCTCGGTGATGCCCTCGGCGCGCAGCAGGATCGCGAGGAGGCCGAGCGCCTGCGCGGTCCCGGCGACGATCAGGACGTCCTCCGGGTCCACCGCGATGCCCCGGTTGCGGGCCAGCCAGCGCCCGACGGCGCGGCGCAGGGCCGGGGTGCCGCGCGGATCGCCGTACCCGAAGTCCGAGGGCGCCAGAGCGGCGAGCACCGCGCGCTCGGCCCGCAGCCAGGCGGCGCGCGGGAACGCCGCGAGGTCCGGCAGGCCCGGCGACAGGTCGATGCGGGCGGGGGCGGCGCGCAGCGCGTCGAAGACGTCGGTGGCGTCCGGGTCCGCGAACAGGCCGCGGTCGGCCGCGCCCGCGGGTCCCGGCTCCCCGCCCGCACGGCCCGGCTCCCCGCTCAAGGGGCCCGGCTCGCTTCCCGCGCGGGACGAGTCTCCGGCCTCGGGCGCCGGACGCCCCAGCGGCGCCGCCACCACCACCGTGCCGCCCCGTCCCCGCCCCGCCACGTGCCCGTCCTCCGTCAGCCGCCGGTAGGCCTCGGTGACCACGCCGCGCGACACGCCCAGCTCCGCCGCCAGGACCCGGGTCGCGGGCAGTCTGCTGCCCACCGGCAGCAGGCCCCGCGCCACCGCGCGCCGGATCTGCCGGGCCAGCCAGTCGGCGAGGCCGCCCCTCGGGGCGTCGGCGGTATTGAGCTGGAGGAAGTCCGAGGCCGCTGCCGGGGCGGGCGCACCCGTGCCGCCGGAGCCACCGGAGCCGTCCCGCGTTATGGACCTGCCGGAAGGAGATCCATTGGACCTGTTCATGGAGCCATTGTCGCGCCAGAGTCAAGGCATGGAGTTCCTGCTCACCTCGCTCGTCATCACGGCGACACCGGGCACCGGCGCCCTCTACACCATCGCCGCCGGACTCTCCCGGGGCGCCCGCGCCAGCCTCGTCGCGGCCGTCGGCTGCACCCTCGGCATCGTGCCGCACGTGCTGGCCGCGATCACGGGCCTGGCCGCGGTCCTGAACACCAGCCCGGTCGCGTACCAGACGCTGAAGTACCTCGGCGTCGCGTACCTGCTGTACATGGCCTGGAGCACCCTGCGCGACACGAGCCCGCTGACCGCCGACGAGGACGGCGCCCCGCGCTCGGCGGCGGGCGTCATCCTCAACGCCGTACTGATCAATCTGCTGAACCCGAAGCTGACGCTGTTCTTCTTCGCGTTCCTGCCGCAGTTCGTGCGCGACGACGACCCGCACGCGCTGCCGCGCATGGTCCAGCTCAGCGCCTGCTTCATGCTGGTGACGTTCGTCGTGTTCGCCGCGTACGGGCGGTTCGCCGCGGCGATGCGGGACCACGTCATCGCGCGTCCGGGGGTGACGACCTGGCTGCGGCGCGTCTTCGCGGGCGCGTTCGCCGCGCTGGCCGCCACACTGGCCCTGTCCTGACCCCGCCGCCCCCGGCCTCCCCTCCCCTCGCTTCCCCTCGCCTCCCCTCCCCTCGCTTCCCCGGATCGCCCCTCCCTGTCCGTCTCAGCCGATCGGAACCTCATCGTGTACTTCCAGCACTCCAGCGCCCTGTGGCAGGACTTCCCGGCCCTCGTCCCCGGTGTGATCCACGTCAAGGGCATCACCCCGGACGCGATCGTCGACGACCCCGTCGCCGCGTGCGGCGCCCGCGCCGCCACGCGGCTCTCCGGCACCGCGGAGGGGCAGTTGCCCGAGATCCAGGCCTGGCGGCGCGCGTTCTCGGCGATGGGGCTCAAGCCCACCCAGTACCGGTGCGCCTCCGAGTCCCTGCTGCGCCGCTTCCGCAAGGAGGGCGCCCTGCCGCGCATCCACCCCCTGATCGACCTGTGCAACGCGGTGTCGCTGGCGTACGCCATCCCCGTCGGCGTCTTCGACGTCTCCCGCGTGTCCGGGAACCTCGAAGTGCGGTACGCCGACGGGGACGAGGCGTACGAGACGTTCTCCGGCGCCGTCGAGCGGCCCGACGCCCGTGAGGTCGTCTTCGCCGACGACGAGCGCCGGGCCCACGCCCGGCGGTGGACCAACCGGCAGAGCGGCTACTCCGCGGTGCGCGAGGCCACGTCGGAGGTGCTGATCGTCTCCGAGGCGCTGCACGACTCCGCCGCCGACGACATGGCCGAACTGCTGGAGTCGCTCACCGCCGCGCTGCGCGAGGTCTGGTCGGTCACACCGACGACGGCGGTGCTGACCCCGGGCTCACCGCGGTTCGCCTGCTAGACGCCCCGGAAGCGGGCCCAGGGTCGCTAGTCGTTGCTAGTCGTCGCTAGTCGTTGCTGACGAGCACCGTCAGCCGGTAGTTCAGGTCGTCACCCCACTCGATGTTGACCCAGATGACGTACTGGCCGTCCCGGGCGGCCACGTTGTGCACCGTCATGCGGGCGGCTCCGACGAACGGGTCGCCGTTGCCGTCCACTTCGGTGATCGAGGCGACGATGCTGCTGGTCTTGAAGGAGACGGGCGAGTTGATGGGCTGGACGAAGCTGCCGCGTCCCCTGCCGTTGAAGACGCGCCGGATGACTGTGCTCACTACCTACCCCTCCCGGTGGCTGAATTCCGCGCGCACTGCTTCGTTCCGTTCCGTGCCGTTCACGCCTCGGCGTCGTCCTCGGGCTCACGCACCCGAGGCTCCGCCGCCGCCTGGCCGCCGACGTCCGCCGCCTGGTCGTCGTCGGCGACCGACGCCCTGAGCGGGACCACGCCCCGGGCGGCCGGTTCGTCCTCGCCCGCCGCGGCGATCCTCGGGGCACCGTCCCCTGCCTGCGTGCCGCTCACGCACAACCCCCTCTCCATGAGGTCCCGGCGCCGGGTCCGGTCGGCCGGGCGGGGGCATCGTCCTGCCGACCGAGCCTCGCGTCCACACCCAAAAGCCGCCATCGTCATATGTCGGAGCTATCTGCCGTACTCCACCAGACTCGTCGGAAGGACCACCGTGCGGGACGGCGCGGCGGCCGCTGTCCGCGAGCGCCGCTCCCGCAGCCGGTCCAGGAGCAACCGCCCGGCCGCGCGGCCGAGTTCGTCGCTGTCGTACGCCACCAGGGTCAGGGGCAGGCCGAGCGCGTCGGCGAGTTCGAAGTCGTCGAAGCCCGCGAGGTCGGTGCCGGTGCGGGCGGCGCGGATGGCACGGAACGCCCCTATGGTGTTGCGGTTGTTGGAGCAGAACAGCGCGGTCGGCGGGTCCGGCAGGGCGAGCAGCTCGGCCGCGGCGCGCTCGGCCTCGTGGGTCTGGGACTGGCCCTGCCGCACCAGGCGCGCGTCGGCCGCCGCGCCCGCGTCGGCGAGCGCGGCGCGGTAGCCCCGCAGGCGCTCGGTGCCGGTGTGCACGGCGGGCGGCGAGCCGAGGAAGCCGACGCGGCGGTGGCCGCGGGCGAGCAGCCGGGCCGTGGCGTCGCGGGCGCCGCCGAAGTCGTCGACCAGGACGCAGTCGGCGTCGAAGCCGTCGGGCGGGCGGCTCGCCAGCACCACGGGCACGCCGTCGGCGGCGGCCGCCGCGAGGTGGCGGTGGTCGGCGCCCGCGGGCACCGCGATGATGCCGTCGACGCGGCGCGCCACCAGGTCGGCGACCAGGTCCCGTTCGCCCCGCGGGTCCTGGCGGGTGTTGCCGATGACCGTCTTCAGTCCGTCGCCCGCCACCACGGCGTCGACGCCGAGCGCGAGCCGCGAGTAGAAGGGGTTGGCGAGGTTGGTGACGACGAGTCCGACCAGGCCGGTGCCGCGGCCCAGGCGCAGGCTGCGGGCCACCTCGTTGGGCCGGTAGCCGAGCGCCGCGGCGGCCGCGCGCACCCGGTCGCGGGTCGCGGGCAGCACCTTCGGGTCGTCGCGCAGCACCCGTGACGCGGTCATCGCGCTGACCTCGGCCCGCTCGGCGACGTCCCGCAGCGTGGGCTTGCCCCTCCTCGGCTCCCGTGCGGGCATGCCGCGCCTTCCCTTCCCGGCCCCCGGCCGTCACCGCACGCGCGCGGGCGCCCCTCAGCGCTCGGCGTGGACCGCCGCCCCCACGAGGCCCGCGTCCTCGCCCAGCGCCCCCACGCGCAGCCTCACCGGAGTATCCCGCAGACCGGCGCGCAGCGCGGGCCCGACCAGGTCCCAGGAGCCCGTCAGGCCGCCGCCCACGACCAGCGCCGTCGCGCCGAAGTCCCGTACGCGGGGCGCGAGGACCCGGCCGAGGGCGGTGAGCGCCTCGTCGAGGATCCGGTAGGCGCGGGCCTCGCCCGCGCGCGCCCGCGCGGCGACGTCGCGCACGTCCACGCCGGGCGCGCCGTACCGCGCGAGGACGGCCCGGCGCGACACCACCTCCTCCAGGGGGCGCCCGTCGACGGTGACCAGGTCCAGGCGCCCCTGCGGCGGCACGCCGGGCCCGTGGCCGCGCGGTTCGCCGTCGGCGAGGAAGGCGGAGCCGACGCCCGTGCCGAGGGTGACGCCGATCCACCGCCGGTGGCCGCGGGCGGCGCCCGCGCGCTGCTCGCCGAGCGCGAAGGCGTGCGCGTCGTTGAGGAAGGCGACGCCCGTGGGCCGGGGCCAGACGCCGTCGAGGAGCACCGACCCGACGTCGATGCCGTACAGGTCGGCGAACTTGCCGACGCCCTCGAAGCGGGCGACGCCCTTGTCGTAGTCGAAGGGCCCGGGCACGGCCACGCCCCAGGTGCCGCCGGGCGGGGCGTCGAGGTCGGTGGCGCAGCGGACCACCGCGCCGAGGACCTGCTCGGCGGTGCCCCGCGCGTCCAGCGGGCGCCGCACCCGGCGCGTCACCCGGGCCCGGGCGGGGTCGACGAGCGCGGCCGTGACGTGCGTGCCGCCGATGTCCAGGACGGCTCTCACGCGGCGCCCCGGACGAGCGCCTTGACGACCTTCGCGGGTCCGCCGCGGGCCGCGATCGCGTAGGCGCCGACGGCCGCGGGCACGGTGAGCGTCTCCGCGTACGCCAGCGGATGCGTCCGGCCCGCCGCCGTGCGCACCTCGACGCCCTCGCCGTCGACGACGTTCAGGACGTGGAAGCGGCCGTCGGTGTCGTCGGCGGCGACGGCGTCCTCGTCCAGGACGAAGCGGCGCACCTCGTAGAACATCTCGTCGAGGGCGCCGATGGCCTCCTCGCGCCAGCCCGGCCCGGACCGCAGTGTCCTGGGCTCCTGGACCAGGTCGCGGGCGACGGCGTCGCCGCGCCGTGCGGTGTCCAGGTTCGCCAGGCCGTGCTCGTAGGGCAGCGGCCGTGGCCGCCCGTCGGCGTCGGGGCGCAGCCAGTCGTAGAACCGCAGGCTGTACAGGTACGGCGTGGCGCTGATCTCCAGGACGACGTTGCCCGCGCCGCTGGCGTGCGGGGTGCCCGCCGGGATCATGAACAGGCGGCCCCGCTCGGCGGGGAACGTCAGGACGTGGTCCTCGGGGTCCATGGGCACGCCGTCCGTCACCGCCTCCTCGATCTCCTTGCGGAACAGGTCGGGGTCGGCGTCCTCGCGCAGCCCGAGGAACACGCGGGTGCCGGGGCCGCTCCGGGTCAGGTAGTAGGTCTCGTGCTGGGTGTAGGGCCAGCCGAACCGCTCGCGCATGTACGGCTCCCGGGGGTGGCAGTGCACCGACAGGTTGCCGCCGTCGACGGTGTCGAGGTAGTCGAAGCGGATGGGGAAGGAGGTGCCGAAGCGGGCGTGGACGTCCGGGCCGAGCAGGGCGCGCGGGTGCAGCGCGCACAGCAGTTGGAAGGGGACCTCGGCCTGCTGGTGCGGCCCGGTGCCGATGAGCACACCGGACTCGGGGGCGATCAGCTCGTAGCCGAGCGCGGTGTTGCGGGCGCCCGCGTCGAAGCCGAGGACGCGCTGGGCCCAGTGGCCGCCCCACGGCGTGGAGTTGAAGTAGGGCCGGGTGCGCACCGGTCCGCGGGCGAGGGCCGCGAGCGTGGCGCGCAGGCCGTCGCCGTCGAGGTAGGTCGGCCGGTCGCGTTCCTGGGTGTCGAGCCAGGCGTCGACGCGGGGGGCGAGCGCGTCGCGGTGGCGGTCGAGCATCGGCCAGTCGACGTAGAACAGCCGTCTGAGGGTGGCCGGTTCGCCGGGCAGGGCGAGGTTCCGCCCGGTGCCCGCGGTCACGGCGGCCTCCGCGTACCGCTTGGGGAGGTCGGCGTACCAGAGCACGTCGTGCGGGACGAGCGCGGCACCCGGGCCGATCACCAGCAGCAGGCCGCCGCCGGGCGGTTCGGCCGCCGGGAGCGCGTCGAAGAGGGCGCGAAAGGGGGCATCGGCGAGCTTGCAGTAGTACGGGTCCCCGGCGCCGTCGTCGGTGCGCGCGCGCACGGCGTCGGGCGGCGCGTAGTGGGCGCGCACGTCGAGGACGCGCACCGGGGTTCCGGCGGCGGTCAGCGCCGCGGTGAGGCGGGCGGCGAGCAGGTCGAAGTCGACGGTCGGCGGTCCCTCCACGGCCACGGTCGCGGGGGCCGCGGGCAGGCGGGCGGCCACGGCGGGCCAGCCGGTGGCCAGCACGGCACCGGGCGCGGGGCCGTAGCGCGGGTCGAGCGCGTACACGCGGGCTCCTTCTGCGGGGGTCAGGGGCGGATGAGCAGCACGGCCGCCGTCCCTAACGGAGGGATGCCGACGGTCACCTCCCCGTCCGTGAGGGGCAGGGTGGCGACGGCGCCGCCCAGGTAGTCGGCGCGGTGCGCGGCGGCCACCGGGAAGCGGGCCCGCACCCGGCAGTCGACCGGCGTCTCGGCGAACGACTGCAGCCGCAGCAGCACCTCGCCGCGCCGCGGTGTCGTCGCCCCCACGAGCCGCACCCGGGCGTCCCCGACGTCGACGAACGTGTGCGTGGCCCGGGCCGCTCCCGAGGCGCCCCGGGCCCGCACCGCCCGCAGCGGGCGACTCCACGCGGCCGCCGTGCGCGGCCCGAGCCCGAGGCCGACGACGGTCGGCGCGCAGGCCACGCTGTAGCGGAAGGTGAACTCGAAGCCCTGCTCGCTGGGGAAGTTGGTGTCCCACAGGTTGTTGTGGATCCAGGAGAAGACGGTGCCGGGCTCGTCGTGGCCCATGGTGGCGGGGAACGGCGCGTAGGGCAGGGCGAGGTTGCCGAACTGCACGAGCGGCGCGTCCTGCGTGGCCCAGGCCACCGTCCACCGCTCGTCCTCCAGGGTGATCCAGCGGCGCACGGCCCGCATGTGCCGCGCGGAGCCGGGCACCACCGGCAGGCGGGTGCCGGTGACTCCGCCGGTGGCCTCCATGCGCACCACGGGCTCGTCGAAGGCGAACGGGAAGGCGAAGTAGGCGCTCTCCTTGCCGAGGGCGCGGTCCTTGTCCAGGCGGTTCTCGATGTCCAGGCGGGGCACACCGCGCGGCAGGGTCAGCGTGACGCGCAGCCGGTTGGCGCCCGCGGGCCGCGTCTCGTAGGTGAGGGTCTCGGCGGTCGCCGTGGACTCGCGGGCGATGAGCGCGGCGGGCGGTGCGACGGCCCGGCGGCCCAGGTGCTCCAGGCGGTCGGAGGCGGTGGTGCGGCTGGAGTTGTGGTTGAAGCCGCCCGCGGTGGTGAAGCTGTCGTGAAGGTAGCCGTTGAGGCCGACGACGGCGTCCTGGCGGACCAGTTCGCGCCCCGTCGACTTGTCGACGACCGAGGCGACGCAGGCCTGCGCCAGGTCGACGCGGACGGCGAGGTGCTCGTTCTCCAGGAGCGTCGGCTCGGGGTGGGCGGCGGCGTGGGCGGCGGTCTCGGCGGGGTCCTCGTGCTCGCTGCCGCCGGTGGGGTTCCAGCCGGTGGCCGCCATCACGATGGTCTCCTGCCGCGCCCCGGCGGTCTCCTCCGCCCGCGCCAGGACGTCCAGGCGGACCGTACCCGCGGGCGGCACGTCGTCGACCCGTACGACGAGGAACCGCCCGGCGTCCCGGTGGTCGTCGTTGACCTGCGGCCGCTCCTCGTGCGTGAGCCGGTGGCCGTCGCGGGCGTCGTGCACGGCCACCGCCAGGTCCAGCGGGGCGGTGCTCTCCGGCAGGAAGATCCGTACGACGTCGGTGCGCGGCCAGGAGCAGGTGTTGACCACGTGGTACGAGGCGACGGCGCCCGGTGCCGCGGCGAGCCGCTGGCCGAGCCTGGCCTCGGCCCGGCGCAGCAGGGAGGTGCCGTCGTCGTGGGCGCGCAGGGCCTGCCCGTACTTCCAGTGCCACTGGTGTTCTCCGCAGTGGCCTCCTTCGTCGCCGTGGGTCCAGGGGTCGCCCGCGCCCCAGGTGTGCTCGTCGAACAGGGACACCGCTTCGTAGACCGCCGCCGCGTCACGCGTGTCGTCCTCGGCCCCCGTGGCGTCGAGGAGGGACGCGAACGCGCCGACGGTCTGGGCGTCGGCGACCAGGGACTGGGCCGTGCGGGCCAGGGACAGGGGCCTGGCCCCCGCGCCCACGCCGTCGACCCACCAGTCCGTCCAGTCGCCTTCGAAGGTCTGGATCCGCTCGCCGAGCCGCGCCTCGGCGTCGCGGAAGAAGTCCTCGTTGCGGGAGAGCCTCAGGCGCGGGTAGGCCCAGGTGTCGTTCCAGCGGCGCACGGTGTCGGCGATGACGCGGCGCGGCGGCGCGTTGTCGCCGAACTTGCCCTGCACGCGCAGGTGGAGCACGTCCCACGGGTACGGCTCGCGCTTGACGTCCTCCTGGTCCATGGCCCAGCCGAAGATGCCGCCCCGGTAGGGGTAGGGGCGGGTGGCGAGGGAGGTGAGGTAGGCGGGCAGCAGGTCGTCGACGTCGGCGTAGGCGGTGTCGAAGCCGAGCAGCGGGCCCTCCATGTAGGCGAGGCCGTGCGGGGTGTCGGTCACCCAGACGAGGACGCTGGCGCCGCTGGGGGCGCGCCAGCGGAAGAGCCGGGGCAGCTTCTCGCCGCCGACGAGGTGGGGCACGGAGCGCCCGGCCCAGTTGTGCGCCACCGACAGGTACGTCACGCCCGCCTGGGCGAGGGCGTCGACCAGGCCGACGACCGCGCCGGGCACGTCGGTCTGCATCGCGGAGGTGAAGGTGACGCCGTGGCGCTCGCGGATGTCCCGGGCCAGGCGGAGGAGTTCGTGCAGCTCGTCCGTGGAGCAGGTCTCGGTGTGCAGGTTGAACGGCAGCGCCGTCAGCTCGATGCGCCCCTCCCGCACCCGTCGTACCAGCTCCTCGACCTGCTCCGCGGGGCGGTTGTCGGCCCACTGCTTGAAGGACCACAGCGACTCCACGCACCAGCGGAACCGCGCGTCGGGCGGCCAGTCGTCGGTGGCCCGGGTCAGTTCGAGGCAGGAGTCCAGGAACGACAGGTGCTCGTTCAGGACCAGCCCCTGGGGGTCGGTGTAGCCGATGTCGAGGTGCGAGTGGTGCACCAGGTGCACGGTCCAGCGGCGCTGCGGCGTCAGGGGTACGTCGATGCCGTGGTCGTCGCCGGGCAGGCCGACGGTGACGCGGGTCGGCCCGTCCACGGCGGGCAGCAGCAGCCGCACCGCGTCGCCCGGGCCCGCGACGCGCTCGGCCCGCAGCGCGGTGCCCGACCCGGTCCGCACGTCGAGGAGTTCGGGCACCGGAGAGCCGCCCACCGGCTCGACCCGCACCGACTGGAGCAGCGTGCCGTCGTCGGCGTACCGCATCAGGGGTTCCCCGGTCAGGCGGAGCGCCCGGTCGCCCAGGGTGCCCTCGGCGGTGACGACGCCGGAGCGGAGGCTGGCGCGGACGCGGTCGTTGTCCCAGTCGGTGGCGCGGACCAGGGCTCGTGTGGTCATGCGGCTCTCCCCGTGTACGGACTGACGGAACCGGTGGCTCAGCGGGTGGTGGCGGTGATGCCGCGCAGGAACAGGCCGCGGAACACCAGGAACAGCAGGAGCGTGGGAACGGACACGAGGAGCGCCCCGGCGAGGATCACCGGGGGTCCGCTCGACGCGTAGGAGCTCTTCAGGGTGGTCAGGGCGGCCATGACCGGCTGGACGTCGCCGCTGCGGCTGAGGGTGATGCCGAGCAGCAGGTCGTTCCAGACGGCGGTGAACTGGAAGAGGAAGGCCGCGCCGAGTCCCGCCCGCATCAGCGGCACGTGGACGCGCCAGAAGATCCGGGTGAAGGACGCCCCGTCGATGAGGGCGGCCTCGGTCAGCTCGGGCGGCATCGCGGCCATCTGATTGCGGATCAGGAAGAACGCGAACGGCACCGCCCAGGCGACGTACACCAGCATCAGGCCGAGCCGGGTGTCGTACAGGTTGGCGTCCGCGTACAGGCCGAACAGCGGGGCGAGGAAGATCTGGAGCGGGAACAGGGTCCCGGAGTAGATCAGCCAGAACCAGAACACGGGCCGCGGCACGGGCAGCACGACCACGGCGAAGGCGGCCATGGCCGCGACGAGCACGGCGACCAGGCCGCACACCGCGGCGTACAGGAGCGAGGACTGGAAGGCGTCGCCGATGCCCGCCTTGTCCCAGGCCTCCTCGACGTTGTCGGCGAGCGCGAAGCCCTGGAGGGTCCAGGCGGGCTCGCCCTCGTACTCGGCGGCCGGGGTGAGCGCGTTGACGACGAGGAGGTAGAGCGGGATGAGCCAGAGCACGACGCACCCCGTGACGAACAGCGGCTTCACGATCCGTACCACGGCGGCCTCCTCAGCTCCTCGCCCAGCCGGTGTCCGGCATCTGGCGGCGCAGGTACAGCCACGACGAGCCGACGACGATCACCGTCAGGACGAGGGCGATCGCCGAGCCGTAGCCCACGTGGAACAGGCGGAACGTCTCGCGGTACATGGTCAGGGCGAGGGTCTCGGAGGAGCGGGACGGGCCGCCCTGGGTGAGGATCCAGATCATGTCGAAGGCCTTCAGACTGTTGACGACGGCCATGCCGACCACGACGACGGTCACGGCGCGCAGCTGCGGCAGGGTGACGTAGCGGAACATCCGCCAGCCGCTCGCGCCGTCCAGTTGGGCCGCCTCCACGGTCTCGCGGGGGATGGCGCGCAGGCCGATGGCGAAGAGCACCACGTTCAGGCCGGTGGCCTGCCAGGTGCTGGCGACGATCAGGGCCAGCGTGTTCTGCGGCCACTCCAGGAGGAACGCCTGCGTCCATCCGTCGAGTCCGACGCCGCGCAGGGCTTGGTTGACGGCGCCGTCGGAGGTGAGCATGAAGTGCCACAGGACGGCGGTGGCGGCCGGGGAGATCGCGAAGGGCAGCACGATCACGGCCTGCGCGAACCCGCCGAGCCGCGTCCGGTGCGTGGCGACGGCGATGAGCAGCCCGGCCGCGACCGGCAGCAGCAGCGTCCCGGCCACCCACAGCAGGGTGTTGAGCAGCGACCGGCCGAAGATGGGGTCGTCGGCGAGCCGGGTGTAGTTGTCGACGCCGGTGAAGCTGCTGGTGAAGCCGTTGTCCTCGAAGAAGCTGCCGTACACGCTGCGGAAGAACGGGTAGACGAGCAGCACCCCGACGAACGCGACGGCGGGCAGCGCCCACGGCAGCGCGGTCAGCGGCCCGCCCAGGCGGGCGGCGGGCCGCGCGGCCTGGTGCGGGGTGCGTACGGGGACGCGGCGGCGTCCGCGCGGGGGCCTGCCCCCTGCCTTGTCCGCCGGGCGCGCGGGCGTGCCCGCGGGGGTCACCATCCCGGTCATGTCCGGCCCGCCTCCCGCCACACCCGCCACGCGTCGTCGGCGCGGTCCTGCATGGTGCGCAGCGCCTTGCGGTACGAGGGCGGGTTCAGCAGGAAGCCCGCGAGGTCGTCGACGGTGGCCTCGACGAGTTCGGGCGGGCCCTGCTCCCAGAACCGGTTGAGCAGCCACAGCCGGTCGCCGCGGACCTTGGCGGCGAGTCCGGCGATGACCGGGTTGGCCGGGGGACCCGGGGGTTGGGGCAGTTGTCCTGGAGGGTGTGCGCGAACGCCTTCATCACGGCGGGGTGCAGCCAGCCGCGGGTCGCCTTGAGGGCCTCGGCGCGGTCGGGGCCCTTGACGGTGGCGACGAGGGCGCTGGACTCGAAGATCACGCTGGGGCGGGCGCCGGGTTCGGCCATGGGCAGCACGAACGCGTCGACGTTCACGCCGGGCCTGCCGCCCGCGCCCGCCAGCGTCGAGCCGAGCCAGGTGCCGCAGGGCACCATGCCGAGCCTGCCGTGCACGACGGCCGCGGCGGCGTCGGGGAAGTCCATGTCCATGGGCGTGAACCAGTCCTGGTCGAAGAACGACACGACGGTGCGCAGGGCCCGCTCGGCCCGCGGGTCGGTGTAGCGGGCGCGGCCGGTCATCAACTCCTCGTAGAACCGGGGGTCCTGGCGGCTGAGGACCTCCTGGAACCAGATGAAGGACGGCCAGCGCTCGTGGGCGGTGCCGTGCAGCGGGGTGATCCGGTTGCGCTTGAGGCGGGCGCAGGCGGCCAGGAAGTCGCCCCAGGTGCGCGGGCGGCGCAGGCCGTGGTCGGCGAAGAGTTCCGGGTTGTAGAAGAACACCCAGTACGCGAGGTTCATCGGCAGGCCGTAGACGCGGCCCTCGTGGCTGAACGCGGCGCGCAGCGAGCGGTCGACCCAGCCCCTGCGGGCCGCGGCGTCCCAGGCGCCGGTGAGGTCCTCGATGCCGCCGGTGCGCGCCAGTTCCTTCAGGCGGTAGCCGGACCAGTACTTGAGCAGGTCCGGGGTCTTCCGGGTGCGCAGCGAGGTCTTCACCACCTGCTCGAACGCCTCCAGCGACGGGTTGACCTCCGGCACCAGGCTGATGCCCGCCACGCGGCGCAGGGCGGCCCCGGCGGCCGTCATGGGCTCCGCCAGGGCGGCGCTGTCCCCGAACACGGCGACCTTGCCCGGCGGCTGGCCCTCGGCGGTGCCGCAGGCGGTGGCGAGGGTGCCCGCGGCCGCGGCGGTGAGCAGCGCGCGGCGGGTCACGGTGCGGGGCGCGGTGCCTGACGTAGTGGCTGGCAGGGTGGCTGGCATGGGTGCCCCCAGGGGTGTTCCCGGGTGTGTCCCGGCCCGGTGTTAGCGTTAACACGAGCGAGGGGGAGCGTCGCGATGCCCGGGGCGGATGTCAAGGGACCGCGGACCGATCGGGCCACGCGGACACAAGTGGACGCGGATCCTCAACAGGGGTCGCAATTCGGCCAGTTGCGCGCAGCCGCATTTCCGCGAGTCTCGTCGACGAACACAACCCGACCGGGGGCTCAAGGGTCATCAAGGCACAGACGATCTGTCGACGTGACGGTACGTCCGGCCACCGGACGTACCGCCCTGTCCGCCCACCGACCCAAGGGACACCGCACCATGCGCACTCGCTCCGTCATCGCGCTCTCGGCCACGGCCGGGACCGCCGCCGCCCTCCTCGCGCTCGCCCCCGCCGCCGGGGCCCAGCCCTCGTCCGCCGCCCGCACCCCGACCTGCGCGGAGTCCGCCCTCACCGTCAAGGCGTCCGCCGCCGACAAGCCCGGTGTGCTGCGCGTCAGCGTCACCAACCGCACCGACCGCACGTGCGCCGTCGACCGCGTCCCGACGGTCACCTTCGGCACCCTCGACGGCGCCGCCCAGCCGGTCCCGGCCACCGAGAGCGCCCCCTACCGCATCGCCGCGGGCCGCACCGCGTACGCGGCCGTGCGCACCGCCGCCGACCCGAGCGACACCCACGCCCGCCTGGTCGACTTCGTGACCGTCGCGGGCGACCCCTCGCACCAGGGGCGGCAGTTCACCGACGACCAGCTGGGCCTCCCGCAGGGCGTACGGGTGTGGGAGCCGGTCACCACGTGGTGGCACCCGACGCGGGCGAAGGCGGACACGGCGCTGGAGAACGCGACGCGCTGACAGCGCCCCCGCGCGGGGGCGCCGGCCTCCCAACGGGGGTGTGGGGCGCGGCTGTTGCGGGCCCTGGGGCCGGGGGCATGACCTTCGGGCCTCGGCTCGGGATTGAGCGCTCGGGGCTCGGCTCGGGCTTGAGCGCTCGGGGCTCGGAGCTTGAGCGCTCGGCGCTTCGGGCTCGGGGCTTCGGGCTCGGGGCTCGGAGTTGGGCATTGAGGCTCGGGGCTCGGGGCTCGGAGATTGAGCATTGGGGATTGAGGCTCGCGGCTCGGACTTCGAGGCTCGGCACTCAGGGCCTCGGGCTGAGGGCTCGGCTTCGGGCCGGGGGGCTCAGGGGTTCGGGTTCCGGGCCTGGAACTGCTGGGCCTCCAGCCCGAGGTCTCGGGGCTCGGGACCTCGGAGCTTGGGGGCTGGGGCCCCTGGGCATCAGGCTCGGCCCGGACCCCAGGACTCCAAGCCCGACTACCGGGGGCGACCTTCGAGCCAGGGGGCTCAGAGACTCGAACTCCAGGACTGCAACCGCCGGACCTCCAACCCGAGAACACAGGGCTCAGGACCACGCAGCTCGGGCGTTGCGACCCCGAACCCCGCGCTTCAGGCTGAGGCTCGGGCCTCGGGGCTCGGGGCTCGAGACCGCAGAGCTTAGGGGCTGGGGCCCGTGGGCATCAGGCTGGGCCCGGGCCTCAGGACTCCAAGCCCGGCTACCGGGCGCGACCTTCGAGCCAGGGGGCTCAGAGACTCGAACTCCAGGCCTGCAACCGCCGGACCTCCAACCCGAGAACACAGGGCTCAGGACCACGCAGCTCGGGCGTCGCGACCCCGAGCCCCGCGCTTCAGGCTGAGGCCCGGGCTGCGGGCCTCGGGGCTCGGGGCTCCAGGCCTGCCGCCGGGGGGCGGGTTTCGGGTCTGCGGGCTCCGGCCTGGGGCCTGGGAACCTAGGCGTCGGGGCCGGTACCTCAGAGCCTCGGGCCCGGGGCCTAGGAACCGGGGGCTCGGAGCTGGGCCCTCGGGTTCAGGCCCGGGCCCCTGCTGCGAGCTGCGTGCTGCGAACCTGGAGGTCGGGCTTCCGGCGGCGGGCATAGGCCCTCAAGGCCCCGGCCCCCGGGCCGACCGCGCCTCGTAAACCAGCGGCCCGGGGATCCGCCCGGGCAACAGGCTCGGGGCATGTCCTCCGCCGTGAAGCCCGCCCCGCCGCCGTCCGCCTCCGCCGTCCTCGCGGCACGGGGCCAGCCGCAGTCCGGGCTCCCGGGGAGGCCGACGCTTCCGCTCCGGTGACCGGCAACCCGGTCGCGGGGCTGCTCGCCGGGTACGGGATCGCCATGCCGGTGGAGCCCGTCGCGGCGTACCTGCTGGCGCTCACGGCGCGGACCTCGTGGCGGACCGGTGCCTGCGCCGCGCTGGGCGTCGCCACCGCCGACGGGCTGTACGCGCTGGTCGCCGTCGCGGCGAGCGCCACCGCGGCCTCCGTCATCACCCCGCTGAAGGGCCCGCTGCGCTGGGTCCGCGCCGGGGTCCTCGTCGCCCTGGCGGTGCGCGCCGCCACGACCGCCGTCCGGCACTACCGCGCCCCGGAAGCGGCCACTCCGGGCGACGGCGGCGCCACGGTCATCCCCTTCGCGGCGCTCGCGGCCCTCGCGGCGTCCGCGAGCTGGCAGTTCCCGATCGCCGGGGGCGGCGCGCTGCTGGGGCGGGCCCTGACGGGCGCCCGTGGCCGAATCGCCACGGCGCTGGCGTCCAGCGCGGTGATCGCGGCGCACCTGCTGGCGTCGGCGCCCTGACCCGCGCCGGAGGCAGGCGGGCAGCGGCACCCGCCGGTGTCGGCTCCGTCACGCGGGCGCCCCGCCAGGAACCGCGCTGACCACGGCGAACGTCCCAGCGCACGCCGAGCCACCCCCCACCCCCACCGTCCGCCATCGGCCATCCGCCGTGCAGAGGAGACGTCCCCGCCCATGACCGAGACCGCCACCCGCTACCTGTATCTCGCCCGGCACGGTGAGGCCTCGCCGGACGAGTCCGAGCTGACGGAAACGGGCCGCCGCCAGGCGGCCCTCCTCGGCGAGCGGCTGCGCGACCTCCCGCTCGCCCGGATCACCCACAGCCCGCTGCCGCGCGCCACCCAGACCGCCCGCCTCGTCCACGCCCACCTCGGCCCCGCGGCTCTGGCCCGCCTGGAACCCCCCGCCCTGCGGCCGTCCGACGCCGCCGGGGACTTCGTCCCGTACGCGCCGACCCGTGAGGAACTGCCCGTGGAGTGCGCCGACGCGGTCCTCGACGGCCTGGCGCGGCAGCCCGCGGCGCGGCCGGAGCTGGCCCGGGCCGCGCTCGACGCGTTCACCGGCCCGGTCGCGGGTCCCGAGCCGCGGCACGAGCTGGTGGTGACGCACGCCTTCCTGATCGGCTGGCTCGTGCGGGCCGCCCTGGGCGCGCCGCCGTGGCGGTGGGTCGGTCTCCCCCACGGCAACGCCGCCCTGACGGTGATCCGCTACGCGCCGGGCCGCCCGGCGGCGCTGCTCGCGCACAACGACGCCGGGCACCTGCCGCCCGCGCTCCGCTGGACGGGGCTGCCCGCCGAGCCGCGCGTCTGAGCCGCGGGCGCCGCCGGGGGCTCAGTGCGGGTGCGGCATGCCGCGGTGCGTCGGGCCGTGGCCGTGCGCGCAGTGCCGCGTCGGGCCGGACGCGGCGGGCACCGGCTCGCCGAGGGGGCGCGGGTCGTGGTCCTCGTGGTCGATCTGCAGGGTGGTGTGCGTGAGCCCGTACTCGTGGACGAGCAGTTCGTCCAGATCGCGGCGGACCGCGTGGCAGTCGCCGCCCGGCTCGACCACGACGTGCGCGGACAGGGCGGGTTCGCCGGACGTGATGGTCCACACGTGCAGGTCGTGCACCTCGGCCACGGCGGGCGACGCGGCGAGGCGGCCCCCGATCGCGTCCGGGTCGAGCCCGGCGGGCGCGGCCTCCAGGAGGATGCGGCCGGAGTCGCGCAGCAGGCCGCAGCCCGCCTTGACCATGAGGACGACGACGAACAGCGTGGCGATGGTGTCGGCGCGCGCGAAGCCCGTCGTCATGACGACGACACCGGCGACGGCCGTGCCGATGAAGGCGTACAGGTCGTTCAGGATGTGCTGGTAGGCGCCCTCGACGTTCAGCGAGGCGCGGTTGGCCCGGGACAGGCACCAGGTGGCCGCGAGGTTCACGGCCACGCCGCTGAGGGCGGTGGCGAGCACCATCCAGCCGGTGACCTCCGGCGGGTGCAGCAGCCGCGTGACGGCCTCGTATCCGAGCCAGGCCGCCGCGAGCAGCAGGGTGAGCCCGTTGGCCTGCGCGGAGAGTATTTCCACGCGTTTCAGGCCGAAGGTGTACGTGCCCTTGGCGGGCCGCGCCGCGAGCCGCATCGCGACGAGCGCGAGGACGATGGAGAAAGCGTCCGTGAGCATATGCACGGCGTCGGACAGCAATGCGAGAGATCCGGCCATAAAGGCGATCGCCGTCTCCACGCAAATGAAAACGCCAATCAGAACGAGCGCCAGGGAAAGCCAGCGCCGGTCGGCGTCGGCGGACACTCCGTGGCTGTGCCCGGCGTGACCTCCCGTTCCGTGCTGGTGTCCATGGTCGTGCGTATGCGCCTGGCCCACGGAGAATTCCCCCCAGGTGGTGTTCCGGCTGATTCTCTGACTGGTGTTTCCGCAGTCAACTCACGGAAGTTAAGCGCAGTTTCGCGATACCCGCAAAGGCTGCACCGGTGACGGTTTTCAGTACCGCAATGGGTGGTGTTGACACGAGCGCGCGGCCCGTCGTTCAGCTCCCCTTCGGTGGCAATTCCCGTACGCTGCCCAGAGGTTTTCGCCCGGCGGGCCGCGCGGGGCGCGCAGGGCAGCGGGACGGAGGGCGGCGCATGGGCGAGGCGGTGCTGTGGGTGGGCGGTCCGCCCGGCGCGGGCAAGACCACGGTCGCCCGGCTCCTCGCCCGCCGCCACGGCCTGCGCTGGTACAACGCCGACGCCCGCACCTGGGAGCACCGCGACCGCGCCCTCGCCGCGGGCCACCCGGCGGCCCACCGCTTCGAGCGGCTGTCCCGCGAGCGGCGCTGGCAGGAGCCGCCCGCCGAACTGCTCGCCCAGTCGCTGCACCGGGAGCGGGGCGCGATGGTCCGCGACGACGTACGGGCCCTGCCGCCGACCCCGCTGACGCTCGCGGAGGGCACGCCGGTGACGCCGTCCGCCGTCGGGACCAGCGACCGCGCGCTGTGGCTGCTTCCCACCCCCGAGGTGCAGCGCGCCCGGCTCGTCGCGCGGGGCCTGGACCCGGACGGCGGCCCGCTGCGGCTCTACCAACTGCTACGGGAGGAGATCGCGGCGGAGGTGGCGGCCTACGGGGCGCGGGCCCTGCCCGTCGACGGCACCCTGGACGTCGCGCGAACCGCGGCGGCCGTCGAGGACCTGTTCGCCGACGCCCTCGCGCGGGGCCCGCGCACCGCCACCGCCGCCGAGCGCCGCGCCCTGCTGCGCCACGCCAACCGGGCCCTGGTCGTGCAGTACGAGCAGTTCCACGCCCGCCCGTGGGCGCCGCGCCCCGACCCGGCGACGACGGTGGCCTTCGCGTGTGAGTGCGGAAGCGCGGACTGCCGCGCGGACGTCGCCCTCACCGTGGAGGACTTCCCGGTGGGGGACTTCCCGGTGGAGGGCTTCCCCGTGGGGGACTTCCCCGTGGAGGGCTTCCCCGCGCCGCCCGCCACCGCCTCGCCCCCGCTGCTCGCGCCCGGGCACGCCCTCGCGCACGGGCACGCCACCGCGTCCGTGCACGCCACCGCCTCCACGGCCGGACCGCGCGGCGCCCGTCGTCCACCCCTGGGAGACCTGTCGTGATCATCGTGTCCGGAACGCTGTACGTCGCCGCCGACGACCGCGCCGCCTACCTGGACGACTGCCGCGAGGCCGTCGAGCGGGCCCGGGCGGCGCCCGGCTGCCTGGACTTCGCCCTGTCCGCCGACCTCATCGAACCGGGGCGGATCAACGTGTACGAACGGTGGGCGTCGGACGCCGACCTGGCCGCCTTCCGCGGCTCGGGACCGGACGCGGGGCAGGCGGCGCGGATCCTGCGCGCGGACGTGGCGAAGTACCGGATCGCCACCGCCGAGGCACCCTGACGCCCGCCCGCGGCCGGGCCCGGCACCCGCACCACCGCCCGGCGGCCGCCCCCGGCCCCACGGAACCCCCTGGGTAGGGTGGACGCGACAGCACATCGTGACATCGTGAAGCGGAACGGGAGCAGACGTGAGCGAGTCGGCGTCCATCGACCTGCAGCGGGAGATCGCCCGGGAACTCCAGGTCGCCGAGACCTTCGACGCCGAGCGCGAGATCGAGCGCCGGGTGGCCTTCCTCGCCGAGCGGCTCACCGGCACCGGTCTGCGCTCCCTGGTGCTCGGCATCAGCGGCGGCG
The DNA here is from genome assembly GCF_049542095.1 of Streptomyces sp. G45. Classification (NCBI taxonomy): domain Bacteria; kingdom Bacillati; phylum Actinomycetota; class Actinomycetes; order Kitasatosporales; family Streptomycetaceae; genus Streptomyces; species Streptomyces sp. G45. Next base: position 8,250,401 of record NZ_JBMUZU010000001.1, on the reverse strand, counting down.
TCGACTCCACCACCGCCGGGCGGCTGTGCCAGCTCGCCGTGGAGCGGGCCCGGGCCGCCGGGCACGAGGCCGCGTTCTACGCGATGCGGCTGCCGTACGGGGTGCAGGCCGACGAGCGCGACGCCCAGCTCGCGCTCTCCTTCATCCGCGCCGACCACGTCCTGACCGTCGACGTGAAGCCCGCGAGCGACGCCGCGCTGGAGGCCGCCCTCGCCGCCGACGTGGCCTTCCGCGACGCCCACCACCAGGACTTCGTGCACGGCAACATCAAGGCGCGCCAGCGCATGATCGCGCAGTACGCGGTGGCGGGGGCGCACGGCGGCCTGGTCGTCGGCACCGACCACGCCGCCGAGGCGGTCTCCGGCTTCTTCACCAAGTTCGGTGACGGCGCCGCCGACCTGGTCCCGCTGACCGGCCTGACCAAGCGGCGGGTGCGGGCCGTCGCCGACGCGCTCGGCGCGCCCGCCGAGCTGGTGTGGAAGACCCCGACCGCCGACCTGGAGACCCTGGCCCCGGGCAAGGCCGACGAGGACGCGCTCGGCGTCACGTACGACGACATCGACGACTTCCTGGAGGGCAAGCCGGTCGACCGGCGCGCCTACGACACGATCGTCGCGCGCTACCGCGCCACCGCGCACAAGCGCCAGCTGCCCATCGCCCCGTGACGGCCGCTCGCCCCGTGACAGCCGCTCGCCCGGTGACGGCCGCCCCCGCCCAGCCCGTACCGAGCCTCCTTGGGGTGTTCGCGCACCCCGACGACGAGTCGCTGTTCGCGGGCGGGGTGCTCGCGCGGCACGCGGCCGCCGGGGCGCGCACCGCCGTGGTCACGGCGACCTGGGCCGAGGGCACCGCGCGCGCCGGGGAGCTGGCGGACGCGCTGCGCGTGCTCGGGGCCGGGGCGCCTCGGCTGCTCGGCTACGCGGACGCCCGGGTGCCCGCCGAATCCGCACCGGACAGCGCCCGGCTCTGCGAGGCGCCGCTGGACGAGGCGGTGCGGAAACTGGTCGGGCACATCCGGGAGTTCCGCCCCGACGCCGTCGTCACGCACGACGCGTACGGCGGCCTCACCGGCCACCCCGACCACGTGCACACGCACCGGATCACGGCACTCGCGGTCCAGGCGGCGGGCCTGGGCGGTTCCGCCCCGAGGCCGGGGAGCCGTGGCGGCCGGGCGCCCTGTACCTGGCCACGCACCCCGAATCCGCCGTGCGGGCGCTGCCCGGAGACCTGCTCCAGGAGGGGCGGGAGCCGTACGGCGTCCCGGACGCGTGGGTGACGGCCACGGTGGACGTGCGGCCGTGGCTCGACCAGAAGGTGCGGGCCGTCCTGTGCCACCGCAGCGAGGTGGAGCGCGGCGCGGCGCCGGGGCTGCTCGCCGCGCTCGCCCCGGCCGAGCGGGAGCGGCTGCTCGGCACGGAGTGGTACATCCGGCAGCGGCTCGCACCGGACGGCCCGCCCGCGACGGACCTGACGGGCGACGGCTCCTGAGGCAGCGGGTTCCTGAGGCGACCGCCCGCGCGACCGCTCCCGCGGCGGCTTCCACGACGGCTTCCGAAGCGACTTCCGAGGCGGCGGCATCGGCTCCTCCACCCGCTCGGCCAACCTGACCAGCCGCTTGACCAGTTGCCGAACTGGTCAGGTCGACCCCCTTGGCGAGCGGGGACGAAAAGGGCCGCTCGGGCCTTCGCCCCTTCACGTATCGCCTTCCAGGCCTCAACGCCCGTACATTCAGAGCCGGTTGACAGGGTCATGCCCAACATCCGCGGTACACTGGGAGTTGACCAGTGCGTCCGGCACCCCACGGCCGCGGCGGAACTGGTCAGCTGAGTGTGGACGGGGGCGCGATGGACGACAACCGGTCACCCGGTGCCGTACTGAAGCGGGAGCGCGTCCGGGACTTCGTCCTGGAGCTGATCGAGTCGCGCGAGGCGGGGGACGCCATCCCCTCCGAGCGCTCCCTGTGCGCCCAGCTCGGCGTGTCCCGCCCCACCCTGCGCGCGGCGGTCGACGAGCTGGTCGCGGCGGGCCTGCTGGTCCGCGAGCACGGCCGGGGCATGTTCGTGGCGCCGGAGAAGATCACCCAGGAGCTGGTGTCGGAGCCGCAGGCCCTGACGGCCCCGCAGGCGTCGGGGACGTGGACCAGCCGCCTGCTGGAGTTCACGACGCTCCCGGCGGGCGCCCGCGTGGGCCGCAGGCTGCGGATGTCCCCCTCGACCGAGGTGGTGTACGTGGCGCGGCTGCGCCTGGTCGACGGGGCGCCGATGGCCGTGGAACACCTGCACCTGAAGGCCGAGCTGGTCCCGGGCCTGTCCGCGCGGGAGCTGGAGCAGGGCGACCTGTACGCGCACCTGCGCGAGCGGCACGGGGTGCGGGTGCACGAGGCGGTGCAGACGATCGAGCCGACCGTCGCCACCCGCGCCGAGGCCCGCCTCCTGGAGGTGCCCGAGCTGTCGCCCGCGCTGCTCTTCGAGCGCCTCACCACGGACACCACGGGCCAGCCGGTGGAGTACGTCCACTCCCTGTACCGCGGCGACCGCTACCGCATCGTCTCCCGCCTCACCCTGAGCGCCACGGCCGCGCCCGCCGACAACCCCAGCGGCCACCATCCGGGCATCCCCCCGGGCGACTTCACCCACCCCGAGCCGGTCGCGTCGTCCACGGTGGGCGACGTCCAGGACCGGTGAGCGGCGGCTACAGCGGCGGAGTGGCTGGGGCCGGGCCGAGCGTGGTGGTGCCGGGCGCGGCGCGGTGGCCGAGGCCGGTGCGGTAGGCGTCGAGGGCGGCCTCCACACGGCCCGTGCGGCGCAGCAGGTCGCCCAGGAGACGGCACAGGTCCGCCACGTCCCCGGCCGCGCTGGAGCGCTCCAGCAGGGACAGGGCGGCGCAGTAGTGCTCCTCCGCGGTGTCGGTGTCGCCGCGCTCCTCGGCGATCAGCCCGAGGAGGCGGTGGGCGCCGCCCGCGTGCACCGCGCCGCGCTCCGCGCCGAGCGCCCCGGCGTCGGAGCCGTCCGGCGTGAGCAGGGGGCGGAGCAGCGCCTCGGCTTCGGCGGCCTTGCCGCGGCGGCGCAGGACGTCGGCGAGTTCGACCTCGACCTGCTCGGTGAAGAGCGCGGCCCGCTTGGAGGCGAGCATGTCGCGGGCGGTGCGCAGCTCGCTCTCGGCGCGCTCCAGGTCGCCGTCCTGGGCGTGGACGTAGCCGCGCATCCAGTGGCAGTGGGCGAGTTCGGTGCGGATGTGCAGCTGCTGGTACAGCTCCTGGGCCTTGGCGAGGGACGCGTCGGCCTCCGCGGTGCGGCCCTCGGCGATGAGGGTGCGGGCGACCCCGCGGTGCATGTGGGCGACGAGCGCCGGGTCGCTGACGCGCGGCGCGAGGGCGAGGGCCAGCTCGGCGGCGTGGGCGGCGCGGGCGTGGGCGCCCATGTCCATGTACGGGGCGATGGACGCCGTGTAGAGGAGCAGCAGGGCGTCGGGGTCGTGCAGGCCCGCGGCGTTCAGCTCGTCGAGGGTGGTCTCCAGGAGGTAGCAGGAGTACCGCAGTTCACCGGCGAGGAGGTGGGCGGTGGCGCGGCCGCGGATGGCGGGGACACGGCGGGGCAGCGGCTCGTCGGCGAGGAGGCGCTCGACGGCGGCGAAGGTCTCGCGGGCCTCGGTGAGGTCGCCGGACTCCAGGAGGCAGTCGCCGAGTCCCTGGAGCGCGGCGGCCCGTTCGGGGTCCAGGCCGTGCCGGGCGGCCTCGTCGCGCAGCGCGCGGAAGACCGCCGCCGCGTCCTTGGGCGCACCGGTGGCGAGGGCGCGCCGGGCGTCGGTGAGGCGCAGCCTGAGATCCGTGGCCAGGCGGGCGGGGCGGCCGGTGGCCAGCTCCTCGTACCCGACGCCGAGCCGCTCGGCCAGGTGCCGCAGGGCGGCTTCGGAGGGCCGCACCTTGCCGGACTCCAGCGTGGAGACGTACGCCGGGGTGTAGGCGGGCTCGGCCAGTTGACGCTGGGTCAGGCCCCGTTCGGTGCGCAGCCGCAGCACGCGGCGGCCGATGTCGGCGGGGTCGTCGAGCCGCGCGGCATCGGGACTGTTCTCCGCCACCTCTCCTCCTCCAGCAGGTTCCAGCAGGCCCCATCAGGTCCCATCAGGTCCCATCAGGTCACGGCCCTGAGCTAAGTCGATGGGCGGCCCGTTGAACAGAGCCCGTACGAGTGGGGAACATGGCGCGAATCACACTCCAACTCGCGGGCCCCATGAGTAACTTGGCACACACCATTGCCTCGCTCCGCACCACCCTCTACGTTGAACCGCACCTTAATCCGGTTTAACCCGCCACTTAACCAGCCACTCAATCCGCCGTTCCACCGGCGGAGCTCGGGAGGACCCCCCATGCGGAGCGACGAGTCCGGCATAGCCGGGCGCACCAGACGTACGCGCCTGCGGACCGCCCTGGCCGCGGGCGTCGCCCTCGCGGCGTCCCTCGCCGCGACCGGCGGCGCCACCGCCGCGGACCCCGGCCCCGGCCCCTCGGCCCGGTCCCAGCAGCACGTCGAGTACTTCGACCGCGACGGCCACCCCCGGCACACCCGGGTGCCCGCGCCCGACGCGCTCTCCCGCACCGAGCGCTCGGCGATCGCGGGCGACGGCGACGTGGTGCCGATCGTCCAGAACGGCCCGGTCGGCACCAAGGCGGACGTGGTCTTCGTCGGCGACGGCTACACCGCCGCCCAGCAGGCGGACTTCCACGCCGACGTGCGCGCCAAGTGGGCCGAGGTGTCCAAGGTCGAGCCGTACGCCTCGTACAAGAACCTCTTCAACGTCTGGGCGGTGGAGGCCCACTCGCGCCAGTCGGGCGTCTCGGGCGACCCGACGAGCGACGTGCGCAGGGACACCGCGCTCGGCTCGTCCTTCTACTGCGACGGCATCGAGCGGCTGCTGTGCGTCGACACCAACAAGGTGGAGGCGTACGCCAGCAAGGCCGCCGACCCCGACCTGGTGATCGTCCTCGCGAACTCCACCAAGTACGGCGGCGCGGGCTACAACGACATCACCTCGCCCTCCGGCTACGACGGCATCGCCACCGCCTCCTCCGACAACGAGGACTCCTCGCAGGTCGTCGTGCACGAGACGGGGCACTCGCTCGGCAAGCTGGCCGACGAGTACTGGTACGACGAGTACGGCACGTACACGGGCGCCGAGCCGTGGGAGTCGAACATCAGCAAGCTCACGGCGGCCCAGCTCGGCGCCCAGAAGAAGAAGTGGTACCGCTGGCTCGGCCAGACCTCGCCGGACGGCGGCACCGTCGGCGCGTACGAGGGCGGCGGCTACTACCCGCGCGGCCTGTACCGGCCCACGCGGGACTCGATCATGCGCACCCTGGGCCGGGAGTTCAACCTGCCCGGCCGCGAGGCGATGATCGCGGGCTTCCACCGGCACGCGTCGGTGGTCACCTCCCCCACGCCCACCGACCGCGAGGTGCGCCGGGGCCAGCGCATCACCGTGGCGGCGGGCGACGGGGTGCGGCTGCGCTGGTACGTCGACGGCCGCGCGGCCAAGCAGGGCCACGACCGGACGCGGATCACGCCGCGCGCCCTGGGCGTCCCGGCCGACGGCCGCCCGCACACGGTGACGGTGCGCGCCACCGACCCCACCGGCAAGGTCCGTGACCCGCAGCTGCGCAAGCTCCTGACCGGCGAACTCACCTGGCGCGTCGCCCGCTGACGCCCCGCGGGCCCCTCGCCCCGGCCGACCGCGGCCGGGGCGAGGGGCCGTGTCACACGACGGCGCCCGTGTCCTGGGCGTGCTTGGCCTCCAGCGGGCTGCCCCCGCGCGCGCCACGGGCGCGGGAGGGGGGCGGCGCGGGCCTGCGCCGCTCCAGCACGACCGCCGCGGGCACCGCAACGGACACCGTCGACACCATGCCGAGGACGACGCCCGCGATCAGCGCCAGGGAGAAGTCCGCGAGCGAGTCGCCGCCGAGCACGGCGAGGGCCGCCAGGACGAACAGCGCGCCCATGCCGGTGTTGACGGTGCGCGGCAGGGTGCGGATGACGGCCTTGTTGGCGGTGTCGGCCAGGTCGGCCCGCGGGTCGCGGCGCCGCGTCTCGCGGATTCGGTCGAAGACCACCACGGTGTCGTTGACGGAGTAGCCGACGACCGTGAGCACAGCCGCGAGGAACACGCTGTCGATGGTCTTGCCGAGCCAGGCGAACAGGCCGACCACCAGCAGCACGTCGTGCACCATCGCCGCGACCGCCGCCGACGCGAACGTCCAGCGGAACCGCACGCTCAGATAGATCAGCTGGGCGGCGACGGCGATGCCGAGCGCGATCAGCGCCTTGTGCCGCAGCTCCTCGCCGAGGCTCGGGCCGATCATCTCGTCGCGTACGACGGAGACATCGCCGCCGCGCTCGGCGAGCGCCTCCTTGATCTCGCGCTGCTCGCCGTCGCTGATCTTCCCGGTACGGACCGTGAGGTCGTCGTCGCCGGACTCCTGGACCACGGCGTGCGGGAACCCGGCGTCCGCGACGGCCTCGCGCGCGGTGTCGGCGTCGAGGCGCTGGCTGGTGCTGTACTCGACGAGGCGCCCGCCGGTGAACTCCACGCCCCAGTCGAGCCCGCGGACGACGATCCCGGCGATCGCCAGCGCCACCGCGAGCGTGCTCACGCCGAGCCAGCGCCGCCGGTGCCGCACGATCCGCGGGTTGCGGCGCTCCAGGAGCGCGCGGACGCGGCCGGTCTTCGCGATGCCGGTCCAGGCGGGCCGGGCGCGCACGAACCGGCGGCGCACCGCGAAGTCGGCGAGTGCCCTGGTGACGACGAACGAGGCGACCATGGACACCAGCACGCCGATGGACAGGGTCACGCCGAAGCCCTTGACCGGGCCGGTGGCGAAGAAGAACAGCAGCCCCGCGGCGAGCAGCGTCGTGACGTTGGAGTCGATGACCGCGCTCCACGCCTGGCGGAAGCCGGTGCTCAGGGGCTTGGCGAGGTTGGTGGAGCGGACGCCGAGATAGTCCTCCCTGGCCCGTTCGAAGACCAGGACGTTCGCGTCGACCGCCATGCCGATGGCGAGCACGAACCCGGCGAGGCCCGGCAGGGTGAGCGTGGCGCCGACGGCGAGCAGCGCCGCGTACGCCATCACTCCGTAGGCGAGCAGCGCCAGCGTGGCCAGGGCGCCGAGCAGCCGGTAGACGACGATGATGAACAGGCCGGTCAGGGCCAGGCCGATGAGCGCGGCCTGGGTGCTGGCCTCGATGGCGGCGGCGCCGAGCGTCGGGCCGACGGTGCGCTGCTCGACGACGTCGACCGGCACGGGCAGGGCGCCGCCCTTGACGAGCGCGGCCAGGTCGCGGGCCTCGCCCTCGTCGAAGCCGCCGGTGATCTGGGTGGTGCCGCCGGTGATGCCGGTGCCGCAGCGCACGTCCGGGTTGACGCCGGGCGCCGAGATGACCTTGCCGTCCAGGACGATGGCGACGCGGCGCTCGGGGGCGCCCTGCGGGGCGCAGGCCGCCTTGCCGGTGATCTTCGCCCAGTCCTTGCCCGCGCCACCGCGGAAGTCGAGGGTGACGTACCAGCCGTTCATGGACTGCTGGTCCAGGGCGGCCTGGGCGTCCTTCACGCCGTCGCCGGTCAGCGCGGTCGGGCCCAGCTTCAGATGGCCGCCGGGCCGGTCCGGGTCGGGCAGGGTGCGGGAGCCGTCGGCGGCGGGCGCGGCCTTGCCGGGGGTGTCGGTCTCGCCGACGACGGGGTGCACGGTGAGCTGCGCGGTGCGGCCGATGACCTCCGCGGCCTCGCGCGGGTCGCGCAGGCCGGGCAGCTCCACGATGATGCGCCGGTCGCCGGACTTGGCGAGGCTCGGCTCGGCCACGCCGAGCGCGTCGACGCGCTGGCGCAGGACCTCCACGGCCCGGCTGGTGGCGGCGGAGTCGGCCTTGACGGTGGGTGAGTCCTTGGTCTCCAGGACGATCTGGGTGCCGCCCCTCAGGTCGAGGCCGAGGCGCGGGGACTGGGTGAGGGCGAGGTACAGCGAGGCGGCGACGGCGACGAGCGCGACGATCGCCCGCCACAGGGGCGCGCGGGGCATGGGAGTTCTCCCTATCCATGGGGTCCACGGGGCCCACGGCATCCACGGGATCCACACGGTCTGCGGGATCCACGGGCGCGTGGGCAAGCGTGGGCGCGCGCACGCGTGCGAGCGGCACGGCGGAGCGCGTTCACGCGATGACGACGAGGGCATGACGAAGGGCGGAGCGGCGCCCTGGGGCCGGTCGGGCGGGGCCGCGCGCGTGCGGCGTGCCCGTCGGACCGTCAGGCGGCGCCCGTGCGGCTGTCGTTGCTCCCAGGCGTCGGTGGGCCCCTCGGCCGGGGCGCGGGCTGCGCGTGCTGGGCGGCCAGGGCGGGGTGGCTCAGGCGGGCGGCCGGGCCTCCCGGGTGCCCGTGCGGGGCGCGGTCGGCGTGCGGCGGGGCGGGGAAGGGCGGCTGCGGCAGGGGCGCCGCGTGGTGGTGCGGGGCCGTGGCGCGCACGGCGTGCGGCGTGCCGGGGGCTTCGGGGCCGCGGACGGTGGTGACCTGGTCGGCCGCGCTGCGGTGGGCGCTCGGCGCCGCCCAGACCTGGGCCGTGGCGACACGGGAGGGGACGACGAACGCGAGCACGGCGACGAGCGCCGACAGCACGGACGCGGCGACGCGCGCCGACGACCGGGCGGCGGCGGCCCGGGGCGCCGACCGGGCGGCGCGGGTGCGGTGCGGCACGCGGCGCCTCCTGGTCGTCTGGTCGTCGGCAGCCGGGGTGCGCGGCCGGGTCGGGTGGGCGCGGGTGCGCCGAACACGTAACGGACGGGGTGGTCGGCGTAGTTCCCGCCTACGTCCCCCGAGAATCCGGCGTACGTCCCCAGGGGTCCAGGCGTACGTCCCCCGGGAGCCCGGCAGCGTAGCCGCGCCGCGCCCCGTGCCCCGTGCCCCCGTGCCCCCGTGCCCCCGTGCCCCCGTGCCCCCGTGCCCGCACCCCCGTTCCCGTTCCCGTTCCCGTCAAGTCCCCGGTCAGCGGATTCGCCGAGGGCACAACCGATACGCCCTCGGCAGAACGCGGACGGCGCCCGCCCCCGGCGCTCCTAGTCTGAAGCGGTGAGCAGCCACGCGAACGACGCCGTCAGCCGCCCCGACGACCCCGCGCCGCACGCGGATCCCGGGGAGACCGCCGCGCGGCCCGCGCCGCGCCCGGCGGCCCCGCCCCGCCGCGCGGACCAGGACGCCCGCGTCATCCCCCTGCGCCCCGTCCCGCCGCGGCCCGCGCAGCCCGAGCCGCTGCTGCGGGACCTGGTGGGGGACGTGCTGCGGCGCGAACGCCTCGCGCAGGAGCGCACGTTGAAGGACGTCGCGGACGCGGCGCGGATCTCGGTGCCGTACCTCTCCGAGGTGGAGCGGGGCCGCAAGGAGGCCTCCTCCGAGGTGCTGGCCGCCGCCGCGCACGCGCTGGGCCTCGGCCTCGCCGACCTGCTCGCGCTGGCCCAGCGGGAGCTGGCCGCCGCGCGTCCGCGCCCCCGCCGCCCCGAGGCCGGAGCGCCGACGGCCGCGGCCCCGCGGCAGCGCGCCGTGTCGCTCGTCGTGGGCCCGGCCGCCCCCGGCGGCGGCCCGTGGACCCGCCCCGGGGGCGACCCGCAGGTGCGCCTGCGCCTGGTCGCCTGACCGCCCGGGCCAGGTCCGCTCCGGGCACCGGCCCCCCAGGGGGCCGCCGCCTCAGACGGGGGCGGCGGCGCCGCGGCGGCTGACCACCTCGTCGGCGAGCCCGTACGCCACCGCCTCGTGCGCGGTGAACACCTTGTCGCGGTCGGTGTCCGCCCGCAGCGTGGCCACGTCGTGGTGGGTGTGCCGGGCCAGGACCTCCTCGACCTGGGCGCGGACGCGGAGCATTTCCTTGGCGTGCAGGCTCAGGTCGGACACCACGCCCTGCTGGCCGCCGCTCGCGGGCTGGCCGAGCAGCACCCGCGCGTGCTCCAGGACGAACCGCCGCCCGGGATCGCCCCCGGCGAGCAGCACGGCCGCGGTGGACGCGGCCTGCCCCACGCAGAACGTGGAGATGGGCGCGCCGATGAACGTCATCGTGTCGTAGATCGCCATGAGGGACGTCACGGAGCCGCCGGGAGAGTTGATGTAGAGGGCGATCTCGCGGTCCGGGGCGGCGGACTCCAGGTGCAGGAGCTGGGCGATGACGACGTTGGCGACGCCGTCGTCGATCTCGGTGCCGAGGAAGATGATCCGCTCCGAGAGCAGCCTGCTGTAGATGTCGTAGGCCCGCTCGCCCTGCGGGGTGCGCTCGACGACCGTCGGAATCGTGTACTGCCCCATGGCTAGAGTCCCATCCGTCGCCGCGTACCGGCCGGTCGCACGTCGTCGAGCGAGACGACGACGTGGTCGACCATGCCGTACTCCTTGGCCTGTTCGGCGGTGAACCAGCGGTCGCGGTCGCCGTCGCGGGCGATCGTCTCCGGGCTCTGGCCGGTGTGCTCGGCGGTGATCCGCTCGATGGACCGTTTGGTGAACTCCAGGTTCTCCGCCTGGATCGCGATGTCGGCGGTGCTGCCGCCGACCCCGGCGGACGGCTGGTGCATCATGATCCGCGCGTTCGGCAGCGCGTGCCGCTTGCCCGGCGTGCCCACGGTCAGCAGGAACTGGCCCATGCTGGCGGCGAATCCCATGGCGAGGGTGGACACGTCGTTGGGGATGAGGCGCATCGTGTCGTAGATGGCGAGGCCCGCGTGCACGGACCCGCCGGGGCTGTTGACGAACAGGGCGATGTCGGTCCGCGGGTCCTGCGCGGACAGCAGCAGGAGCTGGGCGCAGACCCGGTTCGCGGACACCTCGTCCACCTGCGTGCCCAGGAACACGATGCGCTGGTCGAGCAGTTGGGCCGCGAGCCGGTCGTCGAAGCGGGTCGCGGCGGTGCCGCCGTCCTCGGCGCGCGGGGGCGCCGCCTCCCTCGTACGCAGCGGTGTCATGGCGCGTCCTCCTCGTGGCGTGGCTGGTGCGTCCACTGTGGCCCGGCGGGAGGGGCGGCGGCCCGGATATCGGCTGGTGGCAGATGTGCCGAGGGCAGAAGCGCCGTCGCCCGCGGATCCCGGGGCCGGGTCCGCGGGCGACGGGTCAGGGCGTCAGCTCAGTAGGTCGGCTCAGTGGGTCAGGACGTCTTCCACCAGGGGGCGCTGGTGTCGCGCAGCGTGTTCGTGCCGCAGTGCACCTCGCCCATGCCGATGTGGTACGTGTACCAGTCGTCGATGTACCTGGTGGTGAAACCGGCCTCGCGGTACACGGAGGTCACGGCGTCGGTGAAGATGTCGCGCCCGCCGATGACCGGGCCCCACTGCTGGGGCGCCAGGTAGCGCGTCGGGCTGAGCAGGACGCCGTTGACGGCGCCGGGGACGTAGGCGCTGTTCTGCCAGGCCCGTGCGCCCGCGCGGCGGCCGTCGGCGCCCGTGCTCTTCTTCGCGCCGCCCAGCTGGTTCAGCTCGCGCAGCGAGTCGGGGCCCATGCGGCGCAGGGTGCGGCTGTCGCTGAGCCCGCTGGCGCTCGGGCCCTGCTCGTCCCTGACGTACAGGCCGGGCACCTTCACGATGTCCGCGTCGGTGATGCCGGTCTCGCGCTTGAGGACGACCAGGTTGGCCTTGATGCGCTCGGCGGCCAGCTTGTTGTCGGCGTGGAACTTCGCCGAGGCCAGGACCTTCTTGATGGTCTCCTTGGGCGCCGGGACGTCGGGCGAGCCGGGCACGGAGAACATCCGGGCCGAGCCGTGGCCCTCGCGCTGCGCCTTGCGGAGCAGTGCGACTCCGGCGGCGGGGTCGGCCACGCCGACGCGCCAGCCGCGCGGGGTGTCGGCGGGCAGGAACTGCACGAACTCGTCCACGTGCCCCACCGACAGCCACGAGGTGTCGAGCAGCAGCGGGTCCTGCGCGCCCTGCGAGGCGAGGAACGTGCGCATGGTCCTGGCGGGCTTGGAGCCGGTGTCCTTGCGGTAGCCCTGGATGATGCGCCCGGCCGGATAGCTCTTGTTCCCCAGCCGGTAGGGCGGGATGGTCTCCAGGTTGCCCATGGAGTTGAGGGTCCACTCCTCGCTGTCGCGGGCCGCGCCGACCTGGACGACGCCGACGTCCGGGCCGCGCAGCTTCTCGAACAGCTCGCGTCCCGCGGGCCGGTCGAGCTGCGCGGAGCGTATGAGGACCCGCATCGTGTGCGGCGTGCCGCCCGGCCCGGGCATGCTGGCGTACGCGGGCTCGACGAAGTCCTGCGCCCACGGGTCGCCGTACTTGGTGAACTTCGTCAGCGGCTTGGTGATCCCGGCGCTCTTGACCTGCGCGGCCAGCTTCTTGACGAACTTCTGCTGCGCCTTGCTGTAGGGGTCGCGTCCCGACGCCCTGGTCACCAGGACTTCCTGGGCCTTCTGCAGGTGGTGGTGGGTGAGGACGGGGGCGGTGCGCAGCACCACGTCGTCGGAGCGGGACGCGCCGCCGCCGGTGACGGTGAGGCGGACGGTCACCAGGCCGTTCCACTTCTGCCGGTCCCGCACCACGTCGGTGGCCTCGACGCCGAGTTCGACGCCGGAGCGCAGTTCCTTCGCGGTGAGCCGGTCGGTGGGCCGCAGCAGCGTCCAGCGGCCGTCGCGGTGGACGAACACGCGAGACTTCTTGGCGCCCGCGCCGACGGCTTTCACGGTGCCGTGGTGGCCCGCGGGCGTGTCCGGGCGCGGCACGGTCCGCAGGCGCGCGAGGTCCGCGGCGTCGCGCTTGCCGTTGACGACGGTGTCGGAGGCGTCGTTGCACCGCGCCAGCTTGCTGTCCGACAGCGGCCTGCCCCGGGAGTCCTTGACCGGGCAGCGCTTGGCGTCGTCGTCGATGTTCGGGAGCAGGACCGCGCCCCGCTCCGGCGTCCAGGTGTCCTCGCCCGCGGTGTCGGTGTCGCCCTCGACGTCCACGCGGCCGTCGCGGTTGACGTCCGCCCGCAGGTCGGGGGCGTCCGCCTCCGCCGCGGCCGAGGCCCGCGCCTCGGCGACGGCCGTGGTCCCCGTGGCCGCGAGCAGCCCGGCCATGCCGGTCGCGAGGGCCGCCGTTCTCCATCTGTGCACGCGCACAGTTCCCCTCTCCTTGTCCCGGCCCTCTGGTCGGTCGTCCTGCTGGCGAGGGCCGCTGAACTGGAAGAGTCCCGTTCGCATCCGGAGGTTGCTCCGGGCGGGCGGGTGCCGCGGCACTGGGGCCGGGCGCCGGTGACGTTCGGCGGGGCGTGGGCTGGGGGCTCTTCCGGCCGGGGCTCGGCCGCCCGCCCCTGCTAGCCGTCACCTTCCCTTGGGAGTACGGGAGTTCACCGCCCGTCCGCTTCCATGGAGCCCGGGGTGACCAGGCCCGTCTCGTACGCGTAGACGGCGGCCTGGGTGCGGTCGCGCAGGCCCAGCTTGTGCAGGAGGCGGCCCACGTGGGTCTTCACGGTCTCCTCGGCCACGACGAGGGCCTCGGCGATCTCCGCGTTGGACAGGCCCTGGGCGATGCGGGTGAGCACCTCCGTCTCGCGGCCGGTGAGCGGCGCGACGCGCCCGCCCGGAGGCGGCCCCGGGCGGGCGGGGCGCGGTGCAGCCGGGCGAACTCGGTGACGAGCCGCATGGTCAGCGCGGGCGACAGCAGGGCCTCGCCGCGGGCCACCACCCGGACCGCTTCGGCGAGTTCGACGCCCGAGGCGTCCTTGAGCAGGAAGCCCCCGGCGCCCGCGCGCAGCGCGTCGTACACGTACTCGTCCAGGTCGAAGGTGGTCAGGACCAGCACCTTCGTGCGGCAGTCGGGGTCGGCGGCGATGCGGCGGGTGGCCTCGATGCCGTCCGTGCCGGGCATGCGGATGTCCATGACGGCGACGTCCGGCCGCAGCCGCCCGGTGAGGGCGACGGCGGCGGCGCCGTCCTCGGCCGTCGCGACGACCTCGATGTCGGCGTGGGCGCCGAGCAGCACCGAGAAGGCCTCACGGACCATGGCCTGGTCGTCGGCGATCAGCACGCGGAGCGTCATGGGCGGTCCTTGTCCATGGGGCCGGGCGGGGGCACCGGAAGGTACGCGGCGACCTCGTAGCCGCCGCCGGGCACGGGCCCCGCGGCGAGGTCGCCGCCGAGCAGGGCGGCGCGCTCGCGCATGCCGGTGGTGCCGTGCCCGGCGCCCGGCGAGGGCGGTGCGGGGCGGGCCGCCGGGCCGTTGGTGACGCGTACCCTCAACGCCGTTTCCCCGTAGGCGAGTTCGACGCGGGTGTCGGCTCCGGGGGCGTGCCGCAGGGCGTTGCTGAGCGCCTCCTGCACGATGCGGTACGCCGACAGCTCCGCGCCGGGCGGCAGAGGGCGGCGCTCCCCGTGGAGGCGCGCGGTGACGGGGAGCCCGGCGGCGCGCACGCTGTCCAGGAGGGCGTCGAGCTGGGCGAGCGAGGGCTGCGGGGCGGGGGCACCCGAGGGGCCCGCGGCATCCGTGGCGTCGGTGGCGGGTGCGGCGGCGCGCAGCAGGCCGAGCAGGTGGCGCAGTTCGGTGAGGCCCTCGCGCGCGGTGGCGCGGATCGAGGCGAGCGCGGCGACCAGTTCCGGCGGCGGGTCGGCGACCCGGTAGGGCGCGGCGTCCGCCTGGATGGAGATCAGCGACATGTGGTGGGCCACGACGTCGTGCAGTTCCCGCGCGATGCGGGCGCGCTCCTCCAGTACGGTCCGCAGCGCCCGCTCGTGGGCCGTGGCGGCGATCTGCTCGGCGAGCCGGGCCCGGTCCTCGCGGCGCCCGCGCCGCACCGCGCCGACGACGACGGCCAGGCCGAACAGGCCGACGCCGGTGAGGACCAGCGGCCAGCCGCCGACGGGGCGGCCCGCCAGCTTCAGCGCCACCCCCGCCCCCGCGGCGGCCCACGCCGCGACGGCGGCCGACGCGGGCGGCACCCGCAGTGCCAGAAGAAGCAGCACACCGGCGTGCACGAGCCACGCCCACAGGTCGTTGGCGGGGACGGCGGATGGCCCACCGCGATGCCGACGAAGAGGGCCCCCGACAGCCAGCACGCGAGGGCCGGGCGGCGCAGGGCCACCACCAGGGTGGCGGCGTGCGCGACGGCGAGGAGGCGGGCGGCGAGGTCGGCGCCGGTGGCCGCGAGCGCCACGGCGGCGAGGACGACCGCGGCCTGCGGCAGCCACCGGAGCCGCCGCGGCCAGCCGAGCGGCGGCAGCGGCCGGGCGGCGGCGGTGAGCAGGTCCCGCCGCAGGGCGCCCGCCGCGGGCCACCGCTCCGCGGCCGGGGCGGGCATGTCGTGCACGGTGGCATTATCCGGCACGGCCGGTGCCCTCGGCGGGCCGTCGCCCGGGCTGCGCGGCCTGGCCGGTGGCGTGTGGGAACGTCACTTCCGGGTGCGCCGCGCTCGGGCCGTCGAGCAGGGGGCGGTGCCGTCCGCGCAGGTGCCGGTCGAAGAAGGCCGCGACGTAGGCGCGGGTGATCTCGCCCGCCCGCTTGCCGGGCAGCCCCCGCGGGTCGTCCTCGCCCAGCTGGCCCGCGAGCGGGCCGAGGTCGGTGAAGGAGAAGTGGTCGGCGCCGGTGACGGTGGTCCAGCGCTTCCAGCCCGCGTGCCGCCGCCAGACGGTCTCCCAGCTCGTGTCCCGGCCGCCGGGGGCGTGGTCGGCGGCGGTGCCCATCATCAGCAGCGGCCGCCGGGGCAGCGCGGAGCCGCCGCCGGAGGTGACGAAGGGGCCGTCCAGGTTCGCCACGGCGCGCACGCGCGGGTCCCGGGCCATGGTCGCGGCGCTGGCGGCGCCGCCCAGCGAGTGACCCGCCGCGCCGACCCTGTGCCGGTCGATCAGACGCGCGTACGGCCACGGGGACGCGGCGCCGGTCAGCTCGTCCAGGGTGAGGGCGAGGTCCTCGGCGCGGCCCCGGGCGGCGGACGGGAAGGTGGTGTCGTCGACCTTGCCGCAGGCCGCGCACGGCAGGACGCCCCTGCCGGGGAACTCCACCCCGGCGGCCTCGTAGGCGTGGTCGACGACCGCCACGACGTACCCGCGGCTCGTGAGGTCCGCGGCCAGGCCGGTGAGGGTGGCGCCCGGCACGGAGAACCCCGGCGAGAGGACCACCAGCGGGAACCTGCCGGGCGCGGGCCGCGCGTCGGCGCGGACGTGGGTGCGGGTGGAGCTGAGCACCCGCGCGGGCAGGTCGAGGTCCCGCGAGTCGAGGAAGGCCCGCGCCTCGGCACGGGTCAGGTACGGGGCGGGGCGGCCGGTGCCCGCGCGCGCCGGGTAGTACAGGGCCACCCGCAGCTCCCGGGCCCCGGCCCGCGGCACCCACGGGTCGCGGCGGTCCGGGTCGACCAGGTGCAGCGTGCCGCGGCCGACCGCGTGGGGGCCGGTCGGGGCGGGCAGGACCAGGCGCGGCACGGCCCGCTCCTCGGCGGCGACGGGCCCGGCGGCGTCACCGTGCGCGGGCGTACTCAGGGCGGTCGCGCCACCGCCCACGGCGCAGGCGAGCAGGACGGCGACGGCGTCGCGGCGCACGGACCTCTTGCGGCGTACGGACGGTTCCCGGCGTATAGGTGGTTCGCGGCGTACGGACATCGGGACGCGGCCCCTTCTCTCGGCGACCGCGCGCTTCCCCGGCGGCCTCGTGTCCCTCCACGCTAGGGACCGCGCGACCTGGGCGAATCCCGCTGCGGAGCCATGTCGGGACGTAGCTCTCAAGAGCCACTCGGCGCGTCAGACGGCTGTCCCCGGCACGCGGCGGAGGTGCGGCGGGGCCGCTCGCGGGGAACAGACACAGCACCAGGCCGACGTGGATGCGGCGCGGGGAATCGGCAGGGGCGGTGGACGGTCGTGGGTGGCTACGCTGAGGCGTTGATCGAGCGGGTGCGGCGGGCGCGGGCCGCGGTGCGGGAGGCGCGCCGCGACGGGGACGCGTACGCGGTGGCGGTCGCCGAGGACGAGTTGGACGACGCGCTCCGGCTGGCCCGGCGGCACGGGCTCGCCCTGACCGAGGACGACGGGGACGCCGAGGACGCCGAGAACGGCACGGACGCTGGGGACGACGCGGACGGCCGGGGCGCGGGGAGAGCCGAGGCCTGACCCCCGGGACGGCCGCGCCCCTCCCCCAGCGCGCCCGCACCACGCGGCGGCGGGGGAGACCGGCCGCCGCCGGTCTCCCCCGCTCTGCCGTGCTCGCGGCCCCCACCGCGCGCCACGGCTCAGCGCGGGCGCGGTGCTCAGCGCAGGCGCAGTGCCTCGCGCACCGTGCGGAACAGGTCCGTCTGGTTGGTCACGCCGAGGACCCGGTAGGCCTGCGGGCCCTGCGCGGCGATGCGCACTTGGGTGCCGGTGTGCTCCTGGGCCTTGCCGGGCGTGTTGGTCGAGTAGTTGACCTTGAGCTGCTGGCCCTCGTTGGTGACGAGCGTGGAGGACAGGCCGGGCGGGGTGGCCTCAAGGGGCACGATCTGGCTGGTGTGGGCGTGGTCGGCGGTGGTGACCACGAGGGTGTCGGGGTGCTTGGCGGCGTAGTCGCGGGCCACCTTCACCGCGCGGTCGAAGGCCGCGGTCTCGCCGATCTGCCCGCAGGGGTCGGCCGCGTGGTCCTGCTTGTCGATCGAGGCGCCCTCGATCTGGAGGAAGAAGCCGTTCTTGGAGTGCTTCTGCTTGGCCTCGAGGAGCTTGATCGCCTTGCTGGCCGAGTCGGCGAGGGCCGGGGTGGTCTTCGGCCGGTCGGGGTTGGAGGTCACGCAGCGCTGCGGGTCGGTGCCGCCGGTCGCGGCGGCCTTGCCGGTCCACTCCACCGGCACGTTGCCGGGCGCGAACAGGCCGAGCACCGGCTTGCCCGCCTTGGCCTTCTTCATCCCGGCCTTGTCCGTGACGACCTGGTAGCCGAGCTTGCGGGCCTGCTCGGTGACGGTGAGGCCCTTGTACCGGCCGTCGGTGACCTTCTGGTCGAAGCGCTGCTTGCCGCCGCCGAACAGCACGTCCACCTTGTGGTTCACGGACTGCTCGGCGATGGAGCCGGGGCCGCCCTTGGCGATGGTGTCGTTGGGGCACTTGGCCATGTCGGCGGGGCCCTGGCAGGAGCGGTCGGTGGCGTGCGAGGCGAGCACCGCGGGGGTGGCGTCGGTCAGCTCGGCGGTGGTGACGCTGCCGGTGGCGTAGCCGTTCTTCTGCGCCAGCTCCAGGATCGTCGGTACGGCCTTGTCGGTGTCCGGCGTCTTGGAGATGCGGCCGTTGACGGTCTTCACGCCGGTCGCCCAGCCGGAGCCGCTGGCGGCGGAGTCGGTCACGTAGTCCGGCGTGCCGTCCTTGTGCACGGCGTACGTGGTGTAGGCGCCGGTCAGCGGGAACTTGTCCATGTTCAGGCGGCCGTTCGCCCCGACCGTGTAGTCGCGGGCGAGCGTGATCTCCGAGTCGCCCATGCCGTCGCCGATCAGCAGGATGACGTTCTTCGCCTTGCCGCCCTTGATGGCGCGCTTGGCCTGGTCCTGGGTGTCCGACGCACCGGCGACGGAGGTGACGGCCACGGCCGCCGCGGTGGCGGCGACCACGGCGGTGCCGATGGCGAGGCGGCGACGGGTGGGGCGGTGCATGAATGCGACTCCTTGGTTCGTGTGGGTGGCCCGGGGGCCAACGAGCGACAGCCCATCAGCCCCCGGTGAACCAGAGGTGACGTTTCTGCACCTCCGACACAACCGCGACATGACGTCACCTCACAGCCCTCACACCGCCCTGACCAGGGCGAACACCCCTCCCCTCACGACCACGCACCCGCCCCGCCCCGCCCCCGCGGCCCCGCGCCCCGGCGGCCCCGGCTCGCCCGGCGGCCCGAGCACGTAACCAATGATCTTGCCCGGCGACTCAGCGGCGGCCGGGGCACCCGTACGACGGCGCCCCGGCCGCCGTCGTGCGCCCGGGCGGGCCGGAGCCGATTCCCCGCGGGAAAGGTCTACTCCAGCCGCTCCCCCGGCTCGGGTTTCGGCCACCGCCCGGCGGCCGCCGCACCCCGCCGACCGGCCGCGCCGACGCCGCCGCGGCCACGGCCCGAACGCGCTTGCGGGCGCCGCCGCCCAGCCGGGCCAAAGGGCCATGACCGGGTAAAGCCGCCCTGAACCGCGGGTTGGCCGATCGCCGCCCCTCCCCTGGTGACGGGCGGAGCGGAGTGATCCCCTCCATGGCCAGCGGCGACGCCGCGCCCCGCCTCCGCCCCGGCCGCCGCACCCCGCGCACCCGCCGCTGGCGCGGATGCATGGCCCACCGTTCAACTCTTGCAAAGGGCAAGAAAAACAAGTTCTAGATGCATCCAAGTGGCCAAATACCGGTCGTGCCGGGACGTGGCGCGCTGGATTCTGGCCCCGTTCGCAGCGTGGCGCGCCGGGCTGTTCCGGCGCTCGGGTGCCGAGGGGATTCCGTGGTGGGACGTGGCAGGGCGGCGGCGGAGCGCGCCGCCGCGGAGGCGGGCGAGCGGCTTCTCGCCGCCGCGAGCATGTTGCGGAAGGCCCCGGCGAGCCCGGACGGCCGGGCCGAGTTCCGCACCGACCAGCGGGTCAACGACGCCCCGTACCGGGAGCGCTGGGCCCACGACAAGGTGGTGCGCTCCACGCACGGGGTGAACTGCACGGGGTCGTGCTCCTGGAACGTGTACGTCAAGGACGGCCTGATCACCTGGGAGACGCAGGCCACCGACTACCCGTCGACGGGCCCGGACCGGCCGGACTACGAGCCGCGCGGCTGCCCCCGCGGCGCCTCGTTCTCCTGGTACACGTACTCGCCCACGCGGGTGCGCTATCCGCTCGCCCGCGGCGTCCTCGTCGAGATGTTCCGGGAAGCCAAGCGACGCCTGGGCGACCCCGTGGCGGCCTGGGCGGAGGTCACGGGCGACCCCGGCAAGCGGCGCCGCTACCAGGCGGCCCGCGGCAAGGGCGGCCTGGTGCGCGTCAGCTGGGCGGAGGCGCTGGAGATCGCCGCCGCCGCGCACGTGCACACGCTCGCCGCGTACGGGCCCGACCGCATCGCGGGGTTCTCCCCGATCCCGGCGATGTCGATGGCGTCGCACGCGGCCGGGGCCCGCTTCCACGCGCTGATCGGCGCGCCGATGCTGTCGTTCTACGACTGGTACGCCGACCTGCCCGTGGCCTCCCCGCAGGTGTTCGGCGACCAGACCGACGTACCGGAGTCCGGTGACTGGTGGGACGCGGCGTATCTGATGCTGTGGGGCTCCAACGTCCCCGTGACGCGCACCCCGGACGCGCACTGGATGGCCGAGGCCCGCTACCGGGGCCAGAAGGTGGTCGTGGTCTCCCCCGACTACTCCGACGCCACCAAGTTCGCCGACGAGTGGCTGCACCCGCACCCGGGCACCGACGGCGCGCTCGCCATGGCGATGGGGCACGTGATCCTGCGCGAGTGCTTCGTGGAGCGGCGGGTGCCGTACTTCACGGACTACGTGCGGCGGTTCACCGACCTGCCGTTCCTGGTCACCCTGGACGAGCGGGCGGACGGCGGGCATGTGCCGGGGGCGTTCCTCACGGCCCGCGACACCGGACTCGCCGAGGACGCCGAGGACCGGGCGCGCCGCTGGATGCCGGTCCTGTGGGACGCGGCCCGCGACCGGGTCACCGTGCCCAACGGCACGCTCGGCGACCGCTGGAGCAAGGGCGGCGAGGGCCGCTGGAACCTGGACCTGGGCGACGCGGACCCGCTGCTGACCCTGTACGGGCGGCCCGGCGCCCGCCCCGCGCGCGTGCTGCTGCCCCGCTTCGACCAGGCGGGCGGCACGCTGGAGCGGTCGGTGCCCGCGCTGCGGGTCGCCGGGCGCCTGGTGACCACGGTGTTCGACCTGATGCTGGCGCAGTACGGGGTGGGGCGCGCGGGCCTTGAGGGGCAGTGGCCCGAGTCGTACGAGGACGCGTCCGTGCCCTGCACCCCGGCCTGGCAGGAGACGGTGACGTCGGTTCCGGCGCGGGCGGCGGTGCGCGCGGCCCGGGAGTTCGCGCGCACCGCGGAGCAGACCCGGGGCCGCTGCATGATCGTGATGGGCGCGGGCACCAACCACTGGTTCCACTCCGACACCATCTACCGCTCCTTCCTGTCCCTGCTGCTCCTGACGGGCTGCCAGGGCGTCAACGGCGGCGGCTGGGCGCACTACGTGGGCCAGGAGAAGGTGCGGCCGTTCGCGGGCTGGCAGCAGCTCGCCACCGCGTCGGACTGGGCGCGGCCCTCCCGGCAGATGGCCGGGACGCCGTACTGGTACCAGCACACCTGCCAGTGGCGCTACGAGCACTTCACGGCCGGTCAGCTGGCGGCGCCCACCGCCCGCGGCACGTTCGCGGACCTGCACACCGCCGACCTGGTGGCCCGCTCCGCGCGGCGCGGCTGGATGCCGTCGTACCCCACGTTCACCCAGAACCCGCTGGACCTCGGGCGGCGGGTGCGCGAGGCGGGCGCCGACCCGGGCCGCTGGGTGGCCGCCGAGCAGGCGGCGGGGCGGCTCGGCTACGCGTGCGCGGACCCCGACGACCCGGCCAACTGGCCCCGGGTGCTCACCGTGTGGCGCGCCAACCTCATCGGATCCTCCGCGAAGGGCAACGAGTACTTCCTGCGGCACCTGCTCGGCGCCGCCGACAACGCCAGCGCCCAGGAGGCGCCCCCCGGGGCCCGGCCGCGCGAGGTGACCTGGCGCGACCGGGCGCCGCGCGGCAAGCTCGACCTGCTGCTCGCGCTGGACTTCCGCATGACGTCCACCACCCTGTTCGCCGACCTGGTGCTGCCCGCCGCGACCTGGTACGAGAAGCACGACCTGTCCAGCACCGACATGCACCCCTACGTGCACGCGTTCTCCCCGGCGATCAGCCCGCCCTGGCAGGCCCGCACCGACTTCGAGATCTTCCACGGCCTGGCCGCCGAGGTGAGCCGCCTGGCGAAGGGCCGCCTGGACACCGCGTACGACCTGGTCGCCACCGCCCTCCAGCACGACACCCCCGGCGAGGCCCCGCCCGACGGGGACACCGCCCCGCAGTTCGCGCTGGTGGAGCGGGACTACACGGCGATCGGCGCCAGGATGGCCGCGCTCGGGCCGCTGCCCGAGGAGGTGGGCCTCCAGGTCAAGGGCGTCACCGTGGGCACCGCGGCGGAGAGCCGCTGGCTCGCCCGGCGCTGCGGCACCGCGTCGCACGGCCCGGCGCGCGGCCGTCCGCTGCTCGACACGGACGTCAAGCTGTGCGAGGCGATCCTCGCGCTGTCCGGCACCACCAACGGCCGGGTCGCCGCCGCGGGCTTCGAGGCGCTGGCCGAGCGCTGCGGCGAGGACACCGGCCTCAGGGAGCTGGCCGCGTCCGTGGCGGAGCGGCGCGTGGTGTTCTCCGACACGCAGGCCCGGCCCGTGCAGGTCGGCGCGAGCTTCGAGTGGTCGGGCAAGGAGGCGCCCGACCGCCGCTACGCGCCGTTCACCGTCAACACCGAGCACGCCAAGCCCTGGCACACCCTCACCGGCCGCCAGCACTTCTACCTCGACCACCCGTGGATCGCCGAGTACGGCGAGCAACTCCCCCTGTACCGGCCCCCGTTGGACCTGACCGCCCTGGACCAGCCGCTGCCGGACGGGACGGGTGTGCCGGACGGGACGGGCGCGCCGGGCGACGGGCGCTCGGTGACCGTGCGCTATCTGACGCCGCACTCCAAGTGGTCCATCCACTCCGAGTACCAGGAGAACCTGCTGATGCAGACCCTGGCGCGCGGCGGCCCGGTCATCTGGATGAGCGTCGCCGACGCCGAGGCGATCGGCGTGGCCGACAACGACTGGATCGAGGCGGTCAACGCCAACGGCGTCGTCGTCGCCCGGGCGGTCGTGTCCCACCGCATGCCGACCGGCACGGTGTTCATGTACCACGTGCAGGAGCGCCTGGTGAACGTGCCGAAGTCCGAGGCCACCGGGCGGCGCGGCGGCGTCCACAACGCGCTGACCCGGCTGCTCATCAAGCCGACCCATCTCATCGGCGGCCACGCCCAGCTGTCGTTCGCCCCCAACTACTACGGTCCCACCGGCAATCAGCGCGACGCCGTCACCGTCATCCGGCGCCGCTCCCAGGAGGTCGACTACTGATGCCCGCTCGCTCGCACGCCCCGAGGCGGGTGCTGGCGCAGGTCGCCATGGTGATGAACCTCGACAAGTGCATCGGCTGCCACACCTGCTCGGTCACCTGCAAGCAGACCTGGACCAACCGCGGCGGCACCGAGTACGTGTGGTTCAACAACGTCGAGACCCGCCCCGGTCAGGGCTATCCGCGCGGCTACGAGGACCAGGAGAAGTGGCGGGGCGGCTGGGCCCTCAAGCGCGGCCGCCTGGTGCCCCGCGGCGGCGGCCGCGCCCGCCGCCTGGCCCGCCTGTTCGCCAACCCCGAACTGCCGTCCCTGGACGACTACTACCAGCCGTGGACGTACGACTACGAGAACCTCATCCACGCCCCGCTCGGCGACGACGTCCCCACCGCCCCGCCCCGCTCCCTGGTCGACGGCCGCCCCACGGCCGTGACCTGGGGACCCAACTGGGACGACGACCTGGGCGGCGGCCCGGACCAGCTCGCCGCCGACCCGGTCCTGAAGCGGATGAACGAGCGGGTGCGCCTGGAGTACGAGCAGGCGTTCATGTTCTACCTGCCGCGGATCTGCGAGCACTGCCTCAACCCGTCGTGCGTCGCGGTGTGCCCCTCGGGCGCGCTGTACAAGCGGATCGAGGACGGCATCGTCCTCGTCGACCAGGACCGCTGCCGGGGCTGGCGGATGTGCGTGAGCGGCTGCCCGTACAAGAAGGTGTACTTCAACCACCAGACCGGCAAGGCCGAGAAGTGCACGCTGTGCTACCCGCGCGTCGAGGCCGGGCAGCCCACCGTGTGCTCCGAGACCTGCGTGGGCCGCCTGCGCTACCTGGGCGTGATCCTGTACGACGCGGACAAGGTGGGCGAGGCGGCGGCGACGCCCGACGAGAAGGACCTGTACCAGGCGCAGTTGGACTGCTTCCTCGACCCGCACGACCCCGAGGTGGCCGCCGCGGCCGAGGCGTCGGGCGTCCCGCACGACTGGGTCACGGCCGCGCGCCGCTCCCCCGTGCACGCCCTGATCAGCACGTACCGGGTGGCGCTTCCGCTGCACCCGGAGTACCGCACGATGCCGATGGTCTGGTACGTGCCGCCGCTGTCGCCGGTGGTGGAGTCGCTGACCGCCACCGGGCACGACGGCGAGGACCCGGCCAAGCTGTTCGCCGCGATCGACGCGCTGCGCATCCCGGTGGGCTATCTCGCCGAGCTGTTCACCGCGGGCGACCCGGGGCCGGTGGAGGCCGCGCTGTGCCGCCTGGCCGCGATGCGCTCGCACATGCGGCGGGTGAACCTGGGCGAGGAGCAGGACCCGGCCATCGCCCGCTCCGTCGGCCTGGACGCCGAGGGCATCGAGGCCCTGTACCGGCTGCTCGCCCTCGCCAAGTACGAGGACCGCTACGTCATCCCCACCGCCTACGCCGCCACCGCCCCGCCGGACGCGGCCGACGGGTGCAGCCTGGACGTCGACGGCGGGCCCGGCATGGGCGGCTTCGGCGCCGACGCCTTCCACGCGCCGCTGGCGCCGCCCGAGCCGGAGCACGCCGAGGCCTCGCCGCGCGGCCGGGTCAACCTGCTGAACTGGAACGGGCAGGGGCGGCCCGACGGCCTGTTCCCGGGGCGCGGGGAAGGACCGGCGTGACCCGGCTCATCCACCAGGCGTCGTCCCTGCTGCTCCTGCACCCCGACGACGACTGGCCCGACCGGCTGCGCCTCGTCACCGACGCCCTGGCCGCCGCGCCCGGCCCGGCCGCCGCGGCCCTGCTGCGCTTTCGCGCCGACGTCGACGGCCTCACCCCGCTGGAGCTGTCGGCCCGGTACGTGGCGACGTTCGACCGCAGCCGCCGCCGCACCCTGCACCTGACGTACTACACGGACGGCGACACCCGCCGCCGCGGCGGCTCGCTGCTGCGCTGGCGGCGGCTGTACCGCGAGCACGGCTGGCACCCGCCGGACGACGAGCTGCCCGACTTCCTGCCGCTGGCCCTGGAGTTCGCGGCCCGCTGCCCCGAGCCGGGCCGCCGGGCCCTCCAGGAGCACCGGGCCGCCCTGGAGCTGCTGCGCCTGGCGCTGCGCGACCACGGCAGCCCGTACGCGCACGTCCTCGACGCCGTGTGCCGCACCCTGCCCGGGGCGTCCCCGGCCGACCGGGCCGCCGCGCTGCGCCTGGCCCGCTCGGGCCCGCCCGTCGAATCCGTCGGCCTGCTGCCCTTCCCCACCCGGCCCGCCGCGCCGCGGGCGCCGGAGGAGTCCCGCCGATGACGCCGGAGGAGTCCCGCCGATGAACCACCTGCACACCGCGCTGTGGGGCGTGCTGCCCTATCTGGTCCTGGTCCTGTTCGCGGCGGGCACCGCCTGGCGCTACCGCTACGACCGGTTCGGCTTCACCACCCGCTCCAGCCAGCTGCACGAGAGCCGTCTGCTGCGGGTGGCGAGCCCGCTGTTCCACTACGGGCTGCTGTTCGTCTTCGCCGGGCACGTGGTCGGCCTGGTCGTCCCCGAGTCGTTCACCGAGCGGGTCCGCGTCCACGAGTGGCTGTACCACGCCAACGCGCTCGCCGTCGGCGGAGCCGCCGGGATCGTGACGACCGTCGGCCTCGGCCTGCTGGTCTACCGGCGGCTGCGGACGCCCGCGGTGCGCTCGGGCAGCCTGCGCGGCGACCGGCTGCTGCACCCGCTGCTGCTCGCGGTACTCCTCGCGGGGCTCGCCGCGACCGCGACCACGACCAGCGCCCACCCGTACGACTACCGCCTGGGTGTCTCGGTGTGGTTCCGCTCGCTGTTCGCCCTCGACCCCGACGTGGACGCCATGGCCGACGCCCCGCTCGCGTTCCAGCTGCACACCGCGCTCGGCCTGGCCCTGTTCGCGCTGTGGCCGTTCAGCCGTCTGGTGCACGCGTTCGCCGCGCCGCTCGGGTACGCCGTGCGGCCGTACGTCGTCTACCGCTCCCGCGGCATGCGGCGCGCCCCCGAGCCGCATCCGGCCGAGGCCCGTCCGGCGCCGCGGCCCGCCGGGCGCCGGTAGCGCGGCGAGCCGTGCGCGGCCGGATCCGGGACCTGGCACCGGCGTGCTTCGCTCCCGTCATGGCCACCGGCATCGTCTCGCGCGCCCTGGCCCTGGCGGGGGCGCGCGGCGCGGCGAACGCCCTGCTGGTGGTCGCCGTCGCCCTGTACGTGCCGCTGTTCGCGGCCGCAGCGGTCAGGGCCGTGCGCCACGGCGACCGGGTGCGGGCCGAACTCCGCGATCCGCGGCGGCTGTTCGGGCACTACACCTTCGTCGCCGCCAGCGACGTCCTGGCGAGCCGCCTGGCCGCGACGCCGGTGCGGCCGGTCGCCGCCGGTCTGTGCGCGCTCGCCGCGCTCGTGTGGGTGGCGCTCGCGGTGGCCACGGCCCGGCTGCCGCGCTCCGCCCTGGCCGCCGCCGACGGCACCTGGTTCCTCGCCACGGTCGGCCTCCAGTCCCTGGTCATCGCCCTGACGTCGGTGCGCCCCGGGCTGGTGGCCGCGGTTCCGCTGTGGGCGTGCGGGGTGCTGTTGTACGCCGCCACGCTCACCGTGGTCGTCCGCGGGCTGCTGCGCCGTCCTCCGGCCCCCGCCGGGCTGACCCCCGCCTACTGGATCACCATGGGCGCCGCCGCCATCAGCGCGCTCGCCGGAAGCCAACTGTCCGGGGGGTCACCGCTGTTGCCCGGCGCGGCCGTCACGGGAGCGGTCGCCGCCCTGTGGGCCTGGGCGACGCTGCTGATCCCCGCGCTGGTGGCGGCGGGCGTCTGGCGGCACGGACTGCGCCGCGTGCCGCTGGTGTACGAGCCCGCGCTGTGGTGCGTGGTGTTCCCGCTGGGCATGTACGCCACGGCGACCGCCCAGGTGACCACCGGCCACGGGGCGCACCCGCTGACGCCCGCCGTGTCCCCGCTGGCGTGGACGGCGCTGGTGGCCTGGCTCGCGGTGCAGCACCGGCTGGTGGCGGCGCGGGTCAGGGCAGCGCCGCCCTGAACTCCTCGGCGGCGCCGGGCACCTTGACGGAGCGGTCGCCCGCCGCCTCGATGAGCGCGCGCAGACCGGCCACCAGGCCCGCGCGCACCTGCGGCGGGACGCCCTCGACCAGCGCCTCCACCTCGCGCCGCCGGTGCGCGAGGACCCGCTCGACCACGTCCTCGCCCTGGGCGGTCAGGGACAGCACCACCTCGCGCCTGCTGTCCGGGTTGGTCCTGCGGTCCACCAGGCCCGCGCCCTCAAGGCGCACCACCGCCCGCAGCGCCGTCGAGGAGTTGACGCCGAGGACGTCCGCGAGGACGGCGAGCTTCACCGGCCCGCACCCCTCCAGGGCCACCAGGGTGCGCAGTTGGGCCAGGGACAGCGTCTCGTCGACCTCGACCAGGGCTCGCGCGGACAGGCCGATCACCAGGCGCGACGCCGCCATCACCATGGAGACGACGTCGTCCGTCCCCGTCCCGTCCTCCGTACGCATCCCGACAGGGTACGCGGGCGGCGTCCCCCGGCGCGCTCCGGTCCGGCCCCCGGCGGTCGGCCGCGCGGAAGGCCGCGGAAACAGGTCGGCCGGGCGTCCGGCACCGGCCAGAATTCGCCAAGAGGCTTCTCCTGGTTCACGCGGGGCTGGTGGGCTGACCGCGCTCAAGTCACCCATCACAGGAGGCGCGTGTGAATCTCGTCGTCAACGGCGACGCGGAGAGCGGGGCGGGCGGCACCGCCGACCCCGTGACCGGCGTCCGCGGCTGGCAGGTCGTGCAGGGCGCCCCGGCGCTCGTCGCCTACAGCCTCGGCGGCGGCTACCCGACCCCCGCGGACCCGGGGCCCGCGCGGCGCGGCAGCCGGTTCTTCTCCGGCGGCAACAGCCCGCGCACCGCGCTCGTCCAGGACGTGGCGCTGCCCAAGGGCGGGCCGACGGGCCGCAGCGCCGTCGACGCGGGGCGGGGGGGGTACACGCTGACGGCCTGGCTCGGGGGCTACGCCGGGCAGGAGGACGGGGCCCGCCTGTCCGTGGAGTTCCGCGACGCCAAGGGCACGCCGGTGGCCCTGAGCGTCCTCGGCCCGGTGAGCGCCGCCGAGCGCGGCGGCCGCACGGCCCTGCTGGAGCGTACGGCAGAGGCGCTGGTGCCGCCGACGGCGCGCTCGGCGCGGCTGCTCCTTGTCTTCACGCGCAGCGGCGGCGGCACCTCCAACGACGGCTACGCCGACGCCCTGTCCCTCACCCTCGCGCCCACCGGAGGCCACCGATGACCGTGAACCGCCGTGACCTGCTGAAGGCCGCCGCGGCTGCGGGCGCCCTCAACCTGGCCTGGCCGCTGGCGGCGGGTCTGACCCCGGCGCAGGCCCGGGAGGCCGCCGAGGCCCTGGGCGCCGAGTACGACCGGGCGCCGTTCACGCTGGGCGTCGCCTCCGGTGATCCGCAGCCGCACTCGGTGGTGCTGTGGACCAGGCTGGCTCCGGAGCCGCTGGCCGCCGAGCAGAAGCTGCCCGAGGTCGTCGAGGTCGACTGGGTCGTCGCCAGGGATCCGGGCCTGCGGCGGGTGGTGGCCCGGGGCACGGCCCCGGCGTCGGCGACGCTCGGCCACAGCGTGCACGTGCCGGTGAGCGGCCTCGCGCCCGGGCGGCACTACTGGTACGCGTTCACGGCGCTGGGCCGCACCAGCCGCGTCGGGCGGACGCGGACCGCGCCGCGCGGCCGGGTCAGGAAGGTCACCTTCGCCGCCGCCAACTGCCAGGCGTTCCACGACGGCTACTACGCCGCCCACCGCGGCATCGCCCGCGAGAACGTGGACTTCGTCGTCCACCTGGGCGACTACATCTACGAGCACGGCCAGGTCGGCGGCGTACCCGAGAAGCACGTGCGCGACCACGACGGGCCGGAGATCCTCACGCTCGCCGACTACCGCAAGCGGCACGCCCTGTACAAGGGCGACAAGTCGCTGCGGGAGGCGCACGCCGCGCACCCGTGGTTCCTGACGTGGGACGACCACGAGGTCGTCAACGACTACAGCGGCACGGGCGGCGGCGCCCCGTTCATGAAGCGGCGCGCCGCCGCGTACCAGGCGTGGTACGAGCACATGCCGCACCGGGACTCCTTCGGCTCCGCCGCGCTGCCCGACCCGGAGATCCACCGGGTGCGCCGGTGGGGCGACCTGCTCGAACTCACCATCCTGGACCTGCGCTCGTACCGCTCCGCGCAGAACCTGCCCGACGGCACGATCCTCGGCGCCGAGCAGAAGGCGTGGCTGCGGAGGACGGTCGAGCGGGCGCCGGACTCCTGGCACGTGTGGGCCAACTCGATCATGCTGAGCCAGTTGCGCGGCCGTCCGGGCGGCTCGTACATGTTCACCGACCAGTGGGACGGCTTCCTCGCCGAGCGCAAGGAGGTCCTGGGCCATGTGCACGCCAGCGG
The DNA here is from genome assembly GCF_049542095.1 of Streptomyces sp. G45. NCBI lineage: Bacteria > Bacillati > Actinomycetota > Actinomycetes > Kitasatosporales > Streptomycetaceae > Streptomyces > Streptomyces sp. G45. Next base: position 8,220,937 of record NZ_JBMUZU010000001.1, on the reverse strand, counting down.
TCTGGAGGACCTGGTGGTCATCACCGGGGACTGGCACTCGGCGTTCGTCGACGACGTGCGCACCGATTTCGACGACCCCGAGTCGCCGCTGGTGGGCACGGAGTTCACGGCGCACTCGGTGACGTCGGGGGCGTACTCCCCGGAGTGGAACGCGGCCAACGGGCCCCTGATGGGCAGGGCCAACCCGCATCTGAAGTACTTCGAGGGCAACCGCTACGGCTACGACGTGTACGAGGTGACGCCGGAGCGGTTCAGCGCCCATATGCGGGTGATCGGCGACCGCCGCGATCCGCGCTCCCCCGTGAGCACACTGACCACGTTCCACGTGGACCGGGGCGAGGCGGGGTCGTACGAGGACCCGGCCACGAAGGGCTCGCCCGCCCAGTACCGCAGGGACTAGGGGCCCGCTGCCGCCGGTCGGCGGCACCGGCGCCCCGCCCCGGCCCCGGCCCCGCGGGTCAGGGGCGCCAGTCGAACGGGAAGTGCTTGCTGGAGCCGCCGCGGTACTCGTGGGAGAAGTCGAAGCCTTCCGCGTGGTCGCTCTCGACGACGCCCCACGTGGCGATCTGGCCGGGGCCGACCTCCGCGCCCGGCGCGTTGACGAGCTGGACGCGGCGGTCGGGGTCCGCGGTGGGTCCGGTGAGGGCCGTGGCGCCGACGGAGACCTTGCCCTCGACGCGGGCCCGCCAGTACGCGAGGTCCTCGGCGGCGTCGAAGTGGACGGGGGCGTGGCGGACCTCGCGCAGTTCGCTGATGAGCGCGCCGAACTCGCCGGGCCAGCCGCCGACGTGACCGGCGAAGATCCGCTCCAGGGCGTCGCGCTGGGCCGGGTCGCCCTTGGAGTCGATGTAGAGCATCACCTTCATGGTGGCGTCGGGGTCGCCGACCCACATGTTGCCCGTGAACTCGCCGAGCGCGACCACGCCGAGGCCGTCCAGGCGGACGTCCCCGAAGTGCCCCTCGTGGACCTGCCAGACGAGGGTGAACAGGCAGTCGCCGTGGGTGGGGGCCTGGGCGAAGGTGCAGGGGCAGGGCAGCGCGCAGCTGCACACGTCGAACCACTCGCCGCGCAGGTGCCAGTCGGGGAGCGAGCCGTCGCCGCCCGCGCCGACGACGGCGGGCGCGAGGGGCGCGTTCTGGGGGCGCGCGGACGTGGTGCACATGGGGAAAACCTCCTGAGCAGACGGGGGAGATATACCCGGGCGGGGTATCTCTGTCGACATGAGGGACGCTAGGCCGCGCGAGACGCCCTCGTCAACTACCCCCAGGGGTATGACTCGACTCCGAGTGATTTCCCTTCGCCCTCTGGCTGAAAACAGTTCATCCTCCGGTGACTTATCGCCCGGAGGCCCCCGCCCTACCGTCCACGGCGTCCTGGTCCCCGCTCGACCGAGGAGTCGACATGGAACGCCGTACCGTCCTTCGGGCCGCCGTCATCGGTGCCGGAGCCGCAGCATTCTCCGGTTCCCTGTGGCGGCAGGCCGTGGCCTACCCCGCCCTGCCCGGCCCGAGCCCCTACGGGCCCCTCCAGGCGGCCGACGCCAACGGCATCATGCTGCCGTCCGGCTTCACCAGCCGCGTCATCGCCCGCTCCACCCAGAAGGTGGCCGGCACCAACCACACCTGGCACAAGGCCCCAGACGGCGGCGCCTGCTTCGCCGACGGCTCCGGCTGGATCTACGTCTCCAACGCCGAGGTCGGCAGCAACGCCGGGGGCGCCGGGGCCGTGAAGTTCAACAGCAGCGCCCAGATCACCGGCGCCCACACCATCCTGTCCGGCACCAACCGCAACTGCGCGGGCGGCGCCACACCGTGGAACACCTGGCTGTCCTGCGAGGAGGTCGACACCGGCTTCGTCTACGAGACCGACCCCTGGGGCGTGGCCGCGGCCGTGCAGCGCCCGGCGATGGGCCGCTTCAACCACGAGGCGGCCGCCGCCGACCCCGTCCGCAAGGTCATCTACCTGACCGAGGACAAGTCCGACGGCCGCTTCTACCGCTTCGTGCCCACCACCTGGGGCAATCTCTCCTCCGGCACCCTCCAGGTGCTCAAGGAGGTCGGCGGCGCGCTGTCCTGGGCGACCGTGCCCGACCCGGACGGCAGCCCCACCGCCACCCGCTACCAGGTGTCCGGCGCGAAGGTCTTCAACGGCGGCGAGGGCTGCCACTACCGCGCGGACGTCTGCTACTTCACCACCAAGGGCGACAACCGGGTGTGGGCCTACCACGCGGCCAACAACACCCTCGCCGTCGTCTACGACGACAACGTCTCCGGCGCGCCGCTCACCGGCGTCGACAACGTCACCGCCGCCACCGTCGGCGACCTCTACGTCGCCGAGGACGGCGGCAACATGGAGATCTGCGTCATCACGCCCGACGACGTGGTCGCGCCGTTCCTGCGGATCACCGGCCAGTCGTCCTCCGAGATCACCGGACCGGCCTTCAACCCCGCGGGCAACAGACTGTACTTCTCCTCGCAGCGCGGCACGTCCGGCTCCAGCAGCGGCGGCATCACCTACGAGGTGACCGGGCCGTTCCGCAGCAGCCTGTGACGAGGGGCGGCACGTCCTAGCCCGGGTGCCCGCCCGGGCTCGCCAGCCCCACCTCGTACGCGAAGATGATGGCCTGCGCCCGGTCGCGCAGCGCCAGCTTCGCCAGGATCGCGTTGATGTGGGTCTTGACCGTGGACGTGCCGATGCCGAGGGCCCGGGCGATCTCCGGATTGCTCAGGCCCTTGGCCACCTCCCGCAGGACGTCGGTCTCCCGCCCGGTCAGGGCGTCGAGACGGCCGTCGGGGCGGGCCCGCGGGGCCACCGCGCCGGAGGCGAAGGCGTCGATCAGCCGCCGCGTCACCGCCGGGGCGAGCAGCGCCTCGCCCGCCGCCACGGTGCGGATGGCGTCGACCAGCTCCTGGGGGTCGCAGTCCTTCAGGAGGAACCCGGAGGCGCCGCCGCGCAGCGCGGAGAACACGTACTCGTCACGGCGGAACGTGGTGAGCACCAGGACCCGCACGGGCGGGTCGAGGGCGGTCAGCAGGCGCGTGGCCGTCAGGCCGTCCGTGCCGGGCATGCGGATGTCCATCAGGGCCACGTCGGGGCGGGCGGAGCGGGCCAGTTCGACGGCCTGCGCGCCGTCCGCCGCCGCCCCGCACACCGTGAGGTCGGGCTCGGCGTCGATGACGGCGGCGAAGCCCGCCCGCACCACCGCCTGGTCGTCCACCAGCAGGACCCGGACCGTCATGCCCGTGCCTCCTCTCCGACCGGCGCCGCGCACGGCCCGGACTCGCTCGACTCATCGACCCCATCAGCCTCATCAGCCCCATCGGCCCCATCAGCCCCATCGGCCCTGCCAACTCCATCGGCCTCGTCGGGCTCGTCGGCGCCATCGGCCTCGTCCAGGGCCTCCAGGAGTTCCCGCAGCCCCGCGAGGGCGGCGCGGGTCGCGTCCGTCACCTCCGTCAGGGCGGCGCGGTGGGCGTCCGGGCGGGCGCGGCCCGCGTCGGCGGCGCGCACCATGCGGGCGGTGTGGTGGACGACCCTCGCGTGCAGGCCCGTCGCGACGCGCCGCCGCTCGCCCGTCACGGCGGCGCCCACGCGCGCCGCCACCGCGTCCAGGGCCCGCCGCTCCCAGCGCCCGCCCGCGCCGCGCCGGGCCCGCCCCAGCAGGCCGAGCGCCCACACCGGCAGCAGCCAGGGCGTCGCGGCGGCGCCGAGCGCGGCGAGCAGCGCCACCGTCCCGGGGCCCGCCGACTCCGCCGGGTCGCTCGCCACCGCGAGGCCCAGCACGGTGCCGCCGACCAGGCCCACGGCGACGGGCGCGGGCCAGGTGGCGCGGTCAGGACCGTGGGCGCCCACCGCGTACAGGCCGACCAGCTCCGCCACCCCGGCCACGGCGAGCGCCCCGAACCAGGAGAAGGGCAGGGCCCCGAAGGCGATCGCCACCGCCCAGCCGAGGGAGAGCGCCAGCGTCAGCGCGAGCGCGGTCGCGGGGGCGCGGCGGCGCACCAGGAGCGGCGCCGCGTGCGCCGCCGACAAGGCGGTCAAGCCGAGGAGTCCGGCACCCGAGGGCAGCGGCGTCACGGCCAGCGGGGTGCCCGCGCAGGCGGCGAACACCAGCACGTCCACGGCCGCCCGCCGCACCGCCCCGTGGCGGACTCCTGGCTCGGCGGGCAGCGTGGCCGTCACGGTCCAGCCGCCCCGCTCCCCCGGCCCCGCGGTCACGCTCCCACCGACGCCCGCGACGCGCTCCCGCATGGCCGCGAGCCCCCGGCCCGAGCCGAGCACCGGCCCGCCGGGAGCGCCGGGGTCCCCGGGATGCGTGCCGCCGTCGGGCGGTCCGTTGGCCACCGTCACCGTCACGGCGCCCGGCGCGTGCGCGATCCGTACGGTGACGGGCGCTCCGGCCGCGTACCTGAGCGCGTTGGTCAGGGACTCCTGGACGACGCGGTACGCGGCCACCGACACGTCGGGCGACAGGGGTTCGGGGCGGCCGTGCACCGTGAAGGTCACCGGGGCGCCGAGGCGGCGCAGGCTCGCGCACAGCGGGGGACGGTCACGTGCGGCGGGCCGTCCACGGCCGTGGCGCCGACGACGGCGACGAGCCGCCCGAGGGCGGCCAGGACGTCGCGGCCGGTGGCGGCGGCCGACGCCAGTGCCTCGGCGGCGAGTTCGGGGCGGCTTCCGGCGAGGCGCAGGGCCGCGGCGCTCTGCACGGCGACGGCGGTGAGGTGGTGTCCCGCGGTGTCGTGGAGGTCGCGGGCGAGGCGTTCGCGCTCGGCGGCGGCCGCCGCCCGGCGTTCGCGGTCCACGTCGGCGAGGCGGGCCAGGACGCGGGCGCGACGGGCGGTGCGGTGGGCGCGCAGGCGGCCGCACAGCACGATCACGAGGTGCGCGAGCGCCCCGGCGAGCAGGTTGTCGAACAGCGCGCCCCGGACGCCGGGCAGGGCGTACAGGGGAACCGCGGCCACGGCGAGCAGCACCGCCGTCCGCGCGCGACACCGCACGGCGACGGAGAACAGCGCCACCAGCACCGCCACCGGCAGCCCCGGCAGCAGCGCCAGGGCCGCCGCGTCCGCGACCAGCGCCGCGCAGCACACCGGCACCGGCGCCGCCCGCCGCCCCACCAGCGCGATCGCGGCGGCGGCGACGGCGAGGACGCCCAGGGGCGCGCGCCACGAGGTGACCGGGACCGAGCCGCCGACCGCGTACGCGACGACCGCCGTCACCTGCCCGACGAACAGCAGCGCGGGCACCGCCGTCTCGGCGGCCCCTCTCCCCGGCCCGCGGATCCCCACCCCACACCAGCGACCCTACCGGCGCCCGCCTCCACCCCAGGGTGGAGAGGGGGCCCACCCCGGGGTCGGGGCCGACTCCCTTCCCCCGCAGGACGATCGGGCCCGCTTGCCGCGATGTCCTGGAGTCATGACCATCGACCGACGCACCGTCGTCACGAGCGGCCTCGTCGCGGGGCTCGCCCTCACCGCCACGGCCGCCCTGCCGGGGGCGGGCCGCAGGACCGCCACGATCACCGTGCCGGGCGAGTCCCCGACGCGTGCCAGCATTCCCACCGCGCGGGACCCGCGCGCCTCGGGCGGCGCCCTGCTCGCGCTCGCCACGGCCAAGGAGCCGCCGAACGGCGGGGGTTGGTTCGCCACGTACACCGTGGAGGTGCCGCACGCGGGCCCGTACCGCGTCGAGGCGGTCGCCACGGTGCCGGTGGAGCAGCCGCACACCGAGGAGACCGGCTCGTACGTGCGGCTCTCCGTGAACGACGGACCGGCGGTGCCGGTCGGCCGCTCGCAGCCGTACTGGTACGAGTCCCGCGCCGCGTGGGGCGGGCTTTCCCGGGTCACGCTGGGCGACGTCGAGCTGCGCGGCGGCGCGAACACGCTCGGCTTCGTCGTCGAGGGCCCGGCCGCGCTCGACGACGTCAACGGATACCGCTTCCTGCTCGACGAGTTCACGCTCACGCCGGTGCCGGTCGCGCTGCGGTCGGTGCACGTCCAGGACCCGGAGGTCAACCTCGGGCACTACCGGGGCGGGGAGCGGGCGGTACTGACGTTCGCGCTCAACGCGGTGGCGCCGCAGCCGCTGACCGTCACCTACCGGGTCCTCGACCACGCCTCGCGGCGGGTGGCCTCCGGCCGCGCTCCTCTGGTGGCGGGCGCGAGCACCGCGTCCTGTCCGCTGCCCGCACTGCCGCCCGGCCACTACCGGGCGGTCGCGGCCCTCAGCTCCGCCCCGAGGGACCGGGTCACCGGGCAGTTCGCGCGGCTGCCCGACCGGCGTGCCGTGCGCGGCGCCGCCAACCGGTTCGGCGTCAACGTCGCCACGCTCGCGCTGGTGCCGCCCGGCCGCCTGGACGCGTTCGCCGCGGCGACGGCCGCGATGGGCGTGGGGCACGTGCGGGACGGCAGCTCGTGGCCCGCCGCGCAGCGCGGCGCGCACGGCCCGCTGGACAGCGGCCTGTTCGACGCCACCGCCGACGTGTTCCGCGCGCACGGCCTGAAGGTCCTCGAAGTCGTCTCGCCGCCGCCGGACTGGGCCCTGACCGGGACGTCGGTGCCGCTGCCCGCCGACCTGCGGGACGCCTACCGCTACGGCTCCCACCTGGCGGGGCGCGGCCGACGCGCCGTACCCGACGCGGTCCAGCTCTCCAACGAGCCCGACGTGGACACCACCGCGAGCACCGGCGACCAGCACGCCGCGTACGTCAAGGCGATGGCGCTCGGCATCCGCGACCAGCCCCACGCGCCGGTGGTGGTCCTTCCGGGCATCGCGCAGGAGGGCGTGTTCCAGGAGCTGATGCTGCGCAACGACGTGGTGCGGTACGCCGACGCGTGGGGCTTCCACGGCTATCCGTCGCCCGGCGACACCGACCCCGAGCCGCCGTCGGCGCCGGAGGACCAGCACGAGCTGCGCGAGCGGTTCGGGCCCGGTACGCCGCTGTGGATGACGGAGTGCGGGGCGTTCCTGCCCGCGCGCCCCGGCACGGACCTGTCGTTCGCCGCGCAGCGCGTCCAGGCCCGCTACCTGGTGCTCTCCACGGTGGAGAGCTTGGCCGCGGGCACCGACCGGCAGTTCTGGTTCTGCGGGCCGCCGTGCACCGACGACGGCGTGTCGTTCGCGCTGTTCAGCCGGGACTTCCAGCCGCTGCCCGCGTTCAGCGCGTACGCGGCGCTCACCTCGCTCCTGGGCGCGGCCAACTACGCGGGCCTGGTGGAGGAACTGCTGCCGCGGGCGGCCGGGTTCGTGTTCGGGGACGGCGCGGGGCGGACGGTGACGGTGGTGTGCGCGCCGCGGCCGCGGACGCTCGACGTGCCGGTGCCGGACGGGCTGTCGCGCGTGTACGACCTCATGGGCGCGGAGCGCGGCCCGGTGCCGAGGTCCGCGGCGGGGACGGTGCGGGTGAGGGCGTCCCGCGACCCGCTGTACGTGGTGACCGACGCGCCGCCGCCGCAGCGTCCGCGGCCGTCCGCCGGTGACGAGCGGGCGCGGCGGGCGCCGCTGGGCGCCGCCGAGCACATCGTGCTCAGCCAGCGGTTCACGGCGGCGAACGCCGCGCCGGGCAAGGCCGACGGCGACGCCCCGCCGCCGCTCGGCTACCGGCTCGGCGCGACCACCCGCATGTGGGTCGACGTCTACAACTTCGGCCGCGCCGCGCGGACGGTCACGCTGTCGGCGTGGCCGTCCGGCGGCTGGGCGGTGACGCCCCGGCTCGTGGAGGGCGTGCGGGTGCCCGCGGGCGGGCGGGTCCCCGTGCCGTTCACGGTCACGGCGGGCGCGGGGGTCAGGCCCGGCGCGGACCGGCTCCTGACCTTCGAGGGCCGCGTCGGCGAGGCGCCGGTGCCGCCGTCGGTGTCCCGCGTCCAGCGGCGTCCCGGCGGCTAGCGCAGGTTGATCTGCGTGCGGTAGTCCACCTTGCCGTTGGTGAAGCTGAAGACGGCGTTGCCGTACGTGCGGGACTGCTCGCACAGGTACATGGCGGACTTCGTGCCGCGGATCTCGCTGTCGGAGATCCGCACACACACGCCCTTGCCCGCGATGCTGTGCATCTGGGCGATGGTCTTGCCCTTCTTGATCTTGTTGTACTTGGCCTTGGTCATCTTGCCGTTGGACTCCTTGCCGTCCAGACCGGACTGCGACTTCAGCTCCAGCTTGCCGTTGCCGAAGGAGAACAGCGCGGTGCTGTAGCGCTTGTTGCCCTTGCACTCGTAGACCTTGACGGAGAAGCCGGAGCCGCCGCTGCTCGACGTCTTCTTGCAGGCGCCCCGGCCCGCCACGGAGGTCAGCTTGGCGACGCTCGCGCCGAGCTTGACCTTGTCGTACTCGGCGCGCGTGATGGTCGGCGATGCGGCCTGCGCGGTCGGGGCCAGGGCGGCGGTGAGCGCGGCGGCGAGCAGACCGGAGACGGCCAGCGTCTTGCGGGACATGCGGATTCCTCTGCTTACGGGGGCCAGTGGCCCGGAAGAGACGACGCAAGGACGGCGCTCGGGCCCGGCCTGCGGGCGCGAGCGCGGCGCCGTGCGCCCCTTGCGATGATCTTGACTCCTAAGGTGGCCCCATGGTTGTGCCGCGGATCGAAGAAGTCTGGTACGTCTCCTACGGCTCGAACACGCACCTGGGGCGCCTCATGGCGTACGTCGGCGGAGGCCGGGCCGCGGGCTCGTCCCGGCACCACCCCGGCTGCCGCGACCCGCGCCCGCCGCGGGAGTCCCGGGCGGTGGAGCTGGCCGGGGCGGTGTACTTCGCGACCGAGTCGCTGCTGTGGACCGGCGGCCGGGCCTTCTACGACCCGGACGTGCCGGGGCGCGTGTACGCGCGGGCCCACCTGGTGACGGCGGGCCAGTTCTCCGACATCGCCGCCCAGGAGATGTACCGCGCGCCCGGCACGGACCTGGACCTGGCGGCGGCGGTGCGGGACGGCCGGACCGCGCTCGGCGAGGGCCGCTACGAGACGCTGGTGTGCGCCGGGCACCTCGACGGCCTCCCGCTGCTGACCTTCACGGCCCCCTGGTCCTTGGCGGACGTGCCCCTGAACCCGCCGTCCGCCGCCTATCTGAGCCATCTGGCGGCCGGGCTCCTGGAGGCGGGCGCGTGGGACGAGGACGCCGTCGCCGCCTACCTCGCGGGCTGCCCCGGCGTGGCGGGCCACTGGCCGCCGGAGCGGGTGGCCGACTTCACGGCGGCGGCCCGGAGCGGGCTCAGCCGTCGCAGCCGTTGACGTCGTCGGCGCAGCCGTCCACCTCGTCCTGGCCGATGGTGTGCAGCTGCCACAGGATCAGGCCGGTGCCGTCGTCGGCCTCCGCGCGCAGGGCTCGCTCAGCGCGCCGCAGCGCGTCGTCCGGTTCCCAGGGCCGCGCCGCGGCGCGGGGCGCGGCCCCGCCGGGTCCCGCGCCGCCGTCGCGCCCGCCGCCTGCGCAGCCCGCGAGCAGCACGGTCGCGGCGCAGCACAGCGGCGGGACATGACGGAGGCTCATGTGATCATGGTAGGTCCCTCCCCCGGAGGGGAGGGACCGTGCGCGTGGTCGCGCGGGGGCCGGTGGGCCTTACGCGGGCGGGTACACCAGCGTGATCTCGCGGTTCAGGCCGGTCTCGTCGGCGTCCGGGTACAGGGACAGCTCGCCGTCGGACCAGCGGACCAGGAAGTCGTCCGGGTGGCGGTTGTCGGTGTAGTCGCCCGCGCCGAGGATCGTGGCGTGGGTCCAGAGCCGGTTGGGCTTCTTGACCTGGACCTCGCCGTGGAAGCCGTTCTGGTCGATGTCCTTGTAGAGGGTCAGCTCGCCGTCCGTCCAGCGCACCATGAGGTCGTGCTGGTCGTTGCCGGTGAAGTCGCCCGAGGTGATCGTCGAGGCGTGCGTCCAGGTGCCGTTGGGCGCGGCGAGCTTCTTCTCGCCGTGGAAGCCGTCGCGGTTGAGGTTGGTGTAGAGGGTGACCTCGCCGTCGCTCCAGCGGACCACCAGGTCGTCGGTCCACTTGTTGTCGGTGGTGTAGCGGCCGCCGGTGATCGACGTGGCGTGCTTCCACAGGTCGTTGGGCTTCTGGAGCTGGACCTCGCCGTGGAAGCCCTTCGCGTCGACGTCGGGGTACAGCGTCAGCTCGCCGTCGCTCCAGCGCACGATCAGGTCGTCGGTGTCGGCACCGGAGAAGTCGCCCGCGGCCATGGTGACGGCGTGCTTCCAGGTGCCGTTGGGGCCGGTGAGGCGGATCTCCTTGTCGAAGTTGTCGCCGTCCTCGCCCGCGCCCCGGTACAGGGTCACTTCGCCGTCGGACCAGCGCACGACCAGGTCGGAGTAGTCCCAGTCGCCGGGGTTGCCGTCGGTGAAGTACCCCCCGGCCATGGCCTCGGCGTGCTGCCAGGTCTCGGCCTTGCCGAGGACGCCGCGGCCCGCCGGGGGCCGGTTGTTGACCGCGTCGTCGTACAGGTTCTTGGCGTCGCCGTCCAGGTAGGAGCTGTACGAGATGTCGTCCTTGTCGCCGCCGGTCTTCCAGCCGCCGATGACGCCGATGATGCCCCAGCCGCCGCCCTGCTTGATGAGGAACGGGCCGCCGGACGCGCCGCCGGAGTACTTGTCGCAGGCGATGCGCAGGAAGCTGCCCGGGATCTTCGGGTCGGTGCTGTTGTACCGGACGGTCTTGTCGGTGCAGTCCAGCGGGCGCTTCTGGTTGGCGGGGTAGCCGATCAGGCGGACCGGGTCGTGCTCGTACCCGGCGTTGATCTTCAGTTCGGCGCCGCCGACGACGTCCTCGACGTTCTTGCCGCCGCGCGGCTCCAGCTGGAGGAAGTTGAAGTCCAGGTCGGCGGCGGCGTCCGGGCCCTTGGACAGGTACCGCTTGTCGACGTAGATGCGGCCGGGCTTGACGGTGAAGGCGCCGTGCGGCTTCTTGCCGTCGTCGTACTGCGGCACGAACGTGAGGTTCTTGCGCGCGTCCTGGTCGTCGAAGCAGTGCCCGGCGCTCATCACGAGGTTCTTGCCGGGGCTCTTGACGACGGTGCCGCCGCAGAAGCGGCCGGTGTTGGTGCCGTCGTTCCAGAAGAACGTACCGACGATCGGCAGCCCCTCGAAGGGCCTGCTGGCCGAGCGCGGGGTGCGGCGCGGCGCCTTCGTCGCGGGCTCGCGGGCGGTGTCCTCCTCGACGGGCTCGGCGGCGCGCATCCGCGCGGGCGTCCAGTACGCGTCGGCGTCGGCGGGCGTGAAGCCGCGGGCGTCGTCGTCTCCGTCGGCCGGTACGGGAGTCGGGGCCGGGGCCGTGGTCCGCGGGGCGGCGGCCGAGGCCGTGGGCCTGGGCGTGCCCTTCGGTGCCCCGGCCTTGCGCTTCGGCATCCTGGACGGGACCGGAGCCTTGCCCTCCGGTGTGGGATCGGTCACCGGAGCGCCCCCGGTGGCCCGGGGCGTGGGTGGCGGATCGCCGGGTTCGGCCTGTGCCGGAAGGCCCGGCAGCAGGATCAGGGCCACGGCTCCCGCCGCGGCGCCCAGTGCTCTGCGCACGTGCATGGTCAGTTCCCCCCATAGGAAAGATGACGCCTACCTGCTGATATGGCGGGACAGCGTCAAGGTCGGCCAAGATCGTATGGCCATGGCGCACCAAGGGAAGGCAAAGGCTTGATCAGCGACTTCACACGCTCGTCCGTGGGGGCGGGTGCCGCCGCGCTCACCGCGTCCGCCCTGGTCATCGGGGTGGCGGGCCCGGCCCGCGCCGATCGGCTGCCGTTCCCGGGGCGGGGCTACGCGTCCGTCGGCGGTCCGGCCGCGCCCGGCGGCCTGGTCGACCTCACGGTCAAGGAGCGCCCCGGCAATCCCCGGCCGACGGCGGTGGAGGTGGCGAGCCCGGCCCTGGCCGGTGACACGGCGATGGGCGACACGGGGGCGGCCTGGGTCGGCGCCGCCCGCGTCGGCGAGGACGTCGAGCCGGGCACGTACGCGGTGACGTTCACCCTCCGCCACAAGGACGCCGACTGCGTCGGCGAAGGGGAGGAGGACTACACCTGCGACTACCCGGCGATCGTCCTGCGCGCGAAGCTGACGGTCGCCAAGGCGGCGGGCGACGGTGGCGGGGGCGGCGGCGACGGCGGTTCGGGCTTCGGCCGTGGCGTGGCCGTCGGCGCCGGGTCCGTGGTGGTGGCGGGGGGTCTGGTGGGGGCGGCGGTGGGCTGGCGGCGCAGGCGGCGGGGCTGACCGCCGGGGGGCGGGGGTGACGGGGGCAGCAGGGGGCGGCGCCGCGTCACGCGGGGCGATCCCCTCGATGGTGGCGGCGCAGCGGCGTCGCCCCGGGCGGCGCGGGCGCCCAGCGGGAGGCGGGGGCACCCAGCAGGAGGCGGAGGCACCCAGCAGGAGGCGGGCCGCCCCCGGACCCGCCCGGCACCCCCGCCCCGAAGTCCCCTCAGCCGCCGCAGAGTTCGGCGAAGCGCCCGGCGTCCACGTTGCCGCCGGAGACGATCACGCCGATCCGCCGCGGCACCTGCTCCAGACGCCCCGTCAGAAGCGCGGCGAGCCCCGTCGCCCCGCTGGGCTCGACGACGAGCTTCAGGCGCTCGAAGGCGAAGCGCATGGCGTCGCGGATCTCGTCGTCGGACACCGTGACGACCCCGTCGAGGAGCCTCTTGTTGATCTCGAACGTGATCTCGCCCGGGATCTCGATGGCCTGGCCGTCGGCGATGGTGCGCGGCATGGGGACGGCCACGCGCTGCCCGGCGGCCAGGGAGCGCCGCGTGTCGTCGCCCACCTCCGGCTCGACGCCGTACACGAGCGCGTCTGAGCTGAGGCCCTTCACGGCGGTGGCGCTGCCCGCGATCAGGCCCCCGCCGCCGACGGGCGCGACCAGGGCGTCCAACGCGCCCACCTCTTCGAGGAGTTCGAGGGCGGCGGTGCCCTGGCCCGCGATGACGTGCGGGTGGTCGTACGGCGGGATCAGCGTCAGGCCGCGCTCGTCGGCCACGGCCTGGGCGATGGCGGCCCGGTCGCCCGTGTAGCGGTCGTAGGTGACGATCTCCGCGCCGTAGCCCTCGGTCGCCGCCCGCTTGGAGCGCGGGGTGTCCTCGGGCATGACGATCACGGCGTGGCTGCCGAGTTCGCGGGCGGCGAGCGCGACGGCCTGGGCGTGGTTGCCCGACGAGTAGGCGGCGACGCCCGCGGCGCGCTGCTCGGGGGTCAGGCGGGACATCGCGTTGTAGGCGCCGCGGAACTTGAACGCGCCGATGCGCTGGACGTTCTCGCACTTCAGATAGACCTCGGCGCCGACGCGGGCGTCCAGGGTGCGGGAGCGCAGCACCGGCGTGCGGTGGGCGACGCCCTTGAGCCGGGCGGCGGCGTCGCGGACGTCGTCCAGGGTGACGGGGGGTGTGCTCGTCATGCTGATGCTCCCTGTGAGGTGGCGGACTCGGTGGCGGACTCGGGGTTGGACTCGGGGGTGGAACGGGGACTTGGCTCGGGGGCGGACCCGGGACCGGTATCGACCTCGGCCTCGGCGCGGGCCTTGGCGAGGTAGTTGTAGGCGGAGGCGCGGGAGATGCCCAGGCGGGCGGCCACCTGGGGCACGGCGTGGCGCACCGCGAAGACGCCGCGCGCGTCGAGGCCGCGGAACAGGTCGAGGCGCGCGGCGCGGTCCAGTTCGGCCCAGGTGCCGCGCCGGTCGAGCTGGAAGCGGTCGACGAGCGCGTCCACGACGGCGCCCACGTCGTCGCCGAAGGTGGTGGTCGGCACGCCCGCCGGTGGGCTCGACGGGCCCGTCACACCGGCGAGTTCACCGATCAGGGCACCGGCCTGGTGCACGGCGGTGATGTCCAGGTTGACGCAGACCGCCCCGAACACGGCGCCGCCGCTGTCCCGCAGCAGCATCGTGGAGGACTTCAGGAGCTTTCCGTCCTGGGTGCGGGTGAGGTAGTTCAGCTCGTCGGCCGCCGCGTCGCCGCGGGCGAGCAGGCCCAGGCCGATCTCGCTCATGGCGCCGCCGACACCGCGTCCGGTGACCGTCCCGGCGACGGACACCACGGACTTCTCCGGTCGCCGGTAGTCGTGCACGACGACCTCGCACATCGACCCGAAGGTGGCGGCGATCCCCTCGGCCACGGGGGCGACGGCGGCGAGGATCGCGTCACGCTCGGCCGCACGCCCGTCCTGGGCGCCGGGTACGTCCCGTTCCTCGCGTACGTCGTCGGTGCTCATGGCGGCGGCTCCGTCCCGCCCTCACCGCGCGAGGGCTCTGGACACAACGTACATGCCATGGACGAAAAGTCCAGCCCCCCTCTCGCTTCGGTCCGCCCGGACGCGCGGCCGCCCGGCATCCCGAGGGGGATGCCGGGCGGCACGGAAGGGCTCCGCAGGGGCGCGGGAAGGCTCCGCAGGGGCGTGGTGGGCTACCGGACGGTCACGTGGAACACCGGCGACACGGTGGCGCCGCTCTTCACGCGCAGGTCGTTCGTGCCCTTCAGGCCGAGCTTGACGCGCAGCGAGTACGCGCTGGACTTGTTGACGGTGGTGGAGGCGGGCAGGCTCTTCCAGGTGCCGCGCTGCTTCTGCTGGAGCGTCACCGTGCTGCCGGACTTGATGCCCGTGGCCTTGCCGCTGACGCGCAGTTCCTGCCAGGCCTTGACGGAGGTGGCGGACGGCTTGGCGGTGAGCGCCGCCTTCGCCTTGGCGGTGGGGCTGTTCTTCTGGGTGCCGAGGCTCTTGCCGGTCCTGACGTCCCAGATCGCGTACGGCGTGCCGCCGCCCTGCGTCTTGCTGTACAGGCGCTTGCCGTCGGCGCTCAGGTGGAGGTAGATGCCGTCGTTCACGGTCTGGCCGGGCTTGACGACCTTGCCGTCGTAGTACGGCTTGCCGCCCTTGACGGTGATGAGGACACCGGCGCCGACGTCGATCTTCACGGGCTTCGCGGCGGCGACCGCGGCGGTCCGGACGGCGGCGGGGCGCTCAGGGGCGGGCGCCGCCGCCAGTGCGGCCGCGGCGGGGGCGAGGAGGGCGCTGCCAGCGAGGATCGAGATGGTGGCGGTGCGCAGGGCGCTGCGGCGGTGGGTGGTGGTGCGCATAACGGCGGTGTTCCCCTTCACGGATGCGGTCGTGTGCTCTCGTACGACGGAGTCCGCTGGTCAGGCGGGCGCGTCCGGTACGAGCCTTTTGCCCTCTGCCGTCTGGCGAGTGCTGATTCAACCTAGAACACCCGCCATTGCGGCCATCCGGAGATCGTGTAACGGTGCCCCATAGATCACCTCACGAGCCCGCGTCGGACCTCAGGAGCCCCCTGCGGGGGCCGGTCCTGAGCCCTTGCCGGGCCCCGCGTCGGGCCCCGCGTCCAGCCGTTCGCCGAGCTTGGCCGAGCGCCGTTCCGACCGCTTGGTGTGCCACCACTCGAACAGCTCGACGCGCAGTGACCAGGCGATCCAGTGGAGGAGTTCCTCGGGCGGGCGGCCGTTGAAGACGTTCACGTCGCTGTTGTCGCGGTCGGAGCGCAGCCGCCAGCGGCCGTCGGGCGCGACGACCTCCAGGTACACGGTGAGCTTCCGCCCGGTCAGGACGACCTCGATGCCCACGACCTCCAGGACGAGGCCCGCGCCCTCGTCCCACTTGCCCACCACGCGCGGGGCGAGCAGGTCCCGCACCTCGTCCGTGCTCAGCACGCGCCCTCCAGGGTCTCGCGCAGCCACGCGCGTTCGGCGCGGCTGGTGGCGCGGGCCACGACGAGCATGCCGCGCCGGTAGGGGTCCTCGACGTCGTCCGCGCCCAGGGGGCGGTCGCCGTCGTAGAAGAAGCTCGCCGGGCGCTCCAGGAACTCCAGGCGGCGGCGGAGCACGGCGTGCCGCTCGGCCGCGTCGGGCAGGTGGGAGAGGAACGCGAGGACCGTGCCGAAGCGGGCGCTGTCGGTGATGTCGTGCTCGGCGGGCTCCCGCAGGCGGCGCAGCAGGTCGGCGCGGCCGGTGCCGGTGAGGCTCAGGACGTGCCGCCGCGCGGCCGCGGCGCCCGGCTCGGCGCGCCGCTCCAGGAGGCCCGCCGCCACCAGGCGGTTGATCGCCGGATACAGGCTGCCGTCGCTGACCGGCCGCGTGTGGCCGGACAGCGACGCCACCCGCCGCCGCAACTCGTAGCCGTGCAGAGGCCCTTCGGCCAGGAAACCCAGGATCGCCAGCTCCAGCATGCTGCTATGGTCGCACATCGAATCGAGGTACCTCGAAACGAGGTACACGACAGGACATCGGCGCGGCGCTCGGTCGCGCACGGCCCAGGGGAGGTTCGACGGTGCACACGGACAACGGCGTGGCGTACACGGAGGAGTGGGTGACGCAGCGGGCGCGGGAGGGGTACGAGCGCGGGCGCGCCTCGTTCCCGCTGCGCGCCGAGCGCGCGGCGCTGCTGGTCATCGACATGCAGGACGAGTTCGTCCGGCCCGGCTTCAGCCCGTACTGGGTGCCCGCCGCCACGCGCATGGCACCGCGGCTGCGCCGCCTGGTCGACCGCTGCCGGGCGGTCGGCGTCCCCGTCATCTGGACGGTCTTCGACGACACGCACCTGGGCCTGGACCGCCCGCACGCGCTGCGCCACCTGCCGCACGGCGACACCGACTGGCGCAGGCCGGGCCCCGCCCGGGTCTGGCCCGAACTGGGGCCCCGCGAGGACGAGGTGCTGATCCGCAAGCCGTCGTACGGCGCCTTCTACGACACCCCGCTCGACACGGTGCTGCGCAACCTGCGCCGCGACACCGTCATCGTCACCGGCACGCTCACCAACTACTGCTGCGGCACCACCGCCCGGCAGGCGTACGAGCGCGGGTACCACGTGGTGTTCGGCGCGGACACCACCGCCACGGATGACGAGTCCCGGCAGGAGCCGGAACTCGCCGTGCTGCGCAAGGGCTTCGCGCTGGTGCTGGACGCGGAGGAGATCGCGGCGCGGCTCACGGACCCGGCCGGGTAGGCCGTCCCACGACCCGGCCGGTTGGTCACGCCCCGGCCGGTTGGTCACGACCTGGCCGGACAGTCACGTGCCCGCCTGCCGAGGGCCCGGCCGCTGGAGCGTCGCGGTCGCAACACCGCCGCAACACGCCCGCAGGATTCGCCGCCTAGCGTCGCTCCCCGTGAGCACGGACACGAGCGACACCACGCCCCCCGCCACCGACTCGGCCGCCGCCTCCTCCGGCTCCCCGGACACCGGCGGCCTCGGCAGGGGCCTGAAGCGACGGCACATGAACCTGATCGCGCTCGGCGGGGTGATCGGGGCGGGCCTCTTCGTCGGCAGCGGCGTGGTCGTACGGTCCGCCGGGCCCGGGGCCGTGCTGTCCTTCCTGGCGGCGGGCGGCCTGACGGTCCTCGTCATGCGGATGCTCGCCGAGATGACCGTGGCCCGCCCCGCGCTCGGGTCGTTCTACGCCCACGTCCGCGAGACGCTGGGCGCGCGGGCGGGCTTCGCCGTCGGCTGGCTCTACTGGTACTTCTTCGTGATCGTCGTCGCCGTGGAGGCGGTGGCGGGCGGCCGGATCGTCCAACTCTGGCTGCCGGACGCGCCGTTGTGGGCGATCAGCCTGGTCCTGATGGCGGTGCTCACCGCCACGAACATGGTCTCCGCGCGCTCCTTCGGCGAGTTCGAGTTCTGGTTCTCGTCCGTGAAGGTGCTCGCCATCGTCGTCTTCCTGTTCCTCGGCGCGCTGTACGTGTGCGGGCTCTGGCCGGGGGCCTCGGGCGGGCTCGGGCACCTGACCGCGCACGGCGGGTTCGCGCCGGAGGGCGTCGGCGCGGTGCTCGCCGCCGTGGTGCCGTGCATCGGGTTCTTCACCGGCGCGGAGATCGTCACCATCGCCGCGGCCGAGTCCACCGAGCCCGAGCGGGCCGTCGCCGCCGCGATCCGCTCCATCATCCTGCGCGTCGTCGCCTTCTACGTCCTGTCGATCCTCGTGGTCGTCGCCGTCGTGCCCTGGACCGACGAGGCCGTCGAGGTCAGCCCGTACGCCGCCGTCCTGGAACGCCTGGACGTGCCCGCGGCGGCGACCGTCATGAACGCGGTCGTCCTGGTGGCGGTCCTGTCCTGCCTCAACTCCGCGCTCTACACGTCCTCCCGGATGCTCTTCGCGCTCACCCGCGGTGGCGACGCGCCGCGCGGCTTCACCCGGCTCAGCCGGGGCGGCGTACCGCGCCGCGCCATCCTCGCTGGCACGTCGGTCGGCTACGCCTCCGTCATCGCCGCGTGGATCTCCCCGACCTCGTCTTCCAGTTCCTCATCGACTCCTACGGCGCGATCGCCCTGTTCGTGTACGTCGCCATCGCCCTCGCCCACCTCCGCATGCGCCCCACCCTGCCGCCGGAGCGCCTCGGCGTACGGATGTGGGGCTTCCCCTGGCTGAGCCGCGCCACGGTCGCCGCGATGGTGGCGGTCATCGGGGCGATGGCCTTCCTGCCGGACAGCCGGGCGCAGTTCTGGGTGAGCCTGGGGACGGTGGGGGTGGTGCTGGGGGCTTACGAGGTACGGGTCAGACGCGGGAGCGGGGTTTGCGGGTGATGGCGCCGGGTGGGAAGTGCTCCATTCCCACCACTTCCCGTGCGCCCGTGAGCGTCATGGCCAGCTCCGGCATGCCCCGCAAGGGCGTGAGGTCGACCGTGGTGGAGTTTGCGTCCCAGCAACCGATCTCCAGTGCCTTGAGGCAGGGCAGGGCCCTGCGCACATGCCTCAGGTCACCGACGCCCTTACGCCCGCTCAGATACAGGCTCCGGATCTGTGGCGACGGGGAAGCTGCGCCAGCATGGACACATCGGCGCCGGTCTGCAGCATGAGCCGGTTGAGCTTGGGCAGCTTCACCGCGAGAGACAGTCCGTCCACGGGACCGCACAGGTTCAACGTCGCGAGGTTCGGCCACCGGCCCACCCCTTCCAGCGTTTCCAGGCTCACGCACGTCTTCTCCCACAGCATCAGGTGGGTCAGGGCATCGTGCTCGGGCAGCCGTCGAAGTCCCCCGCGCCCGAGCCCCAGCTCTAGAGTCAGGTGCCGCAACTCTGTCAGGTGCCGGATGCCTCCGAACTCCATGATCTCCGGGCAGCGCCTGAGAAAGAGATGGGACACGGACGGAAGATGCCTCAGCACCTCCACATCCCGCAGCACGGAGTTGCTCACGATCTCCAGTGAATCAACCCTCCCCTGCATCACAGCGCCGACGATGTCCGAGCTCCTGAAGTCGCCGTCGAAAGTCACGGAAGCCGGAGTCGGCAGCGTACGGAGTGCGGCAAGCTGCTCAGCGGAGCGCACTCTCAGCAGATAGGGGCGAGTCAAGTGGCGCAGCACGACCTGCGCGTAGTCCTCGGCATCGAAGGTGTCCCAACTTTCCTGGAGGGCGGCCAGCACGCGCGTGCTGGTGCTCGCGCGGAACCTCTTCATGACCATGAGAGCCGCGTCGCCCCCGATCTGCCGCGCCACGTGGACGACCGCCGCCGCCTCGTCCTCCTCCAGACCGTCGGGGCCGGGCAGCAGGTCCAGGATGATCGGGCCAGCCGCGGCCAGCGTGTTCGCCGCCTGGGTGCTGCGCGGAGGCAGCAGCGCGGCAGCTCGCCGCTCCACCTCCTCCCGCACGGCGGGATCCAGTTCCGTGGCGTGTTCGAGGCAAGCCATCGCCAGCAGGTGCAGCCGCGTGCGGTGCTTGGCGACACGGTCGCCGCGGGCGATCAGGCGCCGCAGCAGCGTGGCCCGTTCCGCCGGTCGGGCGTGGGCGACCGCCATCCGTACCACGTCCTCCCACTGGTCCTCGTGCGCGTGCCGCACCAGCAGGGGGAGATCGCGGGCCTCGATGGCCGCCCTCGCACCGAGGTAGTCCTGAAACGTCCGGTGAACGAAATCGATCGTCTCGGCGCTGGGCTGGCGCAGCAGCCCGGAGCGGGCAAGCAGGTACCTCAAGACGCCCTCGGCGTCCGCCTGTTGGGCCACATGCGGCATCGCCGGTAGCGCGTCGTCGATGAGGCCCACGGCCATGTCGTGGTCGAGTTCGGTCTGGCCGTTGCGGATCAGCCAGTACGCCAGGCGCTGCAAGATCTGGACGCTCTGGTGCTCGGTGAGGGCGAGGCCCTCGGGGGCGTCGATGTCGCGTTCGCGGTCGCGGCGGTGGAGGAGCATGGAGAGGGCGGCCTCGTACAGCTCCATGCGGCCGTGCGGGAGATGCCCGCGCCGGTCGCGGTGCAGGGCGCAGACCAGGGCGCACAGCAGCGGGGTGGTCGTCAGCAGGGACAGGTCGCGCTGGGAGCGCACGGTGTCCTTCAACTCCTCGCCGAGGGCGACCAGCTGAGCCCGCTCCTGCTCGCCCGCGGCGTCCGCGGCGTCCGCGGCAGCCGCGGCGTGCCAGCGCGTCACGAACACCGCGACGTCCCGGCTCCCCATCGGCCGCACCGTCAGCTCGGCGAAGCCCCCGTCGGCCAGCCACCCCTCGGGCACCGCGGACGGCCGGGTCGTGACCAGGCAGGCGGCCCGCGGGAAGGCCGCGAGGAGGTCGCGCAGCCACTGCCGGGTCCGGGCGCGCTGCGCCTGGGGCACCTCGTCGAGGCCGTCGACGAGCAGCAGGCCCCGGCCCTCGACGAGGACCTGGTCGGCCCAGCCGGGCGGCTGGGCCCCCGCGCGGGGGCAGCCGGTCGCGGCCAGGTACTCGCGCGGCGCGGGCAGCTCGCCCCGCCGCACCAGCGACCGCAGCGGCAGCACGAAGGGCACGCGGTCCGCCAGGTGGGACAGCTCGGCGGGCAGCGCGCGCCGGGCCGTGGTGACCGCGAGCCAGTGCAGCAGCGTGGTCTTGCCGCTGCCCGCGAGCCCGCGCACGAGGGTCCGGTGCCGCCCCGCGAGGGCCTGCTCGGCGCGCTCCACACTGGTCGCCGTACCCCCGGCACGCCCGTCCTCAAGGACCCCCGGCGGCAACGCCTGCGCGGGCGTGCTGAACTCCAGGCTGAGGTACGCGG
Organism: Streptomyces sp. G45; assembly: GCF_049542095.1. Classification (NCBI taxonomy): domain Bacteria; kingdom Bacillati; phylum Actinomycetota; class Actinomycetes; order Kitasatosporales; family Streptomycetaceae; genus Streptomyces; species Streptomyces sp. G45. The sequence goes on along the minus strand of NZ_JBMUZU010000001.1, from coordinate 8,200,034 downwards.
CGTCCAGCGGCCAGCAGTTCCGCTCCGGCCGCGACAGGTCGAGTCCGATCACGGAGAGCTGCCCGTAGCGCCGCTCCACGTAGGCCCGGTACCAGCTCTCGAAGTCCTCCCGGTCCCCCCGCGCGGCGACCGGATCGGGGACCCGCTCGGCGACCGGCCCCCGCGCCGCGCGCCGAGACGCCCCGGCGCGCGGTGACACCACCCGGTCCCGCAGCCGCAGCAGCGGCTCGGCGTCGGCGCCAAGGGTCTCGGCCAGCGCGGCGACGGTCGCCTCGCTGGGCAGGGCGTCGCCGTTCAGCGCCAGGCTGACGGTGGTCCGGCCGAGCCCGGCCCGCCGGGACAGCGTGATCATCGAGAGCCGCCGCTGGGCCCGCAGGCTCCGCAGCCGCCCCTTCAGCTCGGCCAGCGGATCCCGCTCGTCCGCGCCCGCCGCCACCGGCTCCTCCACGAACCCACCCCCTGCCGCGTGTTCAGCGCTGTTCATCTTCGTCCAACCGAACGCCGCTGTACGCGAGTTGGGGCACATTCCCCGGTGTCATCCACCGACGCGCCACGGCCGGTCACCGGCCGGGGAAGGTAGACCGCCGATGCCCGCCACTCCCGCCGCCTGGGCCCTGCTGCTGCTCGCGCTCACCACCGCCGTCCTGACCGGCCTCCTCGTCGCCGTCGCCACCGCGCTGCTCGCCCGCCGGGACGGCGCCTCACGCCCGGGAGCCCTGCTGCGCGCCGGTGGCGCCTTCGGGGTCACGCTCACCGTGGCCACCGCCCTGCTCGCGCTGATCGTCGGTTGACACTCGTAAACATGGGATGTTCCCATGTTTACGTCCGTCGTACCCGAGACAGCACGAGAACCCGAGAGAGGCCGTCGCTCCATGCCGCTGCGCAGCACCGCACGCACGAACCTCGTCGACATGGTCATCGCCCAGATGGAGAGCCTGATCTCCGACGGGGAGTGGAAGGTCGGGGAGAAGATCCCGGCCGAGCCGCTGCTCGTGGAGCAGCTGGCGGTCGGGCGGAACACGGTCCGCGAGGCGGTCCGCGCCCTGGTGCACACCGGCATGCTCGAACCGCGCCAGGGCGACGGCACCTACGTGCGGGCCAGCAGTGACTTCGGGGCGGCCGTGCAGCGCCGGGTGCGCAGGGCCGGGCTCCTGGAGGCGTACGAGGTGCGGGCGTCGCTCGAGCGCGACGCCGCCCGGTACGCGGCCGAGCGCCGCACTCCCGAGGACGTGGCGGCGCTGCGGTCCGCGCTCGCCGAGCGCGACCGGGCCTGGGACAGCGGGGACGTGGAGGCGTTCGTCGACGCGGACCTGACCCTGCACCGCGCGGTCGCCGCGGCGGCCCACAACGCTGTGCTCGCCGATCTCTACGGGCACCTCAGCGACGCGATGCGCTCGGCTGTGCGGTCCGTGATCGGCGCCCCGGTCCCCGACGCCGTACGCCACCAGATCGACGCGCACCGCGCGATCGTCGACGCCATCGAGGCGAAGGACCCCGAGGCCGCCGAGGCCGCGGTCCTCGCCCATCTCTCCGAGGCCATGGCCGCGCTGCGCGCACAGCCCCAGGACGAGGCGGACGCCGAACCCACGCGCTGACACGCGCCCCGTACCCCGCGATACCCCCGTACCCCCACCCCCCGAGTCCCCGAGGAGTCGCCCCATGCGCAGGGAAGGGCCCGCCGCCACCATGGCGCGGGCGGACACCGACGCCCCCGCAGCACCCCCTGGGCCCCCGCCCGGCGCCACCGGCCGCCGCGCCCTGTACCTGGGGCTCGGCGTCGTCCTGCTCGCCCTGAACCTGCGCCCCGCGCTGGTCGCCGTGTCCCCGCTCGCGGACACCGTCCGCACCGACAGCGGCATGTCGGCGGCGGCCACCAGCCTGCTGACCGCGCTGCCGCTGCTCTGCTTCGGCCTGCTCGCGCCCGTGGCGCCGCGCCTCGGCCGCCGCTTCGGCATGGAGCGCTCGCTGCTGGCGACGATGGCGCTGATCTGCGCGGGCACCGTGCTGCGGCTGGTCGACTCGGTGGTCGCGCTGTTCGCCGGGACCGTCGTGATCGGGGCGGGCATCGCCGTCGCGAACGTGCTGCTGCCCGGGCTCATCAAGCGGGACTTCCCGGCACGGGCCGGGCTGATGACCGGCCTGTACTCGATGTCACTGTTCGGCGGGGCCGCGCTCGCGGCGGGTGTGACGCTGCCGGTCAAGGAGGCGTCGGGGATGGACTGGCGGACCACGCTGGCCTGTTGGGGGGCGCTCGCGGTGGTGGCGCTCGTGGTGTGGCTGCCGCAGACGCGCTCGCGCACCCGGGTCGGCGCGGCGGCGGCCCGGCAGGCGGCGCACCCGGTGCGGGGCCTGTGGCGCTCCGTGCTCGCCTGGCAGGTCACCGCGTACATGGGCCTGCAGTCGCTGAACTACTACGCCGCCGCGGCCTGGCTGCCGACGCTGCTCCAGGACTCCGGGATGAGCGCGGGCGACGCCGGGTGGATGCTGTCGTTCTCGTCGCTGCTCGGCATCGCCGGGTCGTTCCTGGCGCCGGTCGCCGTCGGCAGGCGCCTCGGCTCGGGCAGCCTCGCGACGCTCGGCGCGGTGCTGTGCGCGGCCGGGTACGCCGGTCTGCTCGCCGCCCCGGTCGGCGGGGCGTACCTGTGGATGGTCCTGCTGGGCCTCGGGCAGGGCGCGGCCATCAGCCTGGCGCTGCTGTTCATCGTGCAGCGGGCGCCGGACACCCGGCACGTGGCGCAGCTGTCCAGCATGGCGCAGTGCTTCGGCTACATCCTGGCGGCGACGGGCCCCGCGATCCTGGGCGCCGTCCACGACGCCTCCCACGACTGGACCGTACCGCTGGCCGTGCTCCTGGTGCTGCTCGCCCCACAGGTGGCGGTGGGCCTGGGCGCCGCCCGCGACCGGCACGTCAGCGGCACCTGACCGGCACCGCGGACAGCCGTGAAGCCCTGGGGTTTCGTCCCCAGGGCTTCACGGCGGTCAGGGGCCGCGGCGCGCGGGCGCCTCGGGCCGCGTCACGGGATCTGCTTGGACACCTCCAGATCCGCCGAGGGCTCGTTGACCCGGCCGCCGGGCGGGCCCGTGGTGCTGGAGTTGTTGGCGGCGACGGGGTCCGCGGTCGCCGACGACACCGTGGCCGTGTTGTCCAGGTCGCTGCCGTCGCCGGTGTAGGTGGCGGCGAGCTTCACCTTGAACACCCAGCTCACCGACGCGCCGGGCGCCAGCGCGGCCAGCGGTCCGCAGGTGACCGTGCGGCCCGCGGCGCACGGGTCGTCCGACGAGACGAAGCTCAGCGCCGTCGGCAGCACGTCGGACACCCGGACCTGCTCGGCCTGCGAGGGGCCGTTGTTGGTGACCGTCACCGCGTAGTCGAAGGTCTGGCCCGGGGTGACGGGCTGGTCCGTGACCGGCTTCTTCTCGACGGCGAGGTCGGCGGACGGCGGCGCGATCTGACCGCCGGGCGGCGCGGCCGTGTCGGTGTCGTTGTCGCTGGCGGGGTCGATGTTGTCGGCGGTGACCCGGGCGGTGTTGCGCAGGTCGCTGCCGTCGCCCTGGTAGGCGGGGTCGACCTTCACCGTCAGCGTGTACTCCACCGACTCGCCGACCTTCAGGGGGGTATCGCGGCGGCAGGAGACCGCCTGCCCGGAGACCGTGCAGCCCTCCGGCGCGGAGGACACGTACGACAGGCCGAGCGGCAGGTCGTCGGTGAGCCGGACGTTGAACGCGTCGGCGGACGGGCCCTCGTTGGTGACGGTGACCTTGTAGTCGAAGGTGTCGCCGGGGCGGGGCGGGGTGTCGCCGACGGCGGTCTTGGTGACGGCCAGGTCGGCGGTGGGCTTGTTGACGGCGCTGCCCGGAAGACCGGCCTCGGCGGTGTTGTTGCCGGGGGCGGGGTCGGCGGTGTCGGAGGAGACGGCCGCGGTGTTGCGGATGTCGCCGCCGTCGCCGGTGTATCCGGGGTCGAGGCGGACGGTGAACGTCCAGGTCTTGGACGCGCCCGGCTCAAGCATGCCCTCGGGCCCGCAAGTGACGTCCTGGCCGGTGGCGGTGCAGCCGTCGGCGGACTCCACGAAGGCGAGCTGATCGGGCAGCCGGTCGGTGGCCGTGGTGTTCAGGGCGCGCGAGGGGCCGTCGTTGGTGGCGGTGACGGCGTAGGTGAAGGTCTCGCCGGGGGCGATCGGCGTGCTGGTGGTGGGCTCCTTGGCGGCCCACAGGTCGGCCCGCGGCTCGCTGACGCCGCCCGGCGGCAGGACGGCCGCGCTGGTGTTGTTGGATGTGTCGGGGTCCTCGGAGTCGGACGTGGCGGTGGCGGTGTTGCGCAGGGCGGAGCCGTCGCCCTGGTAGGCGGCGCTCAGCTTCACCTTGAACGTCCACGTCACCGACGCGCCCGGCACCAGCTTGGCGTGCGGGCCGCAGGTCACCCGCTGGCCCTCCGCGGCGCACGGGTCGGCGGACGACACGAAGACGATGCCCTCCGGCAGGGTGTCCGTGGCCATCACGTTGCGGGCGTCCGACAGTCCGGCGTTGTGGACCTGGATCTCGTACGCGAACTCCTCGCCGGGCACGGTCGGGCCGCTGCCGATCGCCGTCTTCACCGTCGACACGTCGGACTGGGGCGTGAACGGTCCCGGCGGCGTGACCGGGTCGGGCGTGTTGTTGTCCGGGTCCGGGTCGGTGGCGTCGGAGGTGCCCGACGCGCTGTTGCCGAGGTCGGAGCCGTCACCCCGGTAGGCCGGGCTGAGCTGGGCGATGAACGACCACGTCTTGGTCTGCCCGACCGTCAGCTCCGGCTCCGGACCGCAGGTCACCGTGCGCCCGCTGGCGGTGCAGCCGTCGGCCGACGACACGAACGACATGCCCTCGGGCAGCGTGTCCGACGCGGTCACGTCACGAGCCACCGAGGGGCCCCTGTTGGTCGCCGTCAGGGTGTACGTGACCAGGCCGCCGGGCGGGGTGTCCGCCCGGCCCAGCGGGGCGCGGGCCAGCTCCGTGGTGACCCGCGCCGCGCCGGACGGCGCCGCCTGGGCCGGGGCCTGCCCCTGCGGCAGCGCGCAGACCAGCGCGGCGGCCACCGCGACCGCCAGGCGGCCTCGGCGATGTCGTGTCGTACTCATCTCACATCGGTTCCGTTCGTGCTCCGGTCGCGTACACCGCGGTACGGACGTACGGGGGACGCGTCCCGCCGCTTCGGTGGGACGCGTCACGTGGGGGTGTTCTCGGCCGTCTTGCCGAATTCCAGGTCGGCGGTGGGGGGCCTGACCGTGCCGCCGGGCGTGGAGGCGCCGCCGCTGTTGTTTCCGGTGTCGGGGTCGGCGGTGGCGGCGGTGGCGGTAGCGACGTTGAGGAGGTCCGTGCCGTCGCCGGTGTAGCCGGCGTCCAGGCGCACCCGGAACGTCCACGACACCGAGGCGCCCGGCGCGAGGGTCTCCGCCGGGCCGCAGCTCACCGTGGACTCGCTCACGGCGCAGGCGTCGGCGGACGACACGTACGTCAGCGAGGTCGGCAGGGGGTCGCTGACGCGGACGTCCCGCGCCAGGGACGGGCCCTGGTTGGTGACCGTCACCGTGTACGCGTACTCCTCTCCGGGCGCCACCGGCTCACTGGTCGTGGTCTGCTTGACGGTGGCGAGGTCGGCGGCGGGGGCGCGCACTCCGCCCGGGGGCGGGGCCGCGGCGCTGGTGTTGTTGGCGGGGTCGGGGTCGGTGACGTCGTGGTGGACCTCCGCGGTGTTGCCGAGGTCGGAGCCGTCGCCGGTGTACGCGGGGTCCAGCCGGACCCGGAACGTCCACGACACGGAGGCGTTCGCGGCGAGCCGGTCCGCCGCGGGGCAGGTGACGGTCTGTCCGGCCGCCGTGCAGCCGTCGGCGGACGACACGAACGTCAGGCCGGTGGGCAGGGTGTCCGTGACGGTGACGCCGGTGGTGTCGGACGGCCCGTGGTCGTGGACCGTGACGCGGTAGTCGAACTCCTCGCCGGGCCGTACGGGGCCCGGGCCGACGCCCTCCTTGGTGACGGCCGCGTCGGCCCGTGCGGTAACGGTGGTGGCGGCGGTGGCGGTGTCGTCCGTGGGGTCGGTGTCGGTGCGGTCTCTGGGGGCGGTGACCGTCGCCGTGTTGGTGAGGGTGGTCGGCTGGGCGGGGGCGGTGCCGGTGACGGTGTAGGTCACGGTGCCGCCCCGGGCCAGGTCGGCCGTGGTGTCCAGGGGGCCGCTGCCCGACGCCGCGCCGCACGCGCTGCCGCTGCTCGCGACGCACGTCCAGGTCACGTCCGTCAGGCCGGGCGCCGCGTCCTTGATGACGGCGCCGGTCACGGCGTTGGTGTCGCTGTTGGTGACGCGCACGGTGTACGTGACGGGTCGGCTGGCCGCCGGGGCGGTGGCGGGCTTGCCGGACTTGGCGATGCTCAGGTTGGCCGGGACGTTGATCGTCAGGTCGCCGATCTCGTGGTTGTTGGTGGCGCCGCCGGTGCCCGCGGAGAAGCCGACGCGCAACGTGGGCGGCAGCGCGGGCTGACCGCTGACGGTCGACACGTCGAAGTCGCTGATGACCTTGGTCAGCGGGGTGCCGGGCCCCGAGTCGGACCAGACCGACACCAGCAGCCTGCCGCCCTCGGGGTGCACGGCCACGCGCACGGTGCGGTACTCGGCGCGGCTGCCGGTCTCCACGGTGCCGCCGGGGCCGTCGGCCGCCGTGCCGTAGTGGTAGCCGGAGGTGCCGTTGCCGCCGCCACGCAGCACGATCTTGTTGGGCTGGGTGCCCGGGCCGCTCGCCGCGACCTGGTTGGACGAGAAGTTCCCGAACTCGTCGATGCCGATGCCGAGGAACGCGCCGGGCACGCCGTTGTTGTAGCAGCCGAAGAGGAGGCTGGAGCAGGCGTATCCCAGGGCGCCGCCGGTGGCCCCGGTGCCGATCGGGGCGCTGCCGTCGGCGAGGAAGAGCGCCAGGCCGTCACCGCGCCTGCCGCTGTACGTGGTACCGCCGTAGGTGGCGTACGTGAACTCCGCGACGATGCCGAGGCTCGTGGAGAAGGAGTCCTTCATCTGCCACGAACCGGCCTTGTTCGCCTGGGCGGGCGTCAGGCGCAGCCAGCCGTCGGTGTAGGTGGCGCTGCCGGTGGCGGTGCCCAGGTCATTGCCGTTGTCGAAGCTCTCGTGCACCGGAAAGGCCAGCTCGGCCCGGGCACCCGAGGCCGCCGCCGGAGCGAGCAGCCCGCCCACCAGGGCGCCGAGCGCGAGGACCAGGGCGGTCAGGCGGCGGGCGCCCGCCGAGGGCCGGGGTGCCGTCATCGCCGCGGCCCCTGCCGGGCCGGGCGCCGCCGGGCCACCGCCATGAGGAGGCCGCCGCCCGCCACCGCCGCGCCCGCGGCCCAGCCGAGCCAGGCGGGCACGTCGCCGCCGGTGTGGGGCAGCTCGCCCTCGGACCTGACGTACAGGGTGTGCGGCGGGTTCTGGTTGTCGCCCGGGTCCGGATCCTTCGTGGTGGCGGTCACCGAGGCGACGTTCTCGATCCTGCCGGGGTGGCGGGCCCACTCGGTCGCCACCCGGACGGTGATCTCGTACGTGGCCGACGCGCCCGGCGCCAGCCGGTCGGGGCCGAGGCAGACGACCGGTCCGGCGCCGTCCGGGGCGCAGCCGTCCGTGGAGCCGACGAAGCGCAGCCCGCGCGGCAGCGGGTCGCTCACGCGCACGCCGCGCGCCGTGCCGGGCCCCTGGTTGCGCACGGTGATCCGGTAGCGGAAGGTCTCGCCGGGCCGCACCCAGGTCCTGTCGCCGGGCAGCACGGCCGTCTTGGTCAGGGAGAGGTCGGCGCTGCCCCGGCCCGGCGGCACGGGCAGGCCCGTCACGGACGTGGTGTTGTTGTCCCGGTCGGGGTCGTGGGTCCCCGAGGACACCGTCGCCAGGTTCACGATGTCCCGGCCATCGCCCTCGTAGTCGTCGGCCAGGCGCACGGTCACGGTCCACGCGTGGGAGTCCCCCACGGCGAGCTTCGGCAGCGGGCCGCAGGTGACGGTCCGTCCGCTGGCGGTGCAGCCGTCGGACGAGGACACGAACACCAGCGACTCCGGGAGCTGGTCGCGCACCACGACGTCTACGGCCTGCGACGGGCCGTGGTTCACGGCGGTGATGCGGTAGTCGTACACCCCGTCGGGCCCCGGCACCCCCACCGCGCCCCGACGCGCCACCCCGCCCACCGCGACCCCCGTACGGACCGCCAGGTCAGCCTGGGCGCCCCCGGGTCGGCTCCGGGGTTCGCGAGCGGTCGGGGTGGGGGTGGCGGAGGGGTGGGGCTTCGCTGCGGAGGGGGGTGAGGGTGACGCGGCCGAGGGGGGCGGTGGGGGTGGGGGTGGGGGAGGCACCGGGGGCGAGGAGGGTGAGGAAGGCGACGGCGTGGCACTCCTGCCCGCTGGCGCGGCGTCACTGGCGGGGCCGTGAGCTGCCGTTGGCGCCGACGGCGGGGGCGACACCGATGGCGTCGCGGACGGAGGAGCGGGCGGAGAAGCGGCAGGAGAGGCGGGCGGCGACACGGATGGAGGAGCGGGCGGCGACGCGGCGGGGGAAGCGGACGGCGACGCCGCCCGGGACGCCGGAGCCGCAGCGGGAGCCGGAGCCGGAGTTGACACGGATGGCGAGACCGACGGCGAGGCGGACGGCGAAGCCGCAGCCACGCTCGACGGCGATGCGGAAGGCGCGGCGGAAGCCACCGCGGAGGGTGACGCCGAAGGCGCCCCGGACGCTGATGCCGAAGGCGCCCCAGAGGGCGAAGCCAACAGTGCCCCAGACGGTGACGCCGAACGCACCCCCGAGGGCGAAGCCGACAACGACCCAGATGGTGACGTCGAAGACGACCCGGAGGGCGAACCCGAGGGGACCCCGGAAGCCCCGGCCGAAGGCGACCCCGAGGGCGAAGCCGACAGCACCCCAGACGGTGACGCCGAAGGCGCCCCGGAGGGCGAGGCCGAAGGGCCCACGGAAGCCCCGGCCGAAGGTGACGCCTCCGCCGACACCGCCCCCGGCACCGTCACCGACGGCTCAGGCGCCGCAGCCGGGCGCGCCCCGAGCGTCGCCGCCGTGACGGCGGCTGCGGGCGGTGCGACCAGCGCGGCGGCACCGGCGGCGAGCGTCACCGCGCCGCGCGGCCAACGGCGGGCACCAGCACGCCGCCTGAGGTGGTGTCGCATCAGCAGACCCCTTCACGTCGGGCGCAGGGCAGCGCCGCCCGTTCCGACCGGAGAGCAAGGTCTGTTTATCCGATTTTTCCGGTCTGAGGTGACCAAGGGCTGCGAACGGGTGAGCGACATGCACCGAACAGCGCAGTTCCCCGCGCCCGAAAGGGCGCGGGGAACCGCGTGACCAAAGGCCCGACGGCGAACCAGACCAGTCGCGGACCCACCGCGGAGCAGACCCACCGCGAAGCGAACCCAGCGCGGAGCAGACCCACCGCGAAGCAGACCGCCGCCGTCCAAGTCCAGCGACAGCGCTACCGCACGGTCAGTTCCGCGATGCCGGGCCGCTTCTTGGCGTCCTGCTCACCGCGCACGGTGACCCGCACGTACCGCGCGAGCCGCGGGGAGTCCGCGTCGTGCCAGTGCCGCCCGTCCAGGGAGACCTGGACGTCGTACGACACCGGCTTGACGCTGGTCCAGGTGGGCGTGACCTTCTCGACGCGGACCGGGTCGCCGAGGTCCGCCGTGAGGGTGCCGGTGGCCGCGTCCGGGGTCCAGGCGGTGGCGGTGTTGCCGTCGACCGCGGCGCCCGCGTACAGGCCGGGCTCCTCCGACGAGGCCTCGGCGGGCCTGCACCGCGCCAGGTTGTCGGTCGGGGTGAGGTCGGGGCGGCGGGTCTTGAGGACCGCCGGGGCGCCCTCGCTGACGATCTGCTCGCCCTGCGGGGTGTCCAGGGTCATCGGCTCGCCGCCGGTCAGGCGCACGGTGGTGCGGTGCGCGCCGATCTCCACGTCGTACGTGCGGCCCTGCCAGGTCAGGCCGCGCAGGGTGACGCCCTCGGCGAGCTGCGGGGGCAGCGTCGGGTCCAGGCGCACCCGGTCCTCGCGCATCCGCATGCCGGTCAGGCCGTGGGTGAACGTCTGGAGGAAGCCGCCCTTGCCGGTGAGGAAGTCGTGCGCGGGCGAGCCCGACAGCGGGTCGTCGGCGCCCGCCTTGTCCCCGCGCGCCTCCGAGAACTGCGCGAACGGGCCGCGCACGAAGGGCCGGATGGAGCGCTCCAGGTAGGTGTAGGTGGAGCAGCCGGGCTCGCCGATCCCGGCGGCGTCGATGGCGTGCACCGAGTCGGTCATGGCGGGGCCGTCGGGGTCGGTGCGCTCCGCGTAGTAGTCGAGCGTGGCGGCCGCGGCGCCCTCGGGCATCCGCCACTCCAGGGGGTACATCAGCAGGACCGTGTCGGCCTGCTTGATGCGGCTGCCCTGGTAGCCGTCGTACTGCTCGTAGACCTTGCGCTCGGCGTCGTACGGGATGCGGATCCGCTCGGCGATCCTCGTCCACTCGGCGGGGGCCTGCTCGCCGAGCAGCTTGGCGGCGCGCGCGGCGTTGCGCAGGGAGATCACGGCGCCCGCGTTGGTGAACACGGCGTCGTCGACGCCGTTGCTGTACTCGTCGGGCCCGGCGGTGTCCTTGATGGAGTAGCTGCCGTCGGCGTTGCGGCTGACGCGGCCCGCCCAGAACTCGGCGATGCCCTTCAGCACGGGCCAGCCGCGCTCGCGCAGCCACTCGGTGTCCTTGGTGGCCAGGTAGTACTGCCAGGTCGCGAGGGCGATGTCGGACTGGAGGTGGATCTGGGTGCGGCAGTGCGGCGGGTCGACGCTGTGGCACTCCTTGGCCAGGTCGCCCGAACTGCCGCTGTTCCAGGGGTAGAACAGGCCCCGGTAGCCGAAGTCACGGGCGTTCTCGCGGGCCTTCGCGCGCGTGCGGTAGCGGTAGTCGACCACCGTCCTGGCCAGGTCGGGCCGGGTCGCGAGGAGAGCGGGGTACATCCAGGTCTCGGCGTCCCAGAAGATCAGGCCCGCGTAGTTGTCGCTGGTCAGGCCGGCCGGGGCGATGCTGTTCCCGGCGCCGTCGCGCGTGCTGGACAGCAGTCCGTACTGCGCGGAGCGCACCCACGTCTGGAGGTCGCGCCGCCCGGCCACCTCGATGTCGCCGCGCCACAGCTTCGCCCAGGCGGCGCTGTGGGCCCTGAGCATGGCGTCCCAGCCGCGCTCCGCCGCGCGCCGGGAGGCCGCCGTGGCGTCCCGGCGCGGGGCGCGGGAGGTCAGGGCGGTGTCGACGCCGACGTACTTGGTGAGTTCGTACGACTCGCCGTCGCGCACCGGCAGCGTCAGGGATTGACGGTTCGTCAGCTTGCTTGCCTTTCCGGCGCGTCGCTCGGTGACGTCGCGGACGCCGTGGCCGGGGCGCAGCGTGGAGGCGACGGCGCCGCGGACCTTGGTGCCGTCGGTGCGGAAGGTCACGTCCATGGTCGGACCCGGGCGGCCGTGCCGCTCGGTGCCGCCGCGGTCGCCGCCGCCGGTCTGCGCGACGCGCCGTGCCCCGCGGCCGTCGAGCAGGTCGGTGACGGTCGCCTCGCCGCTCCAGTGCGGGCGCAGCTTCAGGCGGACGGCGCCCACGTGCGGGTTGACGCGGTCGGCCAGCACCTCGTAGGTCAGGTCGGTGCGGCGGCCGTCGGACGCGGTCCAGGTCAGGGTGGTGCGGACGAGGCCGCAGTGCAGGTTGAGGCTCTGCCGGTAGGCGGAGATCCTCCCCGGCGGCGTCGAAGAGTTGAATGTGTCGCCGCCGGAGCCGCCGGTGCTGACGGTCAGCGGGGTCCAGGTGGGCAGCGCCGCGACGGCCTGCCGGTCCCCGGCGGTCTGCTTGTTGTGCGCGTACAGGCCCGACACGAAGGAGCCGTCGTAGCGCGGGGTGTACAGGGGCCAGCCGGTCTTGGCCTCGCTGTCGGTGTAGCCGGATCCGTTGGGCGCCACGCGCTGCCCCAAGTAGCCGTTGCCGACGAAGGCGTGGTGGGTGCCCTTGGGGTCGATCCGGGTGCTGTCGAGCGTCCAGCCGTCGCCCTCGCGGCACGGGGCCGAGCCGGGGGTGGCGGCGGGCGAGGCGGTGGCCCGCGGGGCGGCCACCGGGGGCACGGCGGCGACGAGGACGGCGGCGAGCAGGGCCGCGGACAGCTTGGCGGCGTGCGGACGGGAAACCAGGGAGTACGTCATTGTTCTCCGTCAGGTGGTCCATGGTGATCTGTGAGGGTCTCCGGACCCTAAATTTTGTGAACGATCCCCGTCAATCACCGTGCGACAACGATCAATTTCCCGAATACGGGAAGCCAGGGTTCCGCCACCTGGCCGTGCCGCCACCCGGTCGCGCCGCACCGCGCCCCCGGTCGTGCCGGGCCACCCTGGTCCGCGCCCCTACCGCTGGCCGGGGGTGCCAGCCGCGTCGGCCGCGAAGGAACCGCCGGGCGCGAAGGGACCCCCGGGCGCGAAGGCCCGCGCGGCGAAGCGCTCCCCGACGCGGCGGTGCGTCGCGGCGTCCGGGTGCAGCGCGTCCGGCAGCGGCAGCTCGGCGGCGTCCGCCTCGCCGTACAGCTCCCGGCCGTCGAGGTAGTGCAGACGCGGGTCGTCGGCGGCGCGGAGCGCCACGATCCGGGCCAGCTCCTCGCGGATGACGCCGAGGGTCAGCTTCCCCGGCGCGCTCCGCCGGGTCGCCCGTGGCGCGGAACCTCAACTGCCCGGAGCTGAGTGCCGACAGGTCGGGGGCGCTCGGGCCCGGTGTGTCCTCGTGGATGGGGCACAGCAGCGGCGAGATCACCAACAGCGGTGCGGTGGGGTGGCCTTCGCGCACGGTGTCGAGGAAGCCGTGCACCGCCGGGGTGAAGGCGCGCAGCCGCATCAGGTCGGCGTTGACGAGGTTGATGCCCAGCTTGACGCTGATCAGGTCGGCGGGGGTGTCCCGCAGGGTCCGCGCGGTGAACGGATCGAGCAGGGCGCCGCCGCCGAACCCCAGGTTGACCAGGTCGACTTCGCCGAGCGCGGCGGCGAGCGCGGGCCAGGTCGTGCTGGGGCTCGCCGCGTCGGAGCCGTGGCTGATCGAACTGCCGTGGTGCAGCCAGGCCCTGCGGCCGGTGGCGCGGGCGGGCTCGACCGGGGCGTTGGCGCGCAGCGCGATCAGTTCGGTGGTCTCGGTGTGCGGCAGCCAGATCTCGATGTCCTTGGCGCCGTCGGCCAGGCCGGTGAAGCGGACGGTGGCGGGCTCTCCGGCGGTGTGCTCGGCGGTTCCGGCGGCCATGTCGATGGTGAGCGTGTTGCCGCCCGCCGCGCTGGCCCGGGCCGCGAGGCGGCCGTCGACGAGCAGGTCGTACACCCCGTCCGGGCGGGGTGGGGCGCCCACGTGGACCCGCTTGGTGGGCCGCGTGTCCAGCTCGACGGCGGTGGCGCGGGTGCGGAACGCGAGGCGCACGCCGGAGGGCTGGGACTCGGCCATGGCGAGCTGGCCGTCGGTGTTCTGCGCGCGGGCCCAGGCGGGCAGCCGGTGCGGGAGCACGCCGAGTTCGGTGCGCTCCACGTCCAGGGCGCCGCGCAGGAGGTCGGCGGTGACGGGCGTGGTGGTCCAGGTGTCCGGGGTGTGCATGGCGGTCCAGTCCGTTGGTCGAGCGATGCCAGGGGACGCCACGGGGGCATCCGGGGGCGTCAGGGGTGGGTACGCGGGTCAGGCGGACGGCGCGGGCCAGTTGCGCAGCAGCGCGTCGAGGGCGTCGACGATCCGCGTCCAGCTCTCCTGCGAGTCGGGGGCGCTGTGGCTGAACCCCCCGGCCAGCTCCAGGCTCACATAGCCGTGGAAGACGCTGCCGAGCAGCCGCACCGCGTGCGTCTGGTCGGGCTCCGCCAGGTCGTAGCCGCGCAGGACGGCGCGGGCCAGCTGGGCGTGCCGGGGGCCCGCGCTCGCGGCGGCCTCCTCGGGGGTGAGCCGCAGCCGGGCCGCGGCGTAGCGGCCGGGGTGCTCGCGGGCGTAGTCGCGGTAGACGTCGGCCAGGGCGGCCAGGGCGTCCTTGGCGGCGCGTCCGGCGAGCGCGGCGGCGCCGTGGTCGGCCAGCTCCGCCAGGGCGAGCTGGGCGATGCGGACCTTCAGGTCGTGGGAGTCGCGCACGTGCGAGTACAGGCTCGCGACCCTGACGTCGAACCGCCGGGCCAGGGCCGAGACGGTGACCTGGTCGAAGCCGACCTCGTCGGCGAGGTCCGCTCCTGCCCGCGCCAGGCGGTCCGCGGTCAGCCCTGCGCGCGCCATGCCCACCCTCTCCTCGCTCGTGCCCTCCTCCGGGTACGTCGATTATGCGGCTGCCTAAAGTCTTTAGGCAAATGCCTTTGAAGATTAGGTACGAGGGTCGGGGCGAGCCTCCTTGGCGAGGCGGGCGAGCCGCGCCCAGGCGTCCTGGTCGTACGGGCAGCGGGGGCGCAGGCTCACGCGCTCGCTCAGGAGCGTCCGCGCCAGGTCGTGGCGCCCGGCGCGCAGAGCGGCCTCGACCAGCGTCTTCTGCACGGCGTCCCGCTGGGCGTGGCTGCCGCCGAACGTGTGCAGACGGCGCCGCAGCGGCAGCAGCAGGTCGACGGCGTCCGCGTAGCGCCCCTGGCCGTAGGCGACGAGCGCGCGGCACACCGGCAGGCCGATCTCGGCGGTCATCGCCACGTTGGACAGGTCGGGGCGGCCGGTGCCGGTGGCGCGCAGCCAGGCCTCGCGGTCGCCGATGAGCCGTTCGGCGTCGGCGACGCGCCCGGCGCCCACGTGGGCCATCACGGCGTGCACGTCGTTGAAGGCGTAGTGGGCGCCGTCGCCCCGCCGCGCCCAGGCGTCGGCGAGGGCGGGCCAGCGCTCCCCGGTGTCGGCGCCCGCCAGGTAGAGCCGCCACAGCAGCGCGGCGGCGTCCAGGAGCTCCATGGCCGCGTCGGACGACTCCTGGTGGTGCACGGCGGTGTCGTACACGGCCAGGACCCGGTCCGTGCGGCCGGTCTCCAGGACGTAGAGGGCGTAGTGCCACCAGTTGTGCACGTTCAGGTAGTTGCCGCTCGCCCAGTCGTCGGCGCGGTCGTCGAGGAAGCGGATGCCGTCCTCGTACCGCCCCCGCATCTCGTAGGAGTGCACGACGGCGTGGATGCCCCACACGTCGCGGGGGTTGCGGCCGACGGCGTCCAGGCCCGCCTGCTCCGCCTCGGCGTAGTGCCCGGCCTCCTCTAGGCCGAAGGCGTACATGCCGCGCAGCAGGCCGTAGTGCGGATCGTCCGGGTCCCAGGCGGACAGGGCGCCGCCGACGCGGTCGCGCAGCAGCACCGCGTCACCCGTGAAGAAGTCGAGCTGGTGGCCGACGGCGAGGGCGAGGGCGTCCCTCGGGTACGCGACGGCGAGGTCGGCGAGGACGTCGGCCGCCCGGTGCAGCTCGCCGTCCAGCCAGTGCGCGGCGGCCGTGACGTGCAGCCGCTCGCGCGGGGTCAGGTCGGCGTCGGGCACGTCCGCGCGGTACGCCGCGAACGCCCCGGCCGCCTCGGCCGCGTCCTTCTCCTCCGTGCCGAGCACGCCCAGGTACGCCTGGAGGACGTGGCCCATGGCGGACCGGGGCGAGGCCGCGAGGACCGCACCGGCCTCCGCGACGACCTCCTCGCGGAAGAACAGCAGGTGGTCCAGGGCCTTCTCGTAGTGCCGCGCGGCGTCCGCGTCGGTGTACGTCATCGTCTGCGCGTGCCGGTCCGTGGTCACGGTGTCCTCCCGCCGGGTCGCTGCGTGCCGTGGTGATCCCTGCCCCCGCGCGGGACGCGGGACACCGGGGCGGCCGCCCGGCCCGGAGGCGGGCCCGGCGCGGGTCCTACGATGGCACCTGTCATCGATGTCAGGTTCCGGCGGCGAGGTGGACGATGCGGATCGGCGAACTGGCCCGGCGCACCGGGGTGAGCGAGCGCTCCCTGCGCTACTACGAGAAGCAGGACCTGCTGTCCTCCGAGCGCACGCCCGGCGGCCACCGCGAGTACGCGGAGAGCGCCGTTGACCGGGTCATCCGCATCCAGGAGCTGTACGCGGCGGGCCTGTGCAGCTCGAAGATCGCCGAACTCCTGCCGTGCATGCGGGACGTGGACGGCGGGCCGTCGGAGATCGCGACGCCGCTGCTCGTGCGGGAGCTGACGGCGCAGCGGGAGCGCATCAACCGGATGATCAGCGACCTGGTCCGGTCCCGCGAGGTCCTCGACGACGTGATCGACGCGGCGTCCGAGCGCTCCGGGAGGACCGTCAGCGCGGTACCAGAGCGCCCCGAAGAGGCACGGGGAACCGCGCGCTCAGCCACAACGTCGCCGCAGCTGTACGACGTCACGGCCCCGCACGGCCGACGCAGCGCTTAGGCGCCCCCGCGGCTAGGGGCCGCCGTCACCCCCACAGGGGCGCGGGGAACTGCGCGACCAGCCACGACGGCGCCGCAGCCGGACAACGGCACCGCACCTGCGGCGAAACGCTCAGAGCACCGGCGCCCGAGGACCGTCGGGCGCCGCCCGGCGGCGGTCCACCACGGACCGCGCGACCTCGGCGACCTCCTCCTGCGGCAGCTGCCGGTAGCCGTCCTCGGTGACGAGGGCCACCAGCGGGTACAGACGGCGCGTCACGTCGGGGCCGCCCGTGGCCGTGTCGTCGTCGGCCGCGTCGTACAGCGCCTGGACGGCGGCGAGGACGATGTCGCGCTCGGGCATGTCCTCGCGGTAGAGCTTCTTCAAGGAGCCGCGCGCGTACACCGAGCCGGAGCCGGTGGCGGCGATGGTCCGCTCCTCGCTGCGGCCGCCCGTCACGTCGTACGTGAACACCCGGCCCACGCCCCGGTCCAGGTCGTACCCGGCGAACAGGGGGACCACGGCGAGGCCGCGCATCGCCATCGCGAGGTTGCCGCGGACCAGCGTGGTCAGCCGGTTGGCCTTGCCGACCAGGGACAGGGCGGTGCCCTCGATCTTCTCGTGGTGGCGCAGTTCGAGCTGGAAGAGCTTGACGAGCTCCACGGCGAGGCCCGCGGTGCCCGCGATGGCGATGGCCGAGTGCTCGTCGGCCGGGAAGACCTTGTCGTACTCGCGGTGGGCGATGACGTTGCCCATCGTCAGCCTGCGGTCGCCCGCGACGAGCACGCCGTCCGCGTAGCGGGCGGCGACGATGGTGGTGCCGTGCGGCGCGTCGAAGCCGTCGTGCGGCGCGGGCGGGGTGCGGTGGGCGGGCAGCAGATCCGGCGCGTGGGCCGCGAGGAAGTCGACGAAGGACGAGGTCTCGGGCGCCAGGAAGGCGGGCGGGAGACCTCCGGTGCCGTGCGGACCGTTGCGCATGTTCCCTCCCGGGCGGGGCGGCGGACGACGGATCTTGAGGCGCACCCTACCCCCGGCCGCCAAGTGGCTAACCCCGGCGCCGAGTTGCGGGCCGCCCCACCCACGGCGGCGGACGGCGCACCCCCGACCGCCGCCGCACCAGCGCCCCGCGCCCACCGCCGTACAACCCTCCCGCCCCGCACGGCGTCGAACACAGGACCGGACGGCGACCGGGTCCCGCACCGGGCACCCCGCGCCGCCGTTCTCCACGGCGTCAACTCCGCACACCGTCAACAGGAGCCTTCCTTGCGCAAGAACCGATCGGCCGCGCTCACCGCGGCCTCCTTCCTGCTGCTGACCGGCGCGGCGGTCGCCGCCGCGCCCGCCGCCGTCGCGGGCACGCCGGGCAGCACCCGCGCCGACGACCGCAACAGCGACTTCAACGGCGACGGGTACGAGGACAGCCTGGTGGGCGCCCCCGACGCGACCGTGCGCGGCCACAAGGGCGCCGGGCTCGTCACCGTCCAGTACGGCTCGCCCACCGGCCTCGGCACCCGCGAGGTGGCACGGCTCAGCGAGGACAGCACCGGCGGCGACGGCACGCCCGAGGCCGGTGACGGGTTCGGCACGGTGGTGGCGAGCGGGGACCTGAACTCCGACGGGTACGACGACGCCGTGGTCTCCGCGCCGGGCGAGGACGTCGACGGGGTGCCGGACGCCGGGCGCGTCACCATCTTCTGGGGTACGAAGCAGGGCCTCAGGGCCGGTCTCAGCGACTGGCTGGAGGCCGAGGAGCCGCGCAGGGGCGAGCGGTTCGGCACCGCCCTCGCCGCCGCCCGGTTCAGCGGCGCCACCGAGGGCGACGTCCTCGCCGTGACCGACCGGGACGAGCTGGACACCTACACGTACGGCGACGGGCCGCACATCCCCGACAACGGCGCGGCGCCCCTGAAGCGCCGGTCCACCCACCGCCTGACCGCGCCGCCCGCCCGCGCGGCGGCGGCGCCCCGCACCATCCTGCCCGTGTCCCTGACCACCGGCGACTACGACAACAACGGCTACGCCGACCTCGTCGTCTCCGGCGTCACCGCGGGCGCCGAGCCCGGCCACGGCTGGTCGACGTACCTGTCGGGGCACAAGGAGGGCCTGACCAAGGAGCGGGACCTGCGCGGCGGGCCCGTCGCGGCCTCCGGCGACCTGAACAACGACGGCTACGACGACCTCGTGACCGGCGAGCCCGCCTCCCCCGACGACGGCGGCGAGACCCTCACCGGCGGCCTCGTGGGCGTGCGCCTCGGCGGCGCGAACGGGCCCTCGGCGGCGGTCAAGTGGTGGACGCAGGGCTCCGCGGGCGTGCCCGGCGCGGTCGAGAAGGGCGACCGGTGGGGCGCCGACCTGTCCGTCGCGGACACCGACAAGGACGGGTACGCGGACGTCGCGATCGGCGCCCCCGGCGAGGACGTCGGGTCGGTCGCGGACGCGGGCGCGGTGTGGGTGCTGCGCGGCGCGGCCGACGGGCTCACCACGCGCGGCGTCAGGTCCTGGACGCAGAACACCACGGGCGTGCCCGGAGTCGCGGAGCGCGGCGACCGGTGGGGCGCCCAGGTGCGGCTCGCCGACCCGGACCGCGACCGCCGCTTCGACCTGCTCGCGTCGGCGCCGGGCGAGAACGGCGGCGACGGCGTCGTGTGGTTCCTGCCCTCGGGCACGGGCGGCGTCGGCACGGCCGGGGCGTGGACGTACGGCGTGAAGTCGCTGGGAGTGCCCGTGGACGGCGCGGCGTTCGGCGCGGCCATCGACGAGTAGCCGAGCCGGCGGGAGGGGGCGGGCGGCGCGTCCGCCGGAGTTCCGACGCGCGGGGGCCGTGGGGCGGTTGGTCCGTACCGACTGCTTGACGGCCCCCTTCGGCTGCCGTAAGCCAAGTAGAGGCACCTCGGGTCTGTGAGCGCTCTCAGCGTTCACTTTCCGACGCCCACTTGTCATGCACACCCCCCACGCGAAGCGATGTGATGACCGTGCAGACGCTCCCCCGCTCCCGCCCGCTCCCCCGCTCCCTGTGCGGCGCCCGCCTCCCGCGCCGCCGCGCGCCCCTCGGCGCGGCGGCGCTCGCACTCGCCTGCTGCGCGCTCGCGGTCACCCCCGCCGGGGCGTCGGGCGCGGGCGCCCCGCCCGCGCCCGTGTCGCGCCCCGCCGCGTACGCCTTCTTTGACGACTTCGACGGCCCGGCGGGCTCGGCCGTCGACGGCGCCAAGTGGCAGACGGAGACCGGCGACAACGTCAGCAACCACGAGCGGCAGTACTACACCCCGGGCACCCGCAACGCCGCGCTCGACGGCCGGGGCAACCTCGTCATCACCGCGCGCAAGGAGAACCCGGCCGACTACCCGTGCTGGTACGGCCGCTGCGAGTACACCTCGGCGCGCCTGAACACCGCGGGCAGGTTCACGCGGACGTACGGCCACGTCGAGGCGCGGATCAAGGTGCCGCGCGGGCAGGGCATGTGGCCCGCGTTCTGGATGCTGGGCGCCGACATCGGCGGCGTCGGCTGGCCGGACTGCGGCGAGATCGACGTGATGGAGAACGTCGGCTTCGAACCCGGCACCGTCCACGGCACGCTGCACGGCCCGGGCTACTCCGGCTCCGGCGGCATCGGCGCCGGATACACGCTGCCCGGCGGCGAGGCGTTCGCCGACGCGTTCCACACGTTCGCGGTGGACTGGTCGCCGAACAAGGTCACCTGGTCCGTGGACGGGCACGTCTACCAGACCCGCACCCCGGCCGATCTCGGCGGCAGGAAGTGGGTGTTCGACAAGCCGTTCTTCCTGATCCTGAACCTGGCGGTGGGCGGCTACTGGCCCGGCGACCCGGACGGCTCCACGGCCTTCCCGCAGCGGTTGACCGTGGACTACGTCCGCGTGAGCTGACCCAGGGCCCGCCCAAACCCGCCATGACTTGGCGAAACACCCCGTCCAGTGCAGGATGCCCGCATGAAGAGCGACCTTTTCTCCAAGCAGCACCTGGCCGAGCCCGCCGTCTCCCCGGGCATGACGGTGCAGAACTCCAAGACCCTGCGGTACGTCGTGAACGGCGAGATGATGGCGCGTCAGGGCGCGATGATCGCCTTCCGCGGGAACCTCCAGTTCGAGCGCAAGGGCCAGGGCGTCGGCGGGATGCTCAAGCGGGCGGTCACCGGCGAGGGGCTGCCGCTGATGGCGGTGCGCGGGCAGGGCGAGGCCTGGTTCGCGCACGAGGCGCAGAGCGTGTTCGTCGTCGACCTGGAGCAGGGGGACGCGCTCACCGTCAACGGCCGCAACGTGCTGTGCTTCGACGCGTCCCTTTCGTACGAGATCAAGACCGTGAAGGGCGCGGGCATATCCGGCGGCGGGCTCTTCAACAGCGTGTTCTCCGGGTTCGGCAGGCTGGGCCTGATGTGTGAGGGCGAGCCGCTGGTGATTCCGGTGACCCCGCAGGCCCCGGTGTACGTGGACACGGACGCCGTGGTCGGCTGGAGCGCGAGCCTGGACACGTCGCTGCACCGCTCGCAGTCGTTCGGCTCGATGATCCGCGGCGGCTCCGGCGAGGCGGTCCAACTGATGCTCCAGGGCGACGGCTTCGTCATCGTGCGGCCGAGCGAGGCCCAGCCGCAGAAGCCGCAGCAGAAGTGAGCGGGGGTGGCCGGGCGCCGCGCGCGCCCGGCCACCGCCGTGCCGCCGGTCAGCAGGTGACGGCGTCCGGCGCGGTCGCGGGCGCGCCGGACGCCACCGCTCCGCGCTCCGCCCGCTCCAGGCGGCGGCGCAGCATCGGCAGGGCCCCTACGGTGAGCGCCAGCGCGAGCGCCCCGGCGCCGATGGAGACCGTCACCCCGGCCGTGGCGCCGAAGCGGTCGTAGACGACGCCGGTGACGGCCGCGCCGATGGCGACGCCGCTCTGGAGGCCCGCGATCATCCACGTCATGGCCTCGGTGAGGGCGTGCTCCGGCGTCGTACGCTCCACGATGCCCATGACGACGACCATGGTCGGGGCGAAGAACACCCCGGCGGCGAACACCACCGCGACCATGCCCGCGACGCCGTCCACCAGCAGGAACGGCAAGGTCGTCAGGGCCGTCCCGGTCACCCCGACGAGCAGCAGGCGCGGCAGCGGGACGCTCAGCCGCCGGGCGCCGAAGACGAGTCCGGAGACGCCGCTTCCGATGGCGTAGACGGCGAAGACGAGCCCGGCCAGGGACTTGTCGCCCGCGCGCTCGGCGAAGGCGAGGCCCATGGTGTCGACCATGCCGGGGATGGCGCCGCCGCACAGCAGGATCAGCGCGAGCACCAGGACGGGCGGCGACAGGATCGCCGACGCGCCGTCACCGTCGTGCACGCGCGGCTTCACCGGCGGCTCGGTGCTCTTCTGCGGGACGAAGAGCGCGACCCCGACGAGCAGCAGCAGTCCCGCGGCCAGGGGCGCGGCCTGCGGGAACAGGGCCGTGGACAGCACCACGGCGAGCGCCGGGCCGATGACGTACGTCAGCTCGTCGACGACCGACTCCATGGAGTACGCGGTGGTCAACTGGGGCGTGCCGCGGTAGATCTCGGTCCAGCGGGCCCTGACCATCGCGCTCATGCTCGGCATCAGGCCGGAGAGCAGCGCGAAGAGGAAGAGCGTCCAGGAGGGCGCGCCGGTCGAGGCGCACAGCAGCAGCCCGGCGAGGCCGAGCACGCTGACGCCGGTCGCGACGGGCAGCACGCGGCTCTGGCCGCGCCGGTCCACCGCCTTGGACACCTGGGGTCCGAGGAACGCCATGGAGAAGGTGAAGGTGCCCGCGACCAGTCCCGACAGCGCGTACGCACCGGTCGTCTCGGACAGCATCGTCAGGATGCCCATATGGGTCAGGGGCAGCGGGAGCCGGGCGAGCAGGCCTGCGGAGCTGAAGGCCCTGGTGCCCGGGGCGGAGAAGATCTCGCGGTACGCGTTCGGCATGACCTGTCCTGTGAGTCGCGTCGGCCCTGCGCCCGTGCGGGCAGGCGCGGCACCCCGGCGCGCGCCCGCCCGCACGGACAACAACTGGGACTATCGTTCCACTTTCTATCACGTCGGCGGCCGGACGCCGAGGCGCGGCCCGCGGCGGGCCGCGCTCCTCCGCTCCGCGCGCGGCACTCCACCTCGTACGCCGCGCTCCGCCTCGTACGCCGCGCACCACCTCGTACGCCGCGCACCGCCTCGTACGCCGCGCACCGCCTCGTACGCCGCGCACCACCTCGTACGCCGCGCACGCCGCCCGCCCTCGCGCGCACAGGCCAGGTCGCGTCGAACGCGAGGGCGAAAGGTCACCCATAGGGGCCCTCTCGGGGCGTGGGGCCTAACGCGTCGGTATCGCCGCACGACTCAGCGGGCGTGAAAGGACGAGAATTCACGCCTGTCCTCGGATGGGCGCCGAGCGCACTGCTGATCGCCGCCTACGGACTTCCGTGGACCGGCCTGTTGACGTGGGGGGCTGTGCTGGTGGTCGGGATGACCGGGGCCGAGTGGCAGCGGCGCCGCACGCTGCGATCGGTCCTTCAGGCGGCCCCGCCGGGCACCGTCGTCGACCTGGGAGCGGGGCCGGGAGGGCCGACCCTGCGCGTCCGGGTCGGCGCCCACGGCGACCCGCGCGCGCGGCGGCGGTGACGCGTGGCCGAGAAGCTCAGCCCGGAGGACCGGGACGGGATCGCCGCGCTGTTCGACGCCTGTTACGAACGGCTGTGCGCCTTCGTCTCCTGTCTGCCCGGCGGGCCCGAGCTGTCCGAGAGCCGGGACGTGGCGATGACCGCCTTCCAGGAGGCCATCAGGAACTGGCACACCATCGGCACCTGGGACCGGCCCCGCCAGCTGGCCTGGCTCAAGGCCGTGTGCCGCAACCGGCGCGTCGACGAACTGCGGCACCGGGTCGGCCTGGAGAAGCTGCTGCCGAACCTGTGCGACGCCGATGCGCGGATCGGCGATCCGGAGGAGATCGCCCTGGACCGCCTCGCCCTGGAGGCGTGCGCCGCCGCCCTGCGGCGCATGACCCCCTCGCAGCGCCAAGTGGCGGAGATGGCCTGGCTGTTGCAGCTGGCCCCGAAAGACATCGCCGCTCTGCTGGAGAAGAACGAGGGCACGATCCGCGCGCGCCTGTACCGAGCACGCGGGAAGCTCAGACGGGAGATCGGCCGCCAGCTGAGGTTCAGGCTCGCGGACGCGCCGCCCGGGCAGGACGACGAGGACGGACAGGACGAGCAGAGGAGGGAAGCGTGAGCCAGACGCCCGACGAGCGCGGCACCCTGCCGCTCGGTCCGCCGCCGCCCCCGACCGGTGAACGCCCCGCACCGCGGCCCGGACCGGACCGGACGGCCGAGGACCGGCGCACCCGGCCCGTGACCCCCGAGACGCTGCTGAGCCAGGCCGCCGAGCGCCTTGGCTCGCGCCCCACTCCGGAACAGACCGCCCAGGACCGGCGCACCCTGCTCGCCTGGCTGGACGACCCCGCGACGATGGCGGACACGGTCCACGACGCCTCGGCCGCGACGCTCCAGGCGACGGCACCCCAGGCGACGACATTCCAGGAGGCGGCGCCCCAGGAGGCAGCTCTCCAGGAGGCGGCACCCGTCCACGCGGAGGCCACCCGTCAGCCTGTGGCGCGCCGCGCCGCCGCCCGGTCCGGGACGCCCGCGGGAGGCACCGGCGCGGGGCCGGTGCTCCTCGCCGCCGACCGCCCGGCCCCGCCTCCGCCGCCCGCCGCCGGGGGCGGCGCGCGACCGCCCGCGCCCTCGTCACTGGACGAGCTGTGGCGGTCGTACAAGGCGACGGGTGACGGGCGGCTGCGCGAGCAGCTGATCCTGCACTACTCGCCGCTGGTGAAGTACGTCGCGGGCCGCGTCAGCGTGGGCCTGCCGCCCAACGTCGAGCAGGCGGACTTCGTGTCGTCGGGCGTGTTCGGGCTGATCGACGCCATCGAGAGCTTCGACATCGAGCGGTCGATCAGATTCGAGACGTACGCGATCACCCGGATCCGCGGCGCGATGATCGACGAGCTGCGCGCGCTCGACTGGATCCCCCGCTCCGTGCGGCAGAAGGCACGCAACGTCGAACGGGCCTACGCGACCCTGGAGGCGGAGCTGCGGCGCACCCCGTCCGAGAGCGAGGTGGCCGCCGAGATGGGCGTCACGGTGAGCGAACTGCACGCGGTCTTCAGCCAGTTGTCCCTCGCCGACGTCATCGCCCTGGAGGAGTTGCCGCACGTCGGCGGCGAGGGCGGCGACCGGCTGAGCCTGATGGACACCCTGGAGGACACCGCCGCGGACAACCCCGTGGAGCTGGCCGAGGACCGCGAACTGCGGCGGCTCCTCGCCCGCGCCATCAACACGCTCCCGGAACGCGAGAAGACCGTCATCACCCTGCACTACTACGAAGGGCTCACACTCGCCGAGATCGGCAACGTGCTCGGGGTGACCGAGAGCCGGGTGAGCCAGATCCACACCAAGTCGGTGCTCCAGCTGCGGGCCAAGCTGGCCAGCTTCGGGCACTGACCACCGGGCGGGCGGTACCGCGCCCGGCCTCACCCGCATGGCCCGGCCCGGATGCCCGCCGGTCCCGGGCCGCGCAGGATGGTGCACCCGACCCGGCGGAGAGGTGGGCCACGGCATGGGGACGCACGCGCGGCGCGCGCGGATGAGCGGCGTGCGCGAGGGCACGGCCGCGCGACTGCTGGCGCGCCTGGCCGTGCTCGCGGCGCTCGGCACGGTGGTCGTCCTGGTGCTCGCGCTGCGGGTGGGCGGCCTGGTGATCCTCGGGGCGGGGCTCCTCGGGCTGGTCGTCTGCGCCGCCGGGGCCTGGTGGTTCCTCGCGCACCGGGGCGTGGTGCGCCTCCTGGGGGCGCTCGTCGCGGTCGCCGCGCCCATCGCGGTCCTGGTGTACTTCGCGTACGACGGCCTGTGGCTCGCGGCGCTGGTCCTGATTGCCTGCTGGGGCGCGACGCTGCTGTGCGCGCGGGCCGCGCTGCGCCGGGCGGCTCCCCAGCCGCCCCGCCGGGCCCTCGCCGCGGCCCGGCCCCAGCACCCAGTGCTCATCATGAACCCGAAGTCCGGAGGCGGGAAGGTCGAGCGCTTCCACCTCGCCGAGCGGGCCGAGGAGTTCGGCGCGCGGGTGCTCCTGCTCGACCCGGCCGAGCCCTCCGACGTCGCCCTCCTCGCCCGCCAGGCCGTGGCCGACGGCGCGGACCTGCTCGGCGTGGCGGGCGGCGACGGCACCCAGGCGCTGGTCGCGGCGGTCGCCGCCGAGCACGGCCTGCCGTTCCTGGTGATCTCCGCGGGTACCCGCAACCACTTCGCCATGGACCTCGGCCTGGACCGGTCCGACCCGGCCCGCTGCCTCGACGCCCTGGCCGACGGCGAGGAACTGCGGGTCGACCTCGGCGACGTCGCGGGCCGGGCCTTCGTCAACACGGTCTCCTTCGGGGTGTACGCGGACGTCGTGCAGCGCCCGGAGTACCGCGACGACAAGGCGGGCACGGCCCTGAACCTCATGCCGGACCTGCTGGGCGGCGAGGGCACGCCCCCGCTCGACGCGCGCGCCGACGCCACCGAACTCACCGGCCAGCAGGCGCTGCTGGTCAGCAACAACCCCTATGGCTCCCCCGACGAACTCACCGGCGGCCCCCGCAGGGCCCGGCTCGACGGCGGTGAACTCGGCGTGCTCGGCCTGCGGGTGGAGGGCGCCGCGCAGGCCGCGGACCTCGCCGTGCGGGGGTCGCAGTCCGCGGGCCTGACCGTCCTGACCGCCCGGCGGGTCGAGGTGACCGCCGACGCCGACGAGATCCCCGTCGCGGTGGACGGCGAGGCGCTGCGGATGCCCACGCCGGTGGTGTGCACGCTGCGGCCGGGCGCGCTGCGGGTCCTGGTGCCGCGCGACCGCCCGGGCGTCGTACCGCCCGCGCCGCCCGTGAACTGGCGGCGCCTGCTCGGCCTCGCCCTCGGCCGCCCCGTGCGGACCCCCGGGCACCGGTCCCGCGACGGACGGAAGGCGCTCCCCCATGACTGACCGCGACCACGACCACGCGAACGGCCGGGGCTCAGGCCAGGAGCCCCTGACGGGCCGGGAGAACAGGCACGGGACCCCCACCGGCCAGCAGCCCGAGCCCTCCACCGGCCGGAGTTCCGGCGGGCCGCTCGCCCACCCGGTGGTCCGGGCCGCCGCCGCGGCCCGGGACGTCGTGCCCGCCGTGCTCAGGGACCTCCGCGCGGTCGACGGCGCGCTGTACGCCGCGGTGGCCGCCACGCCCACGCCCACGCTCGACCGGGCGCTGCGGCGGCTCTCACACGCGGCCGACCACTCGAAGATCTCGTTCGGCGTGGCGGCGGGCCTGGCACTGCGGCCGGGGCGCACCCGGCGCGCGGCGCTCACCGGGGTCACAGCGGTCGCGCTGGCGTCGGCGGCGGCGAACCTCTTCGGCAAGCGCATGGTCCGCAGGCGGCGGCCGGACCGGGAGCGCGCCCAGGTCGTCGTGGAGCGGCACGTGCCGATGCCGCGGTCGGCGTCCTTCCCCTCCGGGCACACGGCGTCGGCGACCGCCTTCGCCACCGCCGTGGGCGTGACGCTGCCGCTGGCGGCGGTGCCGCTCGGGGCGCTCGCGGCGGCCGTCGGCTACTCCCGCGTCCACACGGGCGTGCACTACCCCGGCGACGTCGCGGCGGGCGCGGTCCTCGGCTTCGCGGCAGCGGCGGTGTCCCTGGCCGCCGCGCGCGTCCCGCGAGGGGGTACCGTCGGCGGGTAGGGCGCGCGCACGCCGTGGGCGCGCATGAGCGCGGGAGAACCACCCTGAACGAGCAGAGCGGCGCACCGGCCACCGGCACGGTGCGCGAACCGGTCACCGACGGCCGCCGGGCCAAGGGCGAGCGCCGCCGCCGGGCGCTGATCGAGGCCACCGTGCGCGTCATCGCGCGCGAGGGCGCCGGGGGCGTCACGCACCGCACGGTGGCCCGGGAGGCGCAGCTGCCGACGACGGCGACGACGTACTACTTCAGCAGCATCGACGCGCTGTTGACGGCGGCGCTCACGGAGTGCATGGAGGAGGACTCCGCGCGCATCGAGGCGCTGGCCGCGGCGCCCGTCGGGCCCGCCGAGCGGCGCCGCTCCCTGGCGCTCCTGATGGCGGAGATCCTCAGTCCGCCGGGGCATCTGCTGGCCGAGTTCGAGCTGTGCCTGCTCGCGGCGCGCCGCCCGGAGCAGCGGGCGGCGACCCGGCGCTGGCAGGAGGCGCTCGCCGCGTTCGCCCGGCGGTTCACGGACGAGCCGCTGCGGGTGAAGCTGTTCGCGCACGCCTACGACGGGCTGCTGCTCCAGGGGCTGCTCGCCGACCGGCCGCCCACGCCCGACGAGTTCGAGGCGCTGCTGCGGGAGCTGCTGCCGGACCCCGAGGGCGGCTGACCGTCAGGCGCGGACGCCGTAGCGCAGGTACGCCGTGCCGTTGCCGAAGCGGCGCTCGTCGAGCAGGTCGAGCGCGAGCCGGACCCCGGCGGGGAACACCGGGTTGCCGCCGCCCACCACGGCCGGGGCCAGGTAGAGTCGGCACTCGTCGACGAGCCCGGCCGCCAGGGCGTGGGCGGCGAGGGTGGGGCCGCCGATGATGAGGTCGTGGTCGAGGTCCGCCTTCAGGCGGGCGACCGCCTCCGGGTCGAAGGTCCGCTCGACGCGGGTGCGCGCGGTGACGGCCCGCTCCAGCGTGGTGGAGTACACGACCTTGTCGGCGGCCCGCCAGATCTCCGCGAAGTCCCGTGCCACGGCGGGCTGTTCGGGCCCCGGCGGCTCGGTCTCCCAGGCGGTCATCATGGCGTACGTGCGCCTGCCGTACAGATGCGTCCCGAACGGGCGCATCGCGTCGTTGACGAACGCGTGGACCTCGTCGTCCGGCACGGCCCAGCTGAAGTCCCCGGCCTCGTCGGCGACATAGCCGTCGAGCGACGCGATCGACGAGTAGACGAGCCTGCCCACGGTGCCTCTCCCTTGCCTCCGCCCGGTCATGTGCCGCGCGGCACTCAGCCGTGCGCCGCAGTGGACCCTACCGGCCAGCGCAGCCACACGTAGGCCACCGGCTGGCGCGTGTTCCAGGCGGCGGCGTCCGCGGCGGGCACCGGGGTGAAGCCGACCGAGCGGTAGCAGCCGAGGGCGGCGGCGTTGTCCGGGTGGACGCGCAGGAACACCTGGTCGCAGCCCGTGCCGAGGGCTTCGGTGAGCAGCGCGCGCACCAGGGCCCGGCCGAGGCCGCGGCCCCGGGCGTGCGGCGCGACCACGATCCGGGCCAGCTCGATCTCGCCCTCGTGCTCGTCCCGCCACAGTTCGCCGTATCCGACGGGGTGTTCACCGCACAGCAGCAGCCGGGCCCGGACGTCGTCGTCCCGCTGCCAGGAGGCGACCGTGGCGGCGGGCACGGGGTGTTCGCGCACCCCGCACCACAGCACGGCCTCCTCGGCGGTCCGCGCCCAGCCCGCCACGGCGTGGGCGTGCCCGGCGGTGAAGGGGACCAGGGCGACGCTCAGGGCCGCACGCTGACCGTCACCCGCTGCGAGGCGCGCCAGCCCTCCGAGGTGCGGCCCACGAGATAGCTCACCTGCGCCGTGCAGGGCGTGGGCTGCTCGACGCTGAAGAGCTTGGCCCGACCGGCCTCTTCGGCTCCGATCGTCTGCCGGTCGACGCGCGACGTGCGCAGGACGCCCGTGTCCCACCTGAGTTGGATCTCGTCCCCCGGGGCCATCCCGGGGTAGGGAGCGACGCTCACCAGCAGTTGGCGGCCGTTCCCGTTCAGCGTGACAATCCCGTCCACCCCCGCGGCCTCAACTGACGGTGCCGCCAATGATTCTGACGTTGTGTCATTCACCTTCCGGCCCTCACCCGAATCGGCGTCCTGCCACCCGGCGGCGGCGACGCGCCGCACAGTATCCGGCCTCCATTCTTGGCGACGCACCCGCGACACACACTGCGTGCGGCGCACGTTTGCCCACTGTTTACCTCGAACGTGGGTCGCGGGCGCCGTCCGCGCGTGCCCGCCACCCTGGCGACGGCGCACGCGCCGGTCACGCGCGCGTGGCGGTCATGTACGCACGGCGGTCATGTACGCGCGGCGGTCACGCGCGCGTCGCGGTCCGGCGCTCGTCCAGGTACGCAGGGCCCTCAGGTGCGCGTCGCGGTCCCGCACTCGTCCCGGTCGGCCTGTCGCAGGCGGGCGTCCAGGGACCGGCTCCGGTCGTAGGGGTCGACCTCGGGGCCGTCGCCGGACCCGGTGTCGGCACGGTCGTCGGCGAACTGGGGGACGAAGTAGCCGGTGTCGTTGTCGCAGCCGCCGTTGGTGGCGTCCGACTTGTAGGACAGCAGCGTGAGCGTGCCCGGCTCGGTGCGCACCCGGGCCGGGTCGTCCCAGCTCATCACGGTCTCCCGGCGCACGATGGTGCGCGCGACCTCGTCGCTGCCGCCCTCGGCGCGGACCAGCGGATAGACGTACGTGACGTCGCTGACGACCTCGACGGCGCCGCGCCTGCCCTCGCGGAAGGTGATCCGGCCCCGGGTCTTGACCACGTCACCGGCGAGCCGCACGTCCGCCTTCGCGAACCGGCTGAACAGCAGCAGCGGGTCGTTCTCGCGGCTGGGCTCGCGGAACGCTGCCGCCACGTAGTCCTGGACGTCCCGCTGGTGCGGGTTGAGCAGTGCCAGGGCCCGTGTGGGCCGCTGGCCGCGCAGCACCCCGGGGTCGAGGTTGGCGGCGACGAGGAAGTCGCGGCTGCGGGTGAGCGTCCGCGCCACCTGCGCGCGGCTCATCCAGCCGGTAGCCCGGGCCTCGGGCAGGTGGATGCCCGCCGCCCCGTCGGCCCAGCGCGCCGCCGGGGAGCCGCGGAACGGATGCCGCACGGTGGGCCGCTGGTCCGCCGCGCCGGACGCGGGCGGCGCCGTCGGCCGCGTGGACTCGGCGGCGAGGGGGGTGCCGTCACCGCCGGAGCCGTCCGCGCCGCCGAACCATCCGGCGACCCGCCCCGGCGCGAGCGCGACGACCAGCAGGGCGGCGGCCGCCAGCGCCCCGGCCCCGTACCAGGCCTTCCTGCCCTTGCGCGGATCGGGCGGCCGGTGGGTGCGCCAGCCCTCCGGCCGCCCTGGGTCCTCCTGGAGCCGCCGCGCCACCATCCGCGCCCGCGCCGACGGCTCCTTCGGCGCCTCCCGCGACCCCGCCCCGGCCTCGCGCAGGAAGCGCTCCCACTCCTCGTCGGATATCGACCCGCCCTTGCTCACGACGCGCTCCCGTGCCTCTCGTCTCCTCGGCCCCCCAGGCCCTCGGCCGCCTACTCCATCACATGCCCGAGCGGCCGCGGCAGGCCCCCCGGCGGCTCTTCCCGCAGGCCACGGCCGGACCGCCGGGCGCGCCCCCGTGGCCGGGCGGCGCCGCCGTCCCCTCTGCGGCCACTTCCCCGAAACGGGCGCGGCGGCCCGCCGCGCCCCGGCAGGATCCCTCCATGACCATGGCGGACCTCGGCGCGCTCGCCGCCCTCCTCTCCCTGCCCGTCACCGTCCTCGCGGCCTGGTGGGCCAGGCGCGGCGACGAGCGGGCCACGGACGCCGTGCTCAGCACCGGGCACGGCCAGGCCGCCGCGTCCCTGACCGCCGTACGGCTCCAGGGCGAACTCCAGGGAGAAGGCGAGCGCGAGCGCTGGCACCGGGCCCAACTCCACGACGCGGCCACGGTGTTCCTGCGCGCCGTGGACGCCTTCGTCCGCACGGTGCGGGCCCTGCCGGGCGTCGCGCACGACCGGCGCCAGGCGCTGCTGGACGAGCACGCCAGGGCCGTCGACGACGCCTTCGCCGCGGTGGAACTCACGGCCCCGGCGCGTCTGCTGCCGCTCGCCGAGCAGGTGCGCGCCCGGTGCCGGGCCCTGGAGCGGCGGGCGCTGGACCGGGCCGTGCTGCGCTGCGCGCTCGCCGCCCTGGAGGAGGGCTGGTGCCAGGGCGACGACTCGCCGGAGACCTGTACCGACGAACGCCACGGCTCCGCCTGGGTCGCGTGGGACCTGCTCTCCACCTGGGCCGACAGGACGGACGAGGAGCGGCGGGCCGACCGGGACCTGCTCGACTTCTGCCTGCGCGACAGCGGCGCCCTCAGCGACGAGCAGGCCGACCTCGCCCTGGCCCTGGCCGACCGCTGCCCCACCGGCTGGGACCGGCTCGTCGGCGGGCTGGTCCGCGATCCCCTGCTCGACGACGCGGCGGCCGTGCGCGCCGCCTTCGTCGGCCCGGTGCGCTCGGAAACCCTCCCCGCCACGGAGGTGAACTCGCGCTGAACCGGCCCTGAAGAAACCCGCGGGGGACAACCAAGGGCGGATCCCGCAGGTCACATCTGGTTGTTGGGATCACATAACTTCTTGTCGGAGGTCCTCATGTCCTCTCGTTTCGGCACCGTGCGCGCGGTGGGCGCCGCGTCCGCCCTGTCCCTCGCGCTCGCCGCGCCGCTGCTGCTCCCGGGCGTGGCCGCCGCCGCGCCGCCCGCCGCCACCGCCTCGGTCGACGGCAAGCAGGTCACGTACCGGGCCGCCGACGGCCAGGCCAACCACGTGACCGTCACCGCGTCGAAGTCCGGCGCGGACGCCATCACGTACGTCATCGACGACGCCGTCACCATCACCGCGGGCGACGGCTGTTCCCACCCCAGCGCCGCCGACCGCACGAAGGTCACCTGCACGGTCACCACGCTGGAGAGCCAGGACCCGTACGCCACCCTGGAGATGGGCCTCGGCGACCGCGCCGACACCGTCACCTACACCAACAGGACCGACCAGGCGTACTACCACGCCGCCATCGACCTGGGCTCCGGCAAGGACAAGCTGACCGAGTCCAGCGGCACCCAGGGCAACAGCGTCAAGGGCGGCACGGGCGACGACACCCTCAGCGTGGGCCGGGTGACCGTGGTGTCCGGCGGCGACGGCAAGGACACGATCCGCGCGGCGGGTGGCAGCATCGCCCTCGGCGGCGCCGGGAACGACACCATCACCTCCACCGGCGCGGACAGCGCCGCCGAGGGCGGCGCGGGCGACGACGTGATCCGCGGGGGCGCGCACCGGCAGAGCCTGTCCGGCGACGACGGCGACGACACCGTCAACGCCGGTGCGGGCGACGACTTCGTGTACGGCGGCAAGGGCCGTGACGTGCTGTACGGCGACAGCGGCGACGACAAGCTGTACGGCAACAGCGGTGACGACAAGCTGTACGGCGGCCCCGGCCGCGACACCCTGTCGGGCGGCCCCGGCCGGGACGAGGTCCACCAGAGCTGAGGCGCCGGTGCCGCGGCCGCGTCCCGTCAGACGGTGGCGACGCGGGCGTAGCGCCGGGTGAGGTCGGGGTCGCCCGGCCCCGCCTCGCCGTGGTCGACGACCAGGGCCAGGTGGCCGCGGCTCGCGTGCAGCAGATAGCGCTCCCCGTGGGCGTGGTACGCCGTCAGGGCGCGCCGGAACTCCCGCGCCGTGCCGATGACAACGTCCGCCAGGTACGCCTCGGCGCCCTCCGCCGACAGGGGGTCCGCGCCGAGGCGTCCGAGCGTCGGCCCGTCCACCCGCGCCAGGGCCTCGGCGAAGAAGTCGGCGTACTCCTGGGCGCGGTGGGCGTCCGGCGCGATGATGTGCACCCCGCCGTAGAGGCGGGGCCGGTTCGCGGCGCTCCGTGCCGTGAGTCCGTACAGATGGCTCACCAGGAACACCGCGGCCAGCTTGTGCCGACCGCTCAGCGCCCGCGTCAGCTCCTCGTCGCCCCGGCACAGGCTGAGCGCGGCGGCCAGGACCGGCTCCGGCGGCGGATCGTCCTGGCCGAGGACGGCGGCACCGAGGGCGATGGCCTCCGTCCGCAGCTTCCCGTCGAAGTCGTCCTCCGTCAGCGTCTGGGCGTGCGCGGGCAGGCGCACCGAGGTGAGTCCCGCCACGCCGAGCGCGACCTGGCGCTCCCCCATCAGCCGCTGGAGCGCCGCCTCGGCGAACGGCCCGCGCACGTCCAGCTTCGTCGTCACACCGACGAGGACCTTCCCCAGGCCCCGCACCGCGCTGGACACCTCGTCGCGGAGCGGCACGTCGTGCCAGGCATGGGTGACGCTGTCCCCGTCCACGACCTCCACGGAGATCCGGTCCTCGTCGATCGTGGCCCTCAGGGCCGGAAGGGCGTCCAGGGTGAGCGACGCGGAGACCAGGGAGAGCCCGAGGCGGAGGTAGGGGTCGAGGGTGGCCGTGTGCCACTCTCCGCCGCCGTCCTTGCGGAGCAGGGCGCACTCGTACGACGGGTTGACCAGGAAGACCGGCAGCGCGCTCACGGCGGGCAGCCGCGCGCAGCCCGCCCGCCACGTCAGCCGCGCGCGCCCTTCGGGGCTGTCGAGCAGGTGGTCGTGCCATGCCGGGGGGCGGCAGCGCGGATGGTGCAGCGAGGCGGTGGCGAGTCCGTCCTCCTCCCCCACGTCGAGGGCGGGCGCGCTCCACCGCCCCAGGGGCCCGCCGCAGGTCTGGCAGTCGACGGCCCAGAGGTCGGCCTTGAGACCGGCGATGACGGCCGGGCCGAGCCGTGACCGGGTCGTCGCGTCGGTCCGCAACCGGGAAACCGCCATGGCTTCGCTCCCTCCGGGTGGGTCGGCTGCCGCGCGCCGGTCTGCGCGCATGCGGACACAGCGTCCCACGAGGCGCCCCGAAGCGACCCCCGTCACTGCCAACTACCCGCTCCCTGAGGCCTCTTGGCGCGCTCCCGGCGGCGGTGACGCGATCGTGCCGGTCAGCCGGTCACCGCCGGGCGCAGGACCTGTTCGCACCAGGTGCGGAACGTCGTGGGGCTCACCCCGGCGTCCGTGCGGCGGGCGCCCTCGTCGAGGCCCTCGTCCTTGGCGCGCATCATGTCGACCATGCCCTGGACGTACGCGGGACCGGCGCCGTAGCCGGTGAGCGCGGCGGCGAGGTCGTCGTACGACTGCCGTTCGTAGCGGACCGGCCGGTCGAGGACCTCGGACAGGACGCGGGCCATGTCGTTCGGCGAGAGGTCCTCGGGGCCGAGGACCGGGACCTCGTCCGTGCCGGTCCACGAGCGGTCGCTCAGCAGGCGGGCGGCGACGGCGGCGATGTCCCGGGTGCAGGCCGCCGGGGCCCTCAGGTCGGGGGCGAGGGTGCCGGTGAAGACGCCCCGGTCGCGGATCTGCTCCACCTGGCGCAGCAGGTTGTCCATGAACGAGGTGCAGGCGAGGGCCCGGTAGGCCGCGCCGGTGCTCGCGAGCAGGTCGTCCATGGCGAGCGACGCGGTGACGAACCCGGCGCGTCCGGCGACGGGCGTGCCGCGGCCGAGCGCCGACACGCCGACGACGTGTCCGACGCCGTGGGCGGTGAGGGCCCGCGCCGCGGCGCGGGTGAATCCGGTGTACGGGTCGTCGAGGGTCGGCATCTGGGGGTTCGGCGGGACGATCCACAGGACGGCGTCCGCTCCGGCGAAGGCCCGGTCGACGACCTCGGGGTCGCGGTGCGAGCCGGGGACGACGTCGACGCGCTCGCGCAGCGCCTCGGGCAGCCGGGCGGGGTCACGCAGCACGACGCGGAGCTTCTCGCCGTGGGCGAAGGTGTCGGGGGTCGCGGAGGTCGCGGGGGTCGCGGAGGTCGCGGAGGTCGCGGGGGTTCCGGACGCCCCTGGAGTCGCGGGGGTGTTCGGGGTCTCGCCGAGGAGGGTGAGCAGGACCTGGTGGCCGATGTTTCCCGTCGGCGCGGTGATGACGATCATGCGTTCAGTCTCGGCGGGCGCCGAACGCGCCGTCCAATACCCTTCCCGGCCGATTGATGCCCGCCGGACATCAGTGCGCGCCGGGCATTGATACGCTCCGGGCATGGATCTTGACTTGCGCAAGCTCCGCTACTTCGTCGCCGTGGCCGAGCACCGGCACTTCGGCCGGGCCGCCGAGCGGCTGTTCATCGCGCAGCCCGTCCTCAGCCGCCAGATCCGGGCGTTCGAGCGGGAGTTGGGCTGTGCCCTGTTCGTACGGACCACCAGGAGCGTGGAGTTGACGGCCGCGGGCGAGCGGCTGCACGAGGAGGCGCCCGGGATCCTGGCGGCCGTCGACGCGGCGGTGAGCCGGGTGCACGACGCCGACCGGGGCGTGCGGCGGCTCGTGATCGCCTTCTCTCCGGGTCTGTACGTGTCCGAGGCGATCGTCGCGTTCACGGCGAGCCACCCGGAGATGGAGATCGGCCTGGTCCCGTCGCGCTGGTGGGAGGGGGACGCGCCGCTGCGCGACGGCCGGGCCCAAGTCGGCTATCTGCGGCGGCCGTTCGACTCCTCGGGCCTGCGGACGATCCCGATCGGCCGTGAGCCGAGGGTCGCGTGCGTGCCGGTCCGGCACCGCCTCGCGCGCCGCCAGGAGCTGCTGTCGGCGGACCTCGAAGGGGAGCCGGTGCTCGACGCCCAGCGGCGGCGGACGTCGTCGGTCGAGGAGAAGTTCGAACTCATCGCCGCCGGGCACGGCATCGCGCTCGTCCCGCTCAGCGTCGCGCGCGCCTACCCGCGGCCCGACCTCGTCCACCTGCCCGTCACCGACGCCGAGCCGGTCGAGACGTGCCTGGTCGCCCTGAAGGAGCGGCGCGACCAGCCGCTGCTGGACTTCCTCCGGATCGCGGCCGGGGCGCTGCGCGGCCCGGGGCAGGAGAACTGACCCCGGGCAGCGCAGCGCCCCGCCGTGCCGCGCCGTCGGCCGGTCAGCCGGTCAGTGCGTGATCTCGGCGAACATGCCCGGCGCGTAGGAGCCGCCCCGGTTGTGCACGATCACGCCGAGCCGGTTGGCCGCGTTGATCTGGGCGACCAGGGCGACGAGCGCGGCGGTCAGGTCGTCGTCGTAGTGCGCGCGCACCTGCGCCCAGGTCGCGTCGGACACGCCGGGGTGGGCGTCGGCGATCCGGGTGCCCTCCTCGGCGAGCGCGAACGCGGCCCGCTCGGCCTCCGTGAACACGGTCGACTCGCGCCAGGCGGCGACCAGGTTGAGCCGCACCGCGGTCTCACCGGCCGCCGCGGCCTCCTTGGTGTGCAGGTCGACGCAGTAGCCACAGCCGTTGATCTGGCTGACGCGCAGCGCCACCAGCTCTTGGATGGACTTCGGCAGCGCCGACTGGAGCACGACCAGGCTCGCGGCGGCGAACCGCTTGCCGAACTTCGCGCCCAGTTCGTTGGCCATCAGGTCGAAACGGGGTTCCATGACTGTTCCCTCACTCGTGATGTGGTGTCACACGTGATGCGGGGTCACACGTGATGCGGGGTCATACGTGGTCTGGTGTGACCCGTGATCTGGTGTGACCCGTGGTGTGCTGCCGCACAGGACGACCAAGAGATGCCGCCGGGCCGGGCCGTGTGACGACCCCGCCGTGTGACGTACGCCACCGGGCCCGGCCGTCACACGGCGGCCGTGACCGGCGTCCTGTGTGCGTCAAGAGCGGCAGCGAGACACAGTCGGGAGTCGGCCATGGACGGACACGGCGAGCGGGACACGGACACGGACACGGCGGGGCCGGACGCGGCGGCGGCACCGGACGCCGCCGAGGGCCCCGGCGCCCCGCGCGGCGCCCGGACCGACGCGGCCACCGAGGCGTTCGTCGCCCACCGCAACCTGCTGTTCACCGTTGCCTACGAGATGCTGGGCTCGGCAGCCGACGCCGAGGACGTCCTCCAGGAGACCTGGCTGCGCTGGTCCGGCGTCGGCCTCGACGCCGTGCGCGACCGGCGTGCCTACCTCGTCCGGATCACCACGCGCCAGGCCCTCGGCCGGTTGCGGACACTCGCCCGTCGCAAGGAGTCCTACGTCGGGCCCTGGCTGCCCGAACCGCTGCTGACCTCGCCCGACGTCGCCGAGGACGTGGAGCTGGCCGACAGCGTCTCCACCGCGATGCTCCTCGTCCTGGAGACGCTCGCGCCCACCGAGCGGGCGGTGTTCGTGCTGCGCGAGGTCTTCGACCTGCCGTACGACGAGATCGCGGAGGCCGTCGGCAGGAGCGCGGCCACCGTGCGCCAGATCGCCCACCGGGCGCGCGGCCATGTCGCCGCGCGCCGCCCCCGCGCGACCGTCTCGGCCGCCGAGACCCGCGGCGCCGTCGACGCGTTCCGGCGCGCCGTCGAGACCGGTGACCTCCAGCGGCTGCTCGACACCCTCGCGCCCGACGTGGTGTTCCTCGCCGACGGCGGCGGCATCGCGCGCGCCGCGCTCGCCCCGGTCGTCGGCGCCGCCGAGGTGGCCCGCGTCCTGGCGCGGATCAGGGACACGATGGCGCTGGTCCCGGCCGAGGTCAACGGCTGCCCCGCGCTGCTGTTCCGGCAGCGCGGCGCGGTCGACACGGTCCTGACGCTGCGCGTCGCCGAGGGCCGCGTCACCGGCCTGTACGCCGTGCGCAACCCGGAGAAGCTGTCCCGTATCGAGCGGGAGCGGGCCCTGAGCCGCTGAGGAACCGCCCCGGTCACGAGATCGAGGTTGCCTCATTCGCTACCGCCTCAGCCCGCGCGCGCGGCCCTACGGTGTGGAGGGCGGCCAGGCGGGCCGCCATCCACACGTGCGGCCGGGACCCTGGAGGTGGCGTGACAGATTCCTGTGCGACGGGGGCACAACGTCTGCTGGACCAAGGTACGTTGACGGTCGGCGCCGAGGAGGAGTTCTTCCTGGCGGACGCGGTCACGCGTCAGGCGGCGCTGCTGGCGGGCTCCGTGGTCAAGGCCGCCAGCCGCATCGGGGGAGCCGTCATGTCGTACCGGAACTGGCGCAGACGCAGATCGAGACCATCGGCGGGGTGTGCGCCGACGCGCGGGAGCTGCGCGCGGAGACCGACCGGCTGCGGCAGTGCGCCGCGCGCGCCGCGCGGGAGGTCGGCTGCCTGCTGGTGGCCTGCGGCACGGTGCCGCTGGGCGACCCGGGCCCGCCGCCCGTCCTGGACCGGCCGCGCTACCACACCATCGCCGCGCGGTTCGGGTCCGTCCTGAACCACCTGTGCGTCAACGCCTGCCACGTCCATGTCGGCGTCCCGGACCGGGAGGAGGCCGTCCAGGTCGTCAACCACCTGCGGCCCTGGCTGCCGCTGCTGCTGTCCCTGACCGCCAACTCCCCCTTCGTACACGGCCGTGACACCGGCCACGCGAGTTGGCGCACCATGCTGTGGGACCGCTGGCCGACCGCGGGCCCGCCGCCCCGGCTGCGCTCCGTCGACCACTACGAACAGCTGGTGGCCACGCTCGTCGACAGCGGCGCCGCGGTCGATCCGGCCATGGTCTACTGGTCCGCCCGGCCCTCGCGGCATGTGCCGACCGTCGAGGTGAGGGCGGCCGACGTGCTGCCGGACACCGCGGACACGGTGGCGTTCGCGCTGCTCGTGCGGGCCCTGGTCGCCTCGGTCCTGGCCGACGTGCGCGGCGGCGTGCCCGCCCCGGGCCCGGAGGACGCGGTGCTGCGCGCCGCCGTGTGGCGCGCAGCCCGGCACGGCATGTCGGGCCGGACGCTGGCCCTGCCGCTGCCGGATCCCACGCGGTCGGTGCCCGTGTGGCAGCTGGCCGAGCACCTCGTCGGCCGGGTCGAGGAGCACCTGCGGGCCGCCGGGGACCTCGACACCGTACGGCAGTGGTTCGCGCGGCTGCGCGCCCAGGGCACCGGCGCCGACCGGCAGCGTGCCGCCTTCCAGCGCCACGGCGGCCTCCAGGGCGTCGTCGACCTGCTGGCGGTCCCGGTGCGCGAGGCCGCCGACCGCCCCGCCGACCTGGTCGGGGGCGACGGGCCGCCGGGGGCCGCGCCGCCCTCGACTACAGTGGTGCGCGGGCCGTGACTGGCGCTGAGGTGGAGCACCACCGGGGAGCGGCCTGACGCAGATGTCGATGCCGTGCGCCTGGGCGACTGGTCAACCACGCCTGGAGGCGGCCATGTCCCCGACCACTTCGACGTCCTCGGCCCAGCTCATGGACGGCACCGCCCTCGCCCGGCGCGTCGTCGAGGAGACCGCGGCCCGCGCCGCGGAGCTCACCCGGCGCACGGGCTCGGCGCCCTGCCTGGCGACGGTGCTCGTCGGCGAGGACCCCGCGTCGGTCACGTACGTGCGGATGAAGCGGAACCGCTGCGCGAAGGCGGGCATCGTCTCGCGGCACGTCGCGCTGCCCGCCGAGACCACGACCGGGGAACTGGTCGCCACCCTCGACGCGCTGTCCGAGGACCCGACGGTGCACGGCATCCTGCTCCAGCACCCGGTGGGGCCGCACATCGACGAGCGGGCGGCGTTCGAGGCGATCGCGCCGCACAAGGACGTCGACGGGGTCACGCTCAGCTCGTTCGCGGCGATGAGCTTCGGGCGGCCGGGCTTCGTGTCCTGCACGCCCGGCGGGATCATACGGCTGCTCGACGCGTACGACGTCGACCTCGCCGGGAAGCGGGCGGTCGTCGTGGGCCGCAGCGCGATCCTCGGCAAGCCCGTGGGGATGCTGCTGCTCGCCCGGGACGCGACGGTCACCTACTGCCACTCGCGCACCGCCGACCTGTCCGCGCACCTGCGTGAGGCGGACGTCGTCGTGGCCGCCGTGGGCCGCCCCGAGCTGATCCGCGGCGAGGACATCAAGCCGGGCGCGGTGGTCATCGACGCCGGGTACAACCCGGGCAACGTGGGCGACGTCGACTTCGACGGCGCCGCGCGGCGGGCCCGGCTGATCACTCCGGTGCCCGGCGGCGTGGGCCCCATGACGATCGCGGTGCTGCTGGAGCAGACGGTCCAGGCGGCTCAGCGGCAGCTCGGGGCGGCTTTCACCGGTCGTTGACCGGGCTTTGAGCCAGCGGGGCTACGGTCGTGGAGAAGGGTGACGACGCCCCGTCACCCGCGGGCCGAGCAACCGGTGATGGGGGTCTCCGGGGGCTCGTGGTCGGGCGGTGGACGAGCCGGGCGGCCTGGTTCCGCGCGTCGTCGAGCAGGCCCTTGGGGAGGCTGGCGCGTCCGCAGCAGCGCACCAGATCGCCGCGGGTGTAGCGGGGCAGCGGACGGCGGGAGGTGATGCCGAGGCGGCGATCGAGCAGGCGTCGCAGGAGCGGGAGGCGTCCGGGCAGGTGGGACAGGGGGGCTGTGGCTGAGCCGAGGCGGTTGGGGAGGCGGATCGTCGCGAGGAGCTGGGATCGTACCGGAATCCCGTGCTCGTCGTGGTGGTGCGCCAGGGCCTCCGCCTTCAGTGCGGCCATGTCCGCGTCCGGGGGCGCTCGCTTCTGCACGCCTCGCAGATCGGGCACAGGCCGAGGCTGGCATCAGGCACAGGCCGAGGCTGGCCTTGCGGTCCGTGAGCCGGGCGGCCCGGTCAACGTCCGCCCAGGGCCCGCGCCTTGACCGCCCACACACACGCCGTGACCGACGTGGGCCGCATGGCTACGAGGAGACGGTCAGGCCGGGAGGGGCGGCTGCCGACCGTTGAGCAGGGCGGTGCCGAGGGGGGTGAGGGTGTGGAGCACGGTGTTGCGGTGGCGTTGGCTGTGGATGAGGGACGCCTCGCGCAGGGCGGTGAGGTGTCGGCTGCCGTTGGCGGGGGTGGTGTGGATGCGGCGGGCCAGCTGCTGGGTGGTGGCCGCGCCGTCCGCCACGGCGTGCAGGAGCTGGGCGCGGGTGGTGCCGAGCAGCGCGGCGAGCGGCCTCGTCCTGGACGCGGGGCGGGCGGGGTCGGCCCAGCCGGGGTCGTGGTCGATGGGGTGGACGAGCACGGGCGGCAGCCGGGGGTCGACGAGGGTGGTGACGTTGTAGCGGCAGAAGAAGGACGGCTGGAGGACGAGGCCGCGCCCGTCGAGACGCATCTCCCGGTCCACGGGGTAGTCGAGTTCGAGCACCGGGTAGCTCCAGCGTGCCGAGGGGTGCAGGGTGCGGAACAGGGCTTCCCAGCCCCCGTGCGCGAGCAGCGCGACGCGGCGCGCCCGGTCGCGGTGCACGTGCGCGCGGACACGGTCCCAGTAAGGGGCAAGGCAGGCGTCGAAGTAGCTGTCCGCGGCGTCCGCGAGACGGCTCAGCGTCCGGGCGTCGCCGTCGGCGAGCTGGGTGCACCACGGCGGCAGCCGCAGCCGGGGGTTCTGTCGGCGGAACTCATCCAGGTCGGCGCGGACCGTCTGGCGGCCGGTGGAGCGCAGTGCGTCGATCTGGGCGGCGCGTGAGGCGCCCCGCGCGGGGGTGAGGAAGTCCGGGCAGTACCCCTTGGCCGGAGCCAGGGGCGACAGGAGCCGGACCGAGCGGGGCGTGCGGGGCAGGACCTGGGCGCGCCACGGCCCGAAGATCACCCCGGTGTCCCGGCGCTGGAGCCGGTGCATGCTGATGGACACCTCCCACAGCGCGTCGGGCTCGGCGGCGAGTGTGGTGCGTACCAGGTCGTCTCCGGTGAAGTGAATGCGCAGCATTGGCCCCCGCCCCCGTGGCTCGGTGTCCGTGCCTGTGCCTGTGCTTGACGTGCTTCTGCTTCCGCCCCTGCTTCCGCTCCCGGCCGTTCTCCATGCTCCGGGGCCCGGCGGACACGTCACCAGACGGTTTCTGGGCATCCCCGCGAAAGCAGCCGTTGGCCCCTTGCCAGGTCCCTGAGCTGGGACATTGCGCTCAGGCGCACGGAGATACCCGTGGGGGCGGGAGTTCGGGAAGGTTCTGTCACCGCACGGCACACCAGCCCACGCTGGACCGGCTACAGGAAGGGAAACCATGCACACGACACGCACCAGGCTCGCGACCATGGCGGCGGCGGTGGCTCTGGCGCTTCCCGGCACGGCGGTCGCCGCGGCCACGGCCACGGCCGCGTCGACCCAGGAGAAGACGCCTCCCTCAGCACCAGCTTGGTCTTGTTCCTCCGGCTATGTCTGCTTCTACACCGGGCTCAACGGCACGGGCCAGCGGTGCCAGTGGCGGGACGCGAGCACGGACCACCGCAGGGACTGCTCCTGGGCGGCGCGCACGAAGGTGAAGTCCATCTGGAACCGCGGTACGAGCGGCAGCTTCAGCGGCGTCACCTACTACCGGAGCACGGGCTACCGCGGCCCCATCGACTGTGTGCGCCAGGGCGACCGTGGCAACCTGCGCCCCTTCTACATCGTCCTGTCCCACAAATGGACCCGGGGCGCGTGCAGTTGAGCGAACAGCCCCGTGGTCCTCGGCCCGTCACCGCTCGGTGGCGGGCCGTTCCCGGCTGTTGGTCAGGGCCGCGCGGGTGTGCTGGATGAGGGCGCGGGCCGCCGGGTTGGCGGCCGCCTGCGTTCCCCAGGCCAGCAGGAGGCGGGCCCTGCGGGCCTCGGCGAAGGTCGCGGTGCGCAGCTCGGGGGCGTAGTCGCGGGCGGTGCACTCGGCGAGCAGGGCGACGCCGAGACCGCGGGCCGCGAAGCGGGCCACCATGTGCGGGTCCCCGGCCTCGAAGGCGACGTTCGGCCGCAGCCCGGCGGCGCTGAAGGCGTCGTCGACGCAGGCGCGCAGGCCGGTGCCCTGAGGCAGGCAGATCAACGGGCGGTCGCCCAGGTCGCGGGGGGTGATGTCGGCGCGCCCCGCGAGGGGGTCGCCGGGCAGGACGGCGGCGACCAGCGCCTCGTCGGCGATCACCTGCGTGGCCGTACCGGCGGGCAGCGGGGCGGGTCCGGTGATGACCACGTCGAGGCGGCCGTGGCGCAGCTCGTGCGCGAGGTGGTCCGCGGGGGCCTCGGTCAGCGAGAGGGCCACGCCCGGGTACCGCTCGTGGAAGGCCGCGAAGACCTCGGGCAGGTCGATGGGGGCGACGGAGGTGACGGCGCCGACCCGCGCCTTGCCCCGCACCAGTCCGGCGAGTTCGTCGACGGCGGCGCGGGCCCCGTCGACGGCGTCCAGGGCGGCGCGCGCGTAGGGCAGCAGCGCGGCCCCGGCCGCGGTCGGCCGCACGGCGCCCCGCTGCCGGTCGAGCAGCTTCTGGCCCATCTCTCGCTCCAGCTGCCGGATCTGCGCGCTCACGCCGGGCTGGGTGACGTGCAGACGGGACGCGGCCTGGGTGAAGCTCGCCTCCTCGATGACGGCGAGGAAGTACTTCAACTGCCGCAGTTCCATAACGCGGAATTCTATCAGGCAGAAGATCTGGTGCTTTTACTTGCTCCGGCTTCGCGGCGCAGAATCAGACGTGCGACGAACACGTTCAGTGCGGGAAAAGCGTTCAGCGCTAGGAACTCGTTCAGCGCGAAGCATGCGTACGGCGCGAAGAATGTGTTTAGCGCGAAGCATGCGTTCGCGCACCCCAGCACCGCACTCGGCACACGAGAGAACCGGCTCCGAAGGGACGTACTCCATGTCTCGATTCCGCGATCTGCGCGATTACATGGACCATTTGACGCAGGAACTCGGCGAGGAGGAGGTGCGTACCGTCCGTGGCGCGGAATGGGATCTGGAAATAGGCTGCGTCAGCGAAATGCTCGCCGAGCGGGAAGGGCCCGCGCTGCTCTTCGACGACATTCCCGGCCACCCTTCGGGATTCCGCGTGTTCACCAACTACATGGGGACCGCGGCGCGCTGCGCGGTGGCCCTCGGGCTGCCCCCGGACGCCTCGAAGCTGGACATCGTGCGGGCGTGGAAGGACACCAGCAGGCACCTGGAGCCGCTGCCGCCCCGGGAGGTCGACGACGCCACGGTCTTCGAGAACGTCCTGGAGGGCGAGGACGTGGACCTGACACTGTTCCCCGCGCCGCGCTGGCACGACGGCGACGGCGGCCGCTACATCGGCACCGCCTGCATGGTGATCACGCGCGACCCGGACACCGGCTGGGTGAACGTCGGCACGTACCGGGCTTGCGTGCAGGGCAGGGACCGCCTGTCGCTGTGGATGCTGGGCAACCGGCACGCCCGCGCCATCGCCACCAAGTACTGGGAGCGCGGGCGGAGTTGCCCGATCGCCGTGGTGGTGGGCTGCGATCCGATCCTCGCCATGACCGCCGCCATGGCGGCCCCGTCCG
Source organism: Streptomyces sp. G45 (assembly GCF_049542095.1). NCBI lineage: Bacteria > Bacillati > Actinomycetota > Actinomycetes > Kitasatosporales > Streptomycetaceae > Streptomyces > Streptomyces sp. G45. Next base: position 8,155,778 of record NZ_JBMUZU010000001.1, on the reverse strand, counting down.
GGATGTCGGAGTACGACCTGGCGGGCGGACTGCGCGGGGCGCCGGTGGAGGTGGTGCGGGCCCCGGGCAGCGACCTGCCGATCCCGGCGCACGCCGAGATCGTCATCCAGGGCGAGATGCCCCCGGTGACGGAGGAGTCGGTCCAGGAGGGCCCGTTCGGCGAGTGGACCGGCTACTTCACCCACTCCGGGCCGGAGACCGTCATCCGCGTCCACCGGATCATGCACCGCGACGACCCGATCATCCTGGGCGCGCCCCCGATGATCCCCACCATCACGGCGGGCGACCAGGCCGTGCCGCTCTACGCGGCGAGCAGCACCTGGGACCACCTGGAGGCGTCCGGCGTGCAGAACGTCCGCGGCGTGTGGGCGTACGCCCGGCAGCTGATGATCGTCGTCTCGATCGAGCAGACCGGCCCGCAGGACGCCATGGCGGCGCTGCTCGCGGCGGCCGGGCGTCGCCGCCCCGGCGGCATGGAGCGCTACTTCGTCGTCGTGGACGAGGACATCGACGTCACCGACCTCAACCAGGTGCTGTGGGCGATCTGCACCCGGGTCGACCCGGGCACCTCCGTGCACACCGTCCGCTCCACCACCAGCGACATCGACCCGCGCCTCTCCCCGCGGCAGCGCGCCAGCGGCGACCACACGATGGGCGTCATGCTGATCGACGCGTGCAAGCCGTACGCCTGGAAGGACCAGTTCGCCCCCGCCAACCGCTTCGACGAGCCCTACCGCGCCCAGGTCCGCGAGCGCTGGGGCGCCCACCTGCCCCTGTGACCACGGCCCCCGGAGAAGAGCACCCCACCATGTCCGCAGCACCCCGCCGACGCCTGGTCGTCGGCATGACCGGGGCCACCGGGGCGATCATCGGGATCCGGCTCCTGGAAGCCCTGAAGGACCTCCTCGACGTCGAGACCCACCTCGTCCTGAGCAACTGGGCCCGCTCCACCATCGAGTTGGAGACGCCGTACACGGTCCGGCACGTGACCGGCCTCGCCGACGTCCACCACAAGGCGCACGACCAGGGGGCCACCATCGCGTCGGGCTCGTTCCGCACCGACGGCATGGTCGTCGTCCCGTGCAGCGTCAAGACCCTGGCCGGGATCCGGACCGGCTACGCCGACACCCTGCTCGGCCGCGCCGCCGACGTCACCCTCAAGGAGGGCCGCCGCCTGGTCCTGGTCCCCCGCGAGACCCCGCTGAGCCAGATCCACCTGGAGAACCTGCTCGCCCTGGCGCAGCGCGGCGCGACGGTCTTCCCGCCCGTGCCCGCCTTCTACAACCATCCGCGTTCGCTCGACGACATGGTCGACCACTTCGTCTCCCGCATCCTGGACCAGTTCGGCCTGCCCGCGCCGCGGGCCCGCCGCTGGCCGGGCCTGCCCGAGGCCCGGGCGCTCCCGGTCGACGCCGACGCCCCCGCCTGACGGCGGACGCACCCGCCCCACAGGGCCCTGACGCGTGAGCGTCAGGGCCCTGTCGCCGTGCCGGTGCCTGCTACGGCCATGTGAACAGCGTGTGGCAACGGCCCGCTGACCTCGCGGCCCCCGTTGACGCGCTCGAAAGTCCGGTGCTCAACTGTTCGCATGCCGTCCTCGCCGCCGCTGGTCTCGCGTGCGCACGTCGACCTCTGTCGCGTGTGTTCCGCGACGTGTTCTGGCGTGGGCGCCTTCAGCCGCTGAGTCGGCCCTTCGGGCCTCGTCCTCAATCGCCGGACGGGCTTTTCCGTCGGCCCTTCGGGCCTTGTCCCCACACGCCGGACGGGCTTTCCCGGCCCTTCGGGCCTTGTCCCCCATCGCCGGACGGGCTTCATGGGGTCGCTCACGCGCTTCTCTTCTCTCCCCGCACTACGAAAGGCTCACCATGCCGGTGGAGTTTCTTGGCATCGCCGCCACCAACGACGGGTCGGAGATCCGTCCGCGGTCCGGGGCCGCCTTCGACAAGCAGTACACGCTGCGGCTCGCCCGGGCCCACGAGGACCACGGGTGGGACCGGGTCCTCTTCGCCTACGGGTCGGGCTCGCCGGTGCCCGCGGCCGCCGCCGGGTTCCTCGCGGCCCGCGTCGAGACGCTCCAGATCCTGCTCGCGCACCGGCCCAACGTGTCGTACCCGACGTACGCCGCGCGGACGTTCGCGACCCTGGACCAGGTCAGCGACGGGCGGCTCACCGTCCACTTCATCACCGGCGGCAACGACCACGAGCAGCGCCGCGAGGGCGACACGCTCACCAAGGACGAGCGGTACGCCCGCACCCGCGAGTACATCGAGATCGTCAAGAAGGTGTGGACGCGGCACGAGCCGTTCGACCACGACGGCGCGCACTACCAGTTCCAGGACTTCGTGAGCGATGTCTTCCCCGTGCAGCAGCCGCGCCCCGGCGTCTCGTTCGGCGGCTCGTCGCCCGCGGCGTACGCGGCCGGTGGGGCCGAGGCCGACGTGTACTGCCTGTGGGGCGAGCCGCTCGCGCAGACCGCCCAGCAGATCGAGGAGGTGCGGCGGGCGGCGCGCGCCGCGGGCCGCACGGACACCCCGCGCATCCAGGTGGCGTTCCGGCCCATCATCGCGCCGGCCGAGGAGCTGGCCTGGGAGAAGGCGCACCGCGTCGTCGGCGCCATCCGCGAACGACGCGCGGGCGGCCAGCCGCTGACGCGGCGTCACTCCGGTTCCCCCGAGAACGTGGGCTCCCAGCGGCTCATCGCCATCGCCGAGCAGGGCGAGCGCTTCGACCGGGCCCTGTGGACGCCGACCGCCGCCGCGACCGGCGGCGCGGGCAACTCCACGGCGCTCGTCGGCACTCCGGAGAGCGTCGCCCAGGCCCTGCTCGACTACTACGACCTGGGCGTGGACATCCTGTCGGCGCGCGGCTACGAACTCCTCGACGACGCCGTCGACTTCGGCCGGTATGTGATCCCGCTCGTCCGCGAGGAGGTCGCGAGGCGCGACCGGGAGGGCGCCGAGCGCGGCCCGCACACCCTGGAGCGCACGCTGAGCGGCCTGGCGGTGGCGGGATGACATCCGCCGCGCCGCCGTCGGCGGCCGCCGCCGTGCCCCCGGTCAAGGACGCCGTGCCGGACGCCGAGTTGAAGGTCGTCCCGGTCCGGCACTACTGGCGCTGGGCCGCGGGCGCCGCCGTCCTCGTCGTGGCCGCGCAGTTCGCCCATGGCCTGTTCACCAACCCGGCCTGGGAGTGGGAGGTGTTCTTCCAGTACCTCACCGCCGACAGCGTGCTGCGGGCGGTGTGGGTGACGCTCCAGCTCACGGTGTACGGCACGGTCCTCGGCTTCGCGCTCGGCCTGGTCCTCGCCCTGATGCGGCTCTCCAGCAGCCCGCTGCTGTCCGGCGTGGCCTGGGCGTACGTATGGGCGTTCCGCTCCATCCCGCTCATCGTGCAGCTGCTGTTCTGGTTCAACCTGGCCTATCTGTACGAGGAGTTGGGGCTCGGCGTCCCCTTCGGTCCGGTCGTGTGGAGCTTCGGCACGATGCACCTGGTGGGGGCGATGTCCGCCGCCGTCATCGGCCTCGCGCTGCACCAGGCCGCGTACGCCGCCGAGATCCTGCGCGGCGGGTTCCTCGCCGTCGACCCGGGGCAGCTGGAGGCCGCCGCCGCGCTCGGCATCCCCCGGCTGCGGCAGCTGCGCCGCGTCGTGCTGCCGCAGGCGATGCGCTCGGTCCTGCCGAACGCCGCCAACGAGATCGTCTCCCTGTTCAAGGGCACCTCGATCGTGTCCGTCATGGCGATCGGCGAGCTGTTCTACCAGGTGCAGGTGATCTACGGGCGCAACGGCCGGGTGGTGCCGCTGCTGATGGTCGCCACCGCCTGGTACATCGTCCTGACGACCCTGCTGTCCATCGTCCAGTACTACGTGGAGCGGCACTTCGCGCGCGGCGCCGACCGCACTCCCCCGCCCACCCCGCTCCAGCGCGCCCGCGCCCTCGCCCGCGGGCTCAAGCACCCGCCCCGCCCGCAGAACCTGCCCCAGGAGACACGATGAGCACCGCCCCCGTGATGGTCGACGTCCGCGGCGTCCACAAGAGCTTCGGCGCGCACGAGGTGCTGCGCGGCATCGACCTCCAGGTCCGCTCCGGCGAGGTCACCGTGGTCATCGGCCCCTCCGGCTCCGGCAAGTCGACCCTCCTTCGCGCCATCAACCACCTGGAGAAGCTGAACCGCGGCTCGGTCAGCATCGACGGCGAACTGATCGGCTACCGGCGGCGCGGCGACAAGCTGTACGAGCTGAAGGAGCGGGAGGTGCTGCGCCAGCGCACCCGCATCGGCTTCGTCTTCCAGAACTTCAACCTGTTCCCGCACCTGACGGTCCTGGAGAACATCACCGAGGCACCCGTCTCCGCGCTGCGCCGCCCCGCCGCCGAGGCCAGGGACCGGGCGCGGGCGCTGCTTGAGCGGGTGGGCCTCGCCGACAAGGCCGACGCCTACCCCCGGCAGCTGTCCGGCGGCCAGCAGCAGCGCGTGGCGATCGCCCGCGCGCTCGCCCTGGACCCGCAGGTGCTGCTGTTCGACGAGCCGACGTCCGCCCTGGACCCGGAGCTGGTCGGGGAGGTCCTGGAGGTCATCAAGGACGTGGCCCGCGCCGGTACGACGATGATCGTCGTCACCCACGAGATCGGCTTCGCCCGCGAGGTCGCCGACACCGTGGTCTTCATGGACGGCGGTGTGATCGTCGAGCAGGGCCCGCCCGGTGAGGTCCTCGACCAGCCGCGGCACGAACGCACCAAGGCCTTCCTCTCCAAGGTCCTGTAGCCGCGCGCCTCCGCGGCCGTCCCGCCGCCGTTCGCCGCCCGTCGCCGCCGGTCGCTCCCTCCCCCACTACCGCGGCCGGTCCCGTCCCCCCACCGTCCGCCCCATCCCCGTACGCCCCGAGGAGCACCGTCATGTCCACCCCCGTCTCGCGCCGCGCCACCCTCACGTTCGCGCTCGCCTCCGCCCTGGCCCTGACCACCGCCGCCTGCGGCACGCCCGACGACGAGGAGACGGGTCCCGCGGGGAACGCCGGGCCCGGCACCAAGGGCCGGAAGGTCGATCTGAGCCCCGAGCAGAAGAAGCGCGTCCGGGCCGCGAAGGTCGGCGCGATCGCCCGGCTCGTGCCGGAGCGGGTGCGGTCGCGCGGCACGCTCGAAGTGGTCGCGTCCGCCGGTTCCGTGCCGCCGCTGACGTTCTACGCCACCGACGACAAGACCGTCATCGGCGTGGAGACCGACATCGCGCACCTGGTCGCGGACGTGCTCGGCCTGCGGGTCAAGCTGCACGCCGTCGACTGGGCGAACATCTTCGTGGGCCTGGACAGCGGCAAGTACGACGTGGGCTTCAGCAACATCACCGTCACCGAGGAGCGCAAGGAGAAGTACGACTTCGCCACCTACCGCCTGGACACCATCGCCTTCGAGGCGAAGAAGAGCCGCGGCTGGAAGGTGAAGGGCCCCAAGGACGTGGCGGGCCGCGTCATCGGCGTCTCGTCCGGCACCAACCAGGAGAAACTGCTCGTCGACTGGAGCAAGCAGAACGTGAAGGCGGGCCGGAAGGCCACCGAGATCAAGTACTTCCAGAACACCAGCGACTACTACCTCGCCCTCGGCTCCGGCCGCATCGACGCCTACCTGGGCCCCAACCCGGTCGCCGCCTACCACGCGGCCAGCACCGGGAAGTACGAGGTCATCGGCACCTTCTCCGGTGCGGGCGACCGCCTCCAGGGCAAGATCGCCGCCACCACGAAGAAGGACAACGGCCTGATCGAGGCCCTCCACAAGGCGCTCCAGCACCTCATCGACGACGGCGCCTACGCCAAGGTCCTTGAGCACTGGGGCCTGGGCGACGAGGCGGTCCGCGCCTCCGAGCTCAATCCGAAGGGGCTGCCCAAGACGTCCTGAACGCCGTGCCGGGCGCGGCCCCGCCCGCACGCGGGCGCGGCAGGCCGCGGTCGCGCCGGGGCGGGGCGGTGGACTCCCGCACCACCAGGGAGACCGGGAACAGGGACGGGCGGGCGGGGCGGGGCGCGTCCGGCGGGTCGGCCATGGCGTCGAAGAGCAGCCGGGCCGCCGCGGCGCCGATCGCGGCCTGCGCCACTCGCACCGTGGTGAGGGCCGGGCGCAGCCGGGACAGGAACGGCATGTCGTTGAAGCCGACGACGCTGACGTCCCCGGGGCAGCGCAGGCCGCGCTCGGCGAGGGCGTCGTAGCAGCCGAGGGCCAGCAGGTCGCTGGCCGCGACGACGGCCGTGCAGGCGGCGCCCGCGTCGAGCAGCCGCCGCAGGGCCGCCGCTCCGGCCGCCTCCGTCCACTGGCTGGCCTCGGCGCGCAGGGCGGGGTCGGCGGCCAGGCCCAGGTCGCGGACCGCGTGCCCGAAGGCGCGGGTGCGGGCCGCGCCCGTGGAGGTCGTGGCGGGGCCGCCGACCAGGGCGACGCGGAGGTGGCCGAGGGCGGCGAGGTGGCCGACGGCCTGGGCGATGCCGGAGGCGTCGTCGGGTGCGACGCTCGGCACGTCGAGGCCGTCGACGCGGCGGTTGACCAGGACCAGGGGGACGCCGTCGGCGTGCAGGGCGCGCAGGTGGGGGTGGTCGCGGCGGGCGGTGGCGACGATCAGGCCGTCGACGCGACGGGCGCACAGGGAGTCGATCTGGGCGCGCTCGCGCACCGGGTCGTTGTGGGTGTCGACGATCCAGGCGTGGTATCCGGCGGGTTCGAGGGCGCTCTCGATGCCGCGCACGACGGGCGGGAAGTACGGGTTGGTGAGGTCCGGCAGGACCAGGCCGACGGTGTGCGAGCGGGCCGTCTTCAGGCTGCGCGCGATCGGGTTGGGCCGGTAGCCGAGGTCCTCGGCGACGCGCAGGACGCGGCGCGCGGTGTCGGCGCTGACCTGGGCGCGGGTCGCCGGGTTGAGGGCGCGGGAGGCGGTGGCGGGGTGCACGCCCGCGGCGTCGGCGACGTCCCGCAGACGGACCTGGCGGGGCCTCAGCATGCCTGCGGGTCGAGCAGGCCGCGCGCGGGGTCGAGGGCGGTGGCCAGGGTGTCGTCGCCGGGGCGGTAGCGCAGGCGCAGGCCGAGGACGGTGTCCAGGGAGGCGCGGTCGGCGGCTCCGTCGGGCACGAGGCCGTCGGCGGGGTCCCACAGCCGCTGGGCGTACCGGGCGGCGAGGTCGGGCGGCAGGCCGAGCGCGTCCCGGGTCTCGCGCAGGACCAGCGGGTCGAGGACGCGGGAGACGATCAGGCGGGAGGTCTGCGCGAGCGCGGACGTCAGGGCGTGCGCGGCCTGGGCGCGCCGGGGGCCGACGGCGGCGAGGACGCCGCCGAGGTAGGGGCCGCACACGTCGGTGAGCCCGGCGAGCCGCACCGCTCCGGCGGCCTCGGCCCGCAGGTCGCTGCCCGCGCCGAGGACGGTGGTGGCGCAGCGGCCGTCGAGCAGCGCGGTGAGGCGGTGCGGGGTGGCGCCGAGGGGCACGACGGCGTAGTCGCCGGAGGGCGGGCCCGCTTCGCGGCGGCCGGGGTCGGTCGCCGCGTCGGCGGATTCGCCGGGCCACTTCAGGCCGAGGGACTCCAGGACCGCGTACAGGGCGAAGGCGAAGCCGGAGTCCGGGACGTCGACGCCCGCCGTCGCGCCGCGCAGCTGGTCGGCGCCGGTGATGCCCGGCGCCCCGTACACGCCGAGGCCCAGGCCCCGGTCGAGGGCGGCCAGGATGCGGACGTCGCCCGTGCGGCCCAGCGGGTTGTCCGGCACGAAGCGGTAGGCGAGGACGTTGTCCGGGCTGGTGTACGCCACGTCGATGGCGCCGTCGAACAGGGCGCGGAACTGGTCGGGCGAGGAGGCGACCGGCACCTCGTCGACGGTCAGTCCGTGCTGCTCGATCAGGCCCGCGGCGCGCGCGACGCGCAGCAGGACGGACGGGCTGAACACGCCGACGGTCAGGGAGCGATGGCGCATGGGGTGCGCTCCTGGAGGGCTCGGGCTCCGCGGTGGATGCCAGCGACGGAATCCCTGGACTTGGTTGAGGGACCCGGTTGAGGGACCCGGCTGAGGGGCTCCGTTGATGGACTCCCTGTGTGGACTCCATCGGTGTGCGGTCTGTGCGCAATCGATTGTGGAGACCCCGACGCGCCGGTGACAAGGGGGAGGCGGGGAAGACGCTGAAGTGACCGCGATCGGCTGTCGTCGGATGTCAGCGAAGGAGCACCCTGTGACGTACGAGTCGTACGAGGCTTCGGACGGCCTCATGGATCCGCCGGGCCTCAGCGTCGGCTGGGCCGGGACGGGGCGGATGGGGCTGGCGATGGCGCGTCGCCTCACGGCGGCCGGGGTGGCGGTGGCGGCCTGGAACCGCACCGCCGAGCGCGCCGCGCCGCTCGCCGCGGACGGGGCGGAGGTCGTCGGGTCGCTCGCCGGGCTCCGGTCCCGGGACGTGGTGTTCACGACGGTGGCGGACGAGGGGGCCCTGGAGCGGGTGCTGTTCGGCGCGGACGGGCTGCTCGCCGGGGAGAGGCCGGGGCCCGGCACCGTCGTGGACTGCTCCACCGTCTCTCCCGGCGCGTCGGCGGCGCTGCGGGAGGCCTGCGCCGAGCGGGGCACGGCGTTCCTGGCGGCGCCGGTGAGCGGCAACGCGAAGGCGGTCGCGGCGGGCCGTCTCAGCGTCGTCGCCTCCGGGGAGCGGGCGGCGTACGAGCGGGTACGGCCGCTGCTGCGGCTCCTGGGCCGCTCGGTGACGTACGCCGGGGACGGTGACAGCGCGCGCCTGGTGAAGATCGCGCACAATCTGGTCCTCGGGATCGTCGCTCAGGCGCTGGCCGAGACGGCGGTGCTCGCCGAGAAGGGCGGCGTGCCGCGCCGGGCGTATCTGGAGTTCCTCAACGGCAGCGTCCTCGGCTCGGAGTTCACGCGGTACAAGACCCCGGCGCTCGTCGGCCGCGACTACACGCCGACGTTCACGCCGGTGCTGCTGCGCAAGGACTTCGGCCTGGGCCTGGACGCGGCCCGCGCGCTCGGCGTGCCGCTGCCGCTGGCGTCGGCGACCGCCCAGCTCGTGCAGGCCTGCGTCAGTACGGGCCGCGGCGCGGAGGACTTCGCGGTGCTCCTCGAACTCCAGGCCGCCGCGGCGGGCCTCGCCCTCGCCGCGGACGAGGGCGCGGTGTCCGACGGGCTGGACGAGGTGCCGGACGGGTCGGGGGCGGGGGCGGACGGATAGCGGGTGCGCAGGCGGAGGGATGGGCCGGGGGCTGGGGCCGAGGGATTGGTCGGGGGGCGAACGGACGGTCCGGGGCGGGCGGGTGGTCCGGGGCGGGTGCGGGGTTCCCTACAGCTCGGACTCCGTCCACTCCTCGACGGTCACGTCGTCCCCGACGGAGACCTTCCCGGTGCGCAGCACGCTGAACTTCGCGCCGAGCGCGACGCCGCCCTGCGCGGCCCTGCGGTAGGTGGCGAGGGTCCGCAGCGGCTCGGGGCCCGAGCGCGCCCCGCGCTCCTGGTCGACGAGGGTGACGGCGCAGCGGATGGCGAGCTTGGCATAGGCCAGTTCGGCGTCGCCGATGGTCAGCCGCTCCGCGCGGTCCTCGGTGTGCGGTTCGGACCAGCCGTCGACGACGACGTTGGGGCGGAACCGGCTCATGGGCAGCGGGGCCGCGCCCCGTGCGGCCAGCCTCTCGTTGAGGGCCGCCAGGGTGGCGCGCGACATCAGGTGCAGGGCGCTGCTGTCGGCGTACCCGGACGCGCCCGGGGTCCGGCCCGCCACCACGCGGTCGTGCTCCGGCGGCACCCGCACCAGCCTGCTGGGCGCGCCGAGGACGCCGGTCAGCCAGGCGGCCACCGCGTCGCCCTGGTCGATGCCGGTGAACGGGGCGCCGAAGAGGTCCACGGGCCGTCGCGGCCCCGAGCTGTCCACGTCGAGGGTCAGCTCGTCGTGGCCGGGGGCCCGGAGCGTGAGGCGCCGCCCGTCGGGTGTGAGGTCGGGCCGGATCACGGCGAGGCGCGGGTCGCGGCGCTGGGTGCGGTAGACGCCCTCGTCGCTGACGACCATGAAGCTGCGGTCGTGGGCGAGTCCGGCGCGCGTCACCACCGCCTCGGCGACCGATGTGCCCGCGCACCCCTTGACGGGGTAGGAGATCAACTCGACGACACCGGCCATGACCCGCCCTCCACTTGCCCAGTTTCCCCAGGGAACGTACTAGGGGCGCCCGACGCCCTGTCAACCGGGCCCCTGATCGGGCGGCGGGGGCGGCTTCGGCGCGCCCGCCGGGGGCGCGATCTTCGCGTACGTGCCGGTGGGCCCGGCGTCGGCGCCGGGCGCGGCGGGCGGCGTCTCGGTGCGCGGAAGCAGCGCGTCGCGCCGGGCGCCCGGGTCCCAGCCGGTCTCCACCACGCGCTTCTGCACCACGATGGCCCCCGCGAGGATCACCGCCCCGATCAGCAGCATCAGTACGGCGCCGGTCACCGTCCCGGCCTTCGCGGCGTTGCCGACGAGCGAGCCGAACCAGCCGAAGTCCGCGTCGCCGAACGTCGTGTTCTCCTCGCCGAAGGCGCCGAGCACCTTCAGCAGCAGCGCGGGCAGGAACGTGATGAGGACGCCGTTGAGGAAGGCCCCGACGACGGCGCCGCGCCGCCCGCCGGTCGCGTTGCCGTAGACGCCCGCGGCGCCGCCGGTGAAGAAGTGCGGCACCAGGCCGGGCAGCACCAGCGCGAGCCCGAAGGCCGGTTCGAAGATCCAGGCGAGCAGGCCGAGGCTGGTCAGGCCGCCGATGAAGCTCGCGATGAAGCCGATGAGGACGGCGTTCTGCGCGTACGGGAAGACGATCGGGGCGTCCAGGGAGGGCACGGCGCCGGGCACCAGCTTGTTCGCGATGCCCTGGAAGGCGGGCACGAGTTCCCCGAGGATCGTGCGGACGCCGAAGAGGATCACGGCGACGGCGATGCCGAACTGGAGCCCCTGCATGATCGACTGCATGACGTACGCGCCGACGTCCGGCGCGGCGGGCCCGCCGTCGGTGGCGAACGCCTTGAACGCGGTCTCCTTGCCCGCCTTGGCGAGGAAGACCAGCGCCATGATCAGGTAGATGAGGACCATCGACAGGGCCGTGGCGACCATCGAGTCCCGCAGGAAGCGCAGCCCCTCGGGCAGCTTCATGTCCTCCGTGGAGCGGCTGCGCCGCCCGACGACCTGCCCCGTGGCACCGGCGACGACATAGCCCGCCGTGCCGAAGTGGCCGATCGCGACGGTGTTGTTGCCGGTGACGCGCTTGGTCCAGGGGTGGGCGAACGCGGGCATCGCCACGAGCATGATGCCGAGCAGCACCCCGCCGACGACGACCACGACCCACGACCTCTGTCCCGCCGTGGCGAGCACCGTCGTCAGGAGCGTGGCCATGAACAGCATGTGATGGCCGGTCAGGAAGACATAGCGCAGCGGGGTGAAGCGGGCGAGCAGCAGGCTCACCGCGAAGCCGAGGATCATCAGCCAGGCCACGCGCGAGCCGTACTCGGCCTGGGCGATGCCGACGATGGCCTCGTTGGTGGGGATCACGCCGTGCGCGCCCGTCGAGCCCTGGATCATCTCGCCGAGCGGCGCGAGCGCGGCCACCACGAGCCCGGCGCCCGCGCCGATGAGCAGGAACCCCAGGGTCGCCTTGATGGCGCCGCCGAGCACCTGCCCCGCGGACTTCCGCAACGCGACCAGGCCCGCCGCGGTGATGAGTCCGATCAGGTACGCGGGCTGGCTGAGGATTTCGTCGACCAGGAACTTCGCTACCGATACCAGCCAGTCCACGCTGCCTTGCCTCTCTCTGTCGTACTGTCACCAGGCGCCGTACGCGCCGCCTACACGTCGTAGGTGTCCCGCAGCACCCGGTCGGCCTCCGCGGTGGAGGTGAAGTCGTCGACGACCTTCACGGGAACGCCGATGTCGCCGAGGGTCCTGGCGATCTCACGGGACGTCAGGACGGCGACGGCCTCCGCCGCCTTGCCCTTGGCGGAGATGGTGTCGGTCGCCTCCACCGTCACGTACCGGCTCCAGCCCCAGCGGTCGAGGACCTGCTCCAGGGTGTTCTTCAGGAACAGGCTGGTGCCGAGTCCGTTGCCGCAGACGGTCAGGATCTTGTGGACGGCGGGCCCGGCGGCGGGCTGGGCACCGGTGGGCTGAGCGCTGGCGGGCTGAGCACTGGCGGGCCCGGCGTCGGTGGGGGCGGCCGCGGTGGGCGCGGTGTCCTGCTGCCGCTCTCCCGCGAGCAGCGCCCGCAGCGCCCCCGGCGTGGGCGCGCCCCGCAGGGCCCGGTCGGTGTCCGGGTCGGCGAGGAGCCGGGCGAGGGCGGCCATCGCCTCCGTGTGCCGCGAGGCGTCCGTCGCCGCGAGGGCGACGACGAGGTCCACCGGGTCGTTCGTCTCGTGCCCGAACTCCACGGGCCGGGCCAGGCGCACCCAGGACATGCCGGTGCGCAGCACGGCGGGCGAGGGCCGGGCGTGCGCGAAGGCGAAGCCGGGCGCGAGCACGATGTACGGGCCGTTCTCCTCGACACCGCGGATCATCTCCCCGGTGTACGCGTCCGTGCTGCTGCCGGTCGCCACGAGGAGGTCGCCCGCCGCGCGGACGGCGCCGCGCCAGTCGTCGGCCGTGACGTCAAGGCGGATCGCCTCGGCGGGCAGCAGTTCGCTCAGGGGCACCATGGGGGTGATCGTTTCACAGGCCACCGTTCTCGGCAGGGGGTGCGGTCCGAACGGACGAGGCGCCGGGCGGCTACGGCAGGGCCGCGCGCGGCGGCGCCGCCTTCTCGTCCGCGTCCGCGAGCCAGAAGTAGACCGGCGGGAGGGCGAGTTCGACGGCCGTCAGGGCGAGCTGGAACCACTGCGGCGAGCCGTGCGCGGCCAGCGAGAGCAGCCGCCCGGCGCCGCCGAGCAGGAAGATCCCGGCGAGCCACCGCACCGCGCGCGCCGGTACCGGCCGCTGCCGGGCCGCCCAGATCCAGGCGAGGCCGTAGCCGAGGAAGACCGCGTTGTAGAACCGCTCGCGGCTGTCGACGGTGGCGCCCGCCGAGCCCTCGCCCGGCACGGAGGCGACGCCCAGCGCGAGGTGGTACGCGCCGATCGCCACGCACGCGTACCCCATGAGCAGCGCCAGCGACTTGAGGAGTCCGGCCACGGTGTGACCACCGCCTTCCCGTTAGTAGACACACGTCTACTAACGGGACGCTACGAACGCTGCTGGACATGTGTCAAGTAACGTGTGCGGGGTGACCACGCGCCAGCGGCTCGACCCCGCCGAGCGCCGCGGGCGCCTGCTCGACGTCGGGGCGCGGATGTTCGCGGCGCGGCCCTACGACGACGTCCGCATGGAGGATGTCGCCGAGCGGGCCGGGGTCTCGCGCGCCCTGCTGTACCGCTATTTCCCGAGCAAGCGCGATCTGTTCGCCGGGGTGTACCGGCAGGCCGCGGACCGGCTTCTGGAGCGCACCCGGATTGAGCGGGGGGTGCCGCTGGAGCGGCAGCTGGCCGCCGGGCTCGACGCGCACATCGACTACTTCGTCGCCCACCGCAACACGGTGCTCGCGGCGAACCGCACCCTGGCCGGGGACCCGGTCATCCAGGCGGTGATCGCCGACGAGCTGTCCGAGCTGCGCTCCCGCCTGCTCGACGCGGGGGAGTTCGACGGCGCGGCGCGGGAGCTGGTGTCGGCGGCGCTGACGAGCTGGCTGGTGTTCGTCCGGACGCTGTGCGTGGACTGGCTGACCCACCCGGCGTACTCGCGCGCGCAGTTGCGCGCGGTGTGCGTGGGCGCGTGCCTCGGCGCGCTCGGCGCCGTGACGGGACCCGGCGGCGACGCCCCCGCGGGCGCGCCCTGAGACCGGGTCCCGTGCGACGTGCGACGCGGTCCGGTCAGGTGGCTGCGGACGCCTTGCGCAGGGCCGCGAGGCAGGTGCTGATGGCCTGCTGGAGCTCTTCGAGGCGCTGGACCATGTCGTCCTCGTAGATGTCGTCGAAGTCGGCGGCGTCGTCGAGGGTCAGCTCCTCGAACACCTTGGTCGCCTTCTGGAGGCTGCTGTAGAACTTCGTGCGCCGCTCCTGGACGCGCAGTTCGGGGTCGGCCTCCACGGTCTCGACGACGAGGGACTTGACCGTGTCGTAGGCCTCGGCGGCCCACTCACCGGCCTCTTCGGCGTCGTCCAGCTCGTCGATGAGGGACAGGTGCCGCTCGGCCTCCATGCGCAGCTCGGCGGGCGCGTCGATGGTCTGCCCCGCCGGGGTCCTGACCTGGCCCTCCTCGGCGATCTTGCGGACGTACTCGATGCGGTCGGCGGCCCGGCTCTCCCCCGCGACGGCCTTCTTCAGGTCGTCGGTGCGGGCGATGTCGCGGGCCAGCTCGGTCTGCAGCGCCGGGTCCTCCTTGAGCCGGTCGAGCAGCGCGTGCCGGGCGGCCTGGGCGGTGGAGGGGTCGGCGAGGATCGCGGCGCGCAGCGCGGTGGGGTTCTCGGCGACTTCGAGGGCCTTGGTCGGGCGGATGCCCTCGGCCTCGGCGGCGGCGGTGATGGCGGTGCCGCGCGCGGAGGTGGCGCTGGAGCGCGGCACGTAGTACGTGAGCCACACGTCGGCGTCCGGGAGTTCGACCTCGGCGCCCGGCGCCAGCGCCTCGAAGTGGGGCACCAGGCCGTCGTCCGCGGCGCGGTCCCACGCCTTGTAGTAGCGCATGACCCGCTCGGCGGAGCAGCCCGCCAGCTCCCCGAACTCCTTCGCGGACACCTTCGGCGTCTCCGCCGCGGACTGTCCGCCGGGGCGGACGCTGCGGGCCACCTTCAGGGCGAAGGTCCAACTGCCGGTACGGGCGTACGCCCCGAAGTCACGGGCGTCCCGGGTCACCAGGTCGCGGGCGGTGGGGGTGCCGGAGGTGGCGGGCGGGGCGTCTTCCCCGGCTGCCGGGGCCTCGTCCGGGGTTTCGAGCGGCGTCTCTTCCTGGGCTGCCGAGGGGGCGGGCACGGCGGCGGGCGGCGCGTCTTCCTCGGTGGTCAGGGCCTCGTCCGGCGCGGTGTCCGGGGCCTGCTCCTGGGTGGTCGTGGGTGCGTCATCGCGTACGTCCTGGGGGGTGGGGGTGGCCTCGGGGTGCGGGGTGGCCTCGGGGGACGGGGCGATCACTGCGGTCACAGATGACTCTCCGGGTACTTCGTAGTACTTCGTGAAGGAAAGAGGCCAGCCTATATCGGGCCTTTGGTGCGGGCCGTCGTCCCACGCGGGGCGCCCCGGACCCGCCCCTTTCCCGAAACCAGGGGCCGCTCCCCTGGCGCCCCCGCCGCCATCGGCCTGCGGCCTCGTCCTCAAACGCCGGACGGGCTCGACGATCGCGCTGCCGCGCTCGCCCTCAATCGCCGGGCAGGCTCAGTCGTCGGCCGCTTGCCGTAGCGGCTCGCGCTGCCGAGCCGGGCCGGGTTGCGGAGCGTCTTCGAGCCGCAGCCCTTGCGTCCCAGCATGTGGGCCCAGGCGTGGCGCCCCGTACCGCCTCCATCACAGCGGTCGACTGGGGGCAGTCGTTGGCGTCGCAGGCCTGACGGATCTCGCCGGTCAGGCCGCCCCGGGAGCGCCCGAGTGCGGGAGCGTGGAGCCCCCCTTCTCATCTCGGGCCCCGGCCGCGTGCCGACGCACCCGTACGACGGTGGAATCGACCGGCACCAGCCAGTCGATGCCGCCGACCGCATCCGCCTTGGCCTGCGCGGGCCGCGACATCCGCTCGAACGTGCCGCCCTCGCCCCAGCGCCGGAAGCGGGTGCGCGGCGTGGCCCACGCCCCGGACCGCCCCGGCACGTCAGGCCAGGCCGTCCCCGTACGGCACGTCCACACGATCCCGTTGAGGATCTGCGGCCCTCCATCCGCCTGCACCCCCGCAAGGAAGCGGACAGCAGCGGCCGAACGAACACTCCCGCTCCCCTCACCCCGGAGCTGCCCCGCCGTCGCACCCCGGCCTCGCCTTTGGAGACCGGAGCCGCTCCGCCACCAGCCCCACCCACCCCGTCAGCCGGACACGCTCGCCCCGACTCCTCGGACGACCGACGCGGCCCGACTTCGTGCCCGCGCTCCCCCTCGGGCGTCAGCCCGATCCCATCGCCCCTGCCCGGGCAGCCCCGGCCATCGCGTCCCGGCCTAGCACACCCCTCACTCAGCGCCGGGCTCCCGGCCAACTCGCCCCAGGCACCGCCCAGGACGGCTCCCATCGCCACAGGGACGGGTGGGACCCAGGGGTGCCGTGGGGTGCCGGTGGTCAAGGGGCCGCGCGGCGGCGGATCGCGGTCCAGAGCAGGAGCGCCGCCCCTACCGCCCCGATGGCGAGGTCGCACCACCCCGGCGCCCCGGCCTCCCGGAGCAGCGCGGTGACCCCGAAGCTCGTGTCCCAGCCCGCCTCGGTGACCGCCGAACCGAAGCCCTGCACGAACAGGATCACTCCCAAGAGCAGCATGGTGCCGTTCCTCTCCCACAGACATCTCACAGACATCCGCGTCTCGCGGGCATCCGCGTCTCGCGGGCATCCGCGTCTCGCGGGCATCCGCGTCTCGCGGGCATCCGCGAAACGTCAGCCGTTTTCCGATGCGAGTGCATCGTTTCAGGGGGATCATGCCTGCCCGGCGGATATGATGCAACCGCATCGAAACGCGGGCGGACCGGGAGGACGGCACAGGTGCCCAGACAGGTCGACTACGACGAGCGCCGACGCCGGATCGCGGACGCCGTGTGCGCACTGATCGCCGCGTCCGGCATGGAGGCGGTGAGCCTGCGGGACGTGGCCGCCCGCGCGCGGGTGTCGATGGGCGCGGTGCAGCGCTGCTTCCGCACCAAGGACGAGATGCTGCTGTTCGCCGTCGAGCACGTGGCGGACCGCGTGGGCGCGCGGGCGAAGGCACGGGTCGCGGCGGAGGCGGAGCCCCGCTCGGCCTCCGCGCTCCTGGAGCGCACGCTGTGCGCGATCGCCCTGCCCGACCCGGAGGACCGCACGGACGCGCAGGTCTGGCTGGCCTTCGTGGCCCACGCGGCTGTCAGCGCCCCGCTGGCGGCGGTGCTGCGCGAGACGTACACCCAGCTCCACGACCTGCTGGTGTGGCTGATCGGCTACGGCCAGGACACCGGCGAGTTCCACGCGGACGCCGACGCCGCGGACGAGGCGCGCGCGCTGCTCGCGCTCGCCGACGGCCTCACCGCGCACGTCGTCGTCGGGCACCACACGCCCGACGCCGCGCACGCGCTGCTGCGGCGGCACGCCGCGCGACTGCGCGCCGCGCCGTGAGCCGCGTCAGCCGGTGAGGCGCTCCAGGAGACGGACCGTGACCGTGTCGCCCTCCTGCTTGCCGATGGCCTTGCGGATGTCGGCCTTCACGGGCAGCTTGTGCGTGCCGTCGCCGAGCGCCATGAAGGAGCTGCGGAACGGGTGCCCGTCGATGGTGCCGCGCACCTTGACCAGGCCGCGCGTGCCGAAGTACGCCACGGATCCGGGCCACACCACATACGTCCAGCCGCCCGTGGCGGGGCTCTTGCGCAGTACTGCCGTGAACTGCTCGTCCATGGCGGGGCTCCTCTCGGTCGCGACCTCTGTGTGGTGGTGACCGGGAGGAGGCCCGGAACTCATCGGTGGCCCGTCCGCGCGGTCAGCGGCGCGCGGCGGTCTGGAGGGCCCTCGGAGCGCGGGGGGCCGGGCGGCGACGCGTGCCGCGGTGACCGCAGGCCACGTCCTGAGCCAGGGGGTGCCTCCTTTTCTCCGGGTTCTCCGGGTTCTCCGGGCCCGGCTGCGACCGGGGACCTAGGGCCCGCGGACGGGTGCGGCCTGTCCCGCGGTCGGTGGCCGGGGGCCTGCGGCGACGGGGAGACTGGGGCCATGGATTCCGCCCAGACCGACGCCTACCTGCGCCGCATCGGCGCCGAGCGCCCCGCGGCCGCCACCTCGGGGGCACTGCGCGCGCTGCACCTCGCCCATCTGCGGGCCGTGCCCTTCGAGAACCTCTCGATCCACCTCGGCGAGGAGGTGGACCTGACCGAGAAGGACCTCGTCGCGAAGGTCGTCGACGGCCGCCGCGGGGGCTTCTGCTACGAACTGAACGGGGCGTTCGCCGCGCTCCTGACCGCGCTCGGCTTCGACGTCGCACTGCTCCAGGCCCGGGTGCACCAAGGTCCCCGCGTCGGCATCCCCTACGACCACCTGGCGCTGCGGGTGCGCACCGCCGACGGCGGCGACTGGCTCGCGGACGTCGGCTTCGGCACGCACAGCCACCTGCCGCTGGACTTCGCCGCGCGCGGCGACCAGGCCGACCCCGGCGGCACGTTCCGCCTCACCGAGGCGCCCGGCGGCGACCTGGACGTCAGCAGGGACGGCGAGCCGCAGTACCTCCTCGACCTCAGGCCGCGCGCCCTTGAGGACTTCGCCGCCGGTGCGTGGTACCACCGCACCTCCCCCAAGTCGCACTTCACCCAGTCCCTCGTCTGCTCCCTGCTCACCGAGGACGGCCGAGTCACGCTGAGCGGCACCAGGCTCACGGTCACCACGGGCGACCAGAAGGACGTCACCGAACTCGCCACGGACGCCGAGGTCCTCGCCGCGTACGAGAGGCACTTCGGCATCCGCCTCACCGCCGTACCGCGGGTGGCGCCGCCCGTCCGCGTCGGCGGCGGGCGGTAGCGCGCCGGGGCACCGGCCACCGGCGTCCTTGCGACATGACACAGCACAGCACCGGCGCCGTGTCCAGAGCCATTGACGCGAAACCGACGCCCGCGCGGCCGGTGACGTTCATCGCGGCACGCACGGCGCGCGCGGACGTAGGCTGCCGCACTGTGAAGAGACACATACCTTTCGAGCGGCTGCACGACTTCCGTGACCTGGGCGGCTACGGCACCGAGGACGGCCGTGCGGTGCGGTGGGGCCGGATCTACCGGTCCGGCTCGCTGGGCGAGCTGCGGGACGCCGACTGGGAGCGCTTCCTCGGCCTCGGTGTCCGCACCGTCATCGATCTGCGCCGCCCGCGCGAGATCGAGGCGCGGGGCGCGCGCCCGAGCACGCGTCGCTCGCGTACCACCACGTGAACGTCGAGCCCCGCCCGTACGAGCGGGCCGCGTCGGGCGCGGACACCGGGCGCCGCCTCGCCGACCGGTACCTGCGCGTCGCCGAGGACGGCGCGGGGAACTGCGGCGGGCGCTCGCGCTCATCGCCGACGAGGGGTCCGGGCCGCTGGTCCTCCACGGCGCGTCCGGCAGGGACCGCACCGGGGTGCTCGCCGCGCTCGTGCTGCTCCTGCTCGGAGTGGACGAGGACACCGTCGTCGACGACTTCACCCGCACCGGCCCCGCCCGCGACCGGACCCCCGCCGCGCGGCACGCGGCGCAAGCGGCGGCGGCCATCCCCCGGGCCACGCCCCCGGGACGCGCACCGGCTCAGGCCATGCGGCTGTTCCTGGCCGCCCTCGCGCAGCGGCACGGGTCCGTGCGCGCGTACGCCGCCGAGCGCCTCGGCGCCGACAACGCGCTGGTCGCCCGGTTGCGGCACGCCCTGCTCGAACGGCCCGTGGACACGCTGTGCTTCCGGCGCGCCGACGCGGCCGACGTGCCCGTCCTCGTACGGCTGCGGGACGAGGCGGCGCGCTGGCAGATCGGGCGCGGGATCGCGCAGTGGAAGCCGGGCGAGCTGGGCGAGGACCACTTCCGGGCGCGCCTTGAGGACAGCGAGGTGTGGATCGCCACGCTCGGCCCCGAAGGGCCGGTCGCCGGTGCCTTCGAGCTGTGGTGGGAGGACCTGGCCGCGTGGGGGCCGCAGCCGCCGGTCGCCGGGTATGTGCACCGCCTGATGACGGACCGTCAGGTGGCGCCCGCGGGCACCGGGCGCCGGATGCTGGCCCACGCCGAGCGCCGCATCCTGGCCGCCGGGAGGACCCTGTGCCGCCTGGACTGCCGCGCCAACAACCCGCGCCTGCGCGCCTTCTACGCGTCGGCGGGCTACCAGGTCAGGGGCGAGCACCCGTTCCGGGACGGCGGGCCCGCGGGCCGGTTCGCGGCCACGCTCCTGGAGCGGCGGCTCACGTCGGACGTGGTGGCGCCGCCCGCTCTCGCGGGCACCCCGCTGGAGGCCACCGCGGCTACAGCGACGCCTTGATGCGGCGCGGCGCGTCGGCCAGGCGGCTGATCAGGGACACCGCGAGCGGCGGCTGACGGCTGACGTGCTGGTCGGCGTTGAGCACGTAGTAGATCTGCTCAAGGGACGGCGGGCCGACGGCGACGGTGCGCAGCGCCGCCTGGCTGGGCGTCGCCTGCCCGGTGCGCACCAGGTAGGCGGCGGTCATCGAGCCGGTGCGGCCCACGCCCGCGCCGCAGTGCACGAACACCGGGGTCCTGGCCGCCGCGACGACCCGCAGGAACCGGTCCACCTGGCTGCCCTCGGGCGTCTGCCCGTCGCGGACGGGCAGCCGTACGACGCGCAGGCCCGCGCGCTCGGGGCGGGCCAGTTCGGCGGCGCCCAGGTGCTCCGCCCTGAGGTCCACGATCGTGCGGATGCCGCGGTCGGCGAGCGCGCGGTACCCGGCGTCGGTCGGCGCGGAGCCGCGCCACAGGCGGTCGTCGACCTGCTGGAAGTGGCGGATGCCGGTGATCCGCCGCTCGTCGCCGACGCGTTCGCCCGCCCAGGCGGAGACGGCCAGGACGCCGACGCAGGTGGCGCCCCAGAACACGGCGTAGCCGAGCGCGCAGGCGCCGAGCAGCCGCAGGGCGCGGCGGACGGTGCGGCGCCGGGGAACTCGGGGCGCTGGGGGCGCGGTCCTCGCCGTACGGTCAGGGGCTTCCGGGCCGCGGCGCGCGCGGCGGCGAGCAGGGCGGCGGCACGGGAGGTGCGGGCATCGGAGAAGGCGGACAAGGAGGGGTCACCACCTGGGGGCGCGGGCGCGCCGAGGCGGCGCGGGGCAGGGCGCTGAGGGGACGTGAATCGCCGTCCAGGCTACCCGCGCCGCAAGTCCGACGGGCCGGGTCCGGCCACCCCGCGCGCCCCTCACACCCCATCAACTCCCCGCTGCACCAGGCCACTTCACCTCACCCACCGCACCACTCTCGCCCCGCGGAAGGCTCTCTCCCCGCTGATGGCCCCTCGCTCACGGAAGACCCCCTCACCGCTGATGGCCCTTCCGCCCACGGAAGACCCTCTCACCGCAGATAGCCCTTCCGCCCACGGAAGACCCTCTCACCGCAGATAGCCCTTCCGCCCACGGAAGACCCTCTCACCGCAGATAGCCCTTCCGCCCACGCAAGACCCTCTCACCTCCCCTGCCCCACCAACTCCACCTGGCTCTTGCCCAGCACCCGTGCCCGCGTGCGGTGTGCCGTCGCGTCGACCAGGCAGCCGCTGAGCCGCATCACGTCGTGGTCGGAGAGGGCGGGGCGGATGACTCCGGCCCAGACGTCGCCGCTGAGCCTGCTGAGCGGGGCGTGCACATTGAGGGCGGCGGTGGATCTGCGGCAGCGGTCCCACAGTTCGCGGGCGGCGAGCGCGCGGGCGCGGTCGTCGTCGGTGCCGTACACGTCGACCTGGTAGACGACGGTGGTCGCGGCCGCGGCGGGCCGGTCGCCGGGGCGGGTCTGGGTGGCGTCGGACAGGGTGTCGACGAGCAGGGCGAGCAGCAGCACACAGGCCGCGACCAGGGCGCCGGTCACCACGCCGCGCACGGCGCGGGGCCGGGGCACGGCCTCGCGGTCCTCCAACTCCGGTACGCGGCCCCGCGGTCCGTCGACGGGCGCGGCCAGGCCGGTGAGGCGGCCCGCGAGGCGGCGCTCGGCGCCGGGCCTGACGGTGGCCGCGGAGATCTTCTGCACCACCCAGGCGACCCCGGAGAGCACCGCCCCGGCCGCCATCAGGACGGGCACGAACACATAGGTGCGCCGGGCGCCGCCACTCCCGTACGGATCCAGCCAGCGGAACCGCGTGCCCTGCTCCGCGCGGGACTCCTCAAGGCGCCGCCACACGTCCTCGGTGCGCGCGCTGGAGTCGGCGATGCGCCGCTCCAGGCGGCCCAGTCGGCTCAGCAGCACGGTGCACACCAGCAGCACCTCGATCACCAGGAGCAGCACGCCGCAGATCAGGGCGCGCTGCCACTCCCAGCGGGTGAGGTAGACGACGCCGTACACGGCGGCCGCGGTGGCGGTGAGCCCGCCGAAGAGGTAGCTCACGTACTTCATGACGCCATGCCCTCCGTGCGGTCGGCGCCGCCGGTGGCGGGCGGCCCGTCGACGGCCGTCATCCGCACCACCTCGACGGCGCCCGTGCCGCCGTCCACGGTCAGCCGGGTCCCGGCCGGGAAGCGGTCCAGGGCGCCGGGGACGCCGACGGCCGTCGGCACCTGGTACTCGCGGGCGAGGACGGCCAGGTGGGACAGGACGCTGCCGGTCTCGGCGACGAGGCCGGTGAGGCCGGGCAGCAGCGGGGCGAGGGCCGGGTCGAGGGCCCGCACCACGAGGACCGGGAAGCGGGGGCGCTCGCCGGTGCCGTGCCAGGCGGTGCCGGAGCCGAACCCGCCGCCCGCGCCCTGCCCGGCGGTCGGCGCGCGGCGCCTGCCCGGCTCGGCGACCGGCCACCCCTGGGCGAGGCGGAAGGCGGCGGGCAGTTCGCCGCGGGGCGGGCGCGGCAGGCGTTCGGGCAGGTCGGCGGGGAGGCCCTGGCCGTCGCCCGCCGCGGTCAGCTCCCGCCAGCGCAGCAGGGCGACGCGGTCCGGGTCGTCGAGGAGGCCCCCGGCCGCCAGGCGGCGGGCCAACTCCCGTACGAGGCTGGCCTGCATCTCCTGCACCCAGCGGACGCGCAGGCGCAGCGCCTCGCGGGTGGGCAGCACGGCCGTGCCGCGCGGGGCGCTGGTCAGGGCGGGCGGCTCGGGCAGCGGTGGGCGGGGGCCGAGGGTCGGCGGCAGCAGCGCCAGCAGGACGGGGTGGCGGGCGGTCAGCCGGTCGTCGTCGGGTTCGGCGGCGCGCGCCTCGCAGAGCACGGCGAGGGCCTCGCCGACGGCGGTGGTGCCGGAGCCCTGTCCGAGCAGCGCGCCCGCCAGGGACTCCTGGGCGTGCAGCGCGGACAGCACGGCGCGGCCCCAGGACAGGGAGGCGAGCAGACGGCCGCTCAACAGCTCGGCGGGGGCGGGCAGTTCGGCCAGGTGGCGGTCGACGTCGGCGGTCAGGTCGAGGGCGAGCAGGGGCAGGGTGGTGCGCAGGCGGCCCATGCGCCAGGCGGCGGTGGCGCGGCGCGCGGCGGGTGCCGGGTTGAGCAGGCCGAGGTAGGGGTGGGCGGCGGGGGCGGCGCCGAGCAGCCGCAGGTCGGCGGCGGCGCGGCCGTCCACGGTGGTGACGGCGGGCGTGCGGCGCAGGCTCCGCCGGGGTGCCGCGCCCGCGATGTCGAGGGCGGTCGCGAGGCCGTGCGCCATGGGGGCGACCCACAGGTCCTCCTCCAGCGGCTGGAGCACCCCGGGGAAGGTCTCGGCGACCGGGCCCGGGCCGAGCAGCCGGGCGCGGCGCGGCGGCCGCGGCGGCATGGCGGTGATGGGGCGGGTCTGGAACAGCCACAGGCGGTCGTCGGCGTCGAAGGCGAACTCGATGTCCTGCGGGTCGCCGAACTCCCGCTGGGCGGCGTGCGCCAGGCGCAGCAGCCGCGCCAGTCTGCCGCGGGCGAGCAGCCGCCGCTCGGCGGGTTCGGGGGCTCGGTGCGCACCAGGCGGCCGTGGCGGGTGAGCTGGTAGCGGACGCCCTGCACGCTGCCGTTGACGAGTTGGTCGGGGCCGCCGGACACGGCGCTGACGACGACCCGGTCCCGGCGCCCGGCCAGCGGGTCGGCGCCGAACATGACGCCGCCGACGTCGGCGTACACCATCGGCTGGACCAGGACCGCCATGGCGTTGTCGTCCGGCGGCGGGCCGTCCGGCCGGGGGCGGAACGCGGAGCGCAGCACCCGCTGGACGGCGGCCGTGAAGTCGCTCCAGCCGCGCACGTCGAGGACCGTCTCGAACAGGCCCGCCAGGGACGACTCGGCGGTGTCCTCGTCCGCGGCCGACGAGCGCACCACCAGGGGGCGCACCCCGTCGTGGCTCAACTCCCGCCAGGCGCGGCGCAGTTCGCCGTCGCCGTGCGGCGCGGGGTCCTCGTCGCGCGCGGGCACCAGGACGAAGCCCGGCAGGACGGGCAGGCCCGCGCTCGCCGCGCGGGCCAGGTGGGCCGCCTTGGCGCCCGCGAGCCGGGGGTCGCGTGCCCGGCGCGCCGTGAGTTCCACCACCGCGAGCCGGTCCGTGTCGACGTGCGCTGACCCGATCATGGCCTACCTCCTCCGCCCGGCCGCGCCCCCGTCGCTGTCCGCGCGCGGCCTCTTCGCCCCGGCCGACGGCCCGCCCCTTCCGCGCCCGCGTCCGGTTCGCCCGCCGGGCGAAGCCCCCGGTCACGCGGCGCGGGTCCGGAACCGTCCCGCCCTTAGCACGGACGCGTGGACCGTCGCTTAAGTTGAGTTCACACCCACACGAACCGCGCCGAACCAGCCCTTCGGCTGGCCTTTCGGCCTCCCCGGACCCGGACCCGGCCCCGGACCCAGACCCGGCAGGGCCATGCCGAACGCCGCATGCCACCCTGGCCGCACACGAACCGCCAGTCAGTGCGCATCCCGTCAGGGAGGGGACAACGTGACAACCAGTCAGTTCGACCGGCTCGCCCAGGTCTACGAGGACTCCGCTGCCATGCCGTTCCGGCAGGGCCTGGAGTTTCCGACGGTCCTGCACCACTTGGGCGACCTGGCGGACAGCGCCGTGCTGGACTTCGGCTGCGGCAGCGGCGTGTACAGCAGGCTCCTCGCGCGCGGCGGCGCGCGGCGGGTGGTGGGCTACGACGTGTCCGAGGGCATGATCGAGCACGCCCGGCGCCGGGAGGAGGCCGACGGGCTCGGCGTGGAGTACGCCACCGGGGAGTTCCCGAAGGACCTCGAGGGCGCGTTCGACCTGGTGCTCGGGGTGTACGTGCTGCCGCACGCGACCTCGTACGAGGGTCTCGTCGCGATGGGCCGGACGATGGCGGCGGCGCTGCGCCCCGGCGGACGGCTGCTCACGCTGCCCATCCATCCGGATGTCCACCCGGATCCGGAGTACTACGCGGCGTACGGCTTCGGCCTGTCGGTGAGCGAGCGCGCCGACACCGCGCCGGTGGACTTCGGCTTCTCCGTCGGGGAGCAGAGCGCCCGCTTCACCGCCCGCTACTGGACGGCCGCGACGCTCGACGAGGCGCTGCGGGAGGCGGGGTTCGCCGCGCCCGAGTGGCGCAGGCACGTGGTGGCGGACACCGCGGAGCCGGGTCCGACGGACGGCTTCTGGGCCCCGTACCTGGACCGGCCGCACGCGGCGATCCTGGAGGCCCGCAAGGTCTGAGCGGACGCCGGTGAACGCGCGGTGGCCCGGCGACCGAGGAGGTCGCCGGGCCACCGCTGTGTCCGCGGGGAGTGCGGACGGCGCGGATGCGTCAGCGCATCGGCTGGAGCTCGCGCTCCGGGTCGGCGTCGGGCGTCTGCCCGCCGTCGCCGAGCTGCCGGTGGAGCTTCTCGCCCTCCACGTCGACGTTCGGCAGGATCGCGTTCAGCCAGCGCGGCAGCCACCAGGCGGACTTGCCGAGCAGGGCGAGCACGGCCGGGACGATCGCCATGCGGACCACGAACGCGTCGAACAGGACGGCCGCGGCGAGGCCGAAGCCCATCATCTTGATCATGTCGTCGTCCTCCAGGATGAAGCCGGAGAAGACGCTGATCATGATGATCGCGGCGGCGGCGACCACGCGTCCGCCATGGGTGAAGCCGGTGACGATGGCCTCGCCCGGGCGCTCGCCGTGGACGTACGCCTCACGCATGCGCGTCACGAGGAACACCTCGTAGTCCATGGCCAGGCCGAAGACCACACCGATCATGAAGATCGGCATCATGCTCATGATCGGACCCGGCTGGTCGACGCCGAAGACGTCGGCCAGGTGACCCTGCTGGAAGACCGCGACCACCGCGCCGAGTGCCGCGAGCACCGAGAGCAGGAAGCCGAGCGCCGCCTTCAGCGGGACCAGGACCGAGCGGAACACCAGCATCAGGAGCAGGAAGGCGAGGCCGACCACGAGCGCCAGGTACGGGATGAGCGCGTCGTCGAGGGTCTGCGAGAAGTCGATGGTCATGGCCGTCGCGCCGGTGATCAGGACCTCGGAGCCGGTCTTGGCCTCCACGTCGCTGATATCGGAGCGGAGCTTCTTGACTAGCTTCTCGGTCTCGGCGGCGCTCGGACCGGTCTTCGGCACCGCGGTCATGATCGCCGCGTTGTCGGCCTTGTTCGGCGTGGACGGGGTGACCGACACGACGCCGTCGAACTTCTTGAGGGTCTCGCCGACCTCCTTGGCGGCGGCGCCCGCGCCCTTGTCCTTGTCGACGACGACCGTCAGCGGGCCGTTGAAGCCCTTGCCGAAGGAGTCCGACAGCAGGTCGTACGCCTTGCGCTGCGTGGTGTCCGGCGCGTACGTGCCCTCGTCGGGCAGGCCGAGCTCCAGCTTGGCGGCCGGGGAGGCCACGGCGCCGAGGCCGACGACGGCGAACAGCAGGACGATCAGCGGGCGGCGCAGCACGAACCGGGCCCAGCGGGTGCCGAGCTTCGGCTTGGCGTGCGGGTCGTGGAACGGGACGCCGATCGGCTTCTTGCGGTCCTTGCGGCGCAGCACCCTGCGGGGGGCGATGCCGAGCAGCGCCGGGATGAGGGTGAGCGCGATCAGGACGGCGATCACGACGGTGCCCGCCGCGGCGAGGCCCATCTTGGTGAGGATCGGGATGTTCACCACGGCGAGGCCGGAGAGGGCCACGACGACGGTGAGTCCGGCGAAGACCACCGCGGAGCCCGCGGTGCCGACGGCGCGTCCCGCCGCGTCCTCCGGGAGGCGGCCCTCCGCCCGTTCGGCCCGGTAGCGGGACACGATGAACAGGGCGTAGTCGATGCCGACCGCGAGGCCGATCATCATGGCGAGCGTCGAGGTGGTGCTGGACAGCTCAAGGGTGGAGCCCAGCGCGGTGATGGACGAGATGCCGATGCCGACGCCGATGAGCGCGGTCAGGATCGGCATGCCCGCGGCGATCAGCGACGCGAAGGTGATGATCAGGACCACCGCGGAGACCGCGATGCCGATCATCTCGGCGCTGCCGCCCATGGACTGCTCGGTCGGGACGGCGTCACCGCCCGCCTCGACGGTCAGCCCGTCCTTGCGGGTGTCCTTGAGGATGTCGACCAGGGCGTCCTTGTTCTTGTCGGACAGCTCGGTGCCGGTGACCTTGTACGACACCGTCGCGTAGGCGGTGGTGCCGTCCTTGCTGACCGTGCCCGCCTTGTACGGGTCGTCGACCTTGGAGACCTTCGCGCCCTTGCCGAGGCGGTCGACGAGCTTCTCGACCGCCTTCTTGTTCTCACCGGCGGTGATCTTCTCGCCCTTGGGGGCGCGGACCACGACGCGGGCGGTGGCCCCGTCGGCGCTGGTCTCGGGGAAGCGCTCGTCCAGCAGGTCGAAGGCCTTCTGCGACTCCGTGCCGGGCATCGAGAACGTGTCGGCGGGCGGTTTGGGAGCCGACGAAGCAGCGACGCCCGCGCCGATGAAGAGCAGCACCCATATCAGTGCCATCCACCAGCGCCGTCTGAAGGCGAGACGGCCCAGTTTGTAGAGGAACGTAGCCACGGCGAAAGAGACTCCCGTCGGGTTCGGCAGGAAGGCCGACTTCCCGGCGGCACGGATGCGCACGTCAGGACGGGTCGGCAGGATCCTCTCCATGGTGACGTCCGCATTCCTGGCCGAAGTCAGACTGTGAGCCGGACTCTCGGCCCACGACTGATGTAGTACCGGGAAGGCCGAGTCATCCTCGGGTAGGAGACGCGAGGGGTACGTGTAGATCTCATGTACTAGGGGATGTCAAGGGGTGTGACCTGCGTCTCGCTGGCGGGGGCGCCCTGTGCTGGTCCGGTCGGCGCTTCGCGCCTCGTCCTCAAGCGCCGGACGGGCTGGAACGTCCCGCTTGCTCGCCGTCGTCGGCTCTCCGTGATCCGCCGCGGAAATCAAGCCCGTCCGGCGTTTGAGGACGAGGCCGCCAGGCCGAGGGGCGAGGCCGCCAGGCCGAGGGGCGAGGCCGCCAGGCCGAGGGGCGAGGCCGCCAGGCCGAGGGGCGGGGGTGCCAGGGGGCGGAGCCCCATGGTTCGGGGAGGGGTGGGTCTGGGGCGCCCCCGCGAGGGCTGACGGTGCGTCAACTTCCTTGTCTCGTACCAGCGCAGTACGAAAAGGCCGCGGAACCCTCCCCTCTGGGCGGATGAGCCCACCGGCCCCCCGTTGCTACCGTTCCGACGTCGGACCGGGGGAAGCACTCTGGGGGAACGGACACGTGCCGAAGTTTCGCCGCACCGGCGCCTGGCTCATCGACTTCGCGTTGGTCATCGCCGCGGCCTGGGCCCTGGGCGCCCTGACCTTCAACCGCATCGCCGCGCTCATCACGGACGTCCCCGAGCTGACGGCCAAGGGGAGCTGGCACTTCGTCACGTCCGGCGGCGACGCCCAGGGCGCGGGCGAGGAGCTCGTCGGCTCCCTGTGGAACGACGCCGTCGGCTACATCCAGCAGGGCTTCGCCGCCCTCGTCGTGGTGACGTTCCTGTACCAGTGGGCCACGCTCACCTTCGCGGGCCGCACCCTCGGCAAGGCCGTGCTCGGCCTGCGGGTCACCCCCCGCAGCCCGGCCCGCACGGCCGTGCGGGCCGCCGTCACCACGGTGGCCGACGTCGGCGCGTACGCGCTGGCGTGCTGTCTGCTCGTCCAGGGGTGGATCTTCCTGTCCGTGCTCTGCTGGCTGGGCGCGGTCGCGCTGTGGGCGTGCAACGCCCTGCCGGTCCTGTCCCCTTCGTCGCGCTCCCTCGCGGACCGGCTGGCGGGCACGTCGGTGGCCCAGTCCGCTCCGCCCACCCTGCCGGGCCCGCCCCGGCCCGCACCGCCGCGGGTGGACGCCACCGGCTGGTGACGGCGGCCGGGCGCCTAGGCCAGCGCCTGCTCCACGAGCCCCGCCGGTGACAGCACGCCCCGTACGATCTCCAGGGCGGCGACCCGCTCCGCCTCCGGCCAGCGGTCGGGGTCCGCGGCCTGGACGGCGGGGTGGGCGAGGTCTTCCAGGGCGCGCACGGTGCGGTAGTAGGCGAGCCGGTCCGGGTCGGGGTCGGCCACCGCTCCGTACCCCTCGAAGAACCAGCGCTGTTCGCGCGGGCCGACCGGGGCGAAGTAGAGCACGCCGCCCAGGACGAACATCAGGTCGCGCTCGCGCGGCGCGAGCACCGCGTCGTCCCAGTCGATGAGCCACACCCGGCCGGGACCGCCGCACAGGACGTTGCCGAGGTGTGGGTCGCCGTGGCAGACGACCAGGGGCGCGGCGGGCCGGGCGCGCAGCTCGACGCCGAGCGCGTCGGCTCGCTCAAGGAGCCGCGCCACGCGGTCCGCGGCGGCGCCCCACTCCGCCGCCACCGCCCGGTGGTGCGCGTCGGCGGCGGGCGGCGGGGCCGCGCGCAGCCGCTGGTCGACGTCCCGTACGAAGGCGGTGAGGCCCTCGTGGCGGTACTCCTCCTTCGGCAGGGCGCGGGCCAGTTCGTCCGTCACCGGGGTCGCGTGCACCCGGCCCAGCAACTCCCCGTACGCGACCCACAGTTCGGCGTCCATCGCCCCGTCGTCGAGAGCGCGGGCGTCGGACACCCAGGGCACCAGCGTCAGCCGGGCCCCGGCGTGCTCGCTCCACAGCCCGCCCCTGCGGGTGCGCACCGGCGCCGCGATGCCCGGCAGGCCGTGGTCGGCGAGCCGGGCGGTGACGACGAGCCCGGCCGGTGAGCCGCCGCCGCTGAGCTTCACGGCGTACCGCCGCCCGTCCGCGGCCGTGCCCCGCCACAGCGTCGCCGCCTCGTCGGCGCCGTCCGCCACCCGGTCCAGGCGGTCCAGGGCGATGCCGAAGTCCTCGCGCACCCAGGCCCGTACGCGCGCGTCGTCCGCCGGTGCGCTCGGCGCGGTGCGGGCGCCGCCCGTCGGTGTCCGGTCGCTTCCCGTCGGTGTCCGGTCGTCGCTGGTCTGGATCCGGTCGTCAGTCACCGGCGCATGGTCGCATCCGCGCCGGGCCCCGCGCCCGTGGTTTTCGGCGGTGGGCCTTCGGCGGTGGACCGGCAGGCGTCAGGCCCCGGCCGCCCCGGGCCCCGCACCACCTCCACCAGGCTCGCGAAGCTGTCCGCGCCGTGCCCGGCTGCCTTCGCCCGCTCCATGGCGGCCTTGAGCAGCCGGGGCAGCGCGTTGTCGAGGCCACGGTCGGCCGCCGCGTGCAGGAGGTGGTCGATGGCGGCGATCTGGACGTCGACGGTCGCGTCGTCGCCGGGGTAGCGGCCGTCGTCCACCTGGGCGGCGTACCGGGTGAGGAAGTGGTTCACCGTGCCGAGCCAGCGGACGGCGAGCGGGGTGAACTCACCGGCCCGCGCCCCGTCGGCGCCGACCAGGGCGGTGCCGTGCAGCCAGCCCGCCATCGTCGCCCACATCAGGCCGAGCAGCGCGGCGTCGTACAGCGAGGCGAGGCCGGGGTCCGTGCCGAGGTGCAGCGGGTCGCCGAGGGCGGTCAGGGCGGGCCGGTGGGCGGCGAAGACCTCGCGGGAGCCGCTGTAGAGGAACATCACCTCCGGGCTGCCGACACCGGGCGGCGTGGTCATGACGGCGCCGTCGAGGCAGTCGACGCCGTGGTCCGCGGCCCAGGCCGTGAACTCCCGCGCCTGCTCAGGCGATCCGGACGTGAGGTTGACCAGGGTGCGGCCCGCGAGCGCTTTGGCGGCCGGGTCGAGTACGGAGTGCAGCGCGTCGTGGTCGAGGACGCAGGCGAGCACCAGGCCGGACGCCGCCACCGCCTCCTCGGGGGTGCTCGCGACGCGGGCGCCGCGCTCGGCGAGGGCGCGGGCCTTGTCCGGGGAGCGGTTCCACACGGTGGTCGGGTGGCCGCGCTCGATCAGCGCGGTGGCGAGGGCGGTGCCCATGGAGCCGAGTCCGATGACGGTGACGGGCGTGGGGTGGTGCGCGTTCATGGTGTGCCGCTCCTTCTGCGTCCGCCCGCGGCGGACGCTCGTGTCGCTCTTGTGCGGACCACGTTCGCAGCGGGCGGGGGCACTCGACAGTGACGCCGCTGACGGCGGTCACCAAATTCCTGCCAGGTCGGCGGGGCGCCGTATTCTCGCCGCATGAGCGCTGGTTCCGTCGCGGTGGTCGTGACCGAGGAGATCGGGCTCCCGTCCTGGGACCTGTACGAACTGAGCATCCCCTGCACGGTGTTCGGCACGCCGCAGCCCGATCTGCACGACCCGTGGTACGACCTGCGGCTGTGCGGCACCGGCTCGCCCGAGGGGCCCGACGAGCCCGCTGAGCCCGTGGCCGCCGCCCGGTTCAGCCTGTCCCTGCGGACGCCGTACGGGCTCGCGGACCTCGCGGCGGCGGACACGGTCATCGTGCCGTCGGTGCCCGACGCGGTCGTCACGGACGGCGCCCCGCTGCCGCCCGGCCTGGCCGACGCGCTGCGCGCCGCCCACGAGGCGGGCGCCCGCGTGGTCTCCCTGTGCACCGGCGCCTTCGCGCTCGCCGAGGCGGGCCTGCTCGACGGCCGCCGCGCCACGGCGCACTGGCAGCACACCGGGCAGCTGGCCGCGCGCCATCCGAAGGTGCGGGTGGACGACTCGGTCCTGTACGTGGATGACGGCGACGTCCTGACCAGCGCGGGCCTGAGCGCGGGGCTCGACCTGTGCCTGCACCTGGTGCGCCGCGACCTCGGGGCGCACATCGCGAATCAGTTGGCGCGGCGCATGGTGGTGCCCGCCCACCGGCCGGGCGGGCAGGCCCAGTTCATCGACCTGTCGGTGCCCACGACCGACGACGCGGGCCTGGCCCCGGTCCTGGAGTGGGCGCGCCGCCACCTGGCGGAGCCGCTGACGGTGGAGGACCTGGCGCGGCGGGCGGTGATGAGCCCGCGCACGTTCTACCGCAGGCTCCAGGCGGCGACCGGCACGACGCCGCTCCAGTGGCTCCTCAACCAGCGGCTCGCGCGGGCGCAGAGCCTGCTGGAGGCGTCCGACCTGCCCGTGGAGAAGGTCGGCGAGCTGAGCGGCCTCGGCACGGCGAACAATCTGCGCCACCACTTCCTCAAGCACGTCGGGGTGTCCCCGAGCGACTACCGGCGGGCCTTCTCACGGGCGGAGGGCGGCCCGGGCCCGGGGAACGGGCAGGCGGCGGGCGGCGGTCACGGCACCGGCGAGCCGTCCGGCGGCGTGCGGCGGGAGGCCGTCCCGGCGCGCCGGTGAACCCGGGGCGCGTCGTCGCGCGCCGCGGTTCGAGCGGCGGTGACGCGGGCGAGCAGCGCGCGCCTGTCCGGCTTGCCGCTCGCCGCGACCGGGGCCTCGGCCAGGACGGTGAGCGTGGACGGCAGGCCGGTGACGCCGAGTTCGGCGGCGACGTGCTCGCGCAGGGCGGCCAGTTCGGGCGCCCTGCCGGGGGCCGGGACGACGAAGGCGTGCGCGGCCTCGCCGGTCTCGTCGTCCGGCGCGGCGACGACATAGGCCTGGTCGACGTCGTCGTGGGCGGCGATGGCGCGCTCGATGGGGCCGGTGTAGTGCACGATCGCGTTGACGATGACGACGTCGCGGGCGCGGCCGGTCAGGTGGAGGTGGCCCGCCGGGTCCAGGTGGCCGATGTCGCGGGTGCGCACCCAGTCGCCGCGCAGCACCTCGGCGCTCTCCTCGGGGTCGCGCCAGTAGCCCGCCATGGCGCAGGGCGTGCGCGCCCAGACCTCGCCGGTGGCGCCCGGCGGCAGCGGCTCGCCCTCGGCGTCGCGCACGCTCAGCTCGGTCTCGGCCCAGGGCCTGCCGACGGAGGTCAGGACGTCGTCGGTGCCGTGGGCGAGGTCGTCGGGGGTGAGCAGGGTGAGCATGCCGGTCTCGGTCTGGCCGTACGCCTGGTGCACGGCGGGGCCGATGCGCTCCACGGCCTCGGCGAGCTTGTGCGGGGCGAGCGGCGACCCGGCGACGATCGCCACGCGCAGGCCGCTCAGGTCGGTGGCGCGGGGGCCCTCGGTGCGCAGCGTGTCCAGGACGTGGTGCAGGCGGGGCACGGTCATCAGGAGCGCGGTGACGCGGTGGCGCTCGACGACCGCGGGGAACTCCAGGGGCGGGTCGGGGATGACGGCCGTGCCGCCGCCGAGCAGGCACAGGCCGAGGTGCTCGAACATGACGGCGCTCGTCAGGGTGCCGAACAGCAGGAAGCGCCGGTATCCGGCGGCGAGGCGGGTGATCCGCGTGTCCCAGCGGGCGGGCTGCCAGGCCCAGAACGCGGTCAGGGCGCGGTAGGTGACGGCGCAGCCCTTCGGGTGGCCGGTGCTGCCGCTGGTGAGGTGCACCAGGGCGATGTCGTCGGGGCGGCCGCGGGCGACGAGGCCGCGGTCGAGCAGGCCGCGGCAGGGCGGCTCGTCGCCGGGGGCGGGCTCCGCGAGCAGGTCGGTCTCCAGGCGCAGGACGGGGATGCCGCCCGGTGCCGCCGTTCGCCGCGCGGCGGCGAGGAGTTCGGGCCGCGCCGTGTCGGCGTCGGCGATGACCGCGTCGACGCCACCGGCCAGGACGTGGGCGAGCTGGGCCGGGGTCAGGCCCGGTCGAAGGCCCGTGACGCGGCAGCCGAGGAGGTGGGCCGCGATCTGCGCGGCGAAGCCCTCGGGAGTGACGCCGGTGGCCAGGGCGAGGGAGCTGGTGGGGCCGAATCCGGCCGCCCGGAGTGCGGCGACGCAGCGGCCGACGAGGGCCAGGACGTCTCCTCGGGTGACGGTGCGCGAGCGGTGCTCGAAGGCCGGGGACGCGGGGTGGCGGCGGAACGCGTCGACGAGTGCCTGCGGAAAGGGCGGTTCAGTCGAATTATCCACTTGTGGCCGCTCCGAGGAAGAGAGGGGGACCTGCCCTGAATTGACGCCAGGAATACCGAAGGCGTCAACAACTCCGGGCGCCCTGGCCGAATTTCGCGGCATTGTGCACCGACCGCCATGACGGTAGCGCCGAACGCGGCGCGAGCACTCCCCCATTCGATGTGACGCACGCCACAACGAGGCGGGGTGGCGACCCACTTGAAAACTCAATTACCTTGCGTACGCACGCAGTTGGAGACCAGGACCCACTCACCGGAGACGGGAGCATGGCGTGACTGACGGTGCGGCGGTCGACTATCTGATCGTGGGCGCGGGGCCCGCCGGGCTCCAGGCGGGATATTTCCTCCAACGCTCCGGGCACAGCTATCTCATCGTGGAGTCCGGAGCCGCTCCAGGTACGTTCTTCACTCGATTCCCACGGCACCGCAAACTCATATCGATCAACAAGGTGCACACCGGCTGGGACGACCCGGAGCTGCGGCTGCGCACGGACTGGAATTCGCTGCTTTCCGACGAGGGCGCCCCGCTGTTCACCGACTACACCCCTCGGTACTTCCCGGACGCCGACACCATGGTGCGTTACCTCGGCGACTTCGCGGCCGCCCACCGCCTCGCCGTCCGCCACTCCACCCGCATCACCGAGATCACCCGGCCCGGACCCCCGGCGGGCACCGGCGACTTCGTGGCCCGCGCCGCCGACGGCAGTGTCTTCCGCGCCCGGCGCCTGATCGTGGCCACCGGCGTGAGCCGCCCCTACGTCCCCGACATCGAGGGCGTCGAGACGGCCGAGCGGTACGCCGACGTCTCGGTGGACCCGGCCGACTTCACCGGGCAGCGGGTGCTGATCATCGGCCGCGGGAATTCGGGGTTCGAAACCGCGGACCAGTTGATCGAGACGGCCGCCGTCATCCATCTGGCCGGTCCAGGATCGCTGCGGCTCGCCTGGCAGACCCACTTCGTCGGCCATCTGCGCGCGGTGAACAACAATTTCCTCGACACCTACCAGTTGAAATCGCAGAACGCGCTCCTGGACGGCACGGTCCAGTCGATCCGGCTGCGGCCCGACGGCTCGTATCTGGTGGCGGTGAGCTTCGCCCGGGTGCGGGAGGTGGTCAAGGAGATTCGGTACGACCGTGTCATTCTCGCCACCGGCTTCCGGTTCGACGCCTCCCTTTTCGCCCCGGAATGCCGCCCGCGACTGACGATCCGCGACCGGTTCCCGGAGCAGACCGACGCCTGGGAATCCGTGAACGTGCCCGATCTCTACTTCGCGGGCACCCTCACCCAGCAGCGGGACTTCAAGAAATCGACCAGCGGATTCATCCATGGATTCCGGTACGGCGTCCGCGCGCTGCACCACATCCTGCGGCGGCGCTACCACGGCGTGCCCTGGCCCTCCCGGGAGCTGCCGCCCACACCGGAGGCCGCGGCCGACGCGGTGATCGCGCGCGTCAACCGCAGCTCCGCGCTGTGGCAGCTGTTCGCCTTCATGGCCGACGCCCTGCTCATCGGGCCCGACGGCACCGTGCGCCACCACGAGGAGGTGCCCCTCGCCCACCTCCACCGGGCGGTCGCCGACGGTGACTTCGGAGACGTCTCCCGCTACCTCGCCGTCACGCTGGAGTACGGCGCGGACCACGACCGGGTCAACCCGTTCGACGTCCAGGTCGGCCGGGTCACGCAGAGCGACACCAGCGGCCTCGACGGGCGCTATCTGCACCCGGTGGTCCGCGTCTTCGACGGTGGCTCCGCCGCGGGCACGCCCGTGGCCGAGCACCACCTGACGGAGAACCTGGAGAACGAGTGGGACAGCGAGGAGGTCCACCGCGCCCCGCTGCTGCGGTTCCTCCGCGCCCATCTGGCACCGGCGACCGCGGACCACCGGTGAGCCTCCCGGCACCCGGCGGACCACCGGCCCACGGGCCAGCGGCAAGGACCGCGCCCGCCAGTGCCCCATCCGCCAGCACCCCACCGACCAGTCCCCCACCGGCCAGCGCCCCTCCCGCAGGCACCCCCTCGGCAGGCACCCCTTCGGCAGGCGCCCCTTCGGCGCCCCCCACCCTGGCCGCCCTGCACGAGCGCGCCCGCGCCGCCCTCGACCCCGTCCACTACGACTACTTCGCGGGCGGCGCCGACACCGAGACCGCGCTCGCCGACAACGACCGCGCCTTCGCCGACCTCGCGCTGCTGCCCCGCGTGCTGCGCGGCAACGACCGGCGCGACACCTCCGTACGCCTGCTCGGCGACCGCGCCTCGCTGCCGGTGGTGGTCTCCCCCACCGCCTTCCACCGCCTCGCGCACCCCGACGGCGAGCGCGCCACCGCCCGCGCCACCGCGGCGGCCGGGACCGTCCTGGTCACCGGCGTGGCCGCGACGGTCGCCGTGGCCGACGTGGCGCGGGCCGCGCGACAGGTGCGCGCCGACGCGGCCCTGTGGTTCCAGCTCTACCCCCAGCCGGACGACGACGTCACCGCGGCCCTCGTGCGCCGCGCGGAGAAGGCGGGCTGCACCGCCCTGGTCGTCACCGTCGACTCCCCCGTGTTCGGCCGCCACACCCGGGACCTGCGCCACGGCTTCCACGAACTGCCGCCGGGACTCGCCCCCGAGAACATGCGCGACCTGCCCGGCACTCCCCCGGGCGGCACCCTGCGCATCGCCATGTCACCGGCCCTGACCTGGCGGCATCTGCGCCGCCTGCGCGACCTGACGCCCCTGCCGGTCGTCCTCAAGGGCGTGCTGCACCCCGACGACGCGCGGCTCGCCGTCGACGAGGGCGTGGCCGCGGTGTGGGTGTCCAACCACGGCGGCCGTCAGCTCGACGCCGCCCCGGCCGCCGTACGCGCCCTGCCGTCCGTGGCCGACGCCGTCGCGGGCCGCGTACCGGTCCTGCTCGACGGCGGCGTGCGCCACGGCGCGGACATCGCCGTCGCGCTCGCGCTCGGCGCCACCGCGGTCGGCGTCGGCCGCCCCGTCCTGTGGGGACTCGCGGCGGACGGCGAGGCGGGCGCCCGGCAGGTCCTCGACGTGCTGCGCGAGGAGTTCGACCACGTCCTCGCCCTGTGCGGCGGGCGCACCCCGGGCGACCTCACCCGCGACCAGGTCGTCAGCCGCGCCTGGCCGGGGCGGGCACCGTGACGCCCCGGCGGGCGGCGCTGCTCGGACTCGGGGCGGGGCTCGTCGCCCTGTCCACGCCCTACTGGCTGCCGCCGCGCGTGGTCGCCCTGCGCGCCCGGATCTTCGCCCGCGTCAACGGCGCCGAGGGCATCACCTTCCCCAACGACCAGGTGGGGCCCGACCGGTTCGAGGAACTGTACGCGCACCCGGCCGCCGTCGGCCGCAGCCGGGGCGCGGCGCTGTCCGACCTGTTCTGGTACTGGCTCGCGCCGGGGCCCGAGGTCCACCAGGAGCACCTGGAGTCCGGGCCCCGCTACGACGAGGTGGCCCGCACCACCCTGGCCGTCCTCGCCGGTTCCGCGCCGGAGCTGACGCGCGCGGCGGCCCGCTGCACCGCCGCCGTCCTGGACGAACTCGCCCCGGGGCGAGCGTCGTTGGTGCGGCTGCGCGACCTGATGATGCCGGTGTGGGCGGAGTTCTTCTACGAGCGGGTCTTCCGCGAGCCGTGCCCGCCGCGCGTGCGGCGGCTCATCACGGACAACGCCGACGACGTGGTGAGCGCCCTGAAGTGCGTCCGGCCCCGGCACCTGCGCCGCCGCCACCGCCTGACCCGCTACCTGGTCCGCCGCGTGGCCACCGGGTCCGTGCCGCACGCGCTGCCCGGGAGCCTGTCGGTGCGCGAGCGGGCGTACTACCTCCAGGGCACGTTCTTCAACACGGCCGTCGTGCAGCTCTCCGAGGCGATGGCCCATCTGCTGCTCGTCCTCGCCCAGCACCCCGACGCGCAGCGCCGCCTGGCGCGGACGCCCGACGACGACCGGTACCTCGGCCACGTCATCGACGAGACGTTCCGGCTCTACCCGCTGTTCGGCATCGCCCACCGGATCACCACCGCCGACATCGCGCTCGACGGGCTGCCCGCCATCCCGGCCGGTTCCGTGCTGTGCTTCAGCTATCCCGACTACCACGCCACCGGCTACGACGACCCGTGCTCCTTCGCGCCCGAGCGCTGGGAGCGGCTCGCGGCCAAGGACGCCCACCACATCCCCTTCGGCGTCGCCGCCAACCGCCCCTGCCCCGCGTGGCGCCTCGCGCCCCTGGTGATGCGCGCCGCGACCCGCGAGGTGCTGCGCCGCTACACCCTGGACTCGCCGGTCGCCCACACCCGGTCGCTGCCGCACCGGGCGCCGTGCCTGCTCGTGCGGCGGGGGCGGCCGCTGCCACGGCCGGTGGCGCTGGGCGCGCGGGCGTTCCTCCGGGTGCGGGACCGCTTCGAGGACGTGTGGCGTGCCCCGGCGCAGCTGTGCCTCGGCACCTGGATGGTGCTCGCGGCCCGCCGCCAGCGCCTGGCCACCCGCTACTTCGCCACCCACGACACCGAGGGCCGCCCACTGCCGGAATCCCCGTAGAAACCCCCTCCGCCGGGCCCCGGAAAGCCCGCCTGACGCCCCGCGAAGGCCCCGTACGCGGACGCGGGCACCCGGGTGCGGGTGCCCCCCACCCGGTCCCGCGCCCGCCCCGCACACACCCGGCCACGCCTTCACCAAACCCTCCTTGACCTGGGGTTTCGTACGTTCTCCCGGTACTGTTCGAAGCTCGTGAAAGGGGTGGAGATGGACCGGAACATCCGCGACGCGGACGACGTGCTGAGGCTCCTGGACGGGCTGTTCGCGCCGGAGGCCGACCGCTGGAGCGAGGGCGGCGCCGACTGGTGGGACGGCTTCTACGCCGACCGCTCCAAGGCGGTCCCGTTCTTCGTGGCGAAGCCCGACGAAAGCCTCGCCTCCTACCTGGACCGGGGCCTGATCGCCCCGGGCCGGGTGCTCGAACTCGGCTGCGGCCCGGGGCGCAACGCGCTGCACCTGGCGGCCCGCGGCTTCGACGTGACCGCCGTCGACCTGTCGCCCAAGGCCATCGACTGGGCCCGGGAGCGGGCCCGCGAGGCCGGGGCCGAGGTGCGCTTCCTCCTCGGGGACGCCTTCGCCCTCGACGTGGCGGCGCTCGGCGGCCCCTTCGACCTGGTGTACGACTCGGGGTGCTTCCACCACCTGCCGCCGCACCGCCGCGTCAGCTACCGGGACCTGCTCGGCCGGGCGCTGGCGCCCGGCGGCCACTACGCGCTCACCTGCTTCGCGGCGGGCGGCATGGGCTCGGAGCTGGACGACGCGGACTTCTACCGGCGCGGCGGGCTCCAGGGCGGGCTCGCCTACACCCCCCAGTCCCTGCGCTGGATCTTCGCCGACCTCACCGAGGTCGAACTGCGCCGCATGCGCGCCGAGCCCCCGCGGTCACCGCTGTTCGGCGAGGACTTCCTGTGGACGGCCCTGTTCCACCGCGAGCCACACGCCTGAGGGCCGGAGCGCCTGAGGATCCGGGGGCTCAGACCGTCGCCGTCACACACGCAGCACCTTCGGACCGAGGAGCGCGTAACGGCGGGCCTCGCTCTGCGGGAGTCGGATGTCGGTGACGATCGTCTCAAAGGCGCGCGCCTCGGCGAACCGGCAAAGGCTCACCGCCCCGAACTTGGCGTGCACCCCGCAGAACACCCGCCGACGCGAGACGCGCACGGCCTGCCGCTTGACCTCGCTGACGGTCGGGTCGGGGGTGGTGAGGCCGTGCTCGCGGGAGATGCCGTTGGCACTCAGATACGCCAGGTCGACGACGAACTCCGACAGCATCCGGGCCGCCCAGTGGTCGACGGTGGCCATCGTGCCGCCCCGGACCCGGCCGCCGAGGAGCAGGACCCTGACCCGGGGACGGGCCACCAGGGCTTGGGCGGCGGCGAGCGATGCCGTGATCACGGTCAGCGGACGGTCGTCGGGCAGTGCCTCAGCGACGAGCTGGGCAGTGTAGCCCTCGTCGACGAAGACCGTCTCGGCATCACGCAGGAGCCCGGCGGCGGTCGCCGCGATCCGCGTCTTCTCCTCGACGTGCGTGCGCGTGCGGGACTCAAGCGTCGTCTCGAACCCGGTGCTCCGCATCGGGTACGCGCCCCCGTGCGTACGCCGCAGCAGACCACGCCGCGCCAACCGGCTCAGATCGCGCCGCACCGTCTCCTTGGACACACCGAGGTCCGCGGCGATCGCGGTGACGTCGACGGATCCCGCCCGGCGGGCGGTGACCACGATGTGGCGGCGGCGCTCCTCGCCCTCTGTCACGGTCACGCGGCCTGTGGCTGTGCCGGTCATGTAGAGCCCTCCCCGTGTCAGCTCCGGCATCGGTCACGGCCGGACCCGAACCCGCCCTGGCGCGTCGGCCGCCCGACACCCCCAGGCCCCACACCGGTAGGAGGCGCAGGGCCGACTAGTGCGCACGACTGCCTCGCACAGGCGGCGTTGCGGCCGCCGTGGTACCGCGAGCGTAGAGGAGGCAGCGTGTCGAAAACGTGTCGAAAAGCCCTTGGCGGCAGCCCGGGCGCCTCCCGCGGCCGGACAGCCCGCCAGGCCCCGGGCCGGACAGCCCACCCAGGGCCCGACTAAAGTTCGTGCCTATGCGGTTCACGGTGCTCGGACCAGTCAGGGCATGGCACGGCAGGACCGAAGTGACGCCGAGTCCCCCCAAGCAACGAGCCCTCCTCGCACTGCTGTTGGTGCGCGCGGGTTCACCGGTGGGCCTGAGTGACGTGATCGACGTACTGTGGCCGCAGGGACCGCCACGGAGCGCTCCCAACGTGGTGCGCCACCACGTGAGTTCGTTACGGCGCCTGTTGAGCGCGGAGGGGAACGGCGGCGGAACCATACCGCTGACGCGCGGCTCCGGCGGCTACCGCCTCGACGTCGACGCCGACTGCCTGGACCTCCTGGTCTTCCGGCAGCTCGCGGAGCGGGCTCGGCAGGCCACGCGCGACGGCTCGCCCCCGACCGCGACCGGCTTCTACGCCGACGCCCTCGCGCTGTGGCGGGGCCCGGTGGCCTGCGGCATCGCCGCGGAGGTGCGGTCGCACCCGGTGTTCACGGCCGTGGACGAGGAATGCGTGAGCACGGTGCGCGCCGCCGCCACGGTGGCCCTGTCGGCGGGTGCGTCGGGCCGCGTCCTGGCCCCCCTGCGGCAGGCCGCCGCCGCCCACCCGTTGGACGAGTCCGTGCAGGCGCATCTGGTACTGGCGCTCTCCGCCACCGGACGCCAGGCCGAGGCGCTCGCCGCATACCGGGCCGTGCGGGAGCGGCTGGCCGAGGAGCTGGGCGTCGGGCCGGGCCGGGAGCTGACCGACGCCCAGCGGCGGGTGCTCGACCAGCACCCGGCCACCGTCCGCCCCGCCCCAGACACGGGCACGGGCACGGGCACGGGCACGGGCAAGGGCAAGGGCACGTATACGGATGCGGACACGACGGGCACCGCCGACCCGCCGACCCCACCCCCCACCCCGTCACCCACCACGCCGCCCCCACCCCGCCGCACCCCCCGAGTCCGCCCCGCACACCTCCCAGCCGACCTCCCGGTGTTCGCCGGACGTGACGACGACCTCACCCGCGCCCAGGCGCTGTCGACGCGACGCGGCCCCCACGGCGCCACCGCCTCCCCGGCCCCGACGATCACGGTGATCGAGGGGATGGCCGGGGTCGGCAAGACCTCCCTGGCGGTGCACTGGGCGCATGGCGTCGCCTCCCGCTTCCCCGACGGTCAGTTGTACGCGGACCTGCGGGGCTTCGACCCGGCCGGAGCCGCCCTGGAGAGCGGCGAGATCCTGTGTGCCTTCCTGTACGGCCTGGGCGTGCATCCGCAGGACATGCCGGTCGGACTGGACGCCCGAGCCGCGCTGTACCGGCATCTGCTGGCGGACCGGCGCGTCCTGGTCCTGCTGGACAACGCCAGGGACTCCGCCCAGGTGCGCCCCCTGCTGCCCGGAGCGCCCGGCTGTCACGTCATGGTCACGAGCCGCAACCGGCTCCAGGGCCTGATCGCCGCCGAAGGCGCCCGCTCGCTCATCCTGGGCCCGCTGAGCGAGACGGAGGCGCGCGAGGTCCTGTCCCGCCGCCTCGGCCCGCAGCGGATCGCGGCCGAGGCGGCGGCTGCCGAGGCCATCATCGGTCTCTGCGGCCGACTGCCCCTGGCACTCGCGATCGTGGCGGCCCGCGCCGGTTCGGGCCCCGGCTTCCCGCTGGCGTCGATCGCCGCCGAACTGCGCGAGGGCCACGGCGGTCTGGACGCCTTCTCCGGCGACGAGGCCGACGTCCGCGCCGTCTTCTCCTGGTCGCACCGGTACCTGACCCCCACGACCGCCCGTCTGTTCCGCCTCCTGTCGATCCATCCCGGCCC
The DNA here is from genome assembly GCF_049542095.1 of Streptomyces sp. G45. Lineage (NCBI taxonomy): Bacteria > Bacillati > Actinomycetota > Actinomycetes > Kitasatosporales > Streptomycetaceae > Streptomyces > Streptomyces sp. G45. The sequence continues at coordinate 8,113,478 of NZ_JBMUZU010000001.1, read as the reverse complement.
CGAGGTGTCCCGGCACGCCGCGGCGAGCCTGGCGGGCCTGGAGCCGCGCGAGGCACGCGCGGCGCTCGCCGACCTGACCCGCTCGCACCTCCTGACCGAACCCGCTCCGGGCCGCTACGCCTGCCACGACCTGCTGCGCGCCTACGCGGCCGAACGCGTCCGCGCCGAGGAGACCGAGCAAGGGCGCCGCGACGCCCTCGGGCGCCTCCTCGACCACGCCCTGCACACCGCGCAGTCCGCCGTCGACCTGCTGTATCCCCACCGCACCGAGCGCGAGCCCCCGCCCTCACGCCACACCGGCGCCACGCCCGCGCCCCTCTCCGGGCGGGAGTCGGCCACCGCCTGGCTCACCGTGGAGCTCCCGGCGCTGCTCGCCCTGGTCGAGTCCGCGGACACCGGCGGCTTCCTCACCCACGCCTGGCAACTGGCGCTCACCCTGGAGCTCTTCGCGGATCGCCGGGGGCTCAGGGACGAGCAGATCTCCCTCCAGCGCGCGGGTCTCGCAGCCGCCGAACGGCTGGGCGATCCGCTCGGCCGCGCCCACCTCCACCGCACCCTGGGCTTCGCCCTGCACCGCACGGGTGCGGACGCCGAGGCCCGCTCGCACCTGGACCGCGCCCTGCGCCTGTTCACCGCCCTCGACCACCGCGACGGCCAGGCCCGCACCCTGCGCAGCCTCGCTTTCCTCGCCAACAGCCGCGCCCGCTACGAGGAGGCCCTGGAGCACTACGCCCGGGCCTTGGCCCACTACCGGACCACCGCCAACGCCAGGGGCCAGGCCAACGTCCTCAACGAGATCGGCTGGACCCACATCCTGCGCGGCGACCACCACGAGGCGCTCACGCAGTGCGCCGCGGCCGTCGCCCTGCACCAGGACACCGGGGACGCGGGCGGTGAGGCCCGTGCCTGGGACAGCATCGGCTACGCGCACCACCACCTGGGGCAGTACACGCACGCCCTGTCCTGTTACCGGCAGGCCCTCGTCCTCTACCGCGAGATCGGCGAGCGCACGCTCGAAGCCGAGAGCATCGGCCACGTCGGCGACACCCTGCACGCCCAAGGGGATCACCGAGCCGCCCGGGCGAGCTGGGAGCACGCGGCGGCCATCCTCGCCGAGTGGGGCCACCCCGACGCAGACCACCTGCTGGAGAAGGTGCACGACGCGACCACGGGCCCCGCCTGAGCCATCCCGTACGAAAGGACGGGGACGGGTGCCCCTAGACGGGTCCCAGAGCCTGGTCCCAGTGGAGCGGTCGCGGCGCGTAGGAGCCGTATCGGCCGCCCAGGAAGACCATCGGGGGTCCCTGGCCCCCGACGCCCATCGCACGCACCAGACCCGTGACGAACCAGTGGTCGCCCGCCTCGGTCTGCGCGTGTACCGCGCAGTCGATCCAGGCGACGGCGTCGGGCAGGACGGGGCAGCCGGAGGGCGACCCCCGGTGGGGGACCTCCCAGCGGTGCGGCGACCTGGTGGCGAACGCCTCACACACGTCCCGCTGTCCGGCGCCCAGCACATTGACGCAGAACCGGCCCGCCGCCCGGATGCCCGGCCAGGTCGTCGACGTCCGCGCGGGCAGGAACCCGACCAGGGGCGGATCCAGGGACACCGAGGTGAACGTGCCGACGACCATCCCGAGCGGCTCCGCTCCCGGACCCCCCGCGGGTGCGGTGACCAGGGCGACCCCGGTGGGGTAACGCCCCAGTACCGTACGGAAGTCCGACTCCCGTAGCCCGCCTTCGGACCCCGCGAGGGGATCGCAGTCGTACGCCATGACGTCACCGGGCCGACGGCGGTCAGGTCGAGTAGTCGGCGTTGAGCCGCACATACCCCTCGGTGAGGTCACAGCCGTAGGCCGTGAACTCGCCGGGGGAGCGCCCGCCCACCCCGAGGTCGACGCTCAGGACGACCTCGTCGTCCTTCAGGAGTTCCGCGACGCGCGCGAGCCGCTCCGGGCCGGGCCTTGTCGGGTACACCTCCTGGTCCCCGAAACCGATCGTGACACGCTCGGGCACGATGTCCAGGTCGTCCTGGCACTTGCCCACCGCCATGGCGACCCGGCCCCAGTTGGGATCGGCGCCGTGTACCGCCGTCTTCACCAGTGGCGAGTTGACCACGGCCTTGGCCACCCGCTTGGCCTGCCCGGTGTCCCTGGCTCCGGTGACCCGCACCTCGATGAGCTTCGTGGCGCCCTCACCGTCGCGGGCGATGTCCTTCACCAGGTCCAGGGCGACGGCGTCCAGGGCCTCCTCGAACGCCACCAGGTCCACGGGACCCGCGAGCCCGTTGGCGAAGATGGCCACCGTGTCGCTGGTGGACGTGTCGGTGTCGATGCTCAGCGCGTTGAACGTACGGTCCATGACGCGGCGGAAGACGTCGTCGAGCACGACCGGGCCCACCCGCGCGTCGGTGCAGAAGAACGTGAGCAGCGTCGCCATGTCCGGCTCCATCATGCCCACCCCCTTGGCGATGCCGACCAGCGTCGCGTCGCCGCACCGCGCGCGGCGGACCTTGGGCCGGGTGTCGGTCGTCATGATGGCCGTGGCCGCCGCGTCGAAGTCCGCGCCGGGGAACGGCCACCGCAGGGACGCGACGTGGGAGCGCACACGGGGCATGGGGTAGCGGTGGCCGATCAGTCCGGTCGAGGCGATCAGCACGTCGTTCTCGTCCGCCCCGATCGACGCGGCCACATGGCGGCGGACCTCTTCGGCGTCCTTCAGTCCCTCGGCTCCGGTGGCGACGTTGGCGTTGCCGGAGAGGACGACGACACCGCGGGCCGACCGGTCCGCGACCGCTTCCCGGCTGATCAGGACGCTGGGGCCAGCGAAGCGCGAGCGGGTGAACACCGCGCTCACGGACGCGGGCACCTCCGAGGCGATCACGGCGAAGTCCGGATCCGCCTCCTTGATGCCGACTCGGCCGTGGTGGATGCGGAAACCTTGCGGAGAAGAGGCGTGCATCGGACTGGAGTTCCCTTCCCGAGGAGCGGATGCCGACCATTGCGTGCGCCGACGGCGGGCGCGGCCCGTGCCCCACGGAGCCGCGGCACGAGCCGTGGCGCGGCGTGGCGTGCCGCGTGCGCCATGTCCGCCGCCCGCGGAGCCACCGTGACACACATCGCTTGCCGTTCGCTTGAACTACCTTGAACTACCTGAACTATCGGGAACGGGCGACAGCTCGACCGGCGCCTGTCAGCCAGCGTCTGTCAGCGTCCGCCTAGTCGGCGGACGGCGTCCGCACACCGTCGGCGGCGGACGCGACCGCACGCGCGCTCTCCACGTCGTACCAGACCGCCTCGCGCACCAGCGGGTGGACGAAGCGCAGCCGGTCCGCTCCAGAGGAGGCGAACTCCAGCAGTCCGCCGTGCACGGCCGTCAGGAGGACGTCCGTGGGGACGCCTTCGCGGCGCAGCACGGCCTCGATGACACGGGGCGCGCAGCCCTCCTCGCTGACCGCGCAGAGTTCGAGGGCACGGCGGACTCCGGGAGGAAGGCCCGCCAGGCGTTGCAGCACGACTCCGGCCAGCTCATGGGGGATCGCGGCGTCCAGACCCCCGAGAGCCCCTGCCGCCGCGCGTGCAGCAGATAGCTGAGGAAGAAGGGGTTGCCCACGGTGCGCCGGTGGAGCCTGTCCAGGAGGTGCGGTGCGGGGATCTCGCCCAGCGTCGACTCCACGAGCGAACGGGTGGCCGGGAGGTCAAGGGGCTTGAGCGGGATCCGGCGTGCGTCGGGCGACTGGAGGATCACCGCCGCCGCGCGCCGCAGCGCGCCGTCGTGGGCGAGGCGGAAGGTGCGGGAGGTGACCACGAGGAGAACGGGCACGGTCCGCGCCTGCTCGACGAGCAACCGCAGCACGGCGAGTGACGGGGCGTCGGCCCGGTCCACGTCCTCGACGACGAGGACCGTCGGCTCGCGGACGGTGCAGAGCAGCGTCTGGCACACCGCGTCATGCAGGGTGAACCGGGCGTCCCTGGTCAGCGGCCCCGGCACCGGTCGCGGGTGCGGCACATCGCCTCCGTCCGACGCGAGTTCGGGCAGCAGGCGGGCGACGCTGTGGCGCACCCAGCCGGGCAGTCGTCGCACCCGTTCGGGCCAGAGCCGGTTCCAGCGGCGCAAGAGCGTCGTCCACGGCCAGTAGTCCGGCTTGTCCTCACTCTCCGAACAGGAGCTCCACACCACGTGTACGCCGTGCGGGACGGTCCCCGCGAGTTCGGACACCAGCCGTGTCTTGCCGCTGCCAGCCTCTCCGACGACGAACGCCACCCGGCCGGAGCAGTGGAAAGCACCCGTGGCGGACTCCGACAGGGCCCGCACCTCCTCGTCCCGCCCGACGAGCACCGGTCGCGTGCCGCCGCACCCGCGCGGACGCGCTCCCGCGTCGCGGCCCCGCCCGGGGCGGGGGCGGGGCGGCGGGATCGTGATCCGGCCCGGTTCGGTGCCGGTCGGGGACCGGGGCGCGACCGCCGCGACCGTCGCGGTGGAGCTGTGGCCGCCCGTCGCGACGGTGGCGGTGGCCCCGGGCGCGGTGGCGAGGGCGCCGGGCGCGCGGTCGAGGCAGCCGTCCTGCCGCAGGATCGCCGCGTGCAGCGCCGCCAGCTCCTTGCCGGGGTCGGCACCGATCTCGTCCGCGAGGGCGCGGCGCGTCCGCTCGTACGTGCACAGGGCGTCCGCTTGCCTGCCGAGCCGGTACTGGGCGTGCATATAGAGCCCGATCAGCCGCTCGCGCAGCGGGTTCCGCCGCACCTCCTGAGCCAGGGCGTGCAGCACGTCCTCCTCCCCGCCAAGACCCAGCGCACACTGGGCCCACGCCTCCAGGGCGCTGAGCCGCAGTTGTTCGAGCCGGGCGGCTTCGTGCACGGCGAAGTCGTACGCGTTCAGCTCGTCGTACGGCGCTCCGTGCCAGTCGTCCAGGATGGGGCTGAGCAGCGCGTGCGCCTCCTCGACGCGCCCTTCCTGTGCCAGCCGGACACCGACGCGCGCTGAGCGCTCGAAGCTGTGGACGTCGACGTGCTCCGGGTCGATCACCAGCTCGTACCCCGGTTGCCGGTAGTGGAGTCGGGGCCGCGAGCCGTCGGGGAGTACGCAGTCGGCGAGGAGCTTCCGGAGGCGGGAGACATACGACTGCAGGGTCGCGTGGGCGGCTGCCGGTGGGGTGTCACCCCAGATCTGGGTGATGATCGAGTCGACTGACACCACGCTGCCCGCGCTGATCAGGAGCAGGGCGAGGACGGCCCGCTGGCGTGGCGGTCCCAGTTCCAGGGGCCGACCGTGGACGCGCACGGACAGACAGCCCAACGTGCCGATCGGTGGTGCTCCGGCCCGATCGCGTAGCCCGGCACGGGGTTCACAGCTCGTCGGCTTCACTGCGTCATCCGGTCCTCTCTGCCTGGCGCGGCGGACCGCCCCGCTCCACGGCGCCGTCACTCTGCCGTCCCCCACCTTCGCCCGACGACGGCGCCCGCCCCTCGCCCGGAACCGGGCGCCTTGTGCCTGACCCTGACCGACTGCCGGGCTCCGGTTGGCTGACCCGGCGGCCCCGGCGTCCGTCACCGGGTCGCGCGGGAACGGTGCAAGGGAACCGTCCACCCCCCTGCAAGGCGCGGTCGACACAGTGGCCCAGTGAGCGCCGAAGAGCCCCTCGGCTCCCGCCACCCCCGTGCCGGGATCACGACCGGCGCAGCCGCCATCCGCATCGACGCAGAGGAACCGCCATGTCCCGTGTGTCCACCGGCCCCCGCACCACCCAGACCACCGCCCACGCCCTGCTGCGACGGCTCCACGACCACGGCGTACGCACCGTGTTCGGGGTGGTCGGCCGCGAGGCCGCGTCGATCCTCTTCGACGAGGCGGACGGCGTCGACTTCGTGCTGACCCGGCACGAGTTCACCGCCGGTGTCGCGGCGGAGGTACTGGCCCGCATCACCGGTCGGCCCCAGGCGTGCTGGGCCACGCTGGGCCCCGGCTTGACCAACCTGGCCACGGGCGTCGCCACCGCCGTCCTCGACCGGTCGCCGGTCATCGCGCTCGCCGCCCAGTCCGAGTCCCACGACCTCTTCCCCAACGACACGCACCAGTGCCTCGACTCGGTCTCCGTCATGGGCCCGCTGACCAAGTACCGCGTGGAACTCCGACGCCCCGACGACATCACCGACCTGGTGGACTCGGCGGTGAGCGCGGCGATGACCGAACCGGTCGGGCCCAGCTTCATCTCCCTGCCCGTCGACCTGCTCGGCAGCGAGGTCGACACCACACGGCCGCACCCCGGGGCCAGGGCCCTGGCCAAGCCGGTCGGCGCGGTCGAGGACGGCTGGCGGGAGGCCGCGCTGCGGGCGGCCGAACTGATCGGGTCGGCGCGCCACCCCGTCCTGGTCGTCGGCGCCGCCGCGATCCGCTCCGGTGCCGTGCCCGCCATCCACGCCCTCGCCGAGCGGCTGAGGACGCCGGTCATCACCACGTACACCGCCAAGGGCGTGCTGCCGCACGGCCACGAGCTGGACTACGGCGCGGTCACCGGCTACATGGACGGCATCCTGGACTTCCCCGCCCTGGACACCCTCTTCGGCCCCGCGGACCTCATCCTCACCCTGGGCTATGACTACGCCGAGGATCTGCGCCCCTCGATGTGGCAGCGCGGGACGGACAAGACCACGGTCAGGGTCTCGCCCACGGCCAACCCCGTACCGCGGGTCTACCGCCCGGACCTCGACGTCGTCACCGACGTACGGGAGTTCGTGGAGCTCCTCGACCAGGGCACCGCCGGACTCGCCGCGAAGACCCCGCACGACGTCTCGCCGCTGCGGGAGCGCATAGCGGAGTTCCTCGCCGACCCCCGCCAGTACGACGACGGCCTGCGCGTGCACCAGGTGATGGACTCCATGAACACCGTCATGGCGGAGACCGCCGAAGCGGGGGAAGGCACCATCGTCTCCGACATCGGGTTCTTCCGTCACTACGGCGTCCGCATCCCGGCGGCCATCGGCGCGCAGCTCGCCCGGCCCGGACAGCCGACCTTCCTCATCGCCGGTGACGGCGGCTTCCACTCCAACAGCGCCGACCTGGAGACCATCGCCCGGCTCAACCTGCCCATCGTCACCGTCGTCGTCAACAACGACGCCAACGGCCTGATCGAGCTGTACCAGAACATCGGCCACCACCGCTCCCACGACCCCGCGGTGAAGTTCACCGGAGTCGACTTCACCACGCTCGCGCGCGCCAACGGGGTGGAGGCCGTCCGGGCCACCACCCGTGAGGAACTGCTCGCGGCGCTGCGCAAGGGCGCGGGCCTGGGTCGGCCGTTCCTGGTCGAGGTACCGGTGAGCTACGACTTCCAGGCGGGTGGCTTCGCCGCCCTGACCATCTGAGCCATGGAGGCGACACTTCCCGCCGCCACCGGCTTCCAGGCGGAGGTCCGCCTCGACGGCGACGGACCCCTCGCACCGGACTTCGCCTCCCACGGCTCCCGGGCCCGGTGGCACGAGCGGACGGCCGACCGCGCACTGCACGCCGTCCTCCTGCACTCCGGGGCACCCGACCAGGCGTGCGCCCGCCACCAGGACAGGACCCTTGTCCTCGCCGGAGAGCTGTACCACCAGGGCGAACTGCTCGGCCTTCTGCCCGGCCGCGCGCTGCCGGACAGCGACGCCGCCCTGGTCCTGGCCCTCTTCGACCTCTACGACACCCACGTCTTCCGGCTCCTCAACGGGCGGTTCGCCGCGCTGCTCACGGACTCCCGGCGCGCCGTGCTCGCCACGGACCACGCGGGGTCGGTGCCCCTGTACGTCTCCGTCGCCCCGGGCCGGGTCCTGGCGGCGACGGAGGCGAAGGCGCTGCGGACCACCCCTCGGGGGCGGCCCGCCCCGGCCCGGCCGGTGCGCGGACGGCTCGGCATCCACCAGGTCCCGGCGGGCACGGCCCTGGACATCGAGGTGGCCACCGGGACGTGCGTCACCCACCGCACCTGGGCGCCGCCGTCGGCCCGCCGGATCCTGCCGGAGGACGAAGCGGCCGAGGCCGTCCGCCGCACCCTGGAGCGCGCGGTGGCGGCCCGCACGGGTGCGGGCACGCCCCTGGTGGTGCTCTCGGGCGGCATCGACTCCTCATCGGTCGCGGCGCTGGCCGCCCGCCGGTCGCCGGGCCCCATCGACACGGTCTCCATGGGCACCGACGAGGCCGACGAGTTCCCGCAGGCACGCGTCGTCGCCCGGCACATCGGCTCCACGCACCAGGAGATCACCATCCCGACCCCGGAGCTGCTGCGGCAACTGCCGTACGCGGTCTGGGCGGCGGAGTGCCTCGACCCGGACGTCGTCGAGTACCTGCTGCCGCTGACCGCGCTGTACCTGCGCCTCAGCGGCACGGGAGCCGACGGCACCGCCGGTCGGCGCGTGCTCACCGGGTACGGGGCCGACATCCCGCTCGGCGGAATGCACCGGGAGGGCAGGCTCGCCCACCTGGAGGAGGCCGTCTGCCGCGACATGAACACCTTCGACGGCCTGAACGAGATGACACCGGCCCTCTCCGCGGTGGCTGGCCACTGGTCGACCCACCCCTACTGGGACCGCGACGTCCTCGACCTCCTCGTGTCGGTGGAGGCCGGGCTCAAGCACCGCCACGGGCGGGACAAGTGGGTGCTGCGCGCCGCCATGAGCGGCGTCCTGCCCCACGAGGTCGTCGTCCGCCCCAAACTCGGCGTGCACGAGGGGTCGGGCACCACGTCGTCGTTCACCCGGCTCCTCCAGGACAGCGGTGTCCCGCAGGACCGTGTGCGCCCGGCCAAACAGCGGATCGTCAGGGAGATCTTCGACCAGGTCGTCGTCGGCGGACGGCACCCGGACGAGGTGGCCGTCGACGCGATCGCCTGCCTCGTCGCCGACCGGGAGCCGCGCGGCGCCCACCCGGTCCCACGGTGACCGCGCACGCGATCGCCGCACCCCCTTCGGCCGCCGCACCCCCTTCGATCGCGGCACCACCACGAACCGCCCGCGACCGACCAGCACCTCGCCCAGGAAGGAAGGGACCGCACCGTGGACCGCATCGACACCACCGTCTCGCCGCGCTACGCGCAGATCCCCACGTTCATGCGCCTGCCGCACGACCCGGCACCGCACGGCAAGGACGTCGTGGTGATCGGCGCCCCTTACGACGGCGGCACCAGCTACCGGCCCGGCGCGCGCTTCGGCCCGCGCGCCGTACGCGGCGAGTCCGGGCTCATCCACGGCGTCGGCATCGACCGGGGGCCAGGCACCTTCGACCTCGTCGACTGCGTCGACGCCGGTGACATCGACCTGACCCCGTTCAACATGCACATCGCCATGGCCACCGCCCAGGACAGGCTGAGCGGCCTGCTCGCCGGCAACGCCGCCTTCCTCATGATCGGCGGCGACCACTCGCTGACGCTGGCCGCGCTGCGTGCCGTCGCGGCCCGGCACGGGCCGGTCGCCGTCCTGCACCTGGACGCCCACTCCGACACCAACCCCGCCGTCTACGGCGGCGAGTACCACCACGGCACGCCCTTCCGGCACGCCATCGAGGAGAAGCTCGTCGACGCGGCACGCATGGTGCAGATCGGCATCAGGGGCCACAACCCGCGGCCCGACTCGCTCGACTACGCCCGCGGGCACGGCGTGCGGATCGTCACCTCCGACGAGTTCTGCGCCCTGGGGCCCGAGGACGCCGGGCGGCTGGTCCGCTCCCTCCTCGACGACGCACCCGTCTACGTGTCGGTGGACGTCGACGTCGTGGACCCGGCGTTCGCCCCGGGCACCGGCACCCCCGCCCCGGGCGGCCCCACCTCGCGCGAGGTGCTCGCCCTGCTGCGCCACGTCGGCGCGCTGCGGCCCGTGGGCTTCGACGTGATGGAGGTCTCGCCGCCCTACGACCACGGCGGCATCACCTCCCTCCTCGCCTCCGAGATCGGCGCCGAGCTGCTCTACCAGTACGCCCGCGCACACACCCGAGAAAGGACCTCCCCATGACCGAGCTCGACTGCTCCCCGTACTCCGCGCGCCTGCTGGAGCTGGCCGCGCGGCTGCCCCGGGTCCCCCGCAGGGACCTCCACGGATTCCTCGCCGCGGCGGGCACGGCCGCCGACGCGCTGCCCGCTCCGCTGGCCGGGACGCTCGACGCCTTCCGAGCCGACGGAAACCGCAACGGATACCTCCTGCTGCGGGGCCTGCCGGTGGAGGACGACGACGCCCTGCCGCGCACCCCCGACAGCACGCCCGCGCCCGTGGACCGGCCGCTCCTGAACCAGGAGGCCATGCTCGCCGTCGTCGGACGCCGCCTCGGCCTGCACACCGGCTACCGGGAACTGCGCTCCGCCACCGTGTACCACGACGTCTACCCGTCACCGGGCGCGCACTACCTCTCCTCCGAGACCTCCGAGACCCTGCTCGAGTTCCACACCGAGATGGCCTACCACGTGCGTCAGCCGAACTACGTGCTGCTCGCGTGCTCCCGGGCGGACCACGAGCACACGGCGGCCACCCTCGTCGGCTCCATCCGCAAGGCGCTCCCCTTGCTGCCGGACGCCGTACGCGACCGCCTCTTCGACCGGCCGCTGCCCTGCTGCGTGGACGTCGCCTTCCGCGGGGGCGCCGACGACCCCGGCGCCCTGGCGAACGTCAAGCCGCTCTACGGCGACCCGCGGGACCCGTACCTCGGGTACGACCGCGAGTTGCTCGCCCCCCAGGACGCCGCCGACATCGAGGCCGTCACCACCCTCTCCAAGGCCCTCGACGAGATCCGCGAAGCCGTGTACCTGGTCCCCGGCGACCTGCTCATCGTCGACAACTTCCGTACGACACACGCCCGTACCCCCTTCGTACCGCGCTGGGACGGCAAGGACCGGTGGCTGCACCGGGTCTACATCCGCACCGAGCGCAACGGGCAGTTGTCGGGCGGGGAGCGAGCCGGTGACGTGGTGGACTTCGTGCCGCGCCGCTGATCCGACGCGCACGTGTGGGGGCGCCGGTATCGGCGCCCCCACACGTGCGCGTCGGGCCGGACCACGGCCGTGACGGCGCTGTCAGACGCGCTGTCGTCGCCAGCGGGCTCACTACGAGAACAGCAGCGGCTTGCCCGTGTAGTAGTCGACGACCGCCTCGCTCATGCTCATCCGCGAGGGGGGATGGAAGACGACGGCCTGCGCGGCGGAGGCCAGGCACGCGATCCTCGGCGAGGTGACGAAGGCCATCCCGCCCAGCATCTCGACCGCCTGGGAGACGGCCCGGGTGATGATGTCCTGCACGGAGAAGCGGGTGAACAGGGAGGCGGCGGCACAGTCGTTGCCGAGGTCGCCGTCCATGATCCGGCGGGCCACCCCCTCCACCAGGGACGCCGCGGATTCGATGAGCAGACACAGCTGGGCCCGCTCCCCGGCAGGGCCGCGCCGCTCGCGCAGGACGAGATCGACCAGCGCGCTGGCCACGCCGGTGTACGAGGCGGCCACGATCATCTGGAACCAGATCACCCCGGCCTCGTTGAGCTCGTCAAGCTTCTCGGCGGCGTTCGCCGGGGCCCGCAGGACGTGCTCCGCCCGGGCGAACACATCGGTGAGGCGGACCTCGTGGCTCTCCGCTCCGGCCAGCGGGAACGTCGACCAGAACTCGTGCACGGAGATGCCCGGCGTGGCGGCGGGAAGCACCAGAAGACCCATCCCGGTGTCCCCGTCGCGCCCGGGCAGCGCGACGCTCGCCGTGAGGAAGTCCATCGAACGCGAGAGGCTGCACGGCTTCTTGGAGCCACTGACGAGATAGCCACCGGCCGTCTCGCGGGCCTCGACGGTGGGGGTGAGGATGCCGCGCCCGGAGCGCCCCTCCGCGTAGCCCGACGCGATGAGCGAACGGTTCTTCGCGACCACGTCGAGCACGGACGTGTGGATGCTGGTGCCGCTCTCGTAGAGCGGCCCCACGGAGAACAGCATGCCGACCGAGAAGTGGTGCATCGCGGTGGCCACCGCAAGGGACGGGGCGAGCGACGCCAGCGCGCGGATCACCCTGACGGCGTCGAGCGCGCAGGCGCCGATCCCGCCGTAGTCGCGGGGGACCAGGAGGTTGGTGCCGCCGTACTCCTTGAACAACGCGATGGCCGGGCTCGCCGGGGACTCCAGCTCGTCGAACGGCACACCGGCGAGACGGTCGGCGAGGCCGGGCAGGAGCTCTTCACAGACCTCGTGGTCGAGTTGCAGGAATCGCACGTTCTCGTTCCTCCGCTCGTGCCGGGAAGGCGGCTCAGTTGTCGACGAGCCGCATCAGGAAGGGCGGATACCGCTCGCCGTGGACACCCGCGGCCGACACCGCGCTCTCCACGGTCCGCAGCTCCTCGGCGGTCAGCGCGACGAAGGCGGCGCCCAGGTTCTCCGCCAGGTGGTCGCGGCGACTGGTGCCCGGGATGGGCACGACGTCGTCGCCCTGGTGGTGGAGCCAGGCCAGGGCGAGCTGGGCGACGGACAGGCCGCGGCTCGCGGCCAGGGGCCGCAGCGCGTCCACGACCGCTTGGTTGCGTACGAGGTGGACAGGCTCGAAGCGGGGCAGGGTGCGCCGGAAGTCCGCCGCCGGGCCGAGGTCGGCGACCGAGGCGATGTGTCCGGTCAGCAGCCCGCGCCCCAGCGGGCACGACGCGATGACGCCGATGCCCAGCTCCCGGCAGACGGGCAGCACCTGGGCCTCGATGCCCCGGCTCACCAGCGACCACTCACTCTGGACGGCGGTGACGGGGTGCACCGCGTGGGCGCGGCGGACGGTGTCGGCACAGACCTCGGAGAGGCACAGATGCCGCACCTTGCCCTCCGTGACGAGTTCCGCCAGGGCGCCGACCGCCTCCTCCACCCGCTCGCCGGGAGCCGCCCAGTGCTTGACGTAGAAGTCGAGGTGGTCGACGCCCAGACGGCGCAGCGAGGCGTGGCAGCGCTCCCGGATGTACGCCCGGTCGCCCCGTACGCCGAGGAACCTCCCGTCGCGGTCGCGTTCCAGACCGACCTTCGTGGAGATCAGCACGCGGTCCCGGCAGCCCGCGACCGCCTTCCCGAGCAGTCGCTCGCCGTCGCCGAGTCCCTGCACGTCCGCCGTGTCCAGCAGGGTGACGCCCCGGTCGATGGCGTGCCGCACGGTGGCGACCGCCTCGGCGGGGTCGGCCGACGCGTAGAAGGAGGTCATGCTCAGACAGCCAAGGCCCTGCGCGGGCAGCGTGAGTCCCCCGAGTGCGCGATTCGGCAGGGGTGATCCGTCGTCGTGCCTCATGGGTGGGTTCCTCCGCCTACCACGTGTCCACGTGGAGCACCTGGTCGAGGGGCTGCCGCGCGGCGGGCCTGAACTGTGTGCCGAGGGAGAACGCCGTCGGGATGAGCGCCGCCTGGACGACGCCGTCCGGCAGGCCGAGCAGCTCCGCGATCTCCTTCTCGTACATCAGGTGCAGGGTGGTCCAGGCGGTCCCGAGCCGACGCGCCCGCGCGGCGAGCATGTAGCTCCACGCGGCTTGGATGATCGAGCCCCACTTGCCCGCCTCGTTGTACTCGGGAGCGCCGTTCACGTCGAGGCAGGGGATGACGTGGACGGGCACCTCGGCCATGTGCTCGCCCAGGTGGGCGACGCTGTCGCCCACGCGCCGCTGCACCGCGTGGCGTGCCGGGTCCTCGGGGAACAGCGACGCGCAGCTCCCCTCCGACCGCAGGTACTCCCGCACCGCACGCCGGTAGTAGCCGCCGATCAAGGCCCGCTGCCGTGCGTCCGTCACGACCATCCAGTGCCAGCTCTGCCGGTTGCTGCCCGTCGGGGCCTGAAGGGCGACGCGGACGCAGTCCTCGACGAGTTCCAGCGGGACCGGCCGGGTCAGGTCGAGCCGTCTGCGTACGGAGCGGGTGGTCGTGAGCAGTTCGTCCGGGGTGAGGTCCAAGAGCGTCATGGGGTGTTCCTCCGATCCAGGGGCGAGGGGCGGACGACGGGTCGGCCGTCCGCGGGGCCCAAGGGCCTGTGTGGGGCCGAGGGCTCAGGGCCGGACCTGGCCGTCGGGTCCGACGCGGGCGAGGACCGCGTGGAGTCCGTCGGCCAGTTCGTCGGCCTCGGCCCGATTCAGCACCAGGGGCGGATTGATCAGGAGGGACCGCGGGTTGCCCCGCAGGACGATGCCCGCCTCCTCGCGCAGTGCCTGTGCCACCGGGGCCGTGCCGGTGGGCAGTTGCGTCCGCGTCGTCTTGTCCGCGACCAGCTCGATGCCCAGCATCAGACCGAGCTGGCGCACCTCGCCGACGACAGGCAGCTCGGACAACGCGGCCAGCCTGTCAGCCAGGTGGCCACCGATCGCCGTCGCGTTGTCGAGGAGCTTCTCGCGTTCGATGAGGTCCAGGTTGGCGAGCGCGACCGCACAGGCGGTGGGATGCCCGGTGTACGTGAAGCCGATCGGGAACCCGTTGGCCGCGGTCACCGCGGACGCCACCTCCTCGGTGACGAGCACCGCGCCGTGCGGGACATAGCCGGAGGTGAGGCCCTTCGCCGTCACCAGCAGGTCCGGCCGCACTCCGAAGTGCTCGGCGGCGAACCAGTGCCCGGTCCGCCCGTACGCCGTGACCACCTCGTCGAAGATCAGCAGGATGCCGTGCGCGTCAAGCAGCTCGGCGACCCGGGGCCAGTAGTCCGGCGGGGGGACGACCGCGCCGCCGACGCTCATGACCGGTTCGCCGATCATGGCCGCGATCCGGTCCGGCCCGATCCGTTCGATGGTCTCCCGCAGTTCACGCAGGCAGAACTCGGTGACGTCCGCACCCTCGTACCCGACGCCCTGGTACGGGTCGGGGGCCGTCAGGTGGTGCACGTGCGGCAGCGAGGGCCCGAAGCCCTCGTGGTACACGGGCAGCCCCGAGACGCTTCCGGCGCCGTAGGCGATGCCGTGGTAGGCCGTCTTGCGGGACAGGATCCACGTCCGCTCGGGCTCGCCCCTGCGGTGGTGGAAGAACCGCGCCATGCGCAAGGCGATCTCATTGCCCTCCGCCCCGCCGCTGGTGAAGAACACCCGGTCCAGACCCGTGGGGGCGAGGTCACCCAGCCGCACGGCCAGCTCGATCGCCTTGGCGTTGCTCATGGACTCCCAGAGGTGGAAGCACTCCAGGGCGCCCATCTGGGCGGCGGCGGCCTTGACGATCTCATCCCGCCCGTGCCCCACCTGCATCATGCCGAGCACCGCCGCGGCATCCAGATACCGCCTGCCCAAGCTGTCGCGTACGTAGCACCCCTGCCCCTCGACCATCACGGTGCGCTCCGTGACACCGCTCGGGAGATTGGGGTGGATGAGCCGGTCACGGTCGGCACGGACCCATCGCGCGGTCCGGTCCGAGCCGGGAATCCGTGCCGCCGAGGATGTGGACATGAGGCAAGCTCCTTCGCGGATGGCCATCGGCACACCGGCGTCCGCGGCGGGTCACCGCCCCTGGAGGTACCCGGGGCAGGACGCGGCCTCGACGAGCGGTTGCCGGATCTCACGGGGAGACTCGCAGCCGGGGGTTGCGTCCGACTGGCACGGAACGCGAGCGAACCGTCAAGCGAGCCGCAAGCCCTCAGTTCAGGAGGGCGTCCGCACCGCTCTGCCCGCGCCAGAACAGCGGCCGGTTCGGGCTGGCTCGACAATCACTACAGCCGCGTCTCACGACGATGACGATGACGAGGGGTACGAACGAGGGGAAGCGCACCGGCGGCGAACTTGCTGCCGAGGCAGGGCGACCAGAAGCGGGCCCCTCCTCGCCCGCGAACGCCACGAACCGCAGGGCGTGCCGGTGCGGCGCCCCCGCCTCCGCTAGGGCCTGTCGTCAAGTCCCCCGCCGTTCGCCCGGCAGGCGGGGGATGTGACGACAGGCCCTAGGCGCCCAGGCACTCCCGTACCGCCGTCACCAGCCGGTTAGCGCGGGCGTCGCCGTGGCCGACCATCCGGTTGGCCACGTACGCGAAGCCCACGCCGAACTCGTCGTCGCCGAAGGCGAACTGGCCGCCCGCGCCGTCGTTGCCGAAGCTGCGGGCGCCCAGCATGGGCCGGAACGCCGAGTCGAGCAGGAAGCCCGAGCCCCAGCGCACGCCGAGGTCGGGGAAGCCGGACCAGGTGGCGCCGGACGACCGCTCGGCCAGCGCGTCCGTGAGGGTGTCCGGCGCGAGCAGCCGGGCCGAGCCGTCGACTCCCGTGGCGGCGGCCGCGTACAGCGTGGCCAGGCCGCGCGCCGAGGAGACCGCGCCCGCGCCGGGAACCTCGGCGCGCAGCAGCTCCGGGTCGTTCCAGCCGTGCGGCTCGTCCAGGCCGGGGAAGGCGAAGGCGCCGTTCATGGTCACCATGCGCATGATGAGGGACTCCGGGCCGGGCATCGGGGGCCGCCCCTCGGCCTCGGCGAGCCGCGCCAGGCGCCCGGTCTCCGCTTCGGGCAGGCCGATCCAGGTCTCGGCGCCGGGGCCACCGAGGCCGGGGGCGACCGCCTCGCGGAAGTAGGCGCCCGGGGTGAGTCCGGTGACCCGGCGGATCAGTTCGCCAAGGAGGAAGCCGAACACGTGCGCGTGGTACTCGAACGCCTCGCCCGGCGCCCACAGCGGCCGCTGCTCCTCGATCGCCCGGACCACCGGGGTCCAGCGGGCGATCTCCTCGAAGGTCAGGGTGCGGTCGAGGACGGGCAGGCCCGCGCGGTGGCCGAGGACCATGCGGGGCGTGACGGCCTCCTTGCCGTGGGCGGCGAACTCGGGCCAGTACCGGGCCACCGGCGCGTCCAGGTCCAGGCGGCCCTCCTGCGCGAGCAGATGCGTACAGAGGCTGACGACCCCCTTGGCGCAGGAGAACACCGGCACGACCGTGTCCTGCTGCCAGGCCCTGCCGGTGCGCTCGTCGGCGACGCCGCCCCACAGGTCGACGACCTTGCGGCCGTCCACGAACACGGTGACCGCGGCGCCGAGTTCGGGGAACTCGGTGAAGTTCCCCGCGAAGGCGTCCGCGACCGCCCCGTACCGCTCGTCGACCCAACCGTTGTGCTCCACTGCCCTGCCACTTCCTGGTGAGACGCCGCTGACCTGGGGCGATGCCCGGCCAGCCGAGATGACCGCGCCACCGTACGCGGCCCGGCCACCGGGAGCCACCGGATTACCGCTCCGGCCGCCCCAGCCACTCGCTCTCGTACGCCGCGTACGTCCCGTCGTGCGTCGCCAGGTGCACGAACTGGTCGACGTACTCCTTGAACTGCTCGTCTCCGCGCGGCAGCGCGTAGGCCTTCTCGGCGAACGTGAAGGGCTTGTCGGGGTGGAGGGAGCACAGTTCGGGGTGGAGCCGCGCCTGGTAGCGGGTCTCGCTCGCGTCCGTCATCATCACGTCGGCGCGGCCGTCGACGATCTCCTGGAAGATCGTGGTGTTGTCCGGGTGGACGGTGATCGTGGCCCGCTTCAGATGGGCGCGGGCGAACTGCTCGTTCGTGCCGCCGGGGTTGACGACGACGCGGGTGCCCGGGGTGTCGATCCGCTCCAGGGTGTCGTACTTCTCCTTGTCGGCGCAGCGCGCGATCGGCGTCTTGCCGTCCTCGCGGGTCGGCTCGCTGAAGTACACCGCGCGGGCGCGCGGCAGGGTGATGGAGACGCCGCCGACGGCGATGTCGCAGCGCCGGTCCGCGACGTCGTCGACGATCTCCTTCCACGTCGTGGCGACGAACTTCGGCCGCGCGTCGAGGGACTTGGCGAGGTCGCGGGCCATCTTGATGTCGATGCCGCTGTACGAGCCGTCGGCCTCGCGGTGGGTGAAGGGGCGGTAGTCGCCGGTCGTGCAGACGCGCAGGACGCCCGTTCTCGGTACGGAGTCCAGGAGGACCCCTTGGCGCCCGGGTGCCGCCCGCCCGACTGGGGCGGGGCGGCGGGCGCGGCGGCGGTGACGGCGAGCAGGCAGACCAGGGCGGACAGCGTGGCGGCGCGCTTCATCTCGGGCGGTTCCTCTCTGGGGGCTGATCTAGGTGGGGACGGATCTCGGCGGGGGCTGATCACGTGAGGCGATCATGGGGGGGATCATGGGTGGGATCATGGGGGGATCACGGGGGAAGAGATCTCCGACCGAGCTGAGGGTGTCTCAGGAGGTCAGCGGGGGCAAGAGGGCCGGGGTCAGGGCGGGGCCCGCGCCGTCGTCGTACGCGTCCTCGTCGAACGGGTGCAGGGGGCGCTCCACGCGGTGGTGGCCGAGCCGCACGGCGCGGGACCACCGGGTCGCCCGCCGCTTCCCTCCGGCGGCGCCTCGGCTAGCGTCGGCCCTATGAACGACACAGCGCGCACGGAGGCGGCCCCCGGCGACGGCGTGTCCCTGGCCGCGGCCCTCGCGCGGGGCCCCCTGGTCCTCGACGGCGGCCTGTCCAACCAGCTCCAGGCAGCGGGGTACGACCTGTCGGACGACCTGTGGTCGGCGCGGCTGCTCGCCGAGCACCCGCAGGCCCTGCGGGACGCGCACCGCGCGTACTACGAGGCGGGCGCCGACGTCGTCATCACCGCCAGCTACCAGGCCACCTTCGAGGGCTTCGCGCGGCACGGCGTCGACGCGGTCAGCACGGCGGAGCTGCTGCGCCTGAGCGTGCGCCTGGCGCGGGAGGCCGCCGCCCTGGCCTCGGCGGACCGCCCGCTGTGGGTGGCGGCGTCCGCGGGCCCGTACGGGGCGATGCTCGCCGACGGGTCCGAGTACCGCGGCGACTACGGCCTGGGCGTCGCCGACCTGGAGCGCTTCCACCGCCCGCGCCTGGAGGTCCTGTCCGACGCCGCCCCCGACGTGCTCGCCCTGGAGACCGTCCCGGACACCGTCGAGGCCCGCGCCCTGCTCCGCGCCGTCCGGGGCCTCGGCGTGCCCGCCTGGCTCTCGTACAGCGTCTCCGGGGACCGCACCCGCGCGGGCCAGCCCCTGGCGGAGGCCTTCGCCCTGGCCGCCGACGCCGACGAGGTCATCGCGGTCGGCGTCAACTGCTGCGACCCGCGCGACGCGGACACCGCCGTGCCCCTGGCGGCCCGCGTCACGGGCAAGCCGGTCGTGGTCTACCCCAACTCGGGCGAGACCTGGAACCCCGCGACCCGCGCCTGGCAGGACCCGCCCCGCTTCACGGCCACCCAGGTCAGGGCCTGGTACGAGGCGGGGGCCCGGTTGATCGGCGGCTGCTGCCGGGTGGGTCCCGGAGAGATCGCCGAGGTGGCGCGGCAGCTGGGTCCCGTCCGCGGGGCGCGGCGCGGAGAAGGGGCGGGCGGGTGAGCGACCCCTCTGACCAGGGCGGCCGTGTCGTCCGGGGGTGAATGTCAGACCCTCCGTGCAGACTGAGCCGTACCTGAGACAACGTCGTCCAGAAAGGCGCCGGCCATGGCCAACGTCCTGCTCACCATCGGCACCCGCAAAGGTCTCTTCGTAGCCCGCCGCACCAACGGCGCATGGGAGTTCGACGAGGCGCCGTACTTCAACGCGCAGGCGATCTACTCGATCGCGATCGACACGCGGACGGCGACGCCCCGCGTCCTGGTCGGCGGCGACAGCGCGCACTGGGGACCGTCGGTGTTCCACTCCGACGACCTGGGCCGCACGTGGAGCGAGCCGTCGAAGCCCGCGGTGAAGTTTCCCCAGGACACCGGCGCCTCCCTGGAGCGGGTCTGGCAGCTGCACCCCGCGGCGGCCGAGCCGGACGTGGTGTACGCGGGCACGGAGCCCGCCGCGCTGTACCGCTCGGAGGACCGCGGCGAGAGCTTCACGCTGGTCCGCCCGCTGTGGGAGCACCCGACGCGCTCCCGGTGGCAGCCGGGCGGCGGCGGTGAGGGCCTGCACACGATCCTGACGGACGCCCGCGACAAGGACGCGGTGACGGTCGCGGTGTCCGCGGCGGGCGTGTTCCGCACGCGGGACGGCGGCGCGACCTGGCAGCCGTCGAACGCGGGCGTCTCCGCGGTCTTCCTGCCCGAGCCGGACCCGGAGTTCGGGCAGTGCGTGCACAAGGTGGCCAGGGACGCGGCCGACCCCGACCGCCTCTACCTGCAGAACCACTGGGGGGTGTATCGAAGCGACGACGCGGGCGCCCACTGGACCGACATCGGGGAGGGCCTGCCGTCGGACTTCGGCTTCGCCGCGGTGGCCCACCCCCACCGCGGCGACACGGCGTACGTCTTCCCGATCAACGCGGACGCGGACCGCGTCCCCGCCGACCACCGCTGTCGCGTCTACCGCACGCAGGACGCGGGCAAGAGCTGGGAGCCGCTGAGCGCGGGCCTGCCCCAGGGCGACCACTACGGCACGGTGCTGCGGGACGCGATGTGCACGGACGGCGCGGACCCGGCGGGCCTGTACTTCGGCAACCGCAACGGCGAGGTGTACGCGTCGGCGGACGACGGCGACACCTGGCGGGAACTGGCCTCGCACCTCCCGGACGTGCTGTGCGTGCGCGCCGCCGTCGTCGGCTGAACGGCCGCCGCGCCGACGCCCGGAGGCACCCCGGGGCCGACGGTACGAACGGCCGTCGGCCAGCGGTTGATCCGGCCCGCGTGTACGGCAGTAGAGTGACGCTCCGTGGCACCACGACCCTTGCATGAAATCGTCGAAGCCGGTTGGGCCAAGGCCCTGGAACCGGTGGCCGACCGGATCGCCTCCATGGGTGACTTCCTGCGCGCGGAGATCGCCGCGGGCCGCACCTACCTGCCCGCCGGAGCGAATGTGCTGCGCGCCTTCCAGCAGCCGTTCGACGAGGTGCGCGTGCTGATCGTCGGCCAGGACCCGTATCCCACCCCCGGGCACGCGGTGGGCCTGTCGTTCTCGGTGGCCCCCGACGTCAGACCGCTGCCCGGCAGCCTGATCAACATCTACCGGGAGCTGCACACGGACCTGGGTCTGCCCCAGCCGTCCAACGGCGACCTGACGCCGTGGACCCAGCAGGGCGTCCTGCTGCTGAACAGGGCCCTGACGACGGCGCCGCGCAAGCCGGGCGCGCACCGCGGCAAGGGCTGGGAGGAGGTCACCGAGCAGGCCATCCGCGCGCTCGCGGCGCGCGGCCGCCCGCTGGTGTCGATCCTGTGGGGACGGGACGCGCGCAATCTGCGGCCGCTGCTCGGCCAGTTGCCGTCGGTGGAGTCCTCGCACCCGTCGCCGATGTCGGCGGACCGCGGCTTCTTCGGCTCCCGGCCGTTCAGCCGGGCCAACGACCTGCTGGTGCGGCAGGGCGCGCAGCCGGTGGACTGGCGGCTGCCGTGACGGAACCCGGCGCTGTCCTCGGCGTGGACTCGGGCGGCTCGGGCCTGCGCGTCGCCCTCGCCGTGGCGGGCGACGGCCCCCTGCCTCCGGGGCCGCTGCGGTCCGACGTGCCGGTGCGCACGGGCCCGCGCGGCATCGACGCCGGGCACATGCTGGAGCAACTGACGCCGATGGTGCGGCGGTTGCTGGACGCGGCGGGCGGCGCGCGGCTGGCCGCCGTGGCGGTCGGCGCCGCCGGGATGGGCTCGCTCGGCGACGACCTGCGCCAGCGGCTGCCGTCCGCCCTCGCGGAGGCGTTCGGCGTGGACCGGGTGGCGCTCGCCGCGGACGCCGTCACCGCGTACGCGGGCGCGCTCGGCCAGCGGCCCGGCGCGGTCGTCGCCGCGGGCACCGGCCTGGTCGCGCTCGGCACGGACCTGACGGCGTGGCGGCGCGCGGACGGCTGGGGCCATCTGCTGGGTGACTGCGGCGGCGGCGCGTGGATCGGGCGGGCGGGCCTGGAAGCAGCGATGCGGGCGTTCGACGGGCGGCGCGGCGGCTCGGCGGCGCTGCGGGCCCGCGCGGAGACCCGGTTCGGCCGCCCCTGTCGGGCCTGCCGGGGGCGCTGTACCCGCGGCCCGACCGGCCCGCGGTCCTGGCGTCGTTCGCGCCCGACGTGGGGTACTGCGCGGCGGAGGGCGACCCGGTGGCCGCCCGGGTGCTGCGCGAGGCGGCGGGGCACATCGCGGACGCGGCGGCGGCGGTCTGCCCGGGTGCGGGGCCCGGCTCCGCTCCCGGACCCGATGGCCTTGGCCAAGGGTGCGAAGTCGCCCTGACCGGCGGCCTGTTGAAGCTGGGCGACGTGCTGGTCGGCCCGCTGGAAGCGGAACTGACGGAGCGTCTTCCGGGTGCGCGGC
Organism: Streptomyces sp. G45; assembly: GCF_049542095.1. Classification (NCBI taxonomy): domain Bacteria; kingdom Bacillati; phylum Actinomycetota; class Actinomycetes; order Kitasatosporales; family Streptomycetaceae; genus Streptomyces; species Streptomyces sp. G45. The sequence goes on along the minus strand of NZ_JBMUZU010000001.1, from coordinate 8,091,393 downwards.
GCGTCGCGGCGGCGGGCGACCCGCTCAACGGCGCCGTCCGGATCGCCGTGGACCTGGCCAACGGGACCCTCAAGCTGCCGCGCGATCCGCACCTGTTGTACGTGAGTGAGTGACCGGTTCGCACGGGACGGAGTGCCCGGTCACGGTGACCGGCCGCACCTGACGGACCGACCGGCCCGCGCGCACGCCGTACGGCGTGCGCGGGCCTTGGACCAGGCATGTTGTTGACAGCGACACCACTCCCCCGACAAAGCGGACTTATGCCGCTGACCTGCACCCTCCCCGAACGTGGAGGCCCCTCAAGCCAGTAGCATGCGGCGCCATGAGCTCCCCCAATGGGCCCGCATCCGGCCTGCCCGTACGAATGCCGCGTCCCCGCCAGCCGGGGCGGCACCGACGTCCGGAGCCCGTCGTGGCTCCCGAGGGCGCGCCCGCGCTCGTCCTCGCCGTGCCGGGCGTTCCCGGTACGACCACGCGCGGCCTCGCCGAAGAGGTCGCCAGCATCGCGCGCTCCGAGCTGCCCGGCCTCGACGCGAGAATCGGCTTCGTGGACGGGGAGGACGCCGATTCCACCGAGTTCCTGAGCCCGCGCACCGAGTTCCCGAGCCTGAAGGCCGTGCTCGCGCACGCCGCCGCCCAGCGCACCGCCCGCTACGAGCAGGCGCTCGCCGCGGGCGTCGAGGCCAGCGCCCCCGAGGGGCCCGTCGCCGTCGTGGTGCCGCTGCTCGCGGGCCCCGACAGCGCGCTGACCGCGCGCGTCCGTGAGGCCGTCGCGGCCAGCGGCGCCGCCGCCGAGGTGACCGACGTGCTCGGCCCGCACCCGCTGCTCGCCGAGGCGCTGCACGTGCGGCTGTCCGAGGCCGGTCTGGCCCGCGCCGACCGCGCCCGCCTGTTCACGGTCGCGACGGCGGCCGACGGCATCGTCCTGGCCACCGTCGGCGGCGACGAGGCCGTGCAGGCCGCCGGGATCACCGGCATGCTGCTCGCCGCGCGCCTCGCGGTGCCGGTGATGGCGGCCGCCCTGGACGCGGAGGGCTCGGTCGCGGCCGTGGCGGAGCAGCTGCGCTCCTCCGGTTCGGCGCAGCTCGCGCTCGCCCCGTACCTGATCGGCCCGGAGGTCGACGGCGGCCTCCTCGAAGTGGCGGCGAAGGAAGCGGGCTGCGCCGTGGCCGAGCCGCTCGGCGCCTATCCGGCGATCGGCAAGCTGGCGCTGTCCATGTACACGACGGCCCTGGGCATCGCGCCGCAGCAGCGGCCGGGCGCCCCGGTGCGCTGACCGGTACGGACACCGCGGTACGACCGATGGGCCCGCCCCTGCTCCGGGGGCCGGGCCCTTCGCCGTGTCCGCGCCGCGCGCGGGCGGGTCAGCCGAAGACCACGCAGGACGCGGCCGGTACGTCCACGGAGCCTCCGCGCCGCGGCAGGCCGGTGTCCGGGTCGACGGTGAACCAGGTGACGTCCCCGGAGTGCTCGTTCGCCGCGTACAGGAAGCGCCCCGAGGGGTGCACGGCCAGGTCGCGGGGCCAGCGGCCGCCGCACGGCACGGTGGCGGTGAGCCGGGCGGTGCCGTCGGCGTCGAGCGCGAAGACGGACACGACGTCCTCGCCGCGCGTGGCCGCCCACAGGAAGCGGCCGTCGGGCGCCACGACGACCGCGGAGGGGTAGGCGTCGCCCGCGGGCGCCCCGGGCAGCACGGAGGTCTCCGCGAGCGGCTTGAGGGCGCCGTCGGCGGCGTCCCAGGCGCAGGCGGTGACGGTGGGCGCCAGCTCGTTCAGGACGTAGGCGAGGTCGCCGCGCGGGTGGAAGGCCAGGTGGCGGGGGCCGGAGCCGGGCCGCAGGGCGATCTCGCGGTGCAGGGTGAGCCCGTCCTCGCCCAGGGCGCACACGCGGACGGAGTCCGTGCCGAGGTCGACGCTCACCGCCCAGCGGCCGCTGGGGTCGGGCTGCACCTGGTGGGCGTGCGGGCTCTGCTGGCGCTGCGGGTGCGGGCCCGCGCCCTGGTGGGCGAGGACGCCCGTGGGGAGCGGGGCGAGGCTTCCGTCGGCGCGCACGGGGACGGAGGTGACGCTGCCGGAGCCGTAGTTCGCGGCGAGCAGGTGGCCGCCGTGGAGCGCGAGGTGCGTGGGCGCGTCGCCCTGCACGGGCACGGGTGCGCCGAGGGGCTCCAGGGCGTCGCCGGACACCCGGAAGGCGGCGACCGCGCCGTCGCTGGTCTCGCTCACCGCGTACAGCGTGCCGGTGTCGGGCGCGAGGGCGAGGTAGGAGGGGTCGGCGACGGCGTCCGTGGCGGCGAGGGGCGTGAGGGCCCCGGTGTCCGGGTGCAGGGCCGCGACCACGACGCCGCGCCCGCCCGCCGCCGTGAACGACCCGATGTATGCCCGCCGGGCCTGGCTCTCGGTCACTGCTCGCCCCTCTTCCTGCGCCCCACCGTGGCACGCGCGCCTGACGCTAGCAGCTGGTCTGGACCAGATGGAGGGGCCGGGGGAAATTCGATCTCCGGGGGACGTCTACGGGGACACGGCGCGGCCCGCCGGGCACGGCAGCGCCCAGGGGCCCCGATACGCGGACGCACCCAGGGGCTCCGACACGCGGCGGCGCCCCCGTGCCTCCGGCAGGTACGACTCCGCCACGTGGGCGCGATCAGCCGCGACGGCGCCGCGGCCGGACGTGGAGGCGGCGCGGCACACCCGGCGGAGCGCTCACGCCCCCGGCAGCGGCGTCCGCGTGGGCGCCTGCAGCGGCTCCGCGAGCTGGACCAAGGCCCGCTCCAGGCCGTGGACGTGGGCGAGCGCGCCCTCGACGACCCCGCCGTGGTGCGCGGCAGGGTCGCCGATCGCGGCGCCCGGCGTCGTCAGCGCCTCCACGGCGGCCTCCACGCGCCAGCACGCGGCGGTGAGCCGCTCGTCGTGGGAGGCCTCCGCGTCGGCGGCGATCGAGGCGAGGCCGCGCACCTCGCGGGCACAGTCGTCCAGGAGCGCGAGCACCCGCCGGGCGCGTGCCTTGCGGGCGGACAGCGGGTTGAGCGGGTGCAGCAGCGGGGCGAGGGAGAGGCGCACCTTGCCGAGCAGCGCCTCCAGCTCGGCGACGTGCGGGGCGGGGTCGGCGTCCGCCGCGCCGCGCAGCCGGGCCGCGGCGGTCGCCGTGCAGGCGTGCACGCTGCGCAGGGCGCACTGGATCCACGCGTCGGTGGTGGCGTGCGTGGTGACCGGCAGGACGAGGAGCACCGCGAGGGCCGCGCCCACCGCGCCGACGGCGGTCTCGGCGACGCGCAGGGCGAGGAGCGCGGGGTCGAGCACGCCGAGCAGCCCGTACAGCAGGCCCGCCATGACCGTCACGGACAGCATCATCCAGGTGTACGAGACGGCGGCGGTGTAGAAGATCCCGAAGACGCAGACGGCGATGAGGATCGCGCTGGGCACGGGGGCCGCGTGCAGCGGCACCGCGACGACGAGGCCGATGACGACGCCGACGACCGTGCCGAGGACCCGGCGGAAGCCGCGGACGAGGGTCTCGCCGCGCGAGGTGGTGTTCACGAACACCCACCAGGTGGCGCCGACGGCCCAGTACCAGCGCTCGTGGGACAGGGCCTGGCCGAGGGCGAGGGCGAAGGCCGCGCCGACGGTCGCCTGGACGGCCTGGCGGGTCGTCGCGCGGGCGAGGCCCCGGCCCGGCTCGGGGGCGGGGGTCACCGCGGGCGGCAGACGCCGCTCGTAGCACCACAGGCCGAACCGGACGGCCGAGGAGGCGCACAGGGACAGCGCGATGGCGGCGTACAGCTCGGGCAGCTGCGCGAGCCGGGCGTGCAGGAACTGGGCGGCGAAGAACATCATGAACGCGAACACGCCGAGCGAGTGCCCGCGCGGCCCCCACCGGCGGGCGTACACGCCGAGCCCCGTGACGGCGAGGAACGCCGCGTCCCGCGCCAGCGGGTAGTCGTGCAGTCCGGCGGCGAGCGCCAGCACCGGAAGGCCCGCGGCGGGCAGCAGCGCCGTGGTCACGGCCTGTCCGCGCACCGTCGGGTCGAGGACGGTGAACAGGGCGAGCAGCGCGGCGAGGCCGCCGATGACGGCCGCGACGAGGGAGTGCCCGACCAGGCCGCACAGCGCGACGGCGGCCCCGATGCCGAGAACGGCCCGAAGGCCGCTGCGCAAACGGATCCGGCCCGGATCCGGCGCGACGAACGCTGTCTTCAGCACCAGTGTGGCTTCCCCTTTCCGTATCGGCGACGTCATCCGCAGGACACATTTCCGGCCCGCATGACAAAGGCGCCGCGGAATCCGCAGCGCCATCGATGGGACCATCACATCACCCGGAGGCCCGTTGGCTCAACTTGACCCGGACCGACTGGGCCATTGGCACAGGTGGACGTCCCCGTATCCCGTCGGGAACGGGCCAACGGGCTAGGCGGGCCCGCGGGGTGCCGGGCGGCCGGGCCTGACGGCGTACGACACGGTGGTCACCGCCACCGAGGGCAGCTCCTCCAGGCCGCGGGCGAGGCGTGCCACGGAGCCGTGGTGGAGCAGGCGGCCGAGGAACGAGCGGTAGGCGCGGTGCGGGACGAGGAGGGTCAGGGCGGTGCGGCCGTCGGCGGTGGTGTCGGCGGCCAGGTCGAGCAGGGTCCGCTGGACGCGCCGGTCGGGGCAGTCGACCAGTTCGAGCGGCACGTCCGTGGCCCGGGTGCGCTCCCAGCGGGCCGCGAGCCGCTGGGCGTGGGGGCCGTCGACGGCGACGTGCACGGCCCGCACCTCGTCGGGGCGCAGCTCGTGCGCGTACCGCAGCGCCTGGAAGACGGCCGGGTCGAAGGCGTCCACCAGGATCTGCACGACGTGCCGCTGCCAGCGCGGCCGGTCGCTCTCCTCGGCGGGCGGCAGCGCCTCCAGGGCGGCGGCCTCGGCGCGGTACTCGCGGTTGATCCGTACGAGGATCCACACGCCGAGCGGGAAGACCACGACGACCAGCCAGGCGCCCTCGGTGAACTTGGTGACCGCGAAGACCAGGACGACCGCCGCGGAGACCACCGCCGCGGCGAGGTTCACGGCGGCCTTCCAGCGGCGGCCGGGCTCGCGGCGCCGCAGGTGGTAGGCGGTCAGGCCGGAACCGGCCATGGTGAACGCGGTGAACACGCCGATCGCGTACAGCGCCACCAGCTTGTCGACGTTGGCGTTCGTCACCAGGAGCAGCGCCAGGGAGACCGCGGCCAGGCTGAGGACGCCGTTGGAGAAGACGAGGCGGTGGCCGCGCCGGGTGAGCTGGCGGGGCAGGAAGCGGTCCTCGGCGACGAAGCTCGCCAGGTGGGGGAAGCCCGTGAACGGCGTGTTCGCACCGGTGTAGAGGATCAGCGCGGTGGCGAGCTGCACGAACACCAGGCCCGCCGTGCCCGCCGCGCCGTCGCCGAACACCAGGTGGGCCTCCTGCGCGATGACCGTGGGCGTGCCGTCGGCGTACGGGATCGCGTGGGTGACGTGCGCCAGCCAGGAGACGCCGAGGACCAGCGCGCCGAGCACGCAGCTCATCGTGACGAGCGTGCGCCGGGCGTTGCGGCCCTGCGGCTCCCGGAACACGGAGACGCCGTTGGAGATCGCTTCGAGCCCGGTGAGCGAGGAGCCGCCGTTGGCGAAGGCGCGCGCCACCATGAACAGCGACGCCCCGTACAGCCAGCCGTCCCCGGCTCCCCGAGCGGCACGGCGCCCGCGGCCCGCACGTTCGCGTGCGGCAGCTCCCCCAGCGCCCAGCGGGCCGCACCGACGGCGAGCATCAGGCCGACCGCGGCGAGGAACAGGTAGGCGGGCACGGCGAAGACCCGGCCCGCCTCCCGGAGCCCGCGCAGGTTGCCGTACGCCAGGAGCAGCACCACGCCGACGCTGAACGGCAGTTGGAGGTGGTCGATGCCGGTCCAGTCGCCGCCTGCCAGGTGCGCGAGGGAGATCAGGGCGTTGGTGCCCGCCGAGGCCTGGACGGCGACCGTGACGACGTAGTCCACGAGCAGCGCCACGGCCGCGATCTGGGCGACGTCCGGGCCGAGGTTCTCGCGCGCCACGACGTACGAGCCGCCCGCCCGCGTGTAGATCGTGACCACGTCGCTGTAGCAGAGCGTCAGCAGGACCAGGATCAGCAGGATCGCGCCGGTCACCGGCATCAGCAGCGTGAACGCGGCCACGCCGACGACGGGCACCAGGACGCGCAGCATCTCCTCGCTGCCGTACGCGGAGGAGCTGACGCAGTCCGACGCGAGGACGCCGAGCGCGGTGCGGTTGTCGAGCTTCTCCTCGCGGATGCGGGCGGTGACCAGGGGCGGGCCGAGGAGCAGCTTCTTCAGGCGGTAGGAGAGGGGTTCGGGGATGTCGGCGGGGGCGCCCGGGGAGCGGCCGGTCGTGGACATGTGACCATGACACCGGCGGGCGCTCCCGAAACCGAGCGGCCACCCCGCCCGGCGGCCGATCGGGCTACCAGGGGATCGCGTCATCGTTGCCGGGTACCGGCGCGTCCCCCGTCCACGCGCCGGGAAGCCGCCCGCCGTGGGGAGTGCCGCGCAGCCGGGCGGCCGGGCGCCCGGCGCGCCGTCCGCCTGCCCGGCGTCCGCGCGCTGACCTGGGCCGTTGGTACAGTCTGCGCCGATCAGTCCGCGCAGTGGAGAGACCGGGACCATGGCCGTCGACGAACTGGACACCCGCATCCTGCGGCTGCTGCTCGAGCAGCCGCGGACGAGCGTGCGCGAGCTGGCCCGGGTGCTCGGCGTCGCGCGCGGCACGCTCCAGGCGCGGCTCGACCGGATGGAGCGGGACGGCGTGATCACGGGCACGGGGCCCTCGCTGTCCCCGCCGCGCTCGGCCACCCGGTGCTGGCGTTCGTGCACATCGAGGTGACGCAGGGGCACCTGGACGAGGTCGGTGACGCGCTGGCCGAGGTGCCGGAGATCATCGAGGCCTTCTCGATCACGGGCGGCGGCGATCTGCTGACGCGGGTCGCGGCCCGGGACAACGGCCATCTGGAGGACGTCATCCAGCGCCTGGTGCAGATGCCGGGCGTGGTGCGCACCCGTACGGAGATGGCCCTGCGCGAGCGCGTCCCGCACCGGCTGCTGCCGCTCGTGGAGTCGGTGGGCCGGGCGGCGTCCACGCGGCGGTGACCGGCGGCCCCCGCACGGGTTCCCCCTCCCGCCCCTCCGTCAAGATCAGCCGCTTGGCATGCTGGACCGCATGAGCACCCTGAGCCACACCGCAGTCATCTTCGACCTCGACGGCACCCTGGTGGACAGCGAGCCGAACTACTTCGAGGCGGGGCGGCAGCTCCTCGCCGGGCACGGCGTCACGGACTTCACCTGGGAGGACCACGAGAGGTACGTCGGCATCTCCACCCAGGAGACCGTGACCGACTGGAAGGCGCGCTACGGCCTGTCCGCGCCGCTGGAGGAGCTGGTCGCCGAGAAGAACCGCCGCTATCTGGAGCTGGCCCGCACGTCCACGCGGGTCTACCCGGAGATGGCGGCGTTCGTTGAGCTGCTGGACGACGCCGGGGTGCCGATGGCGGTCGCGTCCGGTTCCTCGCGCGCGGCGATCGCGGCGACGCTGGAGGGGACCGGCCTCGACGCGCGCCTGAAGACGTTCGTGTCGGCGGACGAGGTGGCCCGGGGCAAGCCCGCGCCCGACGTCTTCCTCGCCGCCGCGCGCCTGCTCGGCGCGGAGCCCGCGCGCTGCGTGGTCCTGGAGGACGCGGTGCCGGGCGCGCTGGCGGCGCGGGCGGCGGGCATGCGGTGCGTCGCCGTTCCGTACGTGCCCGCGCAGGCCGACGATCCGGCGTTCGCGGCGGCGGACCTGCTGGTGCGCGGTGGCCAGGCGGCCTTCTCGGCGCGGGCGACGGTGGACTGGCTGAGCGCAGCGCGCTGACGCCCCCCCGGGCGAGGCCCGGGCGCGCTGACGCCCGCCGGGCGGGGCCCGGCTCCCACCGGGCCCCGGGCGGCCCCCCGGGCTCAGTCCGCGAGCTGCTCCCGTACGGCCCCGGCGAGGCCGGACACCGCGCGGGTCAGCTCCGCCTGGGGCAGCCCGCCGCCCTGGGCCACCTCGTCCGAGCCGCCGCCGCGCCCGCCGAGGAGCCGCTTGACCAGGGCGGAGGCGGAGAGTCCGGCTGTGCGGGCCGCCTGGTTCAGGGCCACGACGAGCACGGGCTTGTCCCCGGTGAGGGTGACGGCGGCGACGCCGGGCCGGTCGGTCGCGAGGCGTCCGCGCACGTCCAGGGCGAGCGTGCGGGCCGCGCCCGGGTCGCCGTCCGTGGTGGCGGTGACGACGCGGGCGTCCGCCACGTCGACGGCGCGCCCGGCGAGTTCGGCGGCGCGGGCGGCCAGGGCCGACTGGCGCAGCCGCTGGTTCTCGCGGTCGGCGGCCTTGAGGCGGTCGAGCAGCGCGGCGATGCGGTCGGGCAGTTCGGCGCGGGGCGCCTGGACCTGTTCGGCGATGCGCGTGACCAGGTCGCGCTCGCGGGCGAGGTGGCCGAAGCCCTCGATGCCGACGGCGGCCTCCAGGCGGCGCATGCCCGCGCCGACGGACGACTCGGCGGTCAGCGCGACGACACCGATCTGCGCGGCGTGCTCGACGTGCGTGCCGCCGCACAGCTCGCGCGACCAGGCGCCGCCGATCTCGACGACGCGGACCTGTTCGCCGTACGTCTCGTCGAACAGGGCGAGCGCGCCGAGCTGCTTGGCCTCGGGCAGCGTCATCCAGCGGACGTCGACGGGCAGGTCGCGGCGCAGGGCGCGGTTGGCGGCCTCCTCGACCTCGCTGCGGACGGTGGCGGACAGGGCGCCGCGCCAGGGGAAGTCCAGGCGGAGGTAGCCGGGCCGGTTGTAGGAGCCGGACTGGAGGGCGGTCGGGCCGAGGATCTCGCGCAGGGCGGCGTGCAGGACGTGGGTGCCGGAGTGGGCCTGGCGGGCGCCGAGCCGCCACTCGGCGTCGACGGCGGCGTGCACGGCGTCGCCGACGGCGAGTTCGCCCGCGGTGACGCGGACCTGGTGGACGACGAGGCCGGGCAGGGGCCGCTGCACGTCGAGGACGTCGGCCTCCACGGAGGCGCCGGAGAGGTGCCCGGCGTCGCTCTCCTGGCCGCCGGACTCGGCGTAGAACGGGGAGCGGTCCAGGACGACGGTGACGATGTCGCCGTCGCGGGCGACGGGGACGGGCCCGGCGGGGGTGAGGAGGGCGAGGACCCGGGAGTCCGTGGCGAGCGCGGACCAGGCGCGCCAGTCGGTGGGCCCGTGCTCGTCGAGGACGGCGCGCAGGGCGGTGGTGTCGGCGGTGCCGCCGGACTTACGGGCGCGGGCGTCGGCGCGGGCCCGCTCGCGCTGCTCGCGCATCAGGGCGGTGAAGCCCTCGCGGTCGACGTCGACGCCCTGCTCGGCGGCCATCTCCAGGGTGAGGTCGATGGGGAAGCCGTAGGTGTCGTGCAGCAGGAAGGCCTGCGCGCCGGGCAGTTGGCGGCCGCCCTCGGCCTTGACCTGGGAGACGGCGGTGTCGAGGACGGTGGTGCCCTGCTTGAGGGTGGCGCGGAAGGCGTCCTCCTCGCCGCGGGCCTGGTCGGCGACGCGGGCGAAGGACGCGGCGACCTCCGGGTAGCTCGGGGCCATGCGGTCGCGGGCGACGGCGAGCAGGTCCGTCAGGGCCGGGTCCTCGTACCCGAGCTGGCGCATGGAGCGGACCGCGCGGCGCAGGATGCGGCGCAGGACATAGCCGCGGCCCTCGTTGCCGGGGGCGGTGCCGTCGGCGAGGAGCATCAGGGCGGTGCGGACGTGGTCGGCGACGACGCGCAGGCGTACGTCGGCGGTGGCGTCGGCGCCGTAGCGGACCCCGGCGAGTTCGGCGGCGCGGTCCAGGACGGGGCGGGTCTCGTCGATCTCGTACAGGTTGTCCACACCTTGGAGGAGGGTGGCCATGCGCTCCAGGCCCATGCCGGTGTCGATGTTGCGGCGGGGCAGTTCGCCGAGGATGGGGTAGCCGGACTTGCCGGGGCCCTCGCCGCGCTCGTACTGCATGAAGACGAGGTTCCAGAACTCCATGTAGCGGTCCTCGTCGACGGCGGGGCCGCCCGCGCGGCCGAAGGCCGGGCCGCGGTCGTAGTACAGCTCGGAGCAGGGGCCGCAGGGGCCCGGGACACCCATGGACCAGAAGTTGTCCTCGTCGCCGCGCGCCACGATCCGCTCGTCGGGCAGCCCGGCGACGCGGCGCCACAGGCCGCGGGACTCGGTGTCGGAGTGGTGCACGGTGACCCAGATCCGCGCCGGGTCGAGGCCGAAGCCGCCGTCGGCGGTGGAGCGGGTGCTCAGGTCCCAGGCGAACGTGATGGCGTCTTCCTTGAAGTAGTCGCCGAAGGAGAAGTTGCCGTTCATCTGGAAGAAGGAGCCGTGCCGGGTGGTCTTGCCGACCTCCTCGATGTCCAGGGTGCGCACGCACTTCTGGACGCTGGTGGCGCGCGGCCAGGGCGGCGCGGCCTCACCGGTCAGATAGGGCTTGAACGGCACCATGCCCGCGTTGACGAACAGCAGCGTCGGGTCGGGGGTGGGCAGCGGGGCGCTGGGGACGACGGTGTGGCCGCGCTCGCCGAAGAAGTCGAGGAAGCGGGCGCGGATGTCGGCGGTACGCAAGTCGTGCTCCGGGGCGTGAGGGGCTACGAGGGGCTACGAGGGGCTACGAGGGGCTACGAGGGGCTACGAGGGGCTACGAGGGGCACAGTGCCGGGAGGGCGGGGTGGTCGGGGCCGAGGAAGGCGACCGTCTCGTGCCTGTCCGGCGCGGGGCGGGCGGCCTGCCGCCAGCCGAGCCGCCGGTAGAAGCGGACGGTGGCGTCGGCCCTGCGGGAGGTGAGCAGCCAGCAGCGGCCGTCGGGGGCGTCGTGGGTGACCGCTTCGAGGAGCGTACGGCCGAGGCCGCGGCCGTGCGCGTCGGGCGCGACGGCGAGTTCGTCGACCTCGCGGGCGCCGCACAGCCACGCGGTGGTGCGCTCGGCGCCGAGCGTGGCGGTGACCCGCGGGTAGGCGCGCTCGGCGGGCAGCGGCGTGGCGGACGTCCAGGCCGTGGCGAAGCCGAGGACGCGCGTGCCGTCGAGCGCGACCGCCGCGGTGAACCCGGGCCGGGCCAGGTCACCGGCGAGGCGGTCCACGTAGGCGTCGGCGTCGGCGGGCACGGTGTGCCAGGGCGGGGCGGCGAACGCGGCGGCGAAGACGGCGCGGACACCGTCGCGGTGGGCCAGCAGGTCGGGGCCCGGCAGGCGGTGCACGGCGGCGGCCATCAGGCGGCCCTCGCGACGGCGGCCACGGGGTGGAGCGCCGCGTGCTCCAGGGGCGCCGACGGGTCGATGGACACGTCGAGCGGCGCGGGCTCGGCGCCCGCGCGCACCAGCAGGTCGCCGACGGCGGCGATCATCGCGCCGTTGTCGGTGCACAGGCCGAGCGGCGGCACGCGCAGGGTGATCCCGGCGGCCCGGCAGCGCGCCTCGGCGAGCGCCCGCACCCGGGAGTTGGCGGCGACGCCGCCGACCACGACGAGCGTGCCCACGCCGTGCTCGGCGCAGGCCGCGACGGCCTTGCGGGTGAGCACGTCCGCGACGGCCTCCTGGAGGGACGCGGCTCCGTCGGCGACGGGCAGGTCCCGGCCGCGGTGGCTCTCGGCCCAGCGCGCCGCGGCGGTCTTCAGGCCGGAGAACGAGAAGGCGTACGGGTCGTCGCGCGGCCCCGTCAGGGGGCGGGGAAGGCGACCGCGTCCGGGGAGCCGTCGCGGGCGGCGCGGTCGACGGCGGGACCGCCCGGGTAGGGCAGGCCGAAGACGCGGGCCACCTTGTCGAAGCACTCGCCCGCGGCGTCGTCCAGGGTGTCGCCGAGGTGCGCGATGGGGTCGCGGGCCAGGTCGCGGACGAGCAGCAGCGAGGTGTGGCCGCCGGACACGATGAGGACCACGCACGGGTCGGGCAGCGGGCCGTGCTCCAGGGTGTCGGCGGCGACGTGCCCGGCGAGGTGGTGCACGCCGTACAGCGGCACGTCGAGGGCGTAGGCGAGGCTCTTGGCCCCGGCGAGGCCGACCTGGAGGGCGCCGGACAGGCCCGGCCCGGTCGTCACGGCGACGGCGCCGATGTCGCGGGGGCCGAGGCCCGCCTGGTCGAGGGCGCGGCGGACGACCGGGGTCAGGGCGTGCACGTGGGCGCGGGCGGCGATCTCGGGGACGACGCCGCCGTAGCGGGCGTGCTCGTCCATGCTGGAGGCCACGGCGTGCCCGAGCAGCCGCCCCTCGCAGACCAGGCCCGCGCCCGTCTCGTCGCAGGACGACTCGATCCCGAGGACGATCCGTGGGGGTGCCATGCGTGTTCTCCCGCCTTCTGGTGGCGTGCACGCCCACCGGACGCACTATTGCGTCTTAATTGTAGTTGCGAGCTATGTGCAATAAGGCGCCAACCTCCGTGCTGGCCCCCGTGCTGGCCCCCGTGGCGGTCCCCGTGATGGCACCTCTGGGCAGGCGGGACCGGCCGCACATTGGCCCAGACCTATTGACGACAGGTCTATACCTACTTACCGTCGGGGCCCAGCACCCCCGTACTTCCCCCACCCGTAGCAAGATCTCCCGAGGGAGCACGCGATGATCGGTCGTACGGTACGTCTGTTGGGAGCGACCCTGGCCCTGGCGTTCGCGGCGCAACTACCGGCCGCCGCCGTGCCGGACACGCCCAGAGCCGCGCAGGACGAGACCTGCGCGGTGAAGTCGAAACCCGCGGGCAAGGTGCTCCAGGGCTACTGGGAGAACTGGGACGGCGCCTCGAACGGCGTGCACCCGCCGTTCGGCTGGACCCCGATCACCGACTCCCGCATCGGCGCCCACGGCTACAACGTCCTCAACGCCGCCTTCCCGGTGATCCGCTCCGACGGCACCGTCCTGTGGGAGGACGGCATGGACTCGACGGTGAAGGTCGCCACGCCCGCCGAGATGTGCCAGGCGAAGGCGAACGGGGCCACGATCCTGATGTCCATCGGCGGCGCGGCGGCGGGCATCGACCTCAGCAACAGCGTGGTCGCCGACCGGTTCGTGCAGACCATCGTGCCGATCCTGAAGAAGTACAACTTCGACGGGATCGACATCGACATCGAGACCGGCCTGGTCGGCAGCGGCAACATCAACCAGCTCTCGCCGTCCCAGACCAACCTGATCCGCATCATCGACGGCGTCCTCGCCCAGATGCCCTCCAACTTCGGCCTGACGATGGCCCCCGAGACCGCCTACGTCACCGGCGGCAGCGTGGTGTACGGCTCGATCTGGGGCGCGTACCTGCCGATCATCAAGAAGTACGCGGACAACGGCCGCCTGTGGTGGCTGAACATGCAGTACTACAACGGCAGCATGTACGGCTGCTCCGGCGACTCCTACTCCGCGGGCACCGTCCAGGGCTTCACCAAGCAGACCGACTGCCTCAACAAGGGCCTGGTGGTCCAGGGCACCACGATCAAGGTGCCCTACGACAAGCAGGTGCCCGGCCTTCCGGCGCAGGCGGGCGCGGGCGGCGGCTATATGTCACCGTCACTGGTCTCGCAGGCCTGGAACACCTACAACGGCGCCCTCAAGGGCCTGATGACCTGGTCCCTCAACTGGGACGGGTCGCGCAACTGGACGTTCGGCGACAACGTCAAGCGCCTGCAAGGGCGGTGAGGCGACGGCGCCCGCGCGGGCGCTGAGGCGCGGGCGCACCGGTACCCCCGTCACCAGTGCGCCCGCCTCCCCCGCACGTCGGCCCGTCACCTGCCGGGCACGGGCGTGACGTTCTTGACAGGGAGCTTCTTGGTGGCCCCCTTGACGTAGTAGTCCTTGGGCGCCGAGAAGACCACGAACTCCCGGTCGTAGCCCCGGATCTTGGCGCGGACGGTGAAGTTGCCCCGCGCGTCGGCGGTGGTCTTCGCGTTGTACGCCGACTCGTAGTACGTGCGCAGCAGGACCCGGGTGCCCTTGACCGGGCCGTGTCCCGCGGGCCACTTGACCTTGCCGGTGACGACGAGGGTGTCGCCCTTGCGCACCTTCTTCTTGTTGACCTTGTACGTGAGCGTGCTGGTGACCGGCTTGACGCGGACGTCGCGGTGGGCGAAGTAGATCTCGTTGTCGTCGGGGTCGCCCGGGTCGTACGAGGCCTGGAACTCCACGACGTGGCGCGGGAACAGGTGGATGCTGGGCTCGCTCTGCCAGCGGTCCGCGGTGACCTTCTTGAGCGCGAAGCGGCCCTGCGCGTCCGTGCGGACGGTGCGCAGGGCGCGGGTCTCCCGCTCGGTCGGGTCGATGGGGTCGCCCCAGGGGTTCCAGGTGTCGTACTCGACGGACTTGAGCAGTTTGACGGGCGCGTCCGCGACGGGGGTGCCGTCGGCGCGGGTCACGGTGCCGGAGAGGTCGACCTTGCGGTGACCGTAGTCGGTCGTCGGGGTGCTGCTGTCGAGGGTGATGACGAACGCGGGGTCCGCCGGGCCTCTCGCCGCGGTGTCCGAGGCGAGGGCGGACGGCGTCGCCGCCGCCGTGGCGGCCAGGGCGAGCGCCGCGGTCGCGGCGAGTCCCGCGGCCGGAAGTCGTGAACGCATGGCTGTGTGAACTCCGTTGCTGTCGTGGGCGGTTCGCAGGGTTCGACACCCGGAGCACCGGTGGCGGTTGTACGGGGAGCGCGGAGTGCATCCGTCGTACACGCGGAGTTCCACGGCGGCTCACCCACTCGTCGACAAAGGGCCTCGTCGGGTTCAGGCGCCCTCGGGCACGGCCGCCTCGCGCCGCGCGGCGAGCACCTCGGCCGCGCGCAGGCACCACTCCCGGGTCTCCCGCTCGAAGGCGAGTCCGCGCAGGCACGTCAGATAGGGCCCGACGCGCTTCCCCGAGCGCAGGAAGGACCCCTCGTCCCGGTCTCCGCGCAGCGTGCGCAGCAGCGCCGCCAGGGCCTCCGCCTTGCCCTCGGCGACCGCCGCGCGCTCGCGGAGCTGCTCGATCACCGGCGCGGCGTCGACTCCGTCGACGGCCTGCACCTTGACGAGCAGGTCGTCGCGGATGAAGGACGGCTTGGCGGCCGCCGCCGCGAACCGCTCCAGCTCGGCGAAGCCCGCGTCCGTCACCCGGAACAGCCGCTTGTTCGGCCGTCCGTCCTGCACGACCTCGCGCCCGGCGACCAGGCCGTCGCCTTCGAGCCGGGCCAGTTCGGCGTAGAGCTGCTGCGGCAGCGCGTGCCAGAAGTTGGCGACGCCGATGTCGAAGGCCTTCGCCAGCTGGTAGCCGCTGAACTCGCCGTCGAGCAGCGCCGCGAGCACCGCGTGCCTCAGGGCCATGGCCCACCACCCTCTTCCCTCTCGCCCGCTCTTCCCTTTCGGGCGCTCTTCCCTTCCGGGTTCCGGGCACCCACCATAGTCAAGAATCTGAGTAGTCAGATTCTTGACTATGCGGAAAGCCTTGCGCAGGAACCCCTTGTGCCGGAATCCCTCGTGGAGGACCCCTGATGGCCACAGAGCCGCTCGCCCCTACCGCCGACCGCTTCCGCGCCGCCGTCGAGAAGCGCGACCTCTCCGCCCTGGAGGACCTGTTCACGCCCGGCGTCCGCTTCTACAGCCCGGTGAAGTTCCGGCCCTTCGAGGGGCGCGAGATGGTCATCGGGCTCTTCGGGGTGCTGCTGCGCCTCTTCGAGGACTTCCGGTACGTCGGCTCGTACGAGGGCACGGCGCGGACCAGCGCCGACGGGACCGGGGCCGCGTCGGCGGCGCTGATGTTCCGGACCACCGTGCGCGGCAGAGAGGTCCACGGCGTCGACCTGCTGCACTTCGCCGAGGACGGCCGGATCAAGGAGTTCACCGTGATGGTGCGCCCGCGGTCCGCGGTCCAGACGCTCGGCGAGGCCGTGTACGCGGGTCTGGTCGCCGACGGCCTGGTGACGCCGCTGCCCGAGGCGCCCTGACGCGCCGGGGGCAGCCTCTTCTCGACGGCGGCGCCGTGCCGACGTCCGCTACCGCGCCCGTGCGCCTCGCCGGGCCCGCCCTCCAGGGCCGAGTGCGCTGACGGCCGGTCAGGGGTCGGCCGGACGATGGACTCCGTCACCTGCCCGGGGGCCGTCGGCATGCGCCGGGAGCTGACGGCACGTTGGCTCGACGTCAGGTAGCACGGGCGTTTCCCGATCCCGGCGGCGCATGGGACGTACCGCCTCCCGTGCCGCCGGAGGGCAGACTCATGCGTACCACTCAGATAGCGATCCGCTCCGGCCTGACCGTCGCCGCCGTCGCGCTTCCGCTGGCGCTCACCGCCCCGGCGGCCCTCGCGGCACCGGGGATCACCGTGACCGTCACCGGCAGCACCGTACGGGTGACCACGGACGCCTGTCCCAACGGAGGCAAGGCCGCGCTGCTCGGCAAGGGCGCGGCCAACTTCGCCCAGGGCGATCAGGTGCCCATGGCGGGCGGCGCCGCCGCGTGGCGGAACGTCAGTCCCGGCACCCATACGGTGGCGGTGGTCTGCCAGGACGGCTCGGCCGCGGGCTCCCAGACCATCACGGTCGGGGTGCTGCCGACCGCGCCGACCCCCGTGACCACGCCCACCACGTCCTCGACGGCGGCCCCCGCGCGCGGTGTGCGCGGCGGCATCGGCGGCGGCGTCGAGGACTACGGCACGGTCACGATGGCCGCGGGCGGCGCCCTGGTGGCAGCGGCCCTGGGCGGCGGGGCGTGGTTCCTGCGCCGCCGCTCCGTGCGCGGGCGCCCGTAGGCCCGGGTCCGGTCCCGGCACGCCAGCCGGGGCCGGGCCGCGCGGCCGTGCCCCTGTCCCTCTTGTGAGTGCGTCCCGCGCACCCTACCGTCCTCCCAGCCGACCGGGGAGGACCGCCATGGCACGTCCGCTCAGCGTTCAGCTCTACTCCGTACGCGAAGAGCTCGCCGCCGACCGGGCGGGGACCCTCGGCCGCCTCGCGGAGATGGGGTACGGGGCGGTGGAGGCGTACGACGTCACGGACGACCCGGCCGGACTCGGACGGATCGCCGACGGCCTGGGGCTCGTCGTCTCCGGCGCGCACGTCGGGCAGGTGCTCGGCCCGGAGCCGGGGCCCGTCCTCGACGCGACCGCCGCGCTCGGCTGCGAGCTGGCGATCGTCCCCGCCGGTTTCCCGCACGCGGACTTCGCGGCGCCCGACGGCCTGGCCCGCGTCGCCGACCGGCTCAACTCCCTCGCGGACAGGGCGCGACGGCACGGTCTGCGGCTCGGCTACCACAACCACTGGTGGGAGGTGGAGCCGCGCCTGGACGGCCGCCACGCCATCGAGGCCCTCGCCGACCTGCTCGACCCGGCGGTGTTCCTCGAAGTCGACACGTACTGGGCGGCGGTCGGCGGCGCCGACGTGCCCGCGCTGCTCGGCCGCCTCGGGAGCCGGGTCGAGGCCCTGCACCTCAAGGACGGCCCCGGCACCAAGGAGGACCCCAACGTCGCGGTCGGCGGCGGCACCATGCCGGTGCCCGAGGTGCTCGCGGCGGCGCCGGACGCGTGGCGGGTCGTCGAGTTCGACGCGTGCGCGGGCGACCTGCTGGGCGAGCTGGCGGCCAGCCGCCGCTACGTCGCCGCGCTGGAGGCGGTGTGAGCCCCGCCCCGGCCGACACCCCCGGAGCGGGCCCGGACCGCGCCCCCGGCACGGGCCCCGTCGGCGTCGCCATCGTCGGGGCGGGCGTCATCAGCGCCGAGTACCTGCGCACCCTGAGCCGCTTCCCGGACGTCCGGCTCGTGGCCGTCGCCGACCTCGACGTCGCGCGGGCGGCCGCCGCGGCCCGCGCCCACGGCATCCCGCTCTCCGGGGACCTGCCCACCGTGCTCGCCGAGCCCGGCGTCGAACTCGTCGTCAACCTGACCGTGCCCGCGGCGCACGCGCGGGTCGCCGCCGCCGCGCTGCGGGCGGGCAAGCACGTGTACGGCGAGAAGCCGCTCACGCTGACGCCCGCGGAGGCCGAGAAGCTGCTCGCGGAGGCGACCGAGCGGGGGCTGCTGCTCGGCGGCGCGCCGGACACGTTCCTCGGCGCGGGCCTCCAGTCGGCGCTGCGGGCCGTCCGCGCCGGGCACATCGGCGCGCCGGTGGCCGCGACGACGGCCGTGCAGAGCCTCGGCCCGGAGTCCTGGCACCCGGACCCGGCGTTCTTCTACCAGCCGGGCGCGGGACCGCTGTTCGACCTCGGCCCCTACTATCTGACGTCCCTGGTGGCGCTGTTCGGCGGCGTCGCGCGGGTCGCGGCGACGGCCGCCCGCGCGCGTCGGCGGCGCACGGTCGGCTCGGGGCCGCGCGCCGGGGAGTCCTTCCCGGTCGACGTGGAGACGCACGTCTGCGCGCTCCTTGAGTTCGCCTCCGGCGTGCGCGCCAACTCGACGTTCAGCTTCGACAGTTCGCTGCCGCGGACACGCTTCGAGGTCACGGGCACGGAGGGCACCCTGGCCGTGCCGGACCCCAACACCTTCCGGGGCCCGCTGCTGCTGCGCCCGAACGGCGCCGACGACTGGCGCGAACTGCCCGTGCGGGGGCGCACGGACGGGCGGGGCCTCGGCGTCGTGGACATGGCCCGGACGATCCGCGCCGACCGCGTCACGGCGATCGAGGGCGCGCTGAGCACCCACCGGGCGTCGGGCGCGCTGGCCCTGCACGTGCTCCACACGATGACGGCGGTCTCCCGGTCGGCCGACAGCGGCACGTTCGTCACCCTGCCCGCCCAGCCCCTGCCCCCGGCGCCGCTTCCGGAGGACTGGGACCCGACGGCCGCGACGCTCGGCGCGGGCTGACGTCGGGGACCGAGGGCCGCGACGCCCGGCGCGGGCCGGACTCAGGCCCCGTCGGCTGCGCGCGGCGCGCTCGGAGCGCCGCCGTGCGGAGCGCCGTCCGGGGCGCTGTGCGGATGGGTGCCCAGATAGCTCGCCAGCGCGTCCCGGCTGCGCTGGAGGCCGTCGATGCGCTCGTCCATGGCGGCCAGCTCGCGGCCGAGGACGGCCCGCAGCTCCGCGCACCACTCGAAGC
Organism: Streptomyces sp. G45; assembly: GCF_049542095.1. Lineage (NCBI taxonomy): Bacteria > Bacillati > Actinomycetota > Actinomycetes > Kitasatosporales > Streptomycetaceae > Streptomyces > Streptomyces sp. G45. Next base: position 8,072,389 of record NZ_JBMUZU010000001.1, on the reverse strand, counting down.
CCGCGCCCGGGCCCAGGTCGCGTACGCAGGGCAGCACCACGCGGATCACGTCGGTGGTCAGGCCCACGTTCAGCAGGGCCCGCACCTGCCGCACGGTGGCGACCGCGGCCTCGTCGTACTCGCGGTAGCCGTTCGTCCCGCGCGCGGCGGCGAGCAGCCCCTGCGCCTCGTAGTACCGCAGCGACCGCGCGCTGACGCCGGTACGCCGCGACAACTCCCCGATCAGCATGCGTCCCGTCCCGCCTCCCGTCTCACTCCAGTTTGACCTTGTCACCGGTGTAAGGCCTTAACGTCGCGCCCCGAGCGCTCATTCCGTGCACGCACCACCCGGCCCCGACCACCTCTCGCCTCTGGAGTGCCCCATGACCTCGTACGTCGTCCACCGCAACGGCCGCCCCGCGACCGCCGACGACCTGGCGCCGCTCGCCTTCGCCGGGTACGCCCACTTCACCGCCGCACAGGTCCGCGGCGGCCGCGTGCGGGGCCTCGACCTGCATCTGGAGCGCTTGCGGGCGGCGTCGCTGGAACTGTTCGGCCGGGCGCTGCCCGACGAGGCGGTGCGGGCGTACCTGCGGGCGGCCGTCACGGCGGGGCCCGCCGACGCGTCCCTGGTGGCGATCGTGTACTCGGCGGCGGGCGAGTTCACCGCGGCCGGGCCCGACACCGGGCTCGACGTGCTGGTGCGGACGTCCCCGGCGGCGACCGGCCCGAGCGGCCCGCTGGCGCTCGCGACGGTCCCCCACGAACGGGTGCTGCCGGGCTTCAAGCACGTCGGCGAGGTGGCCAAGACGTACTACCTGCGCCAGGCCGTCGCGCGGGGCTTCGACGACGCCGCGTTCGTCGACGCCAGGGGCCGACTCAGCGAGGGCACCATCTGGAACCTGGCCTTCTGGGACGGCGAGGCGGTGGTGTGGCCCGCGGCCGACGTGCTGACCGGCACCACGATGGGCGTCGTCCGGCGCCAGTTGGACCGCCGGGGCGTGCCCCAGCGCGTCGCGGCCGTCACCGTCGCCGACCTGCCGCGCCTGGCCGGAGCCGTGGTCATGAACTCCTGGACGCCCGGCGTCGCGGTCCGCCGCGTCGACGGCGTGGAACTGCCGGAGGCGCCCGCGTTCGTGGATCTGCTGCACCAGGCGTACCGGGCCGAACCGCTCACCGCGCCGTGACCGCGCGCCCGGCCCGCCCGGCGCCCGGGGTTCCGCGCCCGGCACCCGGAGCCCACCAGGTGAATCACTCCCAACTCACCCCCCACATAAGGGTTTTGTAGGCGCACTCACTCTGTCTTCACGCCCCCTGCGTCATGCTTGCTGCCGGACGGACCGGGGATCCGGCGCGAGCGCCTGAAGGGGGAGTAGTCGATGTCCAGGCCCATGACGTTCCGGCCCGCGGGGGCATCGACCACGGCGCTCGCGCGGACCCCGGTGGGGCGCCGCGCGCTGGTCCGCGGCGCGGCGCTCCTGGTGCCGTCCCTGGGCGGCGGCGCGGCGTGCGCGTCCAAGGCCGCGGACAGGCGGAAGCGGCGCCGCGGTGACGGGCTGCGCGACCGGATCCACGAGACGGTCACCGCCGAGCTGCCGAAGGGCCCGGGCGTCACCGTCCTCGCGGCCCGCGGGTCCGAGCTCCTGTACGGCGCGGGGTTCGGGCTCGCGGACCGTGCCCACCGCACCCGCTGCGCGCGGGAGACCGTGTACGACATCGCGTCCAACACCAAGCAGTTCACCGCGGCCGCCGTCCTGAAGCTGGAGGCGCAGGGCCGCCTCGGCGTCGACGACCGCATCGGGGACCTGCTGCCGGGCCTGCCCCCGGACAAGCGCCCCCTGACGGTGCACCAGCTGCTCACGCACACGTCGGGCCTGCCCGAGTTCCTCCCCGACCGGTACGGCGACGACTACGCGAAGCTGTCCCGCGCCCAGCTCGTCGCGGCCACCGCGCACACCCGCCTCCACTCCCGGCCCGGCCGCACCTTCCGCTACTCGAACCTGGGGTACAGCCTGCTGGCCGCCATCGTCGAGGTGCGCTCGGGCCTGTCGTACGAGCGCTATCTCGCCCGGCACCTCCTCGGCCCGGCGCGCCTGGACCGCACGGGGCACGTGCTGCCGCGCTGGCGGACCTCGGACATAGCCGTGGAGTACGACGAGCGGGGCCGCCCGGCGGGCCGCCCGAACACCCACCCCTGGGCCCCCGACGGTCCGTACTGGAACCTGCGCGGCAACGGCGGCCTGCTCAGCACGGCCGAGGACCTGTTCCGCTGGCATCTGGCGCTGCGCGGCGACGATGTGCTGCCCGCCGCCGCGCGCCGCAAGCTGTTCGCGCGGCACGTCTCCGAGAAGGGCGACGAAGGCCCCGCGTACGGGTACGGCTGGGCGCTCGGCCGCGGCGCGGGCGGGCACCCGGTCGCCTCCCACACGGGGCAGAGCCAGATCGGCGGTTCGTACTCGGAGATCGCCCGGTCCGTGGACGGCGGCGCGTTCGCCTGCGTGGCGACCAACTTCAGTACGAAGAAGGACGGTTGGGAGCTGGTCGACCACGGTCTCGCCCGCAGGCTGGTCGACCTGATCCGGACGTCCTGACCGGCCGGAGGGGCGCCCCCGCACCCGTACGGCCGGGGCGTTCCGCCCCCCGGGCCGGTCGGGGCGCACGGTCACCCGGGCCGGTCAGGGCCGGGTTCGGCCAGCTCCTCCAGGGTCCGGGTGAGCCAGTGCGTCCAGAAGGTCTCCAGGTCGATGCCCGCGCGCAGCACCGCGTGGCGCAGCCGGTCCTCGACGGCGTCCCGGCCCGGCGGGAAGTCGCGCCGCTCGATCTCCTCGTACTCGGCCAACTGCCGCTGATGCAGGGCCAGATGGCGGCGCAGGTCGGCCTCGATGCCGTCGGTGCCGACGACGGCCGCGGCGCGCAGCCGCAGCAGCAGCGCGTCCCGCGGCGGCTTCGGGTCCTGGCTCGCCGCCGTCCAGCGGGCCAGCTCGGCGCGGCCCGCGGGCAGCACCTCGTACTCCTTGCGCTGCCCCCGGGTGGCCACCGCGGTCGGCAGCGCGCGGATCAGCCCGTCGCGCTCCAGACGGCCCAGCTCTCGGTAGATCTGCTGGTGCGTGGCCGACCAGAAGTAGCCGATCGACTTGTCGAAGCGGCGGGTCAGCTCCAGACCGGAGGACGGCTTCTCGAGCAGGGCGGTGAGGATCGCGTGCGGGAGTGACATGCGGGCATCCTAGGAAGGCGCGACGCCCCAGGAGGGCGCCCTGGCCGGGGGGCGCGCCCCGGCCACGACCCGGCGCCCCAGGGGCCACACCCCCGGGCACTGGGCCGCGCCTCGCCGCTCCCCGCCAGGTCACAGCGCGGCGGCCAGCTCCGTCCCCTGCTTGATGGCCCGCTTGGCGTCGAGTTCGGCGGCGACGTCGGCACCGCCGATGAGGTGCGCGCGCACGCCCGCGGCGAGCAGGTCGTCGTACAGCTCACGCCGGGGCTCCTGTCCCGCGCACAGCACCACGGTGTCGACGGGCAGGGTGCGCGCGGTGCCGTCGACGGTGATGTGCAGGCCCTCGTCGTCGATCCGGTCGTACGTCACGCCCGCCACCATGGCGACGCCGCGGTGGCGCAGTTCGGTGCGGTGGATCCAGCCGGTGGTCTTGCCGAGGTCCTTGCCGACCTTGGACGTCTTGCGCTGGAGGAGGTGGACGGTGCGCGGCGGCGCCGGGCGCTCGGGGGCGGTGAGGCCGCCGCGGTCGCGGTAGTCCGGGTCGACGCCCCAGTGCTTGAAGTAGGTCTCCGGGTCGAGGCTCGCCTTGTCGCCGCTGTCGGTGAGGTACGCGGCGACGTCGAAGCCGATGCCGCCCGCGCCGACGATCGCGACGCGCTCGCCGACGGGCGCGCCGTCGCGCAGCACGTCCAGGTAGCCGACGACGCTGGGGTGGTCGACGCCCGGGATGTCGGGGGTGCGGGGGGTGACGCCGGTGGCGACGACGACGTCGTCGTATCCGGCGGCGGCGAGGTCGGCCGCGCTCACCCGGGTGTTGAGGCGGACGTCCACGCCGCGCAGGGCGAGCTGGGTGCGGTAGTAGCGCAGGGTCTCGTCGAACTCCTCCTTGCCGGGGACCCTGCGGGCGACGTCGAGCTGGCCGCCGATGTCGGCGGCGGCCTCGTACAGCGTCACGTGGTGGCCGCGCTCGGCCGCCGACACCGCGAGGGCGAGCCCGGCGGGGCCCGCGCCGACGACGGCGACGCGCTTGGCGCGCCGGGTGGGGGCGAGCACCAGCTCGGTCTCGTGGCAGGCGCGCGGGTTCACCAGGCAGGAGGTGATCTGGAGGCTGAAGGTGTGGTCGAGGCAGGCCTGGTTGCAGCCGATGCAGGTGTTGATGGCCTCCGGCTGGCCGTCGCGGGCCTTGGCGACGAAGTCCGGGTCGGCGAGCAGCGGCCGGGCCAGCGAGACCATGTCGGCGGCGCCGTCGGCGAGCAACTGCTCGGCGATTTCGGGGGTGTTGATGCGGTTGGTGGTCACCAGCGGCACGGACACCTCGCCCATGACCTTCTTGGTGACGAAGGTGTAGGCGCCGCGCGGCACCGAGGTCGCGATGGTGGGGATGCGGGCCTCGTGCCAGCCGATGCCGGTGTTGATGAGGGTGGCGCCCGCGGCCTCGATCGCCTTGGCGAGCGTGATGACCTCATCGAGCGTGGAGCCGCCCGGCACCAGGTCCAGCATGGACAGGCGGTAGACGATGACGAAGTCCGGGCCGACGCGCTCCCGGATGCGGCGCACGATCTCGACGGGGAAGCGGATCCGGTTCTCGTAGGGGCCGCCCCAGCGGTCGGTGCGCTGGTTGGTGGGGGCCGCGATGAACTCGTTGATCAGGTAGCCCTCGGAGCCCATGACCTCAACGCCGTCGTAGCCCGCGAGCTTCGCCAGCTCGGCGGTGCGCACGAAGTCCTCGACGGTCCGCTCGACCTCGTCGTCCTCCAGGGCGCGCGGCGGAAACGGGCTGATCGGCGCCTGGAGGGCGCTGGGCGCGACCAGGTCCGCGTGGTAGGCGTACCGCCCGAAGTGCAGGATCTGGAGGGCGATCTTCCCGCCCTCGCGGTGCACGGCGGCGGTCACGGGCGCGTGCTGCTCGGCCTCGGCCTCGGTGGTGAGCTTGGCGCCGCCCTCCCAGGGGCGGCCCTCCTCGTTCGGCGCGATGCCGCCGGTGACGATGAGTCCGACGCCGCCGCGCGCCCGGGCCGCGTAGAACTCGGCCATGCGCGCGAACCCGTCCGGCGCCTCTTCGAGGCCCACGTGCATCGAGCCCATCAGGACCCGGTTGGGCAGCGTGGTGAAGCCCAGGTCGAGCGGTTCGAGGAGGTGCGGGTAGCGGCTCTTGGCGCTCATGGGGCCTCTTTCGTACGCGTACGCGGTGTCGTCAGGACAGTTCTAGACCGACCCCCCGCCTTATGCAACTAGTTGCACAACGACCGCGACACAGCTCACAGCCCGGGCCCGCACCGCCGTCGTCCGCCCGCGGCCCCGGGGCGGGTGACGGTCCGCGGCCCCGGGCGGACGGCGGCCCGCCGCCGCGCCTCACAGCGGCAGCGACCGCTCCCCCACCACGTGCTTCATCACCAGCGTCGAACTGAGCCGCTGCACGCCCGGCAGCGTCGCGAGCCGCTCGTCGTACAGCCGCTGGAACGCCCGCAGGTCCTCGCTGACGATCCGCAGCAAATAGTCGGGGTCGCCGAACAGGCGCTGCGCCTGGAGCACCTGCGGGATGTCCGCGAGCGCCTCCTCGAAGGCGGCGACCGTGTCCCGGTCCTCCTGGCGCATGGTGACGAACACCAGGGACTCGAAGGTCAGGCCCACCGCCTCGGCGTCCACCAGCGCCCGGTAGCCCCGGATCGCGCCGCCGCGCTCCAGTTCGCGCAGCCTGCGGTGGCACGGGGAGAGGCTGAGCCGCACCCGGGCGGCCAGTTCGGTGACGGTCAGACGGCCGTCCTTCTGAAGCTCGGCAAGAATCTGCCGGTCCACTGCGTCCATGGAGAAGATTCTTCCACTGACACTCGAACGCGAGGGAATACTCGGGAACACCTTTGGGCGAATCGGAACTAACCTCCCTCGGGCCAGCACCGAGGGAGGGAGAAACACCCCATGGCCGTCAGCTCGATCACCGCCTTCTGGGCGGTGTCCGTCCTGCTCATCCTGGTTCCGGGGGCGGACTGGGCGTACACGATCAGCGCGGGGATACGGGACCGGTCCGTGGCACCGGCCGTGGGCGGACTGCTGCTCGGCTATGTCGGCCTCACGGCCGTCGTCGCGGCGGGCGTGGCGGCGGTCGTCGCCCGCAACCCGGCGGTGCTCACCGGGCTGACGCTCGTCGGGGCGCTGTACCTGGTGTGGCTCGGGGCGACGACGCTGGTCAGGCCCGCGGCCCCGGCGGCAGTGGCGGACGGGCAGCAGGGAACCGGGGCGGCGGCGCCCGCGCCCTGGCGGGCCCGAGTCCTCCAGGGCGCCGGAATCAGCGGCCTCAACCCGAAGGCACTGCTGCTCTTCCTCGCCCTGCTCCCCCAGTTCACGCACCCCGACGACGGCTGGCCGCTGGCCCTCCAGATCAGCACCCTCGGCCTGGTGCACATCGTGAGCTGCGGCGCGATCTACCTGTGCGTGGGCGTCCTGGCCCGTACCGTGCTGCGGGCCAGGCCCGCCGCGGCGCGCGCCGTGACGCGGGTGTCGGGCGCGGCGATGATCGTGATCGGGGCGGTGCTCGTGGTGGAGCAGCTCGTGTGACTCCCCCAAGGGGGACGCCTCCTGGCTCCGAGGCCCAGGGCCCTTGAGCCGCTCAGCGCCCTCAGGCCCCTCAGCGCCGTGTCCGAAATCCGCCAGCCGCCCGCCCGCGCGCGACGCAGACTGGTCACTGTCACCAGCGGACGACCACCGCCACGGCCACTGCCACGGCCACGGCCACCGCCACCGCCACCGCCACCGCCACCGCCACCGCCACGAGAGGACAGGCGCCATGACCGTCTACACAACCCTCGACAGCCCCCTCGGCGAGCTGCTGCTCGTCGGCGAGGCGTCGCCCACCGCCCCGGGCGGCACGGCGCTCGCGTCGCTGTCGATGCCGGGGCAGAAGGGCGCCGCGGTCGTCCAGGAGGGCTGGACGCGTGACGACGCTGCGTTCACGGCGCTCGCCGGGCAGGTCCGCGCCTACTTCGCGGGCACGCTCACACGTTTCGACGTCGAGTACGCGCCGGGGACCGGCACCGACTTCCAGCGCAGGGTGTGGGACGCGCTGGACTCGGTGCCCTACGGCACGACCACCACGTACGGCGCGCTCGCCGGGCGCCTCGGCCTGTCCCGCGCCGCCGTGCGCGCCCTGGGCACGGCCATCGGCCGCAACCCGGTCCTCGTGGTGCGCCCCTGCCACCGGGTGATCGGCGCCGACGGCTCCCTGACCGGCTACGCGGGCGGCCTGGAGCGCAAGCGGCAGCTCCTCGACCTGGAGGCGGCGTGAGCGCCACGGCCCTCGACCGCGCCGCGGCCCGGGCGGCGGACCGCGTCGACGCCGCCGACTGGCCGGGCGTCGCCGCCGAGCTGGACGCCCACGGCTGCGCCCTCACGCCCGCGCTGCTCGACCCGGACGACTGCCGCCGGATCGCCGGGCTCTACGACGACACCGCCCTGTTCCGGTCCACCGTCGACATGGCGCGGCACCGCTTCGGCTCCGGCGAGTACCGGTACTTCACCCACGACCTGCCGGAGCCCGTCGCCGCGCTGCGCGCCGCCCTCTACCCGAGGCTGCTGCCGATCGCCCGCGACTGGGCGGCCCGCCTCGGCCGCCCCGCCCCCTGGCCGGACACGCTCGCCGAGTGGGTCGCCCGCTGCCACGCGGCGGGCCAGGCCAAGTCGTCGCAGATCCTGCTCCGCTACGGCCCCGGCGACTGGAACGCCCTGCACCGCGACCTCTTCGGCGACCTGGTCTTCCCGCTCCAGGTCGTCATCGGCCTCGACGCGCACGGCACCGACTACACCGGCGGCGAGTTCCTGCTCGTCGAGCAGCGGCCGCGGGCCCAGTCCCGCGGCACGGTCACGGCTCTGCCGCAGGGCCACGGCCTGGTCTTCACCACCCGCGACCGCCCGGTCCGCTCCACGCGCGGCTGGTCGGCGGCGCCGGTGCGGCACGGCGTGAGCACGGTCCGCTCGGGGCGGCGCCGCTCCCTGGGGCTCGTCTTCCACGAGGCGTGACGCGAGGCGGGGTGCGCGATGTGACACACGGTGTCGTGCGTGACGTGGCACAGGGCGTGATACGCGGCTTCGCGGGCCGCCCTGAGGGCGCGCCCGCCGCCGGGTCAGCTCGGCACGCGCGTGAGAGTGACGGTCACCCCCACCCCACGCTCCGTGCCGCGCGGGAACGTGTAGGGCTTGTCGACCAGTTCCTCGCTGTCCACCCCGTCGGTGACGACGGTGAGGCCCTTCTTGTCGAGCGTCCAGCGGCCGGAGAGCCCGAGCACGGTCTCGGACCAGGTGCCGTCGCCCCCGATGGTGAAGACCCCCTCGCGGCCCTCGCTGGTGCGGCACGCCCAGTCGCCCACGGCGAACGCCCCGAGCGCCCGCGCCTTCACCCCGCGCGCGGCCCCCTCGGTCCCGCCGTCACCGCCGTCACCGCCGTCACCGCCGCAAGCGGACACCGCCGCGGCGACGGCCCCAACGACCAGCAGTCTCAGCGCTCTTCGGCGGCCGACGACCCGTACCACCTCACGTGTGCGCACCCGCGTTCCCTCCCAGTGTCCGCCCCAGTGTGCCGCGGCGGATCGCCGGAAAGGACCCTTCCGACAGGTGGGACATGGCACTTCAGGAGCGCCCTCAGGTCAGGCCGCTCACCCGCAGCGTGATGTTCAGCCGCCCCGTCAGGCCCAGCTCGGGCGGCGCCGTGTCCGCGTGGACCTTCGGGACGCCGTGGTAGGCGAGGCGGGACGGGCCGCCGAAGACCATCAGGTCGCCGCTGCGCAGCTCCACGTCCGTGTACGGGCGGGTCCGCGTCTCGGTGTTCCCGAAGCGGAAGACGCACGTGTCCCCGAGGCTGAAGGACACCACCGGCGCGTCCGACTTCTCGTCGCTGTCGCGGTGCATGCCCATCCGCGCGTCGGAGTCGTAAAAATTGATCAGTGCGATGTCGTAGTCGTACGCGTCGTGCGGTGCGGCCTCGTCGTACGCGTCGTGCGGTGCGGCCTCCCCGGGGGCGGCGTCGCCGTACGCCTCCCGCACCGCTTCCCGCGCCCACTCCGCGAGCCACGCGGGCAGTGGCTTCACCGGAGCGCCGTCGCCGTCCACGACCGTGCGCGCGTACCCGTACGGGTACCAGTGCCAGCCCAGGCACACCTGGCGCGCGGTCATCGTGCCCCCGCCCGGCAGGCGCACGGTCCGCAGGCCCGCGGGCGGGCGCGCCCAGGCGCGGCAGGCGGCGACGAGTTCCCGCTGGCGGCCGGGGTCGAGCCAGTCCGGCACGTGCACCGCGCCGGGCGCCGCCTCCGTCCGCTCGCGCGGGAACAGCTCGCCGGTCATCGCCGCCTGACCGCCCGCAGGATCACGAACTTCCGGTTGCTGGCGGCCACTTCGCAGTTCCCGAACAGCCGCTTCAGGCGCACGTGGTAGCCGAGGTGCCGGTTGCCGACCACCCACAGCTCGCCGCCGGGGCGCAGCGCGGCGCGGGCGCCGCGGAACATGCGCTGGGCGGTGGCGTCGGTGGTGGCCTGGTGGCTGTGGAACGGCGGGTTGTTCAGGACCAGGTCCACGGACGCGGCGGGCATCGCGGTGAGCGCGTCCGCCGCGGTGAACTCGGCCTTGGCGGCGGCGGAGTTGGCGCGGTAGGTGGCCTCGGCGGACGCCACCGCCTGGTACGACTCGTCGACGAAGGTGACCCGGGCGTCGGGGTTGGCGACGGCGGCGGCCGTGCCGAGGACGCCGTTGCCGCAGCCGAGGTCCACGACGTGCGCGTCGCCGCTGGTCTCCGGAAGGTGCTGGAGCAGGAACCGGGTGCCGATGTCGAGGCGCTCGGCGCAGAAGATGCCCGCGTGGTTGACCGTGGCCAGGCCCGAGCCCGCCCCGGCGTCGGCGGGCAGGGCGTAGCGGCGCGGCCAAGGGCTGGGGCCGGGCGTCCGGTCCGGGTCGGGCGCGGTGAGGATCAGGCGCGCCTTCTGCCGGGCCAGCGAGGTCCGGGTGGGGCCGACGATCCGCTCGAAGAGGTCGAGCGTGGAGGTGTGGATCTCGGTGACCATGCCGGTGCCGACGACGACGGTGTCCGCGTGCAGGGCGGGCGCGAGCCGGTGCAGTTGGTCCTCCAGGAGCGCGAGGCTCTTGGGGACGCGGACGAGCAGTACGTCGATCCGGGCGGGCGGGGCGTCCTGGGTGGTCGTCAGGCGTACGGCGTCCGGCGCGAGCCCGGCGCGCGCCAGGTTGGCGAGGGTCGCCTGCCGGGCGAGGTAGGAGTCGGTGATCTGGGTGAGGTCCGCGGTCCCGTGGGCGGCGAGGACGGTGGTCAGCGCGCCCCACCGGTCGCCGACGACGACCACGGCCCCGTCCAGGGGCACCGGCGCGGGCGGCTCCCCGCCGTCGGGGTCCGCGCCCTCCCCCGCGAGGTGCCGCAGCAGATAGGCGTCGGCGGCGGACCAGGCCCGCAGCTGGTCGCGGGGGTCCTCCGGGAAGCGGGTGAGGTCGTACGCGCCCCATGACGTGCTCAAACGGTTCATCGTGCCCTCAGGCTACTGGTCCGCGCGCACCACCGCGGAAGGGGTGAGAACGGAGCCCGGCGACCGGGTGCGAGCGGGGACCGTCCGCAGCACGAGGGCCAGGGGCCACCCCCGGGGCAGGCACCACCGTGAACGGGAGGGCGGCACCGACGGCCGCGTACGCGCCGGAACCAGCCGGGCCTGAGGGCCGGGCACCAGCCCCTCGCGTGCACACCGGGACCAGCCAGCCCACAAGAGCGACCAGCCAGCCCACAAAGAGCAGGGGCCACCCCGACCACGCGCACACAGGGAGCGCCAACAGCACAAGGGCGAAGCCCGGCGACCAGGTGCGAGCGGGGACCGGGCGAGCGCTCACGGGGACCGGCCGGGAGGCCACCCCGAGGGCGCGCGCTCCGGCACCACCGTTGCCGTGAGACGAGGGCGCCAACGGCACAAGGGCGGGGACCAGCCACACGCTGGTCCCCGCCCCGCTTCAGAGCCGCGCGGTCACCGCGCGGGCCGTGCCGGAGGCTGCCGGTCAGACCCCGGCCACGCTCTGGATCCAGGAGCGGTACGCGGTCACGTTCGTGTACGCGGTGGTGGTCTGGCGGTCACTGGTGGACGCCACGCCGACCTGGACGCCGCCCGCGTTCATCGGGCCGCCCGAGTCGCCGCCCGCGGTGATGCCGTCGCCGCGGCGCGCGCAGATGGCGCGGCCGCCGTACGCGTCGGTGCACCCGCCGGTCACGGTGACGTTGGCGACCTTCAGGAGCCGGGACTGGCAGTTGATCTCCTGGCCGCACTGGGACGTGGCGCCCCAGCCGTAGACCTGCACGCTCTGGCCGACCTGGACGGAACCCGGGCTGCCCAGGCGCGCGTAGGTGCCGGACACGGAGCGGTCGAGCTTGACCAGGGACAGGTCCGCGGTCGCGTGGTTGGTGACGCTGACGCCGTTGGCCGTGGTGCCGCCGGTGGTCTGGTCGAGGCTGCCGATGCGGAACGACAGGCCGCCGCCGCTGACGCAGTGCTTGGCGGTGAGGATCCACGTCGGGGCGATGATCGTGGCGGTACAGGTCTGCCGCCCGTTGGAGAACAGCCGGGCCGCCCAGGGGGCGTTGCTGGCGTAGCCGCCGCCGATGATGGGCTGGGCCGAGGTACCGGACGCCGAGGCGGGGGCGCTGGAGGCCGAGATCTGCGCCGCGGCGGTCGGGGCGAGGCCCAGGACACAGAGCGCGGTGGCCGCGAGCGCGGGGACGAGTCTCGATCGGAGTATTCGCACGTTCGTCTCCATCGTGTGGGGGTTGGAGCGTCCTTGGTGGAGGATGAGGCCGCATAGGTATGCGACTGCCGTCCGCACACGGAAGGCGGGTAGCCTGTCGCGTGCATGCCACTCAGGGCAGTGGCGAATCTGGCAGACCCGCCACCGCCTAGGCAAGAGGTTGACCTCCGAAACTTCCCTCACCTGCACAGGAGGCGTTTCTATCCGCGTAGATATACGGCAATAGGGATACCTAAGCGGGAATTTCCTGGTCTGGACCATTGCGCGGCGAATCGTCGGGCCGCGAGGGCGCTGGCGTGCCGCGCGGCAGGGGGCGAGGGCGCGCGGCGTCTACGCGCGGAGCGTCAGAGAGCCGGGGGCACCGAGACGCGTGACGAGGCGGGCGACGAAGCGGGCGTGTCAGCGCGGACCGGGAGCCCGCCGCGAGCGTCGGCGCTCGCCCCGAGCCTCACGGCGACGGCGCCCGGAGCCGCGGACGGCACCCGCCTGCCGAGTCACCTGACGACGCGCACCGCGTCACCCGACGACGTGCACCACGAGCAGCACCACCGCCGCGACCAGGACCCCCGCCGCGAGGACGCCGAGCCCCGGCGGCAGCCCGCGCGGCGGCCCCTGCGCCGGGCGCACCGCGGCCGGGTCCAGGCGTTCCGCGCGGGCCAGCCACTCCGGAGGCACGGGATCCGCCCTGCCGGGGAGGGCGACGCGCCACGGCTGGCGCGGGTCGTACCGCACCACCGCACGCCCCTGCCGCTCAAGTCCCCGCAGTCCCCGCGCGTCTCCGGAGTGCCGCACCTCCACCCGGAACGGCCGTCGCCCCTCGGGCACCACCGTCAGGTCGACGACGCACACGCCGCCCGGGTGCTCCGGGTCGAGGAGGAGCCGCCCGGTGTCCCGGTGCACCACCCGCACCGAGTGCACCAGGGCGGGCGCGTACGCCTGCGGCCCGCCCGGGCGCAGCCCGGCCGCGCCCTCGCCGTCCCGGCCGCCCTCGGCCACCGCGCCTAGGGCGGTCAGCGCGCCCGCGGTGGCGGTGAGCCCGACGAGCAGCAGCCAGGTGGGGCCCGCGCTGGCGCCCTCGACGAGCGCGGCCAGGGCCAGGCCCACGGCCGCGGCGCCGAGCGCGGCGAGCGGGGCGCGGACGCGGCGCGACACACCCGTCATGGGGAGCGCGGCGGCTTCCCGCGGGGCACGGCCACGCGGGTGCGCCGCGGGTCGGCGGGGCGCACGGGGTCGTACACGGCGAGCACGGGCCGGTCGAGGGCGGCGCGGTCCACGACGACGGGCACCTCGTGGCGCGCGCCGGTGCGGTCGTGGAAGACGGCGGTGACCTCGCCGCGCCTGCCGCGCACCGGCCGCCAGCCGTCCAGGCGGGCGTCGGCGGTCGCGAAGCTCCCGCGCAGTCTGCGCAGCGCGGCGGTCCTGCGCAGGCTCACGGCCGCGCCCCACGCCGCGGCGAGCGAGCCCGCGGCGGCGACCGACCACAGGAACGCCAGCCAGGTCGCCACGGACTGGCGGCCGACGGGCGCGACGAGCGTGAAGTCGGTGACCGTGGCGTAGGCGACGCGGCCGTCCGCCACCGCGTCGTACCACCCGGAGACGGCACCGAGCGCGCTCAGGGCGATCACCGCGCCCGCCGTGGCGCGGTGCAGGAAGCGCGCGGCGGCGAAGCCGAGCAGCAGTCCGGCGCCGATGCCGAACTCCGGGGCGAGGGCCGCCCACTGGCCGTTGCCGCAGCCGCCGCGGCCGTAGCAGGACCACCGGACGGCCGAGGCGTCGTAGGTGCTGGCGTGCCAGACGAGCCAGACCTGCCAGGCGAGGAGGGCGCAGGCGAGCCCGCGCAGTGCCACTCCGTACGCCTTCCGACTCAACTCCCGCCCCTGCCTGTGGAGAGGTCCACGCCATGGAAGTCCACGCCCGTGGAAGTCCACACCTGTCGAGGTCCACGCCCGTGAAGGTCCGTGCCCTGAAGGCCCGTGCCTTGCGAAGGCCCGAGCCCTGGGGGACCCGTGCCCTGCGAAGGCCCGCGCTCCGTAAGGTCCCGGAACCGTTCACTCCGTCAATGTCCGTGCAGGCTACACGCTGTCTTGGGCCGCCACCACGGGCCGTTCGGCCCCACTCGGCCGCCGCGGTGCGTCAGCCCCGGTCGAACCAGGTGGGCCCGTCCGCCATCGCCTGCTTGATCCTGAAGAGCCCGGTCTCGTGCAGCTCGCTCGGCAGCGCCTCCGTGGGGAACCAGCCGACGTCGAGCGACTCGTCGTCGTTGACGCGCGCCTCACCGCCCACGGCACGGCAGCGGATGGTGATGTCCATGAACTGGCAGACGTCGCCGTTGCCGTACGTGACCTGGTCCAGGGCCTCCACCAGGACCACGCGCTCGGCCACGCAGTGCACGGCCGTCTCTTCGTAGACCTCGCGCACGGCGCACGCGGCGGGCTGCTCGCCCGGCTCCGGAATGCCGCCGATCACTGACCACTTGCCGTTGTCGGAGCGCCGCCCGAGCAGCACCCGCCCCTCGTCGTCGAAGACGATCGCGGTGACTCCGGGAAGCCACAGGAGCTGGTGTCCGGCGTCGGCGCGCAGGTTCTTGATGAAGTCCGGGGTAGCCATGATCCGCACCCTAGCCGTCGGCACGCCGCCGACGGCGGGCGACCGCCCATGCGATTCCGGCCACTCCCAGCGCCGCGAGGGCCACTTCCGGCCACACCCCGAGGCGGGTCGCGGGCGTCAGGGAGCTGCGCCGCGGCACCTCGGCGACGAGGGACTCGGCCGTGAACATGCCGGTGCGCTGGGCGACCGTCCCGTCGGGGCGGATCACGGCGCTGACGCCGCTGGTCACCGGGACCAGCACGGCCCGCCCGTGCTCCACGGCCCGCACCCGGTCGATGGCCAGCTGCTGGTAGGTCATCTGGCTGCGTTCGAACGTGGCGTTGTTGCTCGGCACGGAGAGGATCTCGGCGCCCTCGTTCACCTGGTCCCGCACGACGTCGTCGAAGGCGGCCTCGTAGCAGGTCACGGGCCCGACCGCGGTGCCCGCCATGTCGAACACGACGGGCTCGGTGCCGGGCTCGAAGACCCCGGCGCGGTCGACGTCGGAGCTGAAGACCCGGAAGAAGCTCCGGTACGGCATGTACTCGCCGAAGGGCTGGAGGTGCCGCTTGTCGTAGGAGGCGCCGGGTCCCGTCTTCGGGTCCCACAGGATCTGCCGGTTGCGGGGCTTGCCGTCCTCGGCCTTGACGACCGCGCCTACGGAGAGGGGCGCGCCGATGGCCTTGACCGCCTTGTCGATCTCGGCGTACGCGTCGGCGTTGGTGTACGGGTCGATGTCGGAGGAGTTCTCCGGCCACAGGACCAGGTCGGGCCGCTCGACCGCGCCGCTCCTGACCTTCGCGGCCAGGCGCAGCGTCTCGCGGACGTGGTGGTCGAGGACGGCGCGGCGCTGGGCGTTGAAGTCCAGGCCCATGCGCGGCACGTTGCCCTGGATGACGGCGACCGTGGTGGTGCCGTGCTCCGCCTCCGTGGACACCAGCGGCAGCGCGGCGGCGCCACCGGCCACGGGGACGACGGTGAGCGCGGCGGCCGCCATCAGGGCGCGGTCCCGCAGCCAGGGGGCGGCGCCCTCCCGGCGCGCGGCCCGCACGCGGCGTACGACGTCGGCGAGGCCGAAGCCGCACAGCACGACGGCGAAGCCCACCAGGGGCGTGCCGCCGAGCGCGGCCAGCGGCAGGAACAGGCCGCTGGGCTGGCTGAAGGCGACCTTGCCCCACGGGAACCCCTCGAACGGGAAGCGCGCCCGCCCCGCCTCGCAGAGGATCCACACCCCGGCGGCCCACACCGGCCACGCCGGAAGGCGGGACACCCAGGCGATGCCGAGGCCCGCGAGGCCGAGGAACAGCGCCTCGGCGACGGCGAGCGCCAGCCACGGCAGCGGCCCCACGTCGACGCCGGTCCAGGACAGGAGCGGCAGGAAGTAACCGAGGCCCATCAGCAGGCCGAGGCGGAAGCCCGCCCGTGGCCCGCGGCCGTGCAGCGCGAACCCGCCGAGCGCGAACGCGAAGGGCGCGAGCCACCACAGCTCGCGCGGCGCGAAGCTCAGGTACAGCAGCACTCCGGAGAGCACGGCGGCGGCGGCCGGGACCAGCCGTCGCCGGGCCCGCTCCGCGCGGGTCTCGGGTCCGGGCTGCGCTGCGGGCTGCTCCGGCGTGGCGGCGGGAGCGGTGGTGGCGGTCACCCGGGGAGTCTACGGCCCGTGGCCTGGGCACGGACAGCGCGGTCGGCCCGGCGCAGCGCGGCGCCCGGACCCGCACACCTGCTGGATCGTTCCTGCGCAAGATCTACACAACTCGTGCCCTGGCCCGCTACCGTGTCCGGCACTCCCTGGCGCGCGGCGCGATCCCTCCAGGTGACCGATCCGGTGGCACGTGGGCAGCCCACGTGTCACGTCAGGCGGATACCTCAGGTGGTCACCGCAGGCGGTCGCTCGATGTGTTCAGGGCCCTCACGCATGAGGGGACTACGGGGTGGGGTCGATGGGGACGGCCGCGACGACGGGGTGGGCCGAGGTGCGGCGCGGTGCGACGGACGCGAGCGGTGTGGCGATCCTCGCCGCGTGCGCGGCCTGGGTACTGATCACCGCGGGGGTACGGGGCGGACGGCCGGACGGCGTGCTGCTCGCGCTGCTCGCGGTGGCGGCCGGGTACGCGGGCGGGCGGATCGCCGGGGCGCTGCTGCCGGTGGCCGCGCCCTGCGCGGGAGCGCTCGCCGGTGCCGCCCTCGCGGTGGCGGCGCCCCACGTCACGCCGGGCCCGACGAGTTCCGCGCCGCTCGGCCCGGTCGGCGCCGGCGTGGCGCTGCTGTGCCTGGCGGCGGGTGCGGCCTGCTGCGCGGCGTGGGCGGCGCGCGGGGCGGCGCTCCGGTTCTGTCTGCGCGCCCTCGCGGTCGGGATCACGGTGACCGCCGCGGTCCTGGGCTCGACGGCGGGGTTCGTCGCCTGCGCCGGGGTGGTGCTGTGCTCCCTGGCGGCCGCGTTCGTACGGCACCGGGGGCTCGGCCTGGCCGGGTTCGCGTGCGCCATGGCGCTGGTGGCCGCGATGGCCTGGACGGTCGCCGACGACGCGCTCCCGGAGGGCCTGAGCGTGTCCCTGGAGGGGCAGCTCGGCGCCCAACGGGTGCGGATGTGGCACGACGCCGAGGACCTGGTGGCGGCGCATCCGGCGTTCGGCGTGGGCCCCGGGCGGTTCGGCGACGCCTCGCCCACGGTCACCGAGGGGCTGCTCACGGACGGCAAGCCGCACTCGGCGCTCCTCCAGCAGGCGGCCGAGCAGGGCTTCGCCGGGGTGGCCCTGCTGGCGACGGCCTTCTGCTGGCTCCTGTTCGCCCTGTGGCGCTCGCCGCGCTCCACCCCGGTGGCCTTGACGGCGGGCGCGGCCCTCACCGCCCTCGCGGCGGTGGCCACGGTCGGCAACGCCCTCAGCGTCACATCGGTGACGGCGGGCGCGGGCCTGCTCGCGGGCATGGCGACGGCACGCCCCCTGACGGAGCCGCCGGAGGGTGCCGTGCCGGGAGGGACAGGGCCGTAGGGCCGGGCGGGACGGGGCCGTAGCGACGTACGGACTCAGGCCGTGCTCGTCGTGGAGCCGCCCGGCAGCCGCAGCCGGTCGCGGATGACGCGGACGGCGCTCTCCGCGTTGTCGACGGTGACGGTGAACTTGTGGCCGTCGCCGAGGCTGAGGACGACGCCCTCGCCGCGGCGGACGATGACGGCGGTGCCCTGCTCGGGCCGCCAGCGGTAGCCCCAGCCGCCCCAGTGCCGGGGCGTGACGGCGGGGGCGAAGTCGGCGCCCACCACGTGCGACAGCGGGATGCGGCGGCGGGGCAGGCCGATGTGGCCGCAGCGCACTTCGAGGCAGTCCCGGTCGACCTTCACGGCGACGTGCACGAACGCGAGCGTGCCGAAGAGGATCAGCAGTCCGACGGCGATGCAGCCGACGATGGACATGACGAGTGGCAGGATGCCCGAGGGCCACAGGGTCTCGACGGCCAGGTCGATGCCGAGCGCGAGACAGGCGGCTCCGGCGCAGGCCAGCAGCCACTGGACCCGGTTGGACGCGCGTCCGGTCCAGACGTCGGGGTGCTTGTCGGCGGCTGCGCGCTCGCCGTGGGCGTGCTCCGTCATACCGTCGAGCCTACTCACGATCCGCCGCGAAGGCACCGCGTCGCAGACGGTTGCTCCTCCGGTTGGACACCGCGAACATGGACACCGCGAACATCCGCGCCCGCGACCACCGGCATCACCCCGCGATCACTCGGCGCGCGCGGACGGCCACGGCGCGCTCGCACGGTCATGGCGTACTCGTACGGATATGGCGTGCTCGCGCGGACACGGCGTGCCCGTACGGTCAGGCCCCCAGCGCCGCGCTCGGCGCGAGGAGGGCGCGCCCCTCGGCGTACGACAGGGCGGCGGGCGGCAGCGGGGCCTCGCGCCCGCTGAGGATCACCGTGAGCGAGCCGTCGCCGCCCGCGCCGGACGCGCCCGCGTCGGGGTGGCGGCCGATCCTGCGCAGCGCCTGGGAGGCGACCGCACCGGCCGAGCCGTACAGGGCGAGGGGCTCCCGGCCCGGCTGCTGCACGGCGGCGCGGATGCGCTCGGCGACCAGTTCGTAGTGGGTGCAGCCGAGGACGACGGCCCGTACGTCGGGCGGAGTGAGCGCGGCCGCGGCGGCGACGGTCCGGGCGATGGCGTCCTCGTCGGCGTCCTGCACGGCGTCGGCGAGCCCCGGGCACGGCACCTCGGTGACGTCGACGCCCGCGGCGAACTCCTCGATGAGGCCGCGCTGGTAGGGGCTGCCCGTGGTGGCGGGCGTGGCCCAGATCGCGAGGGGGCCGCCACCGGCCGCCGCGGGCTTGATCGCGGGGACGGTGCCGATCACCGGCAGCTCGGGCTCGAAGCGGGCGCGCAGGGCGGGCAGGGTGTGCACGGTCGCCGTGTTGCAGGCCACGACCAGCGCCTCCGGGCGGTGCGCGGCGGCGGCTTCGGCGACGGCCAGGGAGCGGCGGTTGATGTCCTCCACGGTGCGCGGGCCCCAGGGCAGTCCGTCCGGGTCCGAGGAGAGGACGAGGTCGGCTCCGGGGACCAGGCGCCGCAGCTCAGCGGCGGCGGCGAGCAGTCCGATACCGGAGTCCATCAGCGCGATCTTCACCCGGTCACCTTAGACGATGGGCCGCACGAGCCCGTCGGGGTGGGGCAGACTGCGGCGGATGAGTGCCGTTGCGTGGACCGCCGCCGCCTCGCTCGCCGCGTGGCTGTGGCTTCTCCTTGGACAGGGCCTGTTCTGGCGTACGGACCTGCGGCTGCCGCCGCGCCGGGAGCCGGAGGAATGGCCGTCGGTGTGCGTCGTCGTCCCCGCGCGGGACGAGGCCGAGGTGCTGCCCGCGAGCCTGCCGTCGCTGCTCGCGCAGGACTATCCGGGGCGCGCCGAGGTCTTCCTGGTCGACGACGGCAGCTCCGACGGCACCGGAGACCTCGCGCGGGAGCTGGCCGAGCGCCACGGGGGGCTCCCGCTGACCGTGACCTCCCCCGGCGAGCCGCCCGCGGGCTGGACCGGCAAGCTCTGGGCGGTGCGGCACGGCATCGGCCTGGCCCGCGAGCGGACGCCCGGCTTCCTGCTCCTGACGGACGCCGACATCGCCCACGAGCCGGACAGCCTGCGGGAGTTGGTCGCCGCGGCCGAGACCGGGGGCTACGCCATGGTGTCGCTGATGGCGCGGCTGCGCGTCGCCAGCGTCTGGGAGCGCCTGGTGGTCCCGGCGTTCGTGTACTTCTTCGCGCAGCTCTACCCGTTCCGCTGGATCGCGCGCCGGGGCGGGCGCATCGCCGCGGCGGCCGGGGGCTGTGTGCTGCTGCGCGCCGAGGCCGCCGAGCGGGCCCGGGTGCCGGACGCGATCCGGGAGGCGGTCATCGACGACGTCGCCCTGGCGCGGGCCGTCAAGCGCGGCGGCGGGCACATCTGGCTGGGCCTGGCCGAGCGGGTCGACAGCGTACGGCCGTACCCCCGCCTGGCGGACCTGTGGCGGATGGTGGCGCGCAGCGCGTACGCCCAGCTGCGGCACAACCCGCTGGTCCTGCTCGGCACGGTGGCGGGGCTCGCGGTCATCTACCTGGCGCCGCCGGTGGCCCTGTGCGCGGGCCTCGCCGCCGGTGACGGGGCCGCCGCGCTGCTGGGCGGTCTGGCGTGGCTGGTGATGACGGCGACGTACCTGCCGATGCTGCGCTACTACCGGCAGCCGCCGTGGCTCGCGCTGACGCTGCCCGCCACGGCGTTCCTGTACCTGCTGATGACGGTGGACTCGGCGGTGCAGCACTACCGGGGCGCGGGGCGGCCTGGAAGGGCCGCACCTATCCGCGCCCCGGAGCGAGAGCCGAGGCGAGCCCCGACTCCCGTACGTGAGCGGTCACTTGCGGCCGGGGGTCCAGTTCATGCCCCAGCCGTAGGCGTAGTCGATGGTGCGCTGCGGGCTCACGCCGCGCTCGGGGACCAGATAGCGGGCCTCGCGCTGGACCACCAGCTCGCCGCCCTGGTTCGTGATGAGGGCGAGGGCGCACACCGTCGACGGCACCGTGCACTCGTCGAGGGAGAACTCAATGGGCGCGCCGTGCTGCGGGGTCAGGGTGACCGTCGCGTTCAGGTCGGCGAAGCTGCGGGCGCCCTCGTAGATGGTCACGAAGATGACCATGCGCTTGAAGTCGCGGGTGTGGTCCAGGTTGACGGTGAGGTTCTCACCGGTGGCCACGGCTCCGGTGCGGTCGTCGCCGTCCAGGAGGATGTACGGGGGCTGGTGCAGCGAGCCGAAGGCGTTGCCCAGGGCCTGGACGACGCCCTTGCGGCCGTCGGCGAGTTCGAACAGGGCGCACAGGTCGAGGTCCAGGTCGGCGTGCATGGCCACGGCCCGGCCGAGCTTGCTGGCCCAGCCCTTGAACTGCTTGCGCGTCTCCCAGTTGAGGTTCACGCGCAGCGCGCCCGAGGTGCCGCCCTGCTTCGACAGGGAGACGGTCGGCGACTCCTTGGTGAGCGTGACCTTGGTCAGGCGCACCGGCTGCGCGGGGGCGGCGGGCGCGGGCGGCGGGGCGGCGGGGGCCGGGGCCGTCACGGGCGGCGCGACGGGAGCGGGCGGCGGCGCGGCCGGAGCGGGCGCCGGGGGCGCGGCGGCGGGGGCGGGCGCCGCCTGCTGCGGCTCGTCCACCGTGATGCCGTAGTCGGTCGCGAGGCCTTCGAGGCCGCTGCCGTACCCCTGGCCGACGGCCCGGAACTTCCAGGCGCCCTGGCGGCGGTACAGCTCCCCGAGCACGAAGGCCGTCTCGACCGTGGCGTCCGCGCTGTCGTACCGCGCGACCTCCGCGCCGCTCGCCGCGTCCAGCACCCGGATGTGCAGGCCCGGCACCTTCCCGAACGTGCCGCCGTCCGCGGACGCCGCGAGCACCACCCGCTCGACGCCGGGCTCCAGGCGCGCGAGGTCGACGACGAGCGCGTCGGTCACACCGCCGCCCGTGGAGCGCTTGCCCTCGTGGCGCACCGCGCCCGAGGCGTGCGTGGCCTGGTTGTAGAAGACGAAGTCCGCGTCCGAACGCACCTTTCCGGAAGCGTCGAGCAGCAGTGCCGAGGCGTCGGCGTCCGGAACTCCGGGTCCCGAACCCCAGCCCAATTCGACCCGTACGGCAGACGCCGCCACGGGAACATTCGAACCTTTGGCCATTGACATGTCTGCCCCCATCGCAAGGTGCCGGGCCCGGCCGGACCGCCGTTCCGTTGCCGCCCAACCTATTACCTCGCATTCGAAGACACGCACGGACGTGCCATCGAAACGGCGGCGGGCCGCCGCCGGTCGACCCCCGGTAACCCCTGCGCAACGGCCCCTTTACACGATCCCTACGCCCCAACGCGACCGATTTTCCCGGTTCGCTCGCATTGTGGGACGGAGAGCCACCCGCAACACGTCAAACAACCCTCTTATCGGTCTCCCCAACCAGCACACCAAGGGCTTAACTTATGGAGCATGACCTCCCCCCGCTCCACCTATGGCGGCGGTTACTACTCCGCGCCGTCCTTCCAGGACACTCCGATCTATGACTCGCTGGTCGCCGAGCGGGGCACTCCGCAGATCGCCCCGATTCGGGTCCCGGCCGCGTACGACACGGGCAGCCACCTCCCCGCCCTGCCCTCCGCGCTCCCCGCCCTGCCGTCCGGGCCGTCGGGGCCGCCCGCGCCCTCGATGACGTCGGTGGCCCCGATGGGCCAGATGGGCCAGATGGCCCCGATGCAGGCCGCGCCCACGATGGCCGCCCAGCCGAACCCCGCGTACGGGTACGCGCCCGGCGCCCCGGGCCCCGCGCCGCTCCAGCAGGCCCCCGCGCCCCACATCCCGCAGCAGACCGGCGGCCCCCGCGGCTATCCGGGAGCGCAGCCGCAGCGCCCGGGAGCGCCGGGCCCCGGCGGGTACGAGGCGATGCGCCCGGCGGCCCCCCGCCCGGCCCCCGCGCCGCACCCCGAGGACCCGTACAACCGCCAGTACCGGGGCTACTGACCGCCACCCCGCGGTCCCGCCCGCCCACCATCCGAAGCCGCCACCGGGCCACGCCCCGAGGCGGCTTCGGCGCGTCCGCGTACGCGCGCTTGCCCACGGGGCCCACACCCGCGCTCCCCGTGTGACGCACCCGCCTGAAGATCCTCGAATGAACACCGTGGCGCCGGGGAACTCGTCGGTGGGGCACGGACGTTGAGGCTGGGTGGGAAGGCCGGGGAGATCCCCGAAGGGGGTGCGGGACTGTGCGAGTGATCGCCGGACTCTGGCGCTGGCGCCGCAATCCACTGCGCCGCGGCACCGACCTCGCCGAGGCCTGGCTGGCGCTCGCGGCCCTCGTCCTGATCGCCGTCGGCACGCCCCTCGTGGGCGTGTTCACCGGCCTCCTCACCGACGACGCGCTGCTGCGCTCCGCGAAGGCACAGCGCGAGGCCCGCCACGCCGTCACCGCCACCGTCCTCCAGAAGCCGCCCGGCCCGCGCCTCGACCCCGACCCGGAGACCTCCGCGCGCGCCGCGCACCGCCGCGTGCTCGCCCGCTGGACCGGCCCCGACGGCACGCGCCACGCGGGCCTGGTCGTCTCCGACCTCTCCTCCCCGCGCCCCGGCGACCGCTTCCGCGTCTGGACCGACCGGGACGGCCGCGTCGTCGGCCGCCCCCTGGACCCGGCCACGGCCACGGCGCACGCCGCGCTCGCGGGCCTCGGCGCCGCCCTCGCCAGCGCCGGACTCGTCGAGGGCGCCCGGCGCCTGACGCTCTGGCGCATGGTCCGCGGACGGTACGCCCGCTGGGACCGGGCCTGGGACAGGGCGGGCCCGGACTGGGGCAAGACCGGCACGGGCGCCTGACGCAGGACCAGGTGAGAGCCCGGCCATCGGGTCAACTCGGCCCCGCCGCGCGCGCTACGGTGGAGCGGGCGAACTCTTCGGCCTCCTTGCGCGCGGGCGCGAGGTCCCGCGTACGTCGAGGTGGGGCAGAGCAACTCCATGGCACAGGGCACGGTCCAGGTGACGCACACCGGTACGTCGCGGTGGCGGCGCCGCACGGGCGAGTACGCATCGCTGACCGCCGCCCTGGAGGCCGCGGGCGACGGGGACGTCCTGACGGTGGCCCCGGGGACGTACCGCGAGAACCTCGTCGTCCAGCGCGCGGTGACGCTGCGCGGCCCCGAGGGATCCCCCGGCTCCGTCCGCATCGCGCCGCCCGACGGCGTGCCGCTGACCGTGCGGGCCTCCGCGCTCGTGACGGACCTGCACATCGAGGGCCAGGACTCGGCCGCGCCCGCGCTGCTCGTCGAGGACGGCGCGCCGGAGCTGGCGGACGTGCGGGTCATGACGCGGTCCGCGGCCGGGATCGAGGTGCGCGGCGGCGCCCGGCCGACGCTGCGCCGCTGCTCGGTCGACAACCCGGGCGGCATCGGCATCGCCGTACTCGACGGCGGGGGCGGGGTGTTCGAGGAGTGCGAGGTCGTCGCGGCGGGCCAGTCCGGGGTCGCCGTGCGCGACGGCGGGCACCCGCGCCTGGAGCGCTGCCGGGTGCACCACGCGTCGGGCGCGGGCCTCGCGGTGACCGGGGAGCACAGCGGCCTGGAGGCCGTCGGCTGCGAGGTGTACGAGGTCAAGGGCTCCGGTGTGCAGATCACGGCGCGGGCGACCGCGCACCTGACGGACTGCGCGGTGCACCGCACCACGTCGGACGGCGTCACGCTCGACACGGACGCGGTCCTCACGCTCGCCGACTGCCGCATCCACGACATCCCGGAGAACGCGGTCGACCTGCGCTCCCGCTCGGTCCTTACGCTGACGCGCACCACCGTGCGCGAGTTCGGGCGCAACGGCCTGTCGGTGTGGGACCCGGGCACCCGCGTGGACGCCAACCAGTGCGAGATCCACGACAGCACGGGCGACTACCCGGCGGTGTGGGTCAGCGACGGGGCGACGGCGGTCCTGGAGTCCTGCCGGGTGCACGACGTGCCGGACGCGCTGTTCGTGCTCGACCGGGGCTCGCGCGTCGACGTCATAGACAGCGACCTCACGCAGGTGCGCAACACGGCGGTGTCGGTGAGCGACGGCGCCACGGCCCAGCTGGACGACGTCCGCATCCGCGAGGCCGCCACCGGCGCGTGGTTCCGCGACCACGGCAGCGGCGGCGTCCTCGCGGACTGCACGGTGGACGGCACGCAGACCGGCGTGATCGTCACCAAGGGCGCCGACCCGACGATCGAGCGGTGCACGGTCACCTCACCGGCCGAGGCGGGCTTCTACGTGTCGGCGGGCGGCCGCGGCAGCCTCACGCGCTGCAAGGTCGTCGGCAGCGGCGGGTACGGCTTCCACGTCATCGACGGCTGCCGTACGACGCTGAGGAAGTGCCGCACGGAGCGGTGCGCGCGCGGCGGGTACGAGTTCTCCGAGGACGGCCCGCTCGTGGAGGACTGCACGAGCGACGAGAGCGGCGGCGTCCGCCCGGCCGCGCCGGACCCCGCAGCGCCGCCCCCGCTGTCAGCGGCGGCGCAGGCGCCTTCGACGACGCACGTGCGGACGGCCACGCAGACCGCGGGGCTGCTGGGCTCGGTCCCCGGGCCCCGGCCCACCGAGGAGCCGCCCGCGAGCACGGTGCGGACCTCCAAGGACGTGCTCGGCGCGCTGGACGCGCTGGTGGGCCTGGAGAGCGTCAAGCGGGAGGTGCGGGCGCTCACCGACATGATCGAGGTGGGCCGCCGCCGTCAGCAGGCGGGCCTCAAGGCCGCGTCCGTGCGCCGCCACCTGGTGTTCACCGGCTCCCCCGGCACCGGCAAGACGACCGTGGCCCGGCTGTACGGCGAGATCCTGGCCTCGCTGGGCGTCCTGGAGCGCGGCCACCTCGTCGAGGTGTCCCGCGTCGACCTGGTGGGCGAGCACATCGGCTCGACGGCGATCCGCACCCAGGAGGCCTTCGAGAAGGCCCGCGGCGGCGTCCTGTTCATCGACGAGGCGTACGCCCTGTCACCCGAGGACTCCGGGCGCGACTTCGGCCGCGAGGCGATCGACACGCTGGTGAAGCTCATGGAGGACCACCGGGACGCGGTCGTGGTGATCGTCGCGGGCTACACGGAGGAGATGAACCGCTTCCTGTCGGTCAACCCCGGTGTGGCGTCCCGCTTCTCCCGCACCATCACCTTCGGCGACTACGCGCCCGAGGACCTGCTGCGCATCGTCGAGCAGCAGGCCGACGAGCACGAGTACACGCTCGCCCCGGGCACGGCCGAGGCGCTCCTGAAGTACTTCACGGCGCTGCCGAAGGGCCCGACGTTCGGCAACGGCCGCACGGCGCGCCAGACCTTCGAGGCAATGGTCGAGCGGCACGCGGGCCGGGTCGCGCAGGTCGACGAGCCGAGCACCGACGAGCTCACCCTGCTGTATCCGGAGGACCTTCCGGAGCTGCCGTAGCCGCCGCGTCGGGCGCGGTGTCCGGGGTCTTCGGGCGGGGCACCCCGGCCGCGGTCGACACGGCGGTCACGCCCGGCACGGGCGGATGGACGGGCGGGGCGGGCGGCGTGGGCGGGACGGGCGCGGCGGCCGCGGGCCTGAGCCGGGCGAGCAGCCGGGCGCGCTCCTCGGCGAACGCCGGGTCGGCCTGGTAGTCGCTGTGCCCGAGGATGGGCGCGGGCAGCGGGTGCTCGGCGGTGCGGCCGTAGGCGAGCGGGTCCTTCAGCGGGGCCCGGTCGACCCGCGGGCCGCACTCGCCGTGCAGCCGGACGGGGCCGCCGATCGGGTCGGTGGGGCGGTGGAGGTTGCGCCAGCAGTCGACCTCGCGGTGCAGGGAGCTGAGCGCGTCGGGCCCGAAGTGCGCCGGGAACCAGCGCCCGTACAGCCGCTCCAGGGGGGAGCCGTAGGTGAGCAGCGCGACGCGTTTGCGTACGGAGGGCAGCAGCTGCCAGGCCGCGGCGGCGGCGAGGACGCTGCCCTGGGAGTGGCCGGACAGGACGAGGCGGCCGCCGGTGGCGCGGGTCCAGGTGTGCATGCGCCAGGTCAGGTCGGGGACGGCACGCTCGGCGTAGCAGGGCGGCGCGAAGGGGTGAGCGGCGCGCGGCCAGAACGTGCCGACGTCCCAGAGGATGCCGATGGTGCGCCGGGCCGAGGCGTCGCGGTAGGCGCGGCGGCCCCAGGTGACGAACAGCAGGAAGCCGAAGCCGATCAGCCAGGAGCCGAGGGCCTGCGCGGTGCCCGCCGCGCCCGCGACGAACGGGTGCGCGTCCTCGGCGGCCTTGCTCGGCACCTTGCCGCTCGCCCAGGCGCCGACGAGCGCTCCGGCGCCGAGCAGCAGGGTGGTGGCCGCGGTGACGCCGACGATCAGGGGCGCCCGGTCGGTGAGGGCGGCGGTCGCGCGGGTGGTGGCGATGCGGCGGGTGCGGGCGGTGTCGGGGCGCTCGCCGGGGTAGTCGCGCGGCACCTGGACCAGTTCGCGGCGCAGGCGGCGCGCGGTGCGCACGCCGAGCCAGGCGGCGAGGACCGCGACGACGAGCAGCAGCGGCGGGATGACGGAGGCCTGCCAGGTGAGCAGGGCGGGCGGGCCGTCGATGGTGCCGCCCGCGCCGGGCGAGCCCGCGCCGTCGAGCCAGTCGGCGACGCGCTGGGAGCCGCCGCCGGACATCACGCCACCGAGGGCGCAGGCGAGCATGGCGACCGCGGGCCCGCCGAGGCCGCGCATCGCGGTGCGGGTGTCGGGCGCCCCGCGGTGGATGCGCGCGGCGACCACGGCGAGGGCGAGGACGAGGGCGCCCTGGACGAGGGCGATGCCGCCGAAGGTCGTGTTGCCGGGCAGGCGGCCCGTGGAGGTCCAGTCGGGGCGCGACCAGGCGGCGTACAGGATCGCGAGGGCGAGCAGCGCGAGCGCGGCGAGCGGCAGCCAGCGCACCAGGGCGCGGTCGAGCCGCTGGTCGAGGTGGTGCTCGCTGCGGCCCCTGCGGCACACCACCCACACCACGAAGGCGCCCGCGAGGGCGAGCGCGGCGTTCAGGGTCCAGCCGAGGGCGTCGAGCAGCGCGGGGCCCCCGGGGCGGCGGTCGTGGCGGGCGGCGGAGGCGCCGACGGCGGCGGCCACGGTGAGCAGGCCCACGGCGGTGTGGGCGGCGCGCAGCCGGGCGACGATCCGGCGCCCGTACCAGAAGCCGGGCCTGCCGAGCGCGTTGCGGCTCGCCTCCTCCGGGTCCCGCTGGTGCGGGAAGGGCTGCTGGGACTCGTACGCGCTCCAGGTGCGGTGGGACAGGTACCAGAGCAGGCCGGTGAGGGCGAGGGGCAGCAGCGCGGCGAGCGCGACGCGGCGGCCGGGCTGCGACCACCAGCCGCCGCCCCCGTCGGCCCCGGGCGCCAGGAAGCCGAGCCAGGAGTGGTCGGCGGCGCAGGCGCGGGTGCCCGCGCACTGCCAGGCCACCAGGTCGATGGCGATCTCGCAGGCGGCGGCGACGAGCAGCACGGTCAGGGTGAGGGCGACGAGGCGCACCAGCAGGCCGTAGGCGCGCACGGTGCGGCGCATGCCGTGGGCGTTGGGGCGCATCCAGTGGGCGAGGTTGACGACCATGAACGGCAGGAGCAGCAGCCACAGGGCGCGCGAGCCGTTGCCGGAGGTGAGGTTGGACCAGACGTAGGCCTCGGGGACCGGCCGGTCGCGGTAGTCCCGCGGGCGGGTCTCGGCGTCGACGTCGTCGGCGCGGCGGTGGACGGCGGCGGTCTTGTCCCCGGAGACGCGCACGGTGCGCGGGTCGTCGAGCATCTGCTCCGGTGTGGTGCCGCCTACGCCGTGGACGAGGAGTTCCAGGGCGACCCGGTCCGGCGGCGGTTCGGATCGCGGGGCCGGTCCCGCCCGGCCGGTCGCTTGGGTGGCCTGTTCCGCTGTGGCGCGCTCCACTGTTCCGTTCCCCCGTCGTGCGCTGTGCCGAGCCGTGTGCGGTCACGCAAGGTTCAAGGATCTCGGCTCCGGTGCCCGAGCGCACCCCCCGTCACGCAATCTTCCCCCTTCGTTATCCTCCGGTGGCCCGTGCGAGGATGAGGAGACCCTGGTGACGGGGGTGGCGCCCGACCGGGCGCGCGTGGGCGAAAGGGGCCGGACCTGACGTGAGCGAGAATCAGAACCTCCTCGCGGAGCAGCGTCGCGCCCTGATCCTGGACGAGGTGCGCCGCCGCGGCGGCGTCCGGGTCAACGAACTCACCAGGAAGCTGGGCGTGTCGGACATGACGGTCCGGCGCGACCTGGACGCGCTGGCGCGCCAGGGCGTCCTGGAGAAGGTGCACGGCGGCGCGGTCCCGGTGTTCGAGGCGAGCACGCACGAGCCGGGTTTTGAGGCCAAGTCGGGCCTGGAGCCGACCGCCAAGGAGGACATCGCGCGGGCCGCGGCGGCGCTGGTGGTGCCGGGTACGGCGATCGCCCTGTCCGGCGGCACGACGACGTACGCGCTCGCCCACCACCTGGTCGACGTCCCGGACCTGACGGTGGTGACCAACTCGGTGCGGGTCGCGGACGTCTTCCACTCCGCGCAGCGCGGCTCGGGGCCGCGGCAGGGCGCGGCGATGGTGGTCCTCACGGGCGGGGTGCGCACGCCGTCGGACTCGCTGGTGGGGCCGGTGGCCGACCAGGCGATCGCGGCGCTCCACTTCGACGTGCTGTTCATCGGGGTGCACGGCATAGCGCCGGAGGCGGGCCTGTCCACGCCGAACCTGGCGGAGGCGGAGACCAACCGGCGCCTGGTGCGCTCCGCGCGGCGCGTGGTGGTGGTCGCGGACCACACCAAGTGGGGCACGGTGGGCCTGAGTTCGTTCGCCGCGCTCGCCGAGGTGGACACGCTCGTGACCGACGCCGGGCTGTCCGGTGAGGCGCGCGCGGAGATCTCCGAGCACCTGCGCCGCCTGGTGGTGGCGGGCGAGTCCGAGCGGCCCGTCCAGGGCCTCGCCGAGGACCCCGCCGAGCACGCCGAGCACGCCGAGCACACGGCCGGGCGCCCCTCCGAGCGCCCCGGGGAGCCTCCGGCCGCCCCGTCCGGCGGCGCCTGACGGCGGACTTCCGGGGGCGGCGCGGCTATGGTGGCCGTGCCCGGTCCCGTACCCGCGTCCGCAGGGGGCTGCGTACGATGCGACGCCGACTGAGGCCCGAGGGCCTCGACTTCCTCACCGCCGCCCCGCTGCGGCACGTCTTCGCCCGGGAGGTGGCCGTGCCGCCCGAGGCCGTCCACCGCGCCCTGGCCGTGGACGTGGAGCAGTGGCCCGCCTGGTTCACGGCGGTGACCCGGGCCCGGTCCACGCGGGACGGCGAGGGCCGCGAGATCCGGCTCCAGGGCGGCGTCCGCTTCCAGGAGACGGTCCTCGCGGCCGACGCGCCCGAGCGGTACGCCTACCGCGTCGACGCCTCGAACGTGCCGGGCCTGCGGGGTCTGGTCGAGGAGTGGCACCTGACACCGACGGCCACCGGCACCCGCGTCCGGTGGACCTTCGCCGCCCGGGCCCGGGGGCTGCCGTACCTGGTGGTGAGGTTCGGCCGCCGGGGCTTCGAGCGCTCCTTCCAGGAGGCGGTGGGACGCCTGGAGGCGCGTCTGGCGGGCGGCGGGGAGCCCTGACGCGCGGTGGGCGGCGCGGCGCCGCGGGACCGGCTCAGGCCGCGGGGGTCCCGGGGGCCGCGGGGGCGCCGGGCCAGCGGCCCGTGGTCAGGAGCGTCTCTATGGCCGCCGCGTACGGCCGGATGTCCAGGCCCTGGTCGGCCAGCCACGCGTCCGAGTAGTACTTGTCCAGGTAGCGGTCGCCGGGGTCGCAGATGAGGGTGACGACGCTGCCGGTGCGGCCCTCGGCCACCATCTCCGCGACGATCTTCAGGGCGCTCCACAGGCCCGTGCCGGTCGAGCCGCCCGCCTTGCGGCCGATGGCCCGCTCCAGGGCGCGCACGGCGGCGACGCTCGCCGCGTCCGGGACCTTCATCATGCGGTCGATGGCGCCGGGCACGAAGCTGGGCTCCATGCGGGGCCTGCCGATGCCCTCGATGCGCGAGCCGCAGTCGCTGGTGGCGTCCGGGTCGTCGCGCGTCCAGCCGTCGAAGAAGCAGGAGTTCTCCGGGTCGGCGACGCAGATCCGGGTGTCGTGCTGCATGTAGTGCACATAGCGGGCGATGGTCGCCGAGGTGCCGCCCGTCCCGGCCGTGGCGACGATCCACGCGGGCTCGGGATAGCGCTCCAGGCGCAGTTGCTGGTACATCGACTCGGCGATGTTGTTGTTGCCGCGCCAGTCGGTGGCCCGTTCGGCGTAGGTGAACTGGTCCATGTAGTGGCCGCCGGTCTCGACGGCGAGCCGGGCCGACGCGTCGTACATGGTGCGCGGATCGTCCACGAAGTGGCACTGCCCGCCGTGGAATTCGATGAGGCGGCACTTCTCGGCGCTGGTCGTGCGCGGCATCACCGCGATGAAGGGCACGCCGATGAGCTTCGCGAAGTACGCCTCGGAGACGGCCGTCGAGCCGCTGGAGGCCTCGATCACCGGGCGGCCCGGACGGATCCAGCCATTGCACAGGCCGTACAGGAACAGGGAGCGGGCGAGCCGGTGCTTGAGGCTGCCGGTCGGGTGCGTGGACTCGTCCTTGAGGTACAGGTCGATGCCCCACTGCTCGGGCAGCGGGAAGCGGAGCAGGTGCGTGTCCGCGGAGCGGTTGGCGTCGGCCTGGACCTTGCGGACGGCTTCTTTCAGCCAGGCGCGGTAGGTTCTGTCGCTGCGGTCCACGTCGAGCGTGGGCGTCGGCTCTCGGGTCGGGTCGTGCTGGACGGTGCTCACCGCGCGGCTCCTAGGGCTCGTGCCGGACGCGGTGGGATCCGGCCGGACCCCTCGATGATAAACACCTACAACACGGCTCTCATCTGCATAAACACTCCTTTTGGCACCTCAAAGCGACTTCTTCCCCGGTCCGTCCGGAGGTGTCGTGTCCCTGACGTATCCCTCGCGCGGAAGTGGCATGTGCGACATGACCATGCGGCCTAGTGCGGTCGGCCCGGCGCGTGCACACTGCACGGCACGGGCAGGGGTAGTCCCGAAGGAGCGGCCCACCGGGGTGCGCGCACAAGGAGCGGCCCGCGAGGGCGGGCGAACAGCGTCGGCGAGAGGGCGGAGCCTCATGGCAGAGCCGGAGTTCACGGCCACGGGCGTGCGGATCGGGAAGCGGCTGCGCTCGCTGACCCGCGCCGATCAGATCCGGATCAACGACGGCAGACTGGAACTGCTCACGAGCTACGGGACGGAGATCGACAGCGCCCCCGTCACGGCGGTGCGCGCGGCCCACCCCTGGTTCGCCCCGCACGACCGCGCCCTGGCCGAGGTCAACGGCACCCGCTATCTGCTCCGGCTGGGCGACCGCGATCCGGTGCCCGGAGAGAGCGGCCCGCCCTCGGTCCGCGCGTTCCTCGAAGCGATCCGCAGCGCGGGTGCGCGGCAGCGGGCCTGACGGGGCCCGGGCGGGCGCGAGTTGCACACGCGCACCCCCTGGGTCACGCTGGTGGCACATCACTCTGGGTCTACCGGCGATGACGCTGCGAACCAGCCCGCCGGACCCACAGCAGGCGGCACGGAGCGTGTGGCCCCCTGCTGGATCCGAACGCCGTCTTCTTCCGGACCTCACTTCGGGGAGTCGCACCGTGATCAGCCAGCCAAGCAGGCATTGCACGGTAGAGCTCCAGGCCCTGCCGTCGCGGATCGGGCAAGTCCGCAGAATCGTATCGGCGCAGCTGCGCTACTGGCATCTCGACACCTTGATAGACCAGGCCGCGCTCGGCGTGACCGAACTCCTGACCAACGTCCACCGCCACGCGGAGCCGGACAAGGTGTGCACCGTGGACATCGAGCTGCTGCTCGACCGGCTCACCGTCTCCGTCCACGACCGCGATCCCCGTCTGCCGCAGGTGCGGACGGTGGACCCCCTGGAGACCTGCGGGCGGGGGCTCGCGCTGATCCAGGCGGTCAGCGAGAGCTGGGGGGTGCGGCCCGGCGCCGACGGCGGCAAGGTCGTCTGGTTCACCCTCTGCGCGCCGACGTCCCCCGCGGCGCTCGCGCCGTACCCGAGTTACGGCTCGGCGGCCCGCGCCGCGTTCGTCGGCACCGGCCCCGCCGTCGGCGCCCACGCTCCCGCCCGGTCGGCCGTTCCTGGCTGACCGGGCGGTGACCGTGGGGCGCGCCCCACGCGGTGCCGTCCGCCTGCCGCTGGCGCCCCGCTACTCGGCGGCGATGGCGCGCAGCACGTCCAGGCGGGCGGCGCGCCGGGCCGGGCGCAGGCCCGCGAGGGCGCCCGCGGCCAGGCCCACCAGGGCGACCACGGACATCTGCGCGGGCGGCAGGGCGAACGCGAAGGCGGTGTCCGACGCCCCGTCGGAGGCCTTGACGAGGACCCAGCCGAGGAAGCCGCCGAGGGCGAGGCCGCCCGCGGTGCCGAACGCCGCCACCAGGACGGACTCCCAGCGGACCATGGCCCGCAGCTGGGCGCGGGTCTGGCCGACGGCGCGCAGCAGGCCGAGTTCGCGGGTGCGCTCGTGCACGGCGAGGGTCAGCGTGTTGGCGATGCCGAGCAGGGCGATCAGCACGGCGAGGGCGAGCAGGGCGTAGACCAGGGTGAGCATCATGTCGATGCCTCCGGCCGACGACTGCGCGTACTCGTCGCGGGTCTGCACCTCGGGGTTGCCGTACGCCTTGGCCACGTCGGCCACCGCGGCCTTGCCGTCGGCGGTGGACACGCCGTCCTTGAAGGTGACCGCGACCAGGGTGTCGGAGTCCTGGGCGCGGTGCGGGGCCCAGGCCCCGCGGGTGATGACGTAGTCGCCCGCGAGTTCCGACTGCCCGTAGACGGCGCGGACGGTGAAGGTGTCCCTGGTGCCGTCGGTGAAGGCGAGGCGGGTGGTGTCGCCGACCTTCAGGTGCCGCCTGTCGGCCTCCTTGCGGGTGAGGGCGATGCCGTCGTCGCCGAGGTCGCGCAGCGAGCCCTCGACCCGGCCTAGGTCGAAGGACTTCGCGAGGGCGACCGGGTCGGTGACGGTCAGCGCCCGCCCGTCGCCGTCGACCTCGGCCACTCCCCTGCCGAGGCCGACCGCGGTCGCCACCTCCGGGCGCTCGGCGATCGCGGCGGCGAGCCGGGGGCTCAGCCCGCTGCCTCCGGCGCCGAACGACGGGGTGCTCACCGCGACGTCCCCGGCGAAGGAGCGGGACACCGTCTGGTCCATGGTCGCCTTCAGGGAGGCCCCGAAGACCGTGAACAGGCCGACGACGGCGACGCCGATCATCAGGGCGCTCGCGGTGGCCGCGGTCCGCTTGGGGCTGCGCAGCGCGTTGCGCCGGGCGAGCGCGCCGGTGACGCCGCGCAGCCGGTCGAGGGGTACGCCGATGACGCGCACCGCCCGGGTCGCGGCGACCGGACCGAGGACCACGAACGCGGCGAGGGCGAGCACGGCACCGGTCCCGGCGAGCCACACCGAGGGGCTGGCGAGGACCCCGTACAGCGTGAGGCCCACGGCGGCGAGCGCGAGGGCCGCGCCGGTGAGCGCCCGGGTGCGCGACGCTCCGGAGTGGTCGACGGCCGTCTCGCGCAGCGCGGCGAGCGGCGCCGTGCGGCCCGCGCGGACGGCGGGCAGCAGCGCGGAGGCCAGGCAGACCACGACGCCGACCGCGAGCGGCAGCAGCATCGAGGTGGCGCTGATCACCAGGTCGCCCTCGGGGAAGGGGAACCTGATGGCCGGGAACAGCGCCTGGAGTCCGGCCGCGATGCCGACGCCGCCCGCGAGGCCCGCGGCGGAGGCCGCGAGCGCCACCGCGGAGGCCTCGCACAGCGTCGCCGCGGTGACCTGGCGCCGCGAGGCGCCGAGCGCGCGCAGCAGGGCGTTCTCGCGGGTGCGCTGGGCGACGACGATCGCGAACGTGTTGTGGATGGAGAACGTCGCCACGAGCAGCGCCACTCCGGAGAACACCAGCAGGAAGGTCGTGAACAGGGTGAGGAACTGACCGGAGACCATGTCGGAGTTCTCCTCGGCCGACTCCTGGCCGGTGATGGCCTCGACGCCCTTGGGCAGGACCGGCGCCAGCGCGTCGACCAGCTCCCGCTGGCTGGTGCCGGGGCCCGCCCGCACCTGGATCGACGCGGCCTCGCCGGGCCTGGGCATGAGGTGCTTCTCCGCGTCGGCCCGGGTCATGCCGGTGAAGGTCGTCTGCGCCATGCCGTCGGCGCCGCCGAAGGTCGCGAGGCCCACGATCGTCACCTTGACCGGGTCGGGGGTGCGCAGGGTCGTGGTGTCGCCGATCCTCAGGTCGCCCTGGTCGGCGGCGCCGCGGTTGACGACGACCTCGCCGGGCCGCTTCGGGGCGCGCCCTTCGGCGAGTCGGTACGGGTTCAGCTCGGCGTCGGCGATCCAGTTGCCCGCGAGCGTGGGCGGGCCCTGGCCGCCGACGGGGTCGCCGTCCTTGCCGACGAGCTGGCCCGCGCCCTGGATGTTGGGCACGGCGGCCGCGACGCCCGGCACCTTCTCGACGCGCTCGATCAGGTCGGTGTCGACGGCCCGCCGGACGCCCTGGGACTCGCCGGGCGCGGTGATGGTGTCGGCGCCGCGCACCACCGCGTCGGTGCCGCTCGTGGCGTTGCCGAACATGGTGTCGAAGCTGGCGCGCAGCGTGTCGCCCATGACGAGCGTGCCCGCCAGGAAGGCGACGCCGAGCAGCACGGCGAAGAACGTCCCGGCGAAGCGGCGCTTGTGGCCGCGCAGGGAGGTCAGGCTGAGGCGCGCCGACGCGTTGAGCGTGCTCATGCGGGGTCCCCTCCTTCCGGGGCGTGCGCCCACTTGGTGCCGTCGTAGACCCAGTGCGGCTCGTCGAGCCGCCCGCTGCCCGCGGCGGGGGCCGGACGCGGGCCCGCGGCGGGGGCGCCGGTGCCGGGCCGACTGCCGGGGCCCTGGCCGGGCTGTGTGCCGGAGTCCAGGCCGGAATCCGCGCCGGAGCGGCGTCCCGTCCCCGTGTCGAAGGCCTTCATGCGGTCCAGGACGCGGTCCGCCGTGGGGTCCCGCATGCGGTCCACGAGGCGGCCGTCGGCCAGGAAGACGACCTCGTCGGCGTGGGCGGCGGCCACCGGGTCGTGGGTGACCATGACGACGGTGCGGTCCATCTGCCGCACCGCGCGGCCCAGCAGGCCGAGGACCTCCTCTCCGGAGCGCGAGTCGAGGTTGCCGGTCGGCTCGTCGGCGAACACGACGTCGGGGCGGCCCGCGAAGGCGCGGGCCACGGCGACGCGCTGCTGCTGGCCCCCGGACAGCTCGGCGGGCCGGTGGCGCAGCCGGTCGCGCAGGCCGACGACGTCGATCAGCGCGTCCAGCCACTCCTGGTCGTCCCGGGTGGGGCGCCGCCCCGCGAGGTCCGTCGGCAGCGTGATGTTCTCGGCGACGGTCAGCGTCGGCACCAGGTTGAAGGCCTGGAACACGAAGCCCACCCGGTCCCGGCGCAGCAGCGTCAGCCGCCGGTCGTCCAGGGAGCCGAGGTCGGTGTCGCCGATGTGGGCGGTGCCCGACGTCAGCGTGTCGAGGCCCGCGGCGCAGTGCATCAGCGTGGACTTGCCCGAGCCGGACGGGCCCATGATCGCGGTGAAGCGCCCGGCGGGGAAACCGACGGTCACGCCGTCCAGAGCGGTCACGGCGGTCGCGCTCGCGGCCGAGCCGTAGACCTTCACGGCGTCCTCGACCCGCGCCGCGTACCGGACCCCGGAAGCGGCGGTGGTGGCCGTGGTGCTCATGCCGCACCGCCCTTGCCCGTGCGGCCGAACTCCTCGTTGAGGACGCTCAGTCGGCGCCAGTACTCGTCCTCGTCGATCTCGCCCCGCGCGAACCGGTGGCCGAGCACGGCGATCGGCGAGCTGTCGTCGCGGCCGCCCGGCCACCACGGCCCCCGCCGCCCGCGCCACACGGTGCGCCGCAGGAACGTGCCGACGCCGATCACGACGGCCGCCCAGATCAGCGGGAACAACAGGATCCACGGGCCGGGCCCGCCCTCGAAAGCCAGCGTGTGCATGGTGTCCATCTCCGTCCGTCTCCGTCCCTTTCCGTACGGCTTCCGTACGGCTTCCGTACGGCTGCTCGGAAGGCGCCGGAGGACCAGCGCTTTCCATGCCTTCGAGCCTCGTCGCGCGAGGGGGCGAAGTCGTCGTACGGCCAGCGGCACCGCGCGTACCTCCGCGGGAGTACGCGGCGGGTCCGCGGCTGCTCCCGGCCGGTCCGCGGCCCGCCTGGACCTCTGTACCTACTGGTATGTACAGTGAGGGCATGAGCACTCCGGAGCGACTGATCGAGTCCACCCGCGAACTGCTGTGGGAGCGGGGGTACGTGGGCACGAGCCCCAAGGCGATCCAGCAGCACGCGGGCGCGGGCCAGGGCAGTATGTACCACCACTTCGCGGGCAAACCGGACCTGGCGCTCGCCGCGATCCGCCGCACGGCGGAGGAGATGCGCGCCACGGCGGAGGCGGTGCTCGGCGGCGACGGACCGGCGCCCGAGCGCGTGGCGGCGTATCTGCTGCGCGAGCGCGACGTGCTGCGCGGCTGCCCCGTCGGGCGGCTGACCATGGACCCGGACGTGATCGCCAGCCCGGAGCTGCGCGCGCCGGTCACCGAGACCCTCCAGTGGCTGCGGGAGCGGCTCGCCGGAATTGTCCAGGAGGGCGTGGAGCGGGGCGAGTTCGACGCCGCGCTCGACCCGGCCGAGGTCGCGTCGACCATCGTGGCGACCGTGCAGGGCGGCTATGTCCTGGCCCGCGCCACGGGGTCGCCCGAGGCGTTCGAGGCGGGCGTGCGGGGGCTGCTCGCGCTGCTCGCCCCGCGCGAGGGCCGCTGACGCCCGACACGTCTGTTCAGAGGCGTCGGTTCAGGGGCGCCGGTCCACCACCGGGCCCGACAAGGCGCGCCCGGCACCCCTCACCAGGGCCGCGCCCAGCCCTATGCCGCCCTCACCCCCCAGCGGGGCCGCGCCCGCCCACCACCACCCCAAGGACCTCCCCGTGCACATCACCAGGACCCGCCCCGACAGCGTCCGCGGACCCGCCGAGCACTTCACCGGCGCGGTCTGGCTCGACGAGATCGCGAGCCCCGAAGCCCCGTCCCGGCTGCGGATGTTCAGCGTCCACTTCACCCCGGGCGCCCGCACCGCCTGGCACCGCCATCCGCACGGCCAGGTGCTGCACGTCACCGAAGGCGAGGGGCTCGTCCAGCGCGAGGGCGGCCCCGTGGAGCCCATCCGCGCGGGCGACACCGTGTGGATCGAGCCCGGCGAACGGCACTGGCACGGCGCCGGGCCGCGCACCTTCATGACGCACCTCGCGGTGGTCGAGGCCGCCGCCGACGGCACGACCGCGCACTGGGACGAACGCGTCACCGACGCCACGTACTCCGCCACTCCGAACGCCACTCCGAACTCCACTGCGAACGCCGCTCCGTAGGGCACGACGCCCACGCCCCGCACAGGGCCGACACCCAGGACGAGGCCCGAGCGCCCCCCTTCGGCAGCTTCGGCAGCTTCGGCAGGACGACAGGACGACAGGACGACAGGAACCGACCACCATGCACGCTCTTCAGTACGAGATCACGCTGCCCGCCGACTACGACATGGGGATCATCCGCGACCGCGTGGCGGCCAAGGGCCATCTCCTCGACGCCTTCCCGGGGCTGGGCTTCAAGGCCTACCTGGTCCGCGAGCGCGGTGTCGACGGCTCGCCGGTGAACCAGTACGCGCCGTTCTACCTCTGGAACACCGCCGAGGGCATGAACTCCTTCCTCTGGGGCCCTGGCTTCCAGGGCCTCACGGACGACTTCGGGCGCCCGGTGGTGCGGCACTGGATGCCGCTCGCGTACGAGGCCGGGAGCGCCGTCGACGCCACGCCGAAGGCAGCGGTGCGCCACCGCAGGCCCATACCGGAGGGCACCAGACTCGCGGACGTCGCCGCCGGGCTCCACGACGACGCAGCCGTGCTGTCCTGCGTCGCCGGGGCGGTCGGCGTGGTCGTCGCCGTGGACCCCCGGCACTGGGAGGCGGTGACGCTATCGCTGTGGGCGCATGAGGCGCCGCCCGAGCGCGGCGACGCCTACCAGGTGCTGCACTGCTCGACTCCCGAGCGGGACCGGCTGGTTCAGGGCAGGGCGTGGTGAGCGCCGCCGTCCGCACGGTCCTCGGCGACGTCGCCCCGGCCGACCTGGGCGTGTGCGACGCGCACGACCACCTGTTCCTGCGCAGCCCGCGACTGCCGGGCCAGGAGCTGGACTCGGTGGCGTCGGCGGCGGCCGAACTGGACGCGTTCCGGGAGGCGGGCGGGCAGAGCCTCGTGCAGTGGACCCCGCACGGCATGGGCCGCCACGCGCGCGAACTGCCCGCGCTGGCCCGCACGGCGGGCGTCCGCGTCGTCGCGGCCACGGGACTGCACCAGGCCGTCCACTACCCGCCGGAGGTGCTCGCGGACCTGCGCGCGCGAGGCCTCGCCGAAGTCTTCGTACGGGAGCTCACGCACGGCATCGGCGACAGCGGCGTACGCGCCGGACTGATCAAGGTCGCGGGCGGCTTCCACGGCCTGGACGCGCACGCCCGCTGGACGATGGCGGCGGCGGCCGAGGCCCACCGCGCGACGGGCGCGCCGATCGCCGTCCACCTGGAGCTGGGCACCGGCGCCCTCGACGTACTGGACCTACTGTGCGGCGCGCTGGACGTGCCGCCCGCCAAGGTGGTCCTCGGCCACCTCAACCGCTCCCCCGACCTCACCGTCCACCGCGACGCCGCGGCCACGGGCGCCTACCTCGCCTTCGACGGGCCCTCCCGCGCCCACCACCCCACGGACTGGCGCATGCCGGACGCGGTGGCGGCCCTCGCCGACGCCGGGCACGGCGACCAACTCCTCCTGGGCGGCGACACCACGACGGCCGCCGCCCGGTCGGTGCACGGCGGCCCCGGCCTGCCCCATCTGCTGCGCCGGGTGCGACCCCGCCTGGAGCGCGCCGCGGGCCGGGACGTGGTGGCCCGCATACTCGGGGCCAACCCGGCCCGCGCGTTCGCCGTGGAGTGGCCCGCCTGACCGGGCTCGCCCACCTGGCCCCGTCCGCCCCAGCCTGACCAGGCAGGCCGAGCCGCGCCGGGTCCCCGACCCTCGTATTGCATCGCACGTTCCAAAACAGGTACGGTACCGACATGGCCCGACCGCGGACGTTCGACGAGGAGCGGGCCCTGGACGCGGCGATGCGCGCGTTCTGGGAGAAGGGGTACGAGGCCACTTCGACCCAGGACCTGTGCGAAGCCACCGGCCTG
The DNA here is from genome assembly GCF_049542095.1 of Streptomyces sp. G45. Classification (NCBI taxonomy): domain Bacteria; kingdom Bacillati; phylum Actinomycetota; class Actinomycetes; order Kitasatosporales; family Streptomycetaceae; genus Streptomyces; species Streptomyces sp. G45. The sequence goes on along the minus strand of NZ_JBMUZU010000001.1, from coordinate 8,032,562 downwards.
GGCCGCAGCAGCATCTACAACACCTTCACCAGCAAGCACGACCTGTTCCAACGGGCCCTGAACCGCTACATCGAGACGATGAGCGCCCCCCAGGCCGAGATCCTGGAGGACCCCGAGCGGACCGGCATCGAGCGGATCCGCGCCCTGTTCGACCGGGTCCTCGCCTCGGAGTACGCCTACCGGAGCGACGACGAGCGCAGCATCGGCTGCCTCACCGTCAACACCGTCGTGGAGCTGGCGCGCCGCGACCCCGAGGCGGCCCGGCTCATCGAGCGCGACCTCGCCCTGCGCCTGGGCATGCTGCGCACGGCGATCGAGGCGGGGCAGCGCGACGGCACGGTCGGCTCCCGGCGGGACAGCGACACCCTCGCCCGGTTCGTCAACGCCACCATCGGCGGCATGCGCCTGTCCGCGCAGGCCGGGGCGGACCGGGCCGTCCTGGAGTCCATCGCCGAGACCGCCCTGGACGCGCTCCGCGCCTGACCTCACCCCTCCGCCTTCCGGCCCCCAGCGCCCCGTAGACACACGAACGCGGCCCGGAGGCGCACGAAAGCCCCGCAGGAACACGAACGACCCCGTACGCGCGCGAACGGGCGGCGCACACCTGAACGCGCCCTCGCACCAGGCCCTCGCGCGCCCCAATTCTGTACTGATCAATCCAATACTTGACCCCTTCGAAGGAGCAGCCATGCCCCGCGCCGTGTACGTGCTGGCCCTAGGCATCTTCGCCATGGTGACCAGCGAGTTCGTCGTCGCCGGACTGATGCCGCAGATGGCCGACGGACTGGGCGCCACGATCCCCGAGATCGGGTACCTGATCACCGCGTTCGCGATGGCGATGGCCTTCGGCGGGCCGTTCCTGACGGTGGCGCTGCTGAAACTGCCGCAGAAGCGGGCCCTGTTGGTGCTGTTCGCCGTCTTCCTGAGCGGCAACGTGCTGGCCGCGCTCGCGCCGGACTACTGGACCATGCTCGCGGCCCGCGTCATCACCGGCACCGCGTCGCAGGCGTTCTTCGGCGTGGGCATCTCGATGGCCACCCGGCTCGCCCGCCCCGAGATGCGCGGCCGCGCGGTCGCGGTGGCGCTCAACGGCCTGATGCTGGGCACGCTGCTCGGCCTGCCGCTCGCCACCGTCGTCGGCGAACACCTCGGCTGGCGCGCCGCGTTCTGGGCCATCACCGTCCTGACCGTCGTCGCGGCCGCGGCCACCTTCGCCGGGGTGCCGAACGTGCGGGCCGCCGAGGGCGGCGGCGACCTCCGGCAGGAGCTGAGCGCCTTCCGGAGCGGGCGGCTCTGGCTCGTCCTGATCACCAGCACCTGCGTGATCGGCGCGACCTTCTCCGCCTTCAGCTACCTCAACCCGATCCTCACCGAGATCACCGGCTTCGCCACGGGCACCGTGCCGCTGCTGCTCGTCGCGTACGGCGCCGCCACGCTCATCGGCAACACCGTCGTCGGCCGCCTCGCCGACCGGCACACGCTCCCGGTCCTGACCACCGGGCTGCTGCTGAACCTCGGCTTCCTGGTCGGCTTCGCCCTCCTCGCCGACCTGCCCGTACCGGCCGTCGCGATGATGCTGGGCATCGGCCTCGTCGGCGTCACCATGAACCCGGCGATGGTGACCCGCGTGCAGCGCGCCGGGAACACCGGGGCCCTGGTCAACAGCGTCCACTCGTCGTTCATCACGGGCGGCATCATCATCGCCACGTCCGTCGGCGGGCCCGCCATCGACGCCTACGGGCTGCGCGCCCCGCTGTGGATCGGCGCCGGACTCGCGGTGCTCGGCCTCGTCTCCCTCGTACCGGACCTCAGGCGGCGCCCCGCGAGCGCGGCCCCGGCCGCCGCGGCCCCCGCCCCGGCACCGGAGCCCGTCGAGACCGCCTGACCGGCTACTGGGCCAGCGCCCCCAGGGGGTCGTCGAGCACCGGCTGCCAGGCCAGCTCGGCGGCCCCCACCAGGCTGTTGTGGTCCAAGGTGCAGGCCAGGATCGGCACGCTGCCGCTGCGGCCCCACAGGCTCCGGTCGGCCACCACCGCGCGCAGCCGCTCCGGGTCCGCCTCCAGGAGCGCGCGGTGCAGGCCGCCGAGGATGATCCGGTCGGGGTTCAGGATGTTCACCAGGCCCGCGAGGCCGAGGCCCAGACGGTCCGTCAGCCCCTCGGCCGCCGCCCGCACCACCGGGTCGTCGTACCGCTCGCGCAGCAGCGCCCGCGCCTGGTCCAGCGGCCCGTCCGGGCCGGGCTCGACCCCGGCCGCCGTCAGGAGCGCGAGCGGGTCCGTCTCCACGTCCAGGCAGCCCCGGCTGCCGCAGTGGCAGGGGCGCCCCTCCGGGCGCACTGTGAGGTGCCCCACCTCCAGGGCGAGGCCCGAACTCCCCGTGTGCAGACGGCCGTCGAGCACCAGGGCGCCGCCCACGCCCCGGTGTCCGGTCGCCACGCACAACAGGTCCCGCGCCCCGCGCCCGGCGCCGTGCCGGTGCTCGGCGAGCGCCGCGAGGTTCACGTCGTTGCCGGTGAACACCGGTCCGTCGACGCCCGCCCGGCGCACGCGCTCCGCGAAGATGTCCCGCACCGGGGCGCCCGCGGGCCACGCCAGGTGCAGCGGGTTGAGGGCCGTGCCCTCCGGCTCGGCGACCGCCGAGGGCACCGCGAGGCCCGCGCCGACGCACCGGCGGCCGGTCTCGCGCAGCAGCCGGGCGCCCGCCTCCACGACCGAGCCCAGCACCCGCGCCGGGTCGGCGTCGACGGTCTCGCAGCCCGGCGCCGTGGCCACGATCCGGCCGCCGAGCCCGACCAGCGCCGCCCGGAAGCCATCGGCGTGGACCTGCGCGGCCAGCGCCACCGGGCCGCCCTCCGCCACGGAGAGGCGGTGCGAGGGGCGGCCCTGCGAACCGGCCGCCGCGCTCGGCTTGGCGTCGATGCGGATCAAACCGAGCGCTTCCAGCTCGGCCGCGACCGCGCCCGCCGTGGCACGCGTGACACCCAGCTCGGCGGTGAGCACGGCCCGGGTCGGGGCGCGTCCGGTGTGCACGAGTTCGAGGGCGGGGCCGAGCGCCGTGCGCCCCCGCTCCAGGCGCGTGCGTGCGGACACCCGCGCCTCACCCCCGGTGGCAGCCTTCCCGTTCATGAGGGCGAGTCTCCCATGATCCGTACGCCGCCTCGCCGTTCCACCGCCATCCGCCCGTTCCCCGCCCTTCGCCTGTCCGGAACGCGCCCACACGCCACCGTCCCGCACCCCGCCGGTCTCGCCTCGTACGAGCGATCACGCGGGCGCGGTCCCGTACGTCTGGTCACGCAGGCGCGGGCCCGTACGCCTGGTCGCACAGGCGCGGGCCCGTACGCCTGGTCACGCAGGCGCGGTCCCGTACGCACGGTCCCGCACCCACGGCGGAAACCGTCTTGTACGCGGCCGGGTCCGCCTCTACGCTGACTTTGTGCCGCTACTGAACAAAACCCTTCCCGGCTCCTCCCGGCCCCTCTCCCCGACCTGCGCGGGCTGCGCGCCGTCCTCACCGTCTTCTTCGCCCTCGACGGCTTCGTCTTCGCGGGCTGGGTCGTGCGCATCCCGGCCATCAAGGAGCAGACGGGGGCGTCGGCGAGCGCGCTCGGGCTCGCGCTGCTCGGGGTCTCGGCGGGGGCCGTGGTCACGATGACGCTGACCGGGCGGCTGTGCACGCGCTTCGGCAGCCATCCGGTGACCGTGGGGTGCGGGGTGCTGCTGTCGCTGAGCGTCGCGCTGCCTCCGCTGACGCACTCGGCACCGGCGCTCGGCCTGGTGCTGCTGCTGTTCGGCGCGGGCTACGGCGGCATCAGCGTCGCGATGAACAGCGCGGCCGTGGACCTGGTGCGCGCCCTGCGGCGGCCGGTGATGCCCAGCTTCCACGCGGCGTTCAGCCTGGGCGGCATGCTGGGCGCGGGCCTCGGCGGCCTGGTCGCCGGGCAGTTGTCCGCCACCCGGCACCTGCTGGGGCTCGCCGTGCTCGGCCTCCTGGTGACGGCGGCGGCGGGCCCGGCGCTGCTGCGGCACGAGGCACCGGCTCCGGCTCCGGACGACCGGGGCCTCGACACCGACCGTCCGGAGGCACCCCGGCGCCTGGCGGGCCGCACCCGCACCCTGGTCCTCGTCTTCGGACTCGTGGCCCTGTGCACGGCGTACGGAGAGGGGGCGCTGGCCGACTGGGGCGCGCTGCACCTGGAGGAGGACCTGCACGCGCACCCCGGCGTCGCGGCGGCGGGCTACTCCTGCTTCGCCTTCGCCATGACGGTCGGGCGGTTCTCCGGGACGACGCTCCTGGAGCGGTTCGGCCGCACGCGCACGGTGGTCGGGGGCGGCTCGCTGGCGGCGGCCGGGATGCTCCTCGGCGCGCTCGCCCCGTCCGTGGGCGCCGCCCTCGTCGGCTTCGCCGTCGCCGGGCTCGGCCTCGCCAACATCTTCCCGGTGGCGATCGAGCGGGCGGGCGCCCTCGCGGGCCCGAGCGGTGTCGCGGCGGCGTCGACGCTCGGCTACGGCGGCATGCTGGTCGGCCCGCCCGCGATCGGCTTCATGGCGGACTGGTTCTCCCTGCCGGTGGCCCTGACCAGCGTGGCGGCGCTGGCCGCGCTGGCGGCGTGCATCGCGGCGGCGACGGGCCGCGAGCGGGCCCCGCTTCCCGGGGCCTGACACCCGCTGTGCCGTGCCCCGTGGGGCACGCACCCCACAGCGGCGCCCCCTCCGGCGCCCCGCCCGGGCCGCCCCGGCCCCTCTGTGGCGTACGCCGTGTCCCCCTCGTACGCCGTGTCCCCCTCGTACGCCGTGTCCCCCTCGTACACCTCGCACGCGTCGTACGCCTCATGCACCTCGCACACCTCGCGCACCTCGCAGGGCTCGCGCACCTCATACGCCACCACCGGCATCCCCCAGCCGCCGTGCGGCCACCACACCCCGCACCCAGATGCTGACGTGTCCGGCACAATCCCCGCATGGAGATTGCCGCACACCTGGAGACAGTCGACCGGGAGGGGCAGGCGCTCGCCCGGGCCGCCGAGGCGGCGGGGACCGGGGCCGCCGTGCCGACCTGCCCCGACTGGCACGTGCGTGACCTGCTGCGCCACATAGGCCAGGTCCACCGCTGGGCCACCGCGTTCGTCGCCGACGCGCTGCCCTCGTACCAACCCGCCGCCGACCCGCCGGAGCTGGACGGCGACGCGCTCGTGGAGTGGTACCGCGAGGGACACGCGCGCCTGGTCGCCGCCCTCGCCGCCGCCCCGCCCGACCTGCGCTGCTGGACGTTCCTGGACGCCCCGTCACCGCTCGCGTTCTGGACCCGGCGGCAGGCGCACGAGACCGCGGTCCACCGGGTGGACGCCGAGTCCGCGCTCGGCGGCACGCCCGCGCCGGTGGCAACGGACTTCGCGGTCGACGGGATCGACGAACTCCTGATGGGCTTTCACGCGCGCGGCAGGAGCCGGGTGCGGACCGAGACGCCGCGGGCGCTGCGGGTGCGGGCGACGGACACGGACGCGAGCTGGACGGTGCGGCTCTCCGACGAACCCCCGGTCACCGAGCGGGGCGACACCGTACCCGCCGACTGCGAGGTCGCGGGGCAGGCGTCGTTCCTGTACCTGGCGCTGTGGAACCGGCTGCCGTTCCCCAGATCACCGGCGACGCCGCGCTCGCCACGCTGTGGCGCGAGGCATCCGCGATCTGACGCGGGCCGCGCGGGCCGCCCGGAGCTGACGGTGGCGGGGCGTCAGGCGCCCGGCCCCGCCAGCGTGCGCGCGAGCACCGCGCGCTGCACCGGCCGCACCTCGGCGTGCAGGTCGCGGCCCTTCGCGGTGAGGCAGACACGCACGCCCCTGCGGTCCTGGGGGCACATCTCGCGCTCCACCAGGCCCTCCTTCTCCAGGCGGCCGATGAGCCGGGACAGCGCGCTCTGGCTGAGGTGCACCCGGCAGGCGATGTCCTGCACCCGCCAGCCGCCGTCGGCGTCCGACGGCTCACCCGTGGCGAGGACGTCGAGGACCTCGAAATCGCTCGCGCCCAGACCGTGCGGGTGCAGCTCCCGGTCCAGCTCGCACACCGTGCGCGCGTGCACCGCGAGGATGTCACGCCACTGCTTCACGAGCCCTTGCTCGGCGTCAGCCGCGGGCCCGGCCTTCGTCGCCGCCATGACCGCACGGTAGCAGAGACCGAACAGTTCATTGCACTGGAATTAAATGCACTTGCAGTCAATGCATGTGCATGTAATCTCTGCCGCATGACCTCTCCCCTCCCCGATGGCCCCGATGGTCCCTCCGACTCCCACGGCGCCCGCGCCCCGCACGGCTCGTCCGGCTCCGGCGCCGCCGCCGCGTCCCAGGAGCGCTGGACCCCGCGCCTGTGGGGCACGCTGCTCGTCCTGTGCGCGGCCATGTTCCTCGACGCGCTCGACGTCTCGATGGTCGGCGTCGCCCTGCCCTCCATCGGCTCCGAACTCGACCTGTCCACCTCCTCCCTCCAGTGGGTCGTCAGCGGCTACATCCTCGGCTACGGCGGCCTGCTCCTCCTCGGCGGCCGCGCGGCCGACCTGCTCGGGCGCCGCGAGGTCTTCCTCATCGCCCTCGCCGTCTTCGCGCTCACCTCGCTGTTCGGCGGGCTCGTCGACTCCGGGCCGCTGCTCATCGCCAGCCGGTTCGTGAAGGGCCTGAGCGCCGCGTTCACCGCGCCCGCGGGCCTGTCGATCATCACGACGACGTTCGCCGAGGGCCCGGTGCGCAACCGCGCCCTGTCCATCTACACCACCTGCGCCGCCACCGGCTTCTCCCTCGGCCTCGTCCTGTCCGGCCTCCTCACCGAGGTCAGCTGGCGCCTGACGATGCTGCTGCCCGCGCCGATCGCCGTGATCGCGCTGATCGCCGGGCTGAAGCTCATCCCGCGCTCCCCGCGCGAGGCCAGGCGCGGCGGCTACGACGTGCCGGGCGCCGTCACCGGCACGGCGTCGATGCTGCTCCTCGTCTTCACCGTCGTCCAGGCGCCGGAGGTCGGCTGGGCCTCCGCCCGCACGCTCCTGTCGTTCCTGGCCGTGGCCGTGCTGCTCGCCGTGTTCGTCCGCATCGAGCTGCGCACCGCGAGCCCGCTGATCCGCCTGGGCGTGCTGCGCTCCGGCGCGCAGGTGCGGGCCCAGCTCGGCGCGGTGACGTTCTTCGGCGGCTATGTGTCCTTCCAGTTCATCGCCACCCAGTACCTCCAGTCCCTGCTCGGCTGGTCGGCCCTGGAGACCGCGCTCGCCTTCCTGCCCGCGGGCGTGATCGTGGCCCTGTCCGCCACGAAGATCGCCGGTGTCGTCGACCGGTTCGGCACCACCCGCGTCATCGTGACCGGCTTCGCGCTGCTCGTGGTGGCGTACGCGCTGTTCCTGCGCATCGACCTCGACCCGACGTACGCCGCGGTGATCCTGCCGTCGATGGTCCTGATCGGCGTGGCCTGCGCCCTGGTCTTCCCCTCCCTGAACATCCAGGCCACCAACGGCGTCGCCGACCACGAGCAGGGCATGGTCTCCGGTCTGCTCAACACCTCGATCCAGGTGGGCGGCGCGGTCATCCTGGCCATCACCACCGCCGTCATCACCGCCTCCGGCGACGGCTCGGTCGAGAGCGGCGCCTCGCCGCAGTCCGTCCTGGACAGCTTCCGGCCCGCCCTGGTCCTGGTCACGGCGTTCGCGGCCGTCGGCCTGCTCATCAATCTGACGGGGCTGCGCGCGCGGCGCCGCCAGCGGAGCAGCGTCGTCGTCGCCGCGTCCGCGCCGCGGCAGAACGCCGACGACCGGGTTACCGTGGGCGACTGAGCCACGGACGTGTGTACCGGGGTGCCCGCGGGCCGTGCCGCCCGCCGGGCACCCCGGCGCATACGGCCACCTCACCTCCCCCCGGGGGAGTTCGGGGGACGTACCGCACACGGGAGGCACGGGGATGAGCGGTTCCACGGGGCGGCGGTCGCAGGCGGCGCGCGACGCGATGACGGTGGAGATCGGCTACGCGCTGGCCAGTGCGACGGTCGTGGCGCTGGCCGTGATCGGCGTGGTCGTCGCCGGTCCCGCGCTCGCCTTCGACCTGTCCGGCGGGACCCGGCGCGTGCTGACGTACACCGGCTGCTCGCTCGCCGCCGTGCTGTTCCTGGTGCGGGTCGTGACGGTGCTGTGGCGGTTCAGGCCGGACCGGGCCGTGCCCCGCGCGCCCCGGGACCGGTAGCGCGGCTCAGCCGAGCCAGCCCGGCCGGACCAGGCCCGACTCGTAGGCCAGGACGACCAGTTGGGCCCGGTCCCGGGCGCCCAGCTTGACCATCGTGCGGCTGACGTGGGTCTTGGCGGTGAGCGGGCTGACGACCAGGCGGCGGGCGATCTCCTCGTTGGACAGGCCGATGCCGACGAGGGCCATCACCTCCCGCTCCCGCTCCGTGAGGTGGGCGAGGGCGTCGGCGGCCGCCGGTTCCTTCGAGCGCGCGGCGAACTCCGCGATGAGGCGGCGCGTCACCCCGGGCGACAGCAGGGCGTCCCCGGCGACCACCGCACGGACCGCGCGCACCAGTTCGTCCGGCTCGGTGTCCTTCACCAGGAAGCCCGACGCGCCGGAGCGGATCGCCTCAAAGACGTACTCGTCCAGCTCGAACGTGGTGAGCATGACGACCTTCACACCGTCCAGGCCCGGCTCGCCGGTGATCTGGCGGGTGGCGGCGAGCCCGTCGAGGAGCGGCATGCGGATGTCCATCAGGACGACGTCGGGCCGCAGTTCGCGCACGCCGCGCACGGCCTCCTCGCCGTCCGCCGCCTCGCCGACGACCTCGATGTCGCGCTGGGCGTCGAGCAGCGCCCTGAACCCGGCGCGGACCAACGACTGGTCGTCGGCGAGCAGTACGCGGATCACTGGTCCTCCTGGGGAGCGGGGGCGGACGCGGGCCCCGTCGGCAGTACGGCCGTGACGCGGAAGCCGCCGTCCGCGCGCGGGCCCGCCTCGATCGTGCCACCGAGGGCGGCGGCCCGCTCCCGCATCCCGGCGAGCCCGTTGCCGCTGCCGCCCGCGTCCGCGCCGGTGGCGGGACCGTCGTCGTCGACGCGCAGGGTCACCTGCCCGGCCGCGTGGCGCACGCGCACCCGGGCCTGCCGGGAACCGGAGTGGCGTACGACGTTGGTGAGGGCCTCCTGGACGATGCGGAAGGCGGCGAGGTCGGCGCCCGGGGGCAGCGGGGCGGGCTCGCCCTCGGTGGTGACCGTGACGGTCAGGCCCGCGCCACGGGCCTGCTCGACGAGTTCGGGGAGGCGGTCGAGGCCGGGGGCGGGGGCGCGCGGGGCCGGGTCGCGGGCGGTGGGCGGGCGCAGGGTGTCGAGGACGTGCCGGACCTCGCCGAGCGCCTCCTTGCTGGCGGCCTTGATGGTGGTCAGGGCGGTGCGGGCCTGTTCGGGGTCCGAGTCGAGCAGGGCGAGGCCGACGCCCGCCTGGACGTTGATGACGGAGATGCTGTGGGCGAGGATGTCGTGCAGCTCGCGCGCCATGCGCAGCCGTTCCTCGTCCGCGCGCCGCCGGGCCGCCTGTTCGCGCTCGGCGCGCTCCTTGGCCCACTGCTCGCGCCGGGTGCGGGCCAGTTCGGAGACGGCGACGGTCGCCACGACCCAGAGGGCGATGACCAGTTCCTCGCTCCAGGAGGGCGCGGAGTCGCCCCCGGGCGGCAGCCAGCGGTACAGCACCTGGGTCACCAGGACCTGCCCGGCCCACCACAGGGCGACGGCGCCCCACGCCGCGTATCGGTGCCCCGCGACGACTGCCGCGAAGCAGCTGACCGCGACGGCGAGCAGCACCGGCCCGTACGGGTATCCGGCGCCGAGGTAGACCACGGTGACGGCGGCGGTGGTGTAGGCCACCGCCACGGGGTGCCGGTGGCGCAGCAGCAGGGGCAGTGTGGCCGCGAGCAGCAGGGCGCGGGCGAGGCCGTCGGGGGTCTCCCGGTCGGGCTGGTTGTGCGCGGCGAAGCGGGTGCCGACCTGGGCGAAGAAGGTGAGCAGCAGGGTCGTCAGCCAGGGCAGGCGGCGCGAGGACTCCTCCCGCAGCCGCCACCACGGCGGCCCCTGCCGCCACCAGGGCGGCCCGCCCGCCGCCGGGCGCCCCTCACGGCGTTCGCGCTGCTCATCCATACCGCCACGCTAGACGGCGGCGCGCGCGGCGGGCGTCCACCGGGCGTGGCGATCAGGCGTACTCCCCTGGGAGTACGCGGGGGCTGCGGGCCAGGGGCGCCTTCCGGGGTCGTGTCCCGGCGCCCTGGCACCGGCGGCCCCATCCCTCGGCTACGGCGCCGCGGCAGCCGGTCACGCGGGGCTGCGGCAACCGGTAACGCGGGAGCGCGGCTACCGGTCACGCGGGCCCGCAGCAGCCGGTCACGCGGGGCCGCCGCAGCCGGTCACGTGGGGCCGCGGCCGGGCCCCCGCCCCGCGCTCAGTCCTTCGGCACCGACCGCTGACGCGGGCGCGGGCGCGGTGCGGGCTGGGCGGGCACGCGGGCCGTGGCCCCGGCGCTGGCCCTCAGTTCGTCCAGCTCCCGCTGGATGCGGCAGGTCCGCTCGTACGACTCGTACAGGTAGCGCACCTTGGTGCGCAGGATCCAGGGGTCGATGGGCTTCACGACGATGTCGGCGACGCCGAGGCCGAGGGCTGCCGAGGACAGCTCGTGGCTCACGTCGAAGCCGGTCAGCAGGACGACGGGCAGCTGCTGGGTCTGCTCCACGCGTCGGCAGTACCGCACCACGTCCAGGCCGCTGACGCCGGGCATGCGCATGTCGAGCAGGGCGACCGCCACATGGCCGCGCAGTATCTCCTTGAGGGCGTCGTCCCCGTTGGTGGCCCGCGTCGTCTCGTACCCGAGCGGGGCGAGCGCGCTCTCCAGCGCGAACAGGTAGTCCTCGTGGTCGTCGACAACGAGGATCTTCGAGTTCGACGGCATCGTGTGGAGTCCCCTCGTCCGAGTAACCAGCCTATGCCCCCCGCGAGTTGGAAAAACCTTCCTGCTCCGAGGGAGGGGTTTCTCTTTCATCACAGTCGACACATTCACCCCACAGAACCCGTCCGCCCGCCCCGCTTCAGGGGGACGGGCGAACGCGCGGTGAACGCCGGGGGGCGTGCCGCACGGGGCCCCCGGGGACCGGGGGCCGCGTCAGGCGGCGGGGCGGGCGGCGACGGCAGGCGGCGAGGGCGGGCGGGCTAGCGGTCGAGCCTGCTGAGCACCCGCCCGGCGACCGGGTGCGTGCGGACGATCTCGCCGAGCGTGGTCGTGCCCCGGGTGATCTTCATAAACGCGTGCCACGCCGGGCGGAAGCCCGTGAGGGCCGTGTGGAAGAGGCCGGGGCGGCGCTCGAAGACCGTGAGCAGCCGACGGCCGACGGCCATCTCGACGCCGAGGCCCGCCTTGATCGCGAAGGCGTAGTTCAGCGCCTGGCGGCGGGCGTCCACCGCGTCGTGCGCCTCGGCGATGCGGACCGCCCACTCGCCCGCGAGCCGCCCGGAGCGCAGCGCGAACGAGATGCCCTCGCGGGTCCACGGCTCCAGCAGGCCCGCGGCGTCCCCGCAGACCAGGACGCGGCCGCGCGACAGCGGCGAGTCGTCGCTGCGGCAGCGCGTCAGATGGCCCGAGGAGACGCTGGGCTCGAAGCCCGCGAGGCCGAGGCGGGCGATGAAGTCCTCCAGGTACCGCTTCGTGGCGGCGCCCTCGCCGCGCGCGGAGATCACGCCGACCGTCAGCGTGTCCCCCTTGGGGAACACCCAGCCGTAACTGCCCGGCAGCGGGCCCCAGTCGATCAGGACGCGGCCCTTCCAGTCCTCGGCGACGGTCTCGGGCACCGGGATCTCCGCTTCGAGGCCGAGGTCCACCTGGTCGAGCTTCACCCCGACGTGCGCCCCTATGCGGCTCGCGCTGCCGTCGGCGCCGACGACGGCGCGGGCCAGGATCGTCTCGCCGTCCTGGAGGACGACGGCGACCGTGCGCCGGTCGGGCACCGCGGGGCCGTGCTGCTCGACGCGGGACACCGTCACTCCCGTGCGCAGCTCGGCGCCCGCCTTCTGGGCGTGCTCGACGAGCCGCTGGTCGAACTCGGGGCGGTTGATCAGGCCGAAGAGCGTCTTGCGGGAGCGGCGGGTGCGGCCGAACCGGCCGTCGAGGGTGAACGTCACCGCGCCGATCCGGTCCTTCAGGGGCAGGTCGAAGCCCGGTGGCAGCGCGTCGCGGGAGGGGCCGATGATGCCGCCGCCGCACGTCTTGTACCGCGGCAGGTCGGCCTTCTCCAGCATCAGGACGCTGCGTCCCGCGACGGCTGCCGCATAGGCCGCCGAGGCTCCCGCCGGGCCCGCGCCGACCACGACGACGTCCCACACCTGCCGCGCGTCGTCCGCTGAGTTCTCGCTGCTCACGTTGGCCTTCCGCTCCCGCTCCCGCTCTTGGCCGCGCCGACCGTACTTCCCTGCGCTACTCACCTGGGCTTCCGAGGCATCCTACGGCGCACGCCCCGCCGACCCTCCTGTGGGAGGATCACTCACACCCTGCCCAACGTCGCACCCACAAGGAGCGTGCCCATGCCGTCGCATCCGATCGCCGAGACCGTCGCCTCTCTCATGCCGCGGGCGAAGGCGGAGCTCACCGAACTGGTGGCCTTCAAGTCGGTGGCGGACTTCGAGCAGTACCCGAAGAGCGAGAGCGAGGCCGCCGCGAACTGGGTCGCGGACGCGCTGCGCGCCGAGGGCTTCCAGGACGTGGCGCTGCTGGACACCCCGGACGGCACGCAGTCGGTCTACGGCTACCTGCCGGGCCCCGAGGGCGCCCCGACGGTGCTGCTGTACGCGCACTACGACGTGCAGCCGCCGCTCGACGAGGGCGCCTGGGCGACGCCCCCCTTCGAGCTGACCGAGCGCGACGGCCGCTGGTACGGCCGGGGCAGCGCGGACTGCAAGGGCGGCGTGATCATGCACCTGCTCGCGCTGCGCGCCCTCAAGGCGAACGGCGGGGTCCCCGTCAGCGTGAAGTTCATCGCCGAGGGCTCGGAGGAGCAGGGCACGGGCGGTCTTGAGCGGTACGCCGAGCAGCACCCGGACCTGCTGCGCGCCGACACCATCGTCGTCGGCGACGCGGGCAACTTCCGCCTCGGCCTGCCGACGGTCACCGCGACGCTGCGCGGCATGACGCTGGTCCGCGTCCAGATCGACACCCTGGAGGGCAACCTGCACTCTGGCATGTTCGGCGGGGCGGCCCCGGACGCGCTCGCCGCGCTGGTGCGGGTCCTGGACTCGCTGCGCGCCGAGGACGGCTCGACGACGGTCGACGGCCTGGACGGCGACGGCGTGTGGGAGGGCCTTCAGTACGAGGAGGCGGACTTCCGCGAGGACGCCAAGGTCCTGGACGGCGTGGAGCTGATCGGCGCCGGTTCGGTCGCCGACCGCATCTGGGCGCGCCCGGCGGTCACCGTGCTCGGCATCGACTGCCCGCCGGTGGTGGGCGCCACGCCGTCCGTGCACGCGGGCGCGCGGGCGCTGATCAGCCTGCGGGTGCCGCCGGGCGTGGACGCCGCCGCCGCGACGAAGCTGCTGCGCGCCCACCTGGAGGCGCACACGCCGTGGGGCGCCCGCGTCACCACGGAGCAGGTCGGCCAGGGCCAGCCCTTCCGCGCGGACACCGGCAGCCCCGCCTACGCGGCGATGGCGGCGGCCCTCAGCGAGGCCTACGACGGCAAGGAGATGCAGGCCTCCGGCATGGGCGGCTCGATCCCGCTGTGCAACACGCTGGCCGCCCTGTACCCGGAGTCGGAGATCCTGCTCATCGGCCTGAGCGAGCCGCAGGCGCAGATCCACGCGGTGAACGAGAGCGTGTCTCCGGAGGAGCTGGAGCGCATGTCGGTCGCCGAGGCGCTGTTCCTCCAGCGGTACGCGGCCGGGAGCTGACCCCCTCCCCCGGCCGGGCCGGGGGAATGTACCGGCGGCCGGGTGGTGTTGGCGCGGACACGGTTCTTGATCGTGTCCGCGCTCGCGCTTGTGGAGGGTCCCATGACTGTCCTGGTCACCACGCCGAACGGTGCCGTCGGGCGCCATGTGGCGGCGGCGCTGCGCGACCGGAGCGACGTGCGGTTCCTGGTCCGCTCCGAAGCGAGCGCCCGCGCCCTTGGGGCGGTCCGCGGCGAGGTCGTACGGGGTGACGCCACCGTCGCCGCGGACGTGCGGCGCGCGGTCGCGGGCGTCGACCGGCTCTTCCTGGCGCACCCCTACGCCGCGGACCAGGTGGCCGCGGAGACCGCCGTCGGGCTGGCCGCGGTCGCGGCCGGGGCGCGCCGGGTGGTCAAGCTCGGCGCCCGGCCGTTCGCCGGTCCCGGGATCGTGCCGGACGCCGTCACGGGCGCCCACGACGAGGTCACCGCGCGGCTGCGCGCGGCCGGTGTCCCGGAGCTGACGGTGCTGCGGCCCGACCGCTTCCTGGAGAACTTCCTGCCCTCGGCGGCGGCGATCGCCCAGGGCACGCTCGCCGACCCCGCGGGGGCCGCCGGGGCCCGGGGCTACGTCGACGTGCGCGACATCGCGGAGGTCGCCGTGGCGGAACTCCTGGCGGAGCGGCCGGTGGGCGGCGAGATCGACCTCAGCGGCCCGGAGTCCCTGACGCTCGCCGACCTCGCCGACCGGTTCGCCGCGGCGCTCGGCCGCCCCGTCCGGTACGTCGACGTGCCGCTCGACGAGGCGTGGCGTGCGGGGCTCCTGGACCGGGGCGTACCGCCCGGGGTCGTCGACGGCCTGCGCGACCTGTACGCGAACTACCGCGCCGAAGGCGTCGCCGGTCTCGGCGACGGGGTGCGGCGCGTGCTCGGCCGCGCGCCGCGCTCGGCGGCGGACTTCGCGCGCGAGGTCCTCGTGCCCGCGGCGGCCGGGGCGGGGCTGCCGCGGGCGCCGGAGGCGCCACGGGCGTGAAGCCCGGGACCACCCTCGCGGCCCCGGGCCTCGGCTCCCCCGGCCGGGCACCTCGGGGAAGGGCTGTTCGCGGCCCCCGGGTGCCCGCTCGACATCACGGTGCCGGGCCGCGCCCCGTCATGTCGTTGGCACCGAGCGCACGACCGCTTGGCATCGAGCGCAGGGAGCGCACGGGGCGCACCGTGCGCAGAGGTGCGCACACGGCGCCCGCCGGGCCCTGCGGGGCGCGCCGCAGTTCGCTGGGCGGCAGCCCGTAGGCGGCGCGGAAGGCGCGGCTGAAGTCGGCGAGCGTCCGAAAGCCCCAGCGCGCGCTGATCTCGCCGATCGTCCGGCCGCGCAGACGCGGGTCGAGCAGGTCGGCCCGGCACCGCTCCAGGCGGCGCCGCCGGATCAGGGCGGCGACCGTCTCCGGCTGGGTGCGGAACAGCAGGTGCAGGGCGCGTACGGAGATGTGGTGGTGCTCGGCGATGGCGGCCGGGCGCAAGCCGGGGTCGCCCAGATGGCGCTCGATGAACGCGCGGACCTTGGTGAGCAGCACGCTCTCCCGGGTCTCTACGGAGAGGCCGGATACGGTGTCGGCCTGCCCCGCGACGAACGCGAGGGCCAGGTCGAAGCCGATGGCGCCGAGCCGCTCCAGCTCCGCCGGGCCGCAGCGGGCCGCGTTGTCGCGCACGCCGGACAGGTAGTGGCCGAGCAGCGCCCCCGCCGGGGAGCGGGCGTCGAGCGGGGCGCCCAGGAGCCGGTCCACGCGGTCGTACGGCAGCCCTACGGAGGCGCGGGGCAGCCGCATCAGGGTGACCCGGGTGTCCCGGCCCTCGTCGAGGAACTCCGCCGCCAGCGGGTGGGACGTGTCGAACAGGCCGATGTCCCCGGCCCCGACGCGCACGGTGTTCCGCCCCTGCTCCAGGTGGATCGGGCTGCCGTGCGCCAGGAACAGGAAGTAGTCCTCCGGGTCGTGCCGCTGGATGTGGGTGCGCCGGCGCCGCGACGACATCGGCGACACGGACAGCGCGGACACCTCGGCGGCGGCCGTGAGCACCGAGTGCCCGTGCCCGTGGAAGCGTTCCGCGTACGGGCTGCTCATCGCCGTGGGCATGGTGACGTGCTTCATCAGCTGGCCCCACCACTCGAAGCGCAGTTCCAGCGGCACGTCGTCCGTGGACACGCTGGTGACCGTTGCAGAGCACATCCACCGATCGTCCCGGGACGACGTGTACGGGAGGAAGACACCGCCCGGACAGATCACCACGGGGCGCCGCGGGCGGCTCGGCCCCCGGCGCGCGGCGCCCTCTGCCGAGGGCAGAACCCGTATGCCGCCAGCGAAGTGACGGCCCGCCAGGGGCGCCGCCCCGCTTACGGTCGCCGCATGAACCCCGTAGAGATCATCGAGCTGACGCCCCGACTCCACCTCCTCCGCTTCGCCGTGGGCCAGGCGTACTTGTGGCGGGACGACGACGGCCTCGCCCTCGTCGACGCGGGTACGCCCGGTTCCGGTGCGCACATCGCGGACGCGATCCGCGGGCTCGGGCTGCGCCCGGAGGACGTACGCCAGGTGGTGCTCACGCACTTCCACGGCGACCACTGCGGCGCCGCCGGTGAGGTGGCCGCGCTGACCGGCGCGACGGTGTACGCGCACTCCCTGGACGCGCCGATGGTGCGGGGCGAGGTGCCGGGGCCCGCGCCGGTCCTGGAGGACTGGGAGGTGCCGATCTTCGAGCACGCCGCGAAGCTGGCGCCGACGCCGACCGAGCAGCACGTGTACGCCGCCGAGCTGCGGGAGGTGGCGGACGGCGACGTCCTCGACTTCGGCGGGGGCGCGCGCGTGGTGGGCGCGCCGGGGCACACGGCGGGCAGCATCGGCGTCCACCTGCCGGAGCACGGCGTGCTGTTCACGGGCGACGCCGTCGCACGCACCCCGGAGCACGGCGTGCTGCTCGGCGTCTTCAACCAGGACCGGGAGCGGGCGGTCGCCTCCTTCCACCGGCTCGCCGCGCTGGAGACGGAGGTGGCGTGCTTCGGGCACGGGGACGCGGTGACGCGGGAGGCGGCGAAGGCGCTGCGCACGGCCGCCGCGCGGTACCCGGCGTGACCTGAGGCCGAGCGGACCGGGAGGCGGCCCGGCTGTTCATCAGGAGACGGGCCGTCAGGGGCACACCCCTAGGAGGAGGGCCGCACGCCGCGCCCCGGGCGCGCCACCCCGTTCACGCGCCCCGTCGCGCGCACCCAGCCGCGTACCCGGCCTCGTACCCCGTGGCGCGCGTCGGCGGCCGTTCAGTCGCCGACCGGCTCCCCCGCCTCCAGGTACAGCGCCTGCCCCCGCTCCCGCGCGCGCAGCGCCCACCGCAGCCGTGCGTAGCGCACCGGGGGCAGCAGCCCGGCCGCCTCCTCCTCGGTGACGAAGCGCCAGGCGCGCAGTTCGGGGCCCGGGAGCAGCAGGCCGCGGGCGTCGGCGCTGTCGAGGACGCCTCCGTCGAAGAGCAGGCGCATGCCGCCGTACCCGGGTGGGGCGGGCCGCTCCCAGTCGGCGACCAGGAGCCGGGGGA
Source organism: Streptomyces sp. G45 (assembly GCF_049542095.1). Classification (NCBI taxonomy): domain Bacteria; kingdom Bacillati; phylum Actinomycetota; class Actinomycetes; order Kitasatosporales; family Streptomycetaceae; genus Streptomyces; species Streptomyces sp. G45. The sequence continues at coordinate 8,015,088 of NZ_JBMUZU010000001.1, read as the reverse complement.
TCTTGGTGAGCTGGAGGCCGGTCTCCTCGGCGACCTCGCGCACGCCCGCGTGCGCGGGGGCCTCGCCCCGCTCGACGACGCCGCCGGGGAACTCCCAGCCCGCCTTGTACGTGGGGTCGACGAGCAGGACCCGGTCCTGCTCGTCGAAGAGCAGGACGCCCGCGGCGAGCGTCTCCGCGGTCGGCTCCGGCGTCTGCACGATGTCGCACGCGGCGGCGACCCCGGTGCGCACGGCGTCGGCTATCCGCTCCGCCGTCTCGTACGGGGTCAGGAAGCTGGTGTCGACGTGGTGGGCGTCCGCGGCGAGCCACGCGGTCGGCGCGGCGCGGTAGGACTCGGCACGGTAGGGCTCGGCACGGCCGAGCGCCCCTGGCACAAGCCCGGTGCGCCGCCGGGCGGGCCCGGGGGGACCTCACGCCGGGACGCGCGTTCGCGCAGGATCGTTTCCTCCGTGACCAGCAGCACGTGGTGGACGGGGATCCGGCGCGCGGCCAGACCGCCGAAGATCTCGTCGCGGTACTCCTGCCGCAGCAGTGTCATCGGCACCACGAGGACGCCGCCGACCTCGGCGAGCAGCCCGGCCGCCGTGTCGATCACCAGGCGCCGCCAGAGCGGCACGTCCTGGAAGTCGCCCGCCTCGGCGAGGCGCTTGGCGGGCAGCAGGTGCGGCAGGGTGCCGCCGATGACCTCAGGGTCGAAGAGCGTGCTGTTCGGGATCAGCTCGATCAGTTCCCGGGCGGCGCTGGTCTTGCCCGCACCGGGCGTGCCGTTGATCCAAACGATCACGATTCCCCCTCTTCTGTTGGCCCCCAGTGGCTTGCCCGCAACACAGTGCCACGGAAACCAGCCGCCGGGGACGCCGACCGCGCCCCGGTCAAAAGCAGCCACATCGTGTCAAGTCCCTCAGGTCAACTTCCCCCCATCGAGTGACACCCGCCCCCTACGAATCGTTCCCGCACTCCATGGCGGCGCCCCGCCCGCTAGCGTGATCCACCAGGCACCCCGGCCCCCGGTGACCTCCTCGTTCCGGTTGCTTCACGCATCCGCCCCGGTCGGCACTCCGCCGGGGCCCGCCCTGGGGGGATTAGTGCATCAGGACGAACTGAGCGAATTCGCGTGCGAGGTTCCCGCCCTGCCGCCTCGGGTGTACGCGTCCGGGGACGCGGTCGTGGTGGAACTGCGCGGCGAGGTCGACCTCGTGGGCTGCCAGCGGGCGGCGCCCGTCCTCGACCCCGTGACCGCGGGCGGCGCCGGGACCGTCGTCATCGACCTCACGCACACGACGTTCCTCGACTGCTCCGCCCTGTCCCTGCTCATGCGGGCCTGGCGCCGGGTCGTCACGCGGGGCGCCAGGCTGCGGGTGGTGTGCCCGGACCCGATGGCGCTGCGGATGATGGGCATCACCGGCGTACGCATGACGCTCGCGCCGGTGCCGTCGGTGCGGGAGGCGCTCGCACGGCCGGAAGGGGACCCGTGAGCCCGCGGCCGGAACGGGGCCCGTGCGGGCGGCGCCCGGAGCGGGGCCGTGCACGCGTGGCCGGATCACGACGGGTGAACGCCCGCGCCCGCGCCGCCCGCCGCCCCGCACGCCCTTCCCACGCGGCACGCCCCCGCGCGAGCGGGGCGGCCCCTCACCGGCCGGGGTGCGGCGCCGCGTGAGCCGGGGTGCGGGCCGTACGAGGCGGGGTACGGCGCCGCACGAGGCGGCGCGGTCGCGCGCGGGACGGAGCGTGGGGCCGCGCGAGCCGGTGTGAGGCGCCGCGCGAGGTGCGCACGCCCCTGAACGTGAGGTGCGCACGCCCCTGGACGAACCGGGGACGAACCGGGAACAAGCCGCGGACGAGGCGCCCCTCATGCCGCGAATTACGCCGCGAAGCGGCCCCTCGTCGCGAGCGGCCGCTCACGCGAAAGGGCGGCCCCGCCCGGGGCCGCCCCACGGTTGCGCTTCAGGACTGCGGCCGCTTGCCGTGGTTGGCCGCGTGCTTGCGGCGGGCCTTCTTCTTGCGGCGTCGCCTCGACGACATGAGCACGCTCCTCTCCCGACCGACTACGGGAACCACCCCAGGGGCTTCTGGGGGCTTTTCCACCCTTTCACACCCCTGTCGCCCTCGCGATTTCGCCGCCACTTTCGCACCCTCGCCGTCCTTGCGACGCGCCGCCGCTCTCACACCCCCGTCGCCTCGCGATGCGCCGCCCGTGCGGCGCCCCGCCGGATCGCCCGGGCTCAGCGGAGTTCCGTCAGCGCCCGCGGTCCCCGCCGCGGGTCCGCGCGCCAGAACGCCCACGCCTCGTGCCCCGCGAGCACCGCGTCCAGGGCACCCTCCAGGCTCAGCTCCGCCCGCCCCACCGTCTCGCGCAGGACCACCACGGCCGCGAGCAGCCCGTCCCGGCCGCTGGCCGCGAGGTGGCCGAGCCCAGGGGCCGGGTCCGCCGCCCCGTCCGCACGCGCGGCCTCGATCAGCGGGTGCAGCCAGCGCACCGCGCGCGCGTAGGCGGGCTCCCCGGGGCGGACCGCCTCGGCGAGGAACGGCCCGAGGGCGTGGGCGAGCCGCGCCTCGTAGAAGTCCGCGCTGTGCCGCACCCACGGGTGCTCCCTGGTGAAGTGCTGCCACTCCCACCGCACGCGCATCCCGTCCACCCAGTCGGGCCCCGGAGGCCGCAGCCCGTCCTCGCCCGCGTGCACGAAGGCGGCGCGCACCGTGGCGTAGTCGGGCGGGGCGTGCTCGGCGAGCAGCACCGCGTCGTAGAGGTCCTTGCCCTGCGGATGGAGGTCACCGCGCAGCCACAGCAGCTTCCAGGCGAGGGACAGGCCGGGCGTCACGGTGAGCGCGCGGCAGCCGGGGCCGTCGCCGAGGGGCCGCAGCTCGGTCCGCTCGGCGGGCACGGGCAGCGTCTCGTTGAAGACCACGTCGAGCTGGACCGTGCCGCCCGCCGTGCCCGGCGCGGTCCACGGCAGCAGCATCCGCCGCCCCGGCACCCGGTCGTACGTCCAGATGTCCTCGGTGACCGCGCCGCCCGCGTCGATCCGCACCGGGCCCGCCCCGGCCGCCGCGGCGGCGTCCCGCGCGACGTCCTGGAACAGCGTGGCCGTGCGCGGGTCGTCCACGCCCAGGTCCTTGGGTACGACGACGAAGTCGAGGTCGCCCGGGTCGCGGGCCGCGGCGCCGAACCAGGTGGCGAGCAGCACGCTGCCGCGCAGCACGAGGTGGTCCGCCCAGGGCCCGGAGGCGACGGCGGCGAGCACCACGTCGAGGGCGGTGCGACGGGCGCGGCGCCAGGCCCGCGCGGCCCGCGGGTCGGCGAAGCGGGGCTCGCCCGCGCGGTAGGCGTTGGCGAGGTGCTTGAACGCGGGGTCGAAGACGAGGGGCTGCGCCACGCCGTCGGGGGCGGGCAGCAGCGTGCGCGGCAGCTGCTGGCGCCGCCGCGTCTCGGCGCCCGGTTCGACGTGGGGGACGTCGTGGCGGGTCCACAGGCGGGTCCAGGGGGCGTCGTCGGGCACCGGCGCGTGGGGCGCGGTCACGGGGCGGCCTCCGGTGCGGCCCCGGTGGCGAGCCATCCCTCGTCGAGGCCGAGGTTGCTGTCGTACAGGACGAACTCCCGCTCCACTTCGAGGAGTTCGAGCCCGGCGCCGCGCAGGTCGGCGAGCAGGGCGGTGAGCCGGGTCTCGGCGGTGGCGCGGCCCACGCCGTGGCAGCGCTGGGTGACGAACCGCTCCTCGCGGCCGTCGGCGCGCCGACGCCGGGCGTTCCAGGAGACGTGCGCGGCGTGCGGGACCGCGAGGGCCACCAGCGCGTCGCGGTCGTAACCGGCGGGCAGGAGCAGCTTGACGTGGTGCTCGAAGTGGCGCGCGGGATCCTGGTCGGCGGCGGCCGCCCCGTCGTCCTGCGGCACGCCGTCCGCCCAGGGCGCGGCCTCCGCCTTGACCCGTACCGCGCGGAACCCGGCACGGGCGAGCGCGGCCACGGTCCGTTCGGCGGCGTCGAGTTGACCGGCGGCGGTGCCGGTGGCCCGCCGCGTCACCATGGGCTGGGAGCGGGCCGTGCCGCGGGCGAGGACGATGTGCGTGAAGCCGAGCCCCTCGGCCGCCGCCCAGCGGGCGAGCCGGTCGACGTCGTGGGTGGGGCAGTCCACGGTGATGTGCGTCTCCACGGGGCCGTGCGGGTCGGGCGCGCCCACCGGTCCGCGCACCTCGGGCACGTCCTGCCGACGGCGCGCCTCAGGGGCACCCGGCAGCCCGGGTGCCGTGCGCGCGGCCCGCGGCGGCTGGCTCAACGGGCCGCCGCTTCCGTCGCGTAGCAGACCTCGGGGCCCGCCGGGGCGCCCGCCGCGACGGGCCCGGCGGCGATGATCGCGTCCAGCCGGTCGCGCGCGGCCAGCAGGTCGCTGATGGCGTCGTCGATCCGGCCGCGCTCCCGGTTGAGGTCGGTGAGCATGCCGGAGCAGGCCGGGGCCAGCGCGTCGCCGTCGTCGACCATGCAGGGCAGCAGTTCGGCGATGGTGGCGGTGGTGAGCCCGGCGGCGAGCAGGACGCGGATCCCCCGCACGGTGGCGAGGTCCGCCTCCTCGTACTCGCGGTATCCGCTGGGCCGTCGGCGGGGCCGGAGCAGACCCTGCTCCTCGTAGTAGCGCAACAGCCGCTGGCTGACTCCCGTCCGGCGGGAGAACTCCCCCATGCGCATGTGATGACCACCACGTCCCATTGACTCTCACATCGGTGTGAGACAGCAGTCTAGGCCGCATGACCACTGACAACACGGCGGTTTCAGCCGCCTCCACGACCCCCGCGCCCTCCCCCGTCACCGTGATCGGCCTCGGGCCGATGGGCCTCGTCCTCGCCGAGACGCTGCTGGCCAAGGGCCATCCCACCACCGTCTGGAACCGCACTCCCGCCAAGGCCGACGCCTTGGTCGCCCGGGGCGCCGTCCGCGCGGCGACGGTCGCCGAAGCGGTGGCCGCCAGCCCGGTGACGGTGCTGTGCCTCAAGGACTACGCCGCGCTGTACGAGGTGTGCGAGGGGGCCGGTGCCGCGCTTGCGGGGCGGGCGCTGGTGAACCTCAACTCCGGTACGCCGAAGGAGGCGCACGCGGCCGTCGCGTGGGCGGCCGAGCGGGGCGCCGCCTACCTCGACGGCGCGATCATGGTGCCGCCGCCGCTGGTCGGGCGCCCCGACGCCGTGTTCCTATACAGCGGCGCGCGGGAGGTCTTCGACGAGCACCGCGCGCTGCTCGCGTCCCTGGGCGACCCACGCTACCTGGGTGCCGACGCGGGCCTCGCGGTGCTGTACAACACGGCGTTGCTGGCCATGATGTACGCGACCATGAACGGCTACCTCCAGGCGACCGCCCTCGTCGGCTCGGCCGGGGTCACGGCCGTGGACTTCTCCGAGCTGGCCCTCGGCTGGTTCGCCCCGGCCGTGCTCGGCCCGATGCTGCCGACGTACGCCCCGCAGCTCGACGCGGGCGCCTACCCCGGCGACCTCGGCACCCTGGAGATGAACGTGAACGCCCTGGAGCACATCCTGCGCACCAGCGAGGAACAGGGCGTCGCCACCGAACAGGCCCGCCTGGCCCACGAGATCGCCGTACGCGCGGTCACCGCGGGGCACGGCCAGGACAACTACATGTCCGTGTTCGAGGTCGTGAAGCACCGCACGGCGTGACCCCGCGCACGGCCCCGTGGCGGTCGGCCACCCGAAGCTCGACTTCGCTGCCGCGTCCCTGATACGGGGATGAGGTGGGCCCTCAGTGGTCCGTGACCGGCGGGGGCCCGCCGCGTGCCGTGTGCTGGGGTCCGCACAGCACCGAGCGCACGGCGGCCACGATCCGCCCGGCCTGCTCGTCCGTGAGGCGCGGCACGGCGCCATCCTCGTACCGCGTCCGCGCGTTGGCCCGGACCGTCTCCGCCCGCTTGCCGTCCCTGAGGTCCCGGCAGACGGCGCGGGCGCGGCGCACGGCACGGTCCTCGTCGGCCGTCAGGCCCGGCTCGACGGCCCCGAGGGCACGCAGCAACCGCGCCGTCCGGACGGGGTCAGGCGACGGGACGCCACCGCCCCTGGCGGACGGCGTCGGCCGCGCCCTAGGCCGCGCGTTCTGCGCGCGCCACCCGTCGGGGTCGACGGACTCCGTCGCGGACGGCCTGGGCCCGCGCTTCGCCTCGTCGGCCGTCGAGCCGTCCTCCCCGCCCCCGACCAGGCTCGCCAGGCCACCGAGTGCGAGCGCCGCCGCGCCGCCGACGAGCCAGGCGCGCTTCGTGCGTTCCATGCCCCTCCCCTGCCCTTGTTCCGCCCCCGTCTTGGTCACCCGGGCCGTGCTGCTGGGCGCGGGCCCGCACATGGTGAGCACGGTTCCGGCGCGGCCGGGAAGCGGGGCGACCTATCGGCGTGTACCGGCGCATATCCCCCCCCGCGCGAACGGGCGCCTGCCGCTCAGCTGTTCACGGCCGGGCGGAGACGTTCCGCCGGAGTGCCGGGGAACGCCCGCAGCGCGGCCGCCGCCGCGCCCACCAGGCCCGCGTCCGTCCCCATCAGCGCGGGCGCGACCGTCAGGTTCCGTACGAACGACAGCGCCGCGTAGTCGCGCAGGGCGCGGCGCAGCGGGGCGAACAGGGTGTCGCCCGCCTTCGCCACGCCGCCGCCGATCACCGCGATGTCGATCTCGACGAGCGTGGCGGTCGCGGCGATGCCCGCCGCGAGGGCCTGGGCCGCGCGCTCGAAGGACGCGGTCGCGACCGGGTCGCCCGCGCGGGCCGCGCGCGCCACGGCCGCCGCCGACGCGTCGCCGTCGGGGCCCGGCCGCCAGCCCTCGTCCAGGGCGCGCCGGGCGATGTTCGGGCCGCTCGCGATCCGCTCGACGCAGCCGCGCGCACCGCAGGGGCAGGGGTCGCCGTCGAGGTCCACGCTGATGTGGCCGATGTGCCCCGCGTTGCCGGTGGGGCCCGGGTGCAGGGAGCCGCCGAGGACCAGACCGCCGCCGACGCCGGTGGACACCACCATGCACAGCGCGTTCTCGTGGCCGCGGGCGGCGCCCTGCCAGTGCTCCGCGGCCGTCATCGCGACCCCGTCGCCCACCAGCTCGACCGGCAGCCCGCCGGTCAGCTCCCGCACCCGCTCCACCAGCGGGAAGCCGCGCCAGTGGGGGACGTTGACGGGGCTGACCGTGCCCGCCGACGCGTCCACGGGGCCCGCGCTGCCGATGCCGACCGCCCGGACCTCGCCCCAGGACCCGTCGCCCACCAGCTCGCCGATGACCTCGGCCACCGCCCGCATCACGGTCTCGCCGTCCTCCCGCGCGGGCGTGGGCCGCTGCGCCCGCCGCCGTATCCGGCCGTCTCCGTCCACCAGAGCTCCGGCGATCTTGGTGCCGCCGATGTCGAGCGCGGCGACGAGGTGCGTGGGCATCAGTGTCAGATCTCCTGGTGAAAGGTCCGTCCGCAAAGCGCGGCCCACAGTCTCTCGCGCACCTGACAACGTTGTCCAGGCTCTACGCCCGGTGTCCTACGGGTTGTCCTGCCGGACGGGCTGGCGGGTGGGTTGCCCTGCCGGGCGGGCAAGCGGTTGCCCTGCCGGGCGGGCACGCAGGCGGGGTGTCCTGCCGGACGGGCACGGGGTGTCCTGCCGGACGGGCTCACAGGCAGAGCAGAGAGCGAAGCGGCAGAGCGAAGCGGCAGAGCGAAGCGGCAGAGCGAAGCGGCAGAGCGAAGCGGCAGAGCGAAGCGGCAGAGCGAAGCGGCAGAGCGAAGCGGCAGAGCGAAGCGGCAGAGCGAAGCGGCAGAGCGAAGCGGCAGGCAGGGGCCAGGGCCGGGACCGGGACCGGGGCCAAGGCCCGGCGTCCGGGCCGGTGCCGGGCGTCCGGGCCGGGGTGAAGGGAGAGAGACCGGCGTGCGGAGAGTGGGCCCGCGCTCCCCCCACCCGCCACCCGCAAGCCAACCCCAGCGCAACCGCTCAAGCCCGTCCGGCGTTTGAGGACGAGCGCGCCAGCGCGACGAACCGACCCCCACCCGCCACCCGAAGACAAACACCCACCCCACCAAGCCCGTCCGGCGATTGAGGACAAGCGCGGGAGCGCGAGGGAAGGGCGGGTGGGTGGGACGAAGCGGCAGCCGCCAAGCGGGCGGAGCCCGACCCGCACAAGGCCAGGGGCCAGGAAACGGCAGCCGCCAAGCGGGCGGAACCCAACCCGCACAAGGCCAGGGGCCAGCGACAGTGGAACACTGAACGCCCTACCTCGCACTGGACGACAGACAGGACAGCGCCCCGTGGCCGAAACCGCCCGCACCCCCGTCTCCCGCACCCGTGCCGACGGGATCCCTCCGGCGGACTCCAGGAGCCGCTACGGCAACCGCCCGACGATGAAGGACGTCGCCGCCCGCGCGGGCGTGGGCCTGAAGACGGTGTCCCGCGTCGTGAACGGCGAGCCGGGCGTCACCCCCGACACCGAGCGCCGCGTCCAGGAGGCCATCGACGCCCTCGGCTTCCGGCGCAACGACAGCGCACGGGTGCTGCGCAAGGGCCGTACGGCCAGCATCGGCCTCGTACTGGAGGATCTCGCCGACCCGTTCTACGGGCCGTTGAGCCGCGCGGTCGAGGAGGTCGCGCGGGCGCACGGGGCGCTGCTCATCAACGGTTCGAGCGCCGAGGACCCCGACCGGGAGCAGGAGTTGGTGCTGGCGCTGTGCGCGCGCCGCGTGGACGGCCTGGTGATCATTCCCGCGGGCGACGACCACCGCTATCTGGAGCCGGAGATCGCCGCGGGCGTCGCCACGGTGTTCGTGGACCGTCCGCCGGGGCGCATCGAGGCGGACGTGGTGCTCTCCGACAGCTTCGGCGGCGCCCGGGACGGCGTCGCGCACCTCATCGCCCACGGGCACACGCGCATCGGGTTCATCGGCGACCAGCCGCGCATCCACACCGCCATAGAGCGCCTGCGCGGCTACCGGGCGGCGATGGCGGACGCGGGCATCGAGGTCGACGAGTCCTGGGTGTCCCTCGGCGCCACGGACCCGGAGCGGGTGACCCGCGCCGCCGAGTCGATGCTGGCGGGCCCCGCGCCGGTGACGGCGGTCTTCGCGGGCAACAACCGCGTCACGGTCACCGTCATCCGCGTCCTGGCCGCCCTCCCCCGCCCCGTCGCCCTGGTCGGCTTCGACGACATCGAGCTGGCCGACCTGCTCGACCCGGGGGTGACCGTCGTCGCCCAGGACGCCGCCCAGTTGGGCCGCACGGCGGCCGAGCGCCTGTTCCGCCGCCTGGACGGCGCGCCCGGCGCCCCGGAGCGGGTGGAGCTGCCCACCCGTCTGATCACCCGGGGGTCGGGCGAACTGCCGCCGCGGAACTGAGGATCCGGCGCCCGTCCGCGGGGCCCGGTCAGCAGACCGGCAGGCCCGGCACCGGTTTGTCGTTCTCGCCGCCCTGGATGTAGACGTCGCTGATGTACACGTTCCTGTTGCCGCTGTCGTCGTCCGTCCTGGCCCACCAGACGTTGGTCCACCGGCCAGAGGTCTCGCGGCGGCCCAGGTTCCGCTGGCAGTAGAAATAGTTGGTGCCCGCGTTGAGGACACCGGCCTGGGCGCCCGCGGCGGTGTACGACGTGGCCGTGCGCCACACCGTGCAGTCGTACTTGCCGCCGCCCGCCGGGTGGCACGCCGGGGTCTCGGAGCCGCCGGAGGAGCCGCCGCCCTTCGGCGGCTTGGACGCCGAGGCGGAGGGGCGTGCGTCGGGCTCGTCGGAGGAGTCGCGGCCGGTGGACGGCTTCTTGTCGCCGTCCCCGCGGTCCTTCCCCTCGTCGCCGTCGCGTCCGCCCCTGCCGTCCTTGTCGCCCGTGTCCGCGTCCCGGTCCTTGCGCGGCGCCTTCGAGGTGGCGTCTCCCTGTTCGGACGGCTCGGCGTCGTGGTCGTCGCCCAGCGTGCCGCGGCTGGCGGCGGAGCCGGGCTCGGCCGTGGCGTCCGGCTCGTCGGTCCCCTGGGCCGCGCTGTCCTTGTCGTCTCCGCCGCCCAGGGCCGCGACGGTCACGCCGGTGGCGGCCAGTACGGCGGCGACGGCCGCGGCGGCGAGGAGGGCCGTGCTCCGGCCCTTGCCCTGGGCCCTGCGGGAGCGGGCGGCGGCGGCCCGGGTCGGCTCGGGGGCGGTCGGCGCCGGACCGTAGGGCGCGGGCTGCGCGGCACCGTACTCCGGAGACTGCGCCGCTCCGTACGCCGGGGGCTGTGGCGGGCCGAAGCCCGGCGGCGGGGCGCTCGGCACGTGAAGCTCGGTCGGCTCCCGGGGTATCCGCCCGCCCGGCGCGGGCGCGGGGGACGGCAGCGGTGCCCCGGAGGCCACGGCCTCCAGCAGCCGCCGTGCCGCGTCCGCGTCCGGCCTGGCGCCCGGGTCCTTGTCCATCAGCTGCCGCAGCGCGGGCGCCAGCGGGCCCGCGCGCCGCGGCTCGGGCAGCGGTTCGACCACGATGGCCGTGAGCGTGGACCACGTCGACGTGCGCCGGAACGGCGAGGCGCCCTCCACGGCCGCGTACAGCGTGGCGCCGAGCGCCCAGACGTCCGAGGCCGGGCCCGGCTCCTGGCCCTGCGCCCGCTCGGGCGCCAAGTAGTCCAGGGAGCCGACGAGTTCGCCGCTGCGCGTGAGGTGCGTGGCCGAGCCGTCGCCCGGGTCGTCCATGGTGGCGATGCCGAAGTCGGTGAGGACGACGCGGCCGCCGGTGCCCAGGAGGATGTTCCCGGGCTTCACGTCGCGGTGCAGGACGCCCGCGCGGTGCGCCGCGGCGAGCGCGTCCATGACCTTCGCGCCGATCGCCGCCGCCGCGCCCGGGTCGAGGGTGCCGCGCTCGCGCAGCACGTCGTCCAGGGACGGGCCGTCGACGAGTTCCATGACGATCAGGGGGCGCCCGTCGACCTCGGCCACGTCGTGCACGGCGACGACGCCGGGGTGGCGTACGCGGGCGGCGGCGCGCGCCTCGCGCTGCATCCGCAGCCGCAGGTCGGCCAGTTCGGGCCCGGCGGTGTCCGTATACGTCCGCAGTTCCTTGACCGCGACCTCGCGGTGCAGGACCTCGTCAACCGCGCGCCACACGACGCCCATGCCGCCGCGCCCGAGCTGCCCGAGCACCCGATAGCGCCCGGCGAGCAGCCGACCGGTCCCGTCCGCCTGTTCCTGATCCCCCGAAGACACCGCTGCCCCGTTCCTGTGCCGCCGTCGTACGGAGTCGTACGGACGTGCCGATGTGTTGTGGCGTACAGGTTAAGGGGCGCGTGTGACAGGTGTGACCGGGGTCGCGCGCCCCCTGCCGTCCGGGGCCGGGGGGCGCGTCGGTGCCCGAGGGGCGGGCGCGCTACTTCGCCGACGGCGTCAGGTCGCCCCGGCGCGGCCCCGCGTACGTCTGGAGCCCGGCGAGCGTCAGGCCGGTCAGGCGGGTCACCTCCGCGGTGTCGAGGGCGCCGCAGTCCAGGCCGCGCAGCAGGTACCCGGCGAGGGCCTTGGCGGTGGCGGGCTCGTCGGCGATGTCGCCCGCGGTCCTGCTGGCGTAGGCGGCGAGGCGGGCGGCGGCCTGCTCGAAACCCTCGCGGTAGAAGGCGAAGACGGCGGCGTAGCGGGTGGGGATGTGGCCGGGGTGCATGTCCCAGCCCTGGTAGTAGGCGCGGGCCAGGGCGCGCCGGGTGAGGCCGTAGTGCAGCCGCCAGGCGTCGTGGACCTGGGCGGTGGGGCCGACCGGCAGCACGTTCGTGGAGCCGTCCGACACGCGCACGCCGGTGCCCGCGGCGGCGACCTGCATGACCGCCTTGGCGTGGTCGGCGGCCGGGTGGTCGCTGGCCTGGTAGGCGGCGGAGACACCGAGGCAGGCGCTGTAGTCGAAGGTGCCGTAGTGCAGGCCGGTGGCGCGGCCCTCGGCGGCGTCGATCATGCGGGCGACGGTGGCGGTGCCGTCGGCGGCGAGGATGGACTGGCTGGTCTCGATCTGGATCTCGAAGCCGATCCGCCCGGGGGCGAGGCCGTGGGCCTTCTCGAACGCGTCGAGCAGCCGCGCCATCGCGGTGACCTGCTCCGGGTACGTGACCTTCGGCAGCGTCAGGACCAGGCCTTCGGGCAGTCCGCCCGCCTCCATCAGGCCGGTGAGGAAGACGTCCAGGGTGCGGATGCCCCGGTCGCGCACGGCGGCTTCCATGCACTTCACGCGGATGCCCATGTACGGGGCGGTGCTCCCCGGGGTGCCGCCGGTGCCGCTGGCGAAGGCCTCGGCGATCAGGCGGGCCGCGCGGGCCGCGTCGGCGTCCTCGTCGGCGTCGGTGCGCCCGCCGTAGCCGTCCTCGAAGTCGACCCGCAGGTCTTCCACGGGCTCGCGCTCCAGCTTGGCGCGCACGCGCGTGTAGACGGGCTCGGCGAGGTCGTCGGAGAGGCCGAGGACGGCGGCGAAGGAGGCGGCGTCGGGCGCGTGCTCGTCGAGCGCGGCGAGCGCCCGGTCGCCCCAGGAGCGGATCGTGTCGGCGGCGAAGGCCTCGCCGGGTACGTACACGGTGTGGACGGGCTGACGGGTGCCGGGGTCTCCGGGGTAGCGGCGTTCGAGCTCGGCGTCGACCGGCGCGAGCGCGGCGCTGACGTCCGCGCTGACCGCGTCCGTGAGGCTCGTGGCCACCTTCTCCTGCTGACCCATGCGTGCACCCTCCACCTTCGTCATGAGGCGTTCGCGCGCACGGGATCGCGCGCGTCACCGCGCGCGCGTGGCGCGCGCACCTCGTCCGCCTCGTGCGTCTTGCGTGTCTCGTATATCTCGTGTGTCTTGTGTGCCTTGTGCGCTGCGTACGTCTCCCGCGCTCCACGCGCGCCACGCGTCGCGGCCCATGCTGTCCGTGCCGCCCAGGCCGCCCAGGCCGCTCGTGCCGCGCTGGCGGCCAGGGCGGTGTCCGCGCCGACGGTACGACTGACGACACGTTTTCCGGCTGCCGGAATCCCGCATCCGTATAGTGAAGTTATCCGGGCGCCTTCCCGCTGGTCAACACCCTCTCGCGTACCGGCCCCCCGAAGTTCACGCACGTCTCAGATGGTGCTCCCACACTTCCCTGGGCGCATGCCGACCCGACCGGGACCCGCTCCGCCCCGCCCCCCCCGCGACCCGACCGCGACCTATCGAGGGAGACCGCGTGCCGACCGACACCCCAGTGACCCGCCGCTCCGGCCTGCGCAGCGCCGTGGCCGTCACGGTCCCGCTGCTCGCCACCGCGCTGGCCGCGGCCCCGGCGCACGGCATCGAGCGCCCGGGGCGCCGCTTAGAGGTGATGTCCTTCAACCTGCGCTACGCCAGTGACATCCCGCCCAACTCCTGGCCCGAGCGCCGCCCCGTGACCCGCGAACTCCTGCGCCGCGCGCGCCCGCACGTCATCGGCACCCAGGAGGGCCTCTACCACCAGGTGCGGGACATCGCCGAGGACCTGGGCCAGCACTACGCCTGGATCGGCACCGGCCGCGCGGGCGGCAGCCGGGACGAGTTCATGGCCGTCTTCTACGACACGCGCCGCCTGACGCCCGTCGCCTACGACCACTTCTGGCTCTCGGACACCCCGGACGTGGTGGGCTCCAACACCTGGGGCGGCGGCTCGATCCGCATGGTCACCTGGGTCCGCTTCCTCGACCGGCGCACCGACCGCGAGCTGTACGTCCTCAACACGCACCTGGACAACGCCAGTCAGTACGCCCGCTCCCGCGCCGCCCATCTGATCTCCGACCGCCTGTCGGCCCTGGACCGCACCCTGCCGAAGATCGTCACCGGTGACTTCAACGTGGCGGCGCACAAGAACCCGGTCTACGACACGATGCTCAAGGCGGGCCTCGTCGACACCTGGGACGCCGCCGACGAGCGCGGCAAGCCGTACGCCACGTTCCACGGCTACAAGCCGCTGGTCCCCGACGGCGACCGCATCGACTGGATCCTGGCCTCCCCCACCGCGCGCGTGCACGCGGCGGTCATCAACACCTTCTCGCTGCACGGGCAGTTCCCGAGCGACCACCTGCCGGTGCAGGCCAGCCTGACGCTGTGACGTGCGCGGCCCCCGCCCCGCGACGGGCGCGGAGACGGGGGCCTGCGGGAGCTGCCGGGGTCAGCCCTTGCGGGACTTGACCTCCTCGGTCAGGGCCGGGACGACCTCGAAGAGGTCACCGACCACGCCGTAGTCGACCAGGTCGAAGATCGGGGCCTCGGCGTCCTTGTTGACGGCCACGATGGTCTTCGAGGTCTGCATGCCCGCGCGGTGCTGGATCGCGCCGGAGATGCCCGCCGCGATGTAGAGCTGCGGGGAGACCGACTTGCCGGTCTGGCCGACCTGGCTGGAGTGCGGGTACCAGCCCGCGTCCACCGCGGCGCGGGAGGCGCCGACGGCCGCGCCGAGCGAGTCGGCCAGGGCCTCGATGAGCGCGAAGTTCTCGGCGCCGTTGACACCGCGGCCGCCGGAGACCACGATCGCGGCCTCGGTCAGCTCGGGGCGGCCGGTGGACTCGCGCGGGGTGCGGGAGACGACCTTGGTGCCGGTGGCCTGCTCCGAGAAGGAGACGGCCAGGGCCTCCACGGCGCCCGCGGCCGGGGCGGCCTCGACCGGGGCCGAGTTGGGCTTGACCGTGATGACCGGGGTGCCCTTGGTGATGCGGGACTTGGTGGTGAACGCCGCCGCGAACACGGACTGCGTGGCCACCGGGCCCTCGTCACCGGCCTCCAGGTCGACGGCGTCGGTGATGATGCCGGACTCGATGCGGACCGCGAGGCGGGCCGCGATCTCCTTGCCCTCGGTGGACGACGGCACGAGCACGGCGGCCGGGGACACGGCCTCGTACGCGGCCTGGAGGGCGTCCACCTTCGGCACGACCAGGTAGTCGGCGAACTCCGGGGCGTCGGCGGTGAGGACCTTGACCGCGCCGTGCTCGGCGAGCGTGGCGGCGGTGTCGGCGGCACCGGCGCCGAGCGCGACGGCGACGGGCTCGCCGATGCGGCGGGCGAGGGTCAGCAGCTCAAGGGTGGGCTTGCGGACGGCGCCGTCCACGTGGTCGACGTAGACGAGAACTTCAGCCATGGGACTTCAATCTCCTGCGGTTACGAAGAAGGGGGGCGATGTGAGGTGATGACCGAAGCTCAGATGAACTTCTGGCCCGCGAGGAACTCCGCGAGCTGCTTGCCGCCCTCGCCCTCGTCCTTGACGATCGTGCCCGCGGTGCGCGCGGGGCGCTCGGCGGCGGAGTCGACCTTGGTCCAGGCGCCTTCGAGGCCGACGTCCTCGGCGTCGATGTCCAGGTCGTCCAGGTCGAGCGATGTCACCGGCTTCTTCTTGGCGGCCATGATGCCCTTGAAGGAGGGGTAGCGGGCCTCGCCCGACTGGTCCGTGACGGACACGACGGCCGGGAGCGACGCCTCGAGCTGCTCGGAGGCCGTGTCGCCGTCGCGGCGGCCCTTGACCGTGCCCCCGTCGACGGAGACCTCGGAGAGCAGCGTGACCTGCGGGACGCCCAGGCGCTCGGCGAGGATCGCGGGCAGCACGCCCATGGTGCCGTCCGTGGAGGCCATACCGGCGATGACGAGGTCGTAGCCCGTCTCCTCGATGGCCTTGGCGAGGACCAGCGAGGTGCCCATGACGTCCGTGCCGTGCAGGTCGTCGTCCTCGACGTGGACGGCCTTGTCGGCGCCCATCGACAGGGCCTTGCGCAGCGCGTCCTTGGCGTCCTCGGGGCCGACGGTCAGGACCGTGATCTCGGCGTCGTCGTCCGCCGCTTCCTTGATCTGGAGGGCCTGCTCGACCGCGTACTCGTCGAGCTCCGAGAGCAGGCCGTCCACGTCGTCGCGGTCGACGGTCAGGTCCTCGGCGAAGTGCCGGTCGCCGGTGGCGTCGGGCACGTACTTCACACAGACAACGATCCTCAAGCTCACGCCGGCTCTCCTACTGCATCGTCATTACTGGGCTGCCGCCTCGGCCGCGGCCACTGCCTTCTCCCAGGCAGCATAGGCGCCAGAAGCGGCGGTTCCCGGTCGGGTCCCGGTCGGGCGCCGATCGAGGGCACCGCCCGCTCCCACCGAAATATTACTCATGAGTACACCCAGTGCGTTCCCGCTGAGCAAGCGCTTTGAACTGTGACCTTCGCAACGCTCCGTAACCGAACGCACCAGGTGTCACCGGCGGCCCGCCCAGGGGAACCGCTCAGTCCCGCAGCGCGTTGAAGCGGCCCTCGTGGTACAGCAGCGGCCGACCCGCCCCCGACGGGTCGCCGACGACCGCCTCGGCGAGGACGAGGCGGTGGTCGCCCGCGGGCACGCGCGCCACGACCCGGCACACCAGCCAGGCGAGCACCCCTTCGAGTACGGGCACGCCGTGCGGCCCCTCGAACCAGCGGGTGGGCGCGGCGAACCGGTCGGCGCCGCTGCGCGCGAACGTCGCGGCCAGCTCCTGTTGGTGCTCGCCGAGTATGTGCACGCCGATGTGCTCGGCCCGGGAGATCGTGGGCCAGCTGGAGGCGCCGGTGCCGATGCCGAACGACACCATGGGCGGTTCGGCGGAGACGGACGCGAGGGAGGTGGCGGTGAGGCCGACGGGTCCTGTGCCCCGCGCGGTGATCACCGCGACTCCGGCCGCGTGCCGCCTGAAGACGGAGCGCAGCAGGTCGGGGGAGGCGAGCTGGGGGGAGCCGAGGTCGGGCGTGGCCGTCATGGAGTTGTCCTTCTGCAGGAGGTACGAGCGGGTCCGTGGCTGCTCAGTGGGCCCGACAGCGCGCACTGGCATGACGTGCGAGGTCCACGTGGACGCGCTCGAAGAGAAGGAGCTCGGGTGGCATGTCAGCAGGCTGACGATGGTTGGCGGGTGCAGTCAAGTGCCCACCGGCGTCGAAAAGATCACTCGCGGGCGCCCCGCGTCCGGCCGCGGGGCCGTGGCGCTCCGGTCCCGGCCTCACACCGCCGCCCCGAGCGCGGCGATGACGTCCGCCTTGCGCGGCTGCCCCGAGGCGCGCCGCACCACGCGGCCCCCGGCGTCCAGGACCAGGACGGTGGGCGTCTTGCGCACGCGCAGTTCGCGTACGAGGTCCAGGGCGCCCTCGGCGTCGATCTCGACGTGCGCGACGCCGGGCACCAGGGCGGCGACGTCGGCGAGCACCCGGCGGGTGGCCCGGCAGGGCTGGCAGAAGGCGGTGGAGAACTGCACGAGCGTGGCCCGCTCGCCCAGCGGGGCGCCGAGCCGCTCCGCGTCGAGCCGCCGGTCCGCCGCGGGGCCGCCCCCGCCGTCGCGCGCTGGTGTCACCCGCGCCTCCCGTCCCGTCTTGGGTGCTTCGGTGCCGCCCCCTGCGGGCGCCGTCCTCGTCCTCGTACTCAGCGCGCGCGGACGCCGAAAGATTCCGACGTGATGAGAATCTCCCGCTTCTCGGGCACCACGGCTGGCCAGCGGCTCGTTCTTGGGGCACGATCTGCGGAGCCGTAGACCTACGGTTCCGTAACTTGGTTTCCTGCCGGTGGCCCTCTCCGCCGGCAGAGATGAAGGGCCTCCCCACCCATGGCAGAACTCGTGTACCGACCGGTCATCGGCATCGCCAAGACCTTCTTCAAGGCGCTGGACCTGAAGATCGACTGCAAGGGTTCCGAGAACATCCCGCGCACGGGTGGCGCGGTCCTCGTCAGCAACCACATCAGCTATCTCGACTTCGTCTTCAACGGCCTGGCGGCGCTGCCGCAGAAGCGCCTGGTGCGCTTCATGGCGAAGGAGTCGGTGTTCCGCCACAAGGTCTCGGGCCCGCTGATGCGCGGCATGAAGCACATCCCGGTGGACCGCAAGCAGGGCGAGCAGGCCTACGCCCACGCGCTCGACTCGCTGCGCTCGGGGGAATGCGTCGGGGTGTTCCCGGAGGCGACGATCTCGGAGTCGTTCACGCTGAAGTCCTTCAAGTCGGGCGCCGCCCGCCTGGCGCAGGAAGCCGGGGTCCCGCTCATCCCGATGGCCGTCTGGGGCACGCAGCGGCTGTGGACCAAGGGCCACCCGCGCAACTTCAAGCGCCAGCACATCCCGGTGACGATCCGCGTGGGCGAGCGCGTGGAGGCCCCGAAGGACCAGTACGCGGGCGCGATCACGCGCCGTCTGCGGGAGCGCTGCCAGGAGCTGCTCGAAGCCGCCCAGCGCGCCTACCCGGCGCGCCCCAAGGGCCCGGAGGACTCCTGGTGGCTGCCCGCGCACCTGGGCGGCACGGCACCGACGCCGGGTGAGCTGCGGGCGGCCCCCTGAGCGGGCCGGGGGGCTGGCCCACCGCCGGGCCGCACCGGTCCGCACCGGTCCGCACCGGTCCGCGTCGGGCCCGCCCGAGGCGCCGCTCGGCGTCGGGCGATGGCTAGCCCACGGGCCCGTGCACCACGATCCGCGCGCCGGGGCTGACCTTCTCCAGCAGCTCCGCCAGCTCCGCGCCCGCCGCTTCGAGTCCGGCCCCGGGGCCCATGCCCTCCAGGAGGAAGATCCCGTTCACGGTCTCCTCGGTGAGCCGTGTGCGGGGGCCCTGGCGCCAGTTCCAGCGGCGGCAGGTGACGCCCTCGTCGTCGCACCAGACGACCTCCCCGGCGTCGGGGTGCTCGGTCACCGGCTCGCCGCCCGCCATGGTGACGAAGTCCTCGTCGCCGCTGGCGCGCACCAGGCGCATGCCGCCCTTGACGCGGTCCAGGTCCTCGCCACCGACGGGGATCAGATGGGCCACGCTGATCGCGTTGTACACGTCGACCAGGGTGTTGATCCGGGGCAGGCCGCCGTCGGCGAGGGCGCGCTTGGCGAGGGCCTCGGCGGAGTTGCGGGTGCGCGAGGGCTTGGCGCCGAACGCGGTGTACGCGGCGCGCCAGGCCGCCATGTGCGGGTCCTCGTGCGGGGCGCGGCCGTCGAGGCGGGCGGCGAGGCGGCGGGCGGCGTCGTCGAGCAGGGCCGAGGTGCCGTCGGTGCTGGGGCCGTTGACGAGGCCGTACGCCTCGATGGCGACGTGGGTGAAGCCGGGTGCGAGCGCGCGCACCTCGTCGGACACGGTGAGGGTGAACGTCATGGTCTGCCTTGGTTCGCGGGTATCGACGGCAGTCCAGCATAGAGCACTATCCAGTGCAGCGCACTGGACTATTCCGGCGGTCGGACCCGGGGGCGGTGTGGCCGAGGACGCCCCCTCCGCCCCACGAAAGCCCTACGGCAGCCCCCACGCGGGTTCCGTCCCGTTCGCCGTCACGTCCCTCGGGGTGAGCGACGGCCGGGCCCCCTTGGGGGCGACCACGGCGGTCTGCCCGCGCCGCAGCGGGGCGCTGATGACCTCGCCCCCGGTGTGGGGCAGCGGCCTGCCCCGCTCGTCGCGCACCTCGACCTCCCCGGGGATCCCGTGCCGCAGCCGCAGCGGCTCCCCGGCCTCGCTGCGGATCCGTATCCACTCCGTACGCCCGTCGCGCCGGGAGGCGTCGACCAGGAACGCGCCCTGCGTCCGCACCTGTTGGAGGCTGGCGTCCCGCCAGGCACCGGGCACGGCGGGGAAGACCTGGACCACTCCCCCGTGGCTCTGGGTGAGCATGTCGAGCAGCGACTGCGCCGCGGCGATCGGGCTCTCCAGGGCGAAGTTGGCGCCTTCGCGGTACATGGTGTTGGGGGTGAGCGCGCAGTTGTCGCTGACGTTGCCGTCGAGGAAGAAGCGCAGGTGGGCCAGGGCCCGCTCCGGCTGCCGGAAGAGGGTCTCCATGGAGGCGGCCGCGGCGAAGCTGTAGCCGTGCCAGCGGTCCCGCATGCCCGCCCAGTGGTCGAAGCTGCGCCGGTCGAGGCCCTCCTGGAGGGGGTGGAGCCACAGCAGGTGCGAGAAGTGGCGGTGGGACTCGGCGAGCGGCACGCCCGCGCCGATCATGACGCCGTCGGTGCCCCGGTGGTAGGGGACGAGGCGGTCGCGGATGTCGCGCCACCGCTTCTCGTGCGGGTCGCGCAGCCGCAGCCGCCGCGCGGAGTCCAGGAGCGTTCCGGCGCCCCAGCGCAGCAGCGCCAGGTCGTAGGTGCAGTCGGCGGCGTTGGCGTACTCGGGCGAGCGGGTCTCGGGCAGGTGGAGCCTGCCGTCGGAGCCTTCGGTGAGGTGGCGGGCGTAGTAGTGCACCGCCTTGGTGAGGATCGGCCGGATCACGTCGCGCAGGACGGCGTCGTCCATGTGGTGCCGGTAGGTGACCCAGGCGTTGTGCAGGGCCCAGACGAGGTTGCCGGTGTGGTCGTTGGGGCTGACGCCGGGGACGCCGACGTAGCGGGGGCCGGAGCGCAGCCGCCAGTCGCCGGGGTGGCAGAGCGCGTAGGTGTCGCCGTCGCGCAGCTCCGGCCGGATGTTGGACTCCAGGTTCTCGTGGTGGCGCGCGAACGTCGGGGTGACGGCGTCGAGTTCGCGGTGGTTGGAGCCGTTGGCGAGCGGATACGTCACCTGGACGTTGGTGTTCCACCAGATGCTGGTCCAGTTGTTGCCGGTCTCGGGGAACCAGGGCCCGAAGACGGGGGTGACGGGTCCGTCGCCGCGGGTGGCGCAGGCCAGCTTGTAGAGCTGGATCCAGTAGAACCGCTGGACCTTCTTGTCGGGTACGGAGACGAAGCTGCGGCGGTGGAAGGCGCGCCACCAGCGGCGGTGGCGCGTGACGGCGTCGGCGGGCGCGCCGTCGAGGACGGCGTCGACGGTGCGCAGGGCGGCCTCGCGCCCGGTCGAGCGGGGGTGGCCGTAGGCGATGGTCGCGGCGAGCAGGCGCCGGGTGCCGGAGCGGACCTCGCGCCAGGCGGTGGTGTAGCCGCCGCCCGCGTGCAGGGGCTGCTCGACGAAGCCGGGGCCGGTGGCAGGGTCGGGGTTGGCGGTGTAGTCGGGCGGGACGCGGACGGTGCGGGTGGTGCGCGAGGGCAGCGCGGTGAACCCCCAGGCCGCCGTCTCCTCCCCGGCGCTCGGCTGCCACGACACGAGCAGGGCGTCCCGCTGGCTGAGGATCAGGGCGGTGAGGGCGACGCTGCCGCGGGTGGTGGTGATCGTGCCGGTCAGCTCGGCGTCGTCCAGGCCGAGCCGCCAGTCGACGCCGGTGACGGTGCCCGCGAGGGTCAGGGTGAAGTAGCCGACGCCCAGCCGGGAGTAGCCGATCGCGGCCTCCCACTGGCCGCGCTGGTCCTGCACGTGGGAGTGGTTGACCATGACGCGCAGGACGTTGCCCTCGCCGGGCTTGGCGTACAGGTGCGCGGCCAGGTAGCCGTTGCCCAGGAAGGGGCCCTCCTGCCAGGAGTGCGGCAGGCGCCGCCACACCATCGCGGCGTCGCGCAGCAGGCCGCCGTGCGCGTCGGCGCGGGAGGGGGCGGATGCCCAGGCGGTGGGCGAGCCCACCGCGGCGAGTGCTCCTGAGGCGCCTGCGACGAACGCGCGCCGTGAGAGGGGAGTCATGGCTCGCAGCATCGGCGCGGCCCGACGCACCGTCAAGACATCGGACGGAAAGACCTCCGATGAGTCACCAACTGCCTTGCTCCTTTGCCCTCTTGATGGCCCGTTGGCCGGGTTCTCGCAGGCACCACATCGGATGTTTCAGTGGTGCGGCGGCTCAGCACGGGAAGGTTCAGGGCGGTTCAGCCGAGGGGCAGCGCGTCCGGTAGCGCCGCCCAGAGGGCGGGCCGGTCCGGGGCGGCCTTCAGCACGGCGAGCGTCGCCGCGTCGGGTTCGGCGTACAGCGCCGGGTAGTCGACCTCCCCCGCCGCCGTGTCCACCGGGAAGGCGAGCCGCTCGCCGTCCAGGGAGAACCGCGCGTCCACGCCGGGCTTGTTGCCGCGTGCGTCCTGGCGGTGCCAGGCGCCGTTGAACCGCACGGCGACCAGGCCGTGCAGCACGAAGCCGCTGCCGTCGTCGTGCACGAGCCGCTGGTAGCACAGGGCCGTCGGGATGTCCTCGGCGCGCAGCAGCGCGGCGAGGGCGTGCGCCTTGGCGTGGCAGATGCCGGTGCGCTGCGCCAGGACGTCGGAGGCGCGCCAGGTGACGCGCGGGTCGTCGGCGTCCGCGGAGTGCGGAATGGTGTCGCGGACGAACGCGTAGGCGGCGCGCGCGTACGCGTAGGAATCGGCGCTGTCCCTGGCCAGGCGGGCGGACACGTCCCTGACCAGGGGGTGCGTGTGGTCGATGACCTCGTCCGCCGCGAGGTAGGCGGACAGGTCGGGGTTCTGCTGGATCAGCTCCATGGGCGCGAGCATAGGAACGCGGCCGATCAGCGGTCAATGATTTTTCGATCAGCCGCATACCTATGCATGGCGTGGGGTACCTGACCCGGTGGGGGTGCCGCGCCTAGCGCGCCATCTCCTCCTTCAGGGCCGCCACGAACGCGTCCACGTCGTCCTCGGTGGTGTCGAAGGAGCACATCCAGCGGACGTCGCCCGCCGCCTCGTCCCAGAAGTAGAAGCGGAACCGCTTCTGGAGGCGCTCGCTGACGTCGTGCGGAAGCCGCGCGAAGACGGCGTTGGCCTGGACCGGGTAGAGGATCTCCACGCCGCCCACCGCGCGGACGCCCTCGGCGAGGCGCTGGGCCATCTCGTTGGCGTGCCGCGCGTTGCGCAGCCACAGGTCCTTGGTGAGCAGCGCCTCGAACTGCACCGACACGAAGCGCATCTTGGAGGCGAGCTGCATGGACAGCTTGCGCAGGTGCTTCATGTGGCGCACGGCGTCGTGGTTGAGGACGACGACGGCCTCGCCGAACAGCGCGCCGTTCTTGGTGCCGCCGAGCGAGAGGATGTCCACGCCCAGGGCGTTGGTGAAGGTCCGCATGGGGACGTCGAGCGAGGCGGCGGCGTTCGCCAGGCGCGCGCCGTCGACGTGCACCCGCATGCCGTGGCCGTGGGCGTGCTCGACGATCGCGCGTATCTCGTCGACGGTGTACACCGTGCCCAGTTCGGTGTTCTGGGCGAGCGAGACGACCTGGGGCATCGCGCGGTGCTCGTCGTCCCAGCCGAAGGCCTGACGGTCAATCAGCTCGGGGGTGAGCTTGCCGTCGGGCGTCGGCACGGTGAGCAGCTTCAGGCCGCCGACGCGCTCGGGGGCGCCGCACTCGTCGACGTGGATGTGCGCGCTCTCCGCGCAGATCACCGCGCCCCAGCGGTCGGTGACCGCCTGGAGCGCGACGACGTTGGCGCCGGTGCCGTTGAAGACCGGGAAGGCCTCCGCGCTCGCGCCGAAGTGGCCGCGGATCACCCGCTGGAGGTGCTCGGTGTACTCGTCCTCACCGTAGGCGACCTGGTGGCCGCCGTTGGCGAGGGCGAGCGCGGCCAGGATCTCCGGGTGCGCCCCCGCGTAGTTGTCGCTGGCGAAGCCGCGGACGCCCGGGTCGTGGTGGCGCTTGGCGTCGGTCTTCGGCGGGTTCACGGCTTGTCGGTCAGCCACAGGCGGTTTCCGTTCACTTCCCCGGCGGGCCGCTCCCAGACTCCGGCGATGGCCTCGGCCAGCTCCTTGACGTCGGTGAAGCCCGCGAACTTCGCGCTGGGCCGCTCCGCGCGCATCGCGTCGTGCACCAGCGCCTTCACGATCAGGATGGCAGCGGCGGTGCGCGGCCCCTGCTCGCCCCCCGCCTTGCGGAAGGCGTCGGCGAGCGCCAGCGTCCAGGCCTCGGCGGCGGCCTTCGCGGCCGCGTACGCCGCGTTGCCCGCGGTGGGCTTGCTGGCGCCCGCGGCGCTGATCAGCAGATAGCGGCCGTTGCCGCTGCGCTGGAGGCCGTCCTGGAAGGCGAGCGAGGTGTGCTGCACCGTGCGGATCAGGAGGTCTTCGAGGACGTCCCAGTCGCCGAGGTCGGTCTCGGCGAAGGTCGCGCTGCCGCGCCAGCCGCCCACCAGGTGCACCAGGCCGTCGATGCGGCCGAACTCTTTCTCGGTGCGGTCGGCCCAGGCGCGGGTGGCGGCGAGGTCGAGGAGGTCGACCGTGTCGCCGGTGACGGTCGCGCCGCCGTGGGCGTAGCGCGCCGCGTCCACGGCCTGGGCCAGGCGTGCGGCGTCCGCGTCGGCCGCGACCACCGTCGCCCCGGCCTCCGCGAGCCTGAGCAGCGTGGCTCGCCCCGCGGGGCCCGCGGCCCCGGCGACCGCCACCACGGCTCCGTCGAGTGCGGACATGGTCCTCGCCTCCTTGTTGGTCCCCTTGGCGCCGTCGCTCACGCGGCGGCCTTCTCGACGCGCGAGTCCGCGGTGATCCCCTTCGTGGAGGCGATCACGTGCTTCAGCTTCTTCGAGAGCGCCTCATAGAACATGCTGAGCGGAAACTCGTCCGGAAGCACGTCGTCCACGAGTTTCCGCGGCGGCAGCGACGTGTCGAGGGCGTCCGGGCCCTTGGCCCAGCGCGATCCGGGGTGCGGCGCGAGGTAGCGCGAGACCAGCTCGTACCCGGCGAGCCAGTGGACCAGCTTCGGGCGGTCGATGCCGTCGCGGTACAGCTGCTCGATCTCGGCGCAGAGCTGGTTGGTGATCTCCGGCGCGCGCCGCCAGTCGATCCGCAGCTTGTTGTCGGTCCAGCGGACCACGTCGTGCTTGTGCAGGTAGGCGAAGAGCAGCTGGCCACCGAGGCCGTCGTAGTTGCGTACGCGCTCGCCGGTGACCGGGAAGCGGAACATGCGGTCGAACAGCACCGCGTACTGCACGTCGCGGGCCTGCGGGACGCCGTCGTCCGCCAGCTTCACGGCCTCCTTGAAGGCCGTGAGGTCGCAGCGCAGCTCTTCGAGGCCGTACATCCAGAACGGCTGCCGCTGCTTGATCATGAACGGGTCGAAGGGCAGGTCGCCGTGGCTGTGGGTGCGGTCGTGGACCATGTCCCACAGGACGAAGGCCTCCTGGCAGCGCTGCTGGTCCTCGACCAGGGCGCGTACGTCGGCGGGCAGCTCGATGCCGAGGATGTCGACGGCGGCCTGGGTGACGCGGCGGAACCGGGCCGCCTCGCGGTCGCAGAATATGCCGCCCCAGCTGAACCGCTCCGGGGCCTCGCGCACGGCGATCGTCTCGGGGAAGAGGACGGCCGAGTTGGTGTCGTACCCGGCGGTGAAGTCCTCGAAGGTGATGCCGCAGAACAGCGGGTTGTCGTAGCGCGTGCGCTCCAGTTCGGCGAGCCACTCGGGCCACACCATGCGCAGCACGACCGCTTCGAAGTTGCGGTCCGGGTTGCCGTTCTGCGTGTACATGGGGAAGACCACGAGGTGCTGGAGGCCGTCCTCGCGCCGGGCCGCGGGCTGGAAGGCCAGCAGCGAGTCGAGGAAGTCCGGCACCTGGAAGCCGCCGTCCGCCCAGCGGCGCAGGTCGACGGCCAGGGCGTCGAGGTAGGCGGCGTCGTGCGGCAGCAGCGGGGCGAGCTCCGCGACGGCGGCGACCATCCGCTCCACGGCCCGCTCGGCCGTGGCCCGCGACGGCGCGTCCTCGCGCTCGAAGTCGATCGAGCCGTCCTTGGACTGCCAGGGCCTGATCTCCTCGACGGCGGCCTTGAGCACCGGCCAGGCCGGGTGGTCCACCACTCGTCCGTCACGGGCAGCGCCCGGGCTGTCCACCGCCTGCACAAGAATTTCCGTCATGACCCATCCTCCACGGGAGAACCTCGCGTATGAACACCGTATGGGTGCAGGGTTCCCCGCGACAAGAGGTTGCCCAGGAAATTATCCTGCCCAGCCACACCTCAGCCGCTGTTTTTCCCGTAACCAGCCACCCAAGCGGGCGCTTCTGCCAGACCCTTCGGAGCGCCCCGAACACCGAGCGGCGCGCCTCGCACCCTCCGCGCCCCCGCCGTGCCCCCTGTATCGGCCGCGCGTCAACCCCCGGCCGACGCGCCCACCCCCGGGTGAGACGGCTCGCGATCACGGGGCGCGCGGCGGTAGGACGGGCCGGGTCAGCCGTCGCCGCCCGAGGGAGCCGAGAACCGTTGAGCACCCGTGCCGTTCTGGTGGCCGCCCTCATCACCGGTCTGATCCTGGGCATGGTCGCCACCCGAGGAGACGATTCCACTCCGGCGCGCAGGGACGGTCCCATCGCCGGGGCCGGGGATTAGGCTGCGGCCTGCCGCGTGGTGGGAGCCGCCGAGCCGCGCGGAGCCGAGCCGCCCGTCGACGGAAGCGAGTGAATCTTGAACTTCCTCACCATCGGTCATCGCGGTGTCATGGGTGTGGAACCCGAGAACACCCTGCGTTCGTTCGTCGCCGCCCAGGCCGCGGGCCTGGACATCATCGAACTCGACCTGCACCTGAGCAAGGACGGCGCCCTCGTCGTCATGCACGACGCCGACGTGGACCGCACCACGGACGGCTCCGGTCCCATCGCCGAGAAGACCCTCGCGGAGCTGCGCGCCCTGGACGCGGGCCGGGGCGAGCGCGTCCCCGTGTTCGAGGAGGTCCTGGACGCGGTGCGGGCGCCGCTCCAGGCCGAGATCAAGGACGTGGCGGCCGCGCGGGCGCTCGCCGACGTCATGCACGCCCGCGACCTGGTGGGCCGGGTCGAGGTGCTGTCCTTCCACGACGAGGCGATCGCCGAGATCGCCCGGCTCGTCCCGGGCGTGCGCACGGCGCTCGTCGCCAGCCGCTACGGCACGGACGTCGTGGAGCGCGCCACCGCGGTCGGCGCCGCCACCCTCGTACTGAACATCCGCCGCCTGACGCAGGAGATCGTCGAGCACGCCCGCGCCGCCGGGCTGCGGATCATCGGCTGGGTGGTGAACACGCAGGACGACCTGCGCCTGGTGCGCGCCCTCGGGCTCGACGGCGCGACCACGGACTTCCCGGACATCAAGCGGACCGGTCGCTTCACCGCCTGAACGCCCGGGGGCGCGCCGCCCGCGCGGGCGCCCGGGTCAGCCGATCTCCTTGACCAGGAGTTCGAACTCCAGGTCGTCGCGCTGCGGAATGCCGAAGCGCTCGTCGCCGTACGGGAAGGGGGTCGTCTTTCCCGTACGGCGGTAGCCGCGCCGCTCGTACCAGGCGATCAGCTCCTCGCGTACGGAGATCACCGTCATGTGCATCTCGCGCACGCCCCACGTCTCGCGGGCGGTCCGCTCCGCCTGCGCCATGATCACCTTGCCGAGGCCCGCGCCCTGGAGCGCGGGGCTGACGGCGAACATCCCGAAGTAGGCGTGCTCCCCGCGGTGTTCGAGCTGGCAGCAGGCGACGATCCGGCCGTCGCGCTCTACGGTGAGCAGCTTGCTGTTCGGGGTGTTGATGACCGCGGCGACGCCCTCGGGGTCGGTGCGCTGGCCTTCCAGGATGTCCGCTTCCGTCGTCCACCCGGCACGGCTGTCGTCGCCCCGGTACGCCGACTCGACGAGCGCCACGAGCGCGTCGACGTCGGCGTCCGTGGCGTCCCGGAACGTGAGGTCGCCGTGGGTGCTGGGGTGCGGGGCGGTGTCCATGGGCGCGTGTCTCCGATCTCCGGTGCTGCCGCTGCGCTCCGGTGCACGCCGGTGCTTTCCGGTCGTCTTCCGGTGCCTCGTGCGGAACTCCTGTTCCCGCACGCACCGCTGAGAGTAACCCGGCGCTAAGGTGCGGCCGCATGGTGCACGTACTCAGCAGCAGGGTCCTGCTCCGGCCCACCGACCCCGACGCCGCGCGGGCGTTCTACGGCGACGCCCTGGGCCTGGCCGTGTACCGCGAGTTCGGCACGGGCCCCGAGCGCGGCACGGTGTACTTCCTGGGCGGCGGCTATCTGGAGGTCTCCGGCCGCGCCGACGGCTCGGCCGCCGCGTCGTCGCCCGACGTGCGGCTCTGGCTCCAGGTCGCGGACGTCCAAGCCGCGTACGAGGAGCTGGCCGCGCGCGGCGTGGAGGTCCTGCGGCCCCCGGTGAAGGAGCCGTGGGGGCTGGTCGAGATGTGGATCGCGGACCCGGACGGCACGCGCATCGCGGTGGTGGAGGTCCCGGAGGACCACCCCCTGCGCCACCGCCCCTGACGCACCCGCGGCCGGTCACCCCCGGGGACGCCGAGCCGCCCCTCCAACTGCCCCAGGAGGTCGGCGAGCAGGCCCGCGAGCCGCTCCTGGCCGTCGGCGGCGAGGCCCGAGAGGGCCGTGGCCTCGTACGCCAGCTGGTCCGGCATGATGCCGTCGACCAGGTCGCGGCCCGCGTCGGTGAGGCCGACGTGGGTGACGCGCCGGTCGCGGGTGTCGGGGCGGCGGTCGATCAGGGCGCGCTCCTGGAGCTGTTTGAGGCGCTTGGTGACCGCGGCTCCGGAGGAGAAGGTCTCGCGGGCCAGCTCCCCGGGGGTCAGCTCGTGGCCGGTGCGGCGCAGCGCGGCGAGCAGGTCGAACTCGGGGCGGGTCAGGCCCGCCCGGCGCAGCGGCGCGTCCTCGGCCTGCTGGAGCAGGGCCGCGCAGCGGTTGATGCGGCCGATGATCTCCATCGGCGCGGTGTCGATGTCGGGGCGCGCCTGCCGCCACTGCCGGACCACCGCGGCCACGGTGTCCTGTGCCGCCGTCCGGCCGTACCCACTGCTCATCCTCGCGCCCCGCTCCGCACTCCGGTGTGTCTGCCGTCAGGCACGGGCCTCGTCGCTGGGTCGCGCGGCGCCACGTACCGTCGCGGCGAGCGTACGGTGTCCGGCGCGCTCGGTGACGGCCACCCGCTGCGCGGGCAGCTCGCGCAGCCACCACTCGCCGACCGCGGCGTCGTGGGCGGCGCGCAGGTCGACCAGGCTCGCGGTGAGGCGGCGGCGGGCCCGGGGCAGTTCGACGGCGGGGGCGCGCTCGGCGTGGGCGCGGGCGCGGTCGGCCGCGGCGATGGCGTGCTCGACGCGGTCGGCGGCGCGCCGGTTGGTGACGGCGACGGCGGCGACCAGGCCGAGCCCCGCGCCGACGAGGGTGTCCACGACGCGCTCGGTGATCAGCGCGGCCGGGTCCTGGAAGCGCGCGAACTCCGTCACGAGCAGCGCCATCGGCGTCACGCACACGCTGCCGAGCCAGTAGTTGCGGGACATCAGGGCCTCCGCGCCGAAGGCGAGCAGCAGCCCGGCCACGATCAGGGCCGCGTGGTTGAGGTGGGCCAGGGGCGCGATGGCGGCGAAGGCGACGACGCCGACGGCGTTGCCGACGACGCGCTGCACGCCGCGGCTCCAGGTGAGCGTGACGTTGGCCTGGTAGAGGGAGGCGGCGGTGACGAGCGCCCAGTAGGGGCGGCCGATGCCGAGCGCGAGGGAGGCGTACCCGGCGAGCGCGCAGCCGACGGCGGTGCGCAGGGCGACGGGCAGCAGCGGGGAGCCGGGGGCGAGGCGGCGCCACACGGGCGGGGCCGCTTCGGCGGGCAGGTGCGCGGGCGGGGGCACGTCCTCGGGAGGCGGGACGGCGCCGGTGCCGCGCAGCGCGTCGGCCCGGGCCCGCAGCCGCGCGGGGTCGGCGTCCTCCGGGGCGGCGAGGGCGTGCTCCGCGGTCGCGGTGAGGGCGGCCAGGGCGGTGCGGGTGGCGCGGGAGGAACCGGTACGAGGAGCGGCTCGGGTGGCGTGCAGGGACTGCCAGGCCGTGTGCACGGCGTCGGCGAGGGCGGCGCGGGCCCGCTCCGGGTGGTGCCCGGCCGCGTGGGCGTCGGCGTACGCGGCGGCGGCGCGCAGGGCGCGGGCCGTGGTGCGGCGCTCGGGGCCGTGCGGGCGCAGCGGCGCGGGCGCCATGCCCACGAGCCAGGCCACGGCCCCGGCCCCGGCCGTCAGGGCGAGGTGGGCGGGAACCCGGGCGAGGTCCTGCGGCGCGAACAGGGCCGCCGAGCTGACGAAGGTGAAGATCAGGTGCCCGGGCGGGCCGACGCGGGTGGCGTCGCACAGCGCCTTCTGGGCGGCGGCGAGCAGCGCGCCCACAGTCACGAGGACCGCGGCCGGGGGCGCGAGCGCGGCGGCGACCAGGGCGACGGCCATGCTCGCGGTCATCCCCGCCACGACCCAGGCGAGGGCGCGGGCCCGTGCGGCGTACGGCAGTTGGTGGGCGTACAGGGCGCAGAAGGAACCGGCCATCGTGTACAGGACGAGGTCGAGGCGGTCGAGCGCGAGCAGCGTCAGGTTCGGTACAGCGGTGGCGGCGACGACGCTCAGCGCGGGCTTGAACCAGATGTCGGAGGGCGTGCCGAGGCGCAGCACGCTCGCCAGCGGCAGGCGGCGGACGTGCGCGCGGACCTGGTCGCGGACGCGGGCCTGGTCGCGGAAGCGGACCTGGTCACGGGCACGGGGGCGGGGTGCGGGGCGGGTCGGGGGCGGGCTGCTCATACGCAGAACATTAGCAAGTGTTTTACCTGAAAAATAAATGAGTGCGGGGCACGTCCGGGCCGCCGACGGCACCGGGTGCGGGCCGCGCCCCCCCGCGCACGCCTCCCATGCTCCCTCCGTACACCCGTGCGCTCCCGTACGCGGCCCCGGGCGCGGGCATCGATCCGGGGTGGCGTCGGTGGGCGTCGAGCGAGGAGGTGCCCGGTGCACGGACCCGGTTCGGCGAGCTGGCTGCTCGTGGCGCTCTGCGCGGCGAGCGGCGCCTACTGCCTGCTGCGGATGCGCAGCCGCGTCGAGGAGCAGCGCCGCACGGCGGGCGGCGAGGCGCTGATGGGGTTCGGCATGGCGCTGATGGCGGTGCCCGCCGCGGTGCTCGCGCCGCCGTCCGGCGTCTGGGGCGCCTATGTGGCGGTGTTCGCCGCCGCGGGGCTGCGTGCGGCCTGGACGGCGCGGCACCGCCCGCACCACGCCCACCACCTGGTGGGCGCCGCGGCGATGGTCTACATGTCGGCGGCGATGCTGCTCGCCCCCGGCGCGGGGCACGGCGCCGCGGGCGTCCCGGCGCTGACCGGAGCGCTGCTGCTGTACTTCACCGCGCACGTGCTGGCGTCGGGCGCGCGGCTCGTGCCGGTGGGCGCGGCGGTGACTCCGGAGGCGGGCGTGGTGAGCTGGGCGGACCGGCCCGAGCTGGCGCTCGTGTGCCGCCTGGCGATGAGCATGGCGATGATCGCGATGCTGCTGACGCTGTGACGCGCGGGGACCGCCTTGCGGCGCGCGGGGCCTGTCCGGTGGCGCCCGGCCTGCCGCCGTGAGCGCGCTCCCCGACCGTGGCATGCGTCACTTCCCGCAGGGGGCCCATACCGCCGGGGAGCGCGCCCCTCATAGGGTTGACCCATGATGGTCCCCGTCGCGCTGTTGCTGCTGGGCGCGCTGACCGCCGTCGTCGCTCCCCGGATGCTCGCGCGAGCGGACTGGCCGGAGCGCGAACCGGTGGTCGCGCTGTGGGTGTGGCAGTGCGTCGTGGCCGGGGTCCTGCTGTGCTGCGCCCTGTCGATGACGTTCAGCGCGGCGGCCGCCTGGCAGGCCGTGCGGGGGCAGTTGTTCGCGCCCGCCCCGCAGGGCGTGGTCGAGGCGTACGCGCTCGGGCCGACGCCCTGGGCCTCGGTGACCGCGGTGGCACTGGCCTGCGGCGGCGCCTGGACGGCCGTCATGCTCACCCGTGAGATCGCCCGCGCCCGGGCCCGGCGCGCCCGGCGGCGCGCCGAACTCGTGGTGCGCGCGCCGCTGTTGCCCGGCGAGGAGCCCGGCGCCGACCGGCTCGTCGTCCTGGAGGGCGAGCGCCCCGACGCCTGGTGGCTGCCCGGCGCGGCGCCCCAACTGGTCGTCACCACCGCCGCGTTGCGCCGCCTGAAGGGCCGTCAGCTCGATGCGGTGCTCGCCCACGAGCAGGGCCACGCGCAGGCCCGGCACGACTGGCTGCTGCACTGCTCGGGCGCGCTCGCCGCCGGGTTCCCGCAGGTCCCGGTGTTCGCCGCGTTCCGCGACGAGATGCACCGGCTGGTGGAGCTGGCCGCCGACGACGTGGCCTCGCGCCGCTTCGGACGGCTGACCATCGCCCTCGCCCTCGTCGAACTCAACGAGGACCGGGGCGTGTTCGGCCCCTCCCCCAGCGTCCACGCGCACGTGCCGCAGCGCGTGCACCGGCTGCTCGCCGCCCGCCCCCGGCTCACCCCCTGGCGCCGCCTGCGGCTCACCGCGACGGCCGCGCTGGTGCCGGTCGTCCCGCTCCTCGTGGCGTTCGTACCCGCGCTGCGGGTCCTGGGATAGCGCCCCTCACGAAGACACACCCCGAGCCTCAGGAAGACGTACTCCGACCCCTCGGGTAGGCGTGGCGCGCGTCCATCGGGAAGGATCACCTCATGGACACCGCGCCGACACGAGCTGTTTCCCGTACTCCCCGCGTCGCCGCCGCGCTCGCCGTGCCCAGCGTGCTGCTGCTCGTGCTGGTGTCCGCCGAGTGGCAGCCGCTGCTGTCCCTCGACGAGGACATCGCACGCACCACGCACCGCTGGGCCGTGGCGCACCGGGACCTCACGCAGACCGCGCGCGTCCTGACCGACTGGGTGTGGGACCCGTGGACCATGCGTGCCCTGTGCACCGTGGTCGTGCTGTGGCTCGCCGCCCAGCGCGCCTGGTGGCTCGCGCTCTGCCTGGCGGCCGCCACGCTCGTGGGGTCGCTGCTCCAGCAGGGCCTGAAGGCGGCGGTCGACCGGGCGCGCCCGGTGTGGCCCGATCCGGTGGACTCGGCGCACTACGCGGCGTTCCCCTCGGGCCACGCCATGACGGCCGCGGTGGTGTGCGGGCTGCTCCTGTGGCTGCTGCGGGTGTACGCGGTGGGGGTGCTGGTGTGGCGCGTGGGGCTCGCGGTGGCCGTGGTGTCCGTGGTCGGGGTGGGCCTGACCCGGGTGTGGCTGGGCGTCCACTGGGCCACGGACGTGGTGGGCGGCTGGATCCTGGGCGCGCTGGTGGTGGCGGTGGCCGTGGCCGCGTACGAGCGCTACGCGCCCGCCGAGGCGTGGCCTGGCGCGAGGGGCCGCGCCGGGGCCCGCCCGTGACGCGGTGCCGGACTCGACGGCTTCCGGCGCCTCCGGTCGGCCCCCTTCGGCCCGCGGGCCAGGCTGGTCGCCCCCGGCACGTTCCGCACGGTGGCCCGACCGGGTCCGCCGCCAGGCTCGCCGCGCGGGCGGTCGTGCCGCCCCCGCACGAGGAGGCGCGGCTCGCGGCGGCGCTGGACCGGGCCGGGGCGCTGCCCGGCGGCGCGCCGTCCGTGGCCGTGCCCGCGCACCTCGCCGGGCTGTGGGAGCGGCGCGACGAGAGCGCCGAGCGGCACCGCGCCGTGTACACGGGCCTCGCCCGGACCGCACCGCTGCCCGAACCCGGTCTGTACGACGCGCTGTACGACCGCCACAAGGCGCCGGAGGCCTGGCGCCCCTACCCCGACGCCCTCGACGTCCTGCGCGGGCTCCGCGAGCGCGGCGTGCGGGTCGGCGTGGTGAGCGACATCGGCTGGGACCTCAGGCCCGTCTTCCGGGCGCACGGGCCGGACCCGTATGGGGACGCGTACGTCCTGTCGTACGAGCACGGCGCGCAGAGGCCCGACGCGCGGATCTTCGCGGTCGCCTGCGAGGCCTGGGGTCCGGCCCCGCCAGGACCCTCGTGGTCGGCGACGACCGCCGGGCCGACGGCGGCGCCGCCGCGCTCGGCTGCGCCGTGCACCTCGTGGCTGGCATTCGCAGCGCGATGAAGTCCAGCGGCCCGGCGGGGCAGCGCGGCGAGCGCGCCAGCACCTACGAGCGGGCGGGCGGGAAGCATCTGGAGGCAGGTGCCAAGCACCCGTGCCGCAACGCGATGAGCGCGCGGACCCACGCATCGACGCAGCCCCGCGACGGGCCTGGGCGCGAAACCTCAGCGCCCCAGCGCGACCTCGGTCGGCGGGCGGGCATCGCCCACGCGGCAGCTGGACGAGCCCGGGCAGGGAGCCTCGGCGCGGCAGCGCGAACAAGGGCGGGCGGGTGGGAGAGGACGCCAGCGCAGCGCCGCCGCGACGGGACAGTGCGCAGCCCCAGCAGCGGAGGACCCGGACAGGGCAGCACGGCGGGCCTCGGCGCGGCAGCGCGAACAAGGGCGGGCGGGTGGGAAAGGACAGCAGCGCAGCGCCGCCGGGAGGTGCAGGGCAGCGCAGGCTCAGGCGGAGCCGACCGCGCGAGGGGTCACGACTCGTAGCTCTCGACCTGCTCGACGGGGCGGGGCCGGACCGCGTTCGGGTCGGCGCCGAACTCCACCGCCGCCCGCCGCCTGCGCAGCAGGTCCCAGCACTGGTCCAGCTCGCGCTCCAGGTCACCCAGGCGGGCCCGCTCCGTGGCCTCGTCGATCGCCCCGGAGGCGAGCGACTCCCGCAGGGTCTTCTCGGCGTCAACCATCTCCGTGATACGCGCCAGAATCCGCTGTTGGTCCATGTCCAAGCGCCTCCTCGACCCCCGGCCCACTCCACTGTAAGGAGGGCGCGCCGGATCGGCGAGGAGAACGGGGTGCGGAAAGACCCGTGGGCAGGCAACACTCCCCCGCGGTGCTGCCTGCCCCAGGCCGCACCGGCCCATGTCGGCTCGGGCCGGGATGCCCCTGAGTATATTGGCTGTGAGCCAGCCAACGCAGGAGTTACAGGATGTCCCCCGTAGCCCATCGGTCAATGAAGAGTTGCGCCGACGTTCGCGCGAGCGGCTCCTGCAGGCGACGGTGGACCTGGTGAGCGAGCACGGCTACGAGGCGACGACGCTGGCGGACATCGCCGACCGGGCCGGTTCCGCCCGCGGCCTGGTCTCGTACTACTTCCCCGGGAAGCGGCAGCTGCTCCAGTCGGCCGTGCACCGGCTGATGCACCAGACGCTCCAGGAGGCGCTGGAGCGCGAGCCGCGCACCGAGGACGGGGACGAGCTCCTGGCCCGCGCGATCGACGCGGTCCTGGGCCTGGCCCGGGACCGCCCGGTGCTGATGCGCACGCACATGGCGGGCATCCTCCAGGCCGAGGGGTTCGTGCAGTGCCCCGAGCAGCAGCGGCTCGCGGCCCTGCTGCGCGACACCGTCGACCGGCGCGGCGCGGCGGACCCCGAGACGGAGTACCGGATGCTGCGCGCCCTGCTCATGGGCGCCGTGTTCGCGCTGCTCATCCCCGGCGCGCCGATGCCGTTCGAGCGGCTGCGCGCGGAGCTGTTCCAGCGCTACGGCCTGGACTGGAAGCTCGGCGTCCCGCCGGACGGCGCACCGCCCGGCGGGACGCGCTAGGCACCCGAGGCCGCGCGGCTCAGTCGTGCCAGCCGAAGTACTCGGGCTGGGTCTGCACGTTCAGCTCGCGCAGGTGCACCCGCTTGGCCGGATCCGTGCGCTTGTCGTGGAGCTTGAGGACGTCGAAGCCCTTCTCCATGTCGTTCGAGTAGATGTGGCCGTTGTAGTAGTACGCGGACCACGCGCCGCCGCCGACGAGTTC
This sequence comes from Streptomyces sp. G45, assembly GCF_049542095.1. Taxonomy (NCBI): domain Bacteria; kingdom Bacillati; phylum Actinomycetota; class Actinomycetes; order Kitasatosporales; family Streptomycetaceae; genus Streptomyces; species Streptomyces sp. G45. Next base: position 7,979,889 of record NZ_JBMUZU010000001.1, on the reverse strand, counting down.
GTCGGTGGAGAGCGGACCGCGCTCGAAGTAGGCGATCTCCTTGGGCTTGGCCGAGTTGGTGAAGTCCCACACGGACACGCCGCCCTGGTACCAGGCCTGGACCATGAGGTCCTTGCCCTTGACGGGGATCAGCGAGCCGTTGTGGGCCACGCAGTTCTCGGTGTCGGCCTGGTGGCGCGGGATCTTGAAGTAGCTCTTGAAGACCAGCTTGCTCTTCTCGCCGTGGCCCTTGATCTCGTAGATGCCGTCGGCGCCGCGGTTCGGGCCGACCTCGGCGTTGCAGGTGGCGGCGCCGCCCCCGCCCAGCTCGTCGGTGAACACGACCTTGTCGGCGCGCTGGTTGAAGGTCGCCGAGTGCCAGAACGCGAAGTTCACGTTGTCCTGCACCTGGTCGATGACCTTGGGGTGTTCGGGATCCTTGATGGAGAACAGGATGCCGTCACCCATGCAGGCGCCCGCCGCGATGTCCCTGGAGGGCAGCACCGTGATGTCGTGGCAGCCGGTGGTCTTGGAGACGCCCGGGTTGGTGGGGCCGCCCGGGTTGCCGCCGCCGTCCGGGCCGCTGCCCGGGAACAGCACGGGGAAGCCGACCACCGCGGCCTTGTGCGGGGCCTTGCGCGGCACCTTGATGACGGAGATGCCGTCGTGCGGCGGCTGGCAGTCGGGGAACGCCGCGTTCGGCGCGTACGAGGACACGTAGACGTACACGTTGCGGCGCTCGGGCACCAGCGTGTGGGTGTGCGAGCCGCAGGCGGTCTCGACGGCGGCGACGTAGCGCGGGTTGCGGACGTCGCTGATGTCGAAGACCTTCATGCCCTCCCAGGAGGACTTCTCCGTGGCGGGCTGCGAGGTGCTGGCGCAGGAGCTGTCGCTGCGCGAGGAGTCGGTGGACAGGAACAGCAGGTTCCCGGAGACCGAGACGTCGTTCTGGGAGCCCGGGCAGAGGACCTGCGCGACGGTCTTCGGCTTCTTCGGGTTGCTGATGTCGAAGATGCGGAAGCCGTCGTAGTTGCCCGCGAACGCGTACTTGCCCTGGAAGGCGAGGTCCGAGTTGGTGCCGGGCAGGGCGTCCTTGGGGATGTTGGTCAGATGCTCGATGTTGTCGGAGTGGACGACCTCGTCCGGCGCGGGAATCCGGCCGTCCTCGATCGCCTTCCTGGTGTCGGCCGCGTCGCTCTTCGACACCTTCTTGGGCGCCGCGGGCGAGTCGCCCGGATCCGGGGTCGCCCCGGCGGGCGCGGCGGTGAACAGGGCCGCTATCAGGCCGACCGCGGCCGCGGCGACGCCCAGGCGTCTGCGCCGCGTGCGGGGTTCGTTCGACAGAGTCACTGCGTCCTCCCTTGTGGCCGTTCGGGGGCGAACGGTGCACGGACACCCGCAGTATCGTTCTCCTCATGTACAAATCAACAGAGGAAGGCAGGCCAGTACTGGGCGTTCTCGATCAGTGACGTTCACCTACGTGCTAGTACGGTCCCAACTGCCCCGTACCGCCCAGGAGGTTGCCGTGCCCCACCGCCGTACGTCCGCCGCCCGCACGCCCGTTGCCCGCGCCTTCGCGGCGACCTCGCTCCTGGCCGCCGCCGTCCTCGCGCTCGGCGCCTGCGACTCGGGCTCCGGGTCGGGCGACGACGGCGCCGAGTCCCCTCCTCCTCGGGGCCTTCGGTGATCGCCCCCGGAAAGCCCGGCGAAGGCGCCGAGACGCTCTCCGCCGAGGAGGCGGCCAGGAAGAGAACCGACGACGACACCCCGAACGCGGCCGACTTCGCCTATGTCGAGCAGATGATCCCGCACCACGGCCAGGCCCTGGAGATGACCCGGCTCGCCCCGAAGCGGGCGAAGTCCCCGAAGGTGAAGCGGCTCGCCGAGCGCATCACCGCCGCCCAGAAGCCGGAGATCGGCGCCATGGAGCGCTGGCTGAAGAGCCACCGCGAAAAGTCCCCGAAGCGGGGGCACGGCGGCGGCCACGACCACGCCTCGATGCCCGGCATGGCCACCGAAGCGCAGCTCGCGCGGCTGCGGGCGGCCAAGGGAGAGGCGTTCGACGAGCTGTTCCTGAAGCTGATGATCACCCATCACTCGGGTGCGGTCACCATGGCGACGCAGGCGCTCTCCGAGGGCAACAACCTGCTGGTCGAGGAGATGGCCACCGACGTCATCGCCCAGCAGACCAGCGAGATCAACCGCATGCGCGGCCTGAGTTGACGGTCCGTCAGCGCGGTCAGCGGCGGCGGTGCCGGGGCGCCAGGTAGCCGTCGTCCCGCGCCCCCGCGATCAGCCGCAGCGCCTTGCGGCGGCCGTGCCCCGTCGCACCCATCACGGCGAGCACCGGGTCGCGGCCCTCGTCGCGCGCCACGCGGTAGGCCTCGGCGGCGACCTGCCGCACGGACGGGCGCGCCGCCCACGCCGCGCCCGGCCCGTCGGCGCGGTCGGCCCGGCACGGGGCGTCGTACTGCTGCGCGACGCCCCGGCAGACGTCCGCGAGCGGGCCCTCGATCCGGCCCGCGAGGGCGACGAGGTCGGCCAGCGGCAGCGGGGGCTCGGCCCGCAGGTCCTCGATGGCCAGGCGGCCGCCGCTGACCGCGGCGAGGACGTCGACGTGCGCCCCCTCCAGGGCGAGCCGCACGTGGAACTGGGGCGGGGAGCCGTCGCCGCGGCCGCGTCCGGCGGCCGTGCCGGGCGCCTGGAGCGCGGGCCCGCCCTCCGTGGTGTGCGGCGCCGCAGCCGCGTGCGCCCCGCGGTAATGATCACTCTCGTCGAAAAATGGGCTTTCCAGCACAGGCGCACGGTAGCCGTACTGTCACATTCCGCCGGGAACGGCACGCGGCGCACCTCCCCCTTCACGCACAGGGGTGCGATGCTGGGGCCAGGCAGGCGTCAGGACGTCCCGGGGAACACCTCGCGGAAGGAGCGCCACCGTGCGGGTCGCCGTCGTGGGTTCGGGTCCGAGCGGTGTCTACACCGCCCAGGGCCTGGTCGAGCAGGAGCGGGTGCCGGACGTGCGGGTCGATGTGCTCGACCGGCTGCCGTGCCCGTACGGCCTGGTGCGGTACGGGGTGGCGCCGGACCACGAGAAGATCAAGTCGCTCCAGGGGAACCTGCGCGGCGTCCTGGAGCACGAGCGGGTGCGGTTCCTCGGCGGCGTGGAGGTCGGCCCCGGCGCGGTGCCGCCCGCGCGGCTGCTCGACTGCTACCACGCGGTCGTGTACTGCGTCGGCGCCGCCACCGACCGCAGGCTCGGCGTGCCCGGCGAGGACCTGCCGGGGAGCTTCTCGGCCACGGAGTTCGTGTCCTGGTACAGCGCCCACCCGGACAGCGCGGCGGGCGGCTTCGGGCCGCCCGACCGCTTCGTACGGGGCGTGCAGTCGGCCGTGGTCATCGGCGTCGGGAACGTCGCGGTGGACGTCGCCCGGATGCTGGTGCGCGGCGTCCCGGAGCTGCTGCCGACGGACATGCCGCACGAGGCGCTGGGCGTGCTCGGCGCGAGCCGGGTGCGCGTGGTGCACATGGTGGGGCGGCGCGGGCCCTCGCAGGCCCGGTTCACCACCAAGGAGCTGCGGGAGCTGGGCGGCCTTCCGGACACCGACGTCACCGTGGACCCCGCCGAGCTGGCACGGGACCCCGCGTACGCCGACCCGTCCGGGCTGCCCGCCGCCGCCCGGCGCAACGTGGAGGTGCTGCGCGGCTGGGCCGGGCGGGGCGAGCGGGCCGGGCCCGCGCGGCGCGTCCGGCTACGGTTCTACCTGCGGCCGGTCGAAGTGCTCCAGGCCGCGGGCCGGGTCGGGGGCGTGCGGTTCGAGCGGACGCTGCCGGACGGGCGCGGCGGGGTCACGGGCACCGGGAGCCACGAGGACGTCCCGGCGCAGCTCGTGCTGCGGTCGGTGGGCTACCGCGGGGTGCCGATCGAGGGGCTGCCGTTCGACGCGGGCAGCGGGACGGTGCCGCACGCGGCGGGGCGGGTGCTGCGGGACGGGGCCGTGTCGCCCGGGGAGTACGTGGCGGGGTGGATCAAGCGGGGGCCGACGGGCGTTATCGGCACGAACCGGCCCTGTGCCAGGGAGACGGTCCAGTCCCTGCTGGATGACTCCGCCGCCCTCGCGCGGCGGGCCGTGGCCGCCGAGCCCCTCGACGTCCTGCGGGCGGCTGGCGCCGAGCCCGTGGAGTGGGCGGGGTGGCTGGGCATCGAGCGGGCGGAGGCGGAGCTGGGGCGGTCGCTCGGGCGGCGGACGGTGAAGCTGGCGGAGTGGGAGGCGCTGCGGCGCGCCGCGGGCTTGGGGGTGCCGGGCTCGGGGGTGCCGGGTGGTCGGCCTTCGGCCTCGTCCTCAAACGCCGGACAGGCTTGATCCCTTCCGCCTGCCCGTCGTTCAGGCTCGCCGCGCGGCCCGTTCATCGGCCTTCGGCCGCGTCCTCAAACGCCGGACGGGCTTGATTGCTTCCGCCTGCCCGCCGTTCAGGCTCGCCGTGTGCCCCGCTGATCGGCCTTCGGCCTTGCCCTCAAACGCCGGACGGGCTTGATTGCTTGCGGTCCGCCTGGTGGGTGGCGGCGGTCAGGATCGCGTCCAGCAGGCCCGGGAACAGGGCGTCGAGGTCCGTGCGGCGCAGGGCGTTGAGCTTGGCCGTGCCGCGGTAGATCTGCTGGATCACTCCCGCCTCGCGCAGCACGCGGAAGTGGTGCGTGGTCGTGGACTTGGTGACCGGCAGTTCGATCTGGGAGCACGTCAGCTCGGGGCGAGGGCCCGAGAGTTCGCGGACGATCAGGAGGCGGAGCGGGTCGGAGAGGGCGTGCAGGACGCCCTCCAGGCGGATCTCGGCACGCGCCGGGTGCTCCAGCACGCGCGCGCTCGGCGCGGCGGTCGTCATGGCGGCTCCCCTTCCTCGTACGGCCCGGTCATCCTCGTACGCCCGGGTCACCGCGTCCCCACGGCCCCTCCATGGTACGAGACCTCTCGTAGTTTGACAGGTGCCGTACTACGATGTCTACCGTACGACGTACCCCGTACCCGCATCGTCGTGACGAATGGAGTCCGCCGTGAGCGCGCTGTTCGAGCCCTACACCCTGCGATCGCTGACCATCCCGAACCGGGTGTGGATGGCGCCGATGTGCCAGTACTCGGCCGAGGCGTCGGGACCCCTGGCGGGCGTCCCGCGCGACTGGCACCTGGCTCACTACGGCGCCCGCGCCACCGGCGGCACCGGCCTGATCCTCACCGAGGCGACCGCGGTGAGCCCCGAGGGCCGCATCTCCCCCGCCGACCTCGGCATCTGGAGCGACACGCAGGCCGAGGCGTTCCGCCGGATCACCGACTTCGTCAAGGGGCAGGGCGCCGTCCCCGGAATCCAGCTGGCCCACGCCGGGCGCAAGGCCTCGACGGGCGTGCCCTGGCAGCACCGGGGGCCGCTGCCGACCGACGCGCCGGAGGCCTGGCAGCCGGTGGGGCCGAGCCCGGTCGCGTTCGACGCGGACTTCCCCGTGCCGACGGAGTTGACGGTCGATCAGATCAAGGACGTGGTACGGCAGTTCGCGGATGCCGCGCGGCGCGCGCTGGCCGCCGGGTTCGACGTGGCCGAGGTGCACGGCGCGCACGGCTATCTGATCGGCGAGTTCCTGTCGCCGCACTCCAACCGGCGGACGGATTCCTACGGCGGGTCGTTCGAGAACCGCGTCCGGTTCGCCCTTGAGGTGATCGACGCCGTGCGGGCCGTCTGGCCCGAGGACATGCCGGTGTTCTTCCGGATCTCGGCCACCGACTGGCTGCCGGAGAACGGCTGGACGCCGGACGACACCGTGCGCTTCGCCGCCCTCGCCAAGGACCACGGCGTCGACCTGCTCGACGTGTCCACGGGCGGCAACGCGGCGGGCGTGACCATTCCGAACGAGCCGGGCTACCAGGTGCCCTTCGCCGCCCGCGTGAAGCGGGAGACGGGCCTCGCGGTGGCCGCCGTCGGACTGATCACCGAGGCCGGGCAGGCGGAGAAGATCCTCACCAACGGCGAGGCCGACGCGGTCCTCATCGGCCGGGAGCTGCTGCGCAACGCGTCCTTCGCCCGGCTCGCGGCCCGGGAGCTGGGCGCCGAGGTGCACGTCCCCGACCAGTACCTGCGCTCCCTCTGACAGGCGCTGACCCACGCGAAGGGGGGCGGCGCGCACGCCGCCCCCTGGGTGAGCGCTACCGAGCCCGGGCGCCTCAGGTGCCGGGCTTGCGGCCGTAGACGAAGACGTCGTCGCCCTTGCGCAGCATGTTCCAGTACGTGACGGCGTCCTTCTTGGTCATGTTGACGCAGCCGTGCGAGCCGGGCGGGGCCCACACGCTGATGCCCACCGAGTGGAAGGCCTGGCCGCCGTCGAAGAACTGGCTGTACGGCATCGGCACGTGGTACAGGCTGGAGACGTGGTCGATGTCCCGCCAGTAGACCTTCTTCAGGCCGGTGCGGGTCTCGTGGCCGTCGCGGCCGGTGCGGACCGGGACCGGGCCGTACTTCAGCCGCTTGCCGTCCTGGATCCAGCTCAGCTGGAGCGTCAGGTCGACACAGGCGATGCGGCCCTTGTTGGTGGGGCACTTGCCCGCCTTGTTCGGGTTGTTCCCGACGGCCTTCTGCTTGTTCATGAGGCTCATCACGCCCCAGGTGACCTTGCCCGCGTACCCGGCGTTGGGGCTGATCTGGTGCTTGGTCTGGAAGGCCTTGATCGCCTTGCAGTCGGCGGACGACTGCCTGCCGTCCACGGGGCGGCCCAGGAACTTCTCGACCTGCTTCTGGTAGGGCCCGGTCTGGGTGGTGCACGACGCGGCCTGCGCCGTGCCGGTGCTCATCGCCACCGCGAGCGGGGCCACCAGTGCGGTGATCCCCAGTGCGACGGCTCCTCGTCTGCGTATGTCCCCCACGGCTGTGCGCTCCTTGTTGCGGCTCGGTGTGGATTCCCCCTGGTAGACAGCGCACAGCCGGGGTTCGTTGTAGGGCGTTTGCCACAGGTTCGTAACAAGCGGGGCCGGTTTGTCGGCGGCGCCCGGCCGCCGACTCCGCCCGTGGCCCCCTAAGGGGCGGCCTTCAGGCGCCCTGGGTGACCGGCGTCAGTGGTCCGGATGGCCGCCGTCGCAGCAGCCGTCCCTGCGCATCAGGCGCCCCACCGCGAGCCAGTCGGCGCCCTTGAGTCCCGTGGGCGCGCGCCGCGCCCCGGCGGGGAAGGCGGCGACCAGGTCCTTCGTCGCGTACGGCGTGCCGCCGCGCAGCACCCCGGTGGTGCGCACCAGCGTGTCGAAGTCCGCGAACGGGTCGCCGTCGACCAGGACCAGGTCCGCGAGCCTGCCCGGCCGCACCGTCCCCAGGTGCTGCTCAAGACCGAAGAGCCGGGCGGGCAGCACGGTCGCCGTGCGCAGCGCCGCCGCCGGGGACAGGCCGCCGCGGTGCAGGGCGCGCAGCCCCATGTGCAGCGCGAGGCCGACCGGCACCAGGGGCTGGTCCGTGCCGAGCGCCACCAGGCCGCCCGCGGCGAGCACCCGCCGGTAGACGTCGATCTCCGTGGCCAGCGTGGCGAGCTGCGCCTCGGTCGGCGGCGTCGCGGCCTGCTTGCGCACCGACTCGGTGTCCCAGGGCGGCATGACCGCCGTGACCCGGGGGTCGTCGGCGAGGTCCGGGTCGGCGCCGATGAGCGGCACCGACGTGAACGGCGTGGCGATCAGCGCGAAGCGGGCCCCGTGCGCCGAGTAGATCTCCACGACGTCCTCGTAGGCGCGGCCCGACGCGGTGATCGCGTGTCCGGCCTCGCCGCGCTGGGTGGCCTGGAGGTGGGTCGTCAGGTCCTGGCCCGTCTGGATGCCGGGCGACAGGAAGTGGCTGCCGCTGCGCACCCCGAGCCGCTCGTGGGCGAAGCGCGCGGCCTCCGCCATCACCCAGCCCGGCGCCCGTACGTACGTCTTGACGAAGTCCCAGTCGAGCCGTTCGGCCCGCTCCAGGGACCGCCTGAGGCCCGCGCGGGTGCGGTGGGCGCGCCCCATGCTGTACGCGACGCGCCCGCCGTCCAGGAGTTCGCCGGTGGTGAGCAGCCGGGGCCCGGCGAGCTGCCCGGTGGCGACCGCCTCGCGGACGCGGGCCTGCTCGTGGGCGAAGCCGCCGAGCGAGACGGCGGTGGTGATGCCGTAGGTGAGCTGCCCGACGGTCTGGCGGCCGCCGTAGGTGCTCTGCCAGGGGTGGGTGTGCGTGTCCCACAGGCCTGGCAGGACCGTGCGGTCGGAGGCGTCGATCCGGCGCCGCGCGGGGCGGCGGCCGTGTGGCTCGACGGCCTCGATCCGGCCTCGGCGCACGACGATGTCGACGTCGTCCCTGGCCCGCTCGCCGGTGCCGTCCCAGAGCCGTCCGGCGTGCACCACCGTGTCGGGGGGCGTGGGCCTGCGCTGGTCCAGGGGGACGCGCACGGTGCGGGCGGGGCCGCCGTCGACGCCGATGAGGCGCGGCTTGGCGCCCGACAGGTACAGCAGCGTCCGGGAGTCGCCCGACCAGGTGGGGTGGTCGGCGGGCTCGGTGGTGAGGGTGCGGAGCGTGCCGCGCGGGGTGCCGTCGGGGGCGATGGGCAGCAGGCACAGCGCCGACTCGACGATCACCGCGAACCAGCGGCCGTCGGGCGACCACACGGGCCCGGAGTCGTAGCGGTCGGCGATGCTGGTGTGCGGCGCGACGGCGTGCAGCCGGGCGGTGCCGGTGGCGGTGTCGACGACCCGGATCAGGTTGTAGCCCTCGCGGAAGCGCTGGTTGAGGCGGTTGCGGTCGCAGAACGCGACATGGCGGGCGTCCGGCGACCAGCTGGGGCGCCCGGGGAGGCCGCCGCCGCCCAGCGGCTCGGCCAGGACCCGCTCGGCGCCCGAGGCGAGGTCCCGGACGAGGACCCGTCCCGTCAGGTCGACGCAGGCGAGCCGGGTGCCGTCGGGCGACAGAGCCGGGTGCACGCGGCCGCCGGTGGCCAGCGCGGTCTCCTCGCCGGTGGCGAGGTCGCGCCGGTACACGCCGAGCAGTCCGTCGCGGTCGTCGGCGTACACCAGCGACCGCCCGTCGCGCGCCCACGAGGGGCCGAGGAGGTAGCGCGTGGGGCCCGCCGCGCGCAGCCGCCGCGGCGGCCGGGCGCCCGATGTGCCCGCCAGCCACAGGGAGTTGAGGGCCGCGAAGGCGAGGTGCTTCCCGTCGGGCGACAGGGCGGGCAGGTGGATGCCCCGCACCGGCCGGACGCGGTCCTCGCCGAGGTCGTACTCCTTGACGCGGTAGCGCGGGCGCTCCACCGGCAGTTCGCCGTGGAACGGCAGCGGGCGCGCCTCGCCCGGCCGGTCGGGGCGTACGAGGGTGAAGCGGCCGTCGACGGTGAGCAGCAGGTCGCCGTCCTTGGTCCAGCGCGGCGGCACGGGCGCGATGTCACCGTCGACCGCGACGGGTTCGCCGTCGACGACGAGGACGCAGGTGCCGTTCGGCGCGGGCGTGGTGCGCAGATAGCCGAGGCGGCTGCCGTCCGGCGCCAGGGCCGGGGTCATGACCTGGGCCTTCTCGGTCTCGGTGTGCTCCACGGTGACCGGGCCCGTGCCGCTGGCCCGCACGGCGGCGATGGTGCGGGCCTCCAGGGCGGTGCCGGTGGCGGTGGTGACGACCTTGGCCCGCACGAACAGCAGGCGCTCGCCGTCCGGCGACCAGGTGGGGTCGAAGTCCTCCCAGGGGCCGTCCTGGAGCGGCCCGTCCTGGCCGGGGACGCCGGTCACCCGGGTCAGGTCGCCGGTCTCCAGGTCGAGGACGTGGACGCGGTACGGGCTGCCCTGCACCGGGTCGCCGCCGCGCTCGGAGGCGAAGGCGATCCGCTTGCCGTCCGGCGACCAGGCGGGGCCCCGGTCGTCCCAGGGGCCGTCGGTGCGCTGGCGGAGGGCGGAGCCGTCGGGGCGCACCGTCCAGATGTGGTAGCCGCCGTCGCGGTAGGCGCTGAACGCGAGGAGTCCGCCGTCCGGCGCGTACACGGGCCGGTTCGGTTCCAGGTCCGGCGGGGTGAGGGGGGTGGCGGCGCCCTCGCGGTCCACGGACCACAGGGTGCTCTGCACCTCGGCGACGAGGCGGTCGCCCCGGGGCGCGAGGGTGGCCGCGCCGTTGGTGGCCCGCGTGAAGGAGAGCCGGACCGGCCGCGCGCCGACGCGGTCCGCGGCGGTGGCCGCCGCCACGGCCGGGGCGGCGGCGGTGGCGGCGAGGGCGCCTGCCGCGCCCGCGGCGCCCGCGGTGAGGAGCAGGTGACGGCGGGTCAGGGTGAGGTGTGGGGGGTCGGTGGGGTCGGTGGGGTCGGTGGGGGTGATGGGGGCGATGGGGGCGATGGGGGCGATGGTGGGGGTAGGAGCAGGGGGGCTGGTGTGCTCTGTGCGCTCGGCCGACTCGGCCGGGTGTGCCAGCTCCGCCAGCTCAGTCAGCTCGGCGCGGCCGGTCAGCTCAGGGCCGCCGGTCAGCTCAGGGCCGCCGGTCAGCTCAGGGCCGCCGGTCAGCTCGGCGCGCTCAGTCGGCTCGGTGCGCTCGGCGCCCTGAGGTCTCCGGGGGCGCTGCCCGGGGTGTGCGGACTCGGTGGAGGTGGGTTGAGGGGTCGCGTTCCCGTCACGGTCCATGGCAGTTCACACTCGCGCACCATCAGGCACCGGGCAACACCACCTTCACGGTGCGTCACCCAGGGGAGCGGGCCGGGGCGGGAGCAGGGGGCGGGCTCCGGCGCGGTGGCATGATCGGCGTCATGCCCGGCTCCCCCACCGCCGCCCTCGTCCGTGAACTCGTCCGTGCCGCGCTGCCGCACGCGGACGAGCCCGCCGTCTCGCCCGTCGACGAGGGAGGCGAGCACTCCACCTGGTGGGTGGGCGGCCAGTACGTGCTGCGGCTCACCCTGGAGCGGGACTCGGCGGTGCGGCAGGGGCGGGAGATCGCGCTCCGGGACGTCGTACGGGAGCGGGTGTTCGCGGGCGTTCCGGTGAGCGTCGCCCACGGGTCGTGGGCGCCGGGGCTCACCTACACGGTGGACACCCGGCTGCCCGGCGCCTCCGCGGAGGCCGCGGTCCTGGCCCCCGAGGGGGAGGCGGACCTGGCCCGTGTCCTCTCGGGGCTGCGGGGCCTTCCTCCCGGTGTCGTCGCCGGTCTGGGCCTGCCCCGTCAGGAGCCACGGGATCTGGGCCCGCTCCGGGAGGACGCGGCGCGTGCGGCTCGGCGGCTCACCGCGGACGGCGCCGTGCCGGACGGCCTCGTGGAGCGGCTCGGCTCCGGGCCCCGGCCCTCCCCGCCGGGGAGGTCGTCCTGCACAACGACCTCAAGGGCGAGCATCTGCTGGTGAGTTCGGCGGGGCGGGTGTCGGGGGTGCTCGACTGGGCCGACGCCGTCCTGGGGGATCCGGCCGAGGACGTGGCGGGCGTGGTGATCGCCGTGGGGGCGGGGGCCGCGGGGCGGGTGGCGGCGGCCGCCGGGTACGGCGGGGCCGTGTACGAGCGGGGGGTGGCGCTCGCCCGGTGTGACACCGTGGTGCGGCTCGCGGAGCGGTGGTACGGGGGTGACGACAGCCCTGAGGGGCTGCTGCGGGCGCAGTTGGGGCGGGCGTGGGAGGGGGTGGCCCTCGCGGGGGCGCCCAGGCCCGCCCCTTTTCCGACACCAGGGGCTGCCGCACCTGGCACCCCGCTTGATCGCCGCTGCGCGGCTCGTCCTCGAACGCCGGACGGGCTCTACCCGCCATCCGCCCCCCCTAGGGACTTCCCTAGGTGGCGCACCGACGCGGTGGGGGTGAAAGGCGCCTACCCTGAGCCGTATGGGAGGCGTTGTGCGTTACGTCATCGAGGTGTACCGCTCGCACGACGGGGTGTGTGGAAACGTGTCGTCCGAGACCTGCGGGGACGCGCGGCCGTTCCACGGCTGGCTCGAACTGCTGTCGCTGCTCGAGCCGCCGCTCCAGGAGGCCGCGCGCCACGAGGGCCCGGCCCCGCAGGCACCGGGGCAGGCGCCGGGCTAGGCCGCACCGGACCGAGCCAGACCGAGCCAGGCCGGAGCAGACCGGACCAGACCAGACCGCACCGGACCGGGCTGGCCGACGGGACCGGCGCGGCTCGGCCAACCCTGCCGGAAGGCCGAATTCACCTTGTGTCAGGGGCTGTCGCCCACCATGGTGGTGTTCAGGCCATGCGTCGACGCGCGGGGGCGGTGATGACATCCGAGCAGGCGGACGCCGAACGACCCGACCTCCACCACCCCTGGCCCCTGCCCGCCGACGCCTTCTGCGGACGCGGCGCCGAACTCACCGCGCTGCGGAAGGACTTCGCCGACGCCAGCGCGGGCACCCCCCGGCTCGTCCTGCTCGAAGGCCCCGGCGGCATCGGCAAGACCGCGCTGCTGCGCCGCTTCCTCGACTCGCTGACCGACCCGTGCGTGCTGCACGCCAGCGGCGAGGAGAACGAGAGCGCCCTGCCCTGCGGGGTGCTCGCGCAGCTGGTGGGGCAGAGCCCGGTGCCGGTGCCGGAGACCCTCGCCGAGCTGGTCAGCCGCGTACCGCGCTCCCTGCACGCCAACCTGCCGCCGCTGGCCGCCGGGTTCGGGCTGCTCGACCTGCTCGGCGAGGCACAGGGCAAGGGGCCCGTCGTCCTCGTCGTCGACGACGCGCACTGGGCCGACCCCGAGTCCCTGAACGCGCTGACGTTCGCGCTGCGGCGGCTGCGCCACGACCGGGTCCTCGCCGTCGTCGCGCTGCGCGACCCGCAGGTGCCCGAGCTGCCCGAGGGCCTGCGCCGCCTGCTCACCGACCCGCGCACCCGCCGCCTGGCCCTCACCGGGCTCAGCCCCGACGAGCTGGCCGCGCTCAGCGACCGCCTCGGCGTCGCCCGCCTGCCGCACTCGGCGTCCCTGCGGCTGCACGGCCACACCCACGGCAACCCGCTGCACGCCCGCGCCCTGCTCGACCAGGTGCCGCCCGACGTGCTGCTCGACGTGACGACGCCGCTGCCCGCGCCCCGGTCGTACGCCATGCTGGTGCTCGCGGGCCTCGCCGGGTGCGGCACGGCGGCCCAGCGGCTCGTGCAGGCCGTCAGCGTGCTCGGCCTGTCCTGCCGACTGCACACCGCCGCGCGCCTCGCCCGCGTCCCGCAGCCGCTGCTCGCCCTGGAGCGGGCCGTCAAGGCGGGCCTGCTGCGCGAGGCGCCCGCCGGGTCCTCGGCGCCCGAGATCGCCTTCCCGCACCCCCTGGTGCAGGCCGCCGTCTACCAGGACATCGGCCCCGCCCAGCGCGCCGCCCTGCACACCCGCGCCGCCGAGCTGGTCGCCGACGAGTACAGCCGCCTGCGCCACCGGGTGCTCGCCGCCACCGGACCCGACGAGGACCTGGCCGCCGCCCTCGCCGAGTGCGCCCGGCGCGAGGCCGCCACCGGGCAGTGGGCCGTCGCGGGCACCCACCTGCGGCACGCGTCCCGCGTCGCCACCAGCGCCGCCGAGCGGGACCGGCTCGCCGTGGAGGCCGTCGAGGCGCTGCTGCTCGACGGCCGCGTCCAGGAGGCCGCCGAACTCGCCACCGGCCTCACCGAGTCCGCCGACCCCGCCCTGCGCGGCTACGTCCGCGGCTACGTCACCCGCGTCCAGGGGCGCACCCAGGCCGCCTGGACGCTGCTGGTCGACGCCTGGGAGAGCGTCGACCGCGAGCGCGACCCGTCCCTCGCGGCGCGCGCCGCCGAGCAGTTGAGCTACGCCGCCGTGATGTGCGGGCAGGCGGCGGTGGCCGCGCGGTGGGCCGAGCGGGCGCAGCGCCTGTCGACCGCGCAGGGCCCGAGCCGCATGCTGCGCTTCAACCACCTGATCGCGCTCGGCCTCAGCGGCCGCGCCAAGGAGGGCATCGCCCTCGCCGAGGACCTGCCCGACCCCATGATCGTGCCGCTGAAGAGCATCGACCTGCTGCTCGCCCGCGGCCAGCTGCGGCTGTGGTCCGACGACCTGCGCGGCGCCCGCCAGGACCTCCTCGGCGCCGTCGCCAACTGCCGTACGACGACGGTGCCGCTGCGGCTGCTCTCGGCCTCCGGGCTCGCCCAGACCCTGCACCGGCTCGGGGAGTGGGACGAGGCCCTGATCCACGCCGAGTCGGCCGCGTCCATCGCCGACGACGCCGACCAGTCGTGGCTGATGCCCGTCACGCACGGCGTCGCCGCGCAGATCCTCGCCGCGCGCGGCGCCTGGGACCGGGCCGCCGAGCACCTGCGCACCGCCGCCGAGGTGCCCGGCGGCGCCGAGACCCCGGTGGCGTACGCGTACGGGGTGTGCGCGCGGGGGCACCTGGCGGACGCGCGGGGCGAGCCGTGGGACGTGGTGGAGGCGCTGCGCCCGCTGCTCGCGTTCGCCGAGCAGGACGGCGTGAACGAGCCGGGCGTGGTGGACTGGCAGCCGCTGCTGGTCGACGCCCTGACCAAGGTCGGCGAACTCGACGAGGCGGAAGCGGTGCTCGGGCCGTTCGAGGAGCGGGCGCGGGCCCGCGGGCGGCACTCGGCGCTCGCCGCCGCCGCGCGGGTGCGGGGCAACCTGCTGGCCGCGCGGCGCGAGACGCAGCGCGCCCAGGCCGCGTACGCGCGGGCCCAGGACCACGCGGCGCAGGTCCCGCTGCCGTTCGAGCAGGCGCGCGTCGCCCTCGACCACGGCTCGTTCCTGCGCCGCATCGGCCGCCGCTCCCTGGCGATCGCCCAGCTCCAGGCGGCGCACACCACGATGTCCCGGCTCGGCGCGCTGCCGCACCAGGCCCTGTGCGAGCGGGAGTTGACCGCCTGCGGCCGGGCCGCCCCGGCCAGGGGCGCCGACGAGCAGCCGCACGACGGCGCGGGCGACGGCGTCGAGGGGACGCTGACCCCGCAGGAGCTGGCGGTGGCGCGGCTCGCCGCGCGCGGCCTGACCAACCGGCAGATCGCCACCGCGCTCGCGCTGAGCGTCAAGACCATCGAGTACCACCTGGGCCACACCTACGCGAAGCTCGGCATCAGCTCCCGCATCGGGCTCGTGCGGCGGCTCGGCCCGCCGGACGGGCCGGAGTCCTCGTCGCCGTCGGTCGGTTGACCCGGGCCGTCCGCGCACACCGGGGTAAACCCCGGCCCCGCCCCGGAGGCGCCCGCCCGGCCCGGCTCGTACGGTCGTGCCGGACGGCACGGCGACGGCGGGGACCCTGTGGAGGTGGCCCGATGACTTCCTGCACATGCGCGGCGGTGGGGGACGACCGGCCCGCGCTGCGGCTGCGGCTGCTCGGCGGCTTCTCCCTCAGCCGCGAGGCGCCCGGCGGCCACGAGCCGCCCGCGGTGCCCGCGGCACCCGCGCGGTGGGGCGGCTGCGGCGGGCGGACCGGCGAGGCCGTGGACGTGCCCGCCAGCGGTCAGCAACTCCTCGCCCGCCTCGCCCTGTACGGCACGGCCACCCGCTCCGCGCTCGCGGGCACCCTGTGGCCGAACGCCACCGAGGCGCGGGCGCGGGCCAGCCTGCGCACCGCGATGTGGCGGCTGAACGGGGCGGGCCCCGCGCTCGCCGACGTGGGCGGCGGGGTGCTGTCGCTCGGGCGCCGGGTGCGGGTCGACATCCAGGACCTGACGGCGGCGGCACAGCAGGTCGTCACCGGGGCGCAGGTGCGGCTGCGGTCGGCGTACCACGTGCTGCTGTGCGCGGGCGAACTGCTGCCGAGCTGGCAGCAGGACTGGGTGTCCTTCGAGCGGGAGCGGCTGCACCAACTGCGGCTGCACGCCCTGGAGGCGCTGTCGGACCGCCTCCTCGCGCGGCGCGAGTACGGCCCCGCCCTGGAGGCCGCCCTGGAGTGCACCCGCGTCGACCCGCTGCGGGAGAGCGCCCACCGGGCCGTGGTCTCGGTGCACCTCGCGGAGCACAACCTGACCGAGGCGATCCGGCAGTTCGAGACGTTCCGCGGGCTGCTGCGCGGGGAGCTGGGGGTGGAGCCGTCGGGGCAGTTCGCGGCGATGCTGCGGCACGCGCTGGTGTGAGGCCGCCGACGGCCGCCGGGGTGTCCGTGTGACGCTGCGGTGACGCCCCCGCGCAAGGATGGTCCTGCCTCGTCCAGGAGGTGGGGAGTTGGGGGAACTCCCTGGTCGAGCGGAGCACTGGCTGTCACGGACGCCAACTCGGCGCCGCTCGCGCCCTGGACGGGGCTTTCCCCGCGTCCCCCGCTCCGGCCTGTCCCCCGCGCCCCCCGCTTCGGGCTTTCCCACTTCCCCCCAACCCGTACGCCTCTGAGGCCCCCCATCCCGTACGCCCCCGAGCCCCTGGCCGACGGCCAGGGGCTGAGCCACCCCCCGCGTGGCTCAGTCCCCGACCGCCCGGGACGGGCGGTCCGCGCGGCGGTGGTCAGCCGCCGTCGGGCCGCCGCAGTTCCTCGATCGCCCGGTCCACGGGCCGGTGCGGCAGGCCCGTGCGGCGGCACAGCTCGTCCCGTGGCACGCTCCGCAGCACCTCGCCCACCGGCCTGCCCTCCAGGTGCGCGATCTCCCGCACATACGCCCGGACGCGGCTGACGGCGTCGGTGGCCAGCGGACGGCCGCCGCCCGCGGTGGCGCCGGGCCCGCCGCGCGCGGTCACCGCGGCGGGCGGCCAGCGCTCCTCCTCCAGCCAGGTCGTCCACACGCCCCGCCCCACCAGGTGCTCCGCGACCCGCTCCGCGGCGGAGCCGTCCTCGATCACCCCCGGGTCCACGGCGTCGGCCTCGATCAGCAACCGGCAGGACGCGGCCAGCATCGGCGCCGAGGTCACGTGCGGCGGCGCCGGGTCGAGCAGGGTCCGCAGCGCGGCGACGTCCGGGTGCCCGGGGACGTGCTCGGCGAGGCGCCGCACGACCTCCTCCAGGCGATGCCGGTCCGGTGTGCGGTCCAGGAGCATGGCGTGCGCCCCGACGATGCCGAGGAGCGGGTCGGCGCGGCCCGATGTCAGGGTTGCGAACAGCTGCGCGTCCGACGTCAGGTCGAGGCCCTGCCGCAGCCCGGACAGCGCCGCCTCCCGGGCGAGGCCGAGCGCGTCGTCGGCCGGTGCCCAGCCCGTGCCGAGCGGCGCCATCTCCACCGACGCGTACTGCGGCCGCGGCCCGTCGGGGCCGCTGCTGACGAACACGAGGGTGGCCCAGCCCTCCGCCACCCACAGCGCCTGCGCCAGCGGCAGGCCCTCCCCCGACGGCTCGCGCAGCCGCAACCGGTAGCCGCCGGGCGGCAGTGGGGCGCTCCACGCGGACCAGCCCTGCTGCTCGTCGACACGCCAGCCGGACGCGTCGCCGTCCACCGGCTCGCCGGTCTCGGAGGTGAGCTGGAGGGCGTACGGGTCGAGGCGCCAGCCGCGGCGGAGGGTGCGCAGCAGCACCATCAGGCTGGGCGTGCCGCGCCCGTGCGTGGGCTCGCGGCTGTAGCGCAGCGCGGCGGCGCGGTGCTCGTCGCGCGCGGTGGCGGTCCGCTCCACGGGCGCGGGCGCCGGGACGCGCGGCAGCGGCAGCCGCTCGGTGACCGCCTCCGTGCCGACCTCGACGAACCGGCTCGCCACCGCGCCCGCGAGGCGCTGCTCGATGCGGTAGAGGCCGGGCGCCACCGTGGTCGCGATGGTGCCCATGCCGTGCGCCACCTCGCGCAGCGCCGCGTCGGTGACGCTGATGTGCACGGACGGGGTGTCCGGGACGACGACGAACGGCACCTCATCGCCGTGCTCGGGCGCGGCGTCGGGACGGGTCTCCCGGGCGCGGGAGCGCTCAGAACTGGACACCGTGGCCCCCTCCGGTCACGACCTCGAAGTAGCCGCCGTCGCGGAGGTCCGGCGCCGTCACGCTCTCCGGGACGACCCGGTACAGGCCCGGCACCAGCGGCTCGGTGTGCGGGGCGCCGTCGACGTACAGGCGGCGCGGCGGGCTGATGTCGCGGCCGCGCAGCTCCACCCAGCCGCGGAAGCCGTCGGGGAAGCGCAGCGCCACCGGGTACGAGCCGATGCCCCGCAGCCCCTCGGCGAAGACGATCGGCGTGCTGGTCTCGCGCAGGAACCGGGCCTGCTGCGGCACGAGCGCCCGCGTGGTGCGGTCCAGGACGTGACGGCGTACGTAGTCGGCGAGGCTGTCGGAGGTGACCTTGCCCTCGGCGGTGACGGTACCGCCGCCCGCGCCCCGCAGGCCCTCCAGGAGGGCGGTGGTGAAGTGGCCCCGCGACTGGTCGGGGGCGGGTTCCTGCTGCTCGTACGCCGGGTCGCCGAGCGAGGTGGCGTACCCGACGAGGCACTCCACCTTGTCGGGTGCCTCGGTGGTGTCGGTGAACGGCGGCCCGAACGCGGCGACCCCGCCGTAGCGGGTGCGGCAGCAGTCCGCGAAGAAGACGATCTCGTGGAACGGCGACGCCGACTCGTACCAGGACAGATAGGGCCGTACGGCGATGTGGTGGCCGAGCAGGTCGATGGCGGCGTTGGCCATGAGCAGCGCCGCGTCGCCGCCGAACGGGGCGATGCCGTGGCCCGCGAGGAACAGGTACAGGCGGGTGTCGGCCCAGCTGCCGCCGTCCGCGACGGCCTGGCGGACGGCGCGGTGGGCCTGGTACAGGGCGCGGTTGACGGACTCGCGGGTGGGCACGGCGGTCAGCACGTCGGCCTCGCGCTCGTCCTGCTCGGTGGCCGTCACCAGCGTGACGTTGGCCTCGGGCACCTGGCCTCCGGCGGGGTCCACGAGCCAGTCGCGGAAGCGGGCCGCGTCGCCGCGCGCCCCGCGCAGGTCGCTGATCGCCGGGTAGCGGTTGATGCCGACGAGCACGGCGTAGTGCAGATCATTCATCGGGCGGTCCGGGCGGTCCGGGCGGCTCGGTCGACTCGGTCGCCTTGGTCGGTGGCGTCGGTGCCGTCGGCGGCGTCGGTCAGCATGCGGGTGAGGCTCGCCAGGATCTCCGGGTCGTCGTCGAAGGTGCCGTGGCTGCGGGCGCCCGAGGTGAGTCCGGGGCCGCCGTCCACGGGCGAGAACACCGTGCGCGTGGCGTCCGCCCGCAGGAAGGCCCGCAGGTCGCGGTCGTCGGGTCCGCCCTTGTCGTCCTGGAACCAGCGCTGGAGACCCACGAGCGGCGTGACGGCGCTCTGCCCGTCCGGGCCGCGTTCCAGGACGCCGGAGACGAAGTACAGCAGGGAGCGCGGGTACAGCAGCGGCACCAGGTGGTCGGCGCGCTCGGCCGGGTCGGTGAGGGTGAACATCCGCAGCCGGTCGAAGAGTTCCGCGCGGCGCCGTACGACCGGGGCGAGCTGGTCGGCCGTGCAGGCGGGCGCGAGCAGCACCACGTCGCTGACGCGGAAGTCCCGCGGCAGCGGGTCGTCGGCGTCGGCGCGCCTGCGGGCGAGGTCGTTGAGCAGGTGGCCGAGGAACACGGCGCCCGCGCTGTGGCCGACCAGGGTGACCCGCGGGCGCGCCCCGGAGGCGAGCAGCTGGCCGAAGCGGTCGAGGAAGTGGCGTCCGGCGCGCGGCTCGCCGCCGGGGGCGGTGAAGGTGTCGGCGGTCTGCCGCTTCATCGCGTCCCAGACGGCCGCGCCCACGTTGGCGAGGTAGAACTCGCGGAGGATCTCCTCGACGGCCGTCGGGTACAGGCCGTGGTCGGTGTGCGTGCGGAACCGGCCGACGACGGCGGTGACCACGCGGACCGTCTTGCGCACCAGCAGCGCCGACGTCACCACGGCGCGCCGGTTGTCGGCGGCCGCGGTCTCCGCCGCCAGCTCGGCCACGGTCCGCGGGGACATGAGGGTGGCGACCGCCGCGCGCCCCCGTCGATGTCGCGCGCGGCGGTCGGTGACGCGGCCGGGCGCAGGACCGAGCCGACGATCTCCCGGTTGCGCTCGGCGAGTTCGGTGTCCGCCGAGAGGTCGGCGGTGATGCGGACGCGTTCGGCCTCGGTGACCGGCGGGACGTCCGCGGGGGCCGTCAGGCGCGCGTACGGCTCCTGGCCGGTGCGCAGGCGGGCGAGTTCGGCGGCGACGGCCTTGGTGGACGGGGCGGCGAGGGCGCCGAGCGCGCGCTGGCCCGGCTCCTGGAAGACCAGGCCCGCGGCGAACCGGGTGACCCGGTTCAGGAGGGTCTGGAAGACGCCCTCGCTGAGGATCCGCGGCAGGTTGCCGCGCAGCACCTCGAGCAGGCCGCTGCTCCACACGAAGAACACCGGCTCGGCGCCCGCCGCCTCGTACACCGGGGCGAGCCGCGCGGCCGTCGCGAACCCCCGCTCCTCGTCGACGAGTCCGCCGTGGACGTGCAGCACCACGTGCGGCCGGTCCTTCAGGCGCGCGACCAGCGCGTCGACGTCGTCGGTTGTGGTCGAGGCGAGGCGGCCCCCCGGTCCCGTGTGGACGCAGCGCGTGCGCGGTGCGATGCCGGTCTGGATGCCGGTCTGGATGCCGGTCTGGGTGTCGGTCTGGGTGTCGGTCTGCATGTCGGACCTCCGGCCCGCCGGAGCCTCCCGCGGCCTTCCGCGGGAGCCCCGTCGCTCCTGGCGGGAGATCCCCACGGTAGGACCGCGGTCGGCGCCGCGTCCCCGGGGGCGGGCCCAGGGGTTACCCCAGGGAGGCGAACCCCCGGCGAACCCTGAGCGAACCCGAACGGCCCGTGGGCGGACCGCCGCTGAGGCGGGGCAGGGGCGGGGCATGGTGAGGCGGGGCAGGGGCGGGGCCGGGCCCCAATAGGACATGGGCATGTGCTCTGCCAAGCGATCGGCCGGTTCGTCATGCTCCCGCGTGACACGCCCCGGCGCCGCGGCCGCGGTCCCGTGACAATGGCCCGCATGGCTGACGACTGGAGGCAGCACATCGACGCGCTGCACGGCGAGTTGGTGCGCCGCGACGACCCGGCCGCGTGGGTCAGCGAGGCCGACGCGGTGGACGCCTCGTACCGGTATCCGCACCTGGCGGTGCGCGGCCCCGTCTTCGGCCTCGCCGCCCGTGAGGTCGGGGACACGGCACCGTGGCGGCTGCTGAGCGACGTCGCGGACGGCACGCCGCAGCAGGCGCGGGACGCGCTCAACTCGCTGCTGTGGTTCCGGGCGAAGGACGAGGCCGAGGGGCGGGCGCAGCGCCGCGCGCTGCTTCGGGCCGTCGGCACCCTGGAGCGGGAGCGGGTGAACGAGGTGACCGTGCTCGGCACCCGCTACCGGGTGGTGCGCGGCGAGGAGTTCGCGCGCGTCGGCGACGGCGGCCTCGAACCGCCGCGCCCGACGGACCCGGAGCCCGCCGTGCCGTCGTGGGACGAGACCCCGGCGGCGCCGTCGCACGACGTGGGCTTCGCACTCGACCCGGGCCGCTCCTGCGGCCTGATGGCGGGCGCGCTGCGCCTCGCGCTGCGCGGCTTCGCGTACGCCGGTGAGGACACGCCCGCCGCGCCGCGCGCGGACGCGGAGCGGGCCGTGCGGGACTTCCCGGACGTGGTGCTGCTGCCGGTCAGCTTCGGGGTCGCCGAGCGGCACGGCGAGCGGTGGCGCCCGCGCGGCGCCCTGATGCCCACGCCGCACGACGCGCGGAAGGTCCTGGTGCACGGCCTCACCGAGTTCTGGCCGCTGCTGTACGGCCTCGGCACCGCGGACCGGGCGGCGTTCGCCCGCGCCGCCGCCGAGTTCAAGGCGGCGGGGCGGGCCAACGAGGTCGTGGTGCGCGAGCGGTGCTTCCGGATCTGCCGGGTGGAGCGCATGATGCGGGTCGGCCCGGACGGGCCGGAGCCCGCGCGGCCGTCGGACCAGCAGACGACGGGGCCGATGAAGCTCCATCCGACGATGGACGAGGACGGCACGATCCACTACGACGACTGAGGCTCCGTACGGCGCCCGCGCCACTCCTGCGGCGGCCGGAGGCCCCCCACCGCACCCCTCGTCCGTCGTCGCGTCCGGGCGACCGGACAGGGGTGGGCCGCCCTGCTGTCGGCTTCGGGCACCTATCCTGGTTGCGGCACATGCCCGGCTTCTGGTTCCGTCGCGCGGGCGACCACGTGAACCGCGGCCCGACCGCCTACCTGCATCGACGGAGTGCTGATGACCACCGAACCGACGACGACGTCCCCGCACACCGGGTTCAACGCGACCTCTCCCGTGGCCCGTTGGCTGCGCCGCCCGCAGGCGCGGCCGGGGGCCAGGACCACCCTGGTGTGCTTCCCGCACGCGGGCGGCACCGCGTCCTTCTTCTACCCGTGGGCGAGCCTGGTGCCGCTGGACGTGGAGCTGGTCGCGGTGCAGTACCCGGGCCGCCAGGACCGGCTGGCGGAGCGGCCCATCAGCACGATGACCGAACTGGCCGACGCGGTCACGGAGATCCTGCGCGCGGGCCTGCGCACCGACCGCGACGTGGTCTTCTTCGGCCACAGCATGGGCGCGGCGCTCGCCTGGGAGACGGCGCTGCGCCTGGAGGCGGGCCCCGGCCCCGCGCCCCGCGAGGTCTTCGTGTCGGGCCGTCAGGGTCCGAGCCGCCAGCGTCCGGGCACGGTGCACCTGCTGCCGGAGGAGGGCCTGGTCCGGGAGATGCGGAAGCTGGGCGGCACCGACCCGCAGCTCCTCGACGACCCGGACGTGCGCGAGATGGTGCTGCCCGCCGTGCGCGCCGACTACCGCCTCATCGAGACCTACCGCCCCGACCTGACCGCCCGGCTGCGCTGCCCCCTCGGTGTGTTCACCGGCGACGAGGACGTCGAGGTGGCGCCCGAGGACGTCGAGGCGTGGCGCGAGGCCACCAGCGGCGAGGTCTTCACGCGAGTGCTGCCCGGCGACCACTTCTACCTCGCGGCGCAGGCGGGCCGGATCATCTCCACCATGTTCGGCAGCCGCTCCGGCGACGAGCCGACGGCCCCCGGGGAGCAGGGCGGCACCGCCCCGGCGTGACCCGCGCGCCGCAGCCCACAGGCGCGGCGGCCGGTCCGGTGGGGCCAAGGCCGCCGACGGCGACCTCGAAGGGGTGCGCGTCCGGGGCCCGTTGTCCGGCCCGCGGGGGCGCCCCACGGGGGTCGGCGGCGGCGTCACGTCGTGCCCCTGGCGGTGGGTGCCGTGGTGCGTGACGGGCCGCCCCGTCCAGTAGCGGTCGATCAGGTCGGGCCCCTCGTCGAGGAGTTCGCCCGGCACGGCCGGGTCCGTCGGCTCGCCGAAGCCGCCGAACTCGTCCTCGATCGGGCCGCCGAGCCCCGCCCCGACCACGGCGCGTCCGCCGCTGTCGCACGACGTGGTCCCAGACGAACAACGCCTCCCCGCCTGCCTCGTCGGCCGTGGCGGCCAGGGACGCCACGGTGCGTGCGTCGGCGACGTCACCGACGTCCGGGACGGTCAGGGAGAAGCGCGTGAGGGCATGGCGATGCGCCACGAGGGCTCGGAGCAATCGTCTTGCCGCCCTCGCGTGCCGTGCGTGGTGATCCGTCCGCTACGACGGCGGGGACGTCACCCCCTGGCGTCCGACCCTGATCACCACGGGCAGTCGCCCTCCGGCCTCGTGGGCCAGCACACCGAGCGTGAGCGTCGGGGCGGGCACGGGCCATCCCGACGGACAGATGCACTCCACCCGACCGCAGTAGGGGCAGACGGGAACGTTGTTCGTCATGACCGGCACTATGCCCTGCCGAAGTCAAGATTCCGTTAGAAGCTGATGATTATCGGCTCTCACGTTCCGCCACGTCCCTTCACCATCCGGTCACGCCGTACAGCGTATTCGGCCATCAGCGCAATGGCTGACGCGTACGGCGCCCCTCGATCTACGGTCACGGTGTGACCGAAAATGATGGGTACGTGACCGAAACGTGGGGACCTGGTGACGGAGGGATACTACGCCTTCCCTCCGGGCGGCTTGTGCGCGGACGCGGACTGCACCACCCCCAACCTGAGGGCGCGGAGCCGGTGTTCGGCGTCTACCTCCTGGGGCGGCCCGCGCCCGCCGTGACCTGGGAAGCGCGCTGGCTGCGCTGGCCCGACTTCCGGCTCCCCGCCGACCGCGAGGAGGCCCGGCGGGTGCTCGCCGAGGCCTGGGCGCGGGCCGCCACCGAACGCGTCGAGATCGCGTGCGGCGGCGGCATCGGCCGCACCGGCACGGCCCTGGCGTGCCTCGCCGTCCTCGACGGAGTGCCCGCCGGTGAGGCCGTGGCGTACGTCCGCGAGCACTACCACCGGCGGGCCGTCGAGACGCCGTGGCAGCGCCGCTATGTGCGCACGTTCGCCCCAGCGGCCAAGGCGCCACCGTCCGGGGGGCGTTGACGCCGCGGGCCGCGCGGCCAGGGGCACGGCGGCGGCGACGAGGGCCAGTGCCACGGCCGCCGTCAGCGGAGAGCGGGGCATCAGCAGCTCCTCGCGCCGACGTGCAGGGCGAGGGCGGTGTTCGGCGCGACGGACGCCGTGAAGCGGCCCGAGCCGTCCACCATCACGCTCCGGCCGCTCTGCACATCGCAGTAGCCGCCCGCCGGAAGGGACGTCTGGAAGGTGCGGCGCAGCTCCGCGCCCTCGTGGTTGA
The DNA here is from genome assembly GCF_049542095.1 of Streptomyces sp. G45. Classification (NCBI taxonomy): domain Bacteria; kingdom Bacillati; phylum Actinomycetota; class Actinomycetes; order Kitasatosporales; family Streptomycetaceae; genus Streptomyces; species Streptomyces sp. G45. The sequence continues at coordinate 7,955,463 of NZ_JBMUZU010000001.1, read as the reverse complement.
TCACGACGTACGCCTTGTCGCCGCGCCCGAAGGCGATGGCGTCGCCGCCGTTGTCCCACCAGTGGGTCACGCCCGTGCCGCGCGCCGCGTTGCGCAGCTCGACCATGCTCCGGACCTCGGGCCAGGCGTGCTGGCACGTCCAGCCGTCGCGGTGGCAGGCCGCGACCCGGCCGCCGTTCGGCGGGCCCGCGTCGCGGTCGGTGAACTCGTAGCCGGAGTGCACGTCCGGGGAGCCGTAGGGCCAGGCCAGCATGAACACATGGGCGAGGGTGTGGTCGGCGCCGTCCTTGTACGTCAGGGTGTCGCCGCCGCGCTCGGTGTCGTGGTTGGCGACAAAGACCGCCGCCTTGCCGGAGGGCAGATAGGCCCAGCCCTCGCCGTAGTTCCTCAGGTGGGCGAGCTTCTCGCTCTGGAAGACCCGCTTGAGGTCGCGGGCGTAGCGGAACTCCTGCACATCGCCGCTGCCCAGGTACTCGTCCGGTGCGACGGCCTCGCCCGCGCCGAAGATGGCCTCCTGCTTCCAGTACGCGTGCGGGTTCTTCAGGCGCGCCTTGATGTCCTTGAGGTCGGCCGCGGCCATGTGCTTGGCCGCGTCCACCCGGAAGCCGTCGACGCCGAGGGAGAGCAGGTCGTTCAGGTACGCGGCGACGCGGCCGCGCACGTACTCCTCGCCGGTGTCCAGGTCGGCGAGTCCGACCAGTTCGCACTCCTGGACGTTGAAGCGGTCCTGGTAGTCGCTGATCGGGGCGGTGCAGTTGTCGAAGTCGGGGCGCGAGTAGAGGCCCGGGTAGTCGTACTTCGTATACCTGGAGCCACCGGTTCCGGTGCCGTTCCCGGCCGCCATGTGGTTGATGACGGTGTCGACGACGACCTTGACGCCCGCCTTGTGGCAGGTGTCGACCATGTCCTTGAAGGCGCCGCGGCCCCCGAGGCGCCCGGCGATCCGGTAGCTCACGGGCTGGTACGAGGTCCACCACTGCGGGCCCTGGATGTGCTCCTGCGGCGGCGACACCTGCACGGAGCCGTAGCCGTCGGGGCCCAGGCGGGCGGTGCACTCCTCGGCGACCGAGGCGAAGGTCCACTCGAAGAGGACGGCAGTGACGTCCTTGCCGCCGGGCGGGGCCGCCTGCGCCTGCGGGGCGGCGCCCACGACGCCGCCGCCGACGGCCGCGAGCAGGGCCAGGGTCGCGGTGCGGGGCCGTGGGCGGCGCGCGCCGCCGCTGTGGGGGGTCACGGGGCCTCCTGTGGGGGTGTGGGCGCGAGAGGATGAAGGATGTTGCAGAAAGATTTCGACTGCGTTTGCGCCGTGACCGTACGGCGGTCAACCACCCCGGTCAACCCTCCTGACGCGCCTGCCCGGTTGAGCCCCGTACGACGAGTTCCGGCTGGAACACGAACTCGGTGCGCTGCACCGGATGGCCCGCGATCTCCTCCAGGAGCGCGCCGACGGCCGCCGACGCCATCGCGTGCACGGGCTGGCGCACCGTGGTCAGCGGCGGGTCGGTGAACGCGATGAGCGGCGAGTCGTCGAAGCCGACCACCGACACGTCGCCGGGCACCGTCAGGCCCCGCTGGCGGGCGGCCCGCACCGCGCCGAGCGCCATCAGGTCGCTGCCGCACACCACGGCGGTGCAGCCCGCGTCGAGGAGCGCGCTGGCCGCCGCGTGCCCGCCCTCGACGGTGAACAGCGTGTGCCGCACGAGCCCTTGGGCGTCCCCCTGTGCCGGGCCGAAGTGCTCGCGCAGCGCCGCCGTGAATCCCTCCGCCTTGCGCCGCGAGGGCACGTACCGGCTCGGCCCGAGGGCCAGGCCGATCCGCTCGTGGCCCAGCTCCACCAGGTGGCGCACCGCCATCCGCATCGCGGCGCGGTCGTCCGGCGAGACGAAGGAGACGGGGATGTCCGGGTGGTAGCCGTTGATGAGCACGAACGGCACGCCTCGGCCCGCGAGTTCGAGGTAGCGGCCGGGGTCGGCGGTGGTGTCGGCGTGCAGGCCGGACAGGAAGACGACGCCGCTGACGCCGCGCGCCTCCAGCTGCTCGACCAGTTCGTCCTCGGTGGCGCCGCCCGGCAGCTGCGTGCACAGCATCGGCGTGTAGCCGTGCCCGGCCAGGACCTGCTCGACGACCTGCGCGAACGCCGGGAAGATCGGGTTGGTCAGCTCGGGGATGACCAGGCCGACCAGGCCCGCGCTGCGGCGCTTGAGGCGCACCGGCCGCTCGTAGCCGAGGACGTCGAGCGCGGCGAGCACCCGGCGCCGGGTCGCGGTGGCGACGCCCGCCTTGCCGTTCAGGACGCGGCTCGCGGTGGCCTCGCTGACCTCGGCCTGCGCCGCGATGTCCGCGAGCCGCGGGGCGCCGCGCTCGGAGTCACGGGGGCTCCGGTCGGCGTCCCGCGGCGGGGAGGTCGTCACACCGCCCACCACACGGTGGTGTCGGCGGGCAGCACCACGTGGTCGCCGTCGGCCTCCTCCATGTCTCCGCTGGCCAGGAGCGCGCGGCCCGGCACCGGAATCCGTACGGCCGCCCCCGTGGTGTTGGCGGTGCACACGAACCCCTCGCGGCGGAAGGCGAGCACGCCCTCGGGCGCGTCCAGCCACTGGAGGGCGTCGCCCGCGCCGAGCCCCGGCTGCGCCCGGCGCACCCGCAGGGCCTCGCGGTACAGCTCCAGGGTCGAGCCGGGCACGCCGGTCTGCGCCTGCACGCTCAGCTCGCCCCAGCCCTCGGGCTGCGGCAGCCAGCTGCCGCCCGTCCCGAACCCGTACGACGGGCCGTCCTTGGTCCAGGGGATCGGCACCCGGCAGCCGTCGCGGAACCCGTCCTGGCCGTGCGCCCGGTGGAAGGAGGGGTCCTGGCGCACCTCGTCGGGCAGGTCGGTGACGTCGGGCAGGCCGAGTTCCTCGCCCTGGTAGAGGTACGCGGAGCCGGGCAGGGCCAGCATCAGGAGCGTGGCGGCGCGGGCGCGGCGCAGGCCGAGCGCGCGGTCGCCGGGGGTGCGCAGCTGGGTGCCGAGGCCCGGCGGGTTGGCGAACCGCGTGGCGTGCCGGGTGACGTCGTGGTTGGACAGGACCCAGGTCGCGGGGGCGCCGACGGGGCGCATCGCGGCGAGCGAGGAGTCGATGACGGCGCGCAGCTCGGCCGCGTCCCAGTAGGTGCCCAGGTACTGGAAGTTGAAGGCCTGGTGCAGTTCGTCGGGGCGCACGTACAGGGCGGTGCGCTCGACGGTCGGCGTCCAGGCCTCCGCCACCAGGATCCGCTCCCCCGCGTACTCGGTGAGGATCTGCCGCCAGCCGCGGTAGATCTCGTGCACGCCGTCCTGGTCGAAGAACGGCATGGTGTCGTTGCCGAGCAGCTTGACCTGGTCGCGGCGGCCGATGTCGGGCAGCCCCGCGGCCTTGACCAGGCCGTGGGCGACGTCGACGCGGAAGCCGTCGACGCCGAGGTCCAGCCAGAACCGCAGGATGGAGCGGAACTCGTCGTGGACGGCGGGGTGGTCCCAGTTGAAGTCGGGCTGCTCGGGGGCGAAGAGGTGCAGGTACCACTCGCCGTCGGGTACGCGGGTCCAGGCGGGCCCGCCGAACACGGACTCCCAGTCGTTGGGCGGCAGTTCGCCGTGCTCGCCCTTGCCGGGGCGGAAGTGGTAGCGCCCCCTGAGCGGCGATCCGGGCCCTTCGGCGAGGGCCCGCCGGAACCAGTCGTGCTGGTCGGAGGAGTGGTTGGGCACCAGGTCGACGATGATCCGCAGGCCGAGGGCGTGGGCGTCGCGGATGACGGCTTCGGCGTCCTGGAGGGTGCCGAACACGGGGTCGATGGCGCGGTAGTCGGCGACGTCGTAGCCCGCGTCGGCCTGCGGCGAGGCGTAGAACGGGGAGAGCCAGACGGCGTCGACGCCGAGGTCCTGCAGATGGGGCAGCCGGGCGCGGACGCCCGCCAGGTCGCCCATGCCGTCGCCGTTGGAGTCGGCGAAGCTGCGCGGGTAGACCTGGTAGATGACCGCGCCGCGCCACCAGTCGGCGGCGGGGGCGGCGGAGTCGGCGGGGTGCTTGCTCATGTCGTCCTTGGGAACGTGGGAGGTGCGGGCGGGTGCGGGGGCGTCAGGACTTCGTGGCTCCGGCGGTCAGGCCGGAGACGAGGTGCCGCTGGACGAGCCCGAAGATCACCGCGGCGGGCACGGCCACGATGACGGCGGCGGCGGTCAGCGAACCCCAGTCGCTGGTGTACTGGTTGACGAAGGTCTGGAGGCCGCCCGCGAGGGTCAGGTTCTCCTCGCCCGTCATGAACGCGGAGGCGTAGGCGACCTCCGCCCAGGCGGTGATGAAGCTGTAGAAGCCGGTCACGGCGAGGCCGGGTCTGGCGAGCGGCAGGATCAGCCGCCAGAAGACGCCGAACGGGTTGAGCCCGTCCACGCGCCCCGCCTCGTCGATCTCGGCCGGGATGGTGTCGAAGTACCCCTTCATCATCCAGGCGCTGAACGGCACCGCGATCGTCAGGTAGGTGAGGACCAGGCCGAGGGGCTGGTTGAGCAGTTCCATGGCGGCCAGCAGGTTGTACAGCGGCACGATCAGGACGGCGACCGGGAACATCTGCGTGATGAGCAGCAGCCACATCAGGGGCCGCATGCCGGGGAAGCGGAAGCGGCTCACCGCGTACCCGGTGGTCGCGGAGATGAAGACGCCGATGACCGTGGTCAGGCCGACCACGAGCAGCGAGTTGCCCACCCAGTCCAGGAACTTGGTGTCGTTCAGGACGTGGTCGTAGTTGCCGAGCGTGAAGTCCTTGACCAGGGCGGTCGAGAACGCCTCGCTCTGCGGTTTGAACGACGTGACCAGCAGCCACAGCGGCGGCAGGACCGCGATGAGGCTGGCGATCAGCAGCGTCGTGTGCAGCGCGACGGAGGCGAGCGGCCCGCGTTCGCCGCGCGGTCGGGGCGTGCTGTGCTTCCGCACGGTCACCACACCTCTCCCTGTCTGCGGAGCGCGCGGCGGTAGACCACCGCGAAGAGCGAAAGGAGCAGCAGGATCAGCACGCCCAGGCGGCGGATCCGGCGAAGTCGCGGGGGCTGACGACGAACGAGAGCCGGTAGGCGTACGTCACCAGGATCTCCGTGGCGTCGCCCGGGCCGCCCGGGTGAGCAGGAAGATCACCGGGAACATGTTGAACGTCCAGATGGCGCTGATGAGGACGACGGTGCTGCTGACGGTCCTGAGGCCCGGCAGGGTCACGTACCGGAAGCGCTGCCAGGCGCTCGCGCCGTCCATCTCCGCGGCCTCGTACAGCTCGCGCGGGATGGACTGGAGGCCGCCGAGCATGGCGACCAGCATGAACGGCACGCCGAGCCAGACGTTGACGGCGATCACGGAGACCTTCGCCCAGGTGGGGTCGTTCAGCCAGGGGACGGCGTCGATGCCGCCGCCTTCGAGGATCTTGTTGAGCAGGCCGTTCTTCTCGTTGAAGAGCAGCCGCCAGGTGAAGACGGAGACGAACGCGGGCACGGCCCAGGGCAGGATCAGCGCCATCCGGTAGACGGAGCGGCCCCTGAGCTTGCGGTTGAGCATGTTCGCGAGGGCGAGCCCGAGGACGAAGGACAGGGCGACGCAGGACACCGTCCAGACGACGGTCCAGGTCAGCCGGTCCCAGAAGACGCCGTCGTCGAGGATGGCCCGGTAGTTGTCCAGGCCGACGGACTCGTAGGTGGCGGGGATGTGGTTGACGCCGATGGTGCGCTCGACGTTCGCCTCGTTGGCGTCGGTCGTGGACAGGTAGACGCCGCGGGCCAGCGGGTAGCCGACGATGACGCCGATGACGATCACCACGGGGGCGACCATGGCCCAGGCGTACCAGTGGGTGGCGAGCGCTCTGCGCAGGCGTCCGGGGTGCTTTCCGGCGCGGGGGCCGCGGTCGCGGACGCGCTCGGCGTCCGCGGCCGGGGCCGCCCGGCGGTGGCTGTCGAGGGCCATCGCTACTGGTAGTCCTTGAGGAGCTTGCGGTAGGCGTCGCCGATGCCCTTGGCGCCGTCGCCGGGCGAGGTGTCGCCGCCGAGGACCTTGCCCATCTGGAGCCGGATCGGCTCGAACAGGGAGTTGGCCTCGGGGATCCACGGCCGCTGCACGGACTTGTCGACGGCGGGCTTGAAGAACTGGACCATCTGGTTGCCCTGGACGGACTTGGCCTTGTACACGGACGTGCGGGTGGGCAGCAGGCTGAGCTTCTCGGTGGTCTGCTGCTGCACCTTCGCCGAGCTCATGTACTTGATGAAGGCGTAGGAGGCGTCGAGGTTCTTGGAGCCCGCGTACGCGGCGAGGTTCCAGCCGCCCTGCGGGGAGGCCTGGCGGGCGCTGCCGCCGGGCACCGGGGCGACGCCCAGGTTGGCCTTGTCGTCTTTGAACTGCTTGCCCGCGAGAGCCCCTTCGATGGACCAGGGGCCGTCGAGGGCCATCGCGACGTCGCCGTCCTTGAAGGCGTTGAGCTGGTTGTTGTAGCCGTCGCTGGCGTCGGTGACGGCGGCCTTGGAGTCGACGAGGTCCTTCATGACCTTGAAGGCGGCCTCGCCCTCGGCGTCGTCTACGGTGATCTCCTTCTTCTTGGTGTCGAGGAGGTCACCACCCTCGCCGTAGAGGTAGGGCAGGTAGAAGTACGGGTCGTCGCCGCGCAGGTACAGGCCGGTCTTGCCGGTCTTCGACTTGATCTTCTTGGCGGCGGACTTGACGTCGGCGAAGGTCTTGGGGACCTCGACGCCCGCCGCCTTGAGCATCTTCTTGTTGTAGAAGAGCGCGAGGGTGTCGATGGTCTGCGGGACGGCGTACGTCTTGCCCTTGAACCTGGTGCTGGCGGCGGCCTGCGGCAGGTAGTCGTCCGCCTTGTCGAGGGCGGTGGTGTCGTCGAGGGGCGCGAGGTAGCCGAGGTTGGCGAAGTCGGCGACCCAGGCGACCTCGGTGCGCATCACGTCGGGGGCGCCGGAGTTGCCGCCCGCGGCGTTCTTGAACTTGGCGTTGGCCTCGCCGAACGGGACGTTGACGTAGTTGACCTTCACGCCGGGGTGCAGGTCCTCGAAGCCCTTGGCGAGCTTCTCGTACGTGCTCTTCTCCGCGTCGTTCGAGGTGTCCCAGAACGTCACGGTGCCGGAGAGCCTGCCGCCGCTCTTCTTCCCGCCGTCGCCGTCGTCGCCGCCGCACGCCGCCACGGTCAGGGTGAGGGCGGCGACCAGTGCGGTGGCCGCTGTGCCACGCCGCATGTGAACTCCTTCAACTGGTCCCGGAACGTGCCGGGATGATCCCGGAATGACCCGGAGATGAGGGACATAAAGGGGGAGGCGAAGAGGTGCCTCCCGGGGGCCGCACTCGACGCGGCGCCGGGTTGGCAGGAACGTAACAGGCTTGAAAACGTCTCGAAAGACCTTGCGGCGATTTTCTGCAAGAGGCGTCGATCGTTACCGTCACGTGTCCGGAAGGTTGCCGCGCTCCCTCGCGATCCCCCAGGCAGCAGCCCGGGAGGCAGCCCTCGCAAGCTTGCGCAAGCGGTGGGCAAGACGGCGTCCGGCCGGTACAGTCCCCCGCATGACCGCACGGCTCGTCGACATCGCAGCCCAGGCGGGGGTCAGCGAGGCGACGGTGAGCCGGGTCCTGAACGGCAAGCCGGGCGTGTCCGCGGCCACCCGCGAAGCCGTCCTCGCCGCGCTCGACGTGCTCGGCTACGAACGGCCCGTCAAGCTGCGCCGCCGCGCCAGCGCGGGCCTGGTCGGCCTGATCACGCCCGAGCTGGACAACCCGATCTTCCCCGCGCTCGCCCAGGTCATCGGCCAGGCCCTGACCCGGCAGGGCTACACGCCGGTGCTCGCCACGCAGACCCCGGGCGGCTCCACGGAGGACGAGCTGACGGAGATGCTGGTGGACCGGGGCGTCGCCGGGATCATCTTCGTCTCCGGACTGCACGCGGACACCACGGCGGACATGGGCCGCTACGCGTCCCTGCGCGCCCAGGGCGTCCCCCACGTCCTGGTCAACGGCTTCTCACCCGAGGTCGACGCGGCCTTCGTGTCGACCGACGACCGGGCCGCGGTGCGCCTCGCCGTGCGGCATCTGGCCTCGCTCGGCCACACCAGGATCGGCCTCGCGGTCGGGCCCCGGCGGTTCGTGCCCGTCGTCCGCAAGATCGAGGGCTTCCGGCTCGGCACGGGCGAGTTGCTCGGCCTGTCCCCCGAGGAGGCCGACGAGTTGGTGGAGCACTCCCTCTACACCCTGGAGGGCGGGCAGGCGGCCGCGGCCGCGCTGATCGCGCGCGGCTGCACGGGCCTGGTGTGCGCCAGCGACATGATGGCGCTCGGCGCCGTCCGCGCCGCCCGCGAGCGGGGCCTGGACGTGCCCCGGGACGTCTCGGTGGTCGGCTTCGACGACTCCCCGCTCATCGCGTTCACCGACCCGCCCCTGACCACGGTCCGCCAGCCCGTCCAGGCGATGGGGCAGGCGGCGGTGCGCACCCTCCTGGAGGAGATCGGCGGCACGCCCGCCCCGCACAGCGAGTTCGTGTTCCTGCCCGAGCTGGTGGTGCGGGGATCCACGGCGTCCGGACGGCGCGGCGAGCGGACGCCCTGACCGGCGCGCCCCGCGGCGGCTAGGCCGGGCTCCCGCCCAGCCTGCGCACGACCTCGCCGAGGCCCTCCCGCAGGGCCGCGAGCTGGTCGGCGGTGAGCACGTCGACGAGGTGGGCGCGGACCACCGCGACATGGCCGGGCGCCGCCTCTTCGAGGCGGGCGCGGCCCGCGTCGGTGAGGACGGCGTAGACGCCGCGCACATCGCGCTCGCAGGAGCGGCGGCGCACCAGGCCCGCCTTCTCCAGCTGGGTGATCTGGTACGTGAGGCCGCTCTTGGTGGTGATGACGGCGTCCGCCAGCTCGCTCATGCGCAGGGCGCCGCCCTCGGCGGCGGAGAGCCTGACCAGGACCTCGTACTGGAGGTGCGACAGGCCCGCCTCGTCCTTCAGCTGCTGCTCGATGCGCCGGTCGAGCAGCGCCCCCGCGGTCAGGAAGGCCTGCCAGGCGGCCATCTCGTCGTCGTCGAGCCAGTTCGTTTCGGCCATGGCGGCAGCGTACGCCTGTTGTTCAAATTCAAACAATCAGCTACGGTCGGGGCATGGTTCAAATTTGAACCTACGGGGTACCCGCCTCCGCAGCACGGGACGGCACCCCCGCACCACGAGGCACACGGCACAAGGAGCCGACCATGACCACCGCAGCACCGGAGCGCATGCCGTCCCTCTTCATGAGCCACGGCGGCCCCACCCTCGCCGAGGACGCCCACTGGCCGGGCGAGCTGGCCCAGTGGGGCCGGGACCTGCCGCGCCCGCGGGCGATCCTGATGGTCTCCGCCCACTGGGAGGAGGCCCCGCTCGCCCTCGGGGCGACCACCACCGTGCCGCTGATCTACGACTTCTGGGGCTTCCCCGAGCACTACTACCGCATCCAGTACGCCGCGCCCGGCGCCCCCGACCTTGCCGAGCGGGTCCGCAAGCTGCTGCGCGGGCCGGGCATGCCGGTGCACGACCTGCCGGACCGGGGCCTCGACCACGGCGCGTACGTGCCGCTGCGCGAGATGTACCCGGACGCCGACGTCCCCGTCCTCCAGATCTCCCTGCCGACCCTGGACCCGCGGAAGCTGATGGACATCGGGCGCCGTCTGGCGCCGCTGCGCGACGAGGGCGTGCTGATCGTCGGCAGCGGCTCCTTCACGCACAACCTGCGGGCCATCAACCCCCAGAACGAGGTGCCGTCCGTGATGGCCGAGTTCGACGACTGGGGCAGCCGCGCCCTCGCGGCCGGGGACGTGGACGCGCTGCTCGACTTCCTCCACAAGGCGCCGGGCGCGCGGTTCGCGCACCCGCGCGAGGAGCACTTCGTGCCGCTGGCCGTCACCCTCGGCACCGCCGAGGACGAGCTGCGCTCGCAGCGCAGCGTCATCGAGGGCACCTGGCTCGGCCTGTCGAAGCGGTCGGTGCAGTTCGGCTGAGCGGGCCGCCCGGCCGGTCGGTGACCGGCCGGGCGTCCAGGGGTCGGCCGGTATCAGCCGGTCGGCCGGTGCGTCCAGCCGCGGTCGCAGCGCACCAGCTCGGTGAAGCCGAGCGCCGTCAGCTCCGCGAGCGCGGCCGGGTCGTCGGCCGCCTCGTACGCCAGGAGCCGGTCGGCGCCCGCGAGCCGCAGCCACGCGGCGGCCTGCCCGAGCAGCCAGGCGGCGAGGCCCTCGACGCCGTGGTCCGGCTCCAGGTGGAAGTTGCCGACGTCCGCCAACGCCCCGTTGCGGGCCTGGCGTTCGGGGCGGCCGAGCGCCGTGTCGACCTCGACGAAGCCGAGGTCGCGGCCGTTCAGACGGGCCGTGAGGCGAGTGCCGCACTCGCCGAGCGAGCGGTGCGCCACGAGGCCGGGAACCGGCGGCTCGGGCGTCGCCAGGTCGGCCACGGCCGCGATGAGGACGACCTCGGTGTGACCGGTGTGCCGGAACCCGGCGCGCTCGTAGGCGGCGCGGACGTGCGGCCACACCCGGGGCAGGCCGTACACGCCGGGAGCGGGCAGCGCGCCGTCGGCCTCCCGCGCCCGCACGCCCCAGCGGGCCAGCTGCGCCAGGCAGGCGCCCATCAGCAGGTCGGCGGCCTCGTCGGCGTCGGGCCAGAACGAGGCGGGCGGGTGGCAGACGAACCAGTCGACGACGCCCATGTTCCGGTAGTCCGGGCCGACCTCGTCGTCCCCGCGGTAGCGCAGCAGGTGCGCGGCCGCCACGACGAACGACCGCTGCTCGGCCACGAGCGTCACCCGCTCGGCCACCCAGGGGTCGGTGATGAACTCGTCCGGCTGCCGGGCCAGCGCCCCGACGACGGTGTTCACGGACACGGACACCCCGGGCACGACGGCCGCCACATGGGCGTTCACCAGCTCGGTGAGCTGGTCCCGGTCGTCGCGGTGGAAGGGTCGGACGGTGAGCGCGGGCATGCGGAGACCTCCCGGTCAGGGCTGTACGTACGAGGAGGCCGCCATGCGATGCGGTATGGGGCCGATGATACGGGGGCGAGGCGCCCGGCGGGACCCGGGGGCCGCGGACCCGCCCGCCGCGGACCGCCGGGCTCCCACCCGGGACGGCTCCCTCTCCGGGACGGCTGGCGCGCCCGATGGCTGGCGCCCCGCTCAGTCGCCCTGCCACGGCCCGTACAGGGCGTGCTCCGCGCCCGTCGCCAGGGCCCAGTACCGGTCGCCGTACGACCAGTGCCACCACTCGGTGGGGTAGTTGACCAGGCCCGCGTCCGTGAGCACCGCGCCCAGCAGGCGCCGGTTCTCTCGGGCCTCGGCGCCGATGCCGTCCGCGTGCGTGTAGCAGGCGCCCGCGCTCTCCTCGGGGCTCGCGTTGACCGGCGTGCCCATGTCGCGCGGGGTGCCGTCGGCGTCGGCGAGGGTCAAGTCGACGGCGGCGCCCGCGCTGTGCGGGGCGATGTCCGGCGGCGACACATAGCGGCTCGCGGCGGCGTGCAGGTCCCCGGGGCTGCGGGTGGGGTCGGCGGCGCGCAGCTCGGCCGTGTACTCCTCGAAGTAGTGGCGCTGGAGGGACAGCGGCCGGTAACCCTCGACGAACAGCAGCCGCAGGCCGTCCGGCAGCGACTCCTGCGCCTTCACCAGGCGCCGCAGCACCCCCTCGCGCAGCAGCGCGTACGCGCCCTCGGCGTCCGCTACCAGCGAGTCGACCAGCAGCCCGCCCTCGCTGCGGACGTCCACCAGGCGCTCCCCGCGGTCCCGCACGGGCACGGCGGCGACCTCCGGGTCCGACATCAACGTGATCTCAGCCATGGGGAGATCATCACGCGCGGCCCCGTACGGCGTACAGCCGTACGGACGGGTACGGCGTACGGGAAGGCATGAGCGGCGGCGGGCGGGCGCGGGCTCCTGGCGTGCCGCGCGGGACTCGTGACGTGGCGTCTGGTGCTCTTGGCGTGCCGCTGTGGCGCTGCTCGCGTGCCGCTCGGTGCCGCTTGCCCGCTGCCTGGCGTCTGGTGCTCGTAGCGTGCGTCTGGTGCTGTGGGCATGGCCCGTGGCCCCGGCGCGTGTCCGGTGCGCCCGGCGGCCCCCAGCCCCTGCCCGACGACGTGAGGAACCCGGCCCATGCCCGCGACGCCCCGCCCCCGTTCCCTGCCCCGTGTCGCGGTCGCCATGTCGGCCGAGGCCGCGGCGGCCGTGCTCGACGACGCGGCGGTCGCCGCCCTCGCCGGGGTGAGCGAGCTGCGCTATCCGCCGCTGCTCGACGCCTTCGGCACCGAGCGGGCGCGGGCCGTGCTCGGGGACGTCGAGGTGCTGGTGACCGGCTGGGGCTGCCCGCCGCTGGACACGGCCGCGCTCGCCGCCGCGCCGAGGCTGCGGGCCGTGGTGCACACGGCGGGCTCCGTACGGGGTCACGTCACGCCCGCGTGCTGGGAGCGCGGCATCGCGGTGTCGTCGGCGGCGGCCGCCAACGCGCTGCCCGTCGCCGAGTACACCGTCGCGATGATCCTGCTGACCGGCAAGCGGGTCCTGGAGCGGGCGCGCGCCTACACCGCCGCGCGCCGCCCCGACGACCCGTTCGCCACGCCCCGCTCGGTCGGCAACCACCGCCGCGTGGTGGGCGTCCTGTCCGCCTCGCACATCGGGCGCCGGGTCATCGAACTGCTGCGCCCGTACGACCTGGAGGTGCTGCTGCACGATCCGTACGTCACCGAGGCCGGGGCCGCGGCGCTCGGCGCCCGTGGCGTGGGCCTCGGCGAACTGTTCGCGGCCAGCGACGTGGTGAGCGTCCACACGCCGCTGCTGCCCGCCACGCGCGGCCTTGTCAGCCGCGCCCTGCTCGACGCCATGCGCCCGGACGCCGTGCTCATCAACACCGCGCGCGGCGCCGTCGTCGACCACGAGGCGCTGACCCGGGCCGTGGTGGAGGGCCGGATCCGGGCGGTGCTCGACGTCACCGACCCCGAACTCCTGCCGCCCGGGCACCCGTTGTGGGACTGCGACAACGCCCTGCTCACCCCGCACCTGGCCGGGTCGCAGGGCAACGAGTGGCGCCGCCTGACGGACCTCGCGGTCGCCGAGGTCGCGCGCTGGGCGGCGAGGGACGGCTTCGCCCACCCCGTGGCCCCGGAGCGGGCGGAGTTCCTGGCCTAGGGAGCCGCCGCGGGCCCCGGCGCCGGGCTCAGCCCCCGGTCGTGGAGCCCGGCCGGACGATCATCAGGATGGTGACGGTCGCCCAGAGCAGGTTGAAGACACCGGTGAACATGGCGAGGCGGGCGCTGGCGCGGGCGTCGACGGCCACGGCGGCGCCCGCGGACGCCGCCCCCTCCTCAGACGCCGCCCCTTCCCCGGCCCCCGCACCGCCCCCGGCCCCCGCGCTCACCGCGTCCAGCGCCGCCTCCTGCCGCGGCAGCACCAGCACCATCAGGACCACGGCGGCGACGAACGTGAGCGCGATGGACGTCACCAGCCAGGGGCTGTTCAGGACGCCCATGCTGCTGGCGGTGGCGAAGCCGAAGGCCACCACGGCGAAGCCGACGCCCGCGTAGACGCGGCAGATGCGGTGCAGGGTGCGCAGCGTCGTGACGGGCGCGGCGGCGCCGGGCTCGGCGAGGGCGTCGCGCAGCACCTTCGGGAACATGCTCGCGGCGACCGCGACCGGACCCACGGCGAGGATCGCGGCGAGGACGTGCAGGATCAGGAAGACCTTGGTCATCGGCGGGCCCCGCTCAGCTCGCCACGGGCAGCACGCCCGCGTCCCGCCAGACGACGCCGCGCCGCTCGTGCGCGAACAGCTCCCCCACGGCGTGCGCGACGCGCGGCCCGAACTCCCGCTCCAGCAGGTACTGGCCGAGGTCGAGCCCGGAGGTGACGCCGCCGCCGCTGACCAGGTCGCCGTCGTCGACGACGCGCGCGGCGACCGGGCGGGCGCCCTGCGCCTGGAGGGCCTCGTACGTCAGGTGGTGCCCGGTGGTGGCGCGGCCCTTGATGAGCCCCGCCATCGCCAGGAGCAGCGAGCCGCCGCAGACCGTGGCCACGGTCACGCCCGGCGCGGCGAGGGCGGCGCCCATGAGCGCGGGCAGCTCGGTGGACAGCGCCCGCTGGAGCCGGGAGGGGATGCTGTCGTCGTCGGCGTGGCCCTGCTCGGTGGGCCCGGCCGCGCCGGGCAGCAGGACGAGTCCGGCGCGCTCGGGGTCGAGCTTCGCGGTGGCGGTCAGCGTCACCGCCGCCAGGCCGCTGGGGATGGCGCGCGGGCCCTCCGCCGAGACCAGCTCGACGGTGAGCCCGCCGCCGACAGCGAGGCCGCCCGCGTACAGCGTCTCCAGAGGGCCGAGGACGTCCAGCGGGTCGAAGCCGTCGAACAGGACTGCCTGCACGTGCATGCGAGGTTCCGTTTCCTGGGTGGTGGTGGGGCGGGGCCGCGGCCGTTCCCTGGCGGTTCCGGCGGGCCCCGGGCCGAGGCTAGCCAGGGCGCGGGGCACCCCGACAGTGGCACTAATGACAGGTTCCAACGGGATATCGCCAGGGCTCTGCGACCGCTGGTCAGGGCCCTTTCCGCCGCTCCCCCGCTGCTCAGGGCCCACCGTGCCGCTTGGCGGACTTCCGGTGGTGGCGTACGTTGCCGCCATGCACACCGTCGCGGTCCTCGCCCCGGACAACGTCATCCCGTCCGACCTGGCCATGCCCATCGACGTGTTCGCCCGCACCTGTCTGCCCGGCGGCCGGGACGCCTACCGGCTGCGGGTGTGCGCCGCCGAGCCGGAGGTCGACGCGGGCACGTTCACGCTGCGCGCGCACCACGACCTGAGCGCCCTCGCGGACGCGGACACGGTGATGGTGCCGGGCGTCCACGACCCGATGGCGCCGGTACGCGAGGACGTCCTGGCGGCGCTGCGCGCGGCGGCCGACGCGGGCACGCGGATCGCGTCGATCTGCGTCGGCACGTTCGTGCTCGCCCAGGCGGGCCTGCTCAAGGGGTTGCGGGCGACCACGCACTGGTTCGCGGCCGAGCAGCTCGCGGCGGCGTACCCGGACGTCGCCGTGGACCCGGACGTGCTGTACGTCGACAACGGCCAGATCCTCACCTCGGCGGGCGCCGCCGCCGGGCTCGACCTGTGCCTGCACATGATCCGCCGCGACTACGGCTCCGCGGTCGCCGCCGAGGCCGCGCGCGCCTCCGTGATGCCGCTAGAACGCGAGGGCGGACAGGCCCAGTTCATCGTCAACCTGCCCCCGGCGAGCCCGCGCGGCGCCGCCCTCGAACCCCTCCTCGCCTGGCTGGACGAGCACGCGGCCCGTGACCTCACCCTCGACGACATCGCCGCGCACGCGGGCCTGAGCACCCGCACCCTGCTGCGCCGCTTCCGCGAGCAGACCGGCACCACCCCGCTCCAGTGGCTACACCGGGCCCGGGTGCGCCGCGCCCAGCACCTCCTGGAGACCACCGAGCACCCGGTGGAGCGCATCGCCGCGCAGGTCGGCTTCGGCTCCCCCACCGCGTTCCGCGACCGCTTCAAACGGGTCGCCGGGGTCAGCCCGCAGGCGTACCGGCGGGCGTTCGGCAGCGGCGGCGCGGGGGCCTGAGCGCGGCGGCCGGTGTCACGCCCGGCGCGCCACCACCAGGCGCCAGTGCGGGCTGCCGTCGTCGCGGCGGCCGAACTCCTCCAGCGGCAGCAGGTCCACCGCGAACCCGGCGCGCTCCAGGTCGGCGCGCACCCCGGCCAGCGGGAACGTGCGGTAGTACATGACGAAGCGGGGCCGCCACAGCGCGTTGCGCACCCGCATCGCCGCGTCGAAGCCGAGCATGGCCCAGTACCATGGTGACGTGAGTGGCTGGGGTGCGCCGATGGGAAAGGCGAACAGGCCGCCGGGGCGCAGCGCCCGGTGCACCTGCCCGAAAAGGCCGGGCCGCTCCGACGGCAGGAAGTGCCCGAACGCCCCGAAGCTGACGGCCACGTCGAAGGCCCCGGTGAACGGCAGCGCCCGGGCGTCGGCCCGCACCCAGTCCACGGCGGGCCCGGCCCCCGGCGCGGCGACGTTCGCCCGCGCCACGTCCAGCATCCCGGCGCTGAAGTCCACGCCCGTCACGCGCTTCCGGCACAGCGGCAGCAGGACCTCGACGCCCGCCCCGGTGCCGCAGCACACGTCGAGGCCCGCGCGGAACGCGCCGTACGGGCGCAGCGCCTCGGCGCAGGCGTCGAGGATCCGGTCGGGCGTGCGGAACGGCGTGCGGTCGAACGTGGGCGCGAGGAGGTCGTAGCCGCGTTCCGTGGACGACAGCGCCTGGACGGCCAGCTCACGCAGTGAGGGGCCCTGGGAGGTGAACACCGGCACAGCCTAATGAGTCAGCGTGGCCGGGACGCGCCTCGTGGTCTTCCGGCGCCAGGAGTGCCTCGGGTAGAGCTTCAACCACCGCACCCCGACCCGACGTTCACGGAGGTACACCCATGCGCGCACACCGGACGCCCGGACACGGCGGCCCCGTCCCCGGCGGCGGCGACGGCTCCGCGGCGGGCGGGACGTCGGGCAAGACGCGGTTCGACGACATCTACGACCGGCCGGACCCGCGCGCCTACTTCCGCCGACTCGCCCCGTACGCGTACGAGATCCCGCACCACGCGCAGGGCGTCTTCCGCCGGGCGCTCGCCGCCCGGGAGCGCGGCGGGCCGGTCACCGTCCTCGATCTGTGCTGCGGTTACGGCGTCAACGCGGCGCTGCTGAACCACGACGTCACGCTCGACGAGCTGTACGCGCACTACACGAGCGAGGAGGCGGACGCGCTCACGCCGGGCGAACTCGTCGACCGCGACAAGGAGTTCTACGCCGCCCGCCGCCGCCCCGGCGCGGCGCGGATCATCGGCGTGGACAGCGCGCCCCACGCCACCGCGTACGCCCTGGCCGTGGGGCTGCTCGACGAGGCGTACGCGGAGAACCTGGAGCGCGCGGCGCCCAGCCCGGCGCTGGCCCGGGCGCTGGCGGGCGTCGGCCTGATCATCGTCACCGGCGGCATCAGCTACGTCTCGCACCGCACCTTCGACGCGCTCCTGGAGCAGGTGCGGCTTCCCCTGTGGGTCGACGCGTTCGTGCTGCGCACCGTGCCGTACGACCGGATCGCCCAGAGCCTCGCCGCGCACGGCCTGGTCACCACGACCGATCCCGGGCGGCTCTACCCGCAGCGCCTGTTCACCGGCCCCGATGAGCAGCGTGACGCCGTGGAGCGGGTGCGCGCGGCGGGCGACGACCCGGCCGGTCTGGAGGCCGGTGGCCGTTACTACACGCGGCTGTACGAGTCCCGGCCCCGGCGGCGCTGACCGCGCCCCGGCGGCCGTTCGCCCCGCGCGGCGAACCGGGCGTACCGTTGAATACCGGGTGAATACCGGGTGGTGTGCGGCGGCTCGGAGGTGCCTCGGAGCGACAGGGGGTCGTCATGGTGCAGGAGCTGCTCGCGGCGGGCGCGGCGACCCTGTCCGCGGCTCTGGTCCGGTTCGCGGTGTCGCAGATGGCGCAGACGTCGCTGCGCTCGATCATCGGCAAGAGCGATCTGGACGATCTGCTGTCCAACCGGGAGAAGCTCAACCAGGGCCTGGAGCTGATGATCGACAGCCCGGCCGTCGGCTGGGGCGTGCAGATCGACCGCGTGGAGATCAAGGACGTCTCGCTGCCGGAGACCATGAAGCGCTCCATGGCCCGTCAGGCCGAGGCCGACCGCGAGCGCCGCGCCCGCGTCATCAACGCCGACGCCGAACTCCAGGCCTCCAAGAAGCTCTCCGAGGCCGCCAAGGAGATGTCCGAGCAGCCCGCAGCCCTGCAACTGCGCCTGCTCCAGACCGTCGTGGCCGTCGCCGCCGAGAAGAACTCCACCCTCGTCCTGCCCTTCCCCGTCGAACTCCTCCGCTTCCTCGAACGCGCCCAGGCCCACCAGGCCCCGCCCGCCTCCTGAGCCTTCCGGTACGCCTAGGACCACGCCTCTATGACCACGCCTATGACGTGGCCGCCGCCGGAAGGTCCGGGTCCGTCTGGGGGCGGCCGGGGACGCGGCGCAGCGCGAGGACCATGGTGAGGCCGCCGCCGGGGGTGTCCTCGGCGGTGAGGGTGCCGCCGATAGCCTCGGTGAAGCCGCGGGCGACGGCGAGGCCGAGGCCCACGCCCGCGCCGCGCGGGGCGTCGCCGTGCCGTTGGAACGGCTCGAAGATGCGCTCTTTGGCGTCGTCCGGGACGCCGGGGCCGCGGTCCACGACGCGCAGTTGCACCTGGTCAGCCATGGTGCTGGCGGCGACCAGGACGGGCTCGCCCTCGGGGCTGTACTTCAGGGCGTTCTCGATGACGTTGGCGACGGCGCGCTCCAGGAGGCCCTTGTCGGCGGCGACCATCGGCAGCTCCTCGGGGATGTCCAGGACGACGCTGTCGGCGGAGGCCATGCCCTCCAGGGCGAGCGGCACCACTTCGTCGAGGTCGATCTCGCGGACCATCGGCTGCACGGTGTCGGTCTGGAGCCGGGACATGTCGAGGAGGTTGCCGACGAGGTGGTCGAGGCGGTCGGCGCCCGCCTCGATGGCTTCGAGGAGTTCCGCCCGGTCCTCGTCGGACCACTCGATGTCGTCGGAGCGCAGGCTGGACACCGACGCCTTGATCCCGGCGAGGGGGGTGCGCAGGTCGTGGCTGACGGCGGCGAGCAGCGCGGTGCGGATGCGGTTGCCCTCGGCGAGCGCCCGGGCCTCGTCGGCCTGCGACTTCAGGCGCTGGCGGTCGAGGACGACGGCGGCCTGCGCGGCGAACGCGGCGAGCACCCGCCGGTCCTCGGCGGGCAGCACCCGGCCGGTCAGCGCGAGCGACATGTAGTCGCCGACCGGCATGTCCACGTCGGCGTCCTCGGGGCGGCCGACGTGCGGCCGGGTGCCCGCGCTGGCCGTGCAGGTCCACAGGGAGATGTCGCTCTCGCGCTCCAGGAGGGCGACGGACTCCATGGCGAAGGTCTCGCGGACGGTCTCCAGAAGGGACTCCAGGCTGTTCTCGCCGCGCAGGACGCTGCCCGCCAGGTGGGACAGTATCTCCGACTCGGCGCGCAGCCGGGCGGCCTGGTGGGTGCGGCGGGCCGCCAGGTCGACCACGGACGCCACGGACACCGCGACGGCGACGAAGATGGTGAGGGCGACGATGTTCCTGGGGTTCGCGATCAGTATGTGGTGGACGGGCGGGGTGAAGAAGTAGTTGAGCAGCAGCGAGCCGAACGCCGCGGACGCGAGCGCCGGGGCGAGCCCGCCTAGCAGCGCCGCCGCCACCGTCAGCGACAGGAACAGCAGCATGTCGTTGGCGAGCCCGAGGTGGGGCGCGACGCCGCGCAGCAGCAGGGCGAGCAGGGCGGGCCCCACCATGCCGACGAGCCAGCCCCAGATGATCCGGTCGCGGGCGAGCCGCGTGGTGCGGGGCGTGCCCGACAGGCCCCGGCCCTTGCCCGCCTCGTCGTGCGTGACGAGGTGGACGTCCAGGTCGGGCCCCGACTCGCTGGCCACGGTGGCGCTGACGCCCGGCCCGAACACGTACTGCCAGCCCTTGCGGCGGGAGACGCCGAGGACGATCTGGGTGGCGTTGACCCCGCGGGCGAACTCCAGCAGGGAGGCCGTGATGTCCTCCCCTATCACCTGGTGGAAGCTGCCGCCGAGGTCCTCCACCAGGGTGCGCTGGACGGCGAGTTCCTTCGGGGAGCCCGCGGTGAGGCCGTCGCTGCGGGCGATGTACACGGCGAGGACCTCGCCGCCCGCGCCCTTCTCCGCGAGCCGGGCCGCGCGGCGCAGCAGGGTGCGGCCCTCGGGGCCGCCGGTGAGGCCGACGACGATGCGCTCACGGGCCTGCCAGGGCTTACGGATGTTGTGCTCGCCGCGGTACTGCTGGAGGTACTCGTCGACGCGGTCCGCGACCCACAGCAGGGCCAGCTCGCGCAGCGCTGTCAGGTTGCCGGGACGGAAGTAGTTGGACAGGGCCGCGTCGACCTTGTCGGCCTTGTAGATGTTGCCGTGCGCCATGCGGCGGCGCAGCGCCTGGGGTGACATGTCGACCAGCTCGATCTGGTCGGCGCGGCGCACCACGTCGTCGGGCACGGTCTCGCGCTGCCGGACGCCGGTGATGGACTCCACGACGTCGCCCAGGGACTCCAGGTGCTGGATGTTGACGGTGGAGACCACGTCGATCCCGGCGGCGAGAAGTTCCTCGACGTCCTGCCAGCGCTTGGCGTTGCGCGAGCCGGGCACGTTGGTGTGCGCCAGCTCGTCGACCAGGGCGACGGCCGGGGCGCGGCGCAGCACCGCGTCGACGTCCATTTCCGTGAAGGTCGCGCCCCGGTAGCCGAGCTGCTTGCGCGGCACCGTCTCCAGGCCGTGCAGCATGACCTCCGTACGGGGCCGGTCGTGGTGCTCCACGAAGGCCACCACGCAGTCGGTGCCGCGCTCGATACGGCGGTGTGCCTCGGACAGCATCGCGTACGTCTTGCCGACGCCCGGTGCCGCCCCCACATAGATCCGAAGCTTGCCGCGTGCCATGAATCTCGTCTCTGCGATCGGGTGCGGGTGCTCCGCCCACTGGTCGTGCGGGTGGTGCGCCCGGTCAGTCAAAGGCGCTCAGCATGGCAGACGCGCGAGCCGGACCGCGCGTTCACCCGATGCACGCCCCCTGCGCGATCCCCCTGTTCGAACCGTCCGGGGGGCCGGGGTGTGCGGCGCAGGGCAGGGACAGGACCATGGTGAGGCCGCCGCCGGGGGTGTCCTCGGGGGTGAGGGTGCCGTCCATCGCCTCGGTGAGGCCGCGGGAGAGCGCGAGGCCGAGGCCGAGGCCGGTGGTGTTGTCGGTGTCGCCGAGCCGCTGGAAGGGCTCGAAGACCCGGTCGCGGTCGGCGGCCGGGAGGCCGGGGCCGCGGTCGACGACGCGCAGCTCCACGCGGCCCGCGAGGGCGCTGGCGGTGACCAGGACCTTCTCGCCGGGCGGGGTGTGCCGGGCGGCGTTGCCGACGAGGTTGGCGATGACGCGCTCCAGCAGCGGCGGGTCGGCGCGGACCTCGGGGATCTCCTCCAGGCTTCCCGTCTCGACGGCGCAGGCGACGGGCAGCGAGTCGAGCGCGGGCGGAAGGACCTCCTCCAGGCTGGTGGCGCGCAGGTCGAGGGTGAGCGCGCCCGCCTGGAGGCGGCTCATGTCGAGCAGGTTGTCGACGAGCCGGTTCAGCTTGGTCATGGACTCGTCGGCGGTGGCGAGCAGCTCCTGCCGGTCCTGTTCGGAGAAGTCCAGGTCGCGGCTGCGCAGCGAGCCGATCGCGGCGAGGGCGGCGGCCAGCGGGGTGCGCAGGTCGTGGCCGACGGCGCGCAGCAGGGCGGTGCGCATCCGGTCGGCGGCCTTGACCGGCTCCACCTCGGCGGCGGCCTCGGCGAGCCTGGCCCGCTCCACGGCGGCGCCCACGTGCGCGGCGAACGCGGCGAGCACCCGCCGGTCGGCGGAGGGCAGCGGCCGTCCGCGCAGGACCAGATAGGCGTCGCCCGCGGGCACGGCGGTCACCAGGGGGTCGCTGGTGCCGGGCGGCTCCTCGACCAGTTCGGCGGCCTCGACGCCGAAGGCCTCGCGGGCCCGCTCCAGGAGTGCGGGCACGGGGCGGCCGCCGCGCACGATGGTGCCCGCGAGCGACGACATGGTCTCCGCCTCGGCGGTGGCGCGCGCCGAGCGCCGGGACAGGCGCAGGGAGCGGTCGACGACGGCGGCGACGGTGGCGGCGACGCTCGTGAACACCGCGAGCGCGACCACGCTGTTGGGGTCGCCTAGCGTGAAGTGCCCCGTGGGCGGCATGAACCAGTAGTTGAGCAGCAGCGAGGCGGTGACGGCCGCGACCACCGCGGAGGCCACGCCGCCGATGCAGGCCACGCCCACCACGGCAAGCAGGAACAGCAGCGCCTCGCTGGTGAGGTTCAGTCGGCCGCGGGCCACGTCCAGGTCGAGGAGGGCGGTGAGCGCGAGCGGCAGGAGCAGCCCGGCGACGGGGCCCGCGACGCGCCGCGGGCCCGACAGGGTGCGCCTGCGGGACGGCAGCAGCGTGCCGCGCCCGGCGCGTTCGTGGGTGACGGTGTGGACATCGATGTCACCGGACATCTCGACGACGGCCTCGCCGGTGCCGCGCCCGGTGAGGAACCGCTCGAAGCGGCCGCGGCGGCTGGAGCCGAGGACCAGCTGGGTGGCGTTCTCGGCGCGCGCGAACTCCACCAGGGCGCTGGCCGTGTCGTCGCCGACGACCGAGTGGTAGCTGCCGCCGAGGTCCTCCACCAGGCGGCGCTGGCGGGCCAGCGAGGCGTGCGAGGTGCCCGCGGCGAGGCCGTCGCTGCGGGTGACGTGCACGGCGAGCAGTTCGCCGCCGGCGGAGCGGTCGGCGATGCGGGCGGCGCGGCGGATGAGGGTGTCGCCCTCGGGGCCGCCGGTGAGGCCGACGACGACGCGTTCCCGGGTCTCCCAGACGCCGCCGATGCCGTGCTCGACGCGGTAGGCCTTGAGCGCCTCGTCGACCCGGTCGGCCAGCCACAGCAGGGCGAGCTGGCGCAGCGCCGTCAGGTTGCCGGTGCGGAAGTAGTGGGCGAGGGCCGCGTCGACCTGCCGGGGCGGGTAGACGTTGCCGTGCGCCATGCGGCGGCGCAGCGCCTGCGGGGCGATGTCGACGAGTTCGATCTGCTGGGCGCGGCGCACCACGTCGTCGGGGACCGTCTCGGTCTGCGGCACCTTGGTGATCTTCTCGACGACGTCGTTGAGGGACTCCAGGTGCTGGATGTTGAGGGTGGTGACGACGTCGATCCCGGCCGTGAGCAGCCGGTCGACGTCCTGCCAGCGCCGGGGGTTGCGGCCCTCGCCGGGGGCGTTGGCGTGGGCGAGGTCGTCGACCAGGGCCACTTCGGGGCGCCGGGCGAGCAGCGCGTCCAGGTCGAGTTCGATGGCCTCCGCGCCCCGGTGGACGCTCGGGGCGCGCTCCACGACCCCCACGCCCTGGGCGAGCGCGGCGTCGAGCGCGGCCTGGGTGTGCGGCCGGTCGTGGCACTCCACGAGGCCCACGACGACGTCGGCCCCGCGGGCGGCCCTGCGCCGCCCCTCGTCGAGCATGCGGCAGGTCTTGCCGACCCCCGGTGCCGCCCCGAGGTAGATCTTCAGCTGTCCGGGTCGTACGTCGGTCATCGCGCCGGTGTCAGAACCTCTCCGGGTACAGGCGCGCGAGGACCAGATATCCGACCAGGCTCAGGGCGATCACGACGCCCACCACGTGTTCCGCGCTCACGGTCCTCAACTCCTCGGCGTGCCGGGTGACTTCTATGTCCCCACCGAAGCCGCTGGCGGGGCGGCCGGACATGCCCCTTGACACATCCTTGGCAGCGCGCGCCCGGACGTTGACACCGCGTTGACGCCGGGGGCGGCCCCGTGCCGGTCCGCCCCGCGCTCGCGCCCCGCGTCGGCCCGTCAGCGCAGCGACTCGATGGTCCTGGCCAGGCTCGCGGAGCCGTGGCCTTGGGCGATCTGCTCGTCGAACAGCCGCTGGAGCGGCGCCAGGAGGTCCACGCCGACGCCCTGGGCCCGTGTCGCGGTGAGGATGTTGGCGAGGCCGACGGCGTTGATGTCCAGGTTGGAGGTCTCCGTGCGGTAGTCGCGCGCGTCGATCTCCGCGGCGAAGCCGGGCAGCGCGTCGAGCGCCTCCCGCAGCCAGCGCACCAGCAGGTCGGTCACCCGCGCCGCGCCGATCCCGGCGGAGCCGCCGACGGCCACCGCCTGGAAGAAGCCCGCGAACATCCCGTACATGCCGCTGAGCAGCGCCACGTCGTAGACCGGCGCGAGGGGGGCGTCCGTGCCGACGAACACCGCGGAGCCCAGCGGCTCCAGGACCGCCCGGTGGCGCGCGAAGGCGTCGGCGTCGCCGCTGTAGAGCACGAAGGCCTCCGGTGTGCCGATGGTCTGCGGGACCGCGTACACGGCGCCGTCCACATAGGCGGCGCCCTGCTCGCTCACCCACGCGCCCAGTTCGCGGGCCGCCTGGGGGATGCCCGAGGTGACGTTGACGACGGCGCGGCCCGCGAGGGCGCCGCCGACGGGCGTGAGCAGGTCGCGGACGGTGGTGTAGTCGAGTACGCAGATGACGACCAGGTCGCTGGCGGCGATGGCGGCGGCCGGGGTGGCGGCGAGGGTGGCGCCGTCGGCGACGAGGGCGTCGGCCTTGTCCTGCGAGCGGTTCCAGACGGTGAGGCGGTGCCCCTGGTCGAGGAGGTTCCGGGCGAGGGCCTGTCCGAGGTTGCCGAGGCCGAGGACGGTGACGGTGGTGGGCGTGGCGGAAGGGGCGGGCGTGGTGCTCATGGCTGGTGTTCCTCCGGGGTGGGGGGCCGCCGCGTCGGTGGCCGGTGCCGAGAACCCTGCGGGTGGGCGCTGCCGGTCGGCTGCCGGTGCGCTGTCGCTCGGCCTCTGACCGGCTGCTGCTCGGCTGCCGGTCGGCACCGACAGGGTGCTTGAGCAGGCGGGTTATCGTCGTCGGCATGCGATTCGGGGTGCTGGGTCCGCTGGCGGTGTGGGCGAGCGACGGGGCGCCCGTCGCCGTTCCCGGGGCCAAGGTCCGCGCGCTCCTCGCCCAGCTCCTGGTGCACCCGGGCCGCCCGGTGTCCGCCGAGCGGCTCATCGACGGCCTGTGGGGCGCGGCGGCGCTGCCGGACCACCCGGCCAACGCCCTTCAGGGCAAGGCGTCCCAGCTGCGCCGCGCCCTGGAGCGGGGCGAGCCGGGCGGGCGGGCCCTGGTGGTGTCGGGGCCTGCCGGGTACGCGCTGCGGGTGGCGCCGGACGCGGTCGACGCGGGGCGGTTCGCGCGGCTGCTCGCCGAGGCGCGGGCCGCCGCGGAGCCGGGCGAGCGGGTGCGGCTGCTGGACGCGGCGCTCGGCCTGTGGCGCGGCGAGCCCTTCGCCGACTTCGCCGGTGGCGGCCTGGCGCGGGGCGCCGCGGAACGGCTCGGCGAGGACCGCCTGACGGCGTGGGAGGAGCGGGCCGAGGCGCGCCTGGAGCTGGGCGAGCACGGGCCGCTCACCGCCGAACTCGCCGATCTCGTCGAGCGGTATCCGCTGCGGGAGCGCCTGCGGGCCGCGCACCTGCGGGCGCTGTACCGCGCGGGGCGGCAGACGGAGGCGCTGGCCTCGTACGAGGAGCTGCGGCGCCGCCTGGCCGACGAGCTGGGCCTGGCGCCGGGCCCCGACCTGGCGGCCCTGCACACGGCGGTCCTCCGGCAGGACCCCGCCCTGGCCGCCCCGCCGCCCTCCGCTCCTTCCCCGTACGCGCCCTCGACCGCGCCCGCACACCCCGCGCGCACCAACCTCCCCACCCCCGTCTCGCCCCTCATAGGCCGCGACGCCGAACTGCCCGCGCTCCGGGAACTGCTGGGCGGCGCACGGCTGGTGACGCTCACCGGCCCCGGCGGGGTGGGCAAGACCCGCCTCGCGGTGGCGGCGGCGGGCGGCGCGGCCGGGGCGTACCCGGACGGCGTCTGGCTCGTGGAGCTGGCGGGCGTGCCCGCGACGCGCCGCCCGGACGCCGTGGCCGAGGCCGTGACGCGCTCGCTCGGGCTGCACGAGGAGCCGGACCCGGCGGCGCCGGTGGACTCCGTGGGCCGGTTGGCGCACGCGCTGCGCGGGCGGCGGACGCTGCTGCTGCTCGACAACTGCGAGCACGTGGTGGAGGCCGCGGCCGAGGCGGTCGTCGCGCTGCTGCGCGACGTGCCCGGCCTGAGCGTCCTGGCGACCAGCCAGGAGCCGCTGGACGTGAGCGGTGAGCACGTGCGGGCGGTGGCGCCGCTCGAACTGGCCGGTGCCATGGAGCTGTTCCGGCAGCGGGCGGGCCTCGCGCCCGGCGGCGCGCTCGGCGCGGACGACGCGGAGGCCGTCGCCGAACTGTGCGCCCGGCTCGACGGCATCCCGCTGGCCCTGGAACTCGCGGCGGCCCGGGTGCGCACCCTCGGCGTGCACGGCCTGCTCGCCCGCGTCGACGACCGGTTCGCCCTGCTCGCCCGCGGGCTGCGCGGGGCCCCGGCCCGGCAGCGCACGCTGCGGGCGGTCATCGACTGGAGCTGGTCGCTGCTCGGCGCGGGCGAGCGCGCCCTGCTGCGCAGGCTGGCCGTGCACGACGGGTGCGGCCTGGACGCGGCCGAGGCGGTGAGCGCGGGCGGCGCGGTGCGCGCCCCGGACGTGCTGGACGTGCTCGGGCGGCTCGTGGACCGCTCGCTCGTGGTGGTGGCGGACCGCCCGGACGGGCCGCGCTACTGCCTCCTTGAGTCTGTGCGGGCGTACGGGCTCGAACAGCTCAGGGAGGCGGGCGAGTTCGACGCGCTGCGGGAGCGGCACAGCGCGCACTACGCCGCGCTCGCCGTGCGGGCCGGTGCGGCGCTGCGCGGCCCGCGGCAGCGCGTGTGGCTGGAACGGCTCGACGAGGAAAGCGCCAATCTCCGGCGGGCGCTTGACACGGCGGTGGAGCGGGGCGCGGCGGGGCGGGCCCTCGGCGTGGTGAACGCGCTCGCCTGGTACTGGGTGCTGCGCGGCCGGATCGCCGAGGCCCGCGGCGCGCTGGACGCGGCGCTGGCGCTGGTCCCCGACGCCGCGTCCGCCCCCGAGACGGCCGCGGCGCGGGCGCTCGCGCTGGCCTGGCGGGCCGGGATCGCGCTGCGCGAGGGCGCCGCCGCGGGCCCCGACGCGCCCCCGGACGTCTGCCTCGGCACGGGCCCCGGCCCGGCCGCCGACGGGGACCTCGTGCGGGCGGCCCTGGCGGCAAACGAGGAGGCATACGAGGAGGTCGACGACCCGGCGGGGCGCGCCACCGCGCTGTGGGTCCTCGGCTCCGCGCAGCTCGGCGCGGGCGCGGTGCGCGCCGGTGAGCGGCTGGTCGACGAGGCCCTGGACGCCTTCGCCGCCCTCGGCGACACCTGGGGCACGGCGGCGGCGCTGAGCGTGCGGGCGCGGCACGCGATGGCCCGCGGCGACCTGGGCGCGGTGCGGCGCGACAGCGAGCGCGCCGCGCGGCTCTTCGCCGACCTCGGCGACTCGCTCGGCCGGTTGCAGACGGTGTTCCCGCTGGCCGCGCTGAGCGAGATCGCGGGCGACCACGCCGAGGCCGAGCGGCTGCACCGCGAGGGTCTGGCCATCGCCGAGCGCCTGGGGCTGTGGACCGAGGCGTCCAAGCGCCTGTCGGGGCTCGGCCGGATCGCGCTGCTCACCGGCGACACC
Source organism: Streptomyces sp. G45 (assembly GCF_049542095.1). Lineage (NCBI taxonomy): Bacteria > Bacillati > Actinomycetota > Actinomycetes > Kitasatosporales > Streptomycetaceae > Streptomyces > Streptomyces sp. G45. The sequence continues at coordinate 7,928,214 of NZ_JBMUZU010000001.1, read as the reverse complement.
GACGGGGCCCGGGAGCACCACGAGCGGGCACTGCGCCTGGCGCGCGCCCACAGCTTCCGCTCGGGCGAGGTCGACGCCCTCATCGGGCTCGGCCTCGGGGCGCGCCGCGCGGGCGACCTGGCCGCCGCCGAGGGGCACATGCGGGAGCTGCTCGCGTGGTTCCGCGCGGCCGACTACGGCCCCGGTGTGACGCTCGCGCTGGCCGAGCTGGGTTTCGCCGCGGAGCTGCGGGGCGACGCGGCGGCGGCCCTGGCGCTGCACGACGAGGGCTTCGCGGTGGCGCGCGGCCTCGGCGACCCGCGGGCGCTGGCCCTCGCCCTGGAGGGCCTGGCGGGGGCGCGGGCCGCCGCGGGCGGGTACGAGGCGGCGGCGACGCTCCTGGGCGCGGCGGCCGCGGCCCGCGCGTCGGTGGGCGCGCCGCTGCCGCCCGCCGAGCGCCTGGACGTCGACCGCGCGGCGGCCCTGGCGCGGGCCCGGCTGGGCGCGGAGGGGTACGCCGCCGCGTACGCCGAGGGCGGCCGTCTGACTCCCGAGGCCGCCCGCGCCCGCGCGACGGCCCCCTGACGGACCCGGCGCCCTGCGCCACGCCCCGCGCCCCACCAGCCGTACACAACCCCGTGTGACGAACGCCGGACAGCGAGCGGCGGGGAAGTCCGGCCGCACGGACCCCGGCGCGCGGGCGCGGACCGCTCCCGGGCCGGGGCGCGGCCCCGCAAGGAGGCAGGTCCGCCCCTGCGACGCAGGTCAGGCGCCACCCCGCCGCGGTGAACGGCGCGCGAATATCCCTTCGTGACCCGCGCGGTCAACCGATGGTTTCCGGTCGAAGGCAGCGCGACAGAAAACAACCAACCGCTCATTTTCGCAGGTCAAGTGGTTGTTCCGGGTTATACCACCGGGTCGCGCGGCACGCCTGGGCGCCGGGCGCACGCCCGGCTCGGCCGCCCTGAGCTGCCCGAACGGCCTTTCGGGCAGCGCTCAGCGGACGACCCCATCCGGAAATCGACCATCTAGTTGCTGCTCACTCAGCGCACTTGCAAGACTCCCGAACGCAATCACCGTTACGGCACGCAACCCGTCCGTAACTCCGAGCAGCACCGGTGCGCACCACCATCCGCGTACCACCCACCCGCATTTGAAGGAGCGTCAAAAGTGCGTCACCTCCTCAAGACCGTGAGCGCGGCCGCCGCCGTGGCCGCCGGTGTCCTGACCGCCTCCGCGGTCACCACAGGCGCCGCCCACGCGGCGACGCCGCAGCCGACGAGCCTGTACGCGCCGTCGGACCTCGTGCTCACCGTCGGCCAGGGCGAAGACGCCGCTACGGCCACGGTGCAGCGCGCGGTCACCCTGACCTGCGCCCCCAAGGCCTCGGGCACCCACCCCGCACCGGGCGCGGCCTGTGCCGAGCTCAACGCGGTGGAGGCCAGGTTCGACGCGCTCGTCGACGACAACCCGAAGGGCATCTGTACCAAGGAGTGGAACCCGGTCGTGGTCTCCGTGACCGGTGTGTGGCAGGGCAAGCACGTGGCGTGGTCGACGACGTTCGGCAACGCGTGCACGAAGAACGCCGCCCTCGCCGAAGGCGCGCTGCTCAACTTCTGACGGCACGCCACCCCCAGATCCCTCGGCAACCTTTCGTGGGGGAGGAAGCCGAGGCCCGCGGCCCCCGATGTCCCGAGCGTCGGGGGCCGCACAATGCCGTCCTGCGTTCTCGTGGCGCCCTTGCCGTGCCCCTGTTCACCTTGGCACCGGCTGACTCCCCTGGTTTCCTTCGGAGTTATGCCCACGTCTCACGAATGTCATGCCCTTGATGAGGATTCAGGTCTTACGGGACCTTCGGGGAGCCCTCCCGGCGGCGTCGAGCACCTGGCGGCAGGCGCGCACCGCCCCGCGCCCCGCCCCCTCACCGCCGTACCGCTCGCCACCGACCGGCTGGTCCTCGAACCCCTCCGGGTCGCCCACGCCGAGGAGATGGCCGTCGTCCTGTCCGACCCGGCGCTGCACGGGTTCATCGGGGGCGCGCCGCTGGACGTGGACGCGCTGCGCGCCCGCTACGCGCGCCAGGTCTCCGGGGCGCCGGACCCCGGCGTCTCGTGGTGCAACTGGGTCATCAGGCTGGGCGAGCGGGGGCACCTCGCGGGGACCGTGCAGGCGACCGTCACCCCTGACGCCGCCGAGGTGGCGTGGGTGGTCGGCACGCCGTGGCAGGGGCAGGGCATCGCGACGGAGGCGGCTCGCGCCCTCGTCACCTGGCTGGCCGCCCACCCCGGCGTACCGGAAGTGATCGCCCACATCCACCCCGACCACACCGCGTCCGCGGCCGTGGCCCGAGCCGCGGGCCTCTCCCCACCGCCGAGCACCACGAGGGAGAACGCAGATGGCGCCTCACGACGCCCCACCGGAACACCCCTGAAGCGAACGCCGACCCATCAGTCCCGCCCGGCGACCAACCAAGCCCGCCCGGCGACCAACCAAGCCCGTCCGGCGTTTGAGGACGAGGCGCGGAGCGCGAAGGAAGGGCGGGCGGGTGGGGAAAGACGCCAACCACCCCACCGGGGGGCAGCACAGGGCCCCGAATTCCCCGGGGGACCCGGCATGGCGGATGATCGTGCCGTACAGGCAGGTTCGTGCAACCCAGGGAGGACCACCCCATGGATGAGCGCTTCGACGTCGTCGTGCTCGGAGCAGGCCCCGGCGGCTACGTGGCCGCCATCCGCGCCGCCCAGCTCGGCAAGCGAGTCGCGGTCGTGGAGGAGAAGTACTGGGGCGGTGTCTGCCTCAACGTCGGCTGCATCCCGACGAAGGCGCTGCTGCGCAACGCCGAGCTGGCGCACCTGTTCACGCACGAGGCGAAGACCTACGGCATCAAGGTCGACGGCGAGGTCTCCTTCGACTACGGCGAGGCGTTCCGGCGCAGCCGCACGGTCGCGGACGGCCGCGTCAAGGGCGTCCACTTCCTGATGAAGAAGAACAAGATCACGGAGTTCGACGGCCGGGGCACCTTCCTCGACGCGAACACCCTCCAGGTGGCCAAGTCGGACGGCACGACCACCACGATCGGCTTCGACAACTGCGTCATCGCCACCGGCGCCACCCCGAAGCTGCTGCCCGGCACGCGCCGCAGCGACCGCGTGGTGACGTACGAGGAGCAGATCCTCGCCGACGAGCTGCCGCGCTCCATCGTGATCGCGGGCGCGGGCGCCATCGGCGTCGAATTCGCGTACGTCCTGCACAACTACGGCGTGAAGGTCACGATCGTCGAGTTCCTGGACCGGATCGCGCCCCTGGAGGACGCGGACGTCTCCAAGGAGTTGGCGAAGCAGTACCGCAAGCTCGGCATCGACGTGCTGACCTCCACCCGCGTGGAGTCCATCGACGAGTCCGGCGAGCAGGTCCGCGTCACGGTCACCGGCAAGGACGGGGCCCAGCAGGTCCTGGAGGCCGACAAGGTGCTCCAGGCCATCGGCTTCGCGCCGAACGTCACCGGCTACGGCCTGGAGGCGACCGGCGTGGCGCTCACCGAGCGCGGCGCCATCGAGGTGGACGGCCGCTGCCGCACGAGCGTGCCGCACATCTACGCCATCGGCGACGTCACCGCCAAGCTGATGCTCGCGCACACCGCCGAGTCCATGGGCGTCGTGGCCGCCGAGACCATCGCGGACGCCGAGACGATGGAACTCGACTACCCGATGATCCCGCGCGCCACCTACTGCCAGCCGCAGATCGCGAGCTTCGGCTGGACGGAGGCGCAGGCCAAGGAGAAGGGCTTCGACGTCAAGGTCGCCAAGTTCCCGTTCCAGGCGAACGGCAAGGCGCACGGCCTCGGCGACACCGTCGGCTTCGTGAAGATCATCAGCGACGCGAAGTACGGCGAGATCATCGGCGCCCACCTGATCGGCCCCGACGTCACCGAACTGCTCCCGGAGCTGACCCTGGCCCAGCAGTGGGACCTCACGGTGCACGAGGTGGCCCGCAACGTGCACGCCCACCCGACGCTCGGCGAGGCCGTCAAGGAGGCCGTGCACGGCCTGGCCGGACACATGATCAACTTCTGACCTCGGGGCCCGGCGGGGCCCTGCCGGGGGCTGCGGGGGCCCTGCTGGGGGCCGCCTGGGCCCGGGGGCCCTACACGGGCTCAGTCGAGGCCGCGCGGGGATCCGGCCAGGTCCCAGGGGCCTGGCCGGTTTCTCGCAGGGAGCCGGGCCTGACGCCCCTACAGGGATCTGGCCAAGGATCCACAGGGTCCCGGGGCCGAGCCCCCGCAGGGGCCCAGCAGGGGTCCCGCAGAGCCCCGGCCGTCGCCCCGCAGGGATCCGGCCAGGTCCCGTAGGGAGCCGAGGCCGAGACCCCGCAGGGGCTGGCCGAAGTCCTACCGGGGTCCAGGGCCGGGGACCCGCAGGGGCCCAGCCGACGCCCCGCGGGGAGCTGAGGCCGACGCCCCGCGGGAAGCCAGGGCCAAGGCCCAGCCGGGAGCTGAGGCCCAGCCGGGAGTCGAGGCCGTCGCCCCGCAGGGGCCCGCAGGGAGCCGGGGCACCGGCCGCGGCGCCGCCCAGCCCTACGGCGGGCCCCGCGAGGGGCCCGCCCGAGTGGCGGGGTCGCATAGTCCGGCCGATGCTGGGCAGGATGCGATGTGCCTCGGGGGCGAGGAGAGGCAGTGGTTCATGTTCTCTGCACTGGGCCGGTTCGTGGTCCGCCGCCCGTGGTGGGTCATCCTCGCCTGGGTGGTCGCGGCCGCCGCCGTGATCTCACTGGCACCGAAGCTCACGTCGAGCACCGACGAGGCGAGCTTCCTTCCCGAGCACTATGAGTCCATCCGCGCCTCGGACCTGCAGGAGAGGGACTTCCCGCAGCAGGAGAACGTCGGCGCGATCATCGTCTTCCAGCGCTCCGACGGCCGCGCCCTGACCGCGGCCGACTCCGCCGAGGTCGTCCGGGTCTCCAAGGACCTGGAGGCGAAGAAGATCAAGGACGTCCAGGCCGTCAGGCCGGGCGAGGTCTCCCCCAACAAGCGGGTGCAGACGTCCGTGGTGGCCATGCCGAAGGTCACCAACCCCGAGGACACCACCCAGCAGGACGCCGTCGAGGACCTGCGCGGCGACCTCAAGTCGGCGCTCAAGGGCTCCGACCTCGACGCGGGCATCACCGGCTCGGCGGCGCAGGCCCTGGACGAGCGGGACGCCTCGGAGCGGGCGGGCATGCTCGTCGGCGTCGGCACCATCGTGATCATCATCGTGCTGCTGCTTGTGATCTTCCGCAGCCCCATCATCGCGCTGCTGCCGGTCGTCCTGATCGGCTTGATCTCCCCGATGGCCACGGGCCTGATCGCCTGGGCGAACAAGGCCTTCGACATGAAGGCCGACTCCTCCATCCAGGAGCTGCTCACCGTCGTCCTGTTCGGCGTCGGCACCGACTACATCCTGTTCCTGCTGTTCCGCTACCGCGAGGCGCTGCGCGCGGGCGAGGACCCCAAGGGCGGCATGGTGCACGCCGTGGAGCGGGTCGGCGAGGCGATCGCGTCGGCGGCGGGCGCCGTCATCGTGGCGTTCGCCGCGCTCACCCTGTCGTCGCTCGGCATGCTGCGCTCGATGGGCCCCGCCCTCGCGATCGCCGTGTTCCTGACGCTGCTCGCCGGGCTGACGCTGGTGCCCGCCGTGGTGTCGCTGCTCGGTACGAAGGTCTTCTGGCCGTCGAAGTCCTGGCAGCGGGAGCCGCAGGGCACCGGATTCGCCAAGCTCGGCGGGTCCATCGCGCGCAAACCCGCCGTGTGGACGGTCGTCTCGGGCCTGTTCATGGGAGCCCTGGCGCTCGGCGCCCTCGGCTACAAGGCGAACTTCGACCTCGCGGGCTCCTCGCTGCCCAAGGACAAGGAGTCCATCGTCTGGCAGGACAACCTGGAGAAGGGCTTCCCCGCGGGCACCACCGACCCCACGTTCGTGTACCTGACGTCCAAGGGCGACGGGCCGCTCGGCGAGGGGCAACCGGCCGCGTTCCGCGACCGGCTGAGGGCCGTCGACGGCGTCGGCTCGGTGGCGGCGCCCCAGCTCAGCAAGGACCGCACGACCGCCGCGTACTCGGTGATCCTCGGGGACCCGCCCGCCTCCGAGAAGGCCCTGGACACCATCAAGGACCGGCTGCGGCCCGCCGCGCACGACGACGCGCCGTCCGGCACCGAGGCCCTGGTGGGCGGCACCACGGCCGTGTACGTCGACATCAACAAGGCCGTGGACCGCGACTACTCGGTGGTCTTCCCGGTGGCGGCGATCGCCATCATGGTGATCCTGGGGCTGCTGCTGCGCAGCCTGGTGGCGCCCTGGTACCTGATGCTGTCGGTGGCGCTCGGGTTCGGCGCGACGCTCGGCGCGACCTCGCTGATCTTCCAGCAGCTGGGCGACCAGCCGGGGCTGATGTTCATGCTGCCCGTGATCATGTACCTGTTCGTGGTGGCGCTCGGCACGGACTACAACATCCTGATGGTGTCGCGCCTGCGCGAGGAGGCCCGCGAGGGCCGCGACCCGCACGACGCGGCGGGCACGGCGGTGCGGCACTCGGGCCCCACGATCGGCTCGGCGGGCGTCATCCTCGCGGGCACGTTCGCGACGCTGATGCTCGCGGGCAACTCGACGCTGTCCCAGATGGGCTTCTCGCTGTCCTTCGGCATCGTGATCGCGGCGTTCGTCATGGCGATGCTCTTCACCCCCGCGCTCACCGCCCTGATCGGGCACGCGGCGTGGTGGCCGGGGCACGGCGACGAGGCCCCCTCGGCGGGGGAGCCGCCGGTCAGGCACCCGGAGGAATCGCGCCGCTGACCTGCCGTCGGCCTCACGCGCCGGACGGGCCGGGTTCCACCGCCCGTCCGGCGCCCGGGTCGCGGCCGACGCGGGAGCGGCCCACGCCCGTGCGCGTCGCCGCGAGGGCGATGGCGACCAGGGCCGCGCCCACCGTCAGGCAGACCGGCGCCACCCCCCAGGTGCCCGCCGCCGCGGTGACGGCCGCCGCGCCCGCCGGGCCGAGGGCGTTGTGGAGGGTCCAGAACGCCGAGGTGACCCGGCCCAGGAGGTGACCGGGCGTCACTTCCTGGCGCAGGGACAGGGAGTTCATCCCCGCCATGCCGGTGCAGAACAGCACGGCGGCGGCCAGGGCGCCCACCGCGGGGACGCTGCCGGTCAGGCCGAGCGCGGCCACGGCGGCACCCGCGGCGATGTGCACGCCGACCCACACCACCCCGAAGCCGAGGCGCTTGCGGACCCGGTCGACGACGGCCGCGGCGGCGAGGGTGCCGAGGGTCGCGGCCGTCAGGACGTAGCCCACGGTGCTGTCGCCGTGCCCGAGTTCCTCCTTCACCCGGAAGACGACGAGGTCGGTCAGGCCGTACGTGAGGAAGATGACGAGGGTGAGCAGCACCGTCAGGGGCCGCAGCACCGGGTGCCGCCACAGGAACCGCGCCCCGGCGGCGAACTCCCCCCGCACTCCCGCCCGTTCGGCCGGTCCCCGCTCGGGCGACGGGGCGGCGCGGACGCGGACGAAGAGGATGCCGACCGCCGACACCGCGAACGTCACGGCGTCGATGCCGAGCGCCGCGGCGGGCCCGAACCCGGCCGCGACCAGGCCCGCGAGCATCGGGCCGCCCGCGCTGGCGACGGCGTACGTCCCGAACAGGTGGCTGTTGGCCTTGAGGATCTGACCCTGCGGAACGATGGCGGGCACCACCGTCACATACGTGACCTGGAAGAGCATGCCGAAGGCCGCGGCGAGCGGCACGACCGCGTAGACCAGCCAGATCGGCGTCGCGAACAGCCACACCAGGGGCACGCTGCCGAGCAGGACGCACCGCGCGACGTCGGTGGCCATCAGCAGCCGCCGCCGGTCCAGGCGGTCGGCGACGACCCCGGCGAACAGGCCCGTGACGATCGAGGCGAGCCCGGTCAGGGCGGTGACGAGGCCCATCTGCGCGACCGAGCCGGTCCGGTGCAGCACGAGCAGCGGGATCGCCACGTGCGAGAAGGAGTCACCCAGCGCCGACAGGCCCTGGAGGGCGAGGAACAGGCGGTAGTTGGAGTCGGCCCACAGGGACGGCGGCCCGGAGCCGGGGCGCGCCGCGCGCGACGCCCGCCGCGTGGTGTCCCGCCCACCCATGCGCCGCCCCCCTCCCTCACTCCTGCGCCGACCCTCCGTGCCCCGATCGCTCATGCCCCGATTCCTCGTGTGCCGAGCCCTCGTACGCCGTCGCGAGATCCTGCGCGTCGGCGTACGACAGTACGTCCCCGGGGATCAAGGCGCCGTGAGTGAACTCCCTGGCCACGTCGACCGCTTGCTGCACGGCCGTGCGGAACAGCAGCGAGCCGGTGCTCACGCGCCGCACGCCCAGCTCGGCGAGGCGCTGGGGCGTCAGGCCGCCCGGCGCGTACAGGACGTTCAGGGGGACGTCGAGCGCGGCGGTCAGCGCGGCGATCACGGACTCGTCCTGCACGCCCGGCACGAACACCCCGTCGGCGCCCGCCTGTTGGTACGCGGCCGTGCGGCGCTCGGCCTCGGGCGCGCGCCCGGCGTCCAGCCAGTAGGCGTCCGTGCGGGCGTTCACGAACAGCTCGGGCACGGCCTCCTTCACGGCGCGGATCAGCTCGCACTGGGCGGCGACGGGCGCGAGGGTGCCGTCCGGGCGGCCGTCCTCGATGTTCACGCCGACCACGCCCGCCGCGGTCAGCTCGCGGGCCAGCGCGGCGACGTCCTCGGGGCGCTGGGCGAAGCCGCCCTCGATGTCGACGGTGATCAGCGCGGGCAGGCGCGCGATGCCGCGGGCGAGCCGCAGCGTCTCCTCGCGCGCGGCGCCGGTGGCGTCGGCCTTGCCCGCGGCCGCGGCGACCCCGAGGCTCGTCGTGCCGATCGCGGGGAACCCGGCGCGGGCGAGCGCGGCGGCGGACGCGTGGTCCCAGGCGTTGGGGAGGAGCAGCGGCGCACCGGCGCGGTGCAGGGCGCGGAAGGCCTCGTGGCGATCAGTGAGCATGAGGGGCACTGTGCCAGAGGGGTCTGACACGCGCCCGGCGAGCCGGGCGGCTCCCCGGGGGCCCGGCGGACAGCACCGCGCGTCCCCCGGAGCGCCTAGCACTGCCAGAGGAACGCGGCCTCCCGGCAGTCCCCGCACGTGAACACGTAGCCGATGCCGCCGCCCCCGAAGTTGGCGGCCGTGGCGTGGTCGTGGCCCTCCTCCAGTTGCGCCGCGAACGCCATGGGCGCCGTGCAGGCGGGGCAGTCGGGCGTCTCGTCGCCCTGGACCCAGGCGGGTGCGCCGCCGAGCTGGCCCTGGACGAGGCGCGGCTCCCCGCCGCCGTCCGCCCACTGGTCGAGCGCCTCCGCGAAGCCGTCCGCGGCGACCCGCTCCGCGCGCAGCGCGCTGACCGCGCCCAGCCGGGTCTCGCCCTCCTCGGGCACGACGGCCGGGACGAGCCCCTCGGCGGCGAAGCGGAACGCCTTGTTCCCTCCGCCCGTGGCGTCCCACTCGTCGCACAGCCCGGGGTCGTTCTGGCACTGGAACACCGCGACGACGTCCGTGTCGAGCGGCAGGTGGGCCAGGAACTGCATCGCTCCCTCGCACTCGCCGCACTCGGGCCAGGCGAAGCCCTCCGGCACCAGCGGCACTCCGCCCGTGCGCGGCGTGGGGGCCAGCGGGTCGGCGGCACCGTCATGGATCAGCAACGTCGTCATGGCGTCACCTTAGGGCGCTGCTCAGGGCCCAGGGCTCGGGGGGCCGCTCCCCTGCACCGGCGGCCCTGATCGGACGCCAACAGGAACCTGACAGTTTCCTCATAACTCCGCGACAGCCTGACGACCGTGCCCGGCGGGGTCTTGGTGTTCACCGCTCCCGCCGGGCACTCCCTGATGCCCAGTGATATTCAGCCGGATCGGAGCCCCCATGTCCTCTCTGCCCCTCTGTCCCCCCTGTCCCCGCGCTTCCGCGCCCGTTCCCTGCGGGCCGCGGCCGTCTCGGCCGCCGTCGCCTTCGGTGTGCTGGCCGCGCCGTCCGCCGTGGCGCACGCCTCGGAGGTCACGCCGAAGCCGAAGCCCACGGTCACGGAGGCGGCGCCCGCGCCCGCGCCGAAGGTCTCCAAGGACGCCGTCGCCAAGAAGCGGGCGGCGGCAGCGGAGGTCCTGAAGGACGGCGGCAGCAAGCCCGTCGCCCCGCGCGGCGGCGTCGCCGCGGGCGAGCGCCCGTCCTCCGGCGGCGGCGACCACACCGTGATGGGCACGGCCGCGGGCATCGCCCTGGCCGCGGCCGCGAGCACGGTGGTCCTGCGCCGCCGGGCCGCCGGGCGCGCCCAGGGCTGACCACACCCCCCGGTCACCCCTGACGCCCCGTCCGCCCGATCACACCGGGGTGGTGCCGTCCGCACGGGCGGCACCACCCCCACGGAGCCCCATGACCCCGACGAAGTCCCCGCGCCCCGCCCGGGGCGCCGCACTCGCCGCGCTCGCCCTCGCCCTCGCGGCCGCGAGCGGCTGCTCGTCCGCCTCCGACGCCGATGACTCCGAGGTGCCCCGCGCCCCGTCGACGTACTCCGTGGACGCCTCGCACGGCGACGGCGAGACCGACGCGAAGGGCGGTGCCATCCGCGTCGGGCCCGCGGATCCGGTGCGCGTGTCCATCCCGTCCATCGGGGTGAGCGCCCCGCTGATGCGCCTCGGCCTCAACGCGGACCGCACCGTCGAGGTGCCGCCGCCGGACAAGGGCATGACGGCGGGCTGGTACACCGGCGGCGCCGTGCCCGGCGAGCGCGGCGCGGCCGTCCTCATCGGCCACAACGACACCCGCTACGGCAAGGCCGTCTTCCACGACCTGAAGGACCTCCGCAAGGGCGCCCGCGTCACCGTCCGCGACGCCCGCGGCGCGACGGCGCACTTCACCGTCACCGGCACCGAGACGGTCAGCAAGCGGGCCTTCCCCACGGCGAAGGTCTACGGCCGGACCAGTGCACGGGCCCTGCGCCTGATCACCTGCGATGGCGCGTACGACGCCCAGGGGCACCCCGTGGACAACCTCATCGTGTACGCGACCGCGAACCGTTGAACGCGGCCGCTAGGGGCGGGACGGCGGGCGCCGTCCCGCCGCCTGGGCGCGTGCGGGCTCACGGCCCTGGAGGTGCGCGGCGCGCTCCCTGATCGCGGGCAGGGCGGCGCGCAGCGCGGCGCCGGGGCACTGGGTGGAGTAGCCGTCGGCGTGCCCCGCGACGGCGTCGAACTCGGCGCGTGTGCCCGCGGGGAAGCGGCTGAGGCCGTTGGAGGAGACCAGGCGGGCGCGCAGCCGCGGGTCGACGTCGGCGAGGCCGAGCTTCCAGGCGGCGAGCGCGGCGATGGACTCGGCCATGGGCCGCGGCACCGGGGTGCCCGCGGTGAACGTGCCGATCGCGGCGACGCCCGCCGTGCGGTGGTTGAAGCCCTGCGTGTGCGCGCCGACGACCGGCTGGTCGACGCCGCCCGCGCGGCCCTCGTAGATCGTGCCGCAGCGGTCGACGAGGAAGTTGTAGCCGATGTCGTCGAAGAAGCGGGCCGTGGTCTGCCCGGCGGCGAGGGCGCGGATGATGCGGGGCGCGTCGGCGCAGTCGTACCCGTTGGGCGAGTCGGTGTGGTGGACGAAGACGGCGAGGACGGGTCCGCCGTAGCGCACCGGCGGATGGCTGGCGGGCGCCTCGCCCAGCCAGCGGGCGCGCGGCACGATCACCGGCCGGGCCGCGCGGTGCGGGGCCGCGGCGGTCCGCGTGGCGTGCTCGCGCCCGCCGCCGGAGGCCGCGTGCTCCACGCCCGCCGCGCACAGCGCCAGCGTCCCCGCGGCGAGCAGGCCGGGCACGGCCGCGAGCACCACGCGGACCGCGCGGCCGCGCGGCCACAGCCCGCCCGCGGCACGCGGCAGCAACCCCGCCACCGTCTCCCGCCAGGCACGCATGCCCTCACTCTCCCGGCACCCGCCCGGCGCCGCCCCGTGGGGTGCGCCGGTCGGGGGACGGCGCCGCACACGGCCGCCGCCCGTGGCGGGACGGGACCCGTGGAAGAAATTCCGCGGGACGTGTCGAGAGCGGGTCGCCCGCTCCGACGTCCCCTGTGAGAGTTGCCCATGAGGGGCGATCTGACAGCCGAGGAGTGACGGACATGAAGTACCTGGTGATGGTGCAGGGCGCGCAGGCCGACTACGACGCCATGTGCGGCAAGGCCTCCGCGCACAGCCCGGCCTGGAGCGAGAAGGAGCTCCAGGAGATGTTCGCGTTCATGGGGGCCCTGAACGACGACCTCGCCGAGTCCGGTGAGTACATCGACGGCCAGGGCCTGGCGGAGCCCGCACAGGCCCGCGTGGTGAGCCTGGACGACGAGGGCCGCCCGGTGGTCACGGACGGCCCGTTCGGCGAGACCAAGGAGGTGCTCGCGGGGTACTGGCTCCTGGAGTGCGAGAGCCTGGAGCGCGTCACGGAGATCGCCGAGCGCGTCCTGCGGTGCCCCGTGCCGAAGGGCGCGCCGAACCCGCCGGTGGTGATCCGGCCCGTGCAGGAGGAGGGCGGCGACGGCACGAGCGGGTGACGCCGCCGCGTCCGGGAGGGCTCCGGTGACCCGCGCCCCTGAGGTCGAGGACCTGCTGCGCCTGCACGCGCCGCAGGTCCTCGGCGCGCTCGTACGCCGCTACGGCCACTTCGACGAGGCCGAGGACGCCGTGCAGGAGGCGCTGCTCGCCGCCGCGCGGCAGTGGCCGGGCCAGGGGGTGCCCGACAACCCGCGCGGCTGGCTGATCAGGGTGGCGGCGCGCCGCCTGGTGGACCAGCTGCGCGCCGACGAGGCGCGGCGCCGCCGCGAGGAGAGCGCCGCCCGGCTGCTGCCGCGCGACGCCCTCGCGGCGCCCGCGCCCGGCGAGAGCCGCGCCCCGTCCGACGACGACACGCTCACGCTGCTGTTCCTGTGCTGCGACCCGGCGCTGACCCCGGCCGCGCAGATCGCCCTGACGCTGCGGGCCGTCGGCGGCCTGACCACCGCCGAGATCGCCCGCGCGCACCTGGTGCCGGAGGCGACGATGGCGCAGCGCGTCAGCCGCGCCAAGCGGCGGATACGGGGCGTGCCGTTCCGGCAGCCGGGCCCCGCCGACCGCGACCAGCGGCTGGCCGTGGTCCTCCAGGTCCTGTACCTGATCTTCAACGAGGGCTACACGGCGACGTCGGGCCCGGCGCTGCACCGCGCCGACCTGGCCCGCGAGGCGATCCGGCTGACCCGGGCGGTGCGTCGGCTGCTGCCGCGGGAGGGCGCGGTGACGGGGCTGCTCGCGCTGATGCTGCTCACCGACGCGCGCAGCGCCGCCCGCACCGGCCCGCACGGCGAGCTGATCCCGCTCGACGAGCAGGACCGCTCCCGGTGGGACGCGGCGGCCGTCGCCGAGGGCACGGCCCTGGTCGAGGAGGCGCTGCGGCAGGGGCCCGCGGGCGTGTACCAGGTGCAGGCGGCGATCGCCGCGCTGCACGACGAGGCGGCGCGCGCCGAGGACACCGACTGGCCGCAGATCCTCGCCCTGTACGACGTCCTGGTGCGCCGCGCCCCGGAGCCGATGGCCGAGCTGGGCCGGGCCGTGGCGGTCGCCATGGTGCACGGGCCCCGGGCGGGTCTCGCCGAACTCGCTGACCTGGAGGGCCGGTTGGCGGGCCACCACCGCCTCGACGCGGTGCGCGCCCATCTGCTGGAGAAGGCGGGCGACCTCGAAGGGGCGCGCGCCGCCTACCAGTTGGCGGCCCAGCGCACCCTGAGCCGCCCGGAGGTCCGCTACCTCCAGATGCGCGCGGCCCGCCTCGCCCCGCCGTCGACCGGCGGGGCGCCCTGAGCGGGCACGCCCCCGGCCGCCCGGTCCGCCGCGCACCCCGCGGCCACCGCGTCCGCGAAGGTGCGGGCCAGCGGGCTGAGCGCGTCCCAGCGGCGCACCGCCCAGCCCACCGACAGGGCGGGCAGCCCCGCGATCGGCAGCAGCCGCAGGCCCGGTGGGACCGCCGCGCGCCAGCCGGGCAGCTCGGGCACCACGGCCCGGCCTACGCCGAGTTCGGTGAGCAGCAGCGCGGTGTCCCAGTCGGCGACGCTGGTGTGCCCCGCCGGGCTCAGGCCCACCTGCCCGAGGGCCGCGTCGAGCTGGGCGCGCGAGGTGGCGGCCTGAGGGGGCCGGATCAGCGGGCAGGACGCCAGGTCGGCGAGGCCGACGCGGTCCTGGACGGCCAGCGGGTCGCCCTCGGGGACGGCGAGCACCCACGGCAGGTCGGCGACGGGCCGCTGCTCGATGCCGCGCACGGGGGCGCCGATGGTGATCCATGCCAGGTCCAGGTCGTCGTTGGCGAGCGCGTCGAAGCAGGCCCGGCTCGAGCTGGCCGTCTGGAACTCCAGGGTCACGCGGGGGTGGCGCCGCCGGAAGTCGACGATCGCGTCGGCCATGAAGTGCCGTACGGTCGTCGCCCCCGTGGTGACGCGCACGGCGCCGCCCTCACCGCGCGCCTGGTCGCGCAGGCGGCGCAGGGCGAGGTCGATGCCGCCGATGCCGTCGGCCGCGGCGGCGTGCAGGATGCGGCCCGCCGAGGTGGGCACGACACCGCGCGCGTGCCGCTCCACGAGGCAGACGGCGAGTTCCTTCTCCAGGCGTTTGACGTGCTGGCTCACCGCCGACTGCGTACAGGAGAGCTCCCGCGCCACCGCGCTCAGGCTCCCGGCACGGCAGACGGCTATGAAGACACGGAGATCATCAAGCGTCACGCCACGAAGCTACAACGAACCCCTCTCCCAAGCCCCCGGCACACCCACCCCCAACCCCCGGCACACCAAAGCGCCCCGAAGGGGCGCGGGAACTGCGCGACCAGCCACGACCAACCCGCAGACCAAGAACACACCACAGCACGAAGCCAACGAACAACAGGCAACGGGCCGACAGGCCAAAGGGGCCGACAGGCCAAAGGGGCCGACAGGCCAAAGGCGCCCGGCACCGGGAACCCGGCACCAGGCGCCCCGCCAGATCACGCCGCGAGGGCAACCGCCTCCACCGCCGGAGCCCGCAGCACCCGCCGCGCCGTGACCAGCATGGTCCCGAGCGTCGCCGCCGTCGCGACGGCCACGACGGCGAACCAGATGCCGAGGCCCTGGTCGGGCAGGGCCTGGTCGGCGCGTACCGAGGTGAACGAGACGATCCCGGCGAGCCCGGCGAGCGAGCCGAGGCACACCCCGGTCAGGGTGAGGGCCAGGCCCTCGACGCCAACCGTGGCGAGCACCTGCCTGGGCGTGGCTCCGGCGAGGCGCTGCTGCCCGAACTCCCGGGCCCGGTAGGACGTGGCGGCGTACAGGCTGTTGACGAGCATGACGCAGGCGAAGACGACGATGATGCCGACGACGACGAGGTTCAGGGTCTGGAGGTTCTTGTCGTCGACGGACTTGGTCAGGCCGGAGGCCTCGATGGCGTCGTTCTCGACCGCCTGCATGTACAGGGTGGCGGTCGCCATGCCGGTGAAGAGGATCAACGGCATGAGGACACCGGCGAGTTCACCGGCGCGCCGCCGCAGGGTGTGCACGGTGAGGTAGCCGCTCGCTCCGGCGAGCGCGGTGAGCGGCCACTCCAGGAGCCCGAGCAGGCCGTGCAGCAGCCGGGGCGCGAGCATGGCGAGGCCGACGGCGAGCAGGATGGAGCCGTAGGCGGCGGGAGCCATCAGGGCGGGGTCCGTGGCGTCGAAGGCGAAGGTGGTGCTGACGCTTCCGGCACCGGCGGCCAGGGCGGCGTACGCGAGGAAGACGCGCCCCCTGCCTCGGGGCGCGCGCTCCCCCGCGGCGGCCTTGGTGGCTCGGCGCACCGCGAGCAGCGCGGCGCCGACGGCGGCGACCAGGGTGATGTCGACGCCGGTCAGCAGGGCGACGGGGCCGAAGGTGTAGTCGACGGAGTCGGCGACCTGCCCGCTGTCCTTGAAGAGGTGGAGCAGCAGGCGCCCGCCGAGCATCGCGGGCCCGATGGCGAGGACGGCGCCGACCAGCGCGATGACGGCGGCCTCGCCGACGATCATGCGCTTGATCTGCGCGGGGGTCGCCCCGGTGGAGCGCAGCAGGGCGATCTCGGTGCCGCGCTGGCGGACGTTGACGGTGAGCGTGGAGGCGACGGCGAAGAACACGAGCAGGGTGCCGTAGCCACCGACGACGCTGGCGGCGGTGGTCAGGGACTCGGAGCTGGTGCTGTCGACGCCGGGGGCACCGGCCGTGTCGTGCAGGGAGTTGAAGGTCATGATGACGGCGGCGCCGAGGAACGCGGACAGCAGCGTGGCGACGCAGCGTCCGGGGCGCTGCCGCAGGGAGCGCAGGGCGAGCAGGAACATCGCTCACACCCCCGCGGGCACGTCGTGGCGGGCGGCGACCATGTCGCCGAGGTGCGCGAGCCGCTCGGCGACCTCGTCGACCGTGGGCCGCTCCATGTGCCCGGCGAGGCGGCCGTCCGCGAGGAACAGCACCGCGTCCGCGTAGCTGGCGGCCACCGGGTCGTGGGTCACCATGACCACGGTCCTGCCGTGCACCCGCACGGCCTCCTGGAGCAGTCCGAGGACCTCGCGGGCGCTGCGGGTGTCGAGCGCGCCCGTCGGCTCGTCCGCGAAGATCACGCTGGGTTCGGTGACCAGGGCCCGGGCGATGGCGACGCGCTGGCGCTGGCCGCCGGAGAGCTGGTCGGGCCGGTGCCCGAGCCGCTCGCCGAGGCCGACCCGGGCGAGGATGTCGCGGGCGCGGCGGCGGTCGACGCGCCGTCCGGCGAGCCGCAGCGGCAGCGTGGTGTTCTGCTCGACGGTGAGGGTGTCGAGCAGGTTGTACTGCTGGAAGACGAAGCCGACGCGCTGGCGCCGGAACTTGGTGAGCTCCGCCTCGGTGCCGCCGGTCATCTGCTCGCCGTCCACCATGACGATGCCGCTGTCGGCCCGGTCGAGCCCGGCGGCGCACTGCAGGAGCGTCGACTTGCCGGATCCGGAGGGCCCCATGACGGCGGTGAAGCTTCCGGCGGGCAGGCTGAGGGAGACGCCGTCGAGCGCGGTGACGGCGCTGTCGTCGCTCCCGTAGACCTTGCTGACCTTGACGAGCCGCAGCGCCTCCGCGCTCCGGGTGGATCCGGTCCCGCCCTGGCGGCGAAAGTGTCCGAACATGGCCCCGCTTTCCCTTCTCTCGGCGCTTCGCAGGAGGCACCGCGGCGCCTCACCCATGACGCTACGGACGGGCGGGGTCGGACACATTGGGCGTACGCACCGAGCGGGGGGTGGTGCTGAGTACACCTGGACATCCATGGGGGTGAGGTGCACCGGCTACGGGCGAGTAACGCAGATCACAGCAGATCAGGCCGGACGCGTGGAACGCGCCTGCGTATTTCACCGTTGAACAAGATAAGAGCCCCGGCCGTGAGTCCCCCGTCCGGCCGGGGCTCGCCCCTCCTCAGGCCCTCAGGACCTGCCCGCACCCCCGCCTCGGCCGGTCCTCGCCCCTCCTCAGGGCCCGCCCGGACCCTCGCGTCGGCCGGTCCTCGCCCCGCCGGAGGCCGCACCCCCCACCGGCGGACCGCACCCCGCTCCCCCGTCGGGCCGCCCCCGCCGCTGCTCAGAGCCGCCGCCGCGACCGGCGCCACCCGTTCCGCGCGCGTCCACCCCTTTGAGCGGAATATGCCAATCCGACCGCATGGAACCGGCCAGGGCGGCATCATGCGTCCATGGACGGTGCCAAGCCTGTGCAGGTCTTGTTCCCACCCGACGAGTACGACGCGGTGCTGCGGCACGCGGACCGGCTCGGGATCACGGCCGCGGAGTTCATACGCCGCGCGGCGGCCGTCCACCTCACGGCCGACCTCGGCGTCCACGACCCGCAGGGCCCCCGGCGCGGCGCCTCCGTGCCTCCGGTGCGCCGCCGCCTGGACGCCGGGGCCGCCCCCGCGCTCCAGCGGTTCCTGGACACGCTCGCGACGGCCCCGGACCGGGACACGGTGCCGCGCCAGCCGACCGTGCGCAGCCGCTCGGGCCAGTGACGGCGGCGGCCGTCAGGCCAGCGCCACCTCGGGCTTGTACAGGTCGAACCACAGGGCCAGGTCGAGCGCCCGCTCGAGGCCGCGCCGCGAGGCCTGCCGGATCTGCGGCGCCTCCCGCTCCGCGAGGCGGCGCAGGGCCGCCCGGTCGACGAGGTCGAAGACCGGGTGGCTCGGGTTCGCCAGGAGGTCCTTCGCGTGCTCCTGGAGCGCGAAGGCGTACTTCGGGTCCTGCGTGGACGGGTAGGGGCTCTTCACCCGGTCGTACACCGACTTCGGCAGCCGGTCCCTGGCCGCCTCGCGCAGCAGCGACTTCTCCCGGCCGTCGAAGGACTTCAGCGCCCAGGGCGCGTTGTACACGTAGCCGACGAGCCGGTGGTCGCAGAACGGCACCCGCACCTCAAGGCCCACGGCCATGCTCGCGCGGTCCTTGCGGTCCAGCAGCACCCGCACGAAGCGGGTCAGGTAGAGGTGGCTGATGGTGCGCATGCGGTACTCGAAGTCGCTCTCGCCGTCGAGCCGTTCGACGCCCGCGGCGGCCGTGGCGTAGCTGTCGCCGACGTACCCGGGCAGGTCGAGGGCGTCGAGGACGTCCCGGCGCAGCGCGCCCGTGTCGTCGCCGAGGGTCTCGGCGTGCCGCACCAGCCAGGGGAAGGTGGTGCCCTGGCGGGCCTGTTCGTCGAAGAACTGGAGGTAGCCGCCGAAGACTTCGTCCGCCGACTCGCCGGACAGGGCCACCGTGGAGTGCTCGCGGATCGCCTGGAACAGCAGGTAGAGCGAGGCGTCCATGTCGCCGAAGCCGACGGGCAGGTCGCGGGCCGTGAGCATCTTCGCCCGCACCTCGGGGTCGGCGAGCGTCTGCGCGTCCAAGACGATGTCGCGGTGGTCGGTGCCCGCGAGGCGGGCGACGTCGTGGGCGTAGGGGGTGTCCGGCGTGCCGCGCAGGTCGTCGGCGACGAAGTGGTCGGTCAGGCCCACGAAGTCCACGGAGAAGCTGCGCAGCGTCTCGCCGCTGTCGGCGAGCTGCGCGGCCGCGAGCGCCGACATCGCGGAGGAGTCGAGCCCGCCGGAGAGCAGGACGCAGCGCGGCACGTCGGACACCAGCTGGCGGCGCACGATGTCGTCGAGCAGCGAGCGGACCGTGGCGACGGTCTCCTCGCGGCCGTGCGGGTGCGGCCGGGTCTCCAGGCGCCAATACGTGCGGGTGCGCAGCCCCTCGCGGTCGACGGTGACGACCGTGCCGGGCTCGACCTCGCGCATGCCGTCCCAGACGGCGTGCCCCGGCGTCTTCACGAAGGCGAACACCTCGCGCAGGCCTTCGGCGGTCACGCGGGCGCGGGCCAGGGGGTTGGCGAGGATCGCCTTGGGCTCGGAGCCGAACAGGACGCCGTCGGGCGTGCGGAAGTAGTAGAAGGGCTTGATGCCCATGCGGTCGCGGATCATCACCAGGCGGTCGTGGCGGCCGTCCCAGACGGCGAAGGCGTACATGCCGTTGAGGCGCTCCGCGACCGCCTCGCCCCACTGGAGGTAGCCGCGCAGCACGACCTCGGTGTCGGACGAGGTGGTGAACGCGTGGCCCAGCGCGGCGAGTTCGGTGCGCAGCTCGGTGAAGTTGTAGGTCTCGCCGGAGTACACGAGCGCCACCGTGCCCTCGGGCGTCGCCGCGGTCATGGGCTGGCGCCCGCCGGGCAGGTCGATGATGGCCAGGCGCCGGTGGCCGAGCGCGGCGGGGCCCTCGGCCCAGGTGCCGCGGTCGTCCGGGCCGCGGCAGGACATCGTCTCGGTCATCGCGTCCAGGGCCTGGCCCTGGAGACGCAGATCACGGTCGAACGAGACCCAGCCGGTGATACCGCACATGCGCAGTTCCTCCCGCGAAGTAGTTGTATCTAACAGCTATATCGCCAGAGTCCGCCTCCGACCGCATACGGTCAACG
Source organism: Streptomyces sp. G45 (assembly GCF_049542095.1). Taxonomy (NCBI): domain Bacteria; kingdom Bacillati; phylum Actinomycetota; class Actinomycetes; order Kitasatosporales; family Streptomycetaceae; genus Streptomyces; species Streptomyces sp. G45. The sequence goes on along the minus strand of NZ_JBMUZU010000001.1, from coordinate 7,908,267 downwards.
CGCCCGTCACCCGGTACGCCCGCCCCACCCACGGCGTTTCGGCCGCGCCGCACCGAAGGTCAAGCCGTCACCATGGGGCGCCCCTCGCCCGCGAGCGCGCCGGACGCCGCCCCCGACCCAACTGGAACGTCACATTCCAGCCGTCCGTAAAGCTTTGCCCAACATCTATGCATACGACACTCAACTCCGCGCGGACGGCACCTGATCCGGCAGCGCGCGCAGCAGGTCCTCCGCCTGCCCGCGCGCGTGCCCGATGGCGTCGGGGAAGACGCCGATGCCGTACGCCACCAGGGCCCCCTCGTGCAGCAGCATCAGCGACCTGCCGACCGCCCGCGCCCGGCGCGGCGCGAGCGCGCGGGCCAGATCGGTGAACAGTGCGAGCATCCAGGCCTTCTGACCGGTGATCACCGCGTACGCCGGGTGGGCGGGGTCCGCGATCTCCGCGTGGGCGTTGACCATGCTGCACCCTCGGGGCAGGCTCCGCTCGGCCCAGGCGCGCGAGGCGTCGAAGACGGCCAGCACCCGCCCCTCGGGGGTGCGGGCCCGCTCCAGGTGACCGGCGAGGAAGGCGCGCCAGCGCTCGTCCCGCTCGGCCAGGTACTCCACGACGATCTGCTCCTTGGAGCCGAACCGGTCGTAGAGCGTCTTCTTGGTGACGCCCGCCTCGGCCGCGATCAGGTCCACGCCCACGGCGTGGATGCCGCGCTCGTAGAACAGCCGCTCCGCCGCCTCCAGGACGCGCCGCGCCCCGGGCGTCAGGACGACCCTGCGCGGCCCCGGCCCTGATCCCTCGCCCTCGTTCACGTTCTCCGTCATCCGACCATAGTAAACCGATCTGTATACTCGCTGCGGGAAGTAAACAGATCGGTCTACTCGACGCGGCCCCCGGTCGCGGCGGCCGGGAGGCATGCCGTGAACGTCCTGCTCTCGATCGGATTCGTGCTCACCTGGAGCTCCGGCTTCATCGGGGCCAAGCTCGGCGCGGGCAGCGCGGGCGCGGTGACGGTCCTGATGTGGCGGTTCCTGCCGCTGGCCGCCGTCCTCGCCCTGCTCGCCGCGACCGCGTACCGGAGGAGCTGGCGGGGCCTGACGGCCCGCGCGCTGGGACGGCAGGCCGCCGTCGGCGCGCTCTCCCAGAGCGGCTACCTCCTGACGGTGTACTACGCGATCCAGCTGGGCGTCTCCAGCGGCACCACGGCGCTGATCGACGGCGTCCAGCCGCTGGTGGCGGGCGCGCTCGCCGGGCCGCTGCTCGGGCAGTACGTCTCCCGGACGCAGTGGCTCGGCCTCGCGCTGGGTCTCGCCGGGGTCGCGCTCGTCACCACGGCCGACGCGGGCGCGGGCACCACCGCACCCTGGTGGGCGTACGCGGTGCCGTTCCTCGGCATGCTGTCGCTGGTGGCGGCGACGTTCCTGGACCGCCGCGCGCGCGACGCCGTGCCGCCGCTGGTCTCGCTGACCGTGCACTGCGCCACCAGTGCGGTCGTCTTCGGTGGCCTCGCGCTGGCCGTGGGCGGGGCGACGCCGCCCGCCGACGCCGCGTTCTGGACGGCGGTCGCCTGGCTCGTCGGCTTCTCCACCTTCGGGGGGTACGGGCTCTACTGGCTGGTCCTGCGGCGCGGCGGCGTCGCCCGGGTCAACGCCCTGATGTTCCTGATGGCCCCGGTGACGGCGGTGTGGGGCGCGGCGATGTTCGACGAGCCGTTCGGCGTCCGGACGGCGGTGGGCCTCGCGCTCGGGCTCGCGGCGGTCGCCGTGGTGCACCGGGGCGGCCGGGCGGCGGCCCGGGAGTCGGACCGGGTGCCGGACGCCGCCGGGGCGGGTGTCACTCGGGCGTCAGGCAGGACTGGACGGCGGGTGCGTACCGGTCGGTGATCTCGGTGATCGCCGTGGCCCGCAGATGCGGCCCGCGCGCGATGCCGTACATCACGCCGAGCCCGAGCAGCATGCCCACGGCCAGCTCGGCGCGCAGGCCCGCGTCCGGCCCCGGCAGACGCTCGCCGAGCCTGCGCACCACCTGCGTACGGAAGTTGGCGCGCAGGACGAAGCCGTGCTCGCGGTGCAGTGGCGCGAAGACGATGCGCAGCAGGGGGTCGGCGCCCTGTTCGGCCTGGCTGGTGAGCAGATGGCTGACCATGTGGCGGCCGAGCCCCTCCAGGGGCGCGTCGAGGACGGCGGCGGCGTCGGCCTCGAAGGACATGATCTGCGTGAACAGCGCGTCCTTGCTGCCGAAGTACTTCAGGACCAACGGCGGGCTCACACCGGCGCGTTCGGCCACCGCTTTCAAGGTGATGTCGGCGTGCGCGTGCCGTGCCAGGAGGTGGCGGGCGGCGCGCACGATGGCGGCCTTGGTGGCCTCGGCGTCGCGGCGCGCGGAGCCCGGCGCGCACGGCGTCGGCGGATGCGAGGTCGAGCTGGTCATGGCGTCACTTTCCGTCCCTGGCCGCCCAGTTCGACGGCCAGGAACGAGCGTAGGGCGACGGGGGCCGCGCGGCCACGAGCGCGCCACGACCGGGGCCGGAGTCGGAGCCGGGCCGGGATCAGCCCGGGACCGGACCGGACCGGAGCGGGGCCGGGGCCGGGACCGGACCGGAGCCAGGTCGGGGCCGGGACCGGACCGGCCGGAGCGAGGCCGGGATCGGGCCGGATGCGGCAATCGGACAGATACCAGTCGAAACGGTGGATGTCGGGAACTCTCCGCCGGACGCGGACGGTCCGTATGTTTCCCCGGCACATTCCCCCGGCAACCGAGTCATGGCCGAGTCGGCACCCGAGTGAATGCCAATTCACCCCGTCCGCTAATTGCCATTCGACTAACGCGAGTTGACGGGCCGTCGAGAAAGCAAGGGGGCTTGACCGCCCCCCATGAGCCGATCCCGTGAACGTTCACCGGACGGCGCGTGAGGATTCGCGCCGCCAAGGTCCGGACCTTTATTGGTTTCCTCTACACCGTAGAACGCGATCTCCGGCCAGCGGCGGCCGAGAAGTGCCGTTCGACAAGCGCCGACCGGCCCATAGGTGGTCACACAGCGCTCCGCCATACTGCGCTCATGAGCAGATTTCGCGTGGGTTTGATCGGAACGGGTCCATGGGCGGCGGCGACGCACGCGCCGGTGCTCGCCGCGCACCCCGCCGCCGAGCTTTCCGGCATCTGGGGCCGCCGCCCCTGGCGGCCGCCGAACTCGCGGCCGCGCACGCCACCACGGCGTACGAGGACGTGGACGCCCTCTTCGCGGCGAGCGACGCCGTGGCGTTCGCGGTGCCGCCGGACGTGCAGGCGCCGCTGGCGGTGCGGGCCGCGGCGGCGGGCTGCCATCTGCTGCTCGACAAGCCGGTGGCGACGACCGCGGACGCGGCGCGCGCCGTGGCCGCGGAGGCGGAGCGGGCGGGAGTGGCGTCCGTGGTGTTCTTCACCCTGCGGTTCGCCCCGCCCACCGCCGACTGGCTGGCGAAACAGGCCGCGAGCGGCCCCTGGTTCACCGGCCGCGCCGACTGGTACGGGTCCTTCTTCGCGGCCGACGGCAGCGGCCTGTTCGACTCGCCGTGGCGGGCGGCCAAGGGCGGGCTGTGGGACGTGGGGCCGCACGCCCTGTCCGTCCTGACGGCGGTGCTCGGCCGGATCACGTCGGTCACGGCGGCGCCGGGCCCCGCCGACACGGTCCACCTGGTGCTGCGGCACGCCGACGGAGCGTCCAGCACGGCGACCCTCACACTGCGCGCGCCCGAGGCGGCGTCGGGCGTCACGCTGGAGTTCCGCGGCGCGAACGGCACGGTCACGCCGCCGGTGACCGGGGAGGGAGGGTGGGGTGACTCGGGCGTCGCGTTTCGGTCAGCGGTCCACGCGCTCGTGGCCGCGGCGCGCGACGGGAAGCCGCACGCGTGCGACGCGCGCTTCGGGCTGCGGGTGACGGAGATCCTGGCCGAGGCGGAACGCCAGGTGCGCGCGACCGACGAGGCGGACGGCGGCCCCCGGGCACCGGCTCGGGCCTCTTGAGCGCCTACCGGCCACAGCGACCGCCCGGAACAACACGGGCGGCCGGTACCGTGGCCGCTACGTAATGGCGAGTGACGGCACCGGCCGCAGCCAGTGAACCCAGGAACCGAACCGGGCAGTAACAGCCACGCAGGTACACACTGCTCAGTTTCCGACCACACAGATCGGAATACGAACAACCGGTCCCACGCACTCCCCGACTACGACCCCGTAGGCCTAGGGGGTATCCCGTGACGAGGAATTTCAGCCATTCTCCGGCTCCTCGGACAAGATGCCCCTGAGTTGTGCCCACGAGCCCACCGACGATCAAACCCGCAGGTCGGTGGCCTCGCGTACTCCATGATGCCGCACCGACTGATCGTTTTCTTCAGGCAATGTTTATGCCCAAAGAAGATGCGAATATTTAGACTGCTGACGCTCAACTCGGCGTGTACGAAGAGGGATTACCCACCATGAACAAGACGGCGCTGCGCGCTCTGCTCCGCGAACGACGCGCCCTCATCGCCCCCGAATCGCACGGGTTCGTCCGGTCGACGGGGCAGGGCAGACGCGCCCCGGGCCTGTCCCAGCACCAGGTGGACCAGCTCCTCCATCGCACCCTCGGCACGTACCACCGCCTCGAGTCCGGCAACTACCCGAACCCCCCGACCTCCCTCCTGCGCGACGTGGCCCGCCTGTTCGGCCTCAACGAGCAGGAGTGGGTCTCCCTGTGCCGCTACGCCCTGCTCCAGGATCCGCCCGGACCGCTGCACCTGTCGTCCGGCAAGGAGGTCCCCGGGGTGTGGCAGGAGGCCGTCGACGGCGTCCGGCACATGGCGTACGTCACCGACGCGTCCTGGGACGTGCTCGCGTACAACGAGGCCTTCACGCGGATGTTCCCGGACGGCCAGGTGCCGTCGAACGTGATGCGGTGGATGGTCCTCGACCCGGTCGGCCGCGAGCACCTCCTGGACTGGCACACCTCCTGGGCGCCGATGGTGCTCCCCCAGCTCCGCGGCGCCCTCGCCTCCCGGCCCGAGGACGAGACCCTGCGCCAGATCGAGAAGGAGGTCCTCGCCGACCCCGAGACCGCCCCGCTCTACGGCGCGGGCCGCCCCTACCCCCACCCCGACGGCGACGAGCGCCCGCTCATGCACGCGGAGAAGGGCCCCGGCTGGGTCACGATGTGCGCGGCCCAGCCCCTGACGGCCCCCGGGGCGCGCCTGATGCTGCTCGTCTTCCACGAGGGCACGCAGCGCTCGCACCCACGGGCGCCCATGCTCCGCTCCTCCTGAGGGCCCGCCTCCTTCCGGCGGCCCTCCCCCGGCCCGTCCGCCCGCGTCCCCGCCGTGCCCCCGCGCGGCGGGGACGCGGGCGTTCGCCCTGCTCACACGGCGGCGGGGACGGCGGGGGCGGGAGCGCCACGACAGGACGCATGTTCGATGTGGTGCAGTACGTTGACTCCACATCCCCACATCCGACTGCGCCCGTGGGAGCCGTTTCCATGCCAGCACATGTGCTCAGACCGCTGACCGTCGTGGGCGACCACAAGGTCACGACAGCGGAGATAGCCGAAGACATCCGCGCCCACCATCCCGACCACCCCCGGCTGCGCGCGTTCCTGCGCGTCGTGGGCAACTGCGGCGTCCAGACCCGCTACTTCACCCGGCCCCTCGGCGCGCCCACCGTCTCCGGCGGCGCGGGCATCGAGGACCGCACCCGCGTGGTGTTCGCCGACGTCCTCGCCATGGCCGAGCGCGCCGCCGCCGCGGCCCTGGACGCCGCCGGGCTCGACGCCCCGGACATCGACGCCGTCGTGACCACCCACACCACGAGCTGGAGCATCCCGAACCTCGACATCAACCTGATCGAGCGGCTCGGCCTGCGGCCCACGGTGCGGCGGGTGGCCCTGACCACGGTGGCCTGCCCCGGCGGCACCCAGGCGTTGATCCGCGCCGCCGACCTGGTCGCCGCGCGGCCCGGCAGCAAGGTCCTGGTCGTCGCCGGTGAGGCCCTGTCGGGCATCTACCACCACGTGGACACCAGCATCGAGTCGATGATCTACAAGGCGCTGTTCGGCGACGCGGCCGCCGCGACCGTCGTGACCAGCGAACCCCTCGGCCCCGGCCTGGTCATCGAGGACACCTTCGAGTACGTCCTGCCGCACAGCATCGAGCGCCAGGCGGGCATGATCGACACCGACGGCATCCACTTCGTGTCCACGAAGAAAGCGCTGTCTGCCGCGGCGGACGTGCTGCCGCAGCTCACGGACTGGGTCGGCGACGACCGCCCCGAGTTCGCCGTCATCCACCCCGGAAGCCCCCGCATCATCGCGGACACCGCGGCGGCCCTCGGCCTCGGTGACCACGACGCGCGGCACTCCACGCAGACCCTCGCGCACGAGGGCAACATCGGCGGCGTGAGCATCCTGCGGGTCCTGGAGCGCACCCACGGCGACCCGCCCGCGGACGGCGCCCGCGGCTACACGGTCGCGTTCGGCCCCGGCTTCGCCACCGCGGCCCTGCGCTGCCGCTGGCACGCCTGAGCGCCCCGGCGGGCTCCCGGCGACCGGAAGCCCGCCGCGCCGACCCCCGCCCGCTCCCTCGGCGGGGGCCGCGCCGCCCCTGACACGGGCCGCGCCACCTGGCGCCCCCGGAAATCCGATTGCCCCACCCCGTCCGCCCTGCTGAAGTGACCGCATGGATCAAGCAGCGGTACTCACGGCTTATGACCGGCAGATACGTCAGAGTTCGGATCCGGGCGGCCCGGGGGCCCGCATCGAGCGGGTGGACGGGGTCGTGCGCCGCGTCGGCGCGAACGACGACGACTGGAACGGCGTGCTCTGGTCGGACCTCGACGCGACCACGGCCGACGCGGCCATCGCCGCGCAGGTGGCGTACTTCGCCGCCCTGGGCCGGGAGTTCGAGTGGAAGGCGTACTCCCACGACCTGCCGCACGACCTGCCCGAGCGGCTGCGCGCCGCCGGGCTCGTGCCCGACTCCGACGAGGCCATGATGGTCGCCGACGTCGCCGACCTGCCCCAGGCCCCCGAGCCGCCCGAGGGCGTCCGGCTCGTCCCCGTGACGGACGAGGAGGGCGTACGGCTCATGACAGCGGTACACGAGGCGGCCTTCGGCACGGACGGCACCGCCCTCGGCCGCCAGGTGCTGCGCCTGGTGACCGAGGCGCCGGACACGGTGGCGGCGGTGGTCGCCATGGCGGGCGACGAGCCGGTCAGCTCGGCGCGCCTTGAGCTGCTGCCGGGCACGGAGTTCGCGGGCCTGTGGGGCGGCGGCACGGTGGAGCACTGGCGGGGCCGGGGCATCTACCGCTCGCTGATCGCCTACCGCGCGCGGATCGCCGCGGAGCGCGGGGTGCGCTACCTCCAGGTCGACGCCTCCGACCAGAGCCGCCCCATCCTCGCGCGCCTCGGCTTCACCCAGCTGAGTACGACGACGCCGTACACGTTCCGCCCGGACGGCCGGAGCGGCGCGGGAGCCTGACCGCCGCGTCGGCACAGTCCGTACCGCCGACGCGGCGGGAAGGGGTCGACGGGGGCGGCTAGCTGTTCGGCGGGGTCTCGTCCGGGAAGATCTTCGTGACGACCTGGCCGCCCTTCGTCAGATAGCCGTGCAGCATCCCGGGGCTGCTGTGCGGGGCGTCGAAGTCGCCGTTCGGGGCGAGCGCGATCACTCCCCCGTCGCCGCCGAGCGCCGGAAGCCGCTTGACGACCACCTCGTACGCGGCCTTCGCCACGTCGGCGCCCTTGAACTCCACCAGGTTGGAGATCGTCGAGGTGGCCGCGCCCCGGATGAACACCTCGCCGGTGCCGGTGGCGCTCGCGGCGACCGTGCCGTTCTTGGCGTACGTGCCCGAGCCGATGAGGGGCGAGTCCCCGACCCGGCCGGGCAGCTTGTTGGTCATGCCGCCGGTCGAGGTGGCCGCCGCGAGGTCGCGCCGCCGGTCCACGGCGACGGCGCCGACGGTGCCCTTGGACTGCGCGTCGGCGAGGGCGGCCGAGGACCGCGCGGCCTTCTTGTCGCCCTTCTCGGCGGCCTTGGCGGCCATCAGGGCGTCCCAGCGGGCCTGGGTCCAGTAGTAGTCCTGTGTGACGGTCTTCAGGCCCTGCCGGGCGCCGAAGTCGTCGGCGCCCTCGCCCGCGAGCAGCACGTGCTGGGACTTGTCCATGACGGCGCGGGCGCCCGCGATGGGGTTGCGCAGGCTCTTCACGCCCGCCACCGCGCCCGCCTTGAGGTCCGAGCCGCGCATGATCGACGCGTCCAGCTCATGGCCCGCGTCGGCGGTGAACACGGCGCCCTTGCCCGCGTTGAACAGCGGGTCGTCCTCCAGTTCCACGACGGCCGCCTGCACGGCGTCCAGGCTGGATCCGCCCTTGTCGAGGACCTTCTGCCCGGCCCGCAGGGCGCGGGTGAGCCCGTCCCGGTAGGCCTTCTCGCGCTCCGGGCTCGTCTTGTCCCGGTCGAGCGCGGTCCCGGCGCCGCCGTGCACGGCCAGCACCACGTCGTGCGCGTCGGGCTTCGCCTTGCCCGCGGCGCGGGCGTCCCGCGCCGCGGGGGCGGTCCGGTCGTCGGGGCTCCGATCGCCTCCCTGCGGGACGGCGAGCGCGGTGGCGGTGACCGCGGCGGCGGTGGCGAGGGCGGAGAGCAGCCAGGTCATGGGTCGGACGCGCATGGGCACTCCTCGGCAGGACGGCGACGCGCCCACCGTAAGGGCATGCACATGACGTCAACCAGGGGGCGTTCCGGGCACGTCGCCCCCTGGCCCCTCACGCGTATCAGCGCACCGGCGGGAAGGGGACCCGCGGCGGACCGCGTCAGCGGATCGGCATCCCCGACAGGGTGCGCGCGATCACCAGGCGCTGGATCTCGCTCGTGCCCTCGAAGATCGTGTAGATCGCGGCGTCCCGGTGCATGCGCTCCACCGGGTACTCGCGCGTGTAGCCGTTGCCGCCGAGGATCTGGATGGCCTGGGCGGTGACCTTCTTGGCGGTCTCGCTCGCGAACAGCTTGGACATCGAGCCCTCGGCGTTCTCGAACTTCTTGCCCGTGACCGCCATCCAGGAGGCCCGCCACACCAGCAGGCGCGCCGCGTCGATCTGCGTGCGCATGTCGGCGAGCTGGAAGGCCACGCCCTGGTTGTCGATGATGGGGCGGCCGAACTGCTCGCGCGTCCTGGCGTACTCCAGGGCCTCCTCGTACGCGGCGCGGGCCGTGCCCACCGCCATCGCGCCGACCGCCGGGCGGGACGCCTCGAAGGTGGCCATGGCGGCGTTCTTCACCCGCTCGCCGCCGCTCTTCGCCCGCTCCCGGGCGCGGGCCAGGCGCTCGTCCAGCTTCTCCTTGCCGCCGAGCAGGCAGGAGCCGGGGACGCGCACGTCCTCCAGGACGACCTCGGCGGTGTGCGAGGCGCGGATGCCGTGCTTCTTGAACTTCTGGCCCTGGGACAGGCCGGGGGTGTTCGGCGGCACGATGAAGGAGGCGTGGCCCTTGGAGCCCAGCTCGGGGTCGACGACCGCGACGACGACGTGGACGTTCGCGATGCCGCCGTTGGTCGCCCAGGTCTTGGTGCCGTTGAGGACCCACTCGTCCTTGGCCTCGTCGTAGACCGCGCGGGTGCGCATGGAGGCGACGTCGGAGCCCGCGTCCGGCTCGGAGGAGCAGAAGGCGGCGACCTTCACGTCGTCCGCGTCGCCGTACATCTGCGGGATCCAGGTGCCGATCTGTTCGTCGGTGCCGTTGGCGAGGACGCCGACGGCGGCGAGGCCGGTGCCGACGATGGACAGGGCTATCCCCGCGTCCCCCCAGAACAGCTCCTCCATGGCCATGGGGATGCCGAGGCCCGTGGGGTCGAAGTACTGCTGGGCGTAGAAGTCCAGGGAGTAGATGCCGACCTTGGCGGCCTCCTGGATGACCGGCCAGGGCGTCTCCTCGCGCTCGTCCCACTCGGCGGCCGCGGGCCGGATCACGTCGGCGGCGAACCCGTGGAGCCAGTCCCTGACCTCCTTCTGCTCGTCGTTCAGCTCCATGGTGAACTCGGCCATGACCCCTCCAGGACTGCGGAACCCTGCTACGTTACTACCGGTAACTGGAGTCTGTTACCGGCCGGTAGGCCATGTCAACTCCCGGCAGCCCGTTCGATGGGCGCCCCGGCGCGAGTGTTACGTTGCGCGTGCGCAGGCCATCGCACGGGCGGAGAGAACACCACAATGGAGACCACGCAGCGGACCGACAAGGAACGGTCCGCCGAGCAACGACGGCGCGAACTCCTTGAGGCGGCCGACCGGGTCGTGCTCCGCGACGGACCCGGCGCCTCGATGAACGCCATCGCCGCGGAGGCGGGCATCACCAAGCCGATCCTGTACCGGCACTTCGGCGACAAGGGCGGCCTGTACGCGGCCCTCGCCAAGCGGCACACGGACGCGCTGCTCGCCTCGCTGCGAGCCGCCCTGGACGCGCCCGCCGAGCGCAGGGAGCGCGTGGAGGCGACCCTCGACACCTACCTGGCGGCCATCGAGGCCCGGCCGCAGGTCTACCGCTTCCTGATGCACCCGGCGGAGGCGGGCTCCGCCGCGGACCCCGGCGGCGACGGCCGCTTCGAGGTGGGTCTGCACTCCGCTCCGCTGCTGCGGCGGATGGGCGAGGAGCTGGCGGAGGTCATCGAGGAGCGGGTCGACCTCGGCCCGCAGAGCGCCGAGCTGGCCCGCGTCTGGGGCCACGGCATCGTCGGCATGATGCACGCGGCGGGCGACTGGTGGCTCGGCGAACGCCCCTGCTCCCGCGCCCAGTTGGTACGCAGCCTCGCCGACCTCCTGTGGGGCCGCCTGGCCGCGGCGGGCAACAGGGTGGGCGGCCCCGGCTTCTAGCTCTCAGCCCGTCCGGCGTTTGAGGACGAGGCGCGAAGCGCCAACAGAGCGGGGAAAGGGGCGCAGCCCCATCCGACCCCCTTCGGGACCGTCCGTCAGGACCACCGCGCTCGCGCCACTTGCCGCAGGACGCGGCGGCGGCGCCACCCGGTGACGTGGTCGGTGTACACCCCGCCGTCGAGGTGGTCGCTCTCGTGCTGGAGGCAGCGCGCGAAGTACCCGGTGCCGTGCACCCGCACCGGGTCGCCCTTCACCGTGACGCCCTCGACGACCGCGTGGTCGTACCGCGGCGTCGCCGCCTCAAGGCCCGGCAGGGACAGACACCCCTCGGGCCCGCGCACGGTCACGCCGTCGAGGTCGACCACCCGCGGGTTCACCACGTGCCCCAGGTGCCGCACGTCCTCGTCGTCCGGGCAGTCGTACACGAACACCCTCAGGCCCACGCCGATCTGGTTCGCGGCCAGGCCCCAGCCCTGCGCCGCGTACATCGTGGCGAACATGTCCTCCACGAGCCGCCCCAGGTCCAGCCCGAAGTCCGTCACCTCCGCGCACGGCGCGTGCAGCACCGGAGCGCCGAGCAGGGTCAGGGGTCGTACGCGCCCTGAGGCGCCCGGGATCGAGCCGTGTCGCATGTCGGCAAGAGTACGGTCCTCGCAGTGGGGACGGTCCGGATGGTGGTGCGATTCGGGCTTGTCAGTCGATCTCGATAGGCTGGCCCGACACGATGCCGGGCAGGCGCGGCGCCGTACGCAAGGAGGACCCAGAACGATGGCAGGACACCCTGGCAGCTCAGAGTCGCTGTCGGCGCGGGCCAAGCTGGCCGTGACGGCGGGCAAGGCGGCCGCGGCGGTGTCGCGCGTGGCCGGCCGCGGCAGCGGTTCGGTGATCGGCGGCAAGGTCGCGCTCAGACTCGACCCGGAGCTCCTCGGCCGACTGGCGACCCACCTGGACGTGGTCCTCGTCTCGGCCACCAACGGCAAGACCACCACCACGCGCCTGATCGCCGAGGCGCTGCGCGCCAGCGGCCCGGTCGTGTCCAACGCCCTCGGGGCGAACATGCCCGCGGGCATCACCTCCGCCCTCGCGGGCGGCTCGGACGCCAAGTTCGGCGTGATCGAGGTCGACGAGAAGTACCTGGCGGGCGTCGCCCGTGACGTCGACCCCAAGGCCATCGCGCTGCTCAACCTGTCGCGCGACCAGCTCGACCGCGCCGCCGAGACCCGCATGCTCGCCGAGAAGTGGCGCGAGGGCCTCGCGGGCAGCAAGGCCGTCATCATCGCCAACGCCGACGACCCGCTGGTGGTCTGGGCGGCCTCCTCCTCGCCGAACGTGGTGTGGGTGGCCGCGGGCCAGGCCTGGAAGGACGACGCCTGGTCGTGCCCGGCCTGCGGCGGCGTCATGCAGCGCCCCGGCGACGACTGGTACTGCGGCGAGTGCGGCTTCCGCCGCCCCACGCCCAGCTGGGCCCTGTCCGGCGACCACGTCCTGGACCCGCACGGCTCGGCCTGGCCCATCCACCTCCAGCTCCCCGGCCGGGCGAACAAGGCCAACGCCACCTCGTCGGCCGCCGTCGCCGCCGTCTTCGGCGTGCCCCCGCAGGTCGCCCTGGAGCGGATGTACCAGGTGCAGGCCGTCGCGGGCCGCTACGACGTGGTCCAGTTCCAGGGCCGTGACCTGCGCCTGCTGCTCGCCAAGAACCCGGCGGGCTGGCTCGAAACGTTTTCGCTCATCGACGGCCCCCCGGCCCCGGTGATCCTCTCGGTGAACGCCCGCGGCGCGGACGGCACCGACACCTCCTGGCTCTGGGACGTCGACTACACCCGGCTCGCCGGTCACCCGATCTTCGTGCTCGGCGACCGCAAGCTGGACCTCGCGGTGCGCCTGGAGGTCGCGGGCCTGGACTTCCGCGTCTGCGAGACGCTGGACGAGGCCGTGCAGCTGGCCCCGCCCGGCCGCATCGAGACCATCGCGAACTACACCGCCTTCCAGGACCTGCGCCGCCGCGTGGGCAACTGACCGCGCCGAACGCCACTGAGGACGAATGAGCATGAGCGACAACAGCCTGCGGCTGGTCTGGGTCTACCCCGACCTGCTGTCCACCTACGGCGACCAGGGCAACGCCCTCGTCGTGGAGCGCCGCGCCCGCCAGCGCGGCCTCCAGGTCGAGCGCTATGACGTGCGCAGCGACCAGCCGGTGCCCACCTCCGGAGACATCTACCTGATCGGCGGCGGCGAGGACCGGCCGCAGCGGCTCGCCGCCGAGCGGCTGCGCCGCGACGGCGGCCTCCAGCGGGCCGTCGGCAACGGCGCGATCGTCTTCTCGGTCTGCGCCGGGTACCAGATCCTGGGCAACGAGTTCATCAACGACCTCGGCCAGCGCGAGCCCGGCCTCGGCCTGCTCGACGTGGTCTCGGTGCGCGGCGAGGGCGAGCGCTGCGTCGGCGACGTCCTCGCGGACATCGACCCGCGGCTCGGCCTGCCCGAGCTGACCGGCTTCGAGAACCACCAGGGCGTCACGCACGTCGGCCCGAACGCCCGCCCCTTCGCCCGCGTCCGCCTGGGCAAGGGCAACGGCACGGGCGACGGCACCGAAGGCGCCTACAACGGCACGGTCTTCGGCACGTACATGCACGGCCCGGTCCTCGCCCGCAACCCGCTCATCGCGGACCTGCTGCTGAAGCTGGCCCTCGACGTGAACGCGCTGCCGCCGACCGACGACCGGTGGTACGACGCGCTGCGCGCGGAGCGGATCGCCGCCGCCCAGCAACCCGCCTAGCGGTTCATCGCGCCGCGCGCTCGTCCTCAAGCGCCGGACAGGCTTGATGTGCCTGTCCGGCGTTCGTCTGTCCAGTGGGTGGGCGGTGCCTGCGAGGGCCCCTGGCGCGCCGGTAGGGTGGCCGGGATCCAGCCGGACGACGGGGTCCGGGACCGCCCGACTGCAAAGGTTTCCCACCATGCGCCTTGGCGTCCTGACCTCCGGCGGCGACTGCCCCGGGCTCAACGCCGTCATCCGCTCCGTCGTCCACCGCGCCGTCGTCGACCACGGCGACGAGGTCATCGGCTTCCACGACGGCTGGAAGGGCCTCCTCGCATGCGACTACCGCAAGCTCGACCTGGACGCGGTCGGCGGCATCCTCGCGCGCGGCGGCACCATCCTCGGCTCGTCCCGTGTGCAGCCCGCGCACCTGCGTGACGGCGTCGAGCGCGCCCGGGGCCACGTCGCCGACCTGGGCCTCGACGCGGTCATCCCCATCGGCGGCGAGGGCACGCTGAAGGCGGCCCGGCTGCTGTCCGACGCGGGCCTGCCGATCGTCGGCGTACCGAAGACCATCGACAACGACATCGCCGCCACGGACGTCACGTTCGGCTTCGACACCGCCGTGGGAGTCGCCACCGAGGCCCTCGACCGGCTGAAGACCACCGCCGAGTCGCATCAGCGGGTCCTGATCGTCGAGGTCATGGGGCGGCACACGGGCTGGATCGCGCTGCACTCCGGCATGGCCGCGGGCGCCCACGCCATCGTCGTGCCCGAGCGGCCCTTCGACATCGAGGAGCTGGCCCGCAGGGTCGGCGAGCGGTTCGCGGCAGGCAAGAAGTTCGCCATCGTCGTCGCGGCGGAGGGCGCCAAGCCGCGCCCCGGCACCATGGACTTCGACGAGGGCGGCAGGGACGTCTACGGCCACGAGCGGTTCGCGGGCATCGCCCGGCAGCTCTCCCTCGAACTGGAGCAGCGCCTCGGCAAGGAGGCCCGGCCGGTGATCCTCGGCCACGTCCAGCGCGGCGGCACCCCCACGGCGTACGACCGCGTGCTCGCCACCCGCTTCGGCTGGCACGCCGTGGAGGCGGTGCACCGCGGTGAGTTCGGCAAGCTGACGGCGCTGCGCGGCACGGACATCGCGATGGTGCCGCTCGCCGAGGCCGTGGAGACCCTGAAGACGGTGCCCGTGGAGCGGTACGAGGAAGCGGAGTGCGTGCTGTAGCCGCGCCCGCGCGGTCCTGAATCCCGCCCCCGGTCGCGAGCGCGGCCGGGGGCGGTTCTACTCTGGTGCGGACACACCGCGCACAAACTGTACGAATCAGTACCGCGCACCCTCGGCACGACCAGCGGGAATCAGGAGCCAGCGGATGGATCACGGCGGGCACGGCATGCACGGCATGGACCATGGGATGAACATGGATCTGCCGCCGTTCACGCTGGCACGTGGGCTTGAGCTGTCCGTCGAGCCCTTCTTCCTCGTCAGCTGCCTGGTGGCGCTCGGCCTGTACGGCTGGGGCGTGGCGCGGCTCGTGCGGCGCGGCGACGCCTGGCCGGTCGGCCGGACGGTGGCGTTCGTCGTGGGCGTGCTCACGATCCTGTTGGTGATGTGCACCAAGCTGAACGACTACGGCATGGTCCTGTTCAGCGTGCACATGGTGCAGCACATGATCATCAGCATGCTGTCGCCGATCCTGCTGCTGCTCGGCGCGCCGATCACGCTGGCGCTGCGGGCGCTGCCGGTCGCGGGCCGGGGCCGCAAGGGCCCGCGCGAGCTGCTGCTCGCGCTGCTGCACAGCCGGTACGTGCGGATCATCACGCACCCGGCGTTCACGATCCCGATGTTCATCGCGAGCCTGTACGCGCTGTACTTCACGCCGCTCTTCGACACCCTCATGGGCTCCAAGGCCGGGCACATCGGCATGATGGTGCACTTCCTCGCCGTCGGCCTGGTGTTCTTCTGGCCGATCATGGGCGTCGACCCGGGCCCGCACCGCCCCGGGCACCTGATGCGGATGCTGGAGCTGTTCGCGGGCATGCCGTTCCACGCGTTCTTCGGCATCGCGCTGATGATGGCGTCCGAGCCCATGATCGACACATACGCGAACCCGCCCGCCTCGCTGGGCGTCGAGGCCCTCGCCGACCAGCAGGCGGCCGGAGGCATCGCCTGGGCGTTCAGCGAGATCCCCTCGGTGCTCGTCCTGATCGCCCTGCTCTTCCAGTGGTACCGCTCCGACCAGCGCGAAGGCCGCCGCAAGGACCGCGCCGCCGCCCGCGACGGGGACAAGGAGCTGGAGGAGTACAACGCCTATCTGGCCTCACTGGCCGCGCGCGGGCGCTAGCGGCGGGGGCCGCTCCCGGGTGAGGATGGCTCCGAGGCCACGGTCTCGGCGCTCCGGAATCCGGACGCCCGGACCGTCTGTCGTGAGGAGGCAGGGCGATGCCGGGTGCGACGAAGACGATGGGCGCGTTCACCATCGGAGGTCTGGTCATGGTGACCGCCTACACGGTGGCGCTCGGCAGCAACGGCTGGCTGTGGTTCGGCTGGGTGGTGCTGGGACTGATCACGGTGGCGATGCTGTTCTCGCGTACGACGTGAGGGCGGGCGTACGACGTGAGGGCGGGCGTACGGCGTACCCCGCGCGGGTGAGCGCGGCGGTGCGGTGACCGACAGCGGTCCGTGACGAGATTGGTCACCGACAGTGACCGCCGGAACAGGCTCTCGCCCCGGGGCCGCCGGTTGGCTACTGTGCGTCGGCACCAGACCCGGGGAAGGCGGCGCCCGCATGTTCTACCTGCTCCTGAAGTATGTGCTCCTCGGTCCCCTGCTCAGGCTGATCTTCCGGCCCAGGATCGAGGGCCTGGAGCACATCCCGGAGTCCGGCGCGGCGATCGTCGCCGGGAACCACCTGTCGTTCGCCGACCACTTCCTGATGCCCGCCATCATCAAGCGGCGCATCACGTTCCTGGCGAAGGCCGAGTACTTCACGGGCCCCGGCGTGAAGGGGCGGCTGACGGCGGCGTTCTTCCGCAGCGCCGGGCAGATCCCGGTGGACCGCTCCGGCAAGGAGGCCGGGCAGGCCGCGATCCGCGAGGGCCTCGGCGTGCTGCGCAGGGGCGAGCTGCTCGGCATCTACCCCGAGGGCACCCGCTCGCACGACGGGCGGCTCTACAAGGGCAAGGTCGGCGTCGCCGCGATGGCGCTCAAGGCACAGGTCCCGGTCGTGCCGTGCGCGATGATCGGCACGTTCGAGGCGCAGCCGCCGGGACAGGTCCTGCCGCGCTTCAAACGGGTGACGATCCGCTTCGGCGAGCCCCTGGACTTCGCGCGCTACGCCGGGATGGACGGCGAGAAGGCGGTGCTCCGCGCGGTGACGGACGAGATCATGTACGCGATCCTCGGCCTGTCGGGCCAGGAGTACGTGGACAAGTACGCGGCCGTGGTGAAGGCGGAGCAGGAGGCCGAGCGCACGGGCGGGCGGTCGTCAGGGGACCGCAGGTTCCCGAGGATGCCGCTGAGCTGAGGCCGCCGTACGCCTCGTACGGTGTGAACGGCCGACCGGGAGACCGCCGGGCCGACGTGGCCGACGATCTCCCGGTGTGTGCGGCTGTGTGGCTGCCGCCAGGGCCTGGTTACGGCTTCGGCGTGGCGTGCGGGGCGCAGGTCACGTCGCGGCTGTCGAGCTTGCCGGTGAGCAGGTAGTTGTCGACGCGCTCGTTGAGGCAGGGGTTCACCAGGTTGGTGATGCCGTGCGAACCGGCGTCCTTCTCGGTGATCAGGCGGGAGCCCTTGAGCCGCTTGTGCAGCTCGACGGCGCCCTCGTACGGGGTGGCCGCGTCACGCGTGGCCTGGGCTATCAGCACGGGCGGCAGGCCCTTGCCGGTCTTGACCTCGGTGGGCTGGTGCTGCTTGCTGGGCCAGGTGGCGCAGGGCAGGTTCATCCAGGCGTTGGACCAGGTCATGAACGGGTGGTCCTTGTGCAGCCGGGTGTTGTCGCGGTCCCACTTCTTCCAGCTGGTGGGCCACTTGGCGTCGGCGCACTCGACGGCGGTGTAGACGGCGTTGCCGTTCTCGGAGGACTTGTTGCCCGCGATGTCCGACAGGTCGGGGCTCGCGGCGTCGATGAGCGGCTTGCGGTCACCGGCGACGAACTTGCTCCAGTTCGTGGCGATGCTGACCCAGGTGGAGTCGTAGTACGGCGCGTTCTGGAAGTACGCGATCAGCTCGGCGGGGCCGACGACGCCGTTGAGCGGCGCCCGCTTGGCCTCGGCGCGCAGCTTGAGCCACTGCGCGTGCACCTTCTCCTGGGTGTCGCCGAGGTGGAAGGTCGCGTCGTGCTTGGCGACCCAGGTCATCCAGTCCTTGAGGCGACCCTCGAAGGCGACGTCCTGGTCGAGGTTGGCCTGGTACCAGATCTTCTCCCGCGACGGGTTCACGACGGAGTCGAAGACCATGCGGCGCACGTGCGAGGGGAAGAGCGTGGCGTACACGGCGCCCAGGTACGTCCCGTACGAGACGCCCAGGTAGTTGAGCTTCTTCTCGCCGAGCGCGGCACGGATGACGTCGAGGTCACGGGCGGTGTTCCGCGTCGTCATGTGCGGCAGCATCCAGCCGCTGCGCTCCTTGCAGCCCTGCGCGTACTCGGCGGCGAGCTTGCGCTGGGCGCGCTTGTCGGCCTCGGAGTCGGGCACCGGGTCCAGCTTGGGCGCCTTGACGAACTCCTGCGGGTCGACGCAGGAGATGGGCGTGGAGTGACCCACGCCGCGCGGGTCGAAGCCGACGAAGTCGTACGCCTTGGCGGTCTTCTCCCACAGCGGGCTCTTGTTCACCACGCGCAGCGGGAAGCGCATGCCGGAGCCGCCGGGGCCGCCGGGGTTGTACACCAGGGCGCCCTGGCGCTCCTTCTTGGTGCCGGTGCTGGCGACGCGGTCGACGGCGAGCTTGATCTGCTTGCCGTACGGCTTGGCGTAGTCGAGCGGCACGGTGACCCAGCCGCACTGGACCTTCGCGAGGCCCCAGTCCGCGGGACACTCCTTCCAGTCGATCCCCTTCTTGGCGGCCCGCGCCGCGGCGATGGCGGCCCCGCGGGCCTCCTTGTCCTTGGCGTAGGCGCCGTGCGCCTCCCCCTGCCCCTGCGCGCTCGCGGTGGGCGCGACCAGCGCCCCGGCGACCAGCGTCGCCGCCACGAGGGATCCCGCGGAGCCGAACGTCACCATCCGTCTGGTCCGCCTGGTCATCGCAGTACGTCTCAAGTGGAGCCTCCCGCACATCGATTCGGTCAATCGCTAGGTACGGGGATACTTCCGTCTGGGGGGTGGCGGGCGACAGATGTGGTGGAGGTTCTTTACCAATCCGATAAACGGAGCGGGCTGTACCGGTGAACGGCCAGGGCTGGTCAGGGGCCCTGTCTCTGGGCAGGGCCAGGCCCGTGACATAAGGTGCGTGTCCGTCTGAGTGACTACGACTCGGGCGCTGGCCCGAAGTCGATGCCCCTTGCACGTGCGCCAACCCGCGTCGCCGGCCGGGTCCGCTGACGGTAGACGGCCTCCGTAGGCCGCGGCTCGGCCGGGTGCCTACGCGCGCCGACCCCCTGCACGTGGCCCACCGGAACTCGCGCCGCACGCCCGCAGCCTTCCACCGCGGGACGGACCACCGCAGTTCGGGCACGTCATGCCGTCAGCCAGACGCTCCTGTGCCGCGCCACGGCATAGAGGGTGTCCACCTGCTCAGGGCTCAGCACTCCGGAGAGCGGGCCGAGCGCGGACACCTCCCGGTCGCGGTACACGTGTACGGCGAGCTGAGTCGGGGCCTTGTCGAGGCGCGTCACGCCGACGAACACGAGTACGGGTTCCACGCGCACGGGAAAGTCGACATAGCGTTCCAGGACTGACTGAACCCTGTGTGCCTCCGCCTTGCTCTTGCGGCCGTAGGGACGGGGTTTTCCGTGATTGATCCGCGCCATCTCGTCACCGACCCAGACCGCCTTGCCCAGGTGACGCTTCGTGTTGATGCAGAAGACCCCGCCGGGGCCGATCAGGAGGTGATCGACGTCCACCTTCCGGGGCAGCTCTATGGAGTGCAGGACGCGCCACCCACGCCGTGAGAGCCTCTGCAACTCGGCACCGACCCGGACCTCACCGGCCAGTCCCTTGCGGTAGGAGTCCCCTTCAGACGGCCGTCGCAACAGCCAGTCCACGGCTCGCTCAAGGATGGTCGGCCCCTCCGCGTCAAGCTTCTCGCGCAATGACGCGCCAGGGCGATTCAGCGCGAGGTCATGGGACGGCGTCAGCGGTGGCACCTTCGGTACCGGGGGAATCTCCCTCCCTCGGGAAGGGGGCGGGGAAGACGCGGCGCCCTCGGGCTCGGCACCGCGGGCGAGGTGGGCGCGTAACAGCCGAAGTGCCTCATGCCGATGGGGCTCTTGAAGGATCGAGACCCTACCCGTACGACGGTCGGCCCACGCGACAGTCGTTCCGTCCGGCAGGTTCACATACAGCCGATCATGCCCGTACCGCCTCCACGTGACGACCTTCAACTCGCCCATGTTCGCCCCCTGTTGAGACTCCATTCTTCGGAGCCATGCCAACAGCAGGTCGGCTCCCTCACAAGGAGGCCGACCGGTCACAGCGAAGTACGACGCCGGGCCGTGCCGGGGGAGCCTCCGCCGGTTGGCGTCCTGGTCGACAATTCAGGGGTGGACGTTCCCGAACTGCTGGAAAGGGCCTCGCTTCTGGTTCCCGAGGCGGTCGCCGACGCGGGCGATGTCACGGTGAGCGACGTCTGGGAGTACCTGGTCCAGGACGAGTGGGAGGTCGCCCTCAGCCTGTTGGAAGAGCTGAGCGGGGTCCAGGCGTTGCCACCGGCGCTCTGGGAGGCCCTCGCCGACGCCGCCGAGGAGCTGCGGCTCGGGCGGAGCGCGGCCTGGTGCCGCTGGCGGTGGTGCGAGGCGCGCAGCGGTGTGATCCGCGCGGACCTCGCTCTCCGCCCGGCCGCCGAGGCCCGCCGGAAGACGCCCGTTCCCGGCGCCGGTGTGCTGCGGCCCCTGTGGGACATCGGAGCCCGGTCACCCAGCGGCGGTCCCGCGGTCGGCGTCGCCGCGCTCTGGGTGGAGAACCTGCCCTCCCTGGCGCCCGGCGGCCGGGCCGCGGTGCGTCTGCTGCCTCTCACGCCCGCGCACTGGCGGCACGTCACGGTCGGCCAGCGGATCGCCCTGCACGAGGACAGGACCGTGGCAGGGACCACCACGGTGCTTGAGGTTCGCCCTCCGGTGGTGCCGGGTTAGCGGGCCAGGCGGGCCAGGGCCTCGTCCAGGGTGCGGCGGAGGTGGTGGGCGTGGGGGGACACGGCTGTGATGAGGGCCGCGGGGCCGCCGGGGAGGGGGGTGAGGGACGCGTGGGGGCCCAGGGGGGCTGGTGGGGGCGGGTGGGTGGTGAAGGCGGGGGTGATGACGAGGAGTTGGCCCACTGCCCGGTGGTCGGAGAGGACCGCTGGGCCGTTCCAGCCTTCGGGGGCGCCGGGGCCGCAGTGGAGTTCCTGGTCGAGGAGCAGGCGGCCCGCGTGGCGTACGGTCAGGCGGGTGGTGAGGCGGCCCGGTTCCTCCGCCGTCCGGCCCAGGACCTGCTCCTCGCGCAGGACGAGCCGCCCGCCCCGCGCGACGTCCACCCGCGTCGTCACCCGCAGGTCACTCCCCCGCACCGAGATCAGCTGCTCCGGCAGCCACCGCAGCTCCGCGTCGGCGGCGACGGACAGCCGTACGTCGTAGCGCGCCTCGGACACGCCGTCCTGGCCGGGCAGCGCCATCGTCGCCGCCGCCGAGCCGACCCGCAGCCGCGCCCCCTCCTCGACCGCCGCGTCCACCGTCAGGTGGTCGCCCCCCAGCGGGCCGCTCATCGCCCCGACCAGCGTCACGTGCGCCGCGGGCCCCGTCGCGCGGGTGCGGCGCAGCGCCAGCGGGCCCTCCCCGTCGAGTACGGGCAGGGCCGTGCCGCCGCGGCCGTCGCGGCGGGCCACCACGCGGGCCGTGGCGCGGACGCCCGCCGAGCCCAGGGCCTGGGCCGTCACGCCGCCGGGGCGGCCCAGGCCGCGTACCGCGCCCGGACCCAGTCGGCGACCTCCGCGACGTGCGCCTCGGACCGCAACGACTGGAAGACCACCGGGAGTCGCGCGCGCTGCGCCTTGGCGTCCGCGGCCATGCGGGCCAGGTCGGAGCCCACGTACGGCGCCAGGTCCGTCTTGTTCACGACCAGCAGGTCGGCCGTCGTCACGCCGGGGCCGCCCTTGCGGGGGATGTCGTCGCCGCCCGCCACGTCGATCACGAAGATCTGGGCGTCCACCAGGCCGCGCGAGAACGTGGCCGTGAGGTTGTCGCCGCCGGACTCGACCAGGATCAGGTCGAGCGGGCCGACGGCGTCCTCCAGGTCCTCCACCGCCTCCAGGTTCGCCGAGATGTCGTCGCGGATCGCGGTGTGCGGGCAGGCCCCCGTCTCCACGGCGGTGATCCGCTCCGGGGGCAGGACCGCCTCCTTCAGCAGGAACTCCGCGTCCTCGCGGGTGTAGATGTCGTTGGTGACGACGGCGAGGGAGAGTTCGTCGCGCAGGGCGTGGCAGAGGGCGGCGACCGTGGCCGTCTTGCCGGAGCCCACCGGTCCGCCCAGGCCGATCCTCAGGGCCCGGCGGGTGCCGTCGGGGCGGTGGGCGTCCGCGCTGACCGCGGTGGCGTGGGAGTGGGGGTGGGAGTCGGGGTGGTCCAGGTGCATGGTGTGCTCTCCTTCGTTTGCTGCCGCCGGTTCACGACGCGAACAGGCGGACCGGCCAGGCCGCGTGGGATTCGGCGCTGATCTCCAGGAGCGGGGCCGACGCCGCGGGGAGGGCGTCCGTGCCCTCGTCGGGCACGCGCGCCGCCGCGAGGGCCGCCGCCGCGGACACCCGGTCCACGGCGGCCGCGAGCCGCGCGAGGACCGCCGTGGCCGCGAAGGGGTCGAGGCTCAGCAGGCGCACCACGGCGGTCGCGGGTCCGCTGACGCTCTCGTAGGCGGCGCAGTACGCCGCGTCCGTGCCGTCCAGGCCCGCCGCTCGCGCGGTGAGGCCGAGGACGACCGGCTGGTGGGCGCCCTTGGGGAACGCGCGGGCCAGGTCGTCGAGTTCGGGTGACGGCCAGGCCGCGCGCGCCGCCCGCAGCATCTGGCGCCCCAGCTTGCGCGCGGCCGTGCGCAGCGCGAGGGACGGGGTGCGGGCGTCGGCGGCCTCGTCGAGCGCCACGGGGTCGGCGCCGAGCGCGGCCGCCGCGGCGAGGGCCGCCGCCACCAGGCCGGTGGTGTGCAGCCGCCCCCGGCAGAAGTCCTCCAGGCTCGCGGCGTCGGTGATCCGCCCGGCCTTGACCGCCGCCTCGGCGCCCCCGGAGTGCGCGTGGCCCCCGGCGGGGAAGCGGCCGTCGGCCAGGACGAGCAGCGCGGCGCGCGTCATGCCGTACCGCCCGCGCCGGGTGCGTGAGGTGCCATGCCGTACGGAGCCGCCACCGGTCGCCGCTTCGGCCCGCATGGCACTCGTATCACGTGGCGGCGCATCAGAGGCTGCAGAGGAATCAGGAACATCAGAAGTATCAGAAGAGGAAGTACCGCTGCGCCAGCGGGAGTTCGGCCGCGGGGGCGGGCTCCACCAGTTCGCCGTCGATCGTCACGGCGAAGCTGTCGGGGGCGACCTCCACGCGCGGGAGGGCGTCGTTCTCGCGCATGTCGGCCTTGGTGCGGCCGCGGGTGGAGCGGATGGCCACGAAGGGGCGGTCGAGGGCGAGGCGTTCCGGCAGGTCGTCGTCGAGGGCGGACTGGGTGACGAAGGCGAGGGAGTTGCGCGCGGGCGCCTTGCCGTGGGCGCCGAACATGCGGCGCGGCAGCACCGGCTGCGGGGTGGGGATGGAGGCGTTGGCGTCGCCCATCTGCGCGTACGCGATCTGCCCGCCCTTCAGCACCAGCAGCGGCTTGACGCCGAAGAACGCCGGGTCCCACAGGACGAGGTCGGCGAGTTTGCCGCTCTCCACCGAGCCGACCTCGTGCTCGATGCCCTGGGCGATGGCCGCGTTGATCGTGTACTTGGCGACGTAGCGGCGGGCGCGGTGGTTGTCGGCGCGGGTGTCGCCGGGCAGGGCGCCGCGGCGGCGCTTCATGACGTGGGCCGTCTGCCAGGTGCGCAGGACGACCTCGCCGACCCGGCCCATCGCCTGGGAGTCGGAGGACATGATGGAGATCGCGCCGAGGTCGTGGAGGACGTCCTCGGCGGCGATCGTCGACGGGCGGATGCGGGACTCGGCGAAGGCGAGGTCCTCCGGCACGGCCGGGTTGAGGTGGTGACAGACCATCAGCATGTCGAGGTGCTCCTCGACGGTGTTGACGGTGTGCGGCCGCGTCGGGTTGGTGGAGCTGGGGAGCATGTTCGGCAGCGAGACCGCGGTGATCATGTCGGGGGCGTGGCCGCCGCCCGCGCCCTCGACGTGGAAGGCGTGCAGCGTACGGCCCGCGACGGCCGCGAAGGTGGCGTCGACGAAGCCCGCCTCGTTCAGCGTGTCGGTGTGGACGGCCAGTTGGGCGCCGGTCTGCTCGCAGACGGTGAGGCAGGCGTCGATGACGGCGGGGGTCGCGCCCCAGTCCTCGTGGATCTTGAAGCTGGCGGCTCCGGCGCGCAGTTGGGCGTGCAGCGAGGCGGCGTTCGTGGTGTTGCCCTTGCCGAGGAAGCCGACGTTGACGGGGCTGTCCTCCATCGCGGCGAACATCCGCGCCAGGTGCCAGGCGCCGGGGGTGATCGTCGTCGCCTTGCTGCCTTCGGCGGGGCCGGTGCCGCCGCCGAAGAGGGTGGTGATCCCGGAGGCCAGGGCCTCGTCGACGATGGTCGGCGAGATGAAGTGGATGTGCGTGTCGATGCCGCCCGCGGTGAGGATCCTGCCGTTGCCCGCGATGACCTCGGTCTCGGGCCCGATGACCAGCTCGGGGTGGACCCCGTCCATGGTGTCCGGGTTGCCCGCCTTGCCGATGCCGGTGACGCGGCCGTCGCGGATGCCGACGTCGGCCTTGACGACGCCCCAGTGGTCGATGATCACGGCGCCGGTGATGACGGTGTCGGGCGCGCCCTCGGCGCGGGTCGCGCGGGACTGGCCCATCGACTCGCGGATGACCTTGCCGCCGCCGAAGACCGCCTCGTCGCCGGAGCGTCCGGGGCCGCCGGAGCGGTCCTCCTCGATCTCGACGAGCAGGTCGGTGTCGGCGAGGCGGATCCGGTCGCCGGTGGTCGGTCCGAACAGGTCGGCGTAGGCGGCGCGGGACAGCTCAGGCATCGAGGGGGCCTCCGGTCTCGCCGCGCAGGCCGGGTACGACGCGGGCGCCCGCGAGCGGGACCAGCTCCACGTCCACGGGGATGCCGGGCTCGAAGCGGACGGCGGTGCCCGCGGCGACGTTGAGCCGCTTGCCGCGGGCGGCGGCGCGGTCGAAGTCGAGGCCCGGGTTGGCCTCGGCGAAGTGGTAGTGGGAGCCGACCTGGACGGGCCGGTCGGCGGCGTTCAGGACGGTGAGGCGGGTGGTCTCGCGGCCCTCGTTGAAGGGGACGGGGTCCTCGGCGAAGAGGACCTCCCCGGGGACCACGCCCTGGTGGGGGCCGCTTTCGGGGTGCATATGGCTCATCTGGCGCGAACTCCTGTCACACGATCGGGTCGTGGACGGTGACGAGCTTGGTGCCGTCCGGGAAGGTGGCCTCGACCTGCACGTCGTGGATCATCTCGGCGATGCCGTCCATGACGTCGTCGCGCGTGAGCACCCGGCGGCCCGACGACATGAGGTCGGCGACGCTGCGGCCGTCCCGGGCGCCTTCGAGGACATGCGCGGTGATCAGGGCGACCGCCTCGGGGTGATTGAGCCTCAGGCCGCGAGCCCTGCGCTTCTCGGCCACGTCGGCGGCCACATGGATGAGCAGCCTCTCCTGTTCGTGCGGGGTCAGTTGCACGTCCCACCTCACCGTCCTCGCACCGGACCGCGCGGGGTCCGGCTGCCGCGGCCACCGCGACGATTTAGATGTAGCGCGCAGCGAAGTACGCGCCCCTGCGCACCTTAGTCACGAAAATCCCCAGGTGGCGTGGCAGGGCAGGCTAGTTGGACGGAGTTTCAGCGAGGTTAACCAGCCTTTGACCCGACGATGACCATCAGCGGGGACGCGCCATACCCGGCGCGCGACCCGCGGCGCGCGCTCCCCTCGCGCTCGGGCCCGCAGCGCACGATTACCTCGACCCGGACCCGCGGCGCACGCTCCCCCATCCCCGGGCCCGCGGCGCGCGGCTAGCGCACCTCCGGCCCGCGGTGCTCCGCGGCGATGCCGAAGCGCTGCCGCTCGCCCCCGGCCGGGGCCGCGCCGCCGATCGAGGAGACGGAGCTGATCACCGGCGGCTGCGCGGCCTCCTGCTCGTCCCGGAGCTCTTCGAGGCGCCGCAGGTCGGCGGCGGACACCAGGGCCACGAGCGGCTTGCCGTGGCGCGTGACGACCACGCGCTCGTCGCCGTAGACAACGCGGTTGATCAGGTCGGCCAGCTCTGCGCGGGCTTGCGTCACCGGAATCTCGTAGGCCATGCCCCCATCATAACGTGACGTACGTCCTGTACATTTTTTACAGAAGGCCGCTCCGCCCGTCCGGAGCGGCGGTTTCCGTGTTCCCTCTGGAGGCATGCCATGTGGCGACCGTCCGCCCGCTCCGTCCTGCCGGAGTTCACCGAGCGCACCAGCTCCGGGGTGCGCACGTTGGATCCGTACTCGAAGCTCCTGGAGGAGCGGATCGTCTTCCTCGGCGCACCGGTGGACGACGTCTCGGCGAACGACGTGATGGCGCAGGTGCTGCACCTCGAATACGCCGCGCCGGACCGGGACATCTCTCTGTACGTCAATTCGCCGGGCGGCTCGTTCAGCGCGACGACGGCGATCTACGACACGCTGCGCTACACGTCCTGCGAGGTGGAGACCGTCTGCCTGGGCCAGGCCGCGGCCGCCGCCGCGGTGCTGCTCGCCGCGGGCACGCCGGGGAAGCGGTCCATCCTGCCGGGCGCCCGGGTGGTCCTCGGGCAGCCGGAGCTGCCCGAGCCGGTGCGGGGGCAGCCGACCGACCTGGAGATCCAGGCCGCCGAGCTGCGGCGGACCCGCGCCCTCCTGGAGGAGATGCTGGTCCGCCACACGGGGCGCAGCCCGGAGCAGGTCGCGGAGGACATCGAGCGCGACACCGTGCTCGACGCGGCGGCAGCGGTGGAGTACGGCCTGGTGGACCGGATCATTCCGAGCCGCAAGGGCACGCGCCCGGACGGAAGGTGAGGCTCCGGTGCTGCCGCCCGAACTGCCGCCGCTGCCCGCGCTCACCCGCGCCGAGGGCGAGCTGATCGACGCCTATCTGTCGGTGGTGGACCTCGTCGGCCGGATCAACCCGGCCCGCGCCGACACCACGTACGGCGGGCTGCGAGCCGCGCAGGCCCTGGTCAGCGGGGCCACACGGCTGCGGGACGCGCTGGCGCTCATGCACCAGCGGGGCGAGAGCGAGGTGCACGCCGAGACGCTGGCGCGGGCCCTGCGCGTCCTCGACGGGGAACGCCGCGCCAAGCGCGTGACGGTGCCACCGGGCCAGTGAATCGGAACCCCACCGACCCGTGACGCTTCCGCGCCCCCCTCGTTAACCCCGCAAGCCCCTCCGCCAGCGCCACGCACCGCACCGCGGGCCCCGCCCCCGGCACCGGACGGACCGGGGATCCGGCCCGCCCGGCGTCGGCGGACGGGCGCGCGGCGTGCCAAACCCGACGCCACCGGGACCCCGCTCCGCGCCGCCCGGAGAGGTGCGCCGGTACCACCGCTCCCTGTGAAGCGCGCCACGGCCGGGGCGCGCCCGCGCCGTCCGCCCGTTGCCGGTCCGGGCGGACGCGGCCCCGCGTCGGGTTACAGCCGGGAACCGACTACACGCAATCCCCTGTCCTGTGTAGTCGAGGGTCGGCAAACAGCACCTCAATAGATGGCCAACTCCCTTACGCGACAGCCGGAATCGGGCCTTCCGTCGCTGATCGGGCAATCACCAGCGAGTGTGACCTGAGACGCATTCGGCCTCTGTCCACCTGAACGGGTCAGTCGTGAGTAGCCTCACATACCGCCGATTCGGCTCGGCTTTTCGGCCTCTCTCGGGTGAAGATCCCTTCCGACGACAAGCCCCCGCCACAGGCGGCGGGGCGGTCCGGGCGGACGCCGAGTCCTGCCGCCGTCCGGATGCCCGGTCGACATCTGTGCACCGGCAGGAGTGGAGGACCCAGCACGGCGGGCCGCCCGGACAACCCGGACGGTCCTTGGGGTGAAGTCGCATGCGCGGCCGGGCATCTTCGCCTGCCCGAACCCGACAGGTCATCCTTCACAGGCGGCTGACGAAGGGTTGCGCATGACTGCGCTCAATCGTGTTCCGTCGCTGCTGACGAGGGCCGGTACGGCCTCGGCTCTGACGCTCGCCGCCGTCGGCGGCACCATCGTCGCCCCCGGGCTCACGTCGAGCGCGGAGGCGGCCACCTCGCACGGGACGAAGGCGCTGAAGGTCGCGGCGTCCAAGAAGGGATCGCCCTACCGCTACGGCGCCGTCGGGCCGAACCGGTTCGACTGCTCGGGACTGACTCTCTACTCGTACAAGCGCGTGGGCAAGAAGCTCCCGCGCACCGCCGCCCAGCAGTACAACAAGACCCGCCATGTGTCCGCCGCCAACCGCACCCACGGCGACCTGGTGTTCTTCCACTCCGGCCGGAACGTCTACCACGTGGGCATATACGCGGGTAAGGGCAGGATCTGGCACGCCCCGAAGACCGGCACCGTGGTGCGGCTCGAGAAGATCTGGACGAAGAACGTCTGGTACGGCAGGGTCCGCTGACCCCGAAGCACGACAGGGCCGACCGGCCCTGAGGGCGGGCGCCCCACCGCGCGGCGGTGGCGGCCCGCCCGGCTCCGGCCCCGGCGGCAACGCGCCGGGGCCCGGCCTGGGGGGCGTGGAGCCGCCCCGCACGGATACTCGTGGACCATGGCCGACCACGATCCCCCGCACTCAGCCCAGGACACCCCCGGCTCCCCGGCGCACAGCCGCGACCAGGCGCGCAGCGGCGACGAGACGCGGAGCCACGACCCCGCGCGGAGCCGCAACGAGACCCCGCTGGAGCGCGCCGACCGCAACTTCTCCGAGCTGCTCCAGGAGCTGAGGGTCACCCAGACCGGCGTACAGATCCTGTTCGCCTTCCTGCTCACGCTCGCCTTCTCGCCGCGGTTCCCCTCGCTCGACAGCGTGCAACGCGCCACGTACATCACCACCCTGCTGCTCGCGGTGGTCTCCGCCGCGCTGTTCACGGCGCCCGCCGCGCTGCACCGCGGGCTCTTCGGGCGCGGCGCGAAGCCGCTCATCGTGCGGGTGTCGTCACGGCTCGCCGCGGTCGGCCTCGGCGTCCTGACGCTCGCGCTCTCCGGGTCGGTGCTGCTCGTCGTCGACGTCGCGTCGAACCGCACGGGCGGTGTGTGCGCGGGCGCGGCCACGCTGCTGGTGTGCGCCGTGCTGTGGGGCGCGCTGCCCCGGGTCCTGGACCGCGACCGAACGAGCTAGCCCTGGACCGGGACCGACCACGGCAAGGTGATCCACACCGTCTTGCCGCCCTCCGGCGTGGGACAGACCGTGAGCCTGCCGCCGCACTCGGCGGTGAGCCAGCGGATGATGACCATCCCCCGGCCGTTGTCCTGCTGGACGGCGGCGGGCAGGCGCTTGGGGAAGCGCGGATGGCTGTCCGTGACGCCGATGCGCAGCCGCTCGTCCCGTTCGAGCCGGAGGTCGACCGTGAACGTGGGCGACAGGCCGAGCGTGTGCTGCACGGCGTTGGTGGCGAGCTCGGAGACGATGAGCCGTACGGTGTCGGCCACGTCCGCGCCTGCGGGCAGGCCCCACTCGGCGAGGACCTCTCCCACGTAGCTACGGGCGGCGGAGACCGAGACCGGATCACTCGGCAGGGTGACTGATGCTTCCTGGTGGTCTGCCATGGCGGTGCCGTCCCTTTCCCGCCGGGACCGGACTCCGACTCGCGGCGGAGGAAACGCGGAAGAACCCTGAGGGCGGTCCCGGAGCTGGTGCTTTGCGCCAGAGTGCCACTCCGAAGGCGGTCACGTGCGGCGATCCACCGAGATGTGCATATATCTGTCGCTCGAAGCGGTGAACTCTGCGACGGCAGACCGTATTTGGGCGCCAGACTGGCGGTTCCCCCACCGTTCCCCACGGTTGGCGCGAAACGTCCGGAAGGAGTCGGACATGCAGTACGGCCCCGCGGTGCGCCGCCGCAAACTCGGCGCGGAATTGCGGGCGCTGCGCACCGGGGCCGGGCTCACCAGTGGCGCCGCGGCCTCACTCGTCGGCTGGCACCAGTCCAAGGTCAGCCGGATCGAGACGGGCCGCAGCGGAGTCAAGGCCGCGGACGTGCGGTTGCTGCTCGAAGCGTACGAGGTGCGCGATCCGCACCTGCGCGAGCTGCTCGTCGCGCTCGCGGGCGGGGACGACGAGGACGGGCGGCACCACTGGTGGCACGCCTACCGGGGCCTGCTGCCGCCCGCGTACCGGGACTTCATCAGCCTGGAGTCGCAGGCCTGCCGGGTGCGTTCGCTGGAGAACGCCGTGGTCCCCGGCCTGCTCCAGACCCCCGAGTACGCCCGCGCGGTGACACGTGCCGCGCTCGGCGGGCTGCCCGACGACCAGGTGGAGGCGCTGGTCCAGGTACGGCTCGCGCGCCAGGACGTGCTGCGCGGCGAACCGCCGCTGGAACTGGGCGTGATCCTCGACGAGGCGGTGCTGCGGCGGCCGGTGGGCGGCCCCGAGGTGCTCGCGGGACAGCTCCGGCGGTTGCTGGAGGCGGCGGAGCTGCCGCACGTCCGGCTCCAAGTGCTGCCGTTCGCGGCCGGTGAGCACATCGGCGTCAGCGGCCCGTTCGTAATTCTCTCCTTTCCGAACATTTCTGATCTGGATGTGGTCGTTCTCGACCATTTGACGAGTAGCCTCTACCTCGAACGGAAAGAAGACCTCAGGGCGTACACCAACGCCTTCAACTCTCTCCAGGGACAGGCGCTTTCCGTTCAGGATTCAATGGACTTCATCGCCGGATTAGGTCACGGCGCGTAAGGAGGCACTATGACTGCACTGCCTCGGTACGTTCCCTCCAGCATGTCTCTCAGGGACGCGCGGTGGCGGCGCAGCAGCCGCAGCACAGGAATGAACAACTGCGTGGAGACGGCCCCGCTCGGCACCGGCCCCTTCGCGGGCCTGCTCGCCGTGCGCGACTCGAAGGACACGGCGGGCCCGGCCGTGCTCTTCTCCCCCGCGTCCTGGAAGGGCTTCGTCGACGCCCTGTGACGAGGCCCTGAGCGGTGCGCCGAACCCCTGACCCCGGTCCGGACGCCCCGCCTCAGGCGTCAGGAGCGGTGCGGCTGATCACACGTACGGCCTCGGCGAGCTGCGCCTCGCCCAGGTCGGCGCGGGCGGTCAGCCGCAACCGCGAGACCCCGTCGGGAACCGACGGCGGACGGAAGCACCCCACCGCGAGACCCGCCTCCCGGCAGTCGGCCGCCCACCGCACCGCCGCGTCCGGCGACGGGGCACGCACCGAGACGACGGCGGCGTCGGGGCGCACCGCCGACAGCCCCTCCCCCACGAGCAGCCCGTGCAGCCGCGCGGCCGCCGCCCGCGCGCGCCGGGCGCGCTCCGGCTCGCGGCGCAGCAGGCGCAGTGCCGCGAGCGCCGCCCCGGCCGCGGCGGGCGCGAGGCCGGTGTCGAAGATGAACGTCCGGGCCGTGTTGACCAGGTGGTCGATGACCCGGGCCGGGCCGAGGACGGCGCCGCCCTGGCTGCCGAGGGACTTCGACAGGGTGACGGTGACGACGGTGTCGGGGGCGCCCGCGAGGCCCGCCGCGTGCGGGGCGCCGCGCCCGCCGTCGCCGAGCACCCCGAGGCCGTGCGCGTCGTCCACGAGCAGGCCCGCGCCGAACTCCCGGCAGGCGGCGGCGAGTGCGGCGAGCGGCGCGGCGTCGCCGTCCACCGAGAACACCGAGTCCGTGACCGCGATCGCGGGCCCGTCGTGGCCGCCGAGCGCCTTGCGCACGGCGTCGGGGTCCGCATGCGCGGCGACCTGCGTCGTGCCGCGCGCCAGGCGGCAGCCGTCGATCAGCGAGGCGTGGTTGCCCGCGTCCGACACGATCAGGGAGCCGTGCGGGGCGAGGGCGGTGACGGCCGCGAGGTTCGCCGCGTACCCGGAGGACAGCACGAGGGCCGCCTCGGCGCCGCAGAAGTCGGCCAGCTCGCGCTCCAGTTCCGCGTGCAGTTCGGTGGTGCCGGTCACCAGGCGGGAGCCGGTCGCCCCGCCGCCCCAGCGGCGGGCGGCGGCGGCCGCGCCCTCGGTCACCTCGGGGTGGCGGGCGAGGCCCAGGTAGTCGTTGCCCGCGAGGTCGAGCAGGGCGGTTTCGGCCGGGCGCGGGCGCAGGGTCCGTACCAGGCCCGCCCGCTCGCGCGCCCGGGCCCGCTCGTCGATCCAGTCGAACGGCGCGCTCGCCATGGGCCCTCCAGGTCGTCGTCCGGACGGGTCGTCCGGGTACGGCGTTTGTAGACAGTGCACAGACCCTAGCCGTCGCGCCACTGGGTCATGGTGTGGCGATACCCACACCTCTCCTGGCTTCTGTTGTGGGGTTTCTCCATGGTCAGAAGGACGGGCGTACGCGAGGATCGGCGCCATGGATCTGCTCAACACGCTGGTGGACAAGGGGCTTCGGCGCGAGCCGCCGACCCGTGACGAGGCGCTGGCCGTGCTCGCGACCTCCGACGACGACCTGCTCGACGTGGTGGCGGCGGCCGGAAAGGTGCGGCGCCACTGGTTCGGTCGGCGGGTGAAGCTCAACTACCTGGTCAACCTGAAGTCCGGGCTGTGCCCCGAGGACTGCTCGTACTGCTCGCAGCGGCTCGGCGCCGACACCGGCATCCTGAAGTACACCTGGCTGAAGCCCGACGAGGCGTCCAAGGCCGCGGCGGCCGGGCTCGCGGGCGGCGCCAAGCGGGTCTGCCTGGTGGCGAGCGGGCGCGGCCCGACGGACCGGGACGTCGACCGGGTCTCCGAGACCATCAAGACGATCAAGGAGCAGAACGAGGGCGTCGAGGTGTGCGCCTGCCTCGGCCTGCTCTCCGACGGGCAGGCGGAGCGGCTGCGCGGCGCGGGCGCGGACGCCTACAACCACAACCTCAACACCTCCGAGGCGACGTACGGCGCCATCACCAGGACCCACACCTACGCCGACCGGGTCGACACCGTGCGCAAGGCGCACGCCGCCGGTCTGTCCGCCTGCTCGGGCCTGATCGCGGGCATGGGCGAGACGGACGCGGACCTGGTCGACGTGGTGTTCGCGCTGCGGGAGCTGGACGCGGACTCCGTGCCGGTGAACTTCCTCATCCCCTTCGAGGGCACCCCGCTGGCCAAGGAGTGGCATCTGACGCCGCAGCGCTGCCTGCGGATCCTCGCCATGGTCCGGTTCGTCTGCCCGGACATCGAGGTGCGCATCGCGGGCGGCCGCGAGCTGCATCTGCGCACGCTCCAGCCGCTGGCCCTGCACCTCGCCAACTCGATCTTCCTCGGCGACTACCTCACCAGCGAGGGCCAGGCGGGCAAGGCGGACCTGGAGATGATCGCGGACGCCG
This sequence comes from Streptomyces sp. G45, assembly GCF_049542095.1. NCBI lineage: Bacteria > Bacillati > Actinomycetota > Actinomycetes > Kitasatosporales > Streptomycetaceae > Streptomyces > Streptomyces sp. G45. The sequence goes on along the minus strand of NZ_JBMUZU010000001.1, from coordinate 7,874,924 downwards.
GTTTCGAGGTGGAGACCGCGGACCAGGTGACGCTGCCGGAGCACCGGCGCGGCGGCGGCTGCGGTTCCGTGTGCGGCTCGGAAGGCGGCGCGGAGCAGGGCGCGGAGGGCGCGGAGGGCTCGGAGGGCGGCGCCGAGAAGGCCGCCGAGCCGCCCGCGCGCACGGAGCCGTCCGAGGCGCGGACGGACCTGGTGGCGCTGCGCCGCCGGGGCGCGGGAACGGACCTGGCGCCCAATGCCTGACGTCAAGGAGATCCTCGCCCTGGACCGGGCGCACGTCTGGCACCCCTACGGCCCCATGCCCGGACGGCAGGAGCCGCTGGTCGTGGAGTCGGCGAGCGGGGTGCGGCTGCGCGTGGCGGGCGTCGGCGAGCTGGTCGACGGCATGTCGTCGTGGTGGTCGGCGATCCACGGCTACAACCACCCGGTCCTCAACGCCGCGGCGCGCGACCAGCTGGACCGCATGAGCCACGTGATGTTCGGCGGTCTCACGCACGAGCCCGCCGTGCGCCTGGCGAAGCGGCTCGTCGACCTGACGCCCGAGGGCCTGGAGCACGTCTTCCTCGCCGACTCCGGCTCGGTGTCGGTCGAGGTCGCCCTCAAGATGTGCCTCCAGTACTGGCGCTCCCTCGGCCGCCCCGAGAAGCGGCGGATGCTGACCTGGCGCGGCGGCTACCACGGGGACACCTGGCAGCCGATGGCGGTGTGCGACCCGCAGGGCGGCATGCACTCCCTGTGGCAGGGCGTGCTGCCCCAGCAGGTCTTCGCCGACCTGCCGCCCGCGGGCTTCGACGCGTACGACGCCGCGTACGCGGAGCATCTGCACGACATGATCGGCAGGCACGCGCACGAACTCGCGGGCGTCATCGTGGAGCCGGTGGTGCAGGGCGCGGGCGGCATGCGCGTGCACTCGCCGCGCTATCTGCGGGCGCTGCGCGAGGCGTGCGACGCGCACGACGTTCTGCTGGTGTTCGACGAGATCGCGACGGGCTTCGGCCGTACGGGCGCGCTGTTCGCCGCGGACCACGCGGGTGTGACGCCCGATGTGATGTGCCTCGGCAAGTCCCTGACCGGCGGCTATCTGACGATGGCGGCCACGCTGTGCACCCCGCGGGTCGCCGACGGCATCGCGCGCGGCGAGGTGCCGGTGCTCGCGCACGGCCCCACGTTCATGGGCAACCCCCTGGCCGCGGCCGTGGCGGGCGCCTCCATCGACCTGCTGCTCGGCCAGGACTGGCAGACCGAGGTCAAGCGGATCGGGACGGGCCTCACCGCCGCGCTCGCCCCGGCCGCGGAGCTGCCGTACGTCCGTGACGTACGGGTCCTGGGGGCGCTCGGCGTCGTGCAGCTCGACCACCAGGTCGACATGGCGGCGGCGACGGCGGCCGCGGTGCGGGCGGGCGTGTGGCTGCGCCCGTTCCGCGACCTCATCTACACGATGCCGCCCTACGTCACCGGGGACGAGGACGTCGCCGCCATCGGGCGCGCGGTGTGCGCGGCGGCGCGGGCCAGCGGGGAGGCGCGGGCATGAGCGTGCTTGTGGTGTCCGGCACGGGCACGGAGATCGGCAAGACGGTGACGACGGCGGCCGTCGCGGCGGTGGCGCTCGCCGCCGGGCGCAGCGTGGCCGTCCTGAAGCCCGCGCAGACCGGGGTCGCTCCCGGGGAGCCGGGGGACGTCGACGAGGTGGTGCGGCTCGCGGGCGACCGGGTGACCGCGGTCGAGCTGGCCCGCTACCCCGAGCCGCTGGCGCCCTCCACGGCCGCCCGGCGGGCCGGGCTGCCCGCCGTCTCGCCCGCCGAGGTCGCCGAGACGGCCCAGAAGCTGGCCGCCTCGCACGACCTGGTCCTGGTGGAGGGCGCCGGGGGGCTCCTCGTCCGCTTCGACGAGGCCGGGTCGACGCTCGCGGACGCGGCGCGGCTCCTTGAGGCGCCGGTGCTGGTCGTGGCCGCGGCCGGGCTGGGGACGCTCAACGCCACCGCGTTGACGGGTGAGGCACTGCGGGCGCGGGGCCTTCGGCAGCTCGGGGTGGTGATCGGGCGGTGGCCCGCGGTGCCGGATCTGGCGTCGCGGTGCAATGCCCTGGAGTTCGCGGAGGTGGCGGGGGCGCCGTTGCTGGGCGCGGTGCCCGACGGGGCGGGCGTTCTGGGCGGGGGCGAGTTCCGGGCTCGGGCCGGGGGCTGGCTCGGGGTGGAGCTCGGGGGGACGTGGGTTCTCCCCTGACCCGCCCCTTCCCGAAACCAGGGGGCTCGGCCCCCTGGCACCCCGGTTCATCGCCGCTGCGCGGCTCGCCCTCAATCGCCGGACGGGCTCGGTGGGCCGATTGCGGGGGCTCTCGGGAGGGGAAGAATGAGCCACCGCCAACCCTCCGTAGGAGGTGCCGTGTCATGCCTACCGCCAAGCCGTCGGGGCGAGCCGCCGTGCACCACCCCGTCTTCGCCCGCGCGTACGCCCGCTTCAGCGTGGGCGCGGAACCCCGGATCGGCCCCTTCCGCAGGCAGCTGCTGCGCGGCGTGAGCGGCAGGGTGATCGAGGTCGGCGCGGGGAACGGGCTCAACTTCGCGCACTATCCGAGCGCCGTGGCCGAGGTGGTGGCGATCGAACCGGAGCGCGTGCTGCGCCAGCTGGCCGTGTCGGCCGCGCTGCGCTCCGACGTGCCGGTCGACGTGGTGCCGGGCGCCGCGGAGGCGTTGCCGGTGAAGAGCGAGGCCTTCGACGTGGCGGTGGTCTCGCTCGTGCTGTGCAGCGTACGGGACGTGCCGAGGGCGCTCGCGGAGCTGCGGCGCGTGCTGCGGCCGGGCGGCGAGCTGCGGTTCTTCGAGCACGGCCGGGCGCCGGGGCCCGCGATGACGACGGCGCAGCGGGCCCTGGACCGCACGGTGTGGCCGCTGCTGTTCGGCAACTGCCACGTCGCCCGGGACACCGTGGGCGCGCTGCGCGCCGCCGGGTTCACGCTGGGCCCGTACCGCCGGGTCCTCGTCCCCGAGAAGGGCCCGCGGCTGCCGACGTCGTACTGCGTGCTCGGGACGGCGTGGCGCCCCGCCGAGGACTGAGCCCCTGGACGTCAGAGGGCCTGCACCAGGTTGACCGCGTTGCCGTCCGGGTCCTCGACGTGGGCGACCCGCTCGCCCCAGGGCATGTCGTTGGCGGGGCCGCGCACATGCCCGCCCAGGTCCCGTACGCGCTGGAGCAGGCTGTCCACGTCGTCGACCCGGAAGCTGAGCAGCGAGCGCTGGGGCGCGTCCAGGGGTGCCTTCTCGTCGGCGACGAGGCCCAGCTCCGAGTCGTTGACGCGCAGGCCGACGAAGAACACCGGGCCCTCCTCGGGGACGCGGGCGATCTGCTCGGCGCCGAACATCTGGGCGTAGAAGGCCTGGAGCCGGATCACGTCCGGGGTGATGAGCATGGGCTGGATGGTGGCGGACATCGGGTGCCTCCCGGCGGTCGTGGTCAGTCGTGGGTCAGGTGGGGCCAGGCGTGGCGGCTTCCCCGCTCCCCTGGCTTTCCTGGCTTTGCTGGTGGTGACCGGTGCCGGGTCCGGAACTCATCGCCGGACTCTCATCTTCCGCCAGATTCCGCTGACCTTCGCCGCGGGGTCAGCCGACCGGCCTCAGCGGCTCCACTGGCGCAGTTCCCGCGCTATCTCCCGTACGGTCGCCCCGTCCTCCTTCACCAGGCGGGCGAGGTCTCGGACCTGCTCGGGCGAGGTGACGACCTTCACGCCGCTGGCCACCAGATAGGCGTACGCGACGGACACGGCGAACAGCGCGTTCGAGCGCTCCAGGGCGGGCAGGTGCAGCAGGGTCTGGAGCAGGGCGGCGGCGCGGTCGTGCGGGCCCTCGTACACGGGGACGTCGAAGATCTCCGCCTGGTGCCGGGCGACGGCGGCGACCAGCGCGCCCCAGTCGGTGACGGACGGGTCTCCCGGCGTCCTGCGCTCGGCGATCATCAGGAGCCAGGCGAGGTCGATGCGCAGGTTCAACGGTCAGCGACGACCTTCGCGGCCCGCGCCGAACTCCTCGGCGAAGACGGACTCGTACTGGGTCATGAAGTCGGCGGCGGCCTCCACGAACGTCTGGCCCGGCTCGCCGACGTCCTGCTTGACCAGTTCCTCGATGTACCGGTTCACACTGATGCCGCGGGCCAGGGCGCGCTCCCGGGCGGCTCGGGCGGTGTGCTCGTCCACCCGGACGTTCAGCTGCGTCTTCGCCATGCCCTCAAGCTAGCGCCGCCGCGCTAGCGGTCACAAGGGGCCGGACCGTGGTGGGTGCACGCGTCCCCGGCCCCGCCGCGCGCGGGGTACCAGGCGCCCCGGGGCACCCCCTAGGCTCTCAACTCAGCGGTGCGCCACGACCGTTGTGCCCACGCGCGCAGCACGGCCACGACCCGGGAGGCGGCCTTGTCGACACCTGTCCCGACGCCGAGCGCGGAGTTCGCCGAGCCCGCCGGAACCGCCGCCCGCGCCCGCGGCCTGACCAAGGCCTACGGCTCGGGCGAGACCTCCGTGATCGCCCTCGACTCCGTCGACGTGGACATCGCGCGGCAGCGGTTCACGGCCGTGATGGGGCCCTCCGGCTCGGGCAAGTCCACCCTGATGCACACGCTCGCCGGGCTCGACACCGTCTCGGCAGGTCAGGTGTGGCTCGGCGACACCGAGATCACCGGCCTGAAGGACCGGGAGCTGACGCGGCTGCGACGGGACCGGGTGGGCTTCGTGTTCCAGTCGTTCAACCTGATCCCGACGCTCACCGCGCGTGAGAACATCACGCTGCCCATGGACATCGCGGGCAAGGGGCCCGACCCCGAGTGGCTGGACCACGTCATCGACGCGCTCGGCCTGCGCGACCGGCTGCGCCACCGGCCCGCGCAGCTGTCCGGCGGACAGCAGCAGCGGGTGGCCTGCGCGCGGGCGCTCGCCTCGCGCCCCGAGCTGATCTTCGCCGACGAGCCGACCGGCAACCTCGACTCGCGCGCGGGGCTCGAAGTCCTCGGGTTCCTGCGCGAGGCTGTGGACGCGCTCGGCCAGACGGTGGTGATGGTGACGCACGACCCGGGCGCGGCCGCCCACGCCGACCTGGTGCTCTTCCTCGCGGACGGGCGGATCGTGGACGAGATGGCGCGGCCGACGGCGGAGTCGGTCCTGGAGCGGCTGAAGCGGTTCGACGTGCTGCCCGGGGTGCCCCAGGACGGCGCCGGACCACCGCATGCCGGGTCACCCCACGCCGGACCTCCCCAGGCCGGACCGCCCAAGGACACCGGGCCCGGCCCCGGCGAGAGCCCCGGCTCCGGCGAGGGCTCCCCCGGCCCCGCCCTCCACCAGGACTGAGGGCGGCCGCCGTGTTCAAGGCCACGCTCCGCAGCTTCCTCGCGCACAAGGGCAGGCTGGCCCTGTCCGCGCTCGCCGTGATCCTGTCGGTGGCGTTCGTGGCGGGCAGCCTGATCTTCTCCGACACCGTCAACCGCACCTTCGACCGGCTGTTCGCCTCCACGGCCGCCGACGTCGTCGTGGCGCCGAAGGACGACGGCCTCGACGACGACCAGTCGCTGCCGTCCGGGCGCACCCCGACGCTCCCGGCCGACCTCGCGCGGCGCGTCGAGGCGGTCGACGGCGTCGCCGCCGCGCACGTCGACGCGTCCGTGGAGAACGTGACGGTCGTCGACCGCGACAACGACGCGGTGGGCCCGACGAGCGGCGCTCCCACGGTCGCCGCCAACTGGTACCGCACCGACCGCAGCCCGGTGGAGCTGACCGAGGGGCGGCAGCCGCGCGGCCCGGGCGAGGCGATGCTCGACGCGGACACCGCCGACCGGAAGGGCGTGGAGATCGGCGACCCGCTCACGGTCATCGCCGCGCCCGGCTCGTTCAAGGTGCGGGTCGTCGGGATCGTCACGTTCACCACCACCAACCCCGGCGCCGCGCTCGTCTTCCTGGACACCCCGACCGCCCAGGCCGGGCTGCTCGGCGACCGGGACGCGGCGACGGGCATCTCCCTGGACGCGGCGCCCGGCGTGAGCGACGCCGAGCTGAAGCGGCGCGTCGCCGCCGAGCTGGGCACGGCGTACGACCTGAAGACCGCCGACGAGCAGGCCGAGTCCGCCGCCGACGAGCTGGGCGGGTTCCTCGACGTCATCAAGTACGTGATGCTCGGCTTCGCCGGGGTCGCCGTGCTCGTCGGCGTCTTCCTGATCGTCAACACCTTCTCCATGCTCATCGCGCAGCGCACCCGCGAACTGGGCCTGCTGCGCGCGCTCGGCGCCGACCGCAGGCAGGTGCGCCGCTCGGTGCTGATCGAGGCGGTCCTCCTCGGCCTGGTCGGCTCCACCCTGGGCCTGGCCACGGGGATCGGGCTCGCGGCCGGGCTCATCGAGCTGATGGGCCTGCTCGGCATGAACCTGAAGTCCACCGAGATGGTGCTGGGCTGGCCGACTCCGGTGGCCAGTTACGTCGTCGGGGTCGGCGTCACGTTCGTCGCGGCGTACCTCCCGGCGCGCCGGGCCGCCCAGGTCTCGCCGATGGCGGCGCTCGCGGACGCCGAAGTGGCCGGTGTGGGGCGGCCGTTGCGGGCCCGCGCGGCCGTGGGCGCCGTGGTCGCGGGGGCCGGTGCCGCGGCCCTGGTGGCCTGCGCGTCCGCGTCCAGCACCCAGGCGGCGGCCTCGGCGCTCGGGCTCGGCGTGGTGCTCACGCTGATCGCCACGGTGGTCGCGGGCCCGCTCCTGGTGCGCCCGGTCATCCGGGTCCTCGGCGGTGCCTTCCCGGCCGTCTTCGGCTCCGTGGGCCGTATGAGCCAGCGCAACGCGCTGCGCAACCCGCGCCGCACGGGGGCCACGGCGGCCGCCCTGATGGTGGGGCTGGCCCTGGTGGGCGGCCTGTCGGTGGCGAGCGCGTCCATGACCGAGTCGTTCGACGAGCAGATCGACCGGACGCTCGGCGCCGACTTCGTCGTGGCGAGCAACAGCTTCCAGGCGTTCCCCGGCGAGGTGTACGAGAAGGTGCGGGCCACCGACGGCGTCGGGGTCGTGGTGCGCCAGCGCTCCACCCGGCTCTCGGTGCGCCTGCCCGACGGCGAACGGGACGCGGCGACCGCGCTCGGCTACGAGCGGCGCCTCGACGACGTCGTCAACACCACGTACGCCCAGGGCGGTTCGGCGCGCGCGCTGGCTCCGGGGAACCTCGCGATGGACGAGGAGTACGCCAAGGAGCACGGCGTGCGCGTCGGTTCGGTGCTGCCCGTGCGGTTCCCGCGCGGGCGGACGGCACAGCTGACGGTCACCGCGCTCACCGACCAGGAGGGCGCGACGGGGCCCGGCCTCGAGGGCGGCCTGTTCATGGGCCTGGGCACGCTGGAGAAGTACGCGCCCGGCGGCCAGGACTCCGCCGTGTACGTCAACGCGGCCCCGGGCACGGGCGCGGACGCCCTGCGGGACCGCCTGGAGCGGGCCCTCGATCCGTATCCGCAGGTCCAGGTGAACGACAAGGCCGGGTACAAGAAGCTGATCCGCGAGCAGATCGCCGTCCTGCTCTACCTGGTGTACGCGCTGCTCGGCCTCGCGATCGTCATCGCGGTGCTCGGCGTGGTCAACACCCTCGCCCTGTCGGTCGTGGAGCGCACCCGGGAGGTCGGACTGCTGCGCGCCATCGGGCTCGCGCGGCGGCAGCTGCGGCGGATGATCCGGCTTGAGTCGGTGGTGATCGCGGTGTTCGGCGCGGTGCTGGGGCTCGCGCTCGGCCTGGTGTGGGGCGTGTCGATGCAGCAGGTCCTCCAGTTGCAGGGCCTGACGGCGTTCGCGGTGCCCTGGTCGACGGTCGTGACGGTGGTGGTCGGCTCGGTGGTGGTGGGGATCGTGGCGGCGCTGCTGCCCGCGCTGCGGGCGTCGCGCATGAACGTCCTGGAGGCCATCGCCCACGAGTGAGCGCCGGGACCCGGCGGATCTCCCGCTGGCCCGGGCGCTCCGGCGGGTGAGGGACTCGGGCGCGAAGACCCCGTCCGTCCCTTGCACCCCGTCCGCCCCTTGCGGCCTGTCCGTCCCTTGCGCCCTGTCCGCCCCTTGCGCCCCTTAGGAGAGTCCATGCCCGCGCGTCCCTTCCGCTTCGGTGTCACCCTGCTCACTCCCGCGCCGCGCGCCGAGTGGCGTGAGAAGTGCCGCAGGGCGGAGGGGCTCGGCTACGACGCGGTCCTCGTCGCGGACCACCTGGGCATGCCCGCGCCGTTCCCCTCGGTCGTGGCCGCCGCCGAGGCGACCGAGCGGGTGCGGGTCGGCACGTTCGTCCTCAACGCGGGCTTCCACACCCCCGCGCTGCTCGCCCGCGAGGCTGCGACCGCGGACCTGCTCACGGACGGCCGCCTCGAACTCGGCCTCGGCACCGGCTACGTCAGGGCGGAGCACGAGGCGGCGGGCCTGGCGTTCGGCTCGGCCCCGGAGCGCGTGGACCACCTGCGGCGCACGGTCGAGGAGCTGGACCGGCTCCTCGCCGACGAGGAGTTCCAGCCGCGGCCGGTGCAGCGCCCGCGCCCGCCGGTGCTGATCGGCGGCAACGGCGACCGGACGCTGAAGCTGATCGCCGAGCACGCGGACATCGCCGCGTTCACCGGGATCCGGCCGCTGCCGGGGCACGGAGGCGGCAAGGCGCTCCCGCTGAGCGCCGCCGAGCTGGACGGGCGGGTCGCCGCCTACCACCGGTTCGCCGCCACTCGCGCCGCGCCCGCCGAGCTGAACCTGGTGGTCCAGCTGGTCGAGGTGACCGACGACCGGCGGGCGGCCGCCCGGAGGGTCGCCGACTCCCGGCCTCACCTGACCGCCGAGGCCGTGCTGGACCTGCCGACCATGTTCATCGGCACCGTCCGGCAGATCGCGGACCAGGTGCGCGCCCAGCGCGAGCGGTACGGCTTCTCGTACGTCTCCGTCCTGGAGCCGTACCTGGAGGCGTTCGGGCCCGTGGTCGAGGAGCTGCGCGGCGCGTGACGGCGGCGCCCCGGACCGCCGCCGTCCGGCTGATGGAATTGCCGGGCGGCGCCGGGGGCGCGCGTGGTGGGATGCGGTCATGGACGATCTGTGCGTACGGCCGCGACGGCCGACGACCTGGACGGAGTGCTCGCCTTCTGGAAGCGGGCCGCGGAGGGCACCAGCATCAGCGACGACCGGTCGGGGGTGGCCGGGCTCGTGGCCCGCGACCCCGAGGCGCTGCTGCTCGCGGAGCGCGGCGGAGAGCTGGTCGGCACGCTGATCGCCGGGTTCGACGGCTGGCGGGCCTCGCTGTACCGGCTCGCCGTGGACCCCGGCGCGCGGCGCACGGGGGTCGCCATGGCGCTGCTGCGGGTGGCCGAGGAGCGCTTCGTGGCGCTCGGCGCCCGGCGGGCCGACGCCATGGTCCTGGTGCGCAACGAGATCGCGCAGCACGCGTGGGCAGCCGCCGGGTACGGGCCCGAGGAGCACTGGCGGCGCTGGGTTAAGCCGCTCGGCGCCCAGGGAACCCGCTCACCGCGCGGCACCGAGCACCCCCCAGCCCATAACAGTGAGTGACGCTCCGCGCAGCGCTTTGCCGACCCTTTAACATGGGGGACTCCTGTAACCCGACGGAAAGGTGTGAGCGTCCGCCCATGGGCGAGCCTCCTAGTACCCCACATCGCGCATTCACCACGCCCCTGGCCGATCATGGGACGGAGGTGACCCGATGACCGAAGTGCTCCTGCTCCTGGTGGCGGTGCTGCTCTCGCTCGCGTGCGGCGTGTTCGTCGCGGCGGAGTTCTCGCTCACGACCGTCGAGCGCAGCGACCTCGAACGCGCGGTGGAGCGCGGCGAGCGCGGCGCCGCCAGCGCCCTGAAGGCGGTCAAGAACCTCACGTTCCAGCTGTCCGGCGCGCAGCTCGGCATCACCGTGACCGGCCTGGTCGTCGGCATGCTCGCCAAGCCCGCCATCGGCGACCTGATCGAGGGCCCGCTCACCTCCGTCGGCGTTCCCGCGTCGGCGGCCTCCAGCGTCGCGCTCATGCTCGGTACGGCCCTGTCGACCGTCTTCCTGATGGTCGTCGGCGAGCTGGTGCCGAAGAACTGGGCGATCTCCTCGCCGCTGCCCATAGCCAAGCGCGTGGCGACCCCGCAGCGGATCTTCAGCGCCGCCTTCCGGCCCTTCATCACCCATCTGAACAACACCGCGAACCGCGCGGTGCGCCGCATGGGCATGGAGCCCGCCGAGGAGCTGGCGTCCGCGCGCGGGCCCAAGGAGCTGGCGGCCCTTGCCCGGCACTCGGCGAAGGAGGGCGCCTTGGAGGCGGAGACCGCCGAGCGGTTCATGCGCACCCTGAACCTGGCCGACCTCACCGCCGAGAACGTGATGACGCCCCGCGTCCAGGTCCTTGCCCTGGAGGCGCAGGCCACCTGCGCGGACGTCGCCAACGCCACCCGGGCGAGCGGCCTGTCCCGCTTCCCCGTCTACCGCGGCAGCCTGGACACGGTCGTCGGCGTCGTCCACATCAAGGACGTCCTCACCGTGCCCGCCGAGCGCCGCGCCCTCGTCCCGGTCAGCGAGTTGATGCGCGAGCCGCTGCTCGTACCGGAGTCGCTGACCGTGGACCGCCTCCTGGACCGGCTCTCCGGCAAGCGCACCATGGCCGTCGTCATCGACGAGTACGGCGGAACGGCGGGCGTCGCCACCCTGGAGGACATCGTCGAGGAGGTCGTCGGCGAGGTCCACGACGAGCACGACCCGCACGAGACGCCCGACCTGGCCGCCGCCGGAACCGACGACGAGGGCCGCGCCCTTTACTCGGCGGACGGCGCGGCCCGCACCGACGAGCTGGCCCGTGTGGGCCTCAGGGTCCCGGACGGCCCGTACGAGACGCTCGCGGGCCTGGTCGCCACCGAGCTGGGCCGCATCCCCTCCGTCGGGGACCGCGTCGAGGTCTCCGGCTGGCGCCTGGACGTGGTGGACGCCACCGGCCGCCGTGCCGCCCGCGTGCTGCTGCACGCCCCGGCCACCAGCGGCGACGAGGACGACGAGCCGGAGGACGAGACCCGATGACCGCCATCCAGTTGCTGATCGGCCTGGCGACGCTCGTCGTCAACGCCTTCTTCGTGGGCGCCGAGTTCGCCCTGATCTCGGTGCGCCGCAGCCAGATCGAGCCGTACGCCGACGACGGCGACCGGCGCGCCAAGAGCGTCCTGTGGGGCCTGCGGCACGTGTCCGTGCTGATGGCGGCGGCGCAGCTCGGCATCACGCTGTGCACCCTGGTGCTCGGCGTCGTCGCCGAACCCGCGATCGCGCACCTGCTGGAGCCGCTGTTCGACGCGGTGGGCGTGCCGCACGGTCTGGTCCACCCCATCTCGTTCGTGATCGCGCTCGCCGTGGCCACGTATCTGCACATGCTGCTCGGCGAGATGATCCCGAAGAACGTGGCGCTCGCGGAGCCGGTGCGCAGCGCGCTGCTGCTCGGGCCGCCCCTGGTGGCGCTGGCGCGCGCCATGCGCCCGCTGGTCTTCACGATCAACGCGTTCGCCAACGCGATCCTGAAGCTGCTGCGGGTCGAGACCAAGGACGAGGTCGCGGCGACGTTCTCGGACGCCGAGCTGGCGCGCCTGGTACAGGACTCCAGCGACGCGGGCCTGATCGACGACCGCGCGCAGGAGCGCCTGCACGACGCCCTGGAGCTGGGCCGCCGCCCGGTGCGGGACGTGGTGCTGCCCCTGGAGCGGGTGGTGTACGCGCGGGTGGGCGTCACCCCCGAGCAGTTGGAGCGGCTCTCGGCCGAGACCGGGTTCTCCCGCTTTCCCGTCGTCGACGAGGGGCGGCGCATCGTGGGCTATCTGCATGTGAAGGACGCGCTCGAAGTGACGCCCCGGAACCTGCCGTTCCGGGTGTCGGACATGCGGTCCATCGCGCGGGTGCGCGAGACGACGCCGCTCGACGGCGTCCTCACGGCCATGCGGGGCAGCCGCACGCACGTGGCCGCGGTGCTCGGCGCGGACGGCCGCCTGGCCGGAATGGTCACCATGGAGGACGTCCTGCGGGAGCTGTTCGGCCAGCCCGCCTGAGCCGCCCCCGCGGATACGCCTGGAAGGTGCGCTTCCGGGGCCGACCTGAGCGGCGTACGGCTGGCTGTGCGCCGATGACCTCGACTGGGCCTTCGGCGACGGTCCGGAGTTGCGGGGCGGTGGGCAGGATCTGCTGCTGGTCGCCTTCGGGCGGCCGGTGTCCGTGGATCGGCTGCGGGGCGCGGCGCGCGACCGCTTCGCCGTGGGCTGAGCCCGGGACCGGGCCGGGCGGGGGTGCCGGGATACGATCGGTGGCGCCATGGAGATCATCGACCCCGCCCCGCAGCTCGACGCGCCCCACCACGCCAGCCTCGTCGCGATCGGTGACTCCTTCACGGAGGGGATGTCCGATCTGCTGCCCGACGGTGGTTACCGGGGCTGGGCGGATGTGCTCGCCGAGCGGCTCGCGGGGCGTACGCCCGGGTTCCGGTACGCCAACCTCGCGGTGCGCGGCAAGCTCATCGGGCAGATCGTCGAGGAGCAGGTCGCCCCGGCGGCGGCGCTCGGCGCCGATGTGATCACGCTGGTGGGCGGGCTCAACGACACACTGCGCCCCAAGTGCGACATGGGCCGGGTGCGGGGCCTGCTGGAGCAGGCCGTGGAGACGCTCGCGCCCGCCTGCAAGCAGCTGGTCCTGATGCGCAGCCCCGGCCGCGAGGGCCCGGTCCTCGAGCGGTTCCGGCCGCGCATGGAGGAGCTGTTCCAGCACGTCGAGGACCTGGCGGCGCGGCACGGAGCCGCCGTCGTGGACCTGTACGGGGCCAGGGCCCTCGGTGACCAGCGGCTGTGGGACGTGGACCGGCTGCACCTGACGGCGGAGGGCCACCGCAGGGTCGCCGAGGCGGTCTGGCAGACGCTGGGGTACGGGGCCGAGGACGACTGGCGGGCCGTGCTGCCCGCCGCCGTGCCGCCGCCGTGGCTGGCGCGGCGGGTCGCGGACGCCCGGTTCGCGCGGCGGCACCTGGCGCCGTGGATCGGCCGCCGCCTGACGGGCCGCTCCTCCGGTGACGGCCGCACCGGCGCGCACGTGGACCCGGTGACGGGCCGCGCGTTCTGGGTCACCCCGGCCGACGCGACGGCGCCCGGGCCGGTCCAGGGCTGGCGCCGCGTGGAGCCCGACGCGGTCTGACGGCCACCGGAATGTCCCCGGGGGCGCGGGAGTTGACCCGAGCGGACGTTGATCAGCTCGCCCCGAGGACAGCAAGGACAGCCATGAGCACCACGACCCCACGCCGCCTTCAGGACCGCACCGTCGTCGTCATCGGCGGCGGCTCCGGCATCGGCCTCCGCGTCGCCCACCAGGCCGTCGAGGCCGGGGCCCGGGTGGTCCTCGGCGGCAGGTCCGCCGACCGCCTGGCCGCCGCCGCGGAGTCCCTCGGGGACGCGGCGGCGTGGCGCACGGTGGACGTCACCGACCGCGCGTCGCTCGCCGCGTTCTTCGAGCCCCTGGAGCGCGTCGACCACCTGCTGACCACGGCGGGCGACTACCAGGTGGGCCCCATGCTGGAGCTGAGCGACGAGGCCGCCGAGAGCCCCTTCGTGTCCAAGTTCTGGGGGCAGTACCACGCGGTGCGGCTCGCGGCGCCGAAGCTCGCGGCGGACGGGTCGGTGGTGCTCATGTCCGGCGCGGCGGGGGCCCGGCCGCCGGGGCCCGCGCCCGCCTACGCGGCGTGCAACGCCGCCCTCGAAGGGCTCGGCCGGGGGCTCGCCGTGGAGCTGGCCCCCGTCCGGGTCAACGTCGTCTCCCCGGGACCGTCGACGGCAACCTGTGGCAGGGGCGGCCCGCCGAGGCACGGGAGCAGGCCTTCGCCCAGTACCGCCGGGACACACTGCTGCACCGCCTGGCCGACGAGGACGAGATCGCCGACGCGGTCCTGTACCTCTTCGGCAACGGCTACACCACGGGCTCCACGCTCTACCCGGACGGCGGCTACACGCTGCGCTAGCCCTCTCGCGCCGCGCGCTCGTCCTCGGGCGCCGGACGGGCGCGGGTGTGCCAGCCCGCGCCCCCTCGTAGCTTCGTACGAACCACACCGCGGCTCTGGCCTGCGCAAACCGCCAGTAGAATGGCGCACCGTGACTGCTGCTCCCGCAAAGCCCCGTATTCCGAACGTCCTCGCCGGGCGTTACGCCTCCGCCGAGCTCGCCACCCTCTGGTCCCCCGAGGAGAAGGTGAGGCTGGAGCGCCGCCTCTGGCTCGCCGTGCTGCGCGCGCAGAAGGACCTCGGCATCGAGGTCCCGGACGCGGCGATCGCCGACTACGAGCGCGTGCTCGACCAGGTCGACCTGGCCTCCATCGCCGAGCGCGAGAAGGTCACGCGCCACGACGTGAAGGCCCGCATCGAGGAGTTCAACGCGCTCGCCGGGCACGAGCACGTGCACAAGGGCATGACGTCCCGCGACCTCACCGAGAACGTGGAGCAGCTCCAGATCCGGCTCTCCCTGGAGCTGGTGCGCGACCGCACGGTGGCGGTGCTCGCCCGCCTCGGCCGCCTCTCCGGCGAGTACGCGGAGCTGGTGATGGCGGGCCGCTCGCACAACGTCGCCGCGCAGGCCACGACCCTCGGCAAGCGCTTCGCGACCGCCGCCGACGAGCTGCTGGTGGCCTACCACCGCCTTGAGGACCTGCTCGGCCGCTACCCGCTGCGCGGCATCAAGGGCCCCGTCGGCACCGCCCAGGACATGCTGGACCTGCTCGGCGGCGACGCGGCCAAGCTCGCGGACCTGGAGCGCCGCATCGCCACGCACCTGGGCTTCGACCGGGCGTTCACCTCCGTCGGCCAGGTCTACCCGCGCTCCCTTGACTACGAGGTCGTCACGGCGCTCGTGCAGCTGACCGCCGCGCCCTCGTCGCTCGCGAAGACGATCCGCCTGATGGCCGGGCACGAGCTGGTCACCGAGGGCTTCAAGCCCGGCCAGGTCGGCTCCTCCGCGATGCCGCACAAGATGAACACCCGCTCCTGCGAGCGCGTCAACGGCCTCACGGTCATCCTGCGCGGCTACGCCTCGATGACGGGCGAGCTGGCGGGCGACCAGTGGAACGAGGGCGACGTGTCCTGCTCCGTGGTGCGCCGGGTGGCCCTGCCGGACGCGTTCTTCGCGCTGGACGGCCTGCTGGAGACCTTCCTCACCGTGCTCGACGAGTTCGGCGCCTTCCCCGCCGTCGTCGCGCGCGAACTGGACCGCTACCTTCCGTTCCTCGCCACCACCAAGGTGCTGATGGCGTCGGTGCGGGCGGGCGTGGGCCGCGAGGAGGCCCACGAGGCGATCAAGGAGAACGCGGTCGCCGCGGCCCTCGCCATGCGCGAGCAGGGCGCCGAGCGCAACGAACTCCTCGACAAGCTGGCCGCGGACTCCCGCATTCCGCTGGACCGCGCCCAGCTGGACGAGCTGATGGCCGACAAGCTGTCGTTCACCGGCGCCGCCAGCGACCAGGTCGCGGCGGTCGTGGCCCGGATCGAGGCGCTGCTCAAGGAGCACCCCGAGGCCGCCGCCTACGCGCCGGGCGCGATCCTCTGACCGCGCGTTGGGGCGCCGCCGCACCGGCGGCGCCCCGACGGCATACGGACTACGGCTCCGCGCCGCACGGCTCCACGCCGCACAGCCGCGCGCCACGCAGCCGCGCGCCGTACTGTCCTACGCCGTACGGCACCACGTCCTACAGCCCCACGTCCCGGCTGCGGATGTCCTCCAGGGACTCGCGGCGCACCAGCAGCCGCGCGTGGCCGTTCGCGACGGCGACGACGGGCGGGCGCCCGACGAGGTTGTAGCCGGAGGCCATCGACAGGTGGTAGGCGCCCGCGACCGGCACGGCGAGCAGGTCCCCCGGCCGGGTGTCGCCGGGCAGCTCGACGTCGCTGGCGAGCACGTCGCCCGCCTCGCAGTGCCGCCCGACGACCGTGACGGGCGCGGGCGCCGCGGTGGACGCGCGGCCCACCAGGCGCGGCAGGTAGCGCACCCCGTACAGCGCGGGGCGCGGGTTGTCGCTCATGCCGCCGTCGACGGCCACGAAGGTGCGCTCGCCGGTGCGCTTGACCGACAGGACCCGGTACAGGGCGACGCCCGCGGGCCCCGCGATCGCCCGCCCCGGCTCGACGAGCAGGCGGGGCACGGGGAGCCCGGCGGCGGCGCAGCTCCCGGCCAGCTCGGCGCGCACCTTGCGGGCGAGCGCGGTGATGTCGAGGGCGTCCTCGCCGGGGCGGTAGGCGATGCCGTGGCCGCCGCCGAGGTCCAGCTCGGGCAGCGTGACGCCGTGGTGGTCCTTGATCCGCGCCATCAGGCCGACCAGGCGGCGCACCGCGCACAGGTACGGCTTCTCCGAGGTGATCTGCGAGCCCAGGTGGCAGTGCAGGCCGACGAGTTCGAGGCCCGGCTGGTCGAGGATGCGGGCTATGGCGTGCTGCGCCGAGCCGTCGGTGAGGGACAGGCCGAACTTCTGGTCGTCGGTGCCCGTACGGACCTTGCTGTGGCCGCCCGCGGCGATGCCCGGCACCACCCGCACCAGCACCTTCTGGCGGCTGCCCGGCGGCACGGCGGCGGCGAGCCTGGCGATCTCCGAGGCGCTGTCGATGACGATCCGGCCGACGCCCAGGCGCAGCGCGGAGCGCAGGTCCTGCGGGCTCTTGGCGTTGCCGTGCAGCACGATGTGCTCGGCGGGGAAGCCGGTGGTGACGGCCAGTTCGAGCTCACCGGCGGAGCACACGTCGAGGCCGAGGCCCTCGTCCGCCACCCAGTGCGCCATCGCGCGGCACAGGAACGCCTTGGCCGCGTACAGCACCTCGGCCTCGGGGAAGGCGTGCCGGTAGGTGCGGCAGCGGTCGCGCACGTCGGCCTCGTCCAGGAGGTAGGCCGGGGTGCCGAACCGGTCGGCGATCTCGGTGAGCGGCACGCCGCCCACGGACAGGTCGCCGTGCGGGAGCCGCGCCGTGGTGTGCGGCCAGACGGCCAGGTCGCCCTGGGGCGGCGTGGGGCCTGTGGGGCGGCCGGTAGGGCCAGCAGGGCCTATGGGGCCTATGGGGCCTGTGGATGCCGGGGCGGTGGGTGCTCCGGGCGCGGGGATGTCCGCGAGGGTCATGGCCGACTTCTCTTTCCGCTTCGTCTTCACGTCCGTCCTCGTTCGCGTCCTCGTTCGCTTCGCCGCGGCCTCAGCCGATCCAGGCGGTGAGCGCGCCGACCACCGCGGCGGCCCCGGTCACCCGGAGCGCGCCCGCGGCGTGGGGGTCCCACTCGCGCCAGCGGAAGCCGCCCCGGGCGGGCGCGGCGGGCACCGGCGCGGCAGGCACCCGCGCGGCGGGCACCGGTGCGGCGGCGGGTGCCTCGGGGGCGAGCCGGGGGTCGACGGTGAGGCGGGCGACGCCCAGGGGTTCGGTGAGGGCGCGCAGGGCCGGTTCGGAGAGCCGGATCCAGGGCTGTCCGGCGCCGAGCGCGGCGTCCAGGCGCTGGCGCGAGGTGAAGGCGACGGCGGTGCGGCCGCCGACGGGCGTGCGGAACAGGCGGGCGACGCAGCCCGCGGGTCCCGGCCGGACGGGGACGAACAGCGGTCCGGCCGGGCCGCGTTCGGCGGGCTCGGGGTCTTCGCCGTACACCAGGTGCTGGGTCATGGGAGTTCCTCCTTGAGGTGCCTGGTGGTCAGGCCCTCGTCGGTGGGGCGGTCGCCGTGCGCCGCGGAGCGGGCGCCGGGCACACAGTGACGGTATGCCCGGCACCCGGTGTCAACCGACCCGCCATGACGGGCCGTTGACGGCGACGCGGCGCACGCTGACACTCCGCTGACGCGGGGCGCCGCCCGGCGCTCGCTCCGTGGCGCGCCGCTCCCCCGGGTTCACTCCTCGAAGCGGTAGCCCATGCCCGGCGCCGTGATCAGATGGCGCGGGTGGGCGGGGTCCGCCTCCAGCTTGCGGCGCAGCTGGGCCATGTAGACGCGCAGGTAGTTGGTGCGCGTGCTGTGCGAAGGGCCCCAGACCTCGCCGAGCAGCTGCTGCTGGCTGACCAGGCGGCCCCGGTGGCGGACGAGCACTTCGAGCAGGTGCCACTCGGTCGGTGTGAGGCGCACGGCGCGCCCGCCCCGTAAGGCCTTCTTGGCGAGCAGGTCGAGCGTGAAGCCCTCGGCCTCGACGACCGCGGAGGCCGCGCCGCGGTCCACGGGGGCCGCGCGGCGGGCGGCGGCGCGCAGCCGGGCGAGGAGCTCGTCCATGCTGAACGGCTTGGTGATGTAGTCGTCGGCGCCCGCGTCGAGCGCCGCGACCTTCTCGTCGGAGGTCTGACGGGCGGACACGACGAGGATGGGCGCCCGGCTGAAGCCGCGCAGCCACCGGATCACGTCGATGCCGTCCATGTCGGGCAGCCCGAGATCAAGGAGGACGACGTCCGGTGGACGCGCCGTCGCGAGGCGCTGGGCCGCGCCCCCGTCGACGGCGGCGTCCACGTCGTACTTGCGTGCCTTGAGGTTGATCTCCAGGGCCCGTACGAGCTGTGGGTCGTCCTCGACCACCAGCACCCGGGTCATCGGTGTGCCGCCTCCTGAGCAGTGCGGGCGGGCCGGGCCGACGAAGGTGCGGAACAGGCCCGCGGTGAGTTGCGGTCCCGTGAAGCAAAGCGCCCACCAGCGCGTTCACCGCCGCTCTTGACGCCACTTATACGGAACGTTCGAACGCGTTGACGTCTCTCTTACGTTCCCGGTCGGGGGTGGCCGCGGCGGGCTCGCGGACATGCGGAACGTCCCGGACCGCGGCCCCCCTCGTGGCCGTGGTCCGGGACGTCCGGACGGACGGAGCCGTACGTCCGTTCCCCCGTGGTGATCAGTCTTGGGTCGATTCCGATCACTTCCGGTCGCGTTGACGTCCCCTGTACGCCGATCCGGGCCTTGTTGACGGAGGTTTGACGCGGGGTCGGCGGACGGCGTCAGGGGGCCGTTCCTTCCGCCCGTCCTTCCGCCCGGGTGCCGTCAGGGCCCCGTCAAGGACCGCTCGGGTCCCTTGAGGCCCTGCTCACCGGCCTGTTGGATGGGGGCCATGAACAGCCGCACGCGCCATGACGACCGGCCGCCTCATACGGCGGTGCCGGTCGTGCGCCCTGTTCGCCTGACGGTGCGCTGACGCCGCACCGCACCCTGCCCGGCCGCGCCCGGCGCTCCTGACGAGCGCGCGGCCTCCGCGCGTCGCGCGCCACCCTTCGTACCCCTTCGCGAACTCTCATGAACCTTCGCGAACTTTCATAGCGCACATCACCCTTCATCTCGCAACCTTTCATCCCGCATGCCCGAGCCCTCGCCGAGGGCCGCCCCGGCATGCCTCACCCCAGGAACGACACCCATGTCCTCTGCCTCCCTGTCCGGGCGCACCGCCCTGGTGACCGGCGCCACCTCCGGAATCGGCTACGAGACCGCCCGGCAGCTCGCCGAGCGCGGCGCCACGGTCCTCGTGCACGGCCGCACCGCCGACGAGGCCGGGGCCGCCGTCGACCGACTGGTCGCCACGGTCGGCACCGACGCCTCCCTGCTGCGCGCGTGCGCCGCCGACTTCACCCGCCTGGAGGAGGTGGAGCGGCTCGCCCGGCGCGTCGTCGCCGAACACCCGCACTTGGACGTCCTGGTCAACAACGCGGGCATCGCGGCCCCCGAGCGGCACACCGTCACCGCCGACGGCAACGAGATCGCCTTCCAGGTGAACTTCCTCGCCCACTACCTCCTCACCAGCCTGCTCGAGCCCGCGCTCACCACCGATCCGGGCGGCCGCGTCGTCAACGTGTCGTCGTCGCTGCACCGCACCGCCTCCATCCAGTGGAGCGACCCGAACCGCGCCCGCCGCTACTCGCGCCTCGCCGCCTACGCCCAGTCGCAGCTCGCCCTGACGGTGTTCGCCGCCGACCCGCGCGTCACCGCGGTGTCCGTGCACCCGGGCGTGTGCGACACGGCTCTGCTCTCGCTGTACGCGCACGAGGGCGCGTCGGCCGCCGAGGGCGCGGCGCACGTGGTGCGGCTGTGCGACCCGGCCGTGGAGATCGTCAACGGCGCGTACTACGACCGCTCCGAGCGCGTCGAGCCCGCCGTGGCCGCCACCGAGGACCGCACCGTCAAGCGCCTCAGCAAGCTCGCCGGACTGCTCGTCGGCCACGCCGTTTGAAGCACCCGCACCCCGTCGCCTGAACCCACGAGAGGACGTGTCCGTTCCGATGTCGAAGCGCGCCCGCAAGAAGAAGGCCCGCCGCAAGAAGAAGGCCAACCACGGCAGCAAGGCCGGTCAGGGCTGACGCTCCCCCCCGAGCAGCCGAAGGCCCCCAGCGGTGTGGTTCCCGGTGCCGCGCCCAGCGCCCCGGAGCCACACCGCTGACGGCTCCCCCTCCCCCGCGGCCCCGTCGCCCTGATGTCGCCCCGATGTCGCCCGTGAGGCCCGCCCGCCTCTGGTCTCCCCTTGGAGGACCGTCCCGTGATCCCGCTCACCCCGCGTCAACTGCCCCTCATCAACGACTGGTTCACCACCGGAGCCCCCGGCCCCGGCGCCCTGCCCGAGCACGTCGCGGGCGGCGGCGCCGGGCAGGCCTGGGCCGACCGCCCGCGGGCGCCACGCGCCGTCGCCGTCTCCTGCGCCGGTCAGGTGCTGCTGCGCGGCGCCCCGGGGGCGGTGACGCCCGAGGGCCTCGCGCCGTTCGCCCGCAGCCAGGTGGCGGCCCCGGCCGCCTTCCTGCCGGTGCTCGGCGCCGCGTTCGACCGGATCGTGCCCGTCGAGCGCATGGTGTACGTCCACCGGGAGCCCGTCGCCGGGCCCCGGCCGCCGCGCGGGGTGCGGCTGCGCCGCGTGGGCCCGGACGACGCGGCGGCGCTGGCCGCGCTGTGGCCGGACTGCGGCTGGCTGCTGGCCAGTTGGAGCGGCCCCGCGGGGCTCGCCGCGTCCGGGCGTGCCGTCGCCGCGTTCGACCGCGCGGGCCGGATCGTGTCGGTGGCGTGCGCGTACTTCGCGGGGTCCGCGTACGACGACGTGGCCGTGGCCACCGCGCCCGAGCACCGGCGCAGGGGGCTCGCGCACGCCTGTGTGACGGCGCTGACCGAGGACGTGACGGCGCGCGGCCGCACCGCGAGCTGGTCCTGCGCGCGCGACAACCGCCCGAGCCGCCTCCTCGCCTGGACCACGGGCTTCCGCTTGGAGCGCGAGTACACCCAGTACGTGACGGGCGCACCCGTCCGGCGGCCGTCGCCCGCGCCACGGCCGTACGCGCAGGTGAGGGCCTGAGGCCCAGGGTGTGCGCGGTGTGCGCTCCGCCCGGCACCGGCCATTACCGGCAAGTAATAACCGGCCGCCGCCCCGAGTTCAAGACCGTTTCCGAGAGTGCAAGGTCACAGCCCCGGTCCGGCACGGGGTGGGCGATCGGCCCTAGCATCGAACCATGACGGTCCTGCCTGACGACGGGCTTTCGCTGGCCGCCGAGTTCCCTGATGCGACCCATGAGCAGTGGCAGCGCCTGGTGGAAGGCGTCCTGCGCAAGTCGGGTAAGGATGTATCGGGGGCGGCGGCCGAGGAGGCGCTGTCCACCGCGCTCGAGGACGGGCTCAGCACCCGGCCGCTGTACACCGCCCGTGACGCCGTGCCCGACCCGGGCCTCCCCGGCTTCGCCCCGTACGTGCGCGGCGGCTCCGCCACCGGCGGCGCCGCGACGGGCTGGGACGTGCGCCAGCGGCACGCGATGGCCGACCCCCGGCGCACGAACGAGGCCATCCTCGCCGACCTGGAGAACGGGGTCACCTCCCTGTGGCTCACGCTCGGCCCCGACGCGCTCCCCGTGTCCGGCCTTGAGCAGGCCCTCGACGGCGTGTATCTGGACCTGGCGCCGGTGGCCCTGGACGCGGGTGCCGCGTACGAGGACGCCGCCCGCGCGCTGCTGCGCCTGATCGACGCGGCGGGCGTCGCCAAGGACGCGGCCCGCGGCGGCCTGGGCGCCGACCCCCTGGGCCACGAGGCGCGCACGGGCGCCCAGTTGGCGGCGGACGCGGCCCTCGACCTGGCGGGCACCTGCGCCCGCGAGTACCCGGGCCTGCGCGCCCTGACCGTGGACGCGCTGCCCTATCACGAGGCGGGCGGCTCGGCCGCGCAGGAGCTCGGCGCCTCGCTGGCGACCGGCGTCGCCTATCTGCGGCTGCTCACGGACGCGGGCCTGTCCCTCCAGGCGGCCTGCGCGCAGCTGGAGTTCCGGTACGCGGCGACCGCCGACCAGTTCCTCACCGTCGCCAAGCTCCGCGCGGCCCGGCGCCTGTGGGCGCGGGTCGCGGAGGCGTGCGGCGACGCGAGCGCGGGCGCCCAGCGGCAGCACGCGGTCACGTCGCCGGTGATGATGACCCGCCGCGACCCGTGGGTGAACATGCTGCGGACGACCGTCGCCTGCCTGGGTGCGGGCGTCGGCGGCGCGGACGCGGTCACGGTCCTGCCGTTCGACCACGCCCTCGGCCTGCCGGACGCCTTCGCGCGCCGCATCGCGCGGAACACGTCGACGATCCTCCTTGAGGAGTCGCACCTGGCGCGGGTCATCGACCCGGCGGGCGGCTCCTGGTACGTGGAGCGCCTGACGGCCGAACTGGCCGGGGCCGCCTGGGAGTTCTTCCAGGAGATCGAGCGCGCGGGCGGCCAGGCGGCGGCGCTGCGCTCGGGCCTGCTCGGCGATCGCCTGGCGGCGACCTGGGCGCGGCGCAGCGAGAAGCTCGCCACGCGGCGCGAGCCGATCACCGGCGTCAGCGAGTTCCCGTACCTGGCCGAGAAGCCCGTGGCGCGCGAGGCCGCGCCCGCCGGACCCACGGGCGGCCTGCCGCGCGTGCGCCGCGACGAGGCGTACGAGGCGCTGCGCGCCCGCTCCGACGCCCACCTCGCGGCGACCGGGGCCCGGCCGAGGGTGTTCCTGGCCGCGCTCGGCCCGGCCGCCGCGCACACGGCGCGGGCCGCCTTCGCGGCGAACCTGTTCCAGGCGGGTGGCATCGAGCCCGTGCACGACCCGGTGTCCGTGGACGCCGCGACGGCCGCCGAGGCGTTCCGCGCCAGCGGCGCCACGGTCGCGTGCCTGTGCTCCAGCGACGCGCTGTACGCCGAGGAGGCCGCCGCCGTGGCCGCCGCGCTCAAGGAGGCGGGCGCCGAGCGCGTCTACCTGGCGGGGCGCCCCGGCGAGTACGACGCCGTCGACGCGTACGTCTTCGCGGGCTGCGACGCCGTGGCCGTCCTGTCCTCCACCCTCGACCTCATGGGAGTGGCGCCATGACGATCCCCGACTTCTCCGGCGTCGGCCTGGAGCCGGGCGCAGCCCCGGCGGGCTCCACCGGGCAGTGGCGCGCCGCCGTCGAGGCGGCCACCGGCAAGGACGCCGACGACCTGCTGTGGGAGACCCCCGAGGGCATCGCCGTCAAGCCGCTGTACACGGGCGCGGACCTGGAGGGCCTGGACTTCCTGGGCACCTACCCGGGCATCGCCCCGTACCTGCGCGGCCCGTACCCGACGATGTACGTCAACCAGCCCTGGACGATCCGGCAGTACGCGGGCTTCTCCACCGCCGAGGAGTCCAACGCCTTCTACCGCCGCAACCTGGCGGCGGGCCAGAAGGGCCTGTCCGTCGCCTTCGACCTGCCCACACACCGGGGGTACGACAGCGACCATCCGCGCGTGACCGGGGACGTCGGCATGGCGGGCGTCGCCATCGACTCGATCTACGACATGCGGCAGCTGTTCGACGGCATCCCGCTGGACCGGATGACGGTGTCGATGACGATGAACGGCGCGGTGCTGCCCGTACTCGCGCTGTACATCGTGGCCGCCGAGGAACAGGGCGTGCCGCCCGAGAAGCTGGCCGGGACCATTCAGAACGACATCCTCAAGGAGTTCATGGTCCGCAACACCTACATCTATCCGCCGAAGCCCTCCATGCGGATCATCTCCGACATCTTCGCGTACACCTCGCAGAAGATGCCGCGCTACAACTCCATCTCCATCTCCGGCTACCACATCCAGGAGGCGGGCGCGACGGCCGACCTGGAGCTGGCGTACACGCTCGCGGACGGCGTGGAGTACCTGCGGGCGGGCAAGGGCGCGGGCCTGGACGTGGACGCGTTCGCGCCGCGCCTGTCGTTCTTCTGGGCGATCGGCATGAACTTCTTCATGGAGGTCGCCAAGCTGCGCGCGGCGCGGCTGCTGTGGGCGAAGCTGGTCAAGCAGTTCGACCCCCAGAACCCCAAGTCCCTTTCGCTGCGCACCCATTCGCAGACCTCCGGCTGGTCCCTGACCGCCCAGGACGTGTTCAACAACGTGACGCGCACCTGCGTGGAGGCCATGGCGGCCACGCAGGGCCACACCCAGTCGCTGCACACGAACGCCCTGGACGAGGCGCTCGCCCTGCCCACGGACTTCTCGGCGCGCATCGCCCGCAACACCCAGCTCCTCATCCAGCAGGAGTCCGGCACCTGCCGCGTCATCGACCCGTGGGGCGGCAGCGCCTATGTGGAGAGGCTGACGTACGACCTGGCGCGGCGCGCCTGGCAGCACATCCAGGAGGTCGAGCAGGCGGGCGGCATGGCGCAGGCCATCGACGCGGGCATCCCGAAGCTGCGCGTCGAGGAGGCCGCCGCGCGCACGCAGGCGCGCATCGACTCCGGGCGCCAGCCGGTGATCGGCGTGAACAAGTACCGGGTGGACAGCGACGAGCAGATCGAGGTCCTGAAGGTCGACAACTCCTCGGTGCGCGCCCAGCAGATCGAGAAGCTGCGGCGGCTGCGCGCGGAGCGCGACGACGCGGCCTGCCGCGAGGCCCTGGACAAGCTGACGGCGGCGGCCGAGCGCGGCTCGGGCCCCGGCCTCGAAGGCAACCTGCTGGCGCTCGCCGTGGACGCGGCCCGCGCCAAGGCCACGGTCGGCGAGATCTCCGACGCCCTGGAGAAGGCGTACGGGCGGCACGCGGGCCAGATCCGTACGATCTCCGGTGTGTACCGCACCGAAGCAGGCCAGTCCCCGTCCGTGGAGCGGACCCGCGCCCTGGTGGCGTCCTTCGAGGAGGCCGAGGGGCGCCGTCCGCGCATCCTGGTCGCCAAGATGGGCCAGGACGGGCACGACCGCGGCCAGAAAGTCATCGCCACCGCCTTCGCCGACCTGGGCTTCGACGTCGACGTCGGCCCGCTGTTCCAGACGCCCGCGGAGGTCGCGCGGCAGGCCGTCGAGGCGGACGTGCACATCGTCGGCGTGTCCTCGCTGGCGGCCGGGCACCTGACCCTCGTACCGGCGCTCAGGGAGGAGCTGGCCGCGGAGGGCCGCGACGACATCATGATCGTCGTGGGCGGGGTGATCCCGCCGCAGGACGTGCCGACGCTCCTGGAGATGGGCGCCACCGCCGTGTTCCCGCCGGGCACGGTGATTCCGGACGCGGCGTACGACCTGGTGCGGCGGCTCGGCGGCGACCTCGGCCACGAGCTGTGAGCCGCTGAACCGATGGCACGGAGGATCGATCCCGACACGTATGTGAAGGGTGTGCTCGACGGGAAGCGCGCGCACATCGCGCGCGCCATCACGCTCGTGGAGTCCACCAAGGCGGAACACCGCGCGCTCGCCCAGCAGTTGCTGACCCAGCTGTTGCCGCACTCGGGCCGGGCCCGGCGCATCGGCATCAGCGGGGTGCCGGGCGTCGGCAAGTCGACGTTCATCGACGCGCTCGGCACGATGCTGACCTCGCTCGGCCACCGGGTCGCGGTGCTCGCCGTCGACCCGTCGTCCTCGCGCACGGGCGGCTCCATCCTGGGCGACAAGACCCGCATGGAGCGCCTGTCGGTGGACCCGATGGCGTTCGTGCGGCCCTCGCCCACGGCGGGCACCCTCGGCGGCGTCGCCAAGGCGACGCGCGAGTCCATCGTGGTGATGGAGGCCGCGGGCTACGACGTGGTCCTGGTGGAGACCGTCGGCGTGGGCCAGTCGGAGACGGCCGTGGCGAACATGGTCGACACGTTCCTGCTGCTCACCCTCGCCCGCACCGGCGACCAGCTCCAGGGCATCAAGAAGGGCGTCCTGGAGCTGGCCGACGTGATCGCGGTCAACAAGGCGGACGGCCCGCACGAGCGGGACGCCCGCTCGGCGGCCCGCGAACTGGCGGGCGCGCTGCGCCTGATGAGAGGCAAGGACGCCTTCTGGACGCCGCCGGTGCTCAGTTGCAGCGCCCGCGAGGGCACCGGACTCGACACCCTGTGGGAGCGTCTGGAGCAGCACCGCACGCTGCTCGACTCCACGGGCCGCCTGGCCGAGAAGCGCCGCGACCAGCAGGTCGACTGGACGTGGACCATGGTCCGCGACGAACTCCTGGGGCGACTGCACGCCGACCCCGAGGTGCGGCGGCTGGCGCCGGACCTGGAGCGGCGGGTGCGGGAGGGCACGGTGACGGCGACGACGGCGGCCGAGCGGATCCTGGCGGCGTTCCGCTTCGACGGCGCCGCGACGGCCGGGCCCCCACCAGCGTCCTCCGCGCCCGCGCCTGCTGACACCCCCTTGGACGGCACCGCGACGGACAGCACCGCAACGCACGGCACCGCAGCGGATCGCACGCCGCCGGACGACACCCCACCGAAGGACGGAACCCCCAGTGAGCCCTGACGCCCCTCCGGTCCTGGTCCGCACCGAAGGGCGCGCGGGCCGCATCGTGCTGAACCGGCCCCACGCCCTGAACGCCCTCGACCACCCCATGGTCCGCCTCGTCGACGAGGCGCTGACCGCCTGGGCGCACGACGACGCGGTGGCGGCGGTCGTGGTGACCGGTGCCGGGGAGCGCGGACTGTGCGCGGGCGGCGACATCCGGGCCGTACGCGAGGACATCCTCGCGGGCGGCGGCGCGGCCTCGGCGGCGTTCTGGCACGACGAGTACGTCCTGAACTCCCGGATCGCGCGCTATCCGAAGCCGTACGTCGCCGTCATGGACGGCTATGTCATGGGCGGCGGCGTCGGCGTCTCGGCGCACGGCTCCACCCGGATCGTCACCGAGCGGTCGCGGGTGGCGATGCCGGAGACCATCATCGGCTTCGTGCCGGACGTCGGCGGCGGCTATCTGCTGTCGCGGGCGCCGGGCGAACTCGGTACGCATCTGGCGCTCACGGGCGCCTCCGCGGGGGCCGCGGACGCGCTGCTGTGCGGGCTGGCCGACCACTTCGTGCCGTCGGAGCGCCTTGAGGCGTTCACGGCGGCGCTCGCCGAGCGGGACGTGGCAGAGGTGGTGGCCGAGTTCGCCGAGCCCGCGCCCGCGGGGAACTCGCCGGGCACCGGGCGTGGATCGACGCCTGCTACGCCGCCGGGTCGGTGGAGGAGATCGTCGACCGCCTCCAGTCCTGCGGGGAGCGGGCCGCCAAGGAGGCCGCGGACACGCTGCTGACCCGCTCGCCCACGGCCCTGAAGGTCACCCTCGCCGCGATCCGCCGGACCCGGGAGCTGGGCTCCCTCGACGAGGCGCTGCGCCAGGACTACCGCACCTCGTGCGCCTGCCTGACCTCGCCGGACTTCCCCGAGGGCGTCCGCGCCCAGGTCGTGGACAAGGACCGCGCGCCCCGCTGGTCCCCGGCGCGGCTCGCCGACGTGTCGGACGCGGACGTCGCCCGGTTCTTCGAGCCGTCCCCGTACGGCGACCTGGCGCTTCCGGACGCGCCGGACGGCGCCTGAGGCGCCGGGGCGGGCGGGGCTTCGCGGACACGGCCTAGGGCGGGTCCACCTCCGTCACCACGGCGACGAGCCCCACCCCGCGCCGCTCGCTCCGGCGCGCGACGCCGAGGGCTATCCAGCGCCCGTCGGCCCGCCACAGGTGCACGTCCGGGACGGTCTCGCTGACCGACGCCCAGGGCTCGGGCAGGTCTTCCTCCCCGGCCAGGGCGCGCACCAGGACGCTGGTGAGGGCGAACACCTGCGGCTCGCCCCAGCGGTCGCTCAGCAGCACCGCGAGGGCGTCCCGCTCGGCCTCGTACTGAAGCTCCGCGTCGTCGTGGGCCGCGGGGTCGGCGTCCGCGTCCGGGACGTACGCCCCTAACTCCGCCAGGTGGAAGCCGGGTCCGGCGCTGCCGGTGTCCGATCCGCCGTGCGCCCGGGGGAAGTCCCGGGCGCACAGCAGGTCGATCACGGCGAGGTGGTCTGCGCTGCTCATACGGCCAAGTAAAGCGCCCGCCACTGACAACTGGCGTCCCGTCAGGCGTCCCGGCGGCGCACCGCCCACCATCCCGCGGCGAGCGCGGCCGCCGCCCACGCGGCCGTCACCGCGAGTCCCGCCCAGGGGCCGAGCGTGCCGTCGGGGCTCTCGTGCAGCACCTGCTGGCCCGCCTTGTCGGGCAGGAACTGGGCGGCGCCGCCCGCCACGTCCCCGACGACGAAGGACACGATCAGGACGAACGGGATGAGCACGCTGAGCACGGCGACACCGCTGCGCAGCACCGCGGTCAGGCCCGCCGCGAGCAGCGCCATCAGGGCCAGGTAGACGCCCCCGCCGACGCAGGCGCGCACGGCCCCGGGGTGGCCGAGGCCGATCGCGTACTCCCCCAGGAAGGCCTGGCTCGCGAGGAACGTGCCGAAGCAGGTGAGCAGCCCGACGGCGAGGGCGGCGGCGCCGAGCACCGCGACCTTCGCTCCGTAGAACAGGCCGCGCCTCGGTACGGCCGCCAGGGAGATCCGCAGCGCCCCGTTGACGTACTCGGAGCTGACGGCGGTCGTGCCGAAGGCGATGGCGGCGATCTGGCCGAAGTTGAGGGCGTAGAAGGCGCCGAAGACGGGCTCGGCGTCGGCGTTGTCGGCCTCGGCGCGGCCGACGGTGGCGAACACCAGGACGGTGATGGCGAGGGTCGCGGCGAACACGGCGATCAGCGAACCGAGGCTCCCGCGCAACGACTTGATCTTGATCCACTCGGCGTGGAGCACGGCGCTCGTGGACATGGTCAGGCCTCCTGGGTGTGCGGAAGGGGCTGGGGCGCCGCGGCGAACTCCGCGTCCTCGGCGGTGAGCGCCAGGTAGGCCTGCTCCAGGGAGGCCTCCTCGTCGGCGAGTTCGAGCAGGGGGACACCCTCGCGGGCGGCGAGCGCGCCGATGTCCCCCGCGGTGGTCCCGTCGACCGTCCAGCGGCCGTCGTCGGCGGCGGCCAGCTCGTGGCCCCGGCGGGCGAGGGCGGCCCGCAGGCGGGCCGGGTCGGTGGTGCGCAGGCGGACGCGCGGGGAGCTGTGCGCGGTGATGAAGTCCCGCATCGGAGTGTCCGCGAGGAGCCTGCCGCGGCCGAGGACGACCAGGTGATCGGCGAACGTGGCGGTCTCGTTCATGAGGTGGCTCGACACGAGCACGGTGCGGCCCTCCCGGGCCAGGCCCCGCATCAGCTCGCGGATCCAGATGATGCCCTCGGGGTCGAGGCCGTTGGAGGGCTCGTCCAGGAGCACCACGGCCGGGTCGCCGAGCAGCGCCGCCGCGATGCCGAGGCGCTGCCGCATGCCCAGCGAGAACGTCTTGATCCGCTTGTCCGCGACCGCGGTGAGCCCGGCCTCCTCGAGGACCTCGTCGACGCGGCGCCTCGGGAGCCGGTTGCCGACGGCGAGCGCCAGGAGGTGGTTGCGGGCCGTGCGGGACCCGTGGGCGGCCTGCGCGTCGAGCAGCGCGCCGACCTGGCGCAGCGGTTCGTCGTACGACGCGTAGGGGCGGCCGCCGACGGTGGCGGTGCCGGAGGTGGGCCGGTCGAGGCCGAGCACCAGGCGCATCGTGGTGGACTTCCCCGCGCCGTTGGGCCCGAGGAAGCCGGTGACGCGGCCGGGGCCGACGTGGAACGTCAGGTCGTCGACCGCGCGCCTGGTGCCGTACTCCTTGGTGAGCTGCTGGACGTCGATGCTGGTCATGGGGCAAGCCTCGCGGCACGGGCGGGGGCGGGGCCTCCCCGCCCGTGGAGATCGTCTCCCCCGCACGGGGGAGCCGGGCGGCGCGCGGGGGCTGGCACGATGACGGAATGCCCCTCCCGTTCCGGCCCCTCCCGATCCGGCCCCTCCCGATCCGACCTCTGCCGTTCCGGACCCTCCCGTTCCGGCCCTTCTCGCGCGGCCCGCTGCGCCCGGTCACCCGCGCGGTGACGTACACCCGTTGGCTGCATCTGCTCCTGGGCGGGGCGCCGGGGCTCCTCTGCGCGATGATCGTCGGGGTGAACGGCACGGTCGCCGACTGGGTCGCGGGGTTCTTCGTGCTGCCCGTACCCCTGGTGTTCGCGGTGGGGCTGGTGCCCGCGATGCGGCGGGCGGAGGGGCTGCAGGCGCGGCTCATGCTGTTCCCGGGCGCCCACGCGCGGGGCGTGGCCGAGGGGGCGGACAGTGAGGGCGGCGAGGGTGATGACCTGGGGCACGGCGGTCGGGGCCTCGCGGTGCAGTCCGGTGTCTCCGTAGCACCGTCGGCCTCCTGGAGCGACCGGGTGCGCACCGCGCTGTGGCTGGTGCTGCGCCTGGAGGCGGGCTGCGCCGTGGGGTTCGCGACGACGTGGCTGATCGGCCAGTGCCTGGCGTCGATCGGGGCGGCGGCACAGGTCACTACGGAGGACCCGGCCCTGTACTGGCCCGGTCTCGCCGACGGCCCCTGGTGGACGGACGTCCCGCTGGTCTTCGTACCGCTGGTGCTGCTCCTGGTGGTCGCGGTGGTCGCCGGGCAGTTCACGGCGGCCGCCGCGCGCCGCCTGCTCGGCCCCTCCCCGGCGCAGCGGCTCGCCGCCCTGGAGGAGCGCACCGAGCTGCTGCTTGAGCGCAATCGCATCGCCCGCGAGCTGCACGACTCCATCGGGCACGCGCTGACCGTCGCCGTGGTGCAGGCGGGCGCCGCGCGGGCCGCCGCGGACCGGGAGTTCACCGACCGCGCCCTGGAGGCCATCGAGGAGACCGGCAGGGACGCCCTGGAGGACCTGGAGCGGGTGCTGCGGGTGCTGCGGGAGGGCGGCGGGCCCGCCCGCGCGCGGCCCACCCTGGCCGACGCCAAGCGGCTGCTCGACTCCGCGCGCGCCTCGGGAGCCACCGTCGACGCCGAGGTGACGGGCCCGCTGGACGCCCTGCCGGGGCCGGTGTCCCGGGAGGGCTACCGGATCCTCCAGGAGGCCCTGACGAACGTGCTGCGGCACGCGGGTCCCGTCCCGGTGCGGGTGCGCGTCACGGCGTCCGGCGGCGAACTCACGCTGGACGTGCGCAACGCGCTGCCCGCGCGGGGCGCGGCGACCGGGCGCGGCGGCAGCGGCCTGCGCGGCATCCGGGAGCGGGCCGTGCTGCTCGGCGGGCGCGCCGAGACGGGCCCGCACGACGGCCAGTGGCGGGTGCGGGCCGAACTGCCCCTGCGCTGAACGCGGTCCGGCCGCCGTGACCTAGGCTGGCCGGATGCCCCTGACCGTGCTGCTCGTCGACGACGAGCCCCTCGTCCGCGCCGGTCTGCGCGCCGTCCTGGAGGCACAGCCCGACATCGAGGTCGTCGGCGAGGCGGCCGACGGCGCCGCCGTGATCCCCCTGGTGCGGCGACTGCGGCCCGACGTGGTCGCCATGGACGTCCGCATGCCGCTCCTGGACGGCATCGAGGCGACCCGCGCGGTGCTGCGCACGGTGCCGGAGCCCCCGAAGATCGTCGTGATCACGACGTTCGAGAACGACGAGTACGTGTACGAGGCGCTGCGCGCGGGCGCCGACGGGTTCCTGCTGAAGCGGGCCCGGCCCGCGGAGATCGTGCACGCGGTGCGGCTGGTGGCGGAGGGCGAGTCGCTGCTGTTCCCGGCCGCGGTACGGCGCCTCGCGGGCGCGCACGGCGAGCGGGGCTCCGAGGGCGCGCGGGCGGCGCGGGAGGCGTTCGCGCGGGCCGCGCTGACCGGGCGCGAGGAGGAGGTGCTGCGCCTGATGGCGCGGGGCCTGTCGAACGCGGAGATCGCCGAGCGGCTGGTGGTGGGCACCGAGACGGTGAAGTCGCACGTGAGCGCCGTCCTGGCGAAACTCGGCGCGCGGGACCGCACGCAGGCGGTCATCGCGGCATACGAGTCCGGGTTCGTGGCGCCGGGATGAACGGCGGGGCGCTCGGCGGGACGTGGAGTGGGATGCGCGGCAGGGTGCGGGGTGGGGTGCGCGGCGGGCTGCGAGCTGGGATGCGCGGCGGGCTGCGAGCTGGGGTGCGCGGCGGGCGCGGGCCCCGGCACTCGCACGGGTCGGCGGCTTCCGAGTACGATCCGCCCATCATGCGCATGGGATGGAAGGACGGACGTTGGGGCGGCTGACCGGCGGGGATCCTTCTCTGCTACGGCGGATCAACTCCGCGGTGGTGCTGCACGCGCTGCGCGCCACGGATTTCTCGACGCTCACGGAGGTCACCCGCGCGACGGGCCTGTCGCGCCCCACCGTGGAGGGCGTGGTCGAGGGCCTGATCGACGCGGGGCTCGTCGTGGAGACGGACGCGGACGACGGCACGACGCGACGCCAGGGGCGCCCCGCGCGGAAGTTCCGCTTCCGCGCGGAGGCGGGCCATCTGCTCGGCCTGGAGATCGGGCCGCACCGGGTGGCGGCCGTCCTGTCGGACCTGGACGGCAGGATCCTCGGTACGGCCGCGAAGGACGTCTCGGAGACGGCGTCCGCGGACGAGCGGCTCGACCGGCTGCGGGGCGCGGTGGCGGATCTGCTGCGGCGCGCCGGGGTGGCCCGGGGTTCGCTGCGCGCGGTGGGCGTGGGCAGCCCGGGCATCGTGGAGGCCGACGGCTCGGTGAAGCTGAGCACGGCGCTGCCCGGCTGGACGGGCCTGCCCCTCGGCGAGCGGCTGCGCCGGTCGTTCAAGTGCCCGGTGCTGGTGGAGAACGACGCCAATGTGGCGGCGGTCGCCGAGCACTGGAAGGGCGCGGCCATGGAGTCGGACGACGTCGTCTTCGTACTGGCCGGGCTGAGCCCCGGCGCGGGTTCCCTCATCGGGGGGCGGCTGCACCGGGGGTACGGCGGCGCGGCGGGCGAGATCGGCGCGCTGCACCTGCTGGGCCGGGAGGTCACTCCGGAGACGCTGCTGTCGACGACGGACGAGCCGCTGCACCCGCTCGACGAGCAGGCGGTGGCGGAGGTCTTCGCGCACGCCCGGAGCGGCGACGAGCGGGCCCGGGCGGCCGTGGACCGCTTCATCCGGCGCCTGGTGCACGACGTGGCGGCGCTGGTGCTGGCCCTCGACCCGGAGCTGGTCGTGGTGGGCGGCTGGGCGGCGGGTCTGGACGGTGTCCTGGAGCCGCTGCGCCAGGAGTTGGAGCGGTACTGCCTGCGGCCGCCGCGGGTGACGCTGTCGATGCTGGGCGAGGCGGCGGTCGCGACCGGGGCGTTGCGCCTGGCGCTCGACCATGTGGACGCGGAGCTGTTCGCCGTGGAGGGAACGGTCAGCGCGCGGCGGTAGGGCGCGTGGGGGGTGCCCGGCGGTGCGGGGTGCCCCCTTGCTGCCCTGCCCTCTTGTCGCGCTGCGCGCTCGTCCTCAAACGCCGGACGGGCTTGATCCGCTTCCGCCCGGTCCGCTTCTGCCGTGCTCCAGGCCGCGGCCCCATTCGCGCTGCGCGCTCGCCCTCAAACGCCGGGCAGGCTTGCTCCGCTTCCGTCCGCCTCGAACCACGGGCCCACACCGACAAACGCCGGACCAGCACGACTGTCCAGCGACCGCCTCAGACCGCGAGCCCCACCGCGCCACACGCGCGCCCACCAACACCGCACCGGCACGATCCACTACCGCCCGCCCCAGACCGCAAGCCCCATCGCCCTAGGCGCTCACCCGCAAACGCCGAGCAGGCCGGATCCACCTCCGCCCGCCTCGAACCACGGGCCCACACCGACAAACGCCGGACCAGCACGACTGTCCAGCGACCGCCTCAGACCGCGAGCCGCACCGCGCCACACGCGGGCCCACCAACACCGGACCGGCACAATCCACTACCGCCCGCCCCATCGCCCTAGGCGCTCGCCCGCAAACGCCGAGCAGGCCGGATCCGCCTCCGCCCGCTGTGAACCACCAGTCCGTACACCGTCAAACGCCGGACGAGCGCGACCTGCTACTGCCCCACCAGATCACGAACCCCACGCGCCACACGCCCGCCCACCAGCGCCAGGCAGGTTCGCGCCCGCTCCCTTGCGTCTCAGGGGGCGCTCGGGCTCCGCTCGCCGTCCGTCAGGACGCCTGGCGTTCCGGGCCGTGGTGGATTTCCAGGGCGCCCTCGTCGCCGAAGGTGAGGCGGCAGGTGTCCGCGCGGTAGGTGGACACCGAGAGCGCCGCCGTGCGGCCGTCGGCGAGGAAGCGGGTGGTGACGACGAGGACCGGGGCGCCCGGCAGGCGGTCCAGGGCGCGGGCGTCGTCCGCGCGGGCCGAGCCCAGCTCGACGGAGCGGTCCTGGCCGTCGAGGGCGAGGCGCCCCAGCTCGCGCAGGACGGCACGCGCGCGTGCGGGCCCGGCTGGGGCGTCGATGCCGGTGAGGTCGGGGACCGAGGACGCCGGAACGTACAGCAGCTCGGCGGCGACGGGCTGGCCGTGCGAGACGCGGGTGCGGCGCACCACGTGCACGGCCTCGTCCAGGGCGGTGTCCAGAGCGCGGGCCACGTCGGCGGGCGGGACGGCCAGCTCGCTGTCCGCGGGCTGCCAGGCGTCGCCCTCGGCGCCCGGCCAGGCGCCCTGCGCGGTGCCGACGTCCACGCCCATGCGCGGCGGGGCGACGGTCGTGCCGACGCCGCGGCGGCGCTGGAGGCGCCCTTCCAGTTCGAGCTGCTCCAAGGCCTGGCGGAGCGTCGCGCGGGCGACGCCGAACCGGGCGGCGAGCTCCCGCTCGTTGGGCAGGATCTCGCCCACGGAGAACTCGGAGTCCAGTGCTTCGCTCAGCACCGTCTTGAGGTGCCAGTACTTCGGCTCCGGCACCGATTCCAGCGTCGTGGTCCCCACCCTGTCCTCCGCAATCGCCCGTGCGCAGGCCGCTTTTCAGCGCCTTGTTTATTAAAGGTTCCTGCACTATCTCAGCGACGATAGAGCCGCGCTCACCCTTGGTCAATACCAATCCTGCGACCGTTACAGCGCGCAGTGAAGTGATGCCACAGAGCATTCATGCGGTGTTCGCGCGCGGTCGACACCCCTCGCGCCCGCATGACGCGTTTCGGTGGCCCGCGCGGCCGGGCACACAGCACCAGGCCCCCACCCACAGCGGGGGCGGGGGCCTGGTCACGGGCGTCGCGGCGCTAGTCGGCGAGACTCACGAGCTTGTCCGGATTCCGTACGACGTAGACGCGCTGGATCCGTCCGTCGGCGACGTCGAGCTGGACGACGGAGTCCGGCTTGCCGTCGACGAGGAGCAGCACGGAGGTCGCGCCGTTGACCTCCACGAAGCGTACGTCGTACGTCTCGGCGCCCGGCACGCCCTTCTTCGCCGCGCCCAGGAGGAAGCGGCCCACCTTGTCGGCGCTCTCCAGGACCCGCAGCGGCGCCCTGGCCTTGCCGCCGCTGTCGCCCACGAGCCGGACGTCCGGGGCGAGCAGGGACATCAGGCCCTCCAGGTCGCCGCCCGTCGCGGCGGCGAGGAACCGCTCGGTCAGGTCGCGCCGCTCGACGGGGTCGACCTCGTAGCGCGGCCTGCCCTCGTCGACGTGCTTGCGGGCGCGCCCGGCGAGCTGGCGCACCGCGGCCTCGCTGCGGTCCAGGGTCTGGGCGATCTCGGCGTACGGGAACCCGAAGGCCTCGCGCAGCACGAAGACGGCGCGCTCCAGCGGGGACAGGGACTCCAGGACGACGAGGACGGCGAGGGACACGGAGTCGGCGAGGACGGCCCGCTCTGCGGTGTCGGGGACGGTCGGGCCGAAGTCGGTCACGAAGGGCTCGGGCAGCCAGGGCCCGACGTACGCCTCGCGGCGCGACTGGACGTGGCGGAGCCGGTCGATGGCGAGGCGGGTGGTGACGCGCACCAAGTAGGCGCGGGCGTCGCGCACTTCCTCGCGGTCGGCCGCGGACCAGCGCAGCCACGCGTCCTGGACGACGTCCTCCGCGTCGGCCACGCGGCCGAGCATGCGGTAGGCGACGCCGACCAGGACGGGCCGGTGTTCTTCGAAGACGTCGGTCGCGGTGTCGGTAGCCACGTACCCATCCCAACCCGACGCGTGCCCCCGTGTCCAGCGTCGACGGCCCCGTCGGACCGGGATCACAGCGGCGGCGCCACGCGCCCCGGGGAACCGGCGCCGCCGTCCCTCTTGAACTCGCCCCTACTGAGCGGTAATTGTTGCTGACAAGACGTCTAAGTCAGGGAGTCGGGGAGCGGTCATGGTCGCAGAGGTGGCAGAGGTCTCGTTCAGCGTCGACGCGCCCCGCGGCCCGCGCACGGTGACCGTGGCCTACGAGCGTTCGGGCTCCGGCGCTCCCCTGCTCCTGCTGCACGGCATCGGGCACCACCGCCAGGCGTGGGACCCGGTGGTCGGCATCCTCGCCGCCGAGCGCGAGGTGATCGCCGTGGACCTGCCCGGCTTCGGCGCGTCGCCCGCGCTGCCGGACGGCCTCGCGTACGACCTGCCGACGGTGGTGCCCGTGCTCGGCGCCCTGTGCGCGGCCCTCGGCCTGGAGCGGCCGCACGTGGCGGGCAACTCCCTGGGCGGCCTGCTCGCCCTCGAACTCGGCCGCGAGAAGCTCGTGCGGTCCGTCACGGCCCTGTCCCCCGGGGGTTCTGGAACGAGGCGGAGCGGCGGTACGCGTTCGCCACGCTGCTCGCCATGCGGCAGGGCGCGGTGACGCTGCCGGTGCCGCTGATCGAGCGGCTGGCGCGGACCGCCGCGGGCCGCGCCGCCCTGACGGGCACCATCTACGCCCGCCCGTGGCGCCGTTCGCCGGACGCGGCGGTCGCCGAGACGCTCGCGCTGCGCCACGCGACCGGGTTCCGCGAGACGCTGGCCGCGGGGCGCGACGTGGTCTTCCGCGACGACGTGCCGGGGCTGCCGGTGACCATCGCCTGGGGCACCCGCGACCGGTTGCTGCTGCGCCGCCAGGGCGTCCGGGCGAAGCGGGCCATTCCCGAGGCCCGGCTGCTGCGGCTGCCCGGCTGCGGGCACGTGCCCATGAACGACGACCCGGCGCGGGTGGCGCGGGTCATCCTGGACACGAGCCGCTGACCCCTGGCGGGGCGTCACGGCCAGGGGCGGCGTCAGGAGTTGGACCAGGCGCGCGTGGAGAGCACCAGGCGGTAGCCGTCGGGGTCCGCGACGGTGACGCCCCACTCGTTCCAGTACGGGTTGGGCGACTGGACGCGCTCGCCGCCGTGCGCCTCAAGGCGCCCGACCACGTCGTCGGGTACCTCGCCGTCTACGTAGACGACGAGCAGGTCCTCCTCGGTGGGCCGCGGCTCCACGGGGGCGGCGGCCTCGTGGACGAGTTCCAGGTGCCAGGAGGCGTCCGGCCAGCCCACCATGAGCAGGGCGTGCTCTCCGGGGCCACCGCCCTCGTCCTTGCGGTAGATGACGCTCAGGCCGAGACCGTCGACCCAGAAGCGCTCCGCCGCGGCGAGGTCGCGGGAGGGACGGGCGATGCGGATGTGGCTCTGGCCGTTGAGGGGCACGGGGGTCTCCTTGGGTGTCTGCGCGTACGGGGTGTACGGGGTGTACGGGGTGTCCTACGTAGTGCTGGCGTGCGCCGCCGGGGGTGCGGGCACGCGCTGCCGGGGGCGGGCACGCCTTCCTGCCAGAGGTGCTGGCGCGCGCCTTGACCGTCGGCGGCCGTCGGCGGCCATCTGCGGCCATCGGCGTGCCCTTCCGAAGGCCGACGGCTGTCGGCGCGTCCCGGAAGTCCGGCACCGCCGTGCCGGTGCCGTCACCGTAGACTTCTGTTGATCTTGGTCACATCGGGCGCCGGTCCCCCGCGCGGGGCCGCGCGGCGTACGACCGGGGGACTAGGCCCCGCTGACGGATCGGCACGGTGGTTCCCCTGGGGCCATGGCCAGCTGTTCACTTGGCGTTCGTATGCGAGCCGTGACGCGGAAGTAGACGTTGCCCCGTACACCGAACCACCCGCCATCCCTGGAGGCGCCCCCATGTCCGACCGTCCGTCGAGCCCGTCCCCGGGCCGCCGCAGCGTGCTGCGCGGCTCACTCGCGGTACCCGCCGCCCTCGCCGTGCCCACCGCCCTCGGCGGGGCCCTGGGCGGCGCCGCCCCGGCCTTCGCCCGCTCCGGGCGGCCGAGTGCCCAGTGGGGCGTGCAGGCCGGTGACGTGAGCGCGCACTCGGGCCTGGTGTGGGTGCGCTCCGACCGGCCCGCCCGCATGATCGTCGAGACGTCCGCCACGGAGTCGTTCCGCAACGCCAAGCGCTGGCACGGCCCGCTGCTCGGCCCGCGCACCGACTTCACGGGGACGACCCGGCTGCGCGGCCTGCCCTCCGGAGAGCAGATCCACTACCGCGTGCTGCTCGCCGACCCCGACGACCCGCGGCGCACGGGCAAGCCCGTCACCGGCACGTTCCGCACGGTCTCCCACAGACGCAGGAAGGACGTGCGCTTCCTGTGGTCGGGGGACATCGCGGGCCAGGGCTGGGGCATCAACCCGGAGCTGGGCGGCTGGCGCGTGTACGAGGAGATGCGCCGCCGGAACCCCGACTTCTTCCTGTGCAGCGGCGACAACATCTACGCCGACGCCCCCATCCAGGCGTCCGTGACGCTGCCCGACGGGCGGGTGTGGAAGAACCTCACCACTCCGGAGAAGTCGAAGGTCGCCGAGACGCTCGCCGAGTACCGCGGCAACTTCCGCTACAACCTCCTCGACGAGAACGTCCGCCGCTTCAACGCGCAGGTGCCCTCCATCGTCCAGTGGGACGACCACGAGGTGCGCAACAACTGGTACCCGGGGCAGATCCTCGACGACGCGCGCTACACGGAGAAGGACGTCGACGTGCTCGCCGCCCGCTCGCTGCGGGCGTTCAGCGAGTACTACCCGATCTCCACGCTGTCCGGGCAGCGGCCCGGCGACCGCGACGGCCGGGTGTACCGCGTGCTGCGGCACGGCCCGCTGCTCGACGTCTTCGTGCTCGACATGCGCACGTACCGCAACGCCAACTCGCCGAACCGGCAGCCCGACGACACCGTCGGCATCCTCGGCGCCGAGCAGCTCGCCTGGCTGAAGCGGGAGCTGTCGCGCTCGCGGGCCGTGTGGAAGGTGATCGCGTCCGACCTGCCGCTCGGCCTGGTCGTGGCGGACGGCAGCAAGAACTTC
Source organism: Streptomyces sp. G45 (assembly GCF_049542095.1). NCBI lineage: Bacteria > Bacillati > Actinomycetota > Actinomycetes > Kitasatosporales > Streptomycetaceae > Streptomyces > Streptomyces sp. G45. Next base: position 7,835,724 of record NZ_JBMUZU010000001.1, on the reverse strand, counting down.
GAGGCCGTCGCGCAGGGCGACCCGGGCGCGCCGCTCGGCCGCGAGCTCCAGATCGCCGAGCTGCTCCGGCACATCAAGCACCGCAGGATCACCGGCACGGTGTGGCTGACGGCCGACGTGCACTACACCTCGGCGCAGCACTACGACCCGTCGCGCGCCGCCTTCAAGGACTTCGCGCCGTTCTGGGAGTTCGTCTCCGGACCGCTCGCGGCGGGCGGTTTCCCGGCCGTGAAACTCGATGGAACCTTCGGTCCGGACCAGACGTTCGTCAAAGCGCCGGACCGGCCCAACACGTCGCCGGCGGAGACACCGCCCTACTACGGAGAGGTGGACATCGACGGCGACAGCGGCGAGATGACGGTGCGGCTGCGGCAGCAGGGCGGAGACGTGCTCTTCACCAAGGTGCTCCAGCCGGGCCGTGTGGGCCAGTCGAGCCGCGCCGGACGCTGATGGCGCGCCCGCCGTACGAACACGGCGGGCGCGCGGGCCGGTCACGGCCGACGGGGGACATCGACGGACATGGACATAGAGAATGAAACCGACAGAACCGCTCTTAACTCATCAGTCACAGGCCGTTCGTGATCACGCAACACCCTTCGGCCACAGTGGCCGCATGAGGGACACACCGAGCGACACACCCGAGGCCGCGCACGGGACGCAGGGACGGCCGGTGCGCCACTGGCGCCGTGCCGCGGTCGATCTGGCCGCCCTGTGCGTGGCCGTGGCCGTCGCGGAGGCCCTGGCGGCCCTGGTGGGTCACGGCCTGTCCAGAGCCGGGGCGCTCGTGGCGGCGGCCGTGGCGCTGCTCGCCACCGCCGCGTTCCACCGGGCGCGGTCCCGCCGCCCCGCGCAGGCGGGGCCGAGCGACGCGCCCCGCGACGCCCAGAAGGCGCGGGGCACCGCCCGGCCGCCCGCGGCCGGAGCGCACGCCGCGCGGGCCGCGCAGGCCCAAGGGGCTCAGGCGCGCACCGCGCGGACCCCCGCGGACGAGTCGGCGCCCGCGGAGGCGACGGCCCTGTGGCGCATGCGGACGACCGTGCGGGACGAGCCCGGCTCGCTCGCCGCCCTGTGCGCGGCGCTCGCGCACCGAAGCGTCGACATCCTCAGCCTCCAGACGCACCCCCTGGGGCAGGGCACGGTCGACGAGTTCCTGCTGCGCGCCCCCGCGGCGCTGCCCGCCGCGGACCTCGCGGACGCGGTGACCCGCGCGGGCGGCACCGACACGTGGATCGAGCGCGCTGACGCCCACGACCTGGTGGACGCGCCCACCCGCGTCCTGAGCCTCGCCACGCGCACGGCCCTGGACGCGGCCGAACTGCCGCTCGCGCTGCGGCAGTTGCTCGGCCGCTGCACGATCCGGTCCCTGCCGTCGGCACCGGCGGGCCAGGGACACCAGGCGGATGAGACGGCGCCCGTGGAGGGCGCCCTGGACGGGACCGTGCTGCGGCTGCGGGCCCCCGAAGGCGGAGTGATCACGGTCGAGCGCCCCCATCTCCCGTTCACGCCCACCGAGTTCGCCCGCGCGCGGGCCCTGGTGGAGCTGGACGCCCGGCTCGGCCCGCGGGTGCCGCGCGGCGCGGACGTCCTGACCCTCACCGAGGGCCCCGCCATCACGGTGAGCCGCGCCGACGCCTCCGACCTCGACGCCGCCAAGGCCATGCACGACCGCTGCTCCAAGCACACCCTGGGGATGCGGTACCACGGCCCGGTGCGGGACGCCGACCGCTACCTCAACCACCTGCTGAGCCCCCGCTTCGGCCGCACCCTCGCCGCGCGGACGGCCTCCGGCCTCATCGTGGGCCTCGGCCACCTGCTCTGGGACGGCGACGAGACGGAGGTCGCACTGCTCGTCGAGGACGACTGGCAGCGCCGCGGCATCGGCGGCGAGCTGCTCGGCCGCCTGGTGGCGATGGCGGCCGAGGCGGGCTGCGCCCATGTGTACGCGGTCACGCAGTCGTCGAACACGGGCATGGTCGCGGCGATGCGCCGCCTCGGCCTGCCCCTCGACTTCCAGGTCGAGGAGGGGACACTGGTCATCACGGCCCGCCTGGACGCGACGCCGGTGAGCCCGTCGCTGCCGTACGACCACCGCGCCTAGGGCGCGGCTGCCACCGGGCACGCTTTCCGCCGGGCGCACAGGACGGACGCCCGCGCCCCCGCTTCGCCGCGGAGGGCGCGGGCGTCCGCCGCGTCCGGGCGCCGCGCCCCCGGCCGTACCGGCTGCGCCTCGGCCCGGGCAGGCGGCGGCTACGCCTTCTTGGCGAGGTACGACGCGGCCATGTCCTGGTCGCCGTGCCCCGCGTCCGCCGCCCGCTGGAACCGTCGCAGCCCCGCCTCCGCGAGGTCGACGGCCACCCCCGCCGCCGCGGCCGCGTCGACGACGAGCCGGGTGTCCTTCACCGCGTTGTCGACGGAGAAGCTGGTCGCGTAGTCACCCGCGAGCATCGCGGCGGCCTTGGCCTGGACGTAGGGGCTGTCCAGCGGGCCGCCCGCGATCGCCTCGACGACGAGCGCCGGGTCGACCCCGAGCCCCTCGGCCAGGGCGAGGCTCTCGGCGGCCCCGTGGTTGAGGGCGAACACGAAGCCGTTCAGGGCGAGTTTGAGGCGGCTCGCGGCACCGGACTCCTCGGCCACCCACAGCGTCCGGCTGCCGATGGCGTCGAACACCGGCTCAACGCGCCCCCGCTGAGCCCGCGGCCCGGCGGCGAGGACGACCAGCCGCCCCAGCTCCGCCGGTTGCTTGGTGCCAAGGACGGGCGCGTCGTACAGGACCAGGCCGTGCCGGTCCGCGAGGTGGGCGAGGTCGTCCGCCGCCGGGACGCCCACGGTGCTCAGCTGCGCCCACACCGCGCCCTCGGCGAGGCCCGGCGCCGCCGCCTCCATCACCTCGGTCACGGCGGGTCCGTCCTTGAGGACGGTGACGATCACGTCGGCGCCCGCGACGGCGTCGGCGGGGGTCTCGGCCACCTCGATGCCGTCGACGGCGGCGAGCGCGTCCGCGGCGGCGCGCGTCCTGTTCCAGACGGTCACCGCGAAGCGGCCCGCGAGATTGCGCGCCACGGGGGCGCCGATGGTGCCGATGCCGAGCACGGCGACCTTCGTCCCGGCCTTGTTCTGTGTCACGTACGACATCCCCTTCTATCTTGACTGATCGTTCCGTTATAAGGGCATGAGGCCAGGCCCCACCCAGCGAGAGCGGCCCGTCGGGTTGACGGAGCGGGGCGGCGGGCGGGGCTCAGTCGAGGAGGGCGAGCGCCTGTTCCGCCGCGTCCCGCACGCGCCGCTCGCCGCCGGAGACCTTGCCGACGACCCGCATCCCCTGGAGCAGCACGAGCAGCATCCGGGCCAGGGCGCGCGGGTCGCGGTCGGCCGCCAGCTCGCCCGCGGAGCGCGCCCGGACGAGCGCGGAGTGCAGCAGCGTCTCGAACCGCTCCCAGTTCCGCTCGACCCTGCGGTCCGCCTCGGCGTCGTGCGGGGCCAGTTCGGCGGCCGTGTTGGTGACGAAGCAGCCGTACGCGCGGCACTCGCCGGACGCGGCCTCGGCGGCGAAGCGGCGCACCACGGCCCGTACGCCCGGCAGCGCGGGCCCCGGCCGGGACAGCTCGTCGAGCAGGCCGCCCGCGCTCGCCTCCGTGTAGCGGTCCAGCGCCTTCAGGTACAGCTCGCGCTTGTTGCCGAACGTGGCGTAGATGCTGGCGCGGCCGATACCCAGGTGCTCGACGAGGTCCGCCATGGACGTCGCCTCGTACCCCCGGCTCCAGAACAGTTCGAGCGCCGACTGGAGCGCGGCGTCGGGATCGAATTCCTTGGTCCTCGCCATGCCGCAGACGCTAGACCCGATTGGAACGATCAGTCAAATAAACCGCTCGCTCCCCCTCGCGCGCCCCGCCAGAACCCCGTTCGCGCCCCGGACCGCGCGCCGACGGGGCGAGATACGGCAGTGACGCGCACCCCTGTCTCGTATCAGGATGTCCGCATGTCAGACACGAAGATCCCCAGCACGGCCGCGGGCACCGGTCCGCTGCCCCGTGAGGTCGCCGACGCCTACGTAGACGACCTCGTCGCCCTCGACCCGGTCACCGGCACCTTCCTCGGTGTCAAGGAGAGCCACGGCAGGCTCCCCGACCTCTCCCCGCGGGCCTCGAAGCCCGCGCGGACCTCCTGCGGGCCACGCTCGCGCGGCTCACCGAGGCCGAGGCCCGGCCGGGCGCCGACGCCGCGATCGAGCGCCGCTGCGCCCGCCTGCTGCGCGAGCGCCTGACGGCGGAGCTGGCGGTGCACGAGTCCGGCGAGGGGCTGCGCGCCGTCGGCAACCTGGGCACGCCCGCGCACGACGTCCGGGAGATCTTCACGGTGACCCCTGCGGACACCGAGGAGGACTGGGCGGTGATCGCCGAGCGCCTGCGCGCGGTGCCCGCCACGTACGAGGGGTACCGCGCGTCGCTCGCCCTCGGCCTGGAGCGGGGCCTGTACGGGCCGCCGCGGCCGACGGCCACGTTCGTCGAGCAGCTCACCCAGTGGGCGGGCCCCGACGGCGGGCCCGGCTGGTTCGAGGAGTTCGCGGCGGACGGCCCCGAGGCGCTGCGGGCCGAGCTGGACGCGGCGGCCCGGTCGGCGACGGAGGCGGTCGCGGCGCTGCGCGACTGGATGCGGGACGTGTACGCGCCCGCCGTCGCCGACGCCCCGGACACCGTGGGCCGCGAGCGCTACGCCCGGCTGTCGCGCTACTTCAACGGCACGGACCTGGACCTGGACGAGGCGTACGCGTACGGCTGGGCCGAGTACCACCGCATCCTCGGCGAGATGCGCGCCGAGGCCGAGAAGATCCTGCCCGGGGCGGCCACGCCGTGGGAGGCGCTGGCGCACCTCGACGAGCACGGCACGCGTGTCGAGGGCGTCGACGAGGTCCGGCAGTGGCTCCAGGACCTGATGGACGAGGCCATCGAGGCGCTCGACGGCACCCACTTCGAACTCGCCGAGCGGGTGCGGAAGGTGGAGTCCCGGATCGCCCCGCCCGGCGGCGCCGCGGCCCCGTACTACACCGGCCCTTCGGAGGATTTCTCGCGCCCCGGCCGGACCTGGCTGCCGACCATGGGCCAGACCAGCTTCCCGGTGTACGACCTGGTGTCCACCTGGTACCACGAGGGCGTGCCGGGGCATCACCTCCAGCTCGCCCAGTGGGCGCACGTCGCGGAGGACCTGTCCCGCTACCAGGCGACCGTGGGCATCGTCAGCGCCAACGCGGAGGGCTGGGCCCTGTACGCGGAGCGCCTGATGGACGAGCTGGGCTTCCTCAAGGACCCGGAGCGGCGGCTCGGCTACCTGGACGCGCAGATGATGCGCGCCCTGCGGGTCATCGTCGACATCGGCATGCACCTGGGCCTGGAGATCCCGGCGGACTCGCCGTTCCACCCGGGTGAGCGCTGGACGCCGGATCTGGCGCAGGAGTTCTACCTGGCGCACTGCAGCCGCCCGAGGGACTTCGTCGTGAGCGAGATGACCCGCTATCTGACGATCCCGGGCCAGGCCATCGGCTACAAGCTCGGCGAGCGGGCCTGGCTGCTGGGCCGGGAGAACGCGCGGCGCCGCCACGGGGACGCCTTCGACGCGAAGGCCTGGCACATGGCCGCCCTCTCGCAGGGCTCGCTCGGGCTCGACGACCTGGTGGACGAGCTGTCGGCGCTGTGAGCCCCCGGAGGGCGGCGCTCGGCGTCAGCGCCGGATGCCGCCCTCCGAGTCGATGACCTGCCCGGTGATCCACGCGGCCTCGTCGGTGGCGAGCCACGCGAGGAGCCGCGCCGGGTCGTCGGGCATGCCCCAGCGTCCGGCGGGGAAGAGGGCGGCGATCTCGTCGTAGGCCTCTCCCGTCAGATAGCCGGTGTCCACGGGGCCGGGGTTGACGGTGTTCACCGTGACGCCGATCTCGGCGAGCGTCGTCGCCAGGGAGCGGGTCACGGAGGCGAGGGCGCCCTTCTGGAGGGCGTACGCCAGCTCCTTGGGCATGCCGCCCTCGTTGTCCTGGCCGGACGTCATCATCAGCACACGGCCGCCCGGGGTGTGCGGCGGCAGCTTGGCGCGCAGGCGGGCGTACGCCTGGACGAGCAGGATCACCGAGCGGGTGTCGGTGGTCCAGTGGGCGTCGAGCATGTCGGCGTCGACCTCGTCGAGGCCGCCGTCGCTGCCGCTGAGCGCGTGGTTGGCGACGAGGATGTCGAGCCGCCCGCCGAGCGCGTCGGCGGCCGTGACGATCAGCTCGGCGGGTGCGGCCGGGTCGGTCAGGTCGGCGGGGCCGTCGAGGACGCGCGCGTCCGGGTCCCCGCACGCCTCGCGTACGGAGTCGGCGACGGCCTGCGGGCTGTCCGCGCCCCAGGGCTGCGCGGCGTCGTGCGGCACGTGGTGGTGCAGATAGACGCTCGCTCCGTACGCGGCGAGGCGGCGGGCCACGGCGTGCCCGATGCCCGCGCGACGGCTGGCGCCGGTCACCAGGGCGGTGCGGCCCCGCAACGGCAGGGGGGCGCGGCGGAGTTGGGCGGGGGTGGGGTGGGGGAGCTGAGGCATGGCCCCCATGATGGGCGGGGGCGGCACACGCCGCACGGCAATTTCGTCCGGGCCGCGTGGTCCCGCCCGCCTCAGCAGCCGCAGTCCTCCGCGCCGACCGGCGCCGTCAGCGGGTCGGCCGCGCGCCGCTCGGCTCCCTGCCACGTCTCGTACGCGAATCCCTCGCGGGCCCAGTACTCGAAGCCGCCGAGCATCTCCTTGACCTGGAAGCCGAGTTGGGCGAGGGCCAGGGCGGCGCGGGTGGCGCCGTTGCAGCCGGGGCCCCAGCAGTAGGTGACCACGGGCACGGCCCTGTCGAGGAGCCGCTCGGCCTGCTCCGGGATGAGGGCGGTGGGCAGGTGCACGGCGCCCGGGACGTGCCCCTGGTCCCACGCCTCGGTGGAGCGGGAGTCGAGAAGGACGAAGCCGGGGTCACCGCCGTCGGCCAGCGCGGCGGCGACGTCCGACACATCGGCGTGGAAGGCGAGGCTGGCGGCGAAGTGGGCGGCGGCCGCGGCGGGGGAGGCCGGGGGCACGCGCAGGACGGGGTTCGGGGCGGCGGCCGCTTCGGAGGATGGGGTGGCCCCCTCGGAGGAAGCGGCGGCCCCTTCGGAGGTGGCGGTGGTGGGTCCGGCAGGGGCGGGAAGGGGCGATCCGGCAGCGGCGGGCGCGGCGGTGGCAGCGGCGGGCGCGGCAGTAGCAGCGGCGGGCGCGGCGGTGGCCGACGTCGTCGTGTTCATGGCCGAAAATCTACGGCCGCCGGTCCCGGCCCTGAAGGGGAGATCAACGGCGGACCTCTTGATCGGCCGGGGATTTCCCTGTTTCCTCTCGGGCATGACCGCTTATTCCACGGACGCCACCGACTGGCGCATCCTCGATGTCCTCCAGCGGCAGGGCCGGGCCAGTTTCGCCGAGCTGGCGCGCGCCGTGTCCATGTCCCCCAGCGCCGTCACCGAGCGGGTGCGCCGCCTGGAGGAGGCGGGAGTGATCCAGGGGTACGCGGCCGTGGTGGACCCGGAGCGGCTGGGCCTGCCCATCCTCGCGTTCGTCCGGCTCCGCTATCCGAACGGCAACTACAAGCCGTTCCACGACCTGGTCGCCGCCACCCCGGAGATCCTTGAGGCGCACCACGTCACGGGCGACGACTGCTTCGTCATCAAGGTCGCCGCGCGCTCGATGCGGCACCTCGAAGAGGTCTCGGGCAAGATCGGCGCGCTGGGGTCCGTGACAACGAGCATCGTGTACTCGTCCCCGCTGCCGCGACGGCCACTGGGGCGGTAGCCGCTCCCCCGGCCGTACCGCGGCGCCCCGGCGGACCGTGGTGTTCCCCCGCGTCTCACCCCCCGCCGCGCTGCCGCACCGTGGAGCCCTCCCGGCCCTTCACCACCTCCACCTGCGCGTGGACCCGGCGGCGCAGGTCGGCGACGTGGCTGACGATGCCCACGCTGCGGTCGCGCTCGCGCAGGGCGTCCAGGACGTCGAGGACGTCGTCCAGGGTCTGGTCGTCGAGCGTGCCGAAGCCCTCGTCGATGAAGAGGGTGTCGAGGCGGACGCCGCCCGCCTCGTCCGTGACGACGTCCGCGAGGCCGAGGGCGAGCGCCAGGGACGCGAAGAACGTCTCGCCCCCGGAGAGCGTCGCCGTGTCGCGCTCGCGGCCCGTCCAGGCGTCCACGACGTGCAGGCCGAGGCCCGAACGGCCGCGGCCGGTGCGGTCGTCGGAGTGCACGAGGGTGTACCGGCCGGACGACATGCGGTGCAGCCGGGCCGTCGCGGCGGCGGCGACCTGTTCGAGCCGGGCGGCGAGCACGTAGGACTCCAGGCGCATCTTTCGGTCGTTGTCGGCCGCCGTGCCCGCGGTGAGCGCGGCGAGGCGGGCCACGCGGTCATGGGCCTCACGCAGCGGCGCGAGCCGCCGGGCTGCGGTCGCGGAGCGGGCGGAGAGCCGGTCCAGGTCGGCGCAGCGCCTGCGGGCGGCGTCCCGCGCGGAGGCGGCGGCGCGGGCCCGCCGCTCGGCGGCGTCGGCGGCGGACGCGGCGGCGGCGAGGTCCGCGGGCGGGCGCCGCGCCGCGGCGGCCGTGTCCGGCTCGGCCAGGAGGGCGCGGACGGCGGCCTCTTCCTGCTGCCAGGCGTCGACGCGGTGCTGGAGCTCGCGGTGGCGGGCGTCGTCGAGGAGGGCGGCGGACGCGGCGGCCGGGGTGTCGAACCCGGCGCGGTAGGCGGCGTCGGCGAGGCGCGCGTCGGCGTCCTTGAGCCGCTGGGCCGTGTCGTCGGCGGTACGCGCCGCGTCGGCGGCCCGGGTGAGCAGCGCGGCCGTGCGCTCCAGCTCGGCGGCGCGCTGGGCGACGCTCGCGGACGTGCCCCTGGCGTCGGCCAGCTCCCGCTCCAGGGTGGCCTGTTCCTGGGCGATGGCGTCGCGCAGCGCGGCGCGGGACTCGACGCGGCGGACGGCCTCCTGCTGCGCGGTGGTCCGCCGCTCGTGCTCGCGCTCGGCCTGGGCGAGCCGCTCGCGGGCGGCGTGCAGTCCCGACGCCCGGTCCCGTGCCTCGGTGTGGGCGCGGCGCAGCTCGGCGACCGCCTCCGCGAGTTCGGCGACCGGGGTGTCGGACGCGGCCGCGGTGGCGGCGGCGAGGGCCGCGCGCACGTCGGCGTACTCCCGCTCGGCGGTGTCGCGGGCCTGTGCGGCCCGCTGGTGGGCGGCGAGGGCGGCCTCTTCGGTGGCGCGGTCGACGTGGCCCGCCGTCTTCCGGGCGGGCGTGGGGTGTTCGGTGGCGCCGCAGACCGCGCAGGGCGCGCCGTCGGTGAGGTTCGCGGCGAGTTCGGCGGCGATGCCCGCGAGGCGCTGCTCCTTGAGGGCGAGCCAGTGCTCGTGCGCGGCGGTGGCGCGCTCGCGGGCGGCGAGCGCCCGGTCCTGGGCCGCGGCGGCCTCTTCGGTGAGCCGGTCGCGCTGGTGGGCGGCGTCCAACTGCTCCTGGGCGGGGGCGAGCCGACCCGCCAGGTGCTCCGTGCGCGTGGCGGCGTCCTGGGCGGACTCGATGGCCTCGGTCAGGCGCGCGCGGGTGGTGTCCCAGTCGGCGAGCCAGTCGGCGGCCTCCTGGAGGAGGTCGTCGTCGGCGCGCTCCTGGCGGTCCAGGTCGGCGAGCCGGTCCGCGAGGTCCGCGAGGCGCTGCTCGGCGCGGCGCGCCGACGCCAGGCCGCCCAGCTCCTCGCTGGCCCTGCGGGCGGCGCTCGCGAGGCCCGCCGCGCTCTCGTCCGCGTACGCCGCCGCCAGGCGGGCGCGCGCCTCGGACTCGGCGGCCGTGGCCCGGCGGTGCTCCGCCTCGGCGTCGGCGCGCAGCGACAGGGCGGGCGCGACCGTCTCGGCCTTGCGGGCCCGCTCCATGCGGGCCACGAGGCTCTGGTGGTCGCCCGCGCGCTCCTCAAGGCGCGCGGCCCGCTCCTGGGCGTCGGCGAACCGCCGCTGGAGCCGGGCCAGTTCGCGTACGGAGTCGAGTTCGGCGGCGGCCGTGGCGCGGGCGGCCTCGGCGTGCGCGAGGGCGCAGTGCGCGATCGTGAACCGCTCGCGGGCGCCCGCGCGGGCCACGGCGGCCCAGGCGAGGACGGCGTCGGCGAGTCCCGGGTCGCCGGGCGCGGCGTCGGGCAGCGGCAGCTCGGCGCCCGCGTCCCCGGGGGCGGCGCCCGCGGCCTGCTGCATGCGGTGCGCGTCGGCGAGCAGTGCGGCGTCGCCCTCGCGGACCTCGGCCTCCGCAGCCCGGCGCTGAGCGGCGAGGCGCTGCTCGACGGCCGCGAACCGGCGGGTGTCGAAGAGCCGCCCGAGGAGCTTGCCGCGGGCCTCGGCGTCGGCGCGCAGGAAGCGCGCGAAGTCGCCCTGGGGCAACAGCACGACCTGGCAGAACTGGTCCTTGCTCATGCCGAGGAGCTGGCTGACCTCCTCGCCGATCTCCTGGTGGGAGCGGCTGAGGTCCTTCCACGTCCCGGCGCCGGGTGAGGCCGCTTCGGGGTCGGGGACGAACTCCCTGAGCCAGCTCTGGGCCTTCTCCGTGGTGGTGCCCGTGCCGCGCTTCTTGGGGCGCTCCCAGGGGGGCTGCCGGGTGAGTTCGAGGCGGCGTCCCGCCACGGTCAGTTCGAGCCGGACCTCCGTGCGGACGTCCGGGCGGGCGTGGTCGCTGCGCAGGGTCGCGCCCTGGCCGCTGCCCTGGCGGGGGCCCGGCACCGAGCCGTACAGCGCATAGCACACGGCGTCCAGGACGGAGGTCTTGCCCGCTCCGGTGGGGCCGTGCAGCAGGAAGAGCCCGGCGGTGGACAGCTCGTCGAAGTCGATGTCCTCGGTGGCGCCGAACGGGCCGAACGCGGTGATCCGCAGCCGGTGGAGCCTCACGGGGCCACCTCGCGCAGCGCGTCGTCGGCGCGGACGGCGTCGAACGCGGCCCGCAGCACGTCCTGTTCGCGCGCGTCGGGGCCCGCGCCGCGCACATGGGTCACGAAGTCCTCCGCGATCTGCTGGTCGGTGCGTCCGCGCACGCGCCGCGCGTACGACACGTCCGGGTCGCCAGGGGCGCGGGCCGGGTCGAAGACCAGGCTGAGGGTGTGCGGGAACCGCTCGGTGAGGCGGGCCATGGGCTCGTCGGGGCGGACGGGGTCCGTGAGGGTCGCCTCGATCCACGCCTCCTCGTGCCGGGCGAGGGCGGGGTCGGCGAGCAGTTCGGCCAGCTCGCCTCGGATGCGGGCGAGCGGGCGGGGCACGGGGCAGTCGACGCGCTCCGCGGTGACCGGCGCGCGCCCCGTGCCCGCGGCGGCCGCCGGGCCGAGGTCGACGAGCCACATGCTCTTGCGGTGGTCGGCCTCCGAGAACGAGTACGCCAGCGGGGAGCCGCTGTAGCGGACGCGGTCGGTGAGGGTCTGGCTGCCGTGCAGATGGCCGAGCGCCACGTAGTCGACGCCGTCGAAGAGGGCCGCGGGCACGGAGGCGACACCGCCGACGGTGATGTCCCGCTCGCTGTCGCTGACCTGGCCGCCGGTGACGAAGGCGTGGGCGAGGACGACGGACCGGGTGCCTTCGGGGCGGGCGGCGAGGTCGGCGCGGACGCGGTCCATGGCGGCGCCGAGCACCGCCTCGTGCCCGGCGCGGGCCACGCCGAACTCGTCCTTCACCAGGGCCGGTTCGAGATAGGGCAGGCCATAGAACGCCACGTCACCGTGGGCGTCCGCCAGCACCACCGGGTCGGCGCAGCCCGCGGGGTCGGTGCGCAGGTGGATGCCCGCACGGCCGATGAGGCCCGCGCCCACGCCGAGGCGCCGCGCCGAGTCGTGGTTCCCGGAGATCATGACCGTGGGCACGCCGAGGTCGGCGAGCCGGTGCAGCGCGTCGTCGAACAGCTCCACGGCGGCGAGCGGCGGCACCGCGCGGTCGTACACGTCTCCCGACACCACGACGGCGTCCACCCCGCGCTCGCGGACGGTGGCGACGAGATGGCCGATGAACTCGGCCTGCGCGTCGAGCATGCTCACCCGGTGCAGCGCCCGGCCGAGATGCCAGTCGGAAGTGTGCAGCAGCCTCATGATTCCCGAGACTATCGGCCGGGTCTGACATCACGGGCGCGTCCTGGCGTACCGGGCTCCTCCTCTGTGCCGAGTGTGCCGAGCGTCACCCGCGCCTCCTGGGTGGGGCCCCGGCTACCCGTCCCCGTACGCCTCTCCCCCGAGCTGGAACCCGGCGGTCCCGGCCGTGGCGTCCGCGAGCCACGCGCGGAACTGCTCGACGTCCGCGTCCGGCAGGCCGATCTCGATGGTCACCGCGTCCTGGTAGTGCACGTCCCGCACCTCGCGGCCCGCCGCCCGCAGGTCGTTCTGGAGCTTGCCCGCGCGCTGGTGGTCGACGGTGACGGTGGCGAGCCGGAAGCGGCGCCGGGTCCGGGTGCCGAGCGCGTCCAGGGCCTCGCCGACGGCGCCGCCGTACGCCCTGATGAGCCCGCCCGCGCCCAGCTTCACGCCTCCGTAGTAGCGGGTGACGACGGCGACGACGTACCGCATGTCGCGGCGCAGCAGCATCTGGAGCATGGGGACGCCCGCGGTGCCGCCCGGCTCGCCGTCGTCGCTGGCCTTCTGCACGGAGGCGTCGGCGCCGATGACGTACGCGTAGCAGTTGTGCGTGGCCGTCGGGTGCTCCTTGCGGACGCGGGCGACGAAGTCCTGGGCCTCCCGCTCGGTGGCCGCGGGTGCGAGCGCGCACAGGAAGCGCGAGCGGTTGATCTCGGTCTCGTGCACGCCCTCGCGGGCCACGGTGCGGTACTCGTCCTGCATCACGCCAGCCTATGCGGCGCCCCGGGGCGCGGGGACGCCGCGTCCGCGCGAGCGCGCCGCGGAACGGCCCTGACGCGGCCGGGCGGCGCCGGTACAGTGATCCACCGTGACCTCACCTTCCGGCATACTGAGCACGCTTCTGGCCGGGGCCCCGGTCGTCGTCTCCGAGACCCGCGAGGACCCCGCTGACGCGGTCCTGTTCCCCGAAGAAGCCCCCTTCGTAGCGAAAGCCGTGCCCAAGAGGCAGCGGGAGTTCACCACGGTGCGGCACTGCGCCCGCGCCGCGCTCTCCCGCATCGGTGTGCCGCCCGCGCCCATCGTGCGCGGCGACAAGGGCGCCCCGGTCTGGCCGGACGGCGTCGTCGGCAGCATGACGCACTGCACGGGCTACCGCGGCGCGGTCGTGGCCAGGGCCTCCGAAGTGACGTCGCTCGGCGTCGACGCGGAACCGGCGGAGCGGCTCTCCGACCCCGGCGTCCTGGACCTGGTCAGCGACGAGACGGAGCGCGCCCAGCTGGCCGCGCTCGCCGCCGAGGAGCCGTCGGTGCCCTGGGACCGGCTGCTGTTCAGCGCCAAGGAGTCCGTCTACAAGACCTGGTTCCCGCTCGCCCGGCGCTGGCTCGGCTTCGAGGACGCGCACCTCGACATCCGCCGGGACGGCACGTTCACGGCGAAGATCCTGGTGGCGGGCCCGGTGGTGGCGGGCTCCGAGCTGACGAGCCTGTCCGGCACGTGGCTGGTGCGCGACGGGATCGTCGTCACGGCCATCGTCTTCCAGGCCGACTGACCTGCCCTTCCAGCGCCTCTGTCGTGTCTCTCGTCACGGTGGGCCGGTCTCCGGAGTGCCGGGGACCGGCCCACCGTGCTTTCGGCGGCACGCGCTTTCGGCTGCGCGCGCTTTAGGCTGCGCGTGCTTTCGGCACGTGCTTTCGGCTGCGCGTCAGACGCGCGCGGCCAGGCTCGCCCAGAACATCTCCTCGTACTCCTGGAGCAGCTTCCCCTGCCGCAGTGCCGCGCGCGGGGTGACGCGGCCCTGGGCCACGCCTTCGGAGAGGGCGGCGATCGTCGCGCGGTCGAGGTCGGCGGACGGCTCCGCGAAGAGGTCGAAGAACGCGCAGGCCTCGTCCGGGAACCCGTGGTGCTCGCGCAAGCTGCGGGCGAGCAGCGCGCAGTAGCCGCCCCACGCCGCGAAGTTGGCGGTCAGGGCGAGGACCGCGTCGACCGGTTCGGCGTTGAGGGCGAGCCAGGCGACGTACGCGGGATAGGCCTGGCAGCCCGCCATGGGCGTGTACGCCGCCGCCTGCCGCTCGTCGAGGCCGCAGGCCGCGACGAGGGCGCCGAGGTGGCCCTGTGCGAGGTCCTCGCCCTCGGTCAGGGCGTCGAAGAACGCGGCGGTCGCGGGCAGGTCCGCGGCGGCCGAACGGGCCGCCAGGTGCTGGAAGGAGCGGCGGTCGGCCGGGATGACGTGGCGCTGCTCCAGGGCGAGCGCCGCCACCGCGCCGAGGCCCGCGGTGCCCGACACGACGAGCGGCACGAACGGGTTGGCGTCCGGCGCGGGGGCGAGCTGCGCCGTGGCGGTCTCCAGGAGTTCGCGCGCGGTGCCCTGCCGTCGCTCCTGGGGTGTCGGGGTCATCGGATGCGGCCCTTCGGTGCGTGCGGAACCTTTCGGCCCGGATGCTAGTTTCTACATTGCTGTAGAAGTCGGTGGCGACAGGCGCGCCGACCCGAGCTCAACGATGGAGTTTTCCATGGCCCTGTGGGACCGCCTCAAGGAATCGGCGTCGACGATGCAGACGCAGCTCGTGGCGAAGAAGAACGAGCTCACGAGCGGGGCCTTCCGCGACGCCAGCATGGCGATGTGCGCCCTGGTGGCGGCCGCCGACGGCACCGTGGACGCGTCCGAGCGCCAGCGCGTGGCCCAGCTCATCGCCACGAACGAGGTGCTGCAGAACTTCCCCGCCGACGACCTGCGCCGCCGCTTCGACGAGTACGTGGACAAGCTCACCGCGGACTTCGCGTTCGGCAAGGTGAGCGTGTTGCAGGAGGTCGCCAAGGCGAAGAAGAAGCCCGCCGAGGCCCGCGCGGTCGTCCAGATCGGCATCGTCATCGGCGGCGCCGACGGCGACTTCGACAAGGACGAGCAGGCCGTGGTGCGCGAGGCGTGCTTCGCGCTCAACCTGCCGCCGCACGAGTTCGACCTCTGACGGTCGGCCACCGCCGTGACGGCGCCCGGCACTCCAGGAGAACCGCCCCGGGCGCCGTCACTACGGAGTGGCCCTTCGGGAGACCGTCCCTACGGAGTGGCCCTTCCGGAGACCGTCCCTACGGAGTGGCCTCTTCAGAGCACGCTCCCCCGGAAGGCCGCCCCCGCGGAGTGCCCCGGGAGGGACGTCACCCCCGAAAGGAAGCCGTCCCTACGGAGCGCCCCCGCACGAAAGCCGCCCCCCGGAGCGACCGCCCAAGCCCCCTCACAACGCCGTAGCCGCCCGCAGCACCAGGACCATGGAGACCGCCGCGTTCGCCGACGACATCGCGGAGGCGGCCGTGCCGCACGCCGCGCACCACAGGGCGAGGCCCACCGCGGTGAACAGGGACGGCCGGGTGCGCGGGGCCGGAGCCGGGGCCAGCAGTGCGGCCACCCGCCGCGGCACGGGACCCGCCGCGGCGAACCCCGCGAGCCCCCGAGTCCCCGAGCCCCGCGTGAGGCGCCGCGGGCGCCGCCGCCCGCGCGAGCGCCGCCACCCCGATGGCCCGCGCGACCACGCGCCGGTCGCGCACCTCCCGCGCCGCCTCCTCGTCGGCCCACCGCTCGGTGGTGTACGCGGTGGCGGTGCGCAGCGGCACCAGGAACGGGTTGGCGCGGGCCGCGAGTTGGGTGGCCAGCAGGAACCGGTGGTGGCGCGCGGCGAGATGGGCCCGCTCGTGGGCGAACAGGGCCCGCCGCTCGCCGGGCCCCAGCCGGTCGAGGAGCGCCCGCGTGACGACGACCCGCCCGGCCTGGCGCCCCCGCGCCCCGCGGCGCCCGGACCACGTCCGGCGCCCCGGCAGGGCGTACGCGTACGGCACCGCGTCGTCCGCGAGGACCGCCACCGACGTGCCGGGAGCCCCGGCGACCGCGCGCAGCGCCCGGCGGCGCACCGACGCGTGCCGCCACAGGGTGCGGCCCACCGCGGCGCACACCGCCAGCAGCGCCGGGATCGCGGCCTTGCCCGCGACCTCGTCATAGGGCAGCGCGGCGCGCACCTCCGGGTCGGACCAGGCGTCCGGCAGCGGATTGCCCGGCAGTTGGGCGGTGCCGACCACCATCAGCAGGGCCAGGCACAGCGTGCTGCACAGCGCCATCACCACCGCGAGCGCGGTCAGCAGCCGGGTGGCCGTGCGCGGGTGCAGGTGCTGGGCGGCCAGCCGGGCCACCGGCCAGGCGGTCAGCGGCAGCACGAGCGGCAGGAAGACGAAGACCCCCATGAGCGCCGTCAGCCCTCCGCCGCGGCCCCGCCCGCGGCCTCGTCCCCGCCGTCCCCGCCCGCGGCCCCGCCCGCCTCGCCGAGCAGGTCGCGCAGCAGCCGCTCGTCGTCGGCGGACAGGGTCGTGACGAAGCTGGCGAGCACGGCCTCGCGATCGCGCTCGCCGTCGAGCACCTTGCGCATGCGCAGCGCCGCGAGCCCCGCCTCGTCGGCGGCGGAGCGCCACACGAAGGACCGCCCGGCGCGCTCCCTGGTCACCGCGCCCTTGGCGAGCAGCCGCGTGAGGATCGTCATCACGGTGGTGTACGCGAGGCCGCCGCCGACACGTTCCTGCACCCAGGCCGCGCTCACGGGACCGGGCGCGGCCCCCAGGGCCGAGAGCACCTGGGCCTCCAGCTCGCCCTGACCGCGCCTCCGCAGCCGCGGCTCCCGTGGTTCCCGCTCGTCCTGCGCCATGCCGTGTCCTCGCCTCCAGCCGCCGTACGTCGCGCGCGTGGCACGCGTCTCAGCCGTCCGTACGCCGCGTGTGTCCCGGTGCGCCCCACGCCTCGCGTACGCGGCTCAGGGAGCGCCACATCGTAACGGCCGGGCCGCCCCGCCACCCTCCCCAACTTCTACAGTCATGTAGATTCTGAGTTCCGGGCGCCGACCGCGGCCCGGGCCACACGCACGCAGAGGACCACTGGAGGACACCGTGGGAGTTTCCCTGGCCAAGGGCGGCAACGTCTCGCTGAGCAAGGAGGCCCCGGGCCTGACCGCCGTACTCATCGGCCTGGGCTGGGACGTACGCACCACCACCGGCACCGACTACGACCTCGACGCCTCCGCCCTGCTCTGCGACGACACCGGCAAGGTCGCATCCGACCAGCACTTCGTCTTCTACAACAACCTCACCAGCCCCGACGGCTCCGTCGAACACACCGGAGACAACCTCACCGGCGAAGGCGAAGGCGACGACGAGGCCATCAAGGTCAACCTCGCCACCGTCCCCGCCACCATCACCACAATCGTCTTCCCCGTCTCCATCCACGACGCCGAAACCCGCGGCCAGTCCTTCGGCCAGGTCCGCAACGCGTTCATCCGCGTCGTCAACCAGGCCGACAACCAGGAAATCGCCCGCTACGACCTCTCCGAAGACGCCTCCACCGAAACCGCCATGGTCTTCGGCGAGCTCTACCGCCACGGCACCGAATGGAAGTTCCGCGCCGTCGGCCAGGGCTACGCCAGCGGCCTGCGCGGCATCGCATCCGACTACGGCGTCAACGTCTGACACCCTCGGCCCCCGGCACGGCCTCACTCGGCGGGGCCGGGGGCTCAAGGAGGTCGCGGAGGTCGATGACGCGGTAGCCGCGAGCGGCGATCGCGTCGAGGACGCGGGGCAGCGCCTGGGCGTCGAGCACCTCGGTGCGGCCTTCGGAGGCGCCCACGTGCATCTGCAGGACCGCCCCGGGGCGCAGCGCGTCCAGCGCCCTGCGGACGGCGCGGTCCACGGTCATGCCGCCCTCGGTGCCCTTCCAGCCGTTGGTGTCGGTGGTGAACTCGATGTCGGCGAAGCCCAGGCGGTTGACCTCCCTGATGTGGGCGAGGCTGGTCTCGCCGTAAGGGAAGCGGAAGAACGGCGTCAGCGCGCGGCCCGCCCCGGCCGCGCGCAGGGCGCGGTCCGCCGCCCGGACCTCCTGGCGCCGCCCGGCCGGGGTCAGGTCCCTGAAGTAGGGGTGGCTGTAGGAGTGGTTGCCGAGGCCGTGCCCGGCGGCCGCGATGCGCCGCACGGCCCCGGGGTGGCGGTCGGCGAAGTCGCCGGTCAGGAAGAACGT
The DNA here is from genome assembly GCF_049542095.1 of Streptomyces sp. G45. Classification (NCBI taxonomy): domain Bacteria; kingdom Bacillati; phylum Actinomycetota; class Actinomycetes; order Kitasatosporales; family Streptomycetaceae; genus Streptomyces; species Streptomyces sp. G45. Next base: position 7,817,612 of record NZ_JBMUZU010000001.1, on the reverse strand, counting down.
GGCGGGCGTGTCGCAGCGGCCGAGTTCGCCGAGGACGGCGTCCAGGCCCGCTTCGTTCCAGGCCGCGTTGAACGTCACCGCGACCACCCGCTCGCGCGTGCGGATCACCCGGTTCTCCGAGCCGAACAGCGCCCGCAGGCCTGTGGCGTGCGGGCGCTGTGCCGTGCCCGGCGGGACGGCCGCGGGCGCGGGCGCGACCCCCGACAGGGCGAGCGACAGCCCGGCAGCCGCCCCCAGCAGCGGGCGGACGGCGAGATGGCGGACGGTGGCGAGGAGGCGTGTTCCCATGCCCTCGCGATCGGTCGGCCGCCGCCCGCCCTTGAGCCGCGCCACGCGCGGGAATCGCCGACCCGCGTCCACTGTTGTCCGGGACGGCAGCTCACGCCCACATTCCAAGGAGGCCGCTCGTGTACGGCGACTCAGCAACGGTCCGCAGGATCCTCACCGAACTCGGCGACACCTGGGCGGTCGTGGGCCTGTCGTCGAACCGGCAGCGGGCGGCGTACGGTGTCGCGGAGGTCCTCCAGCGCTTCGGCAAGCGCGTCGTGCCCGTGCACCCGAAGGCGGAGACCGTCCACGGGGAGCAGGGATATCCCTCCCTGGACGCGATCCCCTTCGAGGTCGACGTCGTCGACGTCTTCGTGAACAGCGACCTCGCCGGGGCCGTCGCCGACGAGGCCGCGGCCATCGGCGCCAAGGCGGTCTGGTTCCAGCTCGGCGTCATCGACGAGGCGGCCTACGACCGCACCCGTGCCGCCGGGCTCGACATGGTCATGGACCGCTGCCCGGCGATCGAGATCCCCGGCTCGGCGCCGCCTAGCCAGGGCCCGGCGCCCGGCTCAGAAGGGCCGCTCGGGCCAGTCCAGGAGCCGCGCGCCGATCACCGCCGTCTGGAGCGTGTAGCGGTGCAGCGGGTCGGCGGGGTCGGTGCCGGTGAGGCGGTGGACGCGCTCCAGGCGGTACGTCAGGGCGCGCACGCTCAGGTTGAGGCGGCGGGCGGCCTGGGCGGCGACGCAGCCCGTGTCGAAGTACACCGCGAGGGTCTCGATGAGGGGCTGGGCGCCGCCCCTGGCCTGGCTCAGCGGGCCGAGCGCGCTCTGCACCAGGTCGGCCATCGCCTGCCGGTCGCGGGTGAGCACCGGGAAGACCAGGAGGTCGGCGGCGCGCAGCACCGGGTCCTCCAGCTCCAGGCGGTCGGCGATGTCCAGCGCGTTCAGCGCTTCCTCGTACGACTGGACGACGCCGCCCGCGCCGGGCTGCGGGCGGCCGATGGCCACGCGGCCGCCGTCGGTGGCGACGTGCGCCTGCTTGGCGAAGTACGCGAGGACGTCGTCCTGGTCGTCGGAGGCCACGCACACCAGGCGGCCGTCCTTGGTGGCGACGAGGATGCTGCGGTCGCCGAAGCGGGCGGCCAGGGCGCGCTCCACCTCGCGCGGGGCCGGGTCGCCGTCCTCGTAGGCGCAGGCGCCCTGCGCGACGGCCACCGCGTGCGTGAAGGACAGGCGCAGGCCGAAGCGCTCCGCGCGCTCGGCGAGCAGCCCCAGGTCGCTGCGGCCGTGCAGCAGGTCGTCGATGAACTCGCGGCGCGCGGCCTCCTCCTGTCGTACGGCCAGGCGCTGGGCCCGCTCGTACCCCTCGGCGAAGGCGTCGACGGCCTGCTCGACGGCGGCGAGCACGGCCTCCACGGAGACGGGCCGGGCGCCGCCGTCCGGGCCGTGCGCGCGGGGCGCCGCCGCGAACGCGCGGGCCCCGGCCAGATGCGCGCCGACCAGGGCACGCAGGCCGTGTCCCGCCTCGGCGGCGCGCTCCCCGAGGGCCCGGCGGGACTCCAGCTCGTCGCGGGTCAGGCTCCGGCCGGTCGCCGAGGCCTCGGCGAGGATGCCGGTGTACCCGTCCAGATAAGCGTCCGGTATGTCCTGCTCCGCCACATGCGCCCCTGACTTCCTGAAGAAACCTTTACGCCTTTCTAGCGCACGAGGTCGCGACGGCTGCCCCGGGGGCCGGTCGGCCAGCGGGGCCAGGAAGGGCGGCGGTCTCATCGGGACACCCGGTCACCCGGTCATCCGGGCGCAGCCGGTCCGCTGCCAGCCGCGCTGGGCCCTGGGCAGCGCGCGGCGCCAGGGCGTGAGCGGCACCGGGGCCGGGCGGGCCCAGTAGAACCCGCCGGTCTCGTCGTACGCGTACAGCACGGCGCTGCTGCCGAGCGTCAGCGACTCGCCCTGCGCGCGCGGGGCGTGTCTGACCTCCACGATCGCCACCGACCCGGCGCTCGTGGCGACCTCCGCGCGGCCGCGCTCCGCGTCCACCGCTCCCGTGCGGACCGTGGCCACCGCGCCGACGAGGCTCCGCGCGAACGCCTCGGCGTCGCCCCGGGAGCGGCGCGCCGCCCACCCCCTGGCGCACGCCCGCGTCGCGCCCCAGGCGGCCAGCGCCGAGGCGAGCAGCAGGCCCAGGTCGACCGCCGCGTGCGCGAGGCCGGTCAGGCCCGCGCGCGCCATCGCCACCGCCCCTGCGACGCTCACCGTCCAGCCGACGGCGACGGCCAGCGAGACCGCGACGGCCACCGGGACTCCCCCGAGCCCCAGGGCGCGCAGGTCGGCGTCCTCGTCGAAGCTGTCCACGCGCGTCAACCCCACCGCGACCAGCGCCCAGAACCCGACGACGACGGTCAGCGCCGAGCTGTACACCACCCCCGGAAACCCCACCGCGGCACGCAGCAACTCCCCCATGTCCCGGCCCCCTCGTTCGGTCGTGCCCGGGTGGCCGGATGTCCCCCGGGTGCCGCACCACGTTTCCGTGATCCGGCACCCGGGTCTCGCCCCCCGTTCCTGCCCTCCCATGGTGACCCAGCGGGCCACGTCGGCGCATTGCCATTTTCCGGCAATCTTTACGCCCCCTTAATGCGCTCTTCCGGCCAGGGGCCTTGGCGTCAAGTCGGCGCGCCGCCACCCCCATCGGCGCTCCGCGCCTCGTCCTCAAACGCCGGACGGGCCAGACCTCGCCTCCTCGCCATCGTCGGCTCTCCGTGATCCGCCCGCCCTCTACAGCCCGTCCGGCGTTTGAGGACGAGGCCGCCAGGCCGATGAACGGGGGTGCCAGGGGGCGGAGCCCCATGGTTTCGGTGAAGGGGCGGGACCGGGGCGCCCCGCGAGGCCCCCTACCCCCGGCACACCACCGCCCAGGCCCCCTCCGCCAGCCCCTTGCGGTCCCCTCCGTACAGCGGTGGATGCGCGGTGACGCGCACGCTGAGCCCCCGCGCCGCCACCACCCTCCGCAGGGCCCCGCCGAACCCCTCGTCCCCCAGGAACGCCGCGGCCGTGCTCACCTCGCCGCCCTGCCGGTACCCCACGGTGACGGGCCGTACGGCCGCTCCCGCGTCGACGGCCGCCTGGAACGCGGCCCTGCGGAACCGTCCGCCGCTGACGGAGCACCAGGTCGTGGCCTGGGGGAAGACGAGGACCGTGCGACCGGCGGCCAGGCTCTTGGCCAGTTCGCCGACCATCAGGGGCAGCGCCCGCCGCCCGCCCTCGCGGTCGATGAACTGCGTGCCCATGCGCCGCGCGAAGGTGCCCACGACCGGCCACCGCGCCACCTCCCGCTTGGCGACGAACGACACGGGTTCCACCGCGAGCAGCGCCACGACGTCCAGCCAGGAGATGTGGTTGGCGACGACGAGGGTCCCCACGTCCGCCCCGGGCACGCTCAGCGGCACCGGCCCCGCCTCCAGGCCGACCCCGAGGGCCCGCAGCACGCGCCGGGCCTGCACGCGGGGCGTGTCGCTGTCGGCGAGCCCTTCCCCTAGGCGGAGGCTGTGGCCGAGCACGCGGGCCAGTCCGGCGTACCGCCGCGCGGCCTCGGCGGGCGACACGCGGTCCGCCGGGGCCACGGCGCACGACCGGGGGCAGCCCGCGTCCACGGCCCAGGGGTTCACGCCCTCCTCCCCGCCGCACCGCCGTCGCGCCCGGCGTCGCCGAGGAAGAACCGGCGGTGCCGGTCGCTGAGCCGCTCGGTGTCGAGGAGGACGAAGAAGTCGGCGGACTCGAACTCCGGGTCGTACGCGGGCGCCCCGCACACCCAGGCCCCCAGGCGCAGATAGCCGCGCAGCAGCGGCGGCAGGTCGGCGTAGCTGGCCCGGCGGTCGGTCGTGGGCTCGCCGGGCATCCAGGGGCGGTGCGGGTGCACGCGCAGGTCGGGCGGCGAGGCGTGCTTGGCGGTGCCGAGCAGCCAGGCGCTCGCGGCGGCCGTACCGCCGTCGTCGAGGGGCACGGAGGCGCAGCCCGCGAGGTAGCGGTGGCCGGAGAGCAGGACGTAGCGGGCGAGCGCGGACCACATCAGGTTGATCACGCTGCCGGAGCGGTGGTCGGGGTGCACGCAGGAGCGCCCGGCCTCGATGGTGGCGGAGCGCAGCGGGCGCAGCGCGCCGAGGTCGAACTCCCCCTCGGAGTAGGAGAGTTCTCCGCGTCCGGGCGGGAGCAGCCGGTAGGTGCCGACGACGTCGCCGCTCGCGGTGTCGGTGACGATCAGATGGTCCGCGAGGGCGTCGAAGGCGTCGACGTCGTGCCCGGGCAGGGGCGTGTCGAGCCGGGCGCCCATCTCCTCGCCGAAGACCCGGTAGCGCAGGCGTTGGGCGGCGCGGATCTGCTCCTCGGTGTCGGCGATGGAGGGGACGTACGCGGGACCAGGAGCAGCACTAGGACCAGCACCAGGACCAGCATCAGCACCAGGACCGGTGCCGGGTGCGGAGACCGGGGCGGGGACGGGCGCGGAGGCGGGCGTGCTTGATGTCGCGGGCATGACAGTGCGTTCTCCGTTCGATGGGGAGGGGCCGATGGAGACGGGTCGGCGGATCCGACCTCGGCGAGTGCGAGGTCACGAGCGGTGCGGCGGAGGCGACGGGAGCGACGGGAGCGACGGGAGCGACGGAGGGGCGGCGGCGGAAGAAGCGGCAGAGGCAGCGAGGCGACGGGACGAGTCGAGCGGGCACCCACTGGCACCGTGCCCCTCCTTGCTGAACTGCGCCCAAACTGCGCACGAGACGTGTGCGGCGGATCGTGCCGACCCGCGTGAGCAACAGGTGAACGGCCCTGGCCTGAAACGCGCCCTGGCCCGTCACCACGGGGCTCCGGATACGGTCGACGCCATGTCGTGTCCACCGCATCCACTGCCGCTGGCCGGTGTCACCGTGGTCAGCCTCGAACAGGCCGTCGCCGCGCCGTTCGCCACCCGCCAGCTCGCCGACCTCGGCGCGCGCGTCATCAAGGTGGAGCGCCCCGGCGGGGGCGACTTCGCGCGCCGCTACGACACCACCGTGCACGGCCAGTCCAGCTATTTCGTCTGGGTGAACCGCTCCAAGGAATCGCTCACCCTGGACGTGAAGTCGGCGGACGGCGGGCGGATCCTGGGGCGCCTGCTCGCCGACGCCGACGTATTCGTCCAGAACCTCGCGCCCGGCGCGGCCGACCGCCTCGGGCTGTCCGCCGCGGAGCTCCAGGCCCGCCACCCCTCGCTGATCACCTGCGCCATCAGCGGCTACGGCACGAGCGGCCCCTGGGCGGACCGCAAGGCGTACGACATGCTCGTGCAGTGCCAGACCGGCCTTGTCTCGCTCACCGGCACCCCCGACGAGGCGGTGCGCGTGGGGATATCCGTGGCCGACATCGCGGCCGGGACGTACGCCTACAGCGGTGTCCTCGCCGCGCTGTACACGCGGGCGACGACGGGCCGGGCGCCCGCGGTGGAGGTGTCGCTGCTCGACGCGCTCGCCGAGTGGATGGGCCAGCCCGCGGCCTACACGCGGTACGGGGGCACGCAGCCGCCGCGAGTCGGGGCGCGCCACGCGACGATCGCGCCGTACGGCGTGTTCACCGCGGCCGACGGCCACCAGGTGCTGCTGTCGGTGCAGAACGAGCCCGAGTGGGCGGCGCTGTGCGAGCGGTTCCTCGGGCGGCCCGAGCTGGTGGCCGACCCGCGCTTCGCGACCGGCTCCGCGCGGGTGGCGCACCGGGAGGAGCTGGACGCGATCGTCGCCGGGCGGTTCGCGGCGCTCGACGGCGCGGCGGCGATCGCGCTGCTCGACGCGGCGGGCATCGCCAACGCGGGCGTGAACTCCGTGGCCGACTTCCTGCGGCACCCGGCGCTCGTCGAGCGCGGGCGCTGGCGCGAGGTGGGCCTGCCGGGCGGCGCGCCCCCGTTCCAGGCGCTGCTGCCGCCCGCCGACCTGTCGGGCGTCGAGCCGCGGATGGACCCGGTGCCGGACGTGGGCGAGCACACCGAGAAGATCCTCGCGGAACTCGGCCACGGGCCCCAGGAGATCGCCGACCTGCGCGCGCGGGGCGTCATCGGCTAGCGCCGCACGCCCCCCTGGCCCCTACTCCGCGCCGAGCCCCTCGACGACCGTCGCGTTCGGCAGCCCCGCGAGCGCCTTGCCCGGCACGATCAGCTTGCCGCGGCGGCTGCCGCTGCCGATCAGGACGTACGGCAGGTCCGCGACGGCGGCGTCGACCAGGACCGGCCAGGTCGGCGGCAGGCCGATGGGCGTGATGCCGCCGTACTCCATGCCGGTCTCGCCGGTCGCGGTCTCCATCGGCGCGAACGACGCCTTGCGGGCGCCGAGTTGGCGGCGGGCGACGCCGTTGACGTCGACCCGGGCCGCGGACAGCACGACGCACGCGGCGAGGCTGGTCGCGCCGCCGCGCTTGCCCGCGACGACCACGCAGTTCGCGGACTGCCGCAGCAGGTCGGGGCCGTAGTGCTCCAGGAACGTGGCCGTGTCGGCCCACTCGGGCTCGGTGTCGACATGGACCAACTGGTCGGCCGGTACGTCCCCGTGCCAGCCGCGTACGGCGTCGGCGACGGGGGCGACGAGCAGGTCGAGGGCTTCGGGTGCGGGGCGGACGACGTCGAAATCACCAAGGGGAGCACGCATGGCCGCACGCTAACAGCCGTCAGTAGGCGCCCGCGTGGGCGGGCGGCACCGAGACCGCCATGGTCATCTCCACCGGCTCCGCGCCCTTGTTGTGGTACCCGTGGGGCACATTGGCCTCGAAGGTGGCGCCCGACCCCGCCGCGACCAGGTGCTCGTCGCCGTCCACGACCAGGGTCAGCTCGCCCGACCTGACGTGCAGCAGTTCCAGGGTGCCCGGCGGGTGCGCGTCGGAGTCGCTGCCCTCGCCCGGCATCAGCGTCCAGGACCACAGCTCGAACGGCCCGCGCGCCTCCGTGCCGACGAGCAGCGTGGTGCTGCTGCCCGCGTCCGTGGACCACATCCGCACCGCCTGCTCGGGCGGTACGAGCCTCACGTGCGGGCCCTGCTCGTAGTCGAGGAGCGTGGTGATGCTGACGCCGAGCGCGTCCGCGAGCTTGACCGTGGTGCCCACGCTGGGGTTCGTGCGGGCCTGCTCGATCTGGATGATCATGCCGCGGCTGACGCCCGCGCGGGCCGCGAGCGCGTCGAGCGTGAAGTTCCGTTCGGTGCGCCAGCGCTTGAGGTTGCGCGCGAGCGACTGGGTCAGCTGGTCGAGGTCCGACACATTCCGTCCAATATTTTGGATGACAGAGTTCACTGCACTGAACTACGGTGTGGTGCGCCCGAAGGCCCCCGAGGTTCACCACACTGTAGTGCGAGGTTTCCCCATGTCCGGTCTGACCGCACTGTTCGCGCTGGCCACCAGCCTGCTCTGGGGCCTGGCCGACTTCGGCGGCGGACTGCTGACCCGGCGCATCCCGGCGCTCACGGTGGTCGTCGCCTCCCAGTGCCTCGCGGTGGCCGTGCTCGGCGCGGTCGTGGTGGTGACCGGCGGGTGGAGCGAGTGGGGGCCGCGGCTGTGGTTCGCGGTCGGCGCGGGACTCGTCGGGCCCGTCGCGATGCTCGCCTTCTACCGGGCCCTGGCGCTCGGCCCGATGGGCGTCGTCTCGCCGCTCGGCTCCCTCGGCGTCGCGGTGCCGGTGGGCGTGGGCTTGCTGTTCTTCGGCGAGCGGCCGGGGTTCGCGCAGCTCGCGGGCATCGTGGTGGCGGTCGTCGGCATCCTGCTCGCGGGCGGTCCCGAGCTGCGGGGCGCGCCCGTGCGGCGGCAGGCCGTGCTGCTCACGCTGGTCGCGGCCGTCGGCTTCGGCGCGGTCATGGCACTGATCGCGGAGGCGTCCACCACCGTCACCGGCCTGTTCCTCGCGCTGTTCGTGCAGCGCGTGACGAACGTGGTCGCGGGCGGCGCCGCGCTGTATGTGTCCGCGCGCCGCGGCACCGCCCCGCTGCCCGAGGGCGGCGGCACGGGCGTGCTCTGGTCCGCCCTGCCCGCGCTCGCCTTCGTGGGCCTGGCCGACGTCGCCGCCAACGGCACGTACGCGATGGCGGCCCGGAGCGGACCGGTGACCGTCGCCGCCGTGCTCGCCTCGCTGTACCCGGTGGTGACCGCGCTCGCCGCGCGCGGCGTCCTCAAGGAGAGGCTGCGGGGCGTGCAGGCCGCTGGCGCGGGGCTCGCGCTGATCGGGACGGTGCTGCTGGCTACGGGTTGAGCTCGGCAGAATGTGCCGCGTCACGCCGTCGTTGGTCCGCGACTGCGTCGTGGCTGGTCGCGCAGTTCCCCGCGCCCCTTGGGGGCGCTGCCCGAACCGCCGTCGACTTCGCCACGCCCGCTAGGCCGTGCCCTCCAGGCCCTCAAGCCCGCCGAGCGCCAGCAGTTGCTCCGGTGTGATCCCCTCCGGTATCGGCACCGGCGTGGGCGTCCGCAGCGGCGGCTGCCAGCCCCGCTCCTCGCACCACGTCCGCACCACGCGCGCGGGCGCACCGGCCACCACCGCGTGGTCCGGCACCTCGCCCCGCACCACCGCGCCCGCCGCGACCACCACGTTGCGGCCGAGCCTGGCGCCCGGCAGGATCACCGCGCCCGTGCCGACCCAGCAGCCGGGCCCGATCTCCACCGGCTCCATGCGCGGCCACTGCTTGCCGATGGGGGTGTGCGGATCGTCGTACGAGTGGTTGGTCGACGTCACGTACACATAGGGGCCGAAGTAGCAGTCGGCGCCGATCGTCACCGAGGTGTCCGCGATGACGTGGCTGCCGCGGCCGAGGACCACGCCGTCGCCGATGCGCAGGATCGGGTCCGGGCCGAGGTCCAGGTCGGGCATCAACCCGGCGGTCAGCGTGACCTGTTCGCCCACGACGCAGTGCGCGCCGAGCCGGATCCAGGGGGCGCCGAAGACCGTGCCCTGCGGGAACGCCAGCTTCGTGCCCTCGCCGATCGCGCCGAACCGCAGCCGCCCGGGGCGCCGGGCGGTGACCGCGCCGGTGCGCTGCACCCAGGCCCAGCCCGCGTGGACGGCGCGCTGCGCCACGCCGCGCCGCCAGGCGGCAAGGGATGAGAACGTGTTCTTGTTCCTGGGCACCCGCTCACGTTACTCAGCCCGGCGCCGACCGGGCACGCCCACCGCCTGTGATCTTCACCCCACGCGCCGGGCGCCGCGGCGGCCGTCCCGTACGGTTCGCACAGTCGCGGCGGACGCGACGACCGGCGCAGGCGCGCGGATCGCGAGGGAAAGGGGAGGCTCCATGGGCCATCAGGCACTCGTCATGGGCATCGGCGGCAAGGACCCGAAGATCGACCCGGAGGCCTTCGTCTCCCCCACGTCCGTGGTGATCGGCGAGGTGACGCTGCACGCGGGCGCGAGCGCCTGGTACGGGGCGGTGCTCCGGGCGGACTGCGGCCCGATCGAGATCGGCGCGGACAGCAACGTCCAGGACAACTGCTCCCTGCACGTCGACGTGGGCTTCCCCCTCACCATCGGCGAGCGGGTGTCGGTGGGCCACAACGCGGTCGTGCACGGCGCCACGATCGAGGACGACTGCCTGATCGGGATGGGGGCCACGGTGCTCAACGGCGCCGTGATCGGCGCCGGTTCGCTGGTCGCGGCGGGGGCGCTGGTGCCCCAGGGCACGCGCGTGCCGCCCGGCTCCCTGGTGGCGGGGGTGCCCGCGAAGGTGCGGCGGCAGCTCACCGAGGAGGAGCGGGCGGGCCTGACGCTCAACGGCACGATGTACGTGGAGCTGGCCCGCGCCCACCGCGCGGAGCACGCGCGGCGGGGCCGGGCCTGAGCCTCAGTCGGCGGCAGGGACGGGCCGCGCGTCGGTCGCCTTCGCGGGGGCCGGGACCGGCGCGCCGCCCGCCTCGCTCGCCGCGTGCTCCTCGGCGGCCTTCGTCGCGCGCCGCTTGACCAGCAGCATCGAGCCGACGCCGATGAGCACGGCGATGCCGAGGCCGACGTAGGAGAAGCGCTTCAGCCAGTCCTCCGCGACCACGCCGATGTAGTAGATGACGGCGGTGGTGCCGCCCGCCCAGACGATGCCGCCGAGGACGTTGGCGACGAAGAACTTCCAGTACGGCATGCGCAGGACGCCCGCCAGGGGGCCCGCGAAGATGCGCAGCAGCGCCACGAAGCGGCCGAAGAAGACCGCCCACATGCCCCACTTCTGGAAGGACCGCTCGGCGCTGCCGACGTTCGCCGCGCTGAAGTGCTTGGGGAACTTCCGCTCCAGCCAGGCGAGCAGCGGGCGGCCGCCCTTGCGCCCGATGGCGTAGCCGATGGAGTCGCCGATCACCGCGCCCGCGGTGGCACAGGCGCCGAGGATCACCGGGTTCACGTCGCCGTGCTGGGACGACAGGAGCGCGGCGGAGACGAGGACGATCTCACCGGGGAGCGGAATGCCCAGTGACTCCAGGCCGATGACGAGTCCGACGAGCGCGTAGACGCTGACGGCTGGGACGTGCTCCAGCCACTCCTGGACGTGCAACCCGGTTCCTTCCGCTGTGCCCTGACCGAATCCGGCGCGCGCTCGTTCGCGTGATCACGCGCGCCGGGGCAGCCTACCGGGCGGCGCGGCGGGCACCGGGACCGCCTCCGGCGCGCGGCACGTCGCCGCGGCCGACGCCGTGCCGTGGTCCACCGGGCGGGCGCTGCCCCAGGGCGTCAGGCAGGCGTCACTTCGCGTCGTTCGGGCGCAGCGTCCACGTCACGGACATCTCGCCGGTGACGGCGCCGTCCTCGCGCGTGATGGCGATGGCGACGGGGAACTCGGGGCGCTCCCCGGCGTCGAGTTCGGCGACCACGTCGGCGGCCGGGCGGCCCAGCGTGGCGGTGGCCTTCACCGGGCCCTTCGCGAGCTTCTTGTACGCGATGTCGGCGCGGACGGCGAGCGGCACGGCCCGCGACAGCTGGTCGCCGAAGGCGGCGAGCACGATGGCGCCGCTCGCGGACTCCCCCAGCGTGAACATGGCACCGGCGTGCGGACCGCCGACGTGGTTGTGGAACTCACCCTGGTCGGGCAGGGCCACCACGGCCCGCTCCGGGGTGGTCTCCAGGAACTGGAGGTTGAGGGTCTTGGCCATCGGCACGGTGGCGGCGAGCATCTCGCCGATCGACATCTGGTCTGCGCTCATGACCAGGATGTTACCCGTGAGTAGCACCCTTGGCCAGAGCCGGGCCCTCGACCGTCGGCCCACCACGGCACCCCGGGGCCCGTACTCCGAGGGGAACTCGGCGCCCGTACAGGCGAGTTGCCGCCGCAACGGCCACCGGGACCCTCACTCCGGCAGCATCGCCCCACGGGCGACGGGCACGACAACACATCCTGGAATTACGCGATTTGCCACCTGAAAGCCCACACCGCGCGGCCGCTTCACGCCCGACACCCCTGCGGACACCCGGACAAGGGACCGTATGGTTGACCGCCATGAGCCCGCAGGACCAGAACCCGTACCAGCAGCCGGGGTACCAGCAGCCCAACCCCTACCAGCAGCCCGGGTACCAGCAGCCGAACCCGTACCAGCAGCCCGGTCCGGGGCCGCAGGGGCAGCCGACTCAGCAGCCGGGCCAGTGGAGCGCCCCGACGACCCCGCTAGGCGCGCCCCAGGCGCCGACCGGACCCGGTGGACCTGGCGGCGGCAACCAGGGGAACAAGGTCCGGATCATCGCCATCGCCGCGGCGGCGGCCGTCGTCGTCGCCGCGGGCGTGACCGGCGCCCTCGTCCTCGGCGACGACGGCAAGGGCGACAAGGACGACAGGGCCTCGGCGTCGAAGGACCCCGCCGAGAAGCCGTCGCCGACCGCCGACGACGGCGACGACAGCGAGCGCGGCACGGGCGGCGACCCCAAGCCCACCATCCCCGGCTGGCAGGTCGTGGTGAACCCCAAGTGGGGCACCGCCTTCGACGTGCCGCCCGACTGGCAGGTCCAGGGGCCGGGCCGGGCGATGACCATGGAGGACCACAAGACCGGCGAGCTGATCACGGCCATGGGGTCCCCGGCGCTCCTGAAGCCGAAGTGGTGCTCGTCCGACGACGACAAGGACGGCCGCTTCGAGGACATCGAGCTGGCCGCGGCGGGCACCAAGGGTGCGCGCGGCGGGCGGAACACCGGTGAAGTCGCGGTGAACACCGTGGGGTGGTGGGTCTACGGCGGCTACACGCAGCCGGACAAGAAGAGCTTCGACTACGACCGCAAGGCCAAGCCGTACACCACGACGTCCGGCATCAAGGGCAGCATCGCCTGGGCCAGCTCCACGAACACCCCGCAGCGCGGCAAGTGCGCCTCCGACGGCAAGGCGATCTCCTTCGGCTTCAAGAACGGGGCGGGGGACTTCGTCTCCTGGAACCTGTACGGGGCCAAGGGCGTCAAGGAGGAGATACCGACCGCGACGATCATGAAGATCCTCAGCACGGTACGCCTGCACGGCGAGCCGACGGAGGGCTGAGCCGCCCGGCTGCCGGGTCCGCGGAGGGCCCACCCGCCCCCTGACCGGACCACGTCAAATCTTCACGAGTTCGTCACCACCAGGTCCGCGCCCTGCCCCGGTGCCCGCCCGTCTCCCGGCCGGGCGTGGCACCCGGGCGCCCGGCCCCTCTATGGTTACTGGCCATGTGGCCAGAACAGCAGCCGCCCGGGGGCGCGCAGAACCCGCAGGACCAGACGCCTAACCCGTACCAGCAGCCGGGGTACCAGCAGCCCAACCCCTACCAGCAGCCCGGGTACCAGCAGCCGAACCCGTACCAGCAGCCCGCGGGGCCGCAGCCGGGCGGCCAGCAGCAGTGGGGCGCGCCGACGGTCCCGCTGGGCGCGCCGCAGCCCGGCGGCCCGGACGCGGGCGGCGGCAACGGCGGCAGCGGCGGCGGCAACAAGACGAAGATCACGGCCATCGTCGCGGCGGGCGCGGTGGTCGTCGCCGCGGGCGTGACCGGCTTCCTGGTCCTCGGCGGCGACGGCGACGACAAGGCCGACAAGGCCGCGCCGAAGCCCAGCAAGTCGGCCACCAAGAAGCCGAGCCCCACGGCGACGGACGACGACAACCCGCGCGGCACGGGCGGCGACCCCAAGCCCACCATCCCCGGCTGGCAGGTCGTGGTGAACCCCAAGTGGGGCACCGCCTTCGACGTGCCGCCGGACTGGAAGGTCCTGTCCCCCACCACGTTCATCGGCTTCGAGGACAACAAGGGCGACGGCACCAAGCCGCTGATCATCATGTCGGCGCCCGCCGTCTTCAAGGAGAAGTGGTGCACGTCCGACGAGGACAAGGACGGGCGCACCAGCGACAAGTCCCTCGCGGTCGTCGGCACCAAGGGCCAGAACGGCGCCAAGGACACCAAGACCGTGTCGCGCAATGACTCGGCCTGGTGGGTCTTCGGCGGCTACACCGGCCAGAAGAAGGCCGACAAGAAGAACATCAAGATCGGCAAGACCGAGTCGTACACCACCGAGGCCGGGGTCAAGGGCAGCGTCACCACCACCTACTCGGTCGGTGACCCCGGGTCCGGCAAGTGCGACTCCAACGGCAAGGCCACCACGTTCGCCTTCAAGAACGGCGCCGGCGACTACGTGGCCTGGACGCTGCACGGCGCCAAGGGCGTGAAGGAGGAGGTCTCCGACGCGCAGGTGAAGAAGATCCTCTCCACCGTGCGGCTGCACGGCGACCCCGAGGAGTCCTGAGGCCCCGCCGCGCCGCCTGCCCGTCAGCCGATGCTGAACGCCCCCGCCGGAGGCTCCGGTGAGCCGACCGCGTCCGCGTCCCGCACCGGTGCCGCGTCGCCGATGAAGCCGTGCAGCGCGGCGCCGTGCACCACCCGCGCGGGGAAGGTGTCGGCGGCGGTGCGGCGGACCAGGTCGCCCAGGGGCAGGGGGGTGTGCGCGGCGAGCAGGATCGCGTTGCCGAAGCGGCGGCCGCGCAGCAGCGCGGGCTCGGCGATCAGCGCAAGCTCGGCGAAGTGCTCGGCGAACGTGGCCAGTTGGCCGCGCAGGAACGTGAAGGGCCGCCCGTCCGCGAGGTTGCCCGCGTAGATCCCGTCGGGCCGCAGCACCCGGTCGACGGTGCGCGCGTACGCCTCCGACGTGAGGTGCGCGGGCACCCGGGAGCCGCCGAAGACATCGCCCACGATCACGTCGGCGCTGTCGTCCGGCGCGGCTTCGAGCCAGGCGCGGGCGTCCGCGCCGTGCACCCGGATCCCGGAGTCCTCGGGCAGCGGAAGCTTCTCGACGACCAGCCGGAGCAGGGCGCGGTCGGCGTCCACGACGTCCTGCCGTGAGCCCGGCCGGGTCGCGGCGACGTAGCGGGGCAGGGTGAGCGCGCCCCCGCCGAGGTGGACGGCGTCGACGGGGCGGCCCGGCTCTGCGAGGGTGTCCAGGACGTGGGCGAGGCGGCGCGCGTACTCGAACTCCAGGTACGTGGGCTCGTCCAGGTCGACGTACGACTGCGGGGAGCCGTCCAGGGTGAGGAGCCAGGCGCGCGGGCGGTCCACGTCGGGCAGCAGCTTGGCGGTGCCGTGGTCGACGACGCGGCTGACGGGCAGCGGCTCGCCCCCGTCCACCTCCTCCGCCTCGCTCCCCTCGTCCGCCGCCTCCACCGCGCTCACCTCGTCTCCCCCGGTCACCTCGTCCCCCTCCTCGTCCAGAGGGTCCCCCACTGTCGTGAGATCGGTGGGGTCGGCGTCGGGTATGGGCGCGGGGTCAGGGGCGTCGGCGGGCTGGTCCACCGGTCCATTGTGCCCGCCCCGCGGCGCGCGGACGCCCCCGCGGAAGCGACTTCCGCGGGGGCGTCGGCGCGCGTGCCCCGTCAGCCGACGGCCGTCACCGTGCCCGCGCCCACCGTGCGCCCGCCCTCGCGGATCGCGAAGCCGAGGCCCGGCTCCAGCGGCACGGCCCGGCCCAGCTCGACGGCCATCGTGACCGTGTCGCCGGGGCGGGCGACGGCCGCCTCGCCGAGGTCGACCGCGCCGACCACGTCCGCGGTGCGGAGGTAGAACTGCGGCCGGTAGCCCGTCGCCACGGGGGTCGCGCGGCCGCCCTCGCGGGCGGACAGGACGTACACCTGGGCGGTGAAGCGGGTGCTCGGGCGGACGCTGCCGGGCGCGGCGACCACGTGCCCGCGGCGGACGGCGTCGCGCGCCACCCCGCGCAGCAGCAGCGCCACGTTGTCGCCCGCCTGCGCGGACTCCATCGGTTTGCCGAACGTCTCCAGGCCGGTGACCACCGTCTCGGAGTCGGCGCCGACCACCTCGACCCGGTCGCCGACGCGGACGGTGCCGCGCTCGACGGCGCCGGTGACGACCGTGCCGCGGCCGGTGATGGTGAGCACGTTCTCCACCGGCAGCAGGAACGGCGCGTCGACATAGCGCTCCGGCATCGGCACGTACGTGTCGACCGCGTCGAGCAGCGCCTCGATCGCCGCCGTCCACCGGGGGTCGCCCTCCAGGGCCCGGAGGCCCGAGACCCGCACCACCGGCACCGTGTCACCCCCGTACCCGTGCGCGGACAGCAGCTCGCGCACCTCCAGCTCGACGAGGTCGGCCAGCTCGGCGTCGGCGGCGTCCGCCTTGTTCAGGGCCACGACGACGTGGTCGACGCCGACCTGCCGGGCGAGCAGCACGTGCTCGGCGGTCTGCGGCATGATCCCGTCGAGCGCGGACACGACGAGGATCGCGCCGTCCAGCTGGGCCGCGCCGGTGACCATGTTCTTCACGTAGTCGGCGTGTCCCGGCATGTCGACGTGGGCGTAGTGCCGGGTGTCGGTCTCGTACTCGACGTGGGCGATGTTGATGGTGATGCCGCGGCGCGCCTCCTCGGGCGCGCGGTCGATGCGGTCGAAGGGCACGAACGCGCCGGTGCCGCGCTCGCTGAGGACCTTGGTGATGGCGGCGGTCAGGGTGGTCTTGCCGTGGTCGACATGGCCCATCGTGCCGATGTTCAGATGCGGTTTGGTGCGGATGTACGCCGTCTTGGACATGCCTGGTTCCCTCTCACGGGGTGCACGGAAGGTGAGGGTCCGCGGCGCGGGACGCGCGCCGTCGGACGGGGACCCCTGGGGCCGGCCGACCCTCCCCCTGCGGGGTCCGCCGGAATGTCCGGAGAGGGTCAGCTTCGGGAGGCGTGGACCACCAGGCCCGGCGGGACGGCGGCAGCCTTCGCGGCGCCCGCGAGCGCGGACGGAGCTGCGAGAACGGCGTGCCGGAACATGCCGACGATCATGGCCGACGCGTGCGCGTCCGTCGAATGATTTTCTGCGACTCACCCGTCACACAGGGCAGTTGCGCCCCGGCGGTCATCGGCCGTCCCACGAGGGCGCCCCATGAGGGCGCCGGTCGCGGGCCGCTCAGGCGCCGATGTTCCTCAGCGCCTCGCGCACCGAGAGCGGCGACAGGGCGTCGCGGTGCCGGTCGACGAAGTCGCATACGGCGTCCGGGGCGGTCTTCGCGTACTCGCGCAGGCACCAGCCGACGGCCTTGCGGACGAAGAAGTCGGGGTGGCCCGCCTGCCGCGCGCAGTAGGCGAAGAGGCGGTCGGCGTCCGTGGCGTCCTTGTGGCGCAGTTGGTGCAGGAGGGCCGTGCGCACCAGCCACCGGTCGTCGTCGGCGCTCCAGGCGTCCGTGTCGGCCCTGAGCTTCGGGTCGGCGGCGACGAGGCCGCCGACGACGTGGGCGGCGAGCGCGTCGACGGTGTCCCACCAGGGCACGGTCGTCACCAGGTGCCGGGCGACGGGCAGGAACCCGGAGGAGCAGCGCCGGATGTGACGGCGCAGATAGTCCACGGCGAAGTACTGGTACTCGCGCTCGGGCAGCCGCCAGCAGCGCAGCGCGACCGCCGCGCAGTCCGCCTCGTCCGGCCGTGGCGTCCCGGCAAGGACGGTCCGGGCCAGCTCCCTGCGCACCGGTGACGTCAGGCCGAGGAAGGGGGCGACGTCCTTCATGTACGCGCGCATGTCCGCCGCGCGGGCCGGATCGGCGGCTTCCGCGTACGTCGTGGTCAGCCGTGTGACGACGGTGTCGGCGAGCGCGCTGCGCGGCACTGTGACGTCCATGAGACGCACCCTACGGCGATCAGACACACAAGTCGGTTAGTCTCCCCGGATGCTCGACACCGCCGCGCCCCGGACGCCGGGCCTCGCCGTGCGCTGCACCAGGGCCCTTCTGTCGCCGTGGTCGCGGCTGTCCCTGCTCGTGCTGCTGCTCGCCGCGGCCGGGACGTGCGTGCTGCTCTTCGAACCGCAGCGGCTGCTCGCCGACGGCTGGCCACCGGAGCTGACCGGCACCGCCGCGGTGTGCGTGTTCGCGCTGGCGTACGGCGTGTGCACGGTGGCGCTTGTGCCGCGACCGCTGCTCAACCTGGCGGCGGGCGCGCTGTTCGGCTCGCAGGCGGGGCTGGCGGCGGCGGTCGCGGGCACGGTCCTCGGGGCCGGGGTCTCCTTCGGGCTCGGCCGGGTGCTGGGGCAGGACGCGCTGCGCCCGCTGCTGCGGGGCCGCTGGCTGAAGGCGGCGGACGGGCAGCTCAGCCGCCACGGCTTCCGCTCGATGCTGGCGGTGCGCCTCTTCCCCGGTGTGCCGTTCGCGGCGGCCAACTACTGCGCGGCGGTGTCCCGCATGGGCCTGCTGCCGTTCCTGCTGGCGACGGCGCTCGGCTCGGTGCCGAACACGGCGGCGTACGTCATCGCGGGGGCCCGCGCCGACACGCCCACCTCCCCCGCGTTCCTGATGGCCATGGGCTTCATCACGGTGACGGGGTTGGCGGGCGCGGCGGTGGCGTGGCGCAAGAGACACCGCTTGGGCGGTCGCTGACCGGACGGGGGTCTCAGCCCGTCCGGCGTTTGAGGACGAGGCGCGCAGCGCCAACAAGGGGGGAAAGGGGCGCAGCCCCATCCGTCACACCCGTTCAAGAATCGTGGCGTTGGCGAGCCCCCCGGCCTCACACATCGTCTGCAAGGCGAACCGCGCCCCTCGTACCCGCATGGCATGCACCAGGGTGGTCATGATCCGCGTCCCGCTCGCGCCGAGCGGGTGCCCCAGCGCGATGGCGCCACCGTGCACATTCAGCTTCCGGGCGTCCGCGCCGGTCTCCCGCAGCCAGCTCACGACCACGCTCGCGAAGGCCTCGTTGACCTCGAACAGGTCGATGTCGTCGAGCGTCAGGGAGGCCCGGCGCAGCACCTTCTCGGTCGCGGGCAGGATGCCGGTGAGCATCAGGAGCGGGTCGGAGCCGGTGACGGCGAAGCTGTGCAGCCGGGCCAGCGGGCGCAGTCCGAGACGGGCGGCGTTCTCACTGGTGGTGATGAGGACGGCGGAGGCGCCGTCGTTGAGGGGGCTGCTGTTGCCCGCGGTGACGGACCAGTCGATCTGCGGGAAGCGCTCGGCGAAGGCCGGGTCCTCGTAGGCGGGCCTGAGGCCCGCGAGGACCTCCGGGGTGGTGGCGGGGCGGACGGACTCGTCGCGGGTGACGCCCTCCAGGGGCGCGACCTCCGCGTCGAAGAGGCCGCTCTCCCAGGCGCGGGCCGCCTTCTGGTGCGAGCCGGTGGCGAAGACGTCCATCTCCTCGCGGCTGATGGACCACTTGGCGGCGATCAGCTCGGCGCTGACGCCCTGCGGCACGAGCCCTTCGGGGTAGCGCTCGGCGACGCCGGGGCCGAAGGGGTCGGCGCCCGCCGGCACGTTGGACCACATCGGCACGCGGCTCATCGACTCCACGCCGCAGGCCACGACCAGGTCGTACGCGCCCGAGAGGACGCCCTGCGCCGCGAAGTGCACGGCCTGCTGCGACGAGCCGCACTGGCGGTCGACGGTGGTCGCGGGCACGGACTCCGGGAAGCCCGCGGAGAGCGCCGCGTACCGCGTGGTGTTCATGGCCTGCTCGGCGACCTGGTCGACGCAGCCGCCGATCACGTCGTCGATCAGGGCGGCGTCGACGCCGGTGCGCTCGACCAGGGCGCGCAGCGTGTGCGCGAGCAGCTCGACCGGGTGGACATGGGCGAGGGAGCCGCCCGGCTTGCCCTTGCCCACCGGGGTCCGTACGGCTTCGACGATGACGGCGTCACGCATGAGGGTGCCTCTCGAACGGGCCGGGCCGCAGCGCCCGGAGCCATGGGTTTGAAAACTGGACGCACTGACTACTTCACAGTAACCAAGTGAGTTTGATTTTCCAACCCACCTTTAGACTGACCCCATGAAAGACCCCCGCCCCTGCGTCATCGCCGACACCCTGGCCGTCGTCGGTGAGAAGTACTCCCTGCTCGTGCTGCGCGAGGTGCTCCTCGGCGCGCGCCGCTTCGACCAGCTGGCCCGCAACACGGGCGCCCCGCGCGACGTCCTGACGGCCCGGCTGCGCCGCCTGGTGGAGGCAGGCATCCTCCAGAAGACCGCCTACAGCGAGCGCCCGAGGCGCTACGAGTACCGGCCGACGCCCGCGGGCCTCGACCTGGAGCCCGTCCTGATGACCCTCAAGGAGTGGGGCGACCGCCATCTGCGCGGCCCGCACGACCGCCCCATGGTCATCGAGCACGCCTGCGGCCACGAGCTGGTCCCGGTGGTCACCTGCTCGGCCTGCGGCGAGGCCGTCCGGCACGAGGACCTGACGGCGCACCCCCAGGTGCCGGGGTGGACGCTCACCGGCCCCGCGGCCGAGGGGGCGCCGACGGGCGGTGCGTGACGGGCCGGGGACGCCCAAGGGAAGGGCCTCCCACGAGCCCGTAACCCAGTGGCGCTACGCTGCCCCCCGGTGAGGCACCGCGATCACCTCTCCCACCCCATCGGACGACCCCGTGCACGCACACCCCGCCTCGCCGCCCTGGTCCCCCTTCCTCGCCTCTGACCGCCACTTCACGGGTCAGCGCACGAACAGTTACTGGACGGCGCAGTTTTCATGTCTTGGCTCGAATCGTTCATCCTCGGACTCGTCCAGGGACTGACCGAGTTCCTCCCGATCTCCTCCAGCGCGCACCTGCGGCTGACCGCGGCGTTCGCGGGCTGGCACGACCCCGGTGCCGCGTTCACCGCCATCACGCAGATCGGCACCGAGACCGCCGTCCTGATCTACTTCCGCAAGGACATCGGCCGGATCATCTCGGCGTGGTGCGGCTCGCTCGTCGGCAAGGTGCCGCGGTCCGACCACGACGCGCAGATGGGCTGGCTGGTCATCGTCGGCTCCATCCCCATCGGCGTGCTCGGCGTGACGCTCAAGGACCAGATCGAGGGGCCGTTCCGCGATCTGCGCCTGATCGCGACGACGCTGATCGTCATGGGCGTCGTCCTCGGCGTCGCCGACCGGCTCGCCGCCCGTGACGAGACCGGCGGCCGCCACCGCGCGATCCGCCGCCGCAAGGACCTCAAGGAACTCGGCGTACGCGACGGCCTCATCTTCGGCGTGTGCCAGGCCATGGCGCTCATCCCCGGCGTGTCCCGCTCCGGCGCCACCATCAGCGGCGGCCTCCTCATGGGCTACACCCGCGAGGCGGCGGCCCGCTACTCGTTCCTGCTCGCCATCCCGGCCGTCCTCGCCTCCGGCGCGTACGAACTCAAGGACGCGGGCGACGGCCATGTGTCCTGGGGGCCGACGATCTTCGCGACGATCATCGCGTTCGTGGTCGGATACGCCGTCATCGCGTGGTTCATGAAGTTCATCACGACCAAGAGCTTCATGCCGTTCGTCTACTACCGGGTCCTGCTCGGCATCGTGCTGTTCGTGCTGGTCGGCGTGGGCGAACTCAGTCCGCACGCGGGTGAGTCCGCCGACTGAGGCGGCCTTCGCCGCCTGCGGCGGCCCGCCCTGGGGGTCTGGGGCGGGCCGCCGCTGGGTCTGAAGCGGGCCACTTCGCGTTGGGCGGCGCGCTCCGGCTGAGGCGGGGTGCACTCGGCTCCCCCACGCCGCCATTCGGCCCCGCTCCCGCCGCGCCCGCCCCCGCTCCGGGTGATCGTGCTCGTGTCCGGCCTGTTCGCCCACGTGCACGAAGGAGCCCGCATGATCCCCGTCAGGTACGCCGCTGTCGGAGCCGTCGCCGCCCTCGCCACGGCGCTGCCCGCTGCCCCGGGGACGGACGCCGCGCGCCCGGCGGCCGCCGCGCCCTCCCCGACCGCCCGGCCCGCACCGACCGCCCCGGCCTGCCCGGGCTGCTGCGCACGGGCGAGGTGACCTGGCCCGAGGGCGCCTTCCGCGCCCTGTGCGAGCGCGGGGCGGTCGCGGCGCCCGACCGGCGCCGCCTGCCGCTGTTCGACGGGCGGACCGTCACCGCCCGGGCCACGAAGGTGTCACGCGACCACGAGGGCACCCTCCTGTGGAGCGGGCGCGTCGGCGGGCGCGCCGACCGGCCGGTCACCCTCGCGGTCGACGGCGCCTGCGCCGGGGGCAGACCCCGGGTCGCCGGGGAGATCAACCGGGGGCGGATGCGCTACGCCCTGGAGGCCGTCCGGCCCGGCACCTCGCGCCTGCGGTCCTTCGACACCCTGCGCCAGACACCGCTCGTCCGGGACGCGCTGCGCCCGGCCGGAACCCCGCGCCCGGCGGCGCCGCCCCGCGGACGCGCCGCCCCCACCGATCCGGTCATCGACGTACTCATCGGCTACACCCCGGAGACCGCCACCGGCACCGAGGGCGGCGCGGCCGCCCTCGCGCTCCAGGCCAAGGCCGCCGTCGAGGGCACCAACCAGGCGTACGCCGACAGCCAGGTCAAGGCCCGCCTCAACCTGCTCGGCACCTTCGAGACGCCGCGCTGGCCCGGTGAGGCCAGCGACATGGCGGGCATGACGAACGCCCTCGCCAACCCGCGGGACGCCCGGTACGGCGGCAACTGGGCCACCAACGTCCGTGCCACCCGGGACGCCAGGGGCGCCGACCTCGTGCACGTCCTGTCCCGGTTCACGCCGCCCGAGGGTGTCTACACGGCCGGAACCGGCATGACCCCGACGCTGCCGCACCTCGTCCCCGGGACCGCCGCCCGCCGCGGCTCGGACGGCACCGGCTTCGGCGCGCAGCAGGCCGACACCTTCGGCACCCACCACCTCGCCCACGAGATCGGCCACAACTTCGGCCTCAACCACGACTACGTGACCGACCCCGTCGACCCGGACGACCCCGCCTACCGGCCCGGCAACCACAACCCGTACTACCCGGACAACCACGGCTTCCTGCCCCGCGACCGCACCTGGGTCGACATCATGGGGTACCCCATGAGCTGCGCCGACGAGGACCGGTGCGAGAGCAAGATGTGGTTCTCCAACCCGCGTCAGACGTACGGCGGGAAGCCGCGCGGGGTGCCGCTCGGCGCGCCGGAGCCCGCCGACGCCACCCGCGTCATGAACCTCACCGGGCCGGTGCTCGCCAATTACCGCACGCCCGCCGACAGCACGGCCCCCCAGCGGTACGCCCTCACCGCCGTGCCCGTGGACGGCACCGGCGGCACCGTCACCGCGCCCGCCACCGGCCTGTTCACCAGCGGCGACCAGGTCACGGTCAGCGCCGTGCCCGACCCCGGCCACAAGATCGACCGGTGGATCGTGGACGGCCGGGTGCAGCCGACCCGCGCGGCGGCCCTGAGCGTCACCATGGACAGCGACCACTTCGTGGCCGTCCGGTTCGTGGAGAGCGACGCCCCGCTCAGCCCGGTCCCGGCCGCGCTGACCGCCGTCTCCCCCGCGTCGGGTTCCGTCCGGGGCGGCTACCCCGTCACCCTCACCGGCGCCGGACTCACCGGCACCACCCAGGTCCTGGCGGGCACCCCCACCGCGGGCGGCTTCCGCGGGGTGGCGGCCACGGACGTGCGCGTCGTGGACGACGGCCGCGTCACGTTCACGGCGCCCGCCTACCCGCGGGCGGGCCCGGTCCGGTTCGCCACCGCCCGCGGCACCGCGCTGACCGCGTCCATCCCGTACACGTACACGGACTAGCGCACCGGACCGGTCCCCTACACGGACCAGCGCACCGGAGCGGTCTCGTTACGCGGACTAGCGCGCCCGCTGGCGGTGTGCGGCGGCCCGTGCCTCGCGCGCGGTGCGCCAGGCCCCGGCGTCGAGGAAGTGCACGTCGTACCGGTCCTGTTCGGGCAGGAGCCGCTCGAAGGGCTCCAGGCCGTGCTGGACGCGGCCGAGCGCCCTGAAGTAGCCGAACCGGTCGACGCCCGGGGCCAGCACCGCGAGGACCTCCGCCCGCTCCCCGCGACCGCCCCGAACGCGTGCGGCGTCCCGGGCGGCACCACGACCAGACCGCCGCGCCCCACGGTGACGAGGTCGCCGTCGAGGAAGAAGTCCAGGGCGCCGTCGAGGACGTGGAACAGTTCGGTGGACCGGGCGTGGTGGTGCGGGCGGGCGCCGTCCGCGCCCTCGCCGAGGGTCAGCCTGTTGGCGCCGAGCGCCCCGCCGGTGTGCGCCGCGTCGGCCAGCAGGTCGAAGCCGCCGCCGTGCGGCAGCGGCACGTGCTCCGCCGCGCCGGGCGGCACGACCAGCGCGCCCCCTGCCCCCTGTGTGTTCTCGGCCATCCGCCCGGCTCCTCTCCCTCGGCCGACCGCCCTTCGGTCCGCACGCGGTCCATTCGACCCGGGGAAGAAGCCGCGTACCAGAAGCAGTTGTCACCTCCAGTGATCACCGATCGCGATGAATCCAGGCGGGTGCGGAACGGAATCCAGGCCGGTGCGGAACGGAATCCAGGCGGGTGCGGAACAGGAGGACCGGTGGAACTGCGGCAGCTCCAGTACTTCGTGGCCGTCGCCGAGGAGGGCGGCTTCAGCCGGGCCGCCGAGCGGCTCGGCATCGTGCAGTCGGCGGTCAGCCAGCAGGTGCGCCGCCTGGAGCGCGAACTGGGCGTGCCCCTGTTCCACCGCTCGACCCGCAGCGTCGGACTGTCCGCCGCGGGCGAGCGGCTGCTGCCCGAGGCGCACGCCGTGCTCGCGGCGGCGCGGCGCACCCGCCGGGTGGCGGCCGACCTCGCGTCCGGGGAGGGCGGTCTGCTGCGCCTCGGCACCGTCCAGGGGCCCGGAGACCGGGTCGAGCGCCTGCTCGCGGACCTCGCGGCGGTGGCGCCGAGCCTCCAGGTGCGGCTGCGGCGCCTCGGCCTCGCGGACCGGCTCGCCGCGGTGCGCTCGGGCGAACTGGACGCGGCGCTGGTCCGGGCGGCCGTACGGGCGCCGGGGCTCGAACTGCTGCCCGTGTGGAGCGATCCGCTGTACGTGGCCTTCCCCGCCGACCACCCGCTCGCGACGGCCGCCTTGGCGCCGCGCCTGGAACACCTCGCCGACCTGCCGCTGCGGCTCGCCCCGCGCGCGGCCAATCCGCCCTTCCACGACCTGGTGACCGAAACGCTGCGGGCCGCGGGCGCGGAGCCGCTGCTCGGCCCGCCGTTCACCACGCTCCAGGAGACCCTTGCCGAGATCGGCGGCGGCGCCGCCTCCTGGACCGTCTTCTACGAAGTGACGGGGGTGCCGTCGTTCCCGCGCGTCGCCGTGCGCCCGCTGGCCGCACCGGCCCTGACGACGTCGCTCGTGGTGCCGCCGGGCCCGCCGGGGCCCGCGCTGCGGCGGCTGCTCAGCGTCCTGCCCTGACCTTCGGCGGCGCCTCGTGGCGCTCTTCGTAGTGCCCGCGCCACTGGGGGGTCGCCGCGCCGCCCATCACCGTCATCACGACGTCGTGCGCCAGTGAGTCCGTGACGGGCAGGTGGCCGAAGAGCACGCGGTGGTACGTGGTGGCACCCAACATGTCCAGGAGCAGGTCGATGTCGGCGTCGGGCCGGATGTCGCCGCGCTCGATGCCCCGGCGCAGCGCGGCCTCCGTGGTGGCCCTGCGGGGCCGGAAGATCGTCTCGGTGAAGACCCGGTCCAGCTCGGGGTCGTCGGCCAGCTCGGCGACCAGGGCGGGCAGCGTACGGCGGCCCAGGGTGTTGCCGAAGGCCTGCGTGAGGGTCTCGATGCCGAGGATCAGGTCGCAGTGCGTACAGCCGGTGTCCGGGGTGGGCGCGGTGCCCATGCTCTCGGCGAGCACGGAGATCACCAGGTGCTGCCGGGACGGCCAGCGGCGGCGGATGGCGGGCTTGGTGGTGCCCGCGCGCCGGGCCACGCCCTCCAGCGTGAGCTGCGGGTAGCCGGACTCCTCCAGGAGTTCGAACGTCGCCCTGAGGATGGCCGCGTCGAGCCGGGTGTCGCGCGGGCGCCCCGTCGAACGGGCGGACGGGGCTGCGGAGTCCGGGGTTGCCATGCGGATCAGTATAGGTAGCATGTGCTTTCATTCCGTTCCGGTCCGGAACGTAAAGCTGCGAAGGCGAGAACCAGCCTCGAAGCCTCGAAGCCTCGAAGCCTCGAAGCCTCGAAGCCTCGAAAACGAGAACAAGGAGGGGATCGGCCTTGCCCGCACAGCAGGAGTCGACCGTCGGCGACGGTGACGCCGCACCCACAACCACCCCCGTCGGCGGTGGCACCACGCCCGCACCCGCGCAGGGCGCGCCGGACGAACCCGGCGGCGCGGCCCGCGTCGACGCGCCCGCCGACAGCGTCTTCCGCGCCCCCTACGCGGCCCTGACCTGGGGCATCGTCCTGTCGGTCGGGCTCGTCGCGTTCGAGTCCATGGGCGTCGCCACGGTCCTGCCGGAGATCGCCGGGCACCTCGGCGGCCTCAACGCCTACGGCTGGGGCCTGTCCGCGCTGATGCTCGCCAACCTCATCGGCACCGTCGCCGCGAGCAGGGACGCCGACCGCCACGGCCCCGCCCGCCCCTTCGCGGTCGGCCTCGCGGTCTTCGCGGTCGGCTGCGCGGTCGCCGGTGCCGCGCCCAGCTGGCCGACCTTCCTCGTCGGCCGCTTCCTCCAGGGCCTCGGCGTCGGCGCGGTCATGGCGCTGGCGTACACCGCCATCTCGCTCGCCTACCCGCAGGCCCTGCGGGCCAGGATGTTCGCCCTGGTGTCGGGCGGCTGGACCGTGCCGTCCCTGATCGGCCCGACCATCGCCGCCCTGATCGCCGACCACGTCTCCTGGCGCGGCGTCTTCGTGCTGCTGCTGCCCCTGATCGCCCTGGCGGCCGCGCTCACCCTGCCCCAACTGCGCCGCCTCGGCGGCCCCGAGCGCGCCCCGGCCGCCACGGCGGGCCGCTGGTGGTCCTCGCCGGTCGCGCTCAGCGTGCTGCTCGCCGCGGGCACCGGCGTGCTGCTCGCCGGGCTGCAACTCCACCGGCTCGCCCTGCTGGTCCCGCTCGCCGTCGTCGGCGCGGTCACCGCCGCCCTCGCGCTGCGCGCGGTCACCCCCTCCGGGACGCTGGCCATGCGGCCCGGCGTGCCCGCCGGTGTGGTGCTGCGCTTCCTGCTGTGCGGCGCGTACTTCGGCAGTGAGGCCTTCCTGCCGCTCGGCCTGGTCGAACTGCGCGGCCTGAGCGCGTCCGAGGCCGGGCTCGGCCTGTCGGCGGGCGCCATCACCTGGGTGCTCGGCGCGGCCTGGCAGGGCCGGGCCGACGGCCGCTGGAGCGGCCGCTCGCGCGCCGTGCCGATCGCCCTCGGCTGCGTGACGCTGCTCGCGGGCGTCGTGGTGATGGCGCTCGGCGTGCTCGTCGACGGCGTGCCCGCGCTGATCGCCGTGGCGGGCTGGGCCATCGGCGGCGCGGGCATGGGCGTGGCCTTCAACGCGGCCACCACGGACGCCATGGAGCAGGCCCCGGCCGACCGGCAAGGCGAGGCCAGCGGCTCCATGCAGCTCGCCCAGACCCTGGCGGTCGCGGTCCTCAGCGGCCTCGGCGGCGCTGCGGTGTCGCTCGCCGACGCGTACGGATCGACGGTGACCGTCGCCCTGACGGCCACGTTCGCGCTCACCGGGTCCCTGGCCGCCGTCGGCGCCCTGACCGCCCGCCGCATCCGGCCGCGTACGGCGTGATTCCGTACCGCACCTCCCACCTGCGCGGACGCGGCGGTGTCCTGCGACCATGGGGCACCCGTCCGCCGACCAGGGCGGGCGACGCCACTGGTGAAGGGAGCGGGCATGACCGCGGGTGCAGAGGACCGTCCGGAACAGGGCGGCGGCAGAGGGGGCGCGCTGGGCACGCCCGCGCTCGCCGCCGCGGCGCTCACGGGCGTCGTGGCGCTCTACATCGCGCTCGTCGCGTTCGGCAACATCACGGACTTCGACACCAACCGGCAGTTCGTGCGGCACGTCCTCGCCATGGACACCACCTTCCAGGACGACGACCTGATGTGGCGCGCCGTCACCTCGCGCGCCCTCCAGGACACGGCGTACATCTGCATCATCGCCTGGGAGACCGTCGCCGCGGCCGTGCTGGTCACCGGGACCGTGTGGTGGTGCGCGGCGCTGCGCCGCGGCCACGGGTTCGGCCGGGCGCGGCGGGCCAGCACGGTCGGCCTGGTGATGTTGCTGCTGCTGTTCGGCGGCGGGTTCATCGGCGTCGGCGGCGAGTGGTTCGCCATGTGGCAGTCCAAGAACTGGAACGGCCTCGACGCCGCGACCCGCGTGGTCACGCTGTGCGGCATCTCACTTCTCGTGGTCCATCTGCCGTTCTCCGCACGGCGGTCGAGCCGCACGAACGCGCCGTCGTGAGCCGCGCACACCGGCGTGAACTGCGCGGACGCGCCAGTTCCGGGACTTCGTACGGGGTTTGACCACCCGGGCGGCGATCACGTCCCGCACGTGTGCGGTAGCCGACAGTTCCGAACGTGGTTGCTATCGCCTAGGCTTGACCCATGCCCTTAACCCCTCACCCCCATGGTTCCGTGCGGTCGTCCGCCGAGTTGAACGAGCGGATACGTGGCCTGTGGCTGCGCGCGGGCGGTCGGCTGTCCGCCGAGCAGCGCCGGGAGTACGAGCGGCTGGTGACGGAGTGGGCCGAGGCAGTGCGCACGGAGGTCGTGCAGGCCGCCTAGGACCGCGGTCACCCTCACCCCCCGAGGAGTTCCTCAGGATCCCCCTCCCGAGGAACTCCTCGTTCCATGCTCGTTCCATGCGGGGGCTCCGCGGCCGGGTCCCCCAGCGGGGTTCCTCGGCCGGGCTGCCGGGCGGGTTCCCCACGGGCAGGGCTTCGATGCGTGCGGGCACACGCGAAGGGCGTACGGGCACACGCGAAGGGCGGCCCGACGACTCCCGTCCTCCCTCTTGGCTGCGCGGTCCCGGTGTTCAAGACTGAGTCGATGACGCAGCGTGTGGAACTCGCGGCCGTGGTCGACCGGTTGGCCATCGACACCCTCATCACCGACTACGCCGTCACCGTCGACGACGGCGACTGGGACGCCTACCGCCGTCTCTTCTCCCCCGACGGGCGGGCCGACTACCGCTCGGCGGGCGGCATCGAAGGCACCGCCGCCGACGTGGCCGACTGGCTGGCGGAGGCGATGCGGCTGTTCCCGACACGCCAACACCTGATCGTCAACCGCAGGATCCGCTTCGAGGTACGCGAGCACGACGTCGGCGACACCGCCCGAGTGCAGGCCGACTACGCCAACCCGATGCGCTCGGCCGAGCCGGGAGCGGGCCCCGGCGGGGACACGGCGCCGGACTTCGCGTGCGGCGGGCGCTACGCCTTCACCGCGCTGCGCACCCACAGCGGCTGGCGGCTGCGCCAGGTCGTCGTCCACGAGAAGTGGCGCCGGGTGGAGGCGGTGGACAGGGCACTGGACCGGACGCGAGTCCTCCCCCAAGCCGCCCACACACCCCACACCGTCCACGGCACCCAGGGCACCCAGGGCACCCAGGGCACCCAGGCGACCCACGACACCCCCGTCCCGCCCCCGGCCGAGCCCCAGGCGACCCCCGCGCCCACCGAACCGGCCTGACCCGCTCACCCAGCACGACGGCCCGCGCACCACCAGCCCCACCGCCACCAGCCCCACCCCGCGCCCCACCTGATCGCCCCTTGCCCCGTCCCTGGTCCCCCCTGGTCACCCCCAGTCGCTTCGGGCCACACCCGCACCGGCGTGAACCCCGCTGCTCCGACCCGGTTACCCACCCCTCCCGCCCCCTGTCCTAGATCGTCCCCGGCGCGCACACTGGGAGGACGACCGGGCGTCGAAGCCCAGCCGGGGCCAAGGAGGCGCGCTGCATGGACGTACTCGGCGGCAAGCGGCAGCGGGCGGGAGCGCCGTCGCGGCCCCTCCCCCGGTCCTGGCGGTCGTGGCGGGCCGCCGCGCTCGCCACACGCTGGCGGCGCGGCGCGGTCGCCGCCCTGTGCGGCGCGCTGCCCGCGCTCGCCTTCCCCGAGCCGTCGTGGTGGTGGTTCGCGTACGTCGCGCTCGTGCCGTGGCTGCTGCTGATCCGCTCGGCGGGGTCGGCGCGGCAGGCCGCGTGCGACGGGTGGCTCGGCGGGCTCGGCTTCATGGTGGCCGTGCACCACTGGCTGCTGCCGAGCCTGCATGTGTTCACGCTGGTGATCGCCGCGCTCCTCGGCCTGCTGTGGGCGCCGTGGGGGCTGCTCGTGCACCGCTTCCTCGGGGGCACGCCGTCCGGGGGGCGCGTCGGGGCGGCCCTCGCCGTGCTGCCGTCGGGCTGGCTGCTCGTGGAGCTGGTGCGGTCCTGGGAGGGCCTCGGCGGCCCGTGGGGGCTGCTCGGGTCCAGCCAGTGGCAGGTGGAGCCCGCGCTGCGGCTCGCGTCGGTGGGCGGTGTCTGGCTGGTCAGCGCGCTCGTCGTCGCCGTGAACACGGGCGTCACCGTGCTCGCCACGACGGACGCGAGCCGCACCCCGGCCGTCGCGGGCCTCGTCACGGTGGCCGCCGTCACGGGCGCCGCCTGGACCTGGTCCCCCCGGCCCGAACCGGCGGGCCGCATCCGGGTCGCCGTCGTCCAGCCGGGCGTCGAGGACGCGAACGGCCGCGTCAAGAACCGCTTCGCCCGCGAGGAGCAGCTGACCCGGGCGCTCGCGGGCCGCGACCTGGACCTCGTCGTGTGGGGCGAGAGCAGCGTCGGGCACGACCTCGCCGACCGGCCCGACCTCGCGGCGCGCATCGCCGACCTGTCGCGCGAGGTGGGCGCGGACCTCCTGGTGAACGTGGACGCGCGCCGCTCGGACCGGCCCGGCATCTTCAAGAGCTCGGTTCTGGTGGGCCCGCAGGGCCCCACGGGCGACCGCTACGACAAGATGCGGCTCGTGCCCTTCGGGGAGTACGTTCCGGCGCGCTCACTGCTCGGCTGGGCGACCTCGGTGGGCAAGGCCGCGGGTGAGGACCGCAGGCGCGGCGAGCGGCCGGTGGTGATGGACCTCAAGACCGTCGGGGGCCGTGCGGGCGGAGCGGGCGGCCTGCGTGTGGGGCCGCTGGTGTGCTTCGAGTCGGCGTTCCCCGACATGAGCCGTCACCTCACACGCGAGGGCGCGCAGCTGCTGCTCGCCCAGTCGGCGACGTCGACGTTCCAGAGCAGTTGGGCGCCCGAGCAGCACGCGTCGCTGGCGGCGGTGCGGGCCGCCGAGACGGGCCGCCCCATGGTGCACGCGACGCTCACCGGCGTCTCGGCGGTCTACGGCCCAAGCGGCGAGCGCGTCGGCCGCCCGCTCGGCACGTCGGCGTCCGCCACGGCGGAGTACGACGTGCCGCTGGCCACCGGCACCACCCCGTACGTGCGGTACGGCGACTGGCCCGTCCACCTGGCGCTCGGCGTCCTCGCCGCGCTGTGCGCCGCCGAGGGCGCCCGGGCGCTCAGGCGTCCTGTTCGAGCACCGCGCGTACCACCCGCTCGCACAGCTCATGGGTCGCCAGCGCGTCCTGGGCGCTGAGCACCTTGCCCGCGCGCACGGAGTCGAGGAAGGCGAGCGTGACCTGCTCGATGCCGCGCTGGCGCGCCACCGGCACCCAGTCGCCGCGCCGCCGCACGCTCGGCTGGCCCTTGTGGTCGACGACCTCGGCGAGGTTGACCACCTGCCGCTTGGTGTCCTGCCCGGACACTTCGAGGATCTCCTCGGTGGAGCCGCTGAGCCGGTTCATCACGCCGATCGCGGTGAACCCGTCGCCCGCGAGCTGGAGCACGACATGTTCGAGCAGCCCGTTCGCGACCCGGCCGCGCACCCCGACGTGGTCGACCGGTCCCGGCACCAGGAACCGCAGCGTGTCCACGACGTGGATGAAGTCGTCGAGCACCATCGTGCGCGGGTCCTCCGGGAGCCCGACGCGGTTCTTCTGCATCAGGATCAGCTCGCGCGGGTGCTCGGCGCACTGCGCGTAGCCGGGGGCGTGGCGGCGGTTGAAGCCGACGGCCAGGCTGACCCCGCGCTCCTCCGCGAGCCGCACGAGCCGCTCGGAGTCGGCGAGTTCGTACGCGATCGGCTTGTCCACGTACGTCGCCACGCCCGCCTCCAGGAGCCGCGTGACGATCTCGGGGTGCACGGCGGTCGGCGCGTGCACGAAGGCCGCGTCGAGGCCCTGGGCCAGCAGCACGTCGAGGTCGGCGTGGCGGCGCTCGGCGGGCACGTGGTGGGCGGCGCCGACACGCTCCAGGGTGGCGGGCGTGCGCGTCTGGAGGTGCAGCTCGACGTCCGGCTGCGTGGTGAGCACGGGCAGATAGGCCTTCTGCGCGATGTCGCCGAGTCCGATGCAGCCGACCTTCACCACGTGCTCCTTGTCGCCGTTCGTCGCCCTGCGCCGTCGTCTAGCGCCGGGTCGCCGGGCGGTCCTGTGTCCCCGCGCCGGTGCCCGTGCCGGTGGGCGTGTTCGTTCCCGCAGCATACGGGGCCTGCGGCGGCCGCCAGTCGGCGATCGACGCGAAGCCCTTCATGATCAGGTTCGGCCCGAGGCGGGAGGCGGCCCGGATCAGGGTGTCGCGTACGGCGATGAGGGCGGGGTGGCGCAGGTGGTTGAGGCGGGCGGTGCGGGCGGCGCGCCGCACGATCGCCGTGGTCCGCGGGACGCGGTCCGCGCTGTAGGCGGCGAGGGCCGCGGGCAGGTGGCCGCGGGGCGCGGCGTGGTGGGCGAGGACCACGGCGTCCTCGATGGCCTGGTTACCGCCCTGGCCGAGGGTCGGCGCCATGGCGTGCGCGGCGTCGCCGAGGAGCGCGACCCGACCGCGGTGGTAGACGGGCAGCGGCGTGATCAGGTGCCGCACGTCGTTGCGCAGGACGTCCTCGGGGCGGGCGGCGGCGAGGATCTCGGGGATGGGGTGGTGCCAGTGGGCGAAGCGGCGCATCAGTTCGGCCTTCTCGTCGTCGGGGGCGCGGCCGCCCTCGGGGACCCGCGCGGTGCCGTACGCGTAGACCCGGCCGTCCTTGAGCGGCTGGGTGCCCCACAGGCCGCCGCGCCCCCACGTCTCGTGCGGCTCGAAGGGGCGCTCGGGCGCGGGCACGATGACGCGCCAGGCGGTGAATCCGGTGTACCGCGCTCCGGGGTGGGCCGGGAACAGGGCGGTCCGCACGGCGGAGTCGATGCCGTCGGCGCCGACGACGAGGTCGGCCTCGATGTCGCCGTCGGCCGTGGACACGACGGCCGTGCGGCCCGCGCCGCCGGGGTCGGTGAGGCGGGCGGCGGCGCCGGTGCGCAGGCAGTCGGCGGGCAGCGCGCCGACGAGCAGGTCGACGAGGGTCGAGCGGTGCAGCAGCACGAGGGAGCCGCCGAAGGCCCGCGCCGCCGCGGTGGAGCTGGTCCGGGCGAGCCAGCGCCCGTCCTGCGCGCGCAGGCCGCCGGTGCCGCTCCAGGCGGCGAGGGCGCGGACGTCGTCGCCCAGGCCCAGGACGTCGAGGGCCCGCTGGGCGTTGGGGGCGAGGGAGATGCCGGAGCCGACGGGTTCGAGGCTCGCCGCGCGCTCCAGGACGGTGACCCGCCAGCCGGACCGGTGCAGGGCGACGGCGGCGGTGAGACCGCCGATGCCGCCGCCGACGACGACCGCGTGCGGGGTGGGGGACTTCGCCGTGGGGGCCATGGCCTCTCCTCATCTCGGCTTGTGCTGCGATTACTTGGCTGCGATTACTTGGCTGCGGTTACCTGGCTACGGTTACCTGACTGCGATCACTTGGCTGCGATTACGTGTCCTGCGCGGACGTGGACCGCGCATACTTGTCCTGCGCGGACGTGGCCCGCGCGCCCTTGTCCTGTCGCCGCGCGTGCTCGTCCCGGTCCCGCGCGTGGACGGTCCGCATGTAGGCGGCGCGTGGGTGGACCGTCCGCGGGTGGCGCCGGGCGGCCCGCTCGGGCACCGGCCCCGGTCACCGCCGCACGCCCGGCCACCGAGCCGCGACACTACATCTGTAGTGCGCGATGACATGACCGTACTACACCTGTAGTCACGAGGGTAGGGTGGGGATCATGTCTGCACGCGCCAAGGGGACTTCCCGCACCGAACTGATCGCCGACACCGCGCTCGCCCTGCTCGCCGAACGCGGCATGCGCGGCCTCACGCACCGCGCCGTCGACGAGGCGGCGGGACTGCCCCCGGGATCGACCTCGAACCACGCCAGGACCCGGCTCGCCCTTCTGGAGGCGGCGGTGCGACGGCAGGCCGAGCGCGAGATGAACGTGCTCACCCCGAGCGAGCTGCCGGACCCGTCGGCCGACCGCGACGCGCTGACGGCGGGGCTCGCCCTCGCCCTGCACCGCTTCCTCTCCGGCGACGAGCACCGCGATCTGCTGCTGTCCCGCTACGAGTTGGCCCTGGAGGCGACGCGCCGCCCGGAGCTGCGCGCCTACTACGACGCGTCGAGCACCCAGTTCCGCACCCCGCTGGCGGAGCTGATCCGCGCGGCGGGCTCGAAGGACCCGCAGCGGCACACGCTGTCCCTGGTGGCGTGGTGCGACGGCATGATGTTCTCCTGCGTGGCGGGCTCCTACCACGCGACGGCGCCGACCGTGGAGGAACTGCGGGCGGGCTTCGCGGAGTTGCTGCGGGGGATGCTGGACGGCGACGGCTGACCCCGTCCGCCGTCGGGCGGGCCGGTAGCCGGTGGTGCGACAGTCACCCTTGCGAGGCATTCCCGCGCGTTCGTGCTCCGGCGCCACGGTGGGCGCAGCAGAGTGGCGCGGATGCAGCGAACGACGACCACGGCCGTGCTCCTGGCGTCCATGGCGGTCGCGACCGCCGCGGCGGTGTCCGGGTGCGTCAGCGTGGAGCGGGCCGAAGGGGCGGATGCCGGTCGGGGCGCGGGGGCGGCGGAGGCGACGGCACCCGCGCCGCCCTCGCCACATGACATCGAGCGGAGCGCGCCGCGGGCCACGCAGGCGCCGGGGCGTGAGCGGCTGCAGCCGGGAGGACCGGGGGGCGGGCGGGGCCGGGGGGCGGCTTCGGCGGGGGGCACGGGAGGCGCAGGGGGCCCGCTGCGGCTCGGCGGCTCCGAGGGCTCTGGCGGCGCCAGCGGCTCTGGTGGCGCCAGCGGCCCTGACGGCTCCACCGGCTCTGGCAGTTCCGAAGGCACCGGCGGCTTCGGCGGCCCTGACGGACCTGGCGGCGCCCCCGATCCCGTACGCCCCGGGCATCCCGTACACCCGGAGCACCCCGGGCACCCCGGCCATCCCGCGCACCCGGAGCGCCCGCGCCCCGCGCCTCAGCGTGACCGCCCGAAGGCGGGGCCCCCGCGTCCGCAGGGTGAGCCGCCCCCGGCGCGGCCACCGCGTGGGCGCGGCAGCGTCGACGTGTGCGCTCTCGGCAGGGAGCACGGACGCTGGGCGCGGGACAGCCCTGAGGCGGGCATCTGCCGGGAGGTGTACGGGTAGGGGCGTGCGGGCGCCTGGGCCCGGAGGCGCGCGAGCCGGAGGGCCATGCCCGGTGGTGCTGGGGGCGTGCGCCCGCAAGGAACCCCGGGGTTACTCCTCCGTGGCGCCCTCCCCCACCTGGGCCTCCAGGCGGTCGAGGGCCGCGCGGATGCCGTCGCCGTAGCTGTCGTCGCCGAGGGCGCCGATGGCTCCGCGGGCGCGGCGCAGATGGCTGCGGGCCGCTTCGGGGCGGGCCAGCTTCACATAGTCCGCCGCGAGGTTGAGGTGCAGCGAGGGGTAGAAGCCGCGCACCGCGAGCGACGCGTGGTGGCGGCCGACCCGCTCGTCGGTCAGCTCGTCGGCGGCCGACAACGCCCTGAGGTCCCAGGCCAGTTCGTCGGCCGGGTCGTCCTGGGTGTCCGCCATGTAGTGCGCGAGGGTGCAGCGGTGGAGGGGGTCGCCGTCCTCGCCGATCTCGGACCAGAGGGCGAGGAAGCGGGACCTGGCCTCCTCGCGGTCCCCGGCGTGCTGGAGCATGACCGCCTGCCCGATCCGGGTCATCACGACGTCCTCGCCGTCCGCCGTCCGTTCCTGCCGCTGGGTCACCGCGCCGCCCTCCGCGTTCGCCCGAGCCGGGGCGGGCGGTCCCGCCTCGGCTCGCTGGTCAGTCCTTCGTCGGTCACTTCGTCGTCACCGGTCCGGCCCCGGCCGCGGGGGCCGGTGCTCGGGACCGGTGACGACGCTAGCGGCCACCACTGACAATCGCGGTCAGGCGCGGTGCGGCGCCCGGGGCCCGGTGCCGCCGCTGGGCCAGGCCGGTGACGCCGCGGCGGGCGGCGGGCGTCAGCCCAGGTCCGGGATGCGCCAGTCGATCGGGGTGTGGCCCTGCGCCGCCACCGCCTCGTTGATCTGCGTGAAGGGGCGCGAGCCGAAGAACTTCTTGGCGGACAGCGGCGACGGGTGCGCGCCCTTGACCACGGCGTGCCGCTCCGGGTCGATGAGGGGGAGCTTCTTCTGCGCGTAGTTGCCCCACAGGACGAAGACCGCCGGGTCGGGCCGGTCGGCCACCGCGCGGATCACGGCGTCCGTGAACTTCTCCCAGCCCTTGCCCTTGTGCGAGTTCGCCTCACCGGCGCGGACGGTCAGGACCGCGTTGAGCAGCAGGACGCCCTGGCGGGCCCACGGCATCAGATAGCCGTTGTCCGGCACCGGGTGGCCCAGCTCCGCGTGCATCTCCTTGTAGATGTTCCGCAGGGAGGGCGGGGTCTTCACACCGGGGCGGACCGAGAAGCACAGGCCGTGGCCCTGGCCCTCGCCGTGGTACGGGTCCTGGCCGAGGATGAGGACCTTCACGTCGTCGTACGGCGTGGCGTCGAGGGCGGCGAAGACCTCCTCGCGCGGCGGGTACACCGGCCCCTTCGCCCGCTCCTCCTCGACGAACTCGGTGAGCTCCTTGAAGTAGGGCTTCTGGAGCTCCTCGCCGAGGACTCCGCGCCAGGACGCGGGCAGCATGGCGATGTCGGTCACGTCAACAACCTCCGGTGTGCGGTCACTTCCGCACCGGAGCGCAGGTGCCCCGATGCACTGAAGAACCTACCGGCGCCCACTGACAATCGACCCGGCCCGCCGCGGACGCCCGCCGCCCGCCACGGGCACGCGCGCCGCCGCCCGCCCGCACCCCGGCCCGCCGCCGGGGCCGCTACCAGCTCGTCTTGCGCTCCAGCTCCCACATCATCATGATCGCCGACGGGTCCAGGGCCCGCTCCGCGCCGGAGACCTCCTCGCTCGCCATGACGTACTGCTTGCCCTGCCACAGCGGCAGCAGGCGCACGTCGTCGACGAGGATGCGCTGCGCCCGCTCGAACCGGTCGACGACCTCGTCGCGGTCCGCCTCGCGGCGCGAGCGCGGCAGCAGCTCGCCGGTGATCTCGGGGGCCGGGTAGGGCGTGTTCAGGACGTTGCGCTCGCCCACGAAGGGCGCGATGAAGTTGTCGGCGTCCGGGAAGTCCGGGAACCAGCCGCGTCCGAAGACCGGGTACGCGCCCCGCTTGTAGCCCGCCTCGAACTCCTTCCAGGGGCGGCCCTCGACGCTCACGTCGAACAGGCCCGACGCGTCGAGCTGCCGCTCGATCTCGGCGAACTCCGGCTTGGTCGCCGAGCCGTAGCGGTCGGTGGCGTACCAGAGCGTGAGCGGCACGCGCTCGGTGATGCCCGCGGCCGTGAGGATCCGCCGCGCCTTGGCGGCGCTCGGCTCTCCGTAGTCGTCGAAGAAGTCCGTGGTGTGCCCGGGGACGCCGCGCGGCACCATCGAGTACAGGGGCTCGACGGTGTCCTGGTAGACCTTGTGGGCGATGGCGCCGCGGTCGACGACCTGGGCGACCGCCTTGCGCACGGCGGGCTTGCGCGCCCAGCGGTCCTTGGGGTTGAACACCAGGTAGCGGATCTCGGTGCCCGCGCCCTCGACGAGCTGGATGTCGCCGCCCTTGTGTGCCGCCTGCTGCGCCACGATGTCCTTGGCCGCGAGGCCGCGGAAGGTGACGTCGATCTCCTTGTCGCGCAGCGCGTCGACCATGGCGGCCGAGCCCCGGAAGTAGCGGATGGTCACGGCGTCGTTCTTGCGGTCGGCCGCGCCCTTGTAGCGGCCGTTCCTGGCGAGTTCGGCCCGCTCCCCGGCCTCGTACGACGTGAGTTCGTACGGCCCGGAGCCGCTGATGTCGGTGCCTTCGCGGACCTTGTCGGCCGGGTAGTGGCCGGGGTCGACGATCGACAGGGCGGGGGTCGCGAGCACGAAGGGGAAGGTCGCGTCCGGCCTCTTGAGGCGGAAGACCACGGTCCGGTCGCCCCGGGTGGTGACCGAGTCCAGCGATCCGAGGAGTCCGGCGGGGCCGCCCTTGACGTCGATGCGCCGGACGCGGTCGACGGAGAACTTCACGGCCCGGGCGTCCAGCGCGGTGCCGTCGGAGAACGTCAGTCCGTCGCGCAGTGTGCAGGAGTACACGGTGCTGGAGCGGTCCGTGAAGCGGCAGGAGCGCGCCGCGTCCGGGGTGGGCCCGGTGGCGCCGTCCGGATAGCTGAGCAGGGTCTGGAAGACGTTGCGGAACAGTTCCCACGAGCCGTCCCAGGACGCCGCCGGGTCGAGCGTGGTCGGCGCGCTCGTCGTCCCGACGGTGAGGGACTCCTCGTCGTCCGAGCCCTCGGACGACAGCAGCCCGCACCCCGCGAGCAGGGTGATCGTGAGGAACGCCGCCAAGGGCGCCGACAGGGGTATCGACCAGGGTGTGCGGGCCGACGCCGCGACCGGACGCGGACATCGGCGACCTCTTCTGAACACGCGCGCGCTCCTCGATCCGCCGTGGATGGAGCCGCAGACCATACCGCAGCACCCCGCCGGTCAAACCCGGCTCGCCGACGGGGTGTTGAAGTCAGAATCATTTGCGCACGCGCGCTTGTTGAGCGTTCTACGGCCGTGTACGGTGGTCCGCCCCATGGCCGTTGACCGGGCTCAACCAGCCGTCGGACAGCGCCAGTTCGGGCCTCGGTGACCCCAACTCCCGGACTGGAACGGTCCGTTCATGCCTCTCTGGCTCAGCCGACGCCCGCGTTCAGGAACGGTCCGATCACGGCTCCACGGCTCAGCCGACGCCCGCGTTCAGGAACAGGCCGCCGTCGACCACCAGCGTCTGGCCCGTGATCCAGTCGGACTGGGCCGAGGTGAGGAACGCCGCCGCGCCGCCGATGTCGGACGGCACGCCGAGCCGCCCCAGCGGGTACGCCGACGTCACCTCCTCCTCCCGGCCCTCGTACAGGGCCCGGGCGAACTTGGTCTTCACGACCGCGGGGGCGATCGCGTTGACCCGTACCTTCGGGGCGAACTCGTGGGCGAGCTGGAGCGTGAGGTTGACCATGGCGGCCTTGCTCATGCCGTACGCGCCGACGAACGGCGAGGCGCCCACGCCCGCGATCGAGGCGATGTTCACGATCGCCCCGCCGTGCTCGCCCTGCCAGGCCTTCCACGTCAGCTGCGCGAAGCCGAGCGCCGAGATCACGTTCGTCTCGAAGACCTTGCGCGCCACGTTGAGGTCGAGGTCGGCCATCGGCCCGAACACCGGGTTCGTACCGGCGTTGTTGACCAGGAAGTCGACCCGGCCGAAGGCCTCCATGGTCCGCTCGACGGCCACCGACTGGTGCGCCTCGTCGTGGGCCTTGCCCGCCACGCCGATGGCGCGGTCGGCGCCGAGCCGCTCCACGGCCTCCTTGAGGGCGTCCTCGTTGCGCCCGGTGACGCACACGCGGTCGCCGCGGGCCACGAGGGCCTCCGCGATGCCGTAGCCGATGCCGCGGCTCGCCCCGGTGACGAGCGCCACCTTGCCGCTGTCCTGCACTGCCATCCGTACTGTCCTTCGCTCTAGCTGGGCCGGGGGCGTCTGGAGGGGACGGGCGCCTAGTTGAGGGGGCCGCCCGCCACGTACAGGACCTGGCCGGAGACGAACCCGGCCGCGTCGCCGGTGAAGAACGCGATGGCGTTGGCGATGTCGTCCGGGTGGCCGACGCGCTGGACCGGGATCTGCGTGGCCGCCGCGGCCTGGAAGTCCTCGAAGCCCATGCCCACGCGTTCGGCGGTGGCCTTGGTCATCTCGGTGGCGATGAAGCCGGGCGCGACCGCGTTGGCGGTGACGCCGAACTTGCCGAGCTCCTTGGCGAGCGTCTTGGTGAAGCCCTGCATCCCGGCCTTGGCCGCCGCGTAGTTGACCTGGCCGCGGTTGCCGAGGGCGGAGGAGCTGGAGAGGTTGACGACGCGCCCGAAGCCCGCGTCCACCATGTGCTTCTGGCAGGCACGGGTCATCAGGAAGGCGCCGCGCAGGTGCACGTTCATGACCGTGTCCCAGTCGTCGGCGCTCATCTTGAACAGCAGGTTGTCCCGGAGCACGCCCGCGTTGTTCACCAGGATCGTCGGCGCGCCCAGCTCCTGGACGACCCGGGCGACGGCCGCCTCGACCTGGGCCTCGTCGGACACGTCGCAGCCGACCGCGAGGGCCCTGCCACCGGCCGCCGTGATCTTCTCGACGGTGTCCTTGCACGCGGCCTCGTCCAGGTCGATCACCGCGACGGCACGGCCCTCGGCGGCGAGGCGCACGGCGGTGGCCGCGCCGATGCCTCGCGCTGCTCCGGTCACGACCGCGACGCGCTGCTCAGTGGTGGACATGCTGGCTCTCCTCGCCCTCGGAATGCGGCTCCGCGGCCCGCCCCCGGGTGAGCGACCGCTTAGTACCTTCAGCAGACGAGACGCTAGAAGCCCTGGCACCCGGTGTCAACGGCCCCCTCCGGTTCAGCGCGCGAGGAGGTCAGCGGGGCGGCCACCCGAGCGGGTCCGGCGGGTTCAGCGCACCAGGAGGTCCAGGAGCCGCTCGACCTCGGCCTCGGGGTCGGCGGTGAGCCCGGTGTGCACGGGCCCCGGCTGCACGACGGTCGAGCGGGGCGCGATCAGCCAGCGGAAGCGCCGCCCGGCGTCGTCCGGCGCGGCCTGGCCCGCCGCGTCGCCGCCCGCGCAGATCCCCTCGACGGCGCTCAGGGCCGCCCGCACCCCGGCCGCGTCGGCGAGCGGGTCCAGGGCGCGGAGCTTGGCCTCGTCGAGGTGGGTGCGCGCGGCCACGTAGGACTTGGCGCGGCAGTAGAGCACCACGCCCGCGTTGAACTGCTCGCCGCGCTCCACGCGGGGCACGATCCGCAGCAGGGCGTACTCGAAGACGTCGCGTACGGGGGGCTGGTCGCCGCCCGGCGCGGGGGCCGCGGTCGCGGCGGGGGCCGCGGTCGCGGCGGGCGCGTCCGGCACGTCGGCCGTGCCGGTTGCGGCGGTCACATCGGTCACGGCGGTCACATCAGTCGCGGCGGCGGTCGCGTCGGTCACTTGTCGGTGCCTTCCAGGGTGATCCGTTCGTGGATGGTCTCCGCGCGCGGCAGCAGCGCGTCGGCGTAGGCCCGGCGCACCGCGTCGGGGTCGTCGAAGCCCGCCTCGCCGTCCAGCCAGGCGTCAGGCACATCGGCCGTCACCTCGTCCAGCAGTTCCTTGGTGACGAGCGGGGCGAGCTGGGCCGCCGCGGCG
This sequence comes from Streptomyces sp. G45, assembly GCF_049542095.1. NCBI lineage: Bacteria > Bacillati > Actinomycetota > Actinomycetes > Kitasatosporales > Streptomycetaceae > Streptomyces > Streptomyces sp. G45. The sequence goes on along the minus strand of NZ_JBMUZU010000001.1, from coordinate 7,776,652 downwards.
GCGACGTCGGGGCGGAACGGCGCGAGGGCGTGGTCCGACGCGTCGTACGGCCGGGCGGCGGCGGTGTGCGCCGAGGGCCAGTTGTGGTGCCAGATCATCGTGGCGCCGTGGTCGATGAGCCAGAGGTCACCGCCCCACACCAGGAGGTTGGGGTTGCGCCAGGAGCGGTCCACGTTGCCCACGAGCGCGTCGAACCAGACGACGCGCCCGGCCTCCAGCGGGTCCACCACGAAGGCCAGCGGGTCGAAGCCGAGGGCGCCCGACAGGTACTCCATGCCCAGGTTGAGCCCGCCGCTGGACTTCAGGAGCTGCTGCACCTCCTGGTCCGGCTCGCCGAGGCCGAGCACGGGATCGAGGTGGACGCCCGCGAGCCCCGGCACCCGCAGGCCGAGGCGGGCCGCGAGCCGCCCGCAGACCACTTCGGCGACGAGCGTCTTGCGGCCCTGGCCCGCGCCCGCGAACTTCATGACGTACGTCCCGTACGCCCCGTGGCCGTCGTCGGTCTCGACGAGTCCGGGCAGCGAACCGCCCTCACGCAGCGGCGTGATGTAGCGGACGGCGGTGACTTCGGTGAGCATGTCCCCAGGTTACGTCCGGGTCGGCCCCGTGGATCACGCCGACGGCCGGGGCTAGGGTCCGGCCATGGACTCCTCTGATCTCCCTGCCCAGTTCGCCCGGACGCGGCGCTTCTCGCTCGGGGTGCCGGGCTCCTTCACGGTGGCGCGGGACGGCTCGCGCGTGCTGTTCGTCCGTTCCACGGCGGGCGACGACGCCGTCAGCAGGCTCTGGTCCTACGAAGTGACGGCCGTGTCTCCAGGGGAGGGTCCCGTGTCTCCAAGGGAGGGTGCCGTGTCTCCAAGGCTGGGTGCCGTGTCTCCAGGAGAGGGTGCCGCGTCTCCAGGAGAGGGCGCCGGGCGTGAGCGGATGCTGGTGGATCCGCTGGCGCTCGGCGCGTCGGGGCCGGTGCCGGAGGCGGAGCGGGTGCGCAGGGAACGGGCCCGGGAGGCGTCCCAGGGGGTGGTGGCCTACGCCGCCGACGACCTGGCGCGCGTGGTGGCCTTCGCGCTCGGCGGCGCCCTGTGGACGGTCCGGACGGACGGCGGCGGCCCGGCGCGCCGGATCGCCACGGCGGGGCCCGGGGTCGACCCGCGCCCGTCACCCGACGGCTCCCTGATCGCGTACGTCACCGGGGGTACCTTGCGGGTGGTCGGCGCCGACGGCACGGGCGACCGGGCGCTGGCCGAGCCCGAGGGCGACACGGTGACCTATGGCCTCGCGGACCATGTGGCCGCCGAGTCGATGCACCGGCACCGGGGCTACTGGTGGTCTCCGGACGGCGACGCTCTCCTGGTGGCCCGGGTCGACACAGCGCGCGTAGGGCGCTGGTGGCTGTCGGACCCGGCGCACCCGGAGCGACCGCCCAGGTCGGTGCCCTACCCCGCGGCGGGCACCGCCAACACGGAGACCACGCTGCACATCGTGCGCACGGACGGGACCCCTCCGGTGACGGTGCGGACTCCGCGGGAGGCGGGCGCGGGCCACCCGGAGGGAGCCTGGACGGACGCCCGCTTCGACTACGTACCGACGGCCGCCTGGGACCGGCACGGCCCGCTGGTCACCCTCCAGACCCGCGACCAGCGTTCGCTGTACGTCTTGGCCGTCGCTCCGGAGAGCGGCGAGTGCCGTGTCATCCAGCGCCAGAGCGACACCCCCTGGTTCCCCCTGATACCGGGTGCGCCGACCCGCCTGGCGTCCGGCCGACCGGTGCTGCACCGGCTCGTGGACGGCGACACCCGGGGCCTGTGCGCGGGCGACGCCGAGACTCCCCCGGGCCTCCAGGTCCGCGAGGTCCTCGGCACCGTGGGCGAGCGCGTGTGGTTCACGGCGTCCTACGAGCCCACACAGACGCACGTGTGGTCGCTGGCACCGCACGCCGCGGAGGAGGGCTCCGGGCGGCCCGAGGGCCGGGACGCCGAGCCCGGCAGCGGCCTGTGCCGCCTGAGCGAGGGGCCCGGCGTGCACACGGCGGCGGTCGGCGGCGCCACCGTGGTCCTCGACAGCCGGACCCCGCGAGGGCAGACGGTGACCGTGCTGCACGCGGGCAGGCCCGTCGGCACCATCGCCGTACTCTCCGAAGAGCCGGTCGTGACGCCCCGGCCGCGGCACCTCACCCTGGGGCGACGGAAGCTGCGCAGCGCCCTGTACCTGCCGTCGTGGCACGAGAAGGGCGCCGGGGGCACGACAGGCGGAGTGAAGCTGCCGGTGTTGCTGTGCCCCTACTCGGGTCCGGGAATCCAACTCGTCACCCACGCGCGCGGCTGGTGGACGGCGGTGGCCCAGTGGTTCGCGGAACAGGGCTTCGCGGTGCTCGTCACGGACGGCCGGGGCACACCGGGGCGCGGGCGGGAGTGGGAGCGGGCCGTGTACGGCGACCAGTTGACGCCCGTGCTCGACGACCAGGTGGACGCGCTGCACGCCGCCGCCGACGCGCACCCGGAACTCGACCTGGAGCGCGTGGGCATCCGCGGCTGGTCGTTCGGCGGCTATCTCGCGGCGGGTGCCGTGCTGCACCGCCCGGAGGTGTTCCACGCCGCCGTGGCGGGGGCGGCGCCGACGGATCTGCGGCTGTACGACACGCACTGGAAGGAGCGCTTCCTGGGGCACCCGGACGTCACGCGCGAGCACTACGAACGCTGCTCCCTGATCGCCCGGGCACACCGGCTGTCCCGGCCGCTGATGCTGGTGCACGGCCTGGCCGACGACAACGTCCTGCCGGTGCACATGCTGCGCTTCTCCGCCGCGCTGCTGGCCGCCGGGCGGCCGCACACCGTGCTGCCGCTGACCGGGGCGAGTCATCTGGTCGCCCAGGGCGACACGGCGGCGCGGCTGCTCCACCAGGAACTCGGCTTTCTGAAGACTTCCTTGAAGGTCTGAACAGTTCGCTCGCGCCACCCGTACGTCCTGGCATGACTGTTTCCGGGGAAGAGGTTTCCAAGGACGAACGGCGCCGCCCGGCCCGCCGCGCCGTCGTCACCGCCGTCGGGGCCGCCGGGCTGGCCGTCGCGCTCGCCGCGTGCGGCTCGGACGACGACAAGGGCTCGTCCGAGCCCGCGGGCGACGCGTCGGGCAAGGAGAAGGACGGCGGCGGCGCGGGCGGCGCCGTGCTCGCGAAGACCGCGGACATCCCCGTGGGCGGCGGCAAGGTCTTCAAGGACGAGGGCGTGGTGGTCACCCAGCCGACGAAGGGCACGTTCAAGGCGTTCTCGAACCGCTGCACGCACAAGCAGTGCCCCGTGGCGAGCGTCGAGGGCGGCACCATCAACTGCCCGTGCCACGGCAGCAAGTTCGACATCAACGACGGCAGCGTGAAACAGGACCCGGCACCGAAGCCGCTGCCCACGGCGGAGATCACCGTGGAAGGAGACTCCATCAAACTGGCGTGACGCGCCCGCTCACCCGGCGTCGCGCTGCCACTGCCACGCGGCGAGGACGTCCGCCGTCGTGGTGACGGTGGCGACCAGGGCGAGCGTGTGGCGGACCATCGCGGGCGTGTAGTCGGCGGGGATCCCCGCGATGGCGTCCGCGGGCACCACGGCCGTGTAGCCGAGGTTCACGGCGTCGAAGACGGCGTTCGGGATGGCCACGTTGGCCGAGACGCCGATCACCACGAGGGTGCGGCAGCCGACGTTGCGCAGCAGCGCGTCGACGCCGGTGCCCGCGAGCGGCGAGAGCCCGTGCAGGCGGCGTACGACGAGGTCCTCGTCGGCGACCTCGATCGGCGGCGCCACGCGCACGGCCGCCGAGCCGACGAGCTGTCGTACGGGGAGCCGCTCGGCGGCGCGGAACAGGCGCGCGTTGCGGTTGGCGCCGCGCCCGTCGGGCCGCCGCTCGGCGACGGCGTGCAGCACCTGGACGCCGTCGAGATGGGCGGCGTCGACCAGCCGGGCGACGTTGGCGAGGGCGCCCGACGAGCGGGCCTGCGCGGCGAGTTCGGGCAGCGCGCTGTCCTCACCGACGACGCCCCGCTGGCACTCGACGGTGAGGAGGGCGGTGGTGGCGGGGTGGAGCAGTTCCCTGAGCTGTTCGTACGGCGGCATGGCTCCCCCAGTGGACGCGACTTCCGAGGCGGGGTGCGGCTGTGCGGTCGGGGCGCCTCTCCCCGGACGGGGCGGCTCCCCCGGGACGGGGCGCTTCCCCCGGGACGGGGCACCTCTCCCGGACCGGGCGCCTCCCCCTCGCTCGGTGTGGGCTTCCGGGTCGGCGCGGCTCCCCAATTGGTGGGTGCGACTCCCCAATTGGGGAGTCCTCTCCGTAGACACGGGTATCGATGGACACGGGTATCGATCAGCGTGGGCCCGTGGCCGTCGCGGTCCGGGCCAGGGCCACACCCAGGTCACGGTCCGCGGGAGAGTAGCGGGCATTGCGTCACACCGGAAGACACCGCATGCTTTCCTGACGGGCAGTCAGCTATGGTCGCTCCGCCGCCCGGCCGCCCGCCGTCGGGTCCGGCCGGGCCCGGTCAGCGGCCCCGGGCGAGGAGTCACCGCATGACCAGCATCCAGCGCCGCGGCCGCAGGATCATGATGACGGCGGCGGAGCGCGACGCCTTCCTGACGGAGCAGCGCACCTGCCGGGTCGCCACCGTGTCCGCGGGCGGCGCGCCGCACGTGAGCCCGCTGTGGTTCGTCTGGGACGGCACGTCGCTGTGGCTGTACTCGATCGTCCGCAGCAGGCGCTGGGCCGCGTTGCGCCGCGACCCGCGGATCGCCGTCGTCGTGGACGCGGGCGAGCGGTACGACGAGCTGCGCGGGGTGGAGCTGACGGGCACCGCCGAGTTCGTCGGCGAGGCGCCGCGCATCGGGGAGCCGCATCCTGAACTCGCCGCCCCCGAGCGGCTTTTCGCCCGTAAGAACTTCGATCTGCCCGAGATGGTGCACGACGGCCGCCACGCGTGGGTCCGTCTGACACCGGAGGCCATCGCGTCCTGGGACTTCCGCAAGCTGTCGGGCACCCGGGGCGGCAACGCGTCGCTCCGGGCGGCGACGGGTTCGGCCCGTACGGCGACGGGATCGGCCCGTACGGCAACGGGATCGACCCGCGCAGCGACGGGATCGGCCCCTGCGGCGCGCGAGGGCGAGCGCGAAGCCGGATAGGCGGCCAGGCGTCCCACCGGCGCCTGGGCGGTGGCGTCAGCCCAGCCCGGCCCCCGCCACCCGCAGCGCCTCCACGGCCGCGCGGATCGACGGGCGGCGATCGGCGTCCGCGCGCCACACCACGTACACGTGCCGCCGCACCCGCTGCCGCACCGGCACCGTCCGCACGCCCGTCGGCATCGGGTCGCGGCCGAGCCGTGGCGCGACGCACACGCCGAGCCCGGCCGCGACGAGCGCGAGCTGCGTGTGGTGCTCCTCGGCGCGGTGCGCGATGCGCGGCTCGAAGCCCTTCGCGCGCAGCGTGAACATCAGCCACTCGTGGCAGAACTCGCCCTCCGCCCACGTGATCCACTCGTCCTCGGCGAAGTCCTCCAGGTCGACTTCGGGGCGGTCGGCCATCGGGTGGGCGGCGGGCATCGCGACGTCGGCGGGATCGTCCAGGACCGGTGCCTTCAGGAGGCCGTCGGGCAGGGGCAGCGGCTTGTTGTACCAGTCGAGGACCACCGCGAGGTCCAGGTCGCCGCGCACCACCCCGCGCACGGCCTGCTCGGGCTCCCGCTCGTGCGCGGCCACGCTCAGCCCCGGGTGCCGGGCCCGCAGGGACGACAGGGCCGCGGGCAGCAGGCCCCGCATGGCCGTCGGGAAGGCGGCGACGCGCAGCTCTCCCACCGCCTTGCCGCGCTGCTGCTCCAGGTCGGACTGCGCCAGCTCGACCTGTGACAGGATGCGCGCCGCGTGGTCGGCGAGCAGCCGTCCGGCGTCGGTGAGGCGCACGCCCCGGCCGTTCTTCGCCAGGAGCTGCTGGCCCACCTCCCGTTCCAGCTTGGTCATCTGCTGTGAGACCGCGGACGTCGTGACGTGCAGGCCCGCCGCCGCGCCGCTCACCGATCCGTGCCGGGCGAGGGCGTCGAGCGTGCGGAGGCGCTCCAGGTTCAACATGTGCGCTCCAGGTTCGACATGTAAGCGATGCTACGCGATGACCCCAAATAAAACTTGCTTGTGCTAAGAGATCGGCTGCCCCATCGTGGCGTGCATGACCAGCTCCGCCACCTCCGTGTCCCCCACGGACACTCCCGCCTCCCCCACACCGGCCCGCGCGTCCGCCCCCGGGGTCACCCCCGCCCGCTCTTCCGCCCGTGAGGACGCCCCCGCCCGCCCGTCCGGTCGCCGGAGGCTCGACTGGCGGCTCCGCTTCGCCTTCCTCTCGCTGGTCTGGGGCTTCAGCTTCCTGTTCATCAAGGTGGGTACGGACGGGTACGCGCCGTTCCAGGTCACCTTCGGGCGGCTGCTGTTCGGCACGGCGGTGGTCGCGGTCGTGGTGGTGGTCCGGCGGGAGCGGCTGCCGCGGTCCTGGCGCACCTGGGCGCATCTGTCGGTGGCGGCCCTGCTCCTGAACGCGGCACCCTTCTCGCTGTTCGCCTACTCCGAGCTGACGATCCCGTCGACGCTCGCGGGGATCTGCAACGCGACGTCGCCGCTGTGGGGCATGGCCCTGTCGCTCGTCGCGCTCTCCGAGGACCGCCCCACCCGCCGCCGGGTCGCGGGGCTCGGCCTCGGCTTCCTGGGCGTCCTCACCGTGCTGGGCGCCTGGCAGGGTTTCAGCGGCCTGGACGCCCGCGGCACGGCCATGGCCCTGCTCGCCTCGCTGTGCTACCCGATCGGCTGGATCTACGTGCGCCGCACGCTGGCGGGCTCCGGCCACTCGAACGTCGCCCTGACGGGGGCCCAGCTCCTCGCCGCCACCCTGGAGCTGGCGCTGGTGACCCCGCTGTTCACGTCGGTGCCCGACCACTTCCCGGTGGTGCCGCTGCTCGCCGTCGTCGCCCTCGGCGCGCTCGGCACCGGCCTGGCGTTCCTCGTGCAGTACGGCATCGTCGACGAGGTCGGTCCGACGACGGCCCAGATGGTCACGTACTTCACTCCGGTGATCGCCACCGCGGCGGGCGTCGCCGTGCTCGGCGAGTCGCTGACGTGGACGACGCCCGTGGGTGCCGTGATCATCCTGGCGGGGGCCGCGCTCACCCAGTCCAAGCCGCGGCCCCGGCGCCGTTAGCCCGCGCCCCCTGGCGCCCTCTCCGGCCCGCAGCGCACCTCAGAGCGCCTTCTCCGGAGAGGCGCCTCGGCTCCTCATCCGTAGCGCCGTGCGGGCGCGGGCCCCGTGGCCATCGCCACGGCGTCGGCCACCACTGTGATGTCGCCCTCGGTGAGCGTCGAGACCGTGATCCGTATGCCAGGTGGCGCGCCCAGTCGATAGCGCGCCCCTGGAGAGACCGCCCAGCCCGCGTGCAGCAGTCGCGCGACCGCCGCGGTCTCGTCCGGCACCGGCACCCACACGTTCATGCCGCTGCGGCCGCACGCCGAGACGCCGCGCTCGGCGAGGGCGGCGATCAGCGCGTCCCGCCTGCGGCCGTACGCCCCGGCCACCTCCCGGGGGTCGACAGCACCGCCCTGCCACAGATGCACCACGGCGCGCTGGAGGACCTTGCTCACCCAGCCGGGCCCGAGCCGGATCCGGCCCTGCACCCGGTCGACGGTCTCCGCGTCCCCCGAGAGCACGGCGAGGCGCAGGTCGGGCCCGTACGCCTTGGCCGTGGAGCGGACGAACGCCCAGGTGCGGGTGGCGCCGCACAGTGTGTGCAGCGGCAGGTCGACGATGCCGTGGCCGTGGTCGTCCTCGATGACCAGCGTCTCCTGGTGCGCGGCCAGCACCCTTCGCAGGGCACGCGCGCGTGCCGCGCCGACGGCGGCGCCGGTCGGGTTCTGGGCGCGGGCGGTGACGAGCAGCGCACGGGCGCCGGACCGCAGGGCCCGCTCCACGTCGTCGGGCAGCGGGCCGTCGTCGTCGACGCCGACGGGCACGGGCCGCAGCCCGAGCGCGGAGACCAGGTCGAGCACGCTGCCCCAGCCGGGGTCCTCCACGGCCACGGCGTCGCCGACCTTGAGGCGGGCCGCCAGCACCCGCTCGATCGCGTCGAGCGCCCCGGAGGTGACGGCGAGCGGGCCGTCCGGCACGCCGTCCGCGTCCAGGGAGCGGCGGGCGTGGCGGCTCAGGTCCGGGTCCACGGCCGCCTCTCCGTAGAGGACGGGCTCCCGGTCCGCGCGCTCCGCCGCCGCGGCGAAGGCCTCGGCGAGCGAGGGCAGCAGGGCCGTGTCCGGATTGCCGCTCGCCACGTCCCGCACGCCGGGCGGCACGTCCATGCGGCTGTACTCCCGGGCCGTCGTGGCCGGTTTGCTCCGCACCCGGCTGCCGCGCCGCCCCGCGGTCTCGATGACGCCGCGCTCGCGCAGCGTGCGGTACGCGGCCGCGACCGTATTGGGATTGACGCCCAGATGGACCGCCAACTCCCGCATCGGGGGCAGCGGTTGCCCCGGCTCCAGCTCTCCGTGTCCCACCGCGCGCTCGACGCTGGTCGCAATCTCTGCTGCGCGCCGCCCCGCGATCGGATAGTCTCCTAGCACAAAACCCATTATGCACTAGTGCAATGAGAACCGCAGCCGACCCGGCGGTCGGCCCGACACAGCCCGCACAACAGCCGACCAGAACAGCCGACCAGAACAGCCAACCCGAACAGCCGACCAGAGCGGCGGACCCGATCGCGACCACCCGGCGCCACCAGGGACCACCCCGGCACCACCCGCGATCACCCGCCCGCGACGCACGACGAACCGCTCCGTACCACCGGCCACCCGCACGACCGGCCGCGCACGGCAGCACACAGGAGAGGGAGCAAGGCCATGGCGACCACCCAGCCCGCGGCGACGGACAGCGAGCCCCAAGAGCCGTCCTACGCGCCGACCGACCGCACCGTCCCCACCCGCGCCCGCGAACGCGCCGCGTACGACCACGCCTTGGTGCACGCGATACTCGACGAGTCGTACGTGTGCCACCTCGGCTTCGTGCGCGACGGCGCGCCCGTGGTGCTCCCGACGCTGTACGGCCGCGTGGACGACCGGCTGTACGTGCACGGCTCCACGGGGTCGCGCCCGGCGCGGATGGCGGGCGCGGCGGACGACGGCCGGGCGGAGCCGGGCCTGCCGGTGTGCTTGACGGTCACGCACGTCGACGGCCTGGTCCTGGCCAGGTCGGCCTTCCACCACTCGATCAACTACCGCTCCGTAGTGGTGCACGGGACCGCCCACCAGGTCACGGACCCCAAGGAGAAGAGCACGGCACTGGACGCGATCATGGACCACATCGTGCCGGGCCGCGCCGCCGACTCCCGGCGCGCGAACGCCAAGGAGCTGGCCGCCACGGCGGTGCTGCGCCTCGACCTGCGCGAGGTGTCGGCGAAGACGCGCACCGGCGGTCCGAACGACGAGCCGGAGGACATGGACCTGCCCTACTGGTCGGGCGTCGTCCCGCTGCGCAAGGGCTACGACACGCTGATCCCCTCCGCCGACCTCGCGCCGGGCATCGAGGTCCCCGGCTACCTGAGCGGGCTGTGAGATGACGATGCTGGTCCACCCCTGGGACGCGCCGGAATCCGAGGCCGAGTGGCAGGACTGGCTGGCCGCGCACGACTTCGGCCAACTCGCCGTGAACGGCCTGCCGGGCGAGCCGCCCCACATCCAGCCGACGCACTTCACGTACGACGCGGACGCGGGCCCCCGTGGCAGCGTCCTGCTCCACCTGGCGCGCCCCAACCCCCTGTGGGCGGCGCTGGAGGCGAACCCGGACGTCGTCCTGAGCGTGGTCGACGACTACGTCTTCGTGCCCGGCCCCTGGGCGGCCGCCCCGGACGCGCCAGCCGAGCACGGTGTGCCGACGAGCTTCTACGCCGCCGTCCAACTCCGCTGCACGGCCCGCGTGGTGGACGACCCCGCCGAGAAGGCGGCGCTCCTGAACCGTCAGGTCGCCCACTTCCAGCCCGACGGCGGCTCCGCGGACGCGGCGGTCGGCGAGGCTCCGTACGGTCGGCTGCTCTCCGGCATCCGAGGGGTGTCCCTGGACGTCGTCGACGTACAGGCGAAGTTCAAGTACGCGCACCACAAGCCCCTTGAGGTGCAGGACCGCATAGCCGCGGGGCTCAAGGAGCGCGGCGGCCCACGGGACGCGGCGGCGCTCGCCCACCAGTTGCGCCGCCGCCCTGTGGGGTGAGACCCCGCGCCCCCGGAGAGGCGCGGTGCCTCCGGAGGCGCGGGGCACCGCACGCCCCGCCCCTCCGGGGATGTCAGGCCGCCGGGCCCTCCCTGCGGGCCCGTGCCGCGCCCCGCGCCTCCGCCCCGGCCAGGCCCGTGACCGCCGCCAGCATCAGCAGGGTGCCCACGACCGTGCCCGCGTTGAGCTGCTCACCGAGCAGGGTGACGGCGATGACGGCCGCGCTCACCGGCTCCAGAAGCATGATCACGGAGACGGTGGCGGAGCGGATGACCGCCGCCCCCGCGAAGTACAGCGCGTACGCCAGCGCAGTCGGCACGGCCGCGATGTAGAGCAGGCAACCGACGACGTACGCGGGTTCGTCCGTGTGCGGCACCAGACCCTCACCCACGGCGAACGGCAGCAGGCACAGGGACACGACCGCGAACGACCACACGGTCGTCGACGACGCGTCCGTACCGCCGTCGCGCCCCCACCAGCGGGTCAGCAGCGTCATCACGGCGTACCCGGCCGCTGACAGCAGCGCGAAGGCGACGCCCCAGGGCCGCACGGCCGTGTCGCCGCCGCCTACGAAGAGCACACCGAGCCCGGCGAGCGCGCCGCCCACCGCGCACAGCCCGCCGAGCCCCAGCCGCTCCCCCATGGTGAGCCGGGCTCCGAGGGCGATCAGGACGGGTCCGGCACCCAGCGTGACGACGGTGCCGACGGCGAGGCCGGTCGCCTCGACGGCCGCGAAGTACGCCGTCTGGAAGACGGCGAGGGCCACACCGATCGCGCCGATCCGCAGCGCACGGCGGCGCAACGGCAGGCGCGCCGAGGCACGCGCGGTGCGCCTGGTGCCGCGCGCCCGCAGCAGGTGCGCGGCGAGCAACAGCACGAAACCTCCGGCGCAGCGCCAGAAGGAGAGGGCGACGGGGCCCATGTCGCTGGCTGTGAAGACCAGTGAGGCAGCCGCGCCCGCGGTGCCCCAGGCGGCACCGGCGACGGCGAGGTAGACGAGGCCACGCCCGACGGGCAGAGCCGCCGCGGCCAGGGTGGTGGTAGGGGCAACGCTGGATGCACTGGATGCACTGGATGCACTGGACGCACTGGACGCACTGGACGCACTGGTTGCGTTGGACACGCTCGACACGTGGAATCTCCGCAGAAGTTCAGAAACGAGACCGCGTCACAGCGGGGCACCCCGTGGCATAGGCACTACGAAGCCGTGGTCTACGAAGCCGTGGTCTACGAAGACGTGGTCCACGAAGACGTGGACACCAAGAAGCAACGAGAAGTGCCGAAAGCTCCGGAAGGTGAGGAGTGGAAGAGAAGGCCCCGGAAGACGCAGATCCTGGACTGTCGTCTGCGGGCAGCACCGTTCAGCCCGGCCACCTGGCAGGGCGTGATCCGTGAGAGGCCCGCGCTAGGCGGCCGGCGGCGGAAGGACGAGTGCTCGTGCGTGCATGATCCGCACCCTATGCGGCGGTCCCGTCCGGGGACAACTCCTGTTCGGATTCCGGGACGGAGCGCGCGACCGGGCTCCCCGCGGGCTCCCCGGAGCGCGTCGGCCGGGATGACCGAGGCGACTGGCTCGACCCAGCCAACTGGCTCGACCCAGCCGACTGGGACGGCCGAGGCGACCGGGACGGCCGGGTCGGTGACGTAGGCGGGGCCTTCCGCCCCGTCCTCGCCGACTGCGCGATGAACGCTCCCATGAGGACCAGGGCTCCCCCGGCGTACTGGGGCGCGGAGAGCCGCTCCCCGAGCACGACCCAGGCGAGCACGGTCGCGATCACCGCTTCCAGGCAGGACACGACGCCCGCCACCTGCGGCGAGAGCTTGCGCACCGCCGGGACGCCGGTGACGTACGCGAGGACGGTCGCGATCAGCACGATCCAGCCGAGCAGCGTCCAGGCGGGCACGGCCGGTCCTTCGAGGTCCGCGCTGCCGCCGAGCACCCGCCAGTCCATGGTCCAGGGGCGCGCGATCAGCGTGAACACGACGGTGCCGACGAGCAGGCCGTACGCGATGACGCCGAGCGGGTCCGGAGCGTCCTCGGCGTCGCCGCCCTGGTCCGCGAGGACGAAGTACCCGGCCTGGCAGCAGGCGGCGCCGAGCCCGAGCAGCAGCCCCACGGCGTCGAAGCTGAGGCCCGACCACACCTCGACGACGCAGGCGAGCCCGCCGACGGCGAGGACCACGCCGACCGCGGCCGACCGCGTCACCGTGCGCCGCTGCACGAACCGCACCCAGCCGAGGACGAGCGCGGGCCCGAGGTACTCCACGAGCAGGGCGACCCCGACCGGGATGCGGGAGATGGCGGCGAAGTAGAAGCCCTGTACCCCGGAGACGGCGAGCAGCCCGAAGCCGAGCAGCAGCGCGGGCCTGCGCCGCACCAGGTTCCGGTGGCGCCAGGCGACGGGCAGCAGGACGAGCGCGGCGCCGGTGATGCGCAGCCAGACCACGTGCAGCGGGTCGAGGCCCGCCTCGATCAGCGGCTTGGCCGCGACGCCGGAGCCGCCGAAGGCGAACGCCGAGACCAGCGCGAGACCGAGGCCGCCCCCTCCGCCACGCCCGCCCCGGCGCGCACCGCCGTCCTGAAACTTCCCCTGAGTCCCACTCATCGCCACATGATGGCCAGTCGGCGTCAGGAGCGACAGAGGTGATGACCACTGTCTCAGCCACCGGACGCGCACCCGGCCGCGGCCCCGGCGCGCACCACGGCTACCGATCCGGCGCACGCCCCGGGTTCACACCCCCTGCCCACACCCCGAGGAAAACCCCGAGGAAAACCCCGAGGAAAGCCCCGATGACAGTCCCGACGAAGGGCCCGGCGCGAGCCCCGACGAGAGCTCCGGCGAGTGGCCCGGCGCGAGCCCGGACGAGAGGTCCGGCGAGCCATGGCCGAATCCATCCCCCGCAGCGCACCCGCTCTCGATCCGCAGCAGCAGCCCGTCGGTGTCGACGCCCGCGCGCCGCAGCACCTCGACGGCCCGGCACTCCGGATCGGCGACGAGGGCGGCCAGCAGGTCGACGCCCCGCGCCTGGGCCTCGCCCCGCAGCAGCGCGCGGTCGAGCGCCGCCTCCATGGCCCCCGCGGCGGCGGGCGAGAGAACCGTTTCCTTGGCCGTGGCCACCACGGGTACGGCGCCGGAGTCCTCAACGGTGCCCTGCCAGCGCAGGCCGTAGCCGATGCTGCGCTGCACGAGGTAGCCGAGCAGCCGGGCCACCTGCTCGCCGCTGTCGAAAGCCGCGCGCACCTGGGGCTCGTACTCCAGCAGGGAGTGCAGCAGATGGGCGGTGTCGACCTGCCGGTCCCCATCCCGTACCGCCCGCCTGCGCGCGCCGGACATCACCGAGGCCAGCGCGGCGCTCAGGCTGGATTCGAGGTCCGGTCGGGGCGGGCGGGGTCCTGGGCCCTGGGAGGTACGGCTTTGCACACCTCCCACCCCATCAGTCGCCAGAGGCAACGGCATCGGCGGCGGGAAGCATTTCGCCGTCCCACGCAGGGTGGGCACAGTCGGGCGGGTTGTCCTCCTTAGGGATGACTTCCAGCCGTTTTCCCTGATGGGGCGCACGCCTCCGCACTTCACGCCGGGTGCGCAACCGCTGCGCATCGGTGGTCGTCTGCTGTGGCATGGAGAACAGATGCTGGTTGGTCACCCTGCCGGGCATCGACGGCAGACAGTATGTGTACCGGGTGTACGCCCCTGACGACGCGCTGCCCGCCGATCTGTTCTGGGAGGCCTGGCACTGCCACGACGAGAGCCCCTTCCCCCGGGCGCCCGACTTGTTCGACGCCGCGGTGATACGACGCGTCGGCTGACCGCGCGGACACCGCGCACGCCCGACGGGAGCCTCCCCAGGGCCACAGGGCCCGCCAAGGCCCCCGGCCCCGCCCCGGCACCGCGCAAACATCAACCCCTACGGGGCGCGACCTCCTGCGACGCGCCTCTGACGCACCTCTGACGCACCTCTGACGCGCCCCTCTACCGCGCGCCCACCCAAGTGGCCACCACCACGGTCGCGTACAGCTCCTCATCGGTGACGACCCGCGGCACCAGCCCCGCCCCCGTCACCGCCTCGACCGCCGACGGCACCTGCCGCTCGCTGGTCTCGAACAGCAGCCGCCCGCCCGGCGCCAGCCACTCCGGCGCCCGGGCCGTCACCCTGCGCAGGACGTCGAGCCCGTCGGCGCCGCCGTCGAGCGCGAGCCGCGCCTCGTGCTCCCTGGCCTCGGTCGGCAGCAGGGCGACCTCGTCGGAGGGCACGTACGGCACGTTCGCGAGCAGCACGTCGACGCGGCCGCGCAGGGCGTCGGGCAGCGCTTCGTAGAGGTCGCCTTCGTAGACGCGGCCCTCGGCGGCGCGTACGTTGCGGCGGGCGCAGGCCACCGCCGCCGGGTCGATGTCGGCCGCGTGCAGTTCGGCGCGGCCGAGGGAGGCGGCCAGCGCGGCTCCGAGGGCGCCGGTGCCGCAGCACAGGTCGACGACCACCGCCCCGGGTGCGGCGAGCGCGGCGGCCTCGCGCACCAGGGCCTCGGTGCGGCGGCGCGGCACGAACACGCGGGGGTCGACGGCGACGCGCAGGCCCGCGAACTCGGCCCAGCCGACGACGTGTTCCAGCGGCAGCCCGCTCACCCGGCGCGCCACCATGGCAGCCAGTTCCTCCGGATCCGCGGCGGCCTCGACCAGCAGGTCCGCTTCGTCCTCGGCGAACACGCACCCCGATGCGCGCAGCCGGTCGACGACGGCGGTGCGGGTGAGGGGAACCATGGCGGCCTTTCCGTGGTGCGGCTGGGCGATCTACCCTATCCGGACGGCGAACAACAGATCTGACGCTCCATCAGTATTGAATGTTGCAGCTCCCGCGGTTACGTTCCGCGGCACCTTGGCTGCGCGCGCTCCGCCGCAGCGTCCGACGACGAGGGGTGGTCGCCTTGGCCGAAGTCAGCGCGGAAGCACGGATCGCGGCACCGGCGCGGAAGGTGTGGGAGCGGCTCACCGACCTCACCTCGTACGGGGAGTGGAGCACGACGCACACCGGCTTCCCCAGGGCGCCCCCTCCTCGCTCGAACAGGGCGGCACCTTCGTGGAGAACATGAAGCTGATGGGCTTCCCGGCCGAGGTGGCCTGGACGGTCGTGGAGTTGGACGGCCCGCGCGTGTTCGCGATCAAGGGCAAGGGCCCGATGGGCGTCGACGTCAGCACCCGCTACACGCTCGAACCGGACGGGGATGCGACGCTCATCCGCGCCAACGGCGAGTTCACCGGCGCGGCGGTGTCCCTGATGGCGGGCAAGCTCAAGGACTCGGCAACGGCGGCCATGAACGAGTCGCTGCGCAAGCTGGGCACCCTCGTCACCTGAGCACGCCCCACGACCACCGCACCCCGGCGCACCCGCCCCTGAGCGCGCCCCCGAGCACACCTCCGGGTACGGCCGAGCCCATCACGGCGTACGACACGCACGACACATACGACCCGGCGTACGTCGACGAAGGCGCCCCGCGCGTCACACGCGGGGCGCCCTGCGGCGGCGCGGGCACCGTGCCCGCGCCCGCTCAGTCCTCATCGGCCAGGATCAGATACAGCTTCTTGCGGGCGTCGTTGATCACGGCGAGCGCCTTGTCGCGCTGCTCCTTGGAGCCGGTCTTCCAGACCTGCCCGAACGCCTCCATCAGGCCGAATCCGGCCTGCCGGATCTCCGTCAGGGCTTCCCAGTCGACCCCGCGCCCGGCCTCTTCCCACGGCGCGTCGGGCCCCTCGTCCGCGGCCTCGCGGCCGGACTCGGTGAGCGAGAAGAGCTTCTTGCCGCCCTCGCTGGCGCTGGTGATGAGACCCTCGTCCTCCAGGAGCTGGAGCGTCGGGTAGACGGACCCGGGGCTGGGCTTCCACGCCCCGCCGCTGCGCTCGGCGATCTCCTGAATCATCTCGTAGCCGTGCATCGGCCGGTCCTTCAGCAGGGCCAGGATCGACGCCCGCACATCACCGCGGCGCGCCCGGCCGCGCGGACCACCCCGGCCACCGCGCCCGCCGCCCCAGGGGCCGGGCCCGCCGAAGCCGGGCCCGAAGGGCCCGAACGCGGCGCGCCGCCCCTCGAATCCACCCCGCCCCTCACGCCCGGCCCCCCAGGGGCCGCGCCCGCGACCCTGCCGGTGCTCATGCTCGAAACCGTGCTCGAAACCATGCGTACGCATCTCGATCAGTCCTTCCTCAGGTGAACTCCTTCAGCGATCTACCGCGACGTCGTTGATCTGTCGCGATGCTTCAACGATATATCGGAAGCGTTCGTCTGGCAAGGCACTGGCACGCACGCGGCGACCTGTGCAGGTGAACGCTGATCGATGGCCGGGGAAGGGGGACGGACGGCTGTGCGCGGGCCGCCCCCTCAGACCCCCCAGAGCCGAGTTACCGCTAGCGTGAGCCTCATGACGGCTGAGGACGAGGCGCTCGTCGGCGGGATGGTGAACGTGGGAGCGGTCTTCCGCCGGGGGGAGTTGGTCGAGCGACCGGCACCGCGCAACGCGCGCACCCTGCACGCCCACCTCCTCGCGCTGAGGGAGCACGGCTTCGACGCGGCGCCAGCCCCCGTCGGTCTCACCGCGGACGGCCGTGAGCAGCTGACCTTCATCCCTGGTGACGTGGCTCTGCCGCCCTTCCCGGACTGGGCGATGACGAGTTCCGCCCTCGCGTCGGTGGGGAGCCTGCTGCGGCGTCTGCACGAGACCAGCGCGACCGTCGCGGTCGACCCCCGCGCCGAGTGGCCCCAGGACCTGGCCGACCCCGAGGGCGGAACGATGCTCTGCCACAACGATGTGTGCCCGGAGAACGTCGTCTTCCGCGACGGTCGTGCCGCGGCGCTGATCGACTTCGACCTGGCGGCCCCGGGCCGCGCCCTGTGGGACATCGCCATGACCGCCCGCTACTGGGTGCCCATGCTCGATCCCGGGTCCGCGACCACGCTCCATCCCCCCGGGCTGGACACGGCCGCACGGCTGCGGATCCTTGCCGACGCCTACGGCCTCTCGGCGGAGGACCGCGCCGAGTTGCCCGGCGTCATCGAACAGGCCACGGACGTCTGCCGGGCCTTCGTCACCCGCCGCGTGGCCAGCGGAGACCCCGCCTATCGCCAGGCGTTGGCCGAGCGTGGTGGATGGGAGCGCTGGGACCGCCTGCAGACCTGGCTGTCGGACCACCGCAGGACGTTCACGGCTGCCCTGCTCAGCTGACCGGCGCGGACATCCGACGCCACCACACGGGCGATGTCGATCGACGCCACAGAGGCGAGGGCGATCGACACAAGACAAAGGTGATGGCGACGCGAGCCGCTACCCGGCGCGGTACGAAGTCGCCACGGCCCTCCCTGCCCGATACGGCGACGTCATGCCGACCGCCGCCATCCGCGCCCTTCTCGACAACGGCGCCGTCCGCCCGCGTCGCCCTCGCCCACTCGACCCGCGAGGCGCTGGGCGACCCACCCCACGCCTCACCCCACGCCGCATCCCACGCCGACATCGCGGACGCCAACGCGCTCGGGCTCCACCACGCCACCAGAGCGCAGCGCAGGCCACCCCGCACCCGAAGTCCGACACCACCCCACGGCCAATCCCACGGTGGAACCAACCGCCACCCCCACCCCCAACACCCCCAACACCCCCAACAAGGGCCACCAAACCACAATTGGCCTTACTCACGCCCACCCGTGGCCCCCTACCGTCGCCCCATGACCACTGCCCCACGGACCCGCATCCGCATCGTCGACGCCTTCGCCGACCGCCCCTTCACCGGCAACCCGGCGGGGGTCGTCCTCCTCGACGCCTACCCCGACGACCAGTGGCTCCAGGACGTGGCCCTGGAGGTCAACCACGCCGAGACCGCCTTCGCCCACCCCCTGCCCCCTGGCGGCGAGGCCGACTGGGCGCTGCGCTGGTTCACGCCCGCCACCGAGGTCGACCTGTGCGGCCACGCCACGCTGGCCACCGCGCACGTCCTGCACACCACGGGCACCGCGACCGGCCCGGTGCGCTTCGCCACCCGGTCCGGCGTGCTGGTCGCCACCGCCCACGGCGACGGCTCCCTCACGCTGGACTTCCCGACCGCCCCGCTCACGCCCACCGCCGTCCCCGACGGCGTCGCCGAAGCCCTGGGCGCCACGCCGCTGTCGGCCCACGACACGGGCCCGCACATCGGCGACCTGCTGGTGGAGCTGCCCGACGAGAAGACGGTCAGGGCGCTCGCGCCGGACCACAAGGCGCTGGTAGCGCACTCCGAGCGCGGCATCATCGCGACCGCGCCCGCCGAGGACCCCGCGCGCGGCTACGACTTCGTGTCGCGCTGCTTCTTCCCGCGCGTCGGCATCGACGAGGACCCGGTGACGGGCAGCGCCCACACCGCGCTCGCCCCGTTCTGGACGGCGCGCCTCGGCCGTACGGACCTGACGGGCCTCCAGGCGTCACCGCGCTCCGGCCGGGTCCGCACCGACACGCGCGGCGACCGCACCCTGCTCACCGGTCGCGCGGTCACGGTCATCGAGGGCGACCTGCTGGCCTGAGCCGCCCCGAGGCCCCGGCCCACCGCGGCGCGTCACGCGGTAGGCAGCCAGCCCACCTTCCCCGCGAGCAGCGCGTAGCCGACGAACGCGCCGATGTCGAGCAGCGAGTGGGCGACCACGAGCGGCCCGACCCGCCCCCACCGCCGGTACAGCAGCACGAACAGCACGCCCATCACCATGTTCCCGACGAACCCGCCGATGCCCTGGTAGAGGTGGTACGACCCGCGCAGCACCGAGCTGGCCGCGAGCGCCGCCATCGGCGTCCACCCCAACTGCCCGAGCCTGCGCAGCAGGTAGCCGACGACGATCACCTCCTCCAGGATCGCGTTCTGGAGCGCCGACAGGACGAGCACGGGGTACTTCCACCACACGTCGGGCAGGTTCTCCGGCACCACGGTGAGGTTGAAGCCGAGGCCGCGCGCGGCCAGGTAGAAGGCGATGCCGGTGGAGCCGACGACCGCGGCGATCACCGTCCCGCGCCCCAGGTCGGGCCAGGGCCTGGCGCGGTCGAAGCCGATGTCCCGCAGCCCGGAGCCCTCCCGCAGCAGCAGGTGCGCGACCAGGGCCACCGGCACGAGCGCGGTGGAGATGCCGAACAGCTGCCACGCGAGGTCCAGCCAGGGCCGCCCGGGGGCCGCCGACGTGTTCATCTTCGCGGCCTGGTCGCTGAGCCCGCCGGGCCTGGTGACCGACCCGATGAAGCTGATCAGCGCGGACACGCCGCTGGCGCCCAGCGACAGGGCGAGGACGAGCAGCGTCTCGTCCCGGAAGGTCCGCCGCGAGAGCCGCTCCTCGGGCAGGACACCGGCCGTCGGCCCCACTCGCACTTCTGCCTCCACTGCGTGATCCCGCCTCGTCGCTCACCGTGCCGCTCCCATCCGCCGCGCAGGGCGAGGCGGCACCTGGGGCGTCAAGCTTGCCTGATGACCGCGGGGGCCGGTCGGCCGACCCGCGCTCACCCGCGGGCACGCGGCGGTACGGGAGCGATCCTGAGGGGCACGGACGGACCGGCGGCTCAGGCTCCGCGCTGCGTCACGTCAGCGGCAGCGCCGGTTCCGGCAGCCCCACCGGCCAGGTGTGCACGGGCTCCCCCGCGTGCATCAGCTCGCAGTAGCGCCGGGTGGTCGCCGCGAGCGCCGCCTCGCGCTCCAGACCGCGCTCCAGGGCACAGTGGTAGGTCGCCGCCTGCCACGACGCCCCGTTGACCCGCCGCTTGCAGCGCTCGTCGATCACGCCGAGGTACAGGTCGCGGTCCGCGGGCTCCACACCCCACGCGTCGAGCCCGGCCGCGGCCAGCGGCAGCAGCTCCTCGCGTACGAGGTCGACGGCCGCCACCCGTGCGGTCCCCCGTAGCGCCCGCGCCGCGGCCACTCCAGGTCGGCCTCGATGCCGTACCGGCACGCGGCGTCGAAGTTCCGGGAAGCCGCCTCGAAGGGCAGCCGTGCCCACACGGGCCGCGCCTCCTCGGCGAGGGCGCGCACCACCCCGTAGTAGAAGGCGGCGTTGGCGATGACATCGGTGACGGTGGGGCCCGCGGGCAGCACGCGGTTCTCCACGCGCAGGTGCGGCACACCGTCGGCGATGCCGTACACCGGGCGGTTCCAGCGGTACACCGTGCCGTTGTGCAGCGTCAGTTCGGCGAGCTGCGGCACGCCCCCGGCGTCGAGGACGCGCTGCGGGTCCTCGTCCTCGCACAGCGGGATCAGCGCGGGGAAGTACCGCACGTTCTCCTCGAAGAGGTCGTACGCGCTGGTGATCCACCGCTCGCCGAACCAGCTCCGCGGCCGTACGCCCTGCGCCTGGAGCTCGGGCGGCCGCGTGTCCGTGGACTGCAGGAACAGCGGCGGCCGCGACTCCCGCCACAGCTCGCGCCCGAACAGGAACGGCGCGTTGGCACCCACCGCGACCTGCGCGGCGGCCACGGCCTGGGCCGCGTTCCACACGTCGGCGAACTTGCCCGGCGTCACCTGGAGGTGCAGCTGCACGGACGTGCAGGCGGCCTCCGGCGCGATGGACGCCGACATGCAGGTCAGCCGCTCCACGCCCTCGATGTCCAGCGTGAAGCTCTCGCCGCGGGCCGCGACGATCGAGGAGTTGAGCAGCTCGTAGCGGTCGTCGTCCGACAGGTTCGCGGACACCAGGTGATGGCGCGACAGGGTCGGCAGAATGCCGATCATCACGATGCCCGCGTCGACCTCGTTGGCCTTCCGGTGGGCATAGGCGAGACCGGTGCGCAGCTCCTCGGCGAGCCGGTCGAGAACGCGCCCGCCCAACCGGTGCGGGGCAATGTTCACTTCCAGATTGAACATTCCGAGTTCGGTCTGGAAATCGCGGCTCGCGATCCGTTCGAGAACTTCGGCATTCATCATTCTCGGGGTGCCGTCGGGCCCCGCGAGATTCAGCTCTATCTCCAGGCCCATCAGGTTCTTGGGCCGGTCGAACCGACGCTCCTCGTGCAGCCGCGCGAACGCCGCGAGGCACTGCCGGAGCTTGCCGCGGTACCGGTGGCGATCGGACAGGTCAAACGTTCCTGCCTCGACCTTCTCCCCCATCGAAGCGTCCCTCCTCGAATGGGCAGCCCACAACCCGGCCGCTGTGTACGGAGGATGATGCCCCGTCGATATGATCGATAACGCCTCGCGCGGGCCGCGCGATCAGTACGCTCGGAGCGGGTGCCCCGCAGGCACTTTCACGGGGCATGGTGTGGCGCTCGGTATCCCTTCCTCCGATTGTGGTGAAAAAAACCGACTAGAATCGGCCGACCGCGCCCGCCGAGATTGCCGAGGCAGCGGGTATGAACTCACTCAGAAACCGGGAGAAAACCCCTCTGGAAGCCGTCCGGTTAACGCCTTGCCCGCGATATGGGAAGCGGCTACCCGAAACCCGTTCTGAACATATGTCGTATAAACTCACCTGTTGAGGCAGAGAGTTGGCGCTCGCGGTCCCCCGCCCCCCGGGGCCTTGCCCCCGCCCCCTCTGACCCAGCAGACAGCGCCGTTTGCACCGCCCCCGCTCGCTTCACTGTGCCTGTCGAATGAGAGAGGCGACCCACCATGCCCCTGCATGTCCCCCCGGCTCCCGCGCCCGCCCTGCGCAGCGTCCTCGCGGCCCTCGGCTCCCCCACCGCCGTACGGGCGGCCCGCACCCCGTCCCTGCGCACCGCGCAGGGCCCCGCGAGGCCGGACCTCCCGCTCCCCGTCCACGAGTTGGACCACACGGGGGCACAGGCCGCACCGGCGGACGGCTCGCCGACCACGCTCACCGGCTGGCGCTTCCTGATCCGCTGCGGAGAGCGCGCGGTGGCCGCGGCGGAGACGATGCTGACGCCCGACGGCTGGGCGTTCTCCCACTTCTGCGAGGGCCCCTACATCCCGTCCGCCGAACTGGCCCTGCGCCAGGCCGAGGCCCTGCCGACGCCCTACCAGCCGCGCCTGCTGTCCGTGCCCGAGCTCTACATGCTCACGCTGTGGCTGCACGGCGACTGCACGGCGGACGCCGAGGGCGGAGCGGTCGCCCCCGCCGACGTCCTGGTACCGCTCTCGCCCGCACCCCCCGGCATCGCGGCCCACCGCCCGCACCGCGCCGCCGACCTCCTCGCGGCGCTCAGCCACCGCCTGACCCCGGCCCCACTGCTCGGCTCCCCCGCCTGACACCGGCCAGCCCCGGGCGTCTCCAGCCGCCCCTGGCCAGCCCCAGCCGACCTGGGCTCCGCCCAGCCACAGTGCCCCGCGTCCCACCCGGGCCGCGGGGCACCGCGCTGCCCCGGCCCGACCCCGACCGGGCCCGCCCGGCCCAACCGGACTAGCCCACTTCGGCCACGTCGAACCACCCGAAGGGACAGGGGAGTTGGACTGAACCGTCCGGGCGGGTGATACGTCCTTAAGCAGTAGGAAGCGCTGCCGCTAAATCCCTGCGGAATCTCGTCCGTGGGGGAACACTGGACTGGACCGACAACCAACGGGGGGCGGCATGACCACCGCATCGAGCCGCGGGAACAACGCCACATCCATCACATCGCAGCGAAAGAACCCTTCCATGTGCCAGCACCAGCCACCGTGCCCGACAGCAGAATCCGCCGACCGGGAGGCCGCGTCCCTCGTGGCGCACCACCCGGAGCAGGGCTGGAGCCTGCTGTGCAACGGCGTCGTCCTCTTCGAGGACACCGGTGAGCTGCTGCCGAACGGCGAGATCATCGCGCCGCACCGGCCGCTCGGCATCGACCAGGTGATGACGGCCGCCTGAGCCGTCCGCCGCGCGCACACGCACCACGACGCTCCACACACGCACTACAGGCACCACACGCACCACGACGCACCAAAGGGCCGGGCCGGAAGACCTCGTGACGGACGACGTCTCCCGAACCGGCCCTCATTCGTGCCTGGCGCCAGGATCAGTCCTCGTACGCGTCCAGCGGCGGGCAGGAGCAGACCAGGTTCCGGTCGCCGTACGCCTGGTCGATGCGGCGTACCGGCGGCCAGTACTTGTCGGCGGCCGACACACCGGCCGGGAAGACGGCCTCCTCGCGGCTGTAGCCGTGCTCCCAGTCGCCGCCCAGCGCGGCGGCCGTGTGCGGGGCGTTGCGCAGCGGGTTGTCGTCCGCGGCCCACGCGCCGCTCGCGACCTTCTCGATCTCCCCGCGGATGGCGATCATCGCGTCGCAGAAACGGTCCAGCTCATCCAGGTCCTCGCTCTCCGTCGGCTCGATCATCAGCGTCCCGGCGACGGGGAAGGACATGGTCGGCGCGTGGAAGCCGTAGTCGATGAGCCGCTTGGCGATGTCGTCGACGGTGACGCCCGTGGCCTTGCTGAGCGGCCGCAGGTCGATGATGCACTCGTGCGCGACGAGGCCGCCGGGGCCGGTGTAGAGCACCGGGAAGTGCGGCTCGAGGCGCTTGGCGATGTAGTTCGCGGAGAGCACCGCGATCTGCGTGGCGCGCTTGAGTCCCTCGCCGCCCATGAGACGCACGTACGACCACGAGATCGGCAGGATCCCGGCGGAGCCCCACGGAGCGGCCGAGACCGGGCCGACGCCCGTCTCCGGCCCGGCGGCGGGCTGGAGCGGGTGGTTCGGCAGGTACGGCGCGAGGTGCTCGCGCACCGCGACCGGGCCGACGCCGGGGCCGCCACCGCCGTGCGGGATGCAGAAGGTCTTGTGCAGGTTCAGGTGCGACACGTCGCCGCCGAAGTGGCCCGGCTTGGCCAGCCCCACCAGCGCGTTGAGGTTGGCGCCGTCCACGTACACCTGGCCGCCCGCCTCGTGGACGGCCGCGCAGATGTCGGCGACGTGCTCCTCGAACACGCCGTGCGTGGACGGGTACGTGATCATCAGCACCGCGAGCTGGTCGCGGTACTGCTCGATCTTCGCGCGCAGGTCGTCCACGTCGATCTCGCCGTCATCGGCGGTCTTCACCACGACGACCCTCATCCCGGCCATGACGGCGCTGGCGGCGTTGGTGCCGTGCGCGGAGGACGGGATGAGACAGACGGTGCGCTGCTCGTCGCCGTTGGCCCGGTGGTAGCCGCGCACCGCGAGCAGACCGGCCAGCTCGCCCTGCGAACCGGCGTTCGGCTGGAGCGACACCTTGTCGTAGCCGGTGACCTCGGCGAGACGTTCCTCCAGCTCTCGGATGAGCGTCAGATAGCCCTGCGCCTGCTGGGCGGGCGCGAAGGGGTGCAGCTGCCCGAACTCGGGCCAGGTGACCGGCTCCATCTCCGTGGTCGCGTTGAGCTTCATCGTGCAGGAGCCCAGCGGGATCATGCCGCGGTCGAGCGCGTAGTCGCGGTCGGCCAGCTTGCGCAGGTAGCGCAGCATCGCGGTCTCGGAGCGGTACTGGTGGAAGACCGGGTGCGTCAGGTACTCGTCGGAGCGGAGCAGGGCGGCGGGCAGCGCGTCCTCGGTGGTCGCGTCGAGGGCCTCGATGTCGGCCTCGACGCCGAACGCCGTCCACACCGCGGTGAGCTGCGCCCGCGTGGTGGTCTCGTCGCAGGCGAACGACACGTGGTCGGCGTCGACGAGGCGCAGGTTGACCCCGCCCTCGCGCGCGGCCGCGACCACGTCGGCGGCCTTGCCCGGCACCCGCGCGGTCAGCGTGTCGAAGTACGCGCCGTGCAGGATCTCCACGCCGCCCGCGGTGAGGCCCGCGGCGAGCAGCGCCGCGTACCGGTGGGTGCGGCGGGCGATGGTGCGGAGCCCCTCGGGGCCGTGGTACACCGCGTACATCCCGGCCATGACGGCGAGCAGCACCTGCGCGGTGCAGATGTTGCTGGTGGCCTTCTCGCGGCGGATGTGCTGCTCGCGGGTCTGGAGGGCCAGGCGGTAGGCCTTGTTGCCGTCCGCGTCCACGGACACGCCGACGAGGCGGCCGGGCAGGCTGCGGGCGAACTTCTCGCGCACCGCCATGTATCCGGCGTGCGGGCCGCCGAAGCCCATGGGCACGCCGAAGCGCTGGGTGGTGCCGACGGCGATGTCGGCGCCCAGCTCGCCGGGCGAGGTGAGCAGCGTGAGGGCCAGCAGGTCGGCGGCGACGGTGACGACCGCGCCCAGCTCGTGGGCCTGGTCGATGACGGGCTTGATGTCGCGGACGGCTCCGGAGGCGCCCGGGTACTGCACGAGGACGCCGCTGATCTCGCGCTCGGCTAGGTCGGCGGGGATGCCGTCGCTCAGGTCGGCGACGACGACCTCGACGCCGGTCGGCTCGGCACGGGTCTGGATGACCGCGATGGTCTGCGGCAGGGCGTCCGCGTCGACCACGAAGACGCCGTTCTTGACCTTGCCGACGCGCCGGGACAGCGCCATCGCCTCGGCCGCGGCTGTGCCCTCGTCGAGCAGTGAGGCGCCGGAGGTGGGCAGCCCCGTCAGCTCGGCGACGACGGTCTGGAAGTTGAGCAGCGCCTCAAGGCGGCCCTGGGAGATCTCCGGCTGGTACGGCGTGTACGCCGTGTACCACGCGGGGTTCTCCATGACGTTCCGCAGGATCACCGGCGGCGTGAACGTGCCGTAGTACCCGAGTCCGATCATGGAGTCGAGGACCTGGTTGCGGTCGGCGAGGGAGCGCAGCTCGGCCAGGACCTCGGCCTCCGTGCGCGCGCCGGGCAGATCGAGGGCCTCGGCGTTCTTGATCACATCGGGGACTGCGGTGGCCGTGAGCTCGTCGAGCGAGCCGTACCCGACCTGGGCGAGCATCTTGGCGCGCGCTTCCGCGTCGGGGCCGATGTGCCGCTGCTCGAAGGGGATTCCCTGTTCGAGCCGCGCGAGCGGAATGCGAGGAGTGGCGGTCATTGCGGAGGCCTCCTGGTCTTACGCGACCTGCGAGGGGCACCACGGCGCGGGTACCCGGACGGCCTCCCCCTCTGTCATCTCAACCTGAGAGCTTCACAGGCCCGCCCGGGAGCGGTCCTGCTTGCACCGTCGGTGAGGAAGGGTTCCGAACGTGCCCGCCCGACGCCCGCCCTGCTTTCCAGAGTGGCCTCGTCCGTGCGGTACAGGGGCCTGAGAGATTCCGGGGAGGAGTTGCTCCTTCGGCGCCTCCGGTGCTGCCACCGAAGAGCTCTCCCGCACGGGGTCAACAGCCGCTTGCCAGCCTACCAGCGAGGTCAGCGGCCGAACCCTCAAGTGGCCGCCCGCCTCAATGTGCTCTTTCGTAGTGATGACGAGCCAAACCAGGACGAGAACGAACCCGAAGCGAGCCCAGAACACACCCGGAACGAACCGGAAACGACCCCGGAACGCCCCAGGAACGACCTCGGAACGAACACAGGACGACCTCACTACGACCTCACTACGACGTCAATACGACCCCAGAGCGACCCCAGAGCGACCCCAGGACAAGCCGAGAACGAGCCGAGAACGAGCCAAGAGCGAACGGCGGCGAAGGACTCGCGACCAGTTGGAGGGCCCGTGCAGACCGACATCGATCCGCGCAACCTGATCGGCCGCAAGGCGTTCGACCGCAACGGCACCAAGATCGGCACGGTGGACGAGGTGTACCTCGACGACGCCACCGGCACCCCGGAGTGGGCGGCCATACGCACGGGGCTGTTCAGCAGGGACGCCTTCGTGCCCCTGGAGCCGAGCGAGCTGGTCCACGACGGCACGCTCCGCGTCCCCTTCGAGCGCGCCCTGATCAAGGACGCCCCCGACTTCGGCGTGGGCCGCCACCTCTCCCCCGAGCAGGAGCTGCAGCTCTACCGCCACTACGGCCTCGACCTGGCGGCGCCGCCTCCGCTGCCGGACCACGAGTTCGGCCAGCGCCCGGACCAGCCGGACGCGTAGCACGGCCTGGCGGGCCGATACGCTCGGTACGGGGTCCTGGGGGCCGTGGCCCGTACGCACCGCCGCCCCTCATCCCGCCCGGGGGCCGTGGCCCGTACGCGCGCCGCCGCTCATCCCGCCCGGGGACCGTGACCCGTACGCGCGCCGCCGCTCATCCCGCCCGGGGGCCGTGTTCCGTACGCGCGCCGTCTCCCACCCCGCTCCGGCGCCGCCCGCACCCCACCCGGCCCCGCGCCGGGCATCGCCCGCCCTGCCCTGGAGGACCGCGCCCGGCGCCCGCCGACGCTTGAGCCCCCCGCCCCAGGGCGATCACGCCCCGGTCACCCCAGAGCTGCCCCAGCACGTCCTCCGCGCCCCGCGGCCCTGCGCCCCCACCAAAGGCCACCACCACCCCCAGGACCGCTCCCCAGCCCCACCCCCTCGCCCACCTACTCCTCCCCCGCGCCAGCCCCCACACCACCCGCTGAGGCCCCGGCAACCGCCTCCTCACCGCCCACCTCAGCTACCGCACCCACCTCCACCTCAACCACGCCAGGCACACCAGCCGCTTCCATCACCCCAGCAACGCCAGCCGACTGAATCACCCCAGCCGCTCCAGCCTCCCCACCCGCTTCAACCGCTTCAACCGCTCCCGCCACCACCAACGGCAACGGATCCGACGCCTCAAGCTCCGGATCCTCGACCCGGAACGTCCGCACCCGCCCTGGAACCGACCCCGGCGTCTCGAACCGCACGGTCACCCGCCCCAGGCCACTGCCCTGCACCCACCCGGGCCCGTGCACGGCGTGCCGGACGTCCTGTCCGGCCAGCCACCGCCGCTCGGCGAGCGGCACGGCCTCCTCACCCGCGTCCGGCACCCCGCTCTCCCCCTCGGGCACCGGCACCCCCTCGCTCTCCGCCGACTCCACGCCCTCGTCCAGCGAAGGCACCGTCTCCGCCCGCACGGCCGCCTGCGCCTGCGCGAACAGGTCCTCCTGCGTGAAGTCCGCGAGGCCGCTGACGCCGACGCCGAGCAGCCGCACGCCTCCCGTGGTGTCCACGGACTCCAGAAGCCGCGCGGCGGCCTCCCGCACGACCGCGG
Organism: Streptomyces sp. G45; assembly: GCF_049542095.1. NCBI lineage: Bacteria > Bacillati > Actinomycetota > Actinomycetes > Kitasatosporales > Streptomycetaceae > Streptomyces > Streptomyces sp. G45. Next base: position 7,748,516 of record NZ_JBMUZU010000001.1, on the reverse strand, counting down.
GGTCGTCCGTGGGCCCGCGCAGCGTCTCGGACCGCGTCAGCGTCGAGAAGTCGTACCTCCGCACCTTCAGCACGATGGTGCGTCCGGAGTGCCCGGCGGCCCGCAGCCGCTGCACGCACCGGTCGGCGAGCCGCGCGACCTCCGTCCTGACCCGGACCCGGTCGTGGATGTCCACGTCGTACGTGTCCTCGACGCTGACCGACTTGGTGTCCCGCTCGGCGACCACGGCCCGCTCGTCCCGCGCGAGCGCCATCGCGTACAGGGACCCGCCGTGGGCCTTGCCGAGCAGCCGCACCAGCTCGTCCTCCCCGGCCTCGGCGAGTTCTTCGACCGTGGTGATCCCGGCACGCCTCAGATGGTCCCCGGTCGCGGGGCCGACCCCGGGCAGCACCCGCACCGACAGCGGCCCGAGCAGCTCCCGCTCGGTGCCGGGCACTATCAGCACCAGGCCGTCCGGCTTGGCCCGCTCCGAAGCGATCTTCGCCAGCATCTTGGACGCGGCGAGCCCCACCGACCCGGTCAGACCCGTGACCCGCCGGATGTCCGCGCGCAGGCGCTCCCCCACGGCCCGCGCCGACGCCTCGTCCGCCGCGACACCCCCCGCTTCCAGGTCCACGAAGGCCTCGTCGAGGCTGAGCGGCTCCACGAGCGGCGACAGCTCCCGCAGCAGCCCCATGACCTGCTCGCTGATCTCCCGGTACAGACCGAACCGGGGCACCAGGTACGCGGCGTTCGGCGCGAGCCGCCGCGCCTGCCCCATCGGCATCGCCGAGTGCACCCCGAACTGCCGCGCCTCGTACGACGCCGTGGCCACCACGCCGCGCGGCCCGAGGCCGCCGACCACGACGGCCTTGCCGCGCAGGCTGGGCTTGGCGGCCTGCTCGGCGGACGCGTAGAACGCGTCCATGTCGAGATGCAGAATCGTCGGCGCGGTTCTCACACCACCGATGCTGCCTTACGCCACTGACAATCCGGCCCGCCACCAGCCGGACCGGGCCGGGACGGGCCCGCACCAGACCGGCTCCTCGGGAGTTCGGAGCGGTCCGGACGAGGCCGTCAGCCCGCGCGGTTGCGCCGCCGCGCCAGCTCGTCCCCGGGGTGGTGCCCCACCAGGGTCTCCCCGGTGTCGATGCGCTCACCGTGCAGCTGCGACAGCGCCGCCTCGACGTCGCGCCACACGACGCCCACGGCGATGCCGAAGACGCCCTGGCCGCCCTGGAGGAGATCGTGGACCTCGCTGGGCGACGTGCACTCGTACACCGTCGCGCCGTCGCTCATCAGCGTCGTCCGCTCCAGGTCCCGGAAGCCGCTCTCGCGCAGGTGCTGGACCGTGGTGCGGATGTTCTGGAGCGAGACGCCCGTGTCGAGGAAACGCTTCACGACCTTCAAGACGACCACGTCACGGAAGCTGTAGAGCCGCTGGGTCCCTGAGCCGCCCGCCGCGCGCACGCTGGGCTCGACCAGACCGGTGCGCGCCCAGTAGTCGAGCTGGCGGTAGGTGATGCCCGCGGCGGCGCAGGCCGTGGGGCCGCGGTAGCCGATGGCGTCGCGCGCGGAGTCCGCGGGATCACCCGGCTGCTGCGCCGGACCTTCCGGGCCGGACGGGCTCCCGCCTCCGTGGACCGCCACCGGGCGCTTCGTAGAGGGATCGGCCGAGCCACCGTGCAGCGGATACGGACCGCCGACCGCTGTACCGTCGCCGCTGCTTCTCACGCCGACCTCCGTCCTTGACCTGCCTTCTCGACGGTAGGCAGTCACCAGGGGCTCGTCAACGATCGCCACACTCGGCACGCCGAGTGATAATCACCCTGCGAGTGGTTTCCCGTCCTATGCCGCGGGGAAAGGCTAGCCGAATGTCCCAGCGTCGGCCTCTCGGCGGGGGCCGTTCCGGCGACAGCTCGCTGACCGCCGCCGGTTCACCGCCCCGCTGGCAGCTCGGCAGCTCACTGGCTGCTGGTGCCGAAGTCCTCGGGCGAGATCTGGTCGAGGAACTCACGGAACTTCTCCACCTCGTCCTCCTGCTCGTCCGGGATGGCGATGCCCGCGTCGTCGAGCACGCCGTCACTGCCGAAGATCGGCGTCCCGGTGCGCAAGGCCAGCGCTATGGCATCGGAGGGACGGGCGCTCACCTCGACCCCGCTGGCGAAGACCAGCTCGGCGTAGAACACGCCTTCCCGCAGGTCGGTGATGCGCACTTCGGTGAGCTCCTGGCCGACGGCCTCCAGCACGTCCTTGAACAGGTCGTGCGTCAGCGGCCGCGCGGGCGCCATGCCCTGCTGTGCGAAGGCGATGGCGGTCGCCTCCCCTGGACCGATCCAGATGGGGAGGTACCGGTCGCCTCCCACTTCACGCAGGAGCACGATCGGCTGGTTGGAGGGCATTTCGACCCGGACACCTACGACGTCGAGCTCGTTCACACAGCAACCCTAGGCCGTGCCCGGCAGGTTTGGGTAGTCGGGCACCCGTCGAGTCAGCGCGGCCGGACACCCAGCGCACCGTGCACCAGTGCCGCGTGCAGCTTCCCCGTGAGCCCCGCGAGCTCCTGGGCGCGGGCCTCCGCATGGGCCCGGGTCTGCGGATTGCGGTGCCTGCGCAGCGGCGCGACGACCTGGTCGACGAGGGCCGCCTCCCGGTCCGCTGCGGCCTTCATGGCCCGCAGATGGCGCGGCTCGATGCCGAATCGTCCCAGCTCGACGACCAGCGCGGCGACCGTGATGGCCTCCGCGTCATAGCTGCCGTCGTCGAACGGCGAGATCAAGCCGTACGACTCCCACTCCTCGAGCTGCGCCTCGTCGGCCTCGACGGCGGCCAGCAGGGCCGCACGCCCCACTCGGGCGACGGTGCGCTCCTCGGTGCCGTCCGGCTGCTCGCCGTCGCCGGACTCCCGTTGCGGCCCCACCGAAGGCGGCGGGACCGGCTCCCCGCGCTCAGCCGCGTCCAACTGCTCGCGGATGACCTTCAGCGGCAGATAGTGGTCGCGCTGCATGCGCAGGACGTACCCGAGGCGCTCCACGTCCTCCGGGGTGAACTTCCGGTACCCCGACGGCGTGCGCTGTGGCTCGACGAGCCCTTCGGACTCCAAGAACCTGATCTTGGAGATCGTGACCTCGGGAAACTCCTCGCGGAGCACGTTCAGCACGCTGCCGATGCTCATCAGGCGACGGCCCGCGGCGGCGGTGCCGTTTCCGGCACCGCCCCTCGGTGTGTGCAGCATGGCCCTTCCCTCGGGTCTCCCCGGACCGGGTCCGGGGGAAGGTCAGATGCCCCGCTGGCTCGTGTAGAAGACCAGGCGGTACTTGCCGATCTGGACCTCGTCGCCGTTGGACAGGGCGACGGAGTCGATCCGCTCCCGGTTCACGTACGTGCCGTTGAGGCTGCCCACGTCGGCGACCGTGAAGGAGCCGTCCGGAGAGCGGCGGAACTCCACGTGGCGACGCGAGACCGTCACGTCGTCCAGGAAGATGTCGCTCTGCGGGTGGCGGCCCGCCGTGGTCAGCTCGCCGTCCAGCAGGAAGCGGCTGCCCGAGTTCGGACCCCGCCGGACCACGAGGAGGGCCGAGCCGAGCGGCAGCGCGTCGACGGCGGCCTGGGCCTCGGGCGACAGCGCCGGGGACGGCGTCTGCCCCGTGGTCTCGGCGTCGTACGCCTCAAGGCCCGAGATCGAGATCGTCGACGTGGTCTCGGACGGACGCTCGGCTACCGCTCCGGCCCGCAGCGGCGCACCGCAGTTGGAGCAGAAACGGCTGGCCTGCGCGTTGCGGTTCCCGCACCTCTGACACACCAGGGCCGACATGGACGGATCCTCCTGCCGCGGCTGCCCCGCTGGGGCATGGGACGCGTACGGGTCCTGGGCGAACCCTCCACCCGCACCTGGGGCTGACGGTTCCCCGAAACCTATGCGGCCGGAACTCGCAGGGTCAACAGATGACGCGCCCTGTCCGCCCGAAATGTCACCACCCGGACCAGCCACCTGGTCCCGGAACATCGGGCGCTCGCCCACCTGTGTCTCCGGCACGTCCGTCTGACGCGGCGCGCGATGACGGGCGTCCTCACGTGCACTCTTGCCGAACAACTTCGCAAACAACTTCACGGGCGATTCCCCTTGACCGAAACAGACCCGCCCGTGGGGCAGGACGAACCCTGATTGCACACACCGGCGTACATGCGCGGTACGGACACCTTCACAACGTCCGTATCCGCCAAACAGTTTCCACCACGCACCCCGTCCCGGATGCGCCGACCCCCCGCAACCTCATGCCCTGGACCGACGGCCCCCATGCACCCCCGCCTCACTGGGAGGACGACCGAGCGTAGTCAGGGCGCTTCGCCGGTCGCAAGGCGTCAACAACGATCTTCTCCATACGTGCGACAGTGACCGTGGCCTGCTCCTTCTCCAGAGTCTGCACCACGCCTCCCGGGATGTTCAGCGCCGGTTCGAGGTCCTGCGGCTTGCCGATGACCTTGAAGCGGTACGGTTCGGTGACCTTGCGTCCGTCCACGCGCACGCCGCCACCGGCCGCGTCCGACAGATGGGTGCCCGCCACCACCCGCACGTTGTCGACCTGGATGGCCTCGGCGCCCGCGGCGCGCAGCTCCTGGATGGCGTCGAGCAGCATGTCGGCCTCCACCGTCCCCTTCTTGTCGTCGATCGTCAGCGTGATGCCCGGCCCCTGCGCGGCCACGGTGCCCGCCAGGATGCCGAGTTGCCGTTCCCTCTCAGCGGTCTGCTTGCGGGCCTCCTCGGCCTGGTCCGAACTGTTCTCCAGGCCGGTGCGCTGTTCCTCCAGACGTCGCTTCTCATCTTCCAGACGCTGAGTTCGGTCATCCAGTTCATCCAGGATGCGCACAAGATCTTCTTGGCGTGCGCCGCGCAGCGCGCTGCTGTCGTTGGTGGACCGTACCTGGATGGCCAGGCCGAGGCCCAGAACGAACAGCAGCAGGGCCACGATCAGTTGTGCCCTGGTCAGACGGGGCGGCCAGAGCCCCTGTACGAGCCGCTGACGGCCGGTCATCGCGGACGGGCCGGAGGAGGCGCCCGGCCGCGCGCCCGGGCCCCCTGGGGCCGTTCCGGGCGGTGCAGGGACCTCGGCGGGCAGTTCCGCGCGCCGCTCGTCGTCGGGACCGCCGTCCCTGTGCGTGGGATGCATCGGCGTCACGCCCGGAACACGTGCCGACGGATGGCCGCGGCGTTGGAGAAGATGCGGATGCCGAGCACCACCACGACGCCCGTGGAGAGCTGCGCGCCGACGCCCAACTTGTCACCCAGGAAGACGATCAGCGCGGCCACGACCACGTTCGACAGGAACGACACCACGAAGACCTTGTCGTCGAAGATCCCGTCGAGCATCGCGCGCAGACCGCCGAACACCGCGTCGAGCGCGGCCACCACGGCGATCGGAAGATACGGCTCGACCACCGCCGGTACCTCGGGCCGGACCAACAATCCGGCCACGACTCCCACGACGAGGCCCAGTACGGCGATCACGATGTGCCCTTTCCTGCCTTCGGCTCTGCTGTGCGTACGGTCACACTGGGCGCGGCCGGAAGCCGGAGGTCGTCCACCGCCGCGATGCTGGTCCGGATGCCGAAGTTCTCCTGCAGCGCGTGCAGGTACTGACCGTCATGGCTGTTCTGGAACCGCGTGCTCAGCTGTTGGCCGTCGCCCACCGCGAGCACCGTATACGGCGGCACCAGCGGCTTGTTGTCGACCAGTATCGCGTCACCCGCCGCCCTGATGGCCGACAGCGCGGTCAGCCGCTGGTCATTGATGGTGATGGCCTCGGCACCCGACTCCCACAGACCGTTGACGACGCGCTGCATGTCGCGGTCGCGCACGCGGCCGGTGTCGGAGAAGCCGGAGCTCTCCCGCGGCCCGCCGCCGCCCTGGTCGGCCTGCTTCTTGTCGTTGACCACCAGCTTCACGCCCGGCCCGCGCACCTCCGTGGCACCGGACAGCAGCGCGACCAACTCGGCCCCGTCCCCGCCGTGTTCCTTCAGCGCGGCACGCTGGCGGGCGCTCACGTCGCCCCGCAACTCGTCGACCTCGTGCTCCAGGTCGTCCGCGTCCCGGGTCGCGGTCTCGACCCGGTCGATGAGCTCGCGGCGCTCCTTGGCCAGCTCCGGCGCCGCTATCCGCGCCTGCGCGGCGCCCACGGTCACCACCATCGCCGCGAGCACCAGGCCGACCGCGAGGCCCAGCTTCGCCCGCAGCGGCTTGGGCACTCCGGTGGAGCCGGATTCCCTCTTGCGGGCGGCCGCCTCCGAGTACCCCTCGTCCAGGCTGTGGTCCATGACCGTGGTGAGCAGCGACATGGAAGCGTCCGGGCGCGAGGGGCGCGAGGCGGTGCTCCGAACGGGGGGCTGCTGCGGCATGCCGCACATCGTCGCACGTCGCGGGCGCTACCTCCGAATGGCCCCACCGGCGCGCCGGACAGCGCCACTTACGGGTGCTGCCCGGCGCGGTTGCGCTCAGCGTCCCGCGCTGTCCACGACGGCCGCCCACTCGTCAAGGAGAGCTTGAGCCGAGGCGTCGTCGGGCCCCTCGGCCCACAGGTGGGTGACGGCCTCCGCGGGGTCGGGCAGCACGAGCACCCAGCGCCCGTCCGCCTCCACGACGCGTACGCCGTCCGTCGTGTCCACCGACCGATCGCCCGCGGCCTCCACCACCCGCCGCATCACCAGTCCCTTCACGGCCCACGGAGTGGCGAGGTCCCGCCGCTGCACATGAGCCCGCGGGATGCGGGCGTCGATCTGGCTCAGCGTGAGCTGCGTGCGCGCCACGAGCCCGATGAGGCGCACGAACGCCGCCGTGCCGTCGAAGACGCTGCTGAACTCCGGCACGATGAAGCCGCCACGGCCGTCACCGCCGAAGATCGTCGAATCGCCGCGGCCGACCCGCGTGAGGTCGTCCGGGGACGTCGTCGTCCAGTCGACCTGTGTGCCGTGGTAGGCCGCCACCTGCTCGGCGATGCGCGTCGTCGTCACCGGCAGCGCGACCCGCCCGCTGCGCCGCTCCGCGGCGACCAGGTCCAGCATCACGAGCAGGGCCCGGTCGTCCTCGACGATCCGCCCCTTCTCGTCGACCAGCGAAAGGCGCTCGCCCACGGGGTCGAAGCGCACGCCGAAGGCCGCGCGCGCCGACGCCACGATCTCGCCGAGCCGCACCAGTCCGGCCCGGCGCGCGTCCGCCGACTCGGTCGGCCGCGACTCGTCGAGCCCCGGGTTGATGGTCAGCGCGTCGACCCCGAGCTTGCCGAGGAGGCTGGGCAGCACCAGCCCGGCGCTGCCGTTGGACGCGTCGACCACGACCTTCAGTTCGGACTCCGCGATTCCGGTCGTGTCCACGTTCCGCAGCAGCGATCCGGTGTACGAGTCGAACACGCTTGCCGGGAAGTGCAGGTCTCCGATCTCTCCGGGGAAGGCCCGCCGGTACTCCTGGCGCGCGTACACCCGGTCGAGTTTCCGCTGGCTCGCCTGCGAGAGGTCCGCTCCCCGCCCGTCGAAGAACATGATGTCGACGGAGTCCGGCACCCCGGGTGTGGTCCGGATCATGATGCCTCCGGCGCTTCCGCGCGCGGTCTGCTGCCGCGCCACCGGCAGCGGCACGTTCTCCAGGTCGCGTACGTCGATGGCGCTGGCCTGGAGCGCGGAGATCACCGCCCGCTTCAGGGCCCGCGCACCCCGGGAGTGGTCACGGGCCGTGGTGACCGTCGAGCCCTTCTTCAGCGTCGTCGCGTACGCCCCCGCCAGTCGCACCGCGAGTTCCGGTGTGATCTCCACGTTCAGGATCCCGGAGACACCGCGGGCGCCGAAGAGGTGCGCCTGGCCGCGGGACTCCCAGATGACGGAGGTGTTGACGAAGGCACCGGCCTCGATGGTCTTGAACGGGTAGACCCGTACGTTCCCCTGGACGATCGATTCCTCACCGACGAGGCACTCGTCGCCGATGACCGCGCCGTCCTCGATCCGGGCGGCCCGCATGATGTCGGTGTTCTTGCCGACGACACAGCCCCGCAGGTTGCTGTGCTGCCCGATGTACACGTTGTCGTGGACGACCGCCTTGTGCAGGAAGGCACCGCTCTTCACGACGACGTTGGAGCCCACCACGGTGTGCTCCCGGATCTCGGCGTCCGCCTCGATCTTCGCGTAGTCCCCCACGTACAGCGGTCCGCGCAGTACGGCGTCGGGGTGCACCTCGGCTCCCTCGGCGACCCATACTCCGGGTGAGATCTCGAACCCGTCGAGTTCGACGTCGACCTTGCCCTCAAGGACGTCGGCCTGCGCCTTGACGTAGCTCTCGTGGGTGCCGACGTCTTCCCAGTAGCCCTCGGCCACATAGCCGTAGACGGGCTTGCCTTCCTTCATGAGCTGCGGGAAGACGTCCCCGGACCAGTCGACGGGGACGTCGGCCTCGACGTAGTCGAAGACCTCGGGCTCCATGACGTAGATACCCGTGTTCACCGTGTCGGAGAAGACCTGCCCCAGGTCGGCTTCTCCAGGAAGCGCTCGACCTTGCCTTCTTCGTCGACGATGGTGATGCCGAATTCCAGCGGGTTGGGAACGCGCGTGAGACAGACGGTGACGAGCGCGCCCTTCTCCTTGTGGAACCTGATCAGTTCGGTGAGGTCGAAGTCGGTCAGAGCGTCACCGGAGATGACCAGAAAGGCGTCGTCCTTCAGCGCCTCTTCCGCGTTCTTCACGCTTCCGGCAGTGCCGAGAGGCTTCTCCTCGTTGGCATAGGTGAGTTCCATTCCGAGCTCCTCACCGTCGCCGAAGTAGTTCTTGACGAGCGACGCCAGGAACTGCACGGTCACTACGGTCTCGGTGAGCCCATGCCTTTTCAGCAGCCGCAGCACATGCTCCATGATCGGCCGGTTGGCCACCGGCAGGAGCGGCTTGGGCATGCTCGAAGTCATGGGGCGAAGGCGAGTGCCTTCGCCCCCGGCCATCACGACGGCCTTCATGTCGGTAACGTCCTCCTTGATAGACGACGATCTAGCCGACTTGGCTCACCAGGATTGGCCCGTTCGAGTCAGTTCGGGGCCTCGTAGCCTCTACAGCCGCCAATTCGGCAAGCTCAATCGGCCATGGCATCCGCCTTGACAAGTCGGCGGACCTGAACCACGTAGAGGATCCCTGCCCACCAGTACAGCGTTGTACCCCATCCGGCGAACGCCCATCCGAAAATAGCAGCGAGTGTGTGGATCCAGCCACTTCCGTCACTGAGCAGAAGCAGCGGAAAGGCGTACATCAGGTTGAAGGTGGCGGCCTTCCCGAGGAAGTTCACCTGCGGCGGCGGATAGCCGTGGCGCCTGAGGATCCCGACCATCACCAGGAGAACCAGCTCACGCAGCAGCAGCACGGCCGTCAGCCAGAGCGGCAGGATCTCCCGCCAGGTGAGGCCGACCAGCGTGGACAGGATGTAGAGCCGGTCGGCTGCGGGGTCGAGGATCCGGCCGAGGCTACTGATCTGGTTCCACCGGCGGGCGAGCTTCCCGTCCAGGTAGTCGCTGACGCCGCTGAGCGCGAGCACGATCAGCGCCCACACGTCGCTGCTCTTGGGCCCGCCGAACTCCGGCCAGAGGATCAGCCACAGGAAGAGGGGTACGCCGACGAGACGCGCCATGCTGAGGATGTTCGGGATGGTGAGGACCCGGTCCGTCTGGACACGGGTCTCCTGGACCTCCACCCGGGGGCCTCCTGTGGGGAACGAGCCAATGATGCCCCCTGACCCTACCGTCAGTTGTCAGGCGCCTGTACGGAGGGGTGGCCGTCGTGCGAACGCAAAAAGCCGTGGTTCTCGGACATGATGTCCGAGAACCACGGCTCTCACTCAATTTTAGTTCGGCGGCGTCCTACTCTCCCACAGGGTCCCCCCTGCAGTACCATCGGCGCTGTAAGGCTTAGCTTCCGGGTTCGGAATGTAACCGGGCGTTTCCCTCACGCTATGACCACCGAAACACTACGAAACACATCAACCGCACCACACGTGTGTGTGGGGTTGTTCGTGGTTTCAGAACCAACACAGTGAACGCGAGCAACTGAGGACAAGCCCTCGGCCTATTAGTACCAGTCAACTCCACCCCTCACGAGGCTTCCATATCTGGCCTATCAACCCAGTCGTCTACTGGGAGCCTTACCCCATCAAGTGGGTGGGAGCCCTCATCTCGAAGCAGGCTTCCCGCTTAGATGCTTTCAGCGGTTATCCCTCCCGAACGTAGCCAACCAGCCATGCCCTTGGCAGAACAACTGGCACACCAGAGGTTCGTCCGTCCCGGTCCTCTCGTACTAGGGACAGCCCTTCTCAAGACTCCTACGCGCACAGCGGATAGGGACCGAACTGTCTCACGACGTTCTAAACCCAGCTCGCGTACCGCTTTAATGGGCGAACAGCCCAACCCTTGGGACCGACTCCAGCCCCAGGATGCGACGAGCCGACATCGAGGTGCCAAACCATCCCGTCGATATGGACTCTTGGGGAAGATCAGCCTGTTATCCCCGGGGTACCTTTTATCCGTTGAGCGACGGCGCTTCCACAAGCCACCGCCGGATCACTAGTCCCGACTTTCGTCCCTGCTCGACCCGTCAGTCTCACAGTCAAGCTCCCTTGTGCACTTACACTCAACACCTGATTACCAACCAGGCTGAGGGAACCTTTGGGCGCCTCCGTTACCCTTTGGGAGGCAACCGCCCCAGTTAAACTACCCATCAGACACTGTCCCTGATCCGGATCACGGACCCAGGTTAGACATCCAGCACGACCAGAGTGGTATTTCAACGACGACTCCACACACACTGGCGTGCATGCTTCACAGTCTCCCACCTATCCTACACAAGCCGAACCGAACACCAATATCAAACTGTAGTAAAGGTCCCGGGGTCTTTCCGTCCTGCTGCGCGAAACGAGCATCTTTACTCGTAGTGCAATTTCACCGGGCCTATGGTTGAGACAGTCGAGAAGTCGTTACGCCATTCGTGCAGGTCGGAACTTACCCGACAAGGAATTTCGCTACCTTA